>CBDCZR010000013.1:0-108327 GCA_965224535.1 Verrucomicrobiales bacterium
TGCTTCAGCCCTTTGTCGCGGGCGGAGAGATAGCGGCAAAATTTCAGCGCTTCGGTCGATTGATCGGTCGATGTCAGGATGGCGACGGTGACGTCCTTTTTTTCCGCGTCGAATTCGGGCAAATTCACGAAGTCGATCTCCGCGTACTGGTTGGCGATCGCGTCCCAGAGGATGGCCGCATCGATGGAGCCGAGTTTGATCGCGTTGGCCAGCTCATTAACCGTGGGGAAGGTCACCGCGGGCCGAAAACCGTCCCAGGCGCTGTGCTTGGTGAGGACTTTTTTCGTGAATTTGCCGACGGAAGCCGCATCCGGGTTGCCGATGCCGATTTTGAAGTCCGGGTTCGTCAAATCGGCCAGCGAACCGAGATTTTTCGGGTTGCCCGTCGGCACGCCAAATCCCGCGCTCATGAAGCAAACCGGGATGGTTTCCGCGATGAGCCCCTTTTCCTTGCCGATGTTGGTGTAGCTGGAATCTGCGGCTAGGTAGATGTCGCCTGTGCCCGCGGCTTCCAGGCTGGCGAGCAGCGTTCCGGAGCCGGCGAACTGAAGCTGGACCTTTACGCCGTATTCCGCCTCGTACTGCTTGGCGATGGCGGTGACGGGCTTTTTCATGCCCGCGGCGCAGAACATGACCAGGGGCTTGGTGGCGGAATTTTGGCCGCAACCGGAGAAAAACCAAGGGATCAAAAGGACAGAAAGGACGCAAGGGACGCCAAGCTGTCTTTTGGGTCCCTTCCGTCCCTTTGGTCCTATCAAATTTTCGAACATACGTTGCATTGCGGGTCGTGTTTCAAGGTGATGTGCTGAAATTGCATGGTAGCGGTATCAAAGAAAATCATCCGGTTCAAGTTTGAGACGCCCAGGCCGGTGAGCAGCTTGATTCCCTCCATGGCGCCGATGTTGGCGGTTAGGGCGGAAACCGCGCCAATCACGGGAAATCGCCGCTTCCAGCCTGGCGGAATTTCCGGGTAAAGGCAGGCCAGGCAGGCGGATTTTCCGCGGCAAAATGGGGATGACGCGGCCTTCCAGGTTAAACATGGCGCAATCCACCAGCGGTTTGCCTTGGCGCACGCATTCCCGGTTCAGCAGCAGGCGCTCCTCAAAAAGCGGCGCCGCGCTGAAAACGATGTCCGCCTTGGCGACAAGGCCGGCTGCGTTCGATTCGCCAACATTTTCCGGCACGGCCTCCACCTCCACGTTCGGGTTGAAGGCGTTGAGCGTGGCCAGCCGCGCCGTCCAGCCGCGGTTGGCCCACGCCGTCATGACGCATCAAAATCTGCCGGTTCAAATCGTCCAGCCGCAAATTTCCGGCGTGCGCCAGGATGAGCTTGCCAAAACCGGCCGCAGCCAGGGAAAAGGCCAACGGCCCTCCCAAACCGCCGACGCGCGTGATGAGCGCCGTGGAATTTCGCAGTTTTTCCTGGCCGGCCTCGCCAAATCCGGGCACGTCCAGTTGCCACTCGTAAATGGCCCGGTCCAGATCGGACAATTCGGTCATCCGCCCGCGATTGGAGTCATGAGCATCAGCGTTTGGACGCCGTCCAGCGTCAATTGCGCCTTGTCGCCCTCCGCCTGCTCTCCGTCCAAAACGACGAGCAGCGAGGGTCGCAGCGCGCCATCGGAATCCAGCACCAAATCGGCGTAAGCCGGACCGTGGCGCTCGGCCAGGCGATCCACGACCGGCTTGAGCCGGGTTCCCTCCTCCACCTGCAACGTCTCCTGAGCTGCGCCAGCCAGGTTGGCGAGTTGGCCGGTGTATTGCACGGTAATTTGCATGGGCTGGAATGGAGCGCGTCAGAGAATGCCGGTCAAGAACAGAAGCCCGGCCACGATGAGCAGGATCGAGCCGGGCAGGCCAATGAAATTGCGAAACGCGGCGTCACTCAGCCAAAACGTCGCCGCATGCACGGGGATGACGATGGCCAGGATGCCGCCGAGGATGCCGGTTAGGTAACCGGCTTGGCTGAGGAACAACTGCCCGCCCATTTGCCGCAAATCGCCCAACATCGCGCCCAAACCCACGCCGTGCGCCAAACCCAGAACTCCCACCAGGTAGAGCCGCCAGGGCGACCATTTCGGGCAAAACAGGGTGTCCGCGGCCATCACGATGACGCCGATCGCCAAAATCGGCCCCAGCACTACCCCGCTCAGCGCTTTCGCCAAGCCGGGCCCGACGAAAACCGCGCCCAGCGCCAACACGAGCGCAAAAACGGCGATTTGCCGCCAACGCAGCCGCCAAGTCCGGCTCAAAAACAGCAGCGCCAGCAAAAACGCGCCATGCACCAGCCCGTTCGGCAAAAAATACACGAAACCGGCCCGCACGAAGCTTGCGAACACCTTCCACGCGCCGCCCGAAATTTCCCCGGAATCTTGCGAGACCCCGGCTTCGGCCAATTTCGCCAAATCCTGCACGAAACTGGATTCGCCGGGAAAAAGCACTGCCGAGCGCTCCAGTTTTCGCCCCTCGTAGAAGTTCAGGAACACCACGCTGAGGGTGTTGGCGTTGCTCGCGCTGATTTTGTAACCGGTCGAGCCCGGCGGAACTTGCGTGCGCCAAGTTCCCGTCACCATCACATAGTCGTAGGCGCCCACCAGCGGTTGGCCGTTCCAGGTCGTGAAATCGAACTCAAATTCGGGCTCAACCTTGCCTCCGGGCTCAAAAATCAGCTCCACGCGGGGTTTCAGATAGGCCTCGGCTTGGCGCTTGAAGGCCTCCCGCTCCGTTTCGGGCAATGTCAGGAAATCCTTGAAGTAGAGGTACTGCGTCATCTCCGGATCGTCGGCAAAAACGCGCGTGTCCAGCTCCACGGTCACGCGCAAATCGCCATCTTCCTGAAAATACGCGCGCACGGGGATATCCGGCTCCGGATGAGCCATGAGCACGCCGGGCACAAAAAGCAGGAGCAGGCGATAGGACGAAAGGTGCGGCGACGTGAACATTTGGAAGAAGTCGTGTCCGAAGACGGACCGCACCCGGATTTCCTTTCAACAAACCCTTGCGCAGCCTCCACATGGCGCTACGTAGGCAGTGTTGGGAACGGAAATCCTCCCTTCTTACCAACCAAACCTCAATACCCATAATCATGAAAAAAGCTCTCGCTCTTATCGCCGTGCTCGGTCTCGCCTCCGGCGCTGCCTTTGCCGGATGTGGCAAAAAAGTCGATGTTTCCGGCAAATTGACCGGCCTGGATCTGGAATCCAAAAAAGTGACCGTTGACGGCAAGGCCTTCACGCTCGTCCCGACGGCGTTGATTCCCCTTTCCTGGATCAAGGATGGCAAGCTGGAAGTTCCGAAAGACGCCCAAGTGGTCGTGACTCACGAGCACAACAAGGCGGAAAAAGTGACGCAGAAGAAGGCATCCTAACTGCCGGAAATCTGTTTTTCCCGATTTTTTTGATTCTAAAAAGCCCGGAGGATCGCCTCCGGGCTTTTTTTGAGGTTCCGCCAACCGCGCCTCTCCGGGCGGCGGAAAACGAACGCGTTTTTGCCGTTTGTGGTGAGTTTTGTGGTTAGGCGCAGAGCAAACCGGTCGCGCTTGTGAACCGGGAAAGCGGCGTTTTCCCAGGTTGGCGGTTCGGCGCCGATTTTTTGCCCGCGCAGCGTTCCGGCGGCGCTTGGCTCACCTTCGGCGCCGGTTCGGCCGCTGAGGAGTAGGCCGGTTGCCGCGTGGAAATCCAAGCCTTCCACGTTTCCTTCACCCGGCAAGATTTGCGATTCCACCCTGCCCAGGAACCAAAGCCGCGCCGATCCGTTTTGCTGGATGCCAAGCAAAAAATCGCTATCGCCGCTGAACGCGACCGCTTCCACGCGCGGGTAACTAGTTTGGTGAGAATCACCCAGCAGGCTGGCTTCCAGAGGCAGCTCCGGCAAGTTGTTCGGCCGCCAGAGCCGGATGCGGCCGCCCATCGAAGCTGTCGCCAAAAATTCGCCGTCCGGGCTGAAGCGGCAGGCCAGCACTGAAAAGTCGTGCCCCGGTTTCTCGCCAAGGTGACGGAATTCGCCCGTGTTTTCCTCGCGTTCCCACACGTTGATCCCGCGGTCGCTCGTGACGGCGGCGATGCGTTTGGAATCGGGGCTGATGTCGATCGCGGAAAAATGGGTTTGGTCGGTTAATTCGCGAATCGGCGTCAATTCCAGCGTCGTTGTGTCGGCCAGGAAAACTCTCGACATGCAAGCCAGGGCGATGAACTGTCCGTCGGGCGAGACTTTCACGTCGTAGGGCGAATTTTGCGGCGGAATCTGGATCGAATCCGGCTCAACGTCGTCGACTCCGTCCCAAACTTGCAGCGATCCCGGTCCGCAGGAAACCAGGCGGGTGGAGTCCGGAAACCAGGCCAACTCGGCGGCTTTTGGGTGCGGCAAGCGGCCTTCTTCGGAGAAATCCGGGATTTTCGCCGAAACCGGCGAAACGCGCCAAATTTGCACGAAATCGTCGTCGCCGGAGCCATCGCAAACCGCGGCGAAACGGCGGCCATCGGCGCTCAAAGCCAGGTCGGTGATTTTTCCCGAAAATTCGCCGCTGGGCCGCAAATCGCGCTCGTTTCCCCGCCAATCCCACACCCTAACACGCCCATCAACCGCTCCCGCGGCGATCCACGAATTGTCCGGCGCAAACACCGCGCTGGTAAGAGCCGGCGATTCCCAGTTGGCCTCCGAGCACCAAACCACGGTTGGTGAGAGTGTTCCCCCAGTCTGTCCCTTGGGCGAAAGCCGAAGCCAGGCTCAGGTTTTTCTCATTGCGAATGCTAGTGGTCTGCCGGAGGACGCCTCGCCTGGTCCAGACCGTTGGGCGCACGTCTTGCATTAACTCTGATGCTTGACTGCCCAGATATTGCACTTCAGGAAACTCTCGTGCCGCCGCCCGCTGTTGGGCTTCGCTAAAATAGAAAGCAGCGTCGCTTGCCTTCCGCAGCCGGGCTTGCCCTACCAAAAGCACCAGAATAATCCCGGAGATCAGCGCCAGACCGATCGCACCGACACCGGCAATCGTGATCCGCTTGCGTTGCCGAAGTCGGTCGCGGTCCAGGCGCGCCGCCTCGATGAAGTCGATCTGCAACCGGCTAGCAGGAGGTTGCTTGGCACCAACTCCTAGCAGCCACGACTGCGCGCGCTCTAGAGGTTCGCCGCGCAAGAGACGAGATTTGGGCCGTTTTTCGCTATCCCAGATTCGGGAAGCCAGCAAATATTGCGTGTGGCGGCGAAGATGATCCTCGTCAGTTTTGAGCGCCTCAACCAGCTTTGCGATCCCATCTTCGAACGGATCAGAATCACGGAGGAAGACGTATTGCAATCGCTTGACGCTTTCGAAGGATTCCAAATTTTCTAGGGGGATCTTCGCGTCATCAAAATTGTGCACCATTACTGGGATGATCCGTTTTTGAGCGCTAATGGCGTGGCCGAGTTCTTCTTTGACGCATACTCGAGAGGTTAAGGAGTTGGGCGAAAGGAAAAAGACGAACGCCTGGCAGCGGTCGATCGCGTCAAATATGGTCTCCAACCATTTGACGGAGGGGGGATGCCTTTCCAGTCTACCCAGCTTTTATGTCCCCGTTCAATCAGCGCGGCATAAATGCGGCGGACAGTGAGTTCGTCATCCCGGGAGTAGGACAAGAATAGGTCTTCCCCGGTTTCAATTTGTGGGTCGGAGGACGCGGATTGAGAAACTGGCCTTGCCTTCATTGCAGGTTATCTTCCGCAGAGTGACGCCCATGACAAGTCACTTCCCGGTCGAATGGTAGTCGGCCCGAGCGCGTAAAATTACCTTAATTTCGGAGTCGGCCGATGGAGGATTCCGGCGGCAGGTTGACGAAGCCGGGCTGGATTTTGGTGATGTCAGGGTTCCAATGCAGTTGGTCTTCGCCGTCAAAGTGCAGCCAGCCTTTTTCGGCGTAGGCGGCCCAGTTTGGCGCGAAATTCCCCAGGCTCCAGTGCTTGAGCCTGCCGTCTTCCGCGCCGGAAACCAGCTCGTCTTCGCCCACCCAGGCCAGTGCTTGGACGGTGTTTTCGTGCGCCCAGATGGAGCGGATTTCGCCGCCGGTGGCCCAGTCCCAAATCCGGATGCGGTTGAGCGAGCCGCTGGCCAAGCGGGTTCCGTCCTCGTTGAAGGCCAGGGCGGTGATGCCGCGCTCGTGACCCATGATTTTTCGCTCCGTTTCGCCGGTTTCAAAGTTGACGACGTGGATGGAGTAGTCGCGAAATTGGCCGATTGCGAGGTGCGTGCCGGAGGGGTGGAACAGCGCGCCGGTGGCAGCGCGCTCGCCCAGGTTGAAGGCGTGGAGGGTGGCGTGCGATTCGACGTCGAAGAGGCGCACGAAGGATTGCCGGCCGTTTTCTCCGATGACTGCGCCGCGTTGGCCGTCGGCGGAGAGGGCGACAGCCCAGGCAGTGGGATTTTGCAGGTTTGCGTTCGTGCCGTCGATTTCGGCGACTTTGTCAGGAAGTTGGCCGGATGCGGGGTCTAGCTTTGCCACAAAACAACGCGCTTTTTTGTCGGCGAAGACGACGGTGCGCGCATCGGCGGAGAAACCGGCGCAGGTGGGTTGGATGGGGGCTCCGCTAGGGTCGATCGGGGTGGTTTGGGCGCGAATTTGGCCGGTTTTGGCGTCCAAAAGGAAAAGGCAGGGATCTGGATTTGCGGATTCAACCGAACTACGAAAGACAAAAGCGTTTTTGCCGTCGGGAGTGAATTTGGTGGTTAGGCGCAAGGCAAAACCGAATCCGTCCCGCTTGCGAACCGGGAAAGCCGCGTTTTCCCAGGTTGGCGGTTCGGCGCCGATTTTTTGCCCGCGCAGCGTTCCCGTGACGCTTGGCTCACCTTCGGCGCCGGTTCGGCCGCTGAGGAGTAGGCCGGTTGCCGCGTGGAAATCCAAGCCTTCCACGTTTCCTTCACCCGGCAAGATTTGCGATTCCACCCTGCCCAGGAACCAAAGCCGCGCCGATCCGTTTTTCTGGATGCTAAGCAAAAAATCGCTATCGCCGCTGAACGCGACCGCTTCCACGCGCGGGTAACTAGTATGGTGAGAATCACCCAGCAGGCTGGCTTCCAAGGGCAGCTCCAGCAAGTTGTTGGGCCGCCAGAGCCGGATGCGCCCGCCCATCGAAGCTGTCGCCAAAAATTCGCCGTCAGGGCTGAAGCGACAGGCCAGCACTGAAAAGTCGTGCCCCGGTTTCTCGCCAAGGTGACGGAATTTTTCCGTGTTTCCGTCGCGTTCCCACACGTTGATCCCGCGGTCGCTCGTGACGGCGGCGATGCGTTTGGAATCGTGGCTGATGTCGATCGCGGAAAACTGGGTTTCGTCGGTAAATTTGCGAATCGTCGTCAATTCCAGCGTCGTTGTGTCGGCCAGGAAAACTTTCTTCATGCAAGCCAGGGCGATGAACTTTCCGTTGGGCGAGACTTTCGCGTCGTAGGGCGAATTTTCCGGCGGAATCTGGATCGAATCCGGCTCAACGTCGTCGACTCCGTCCCAAACTTGCAGCGATCCCGGTCCGCAGGAAACCAGGCGGGTGGAGTCCGGAAACCAGGCCAACTCGGCGGCTTTTGGGTGCGGCAAGCGGCCTTCTTCGGAGAAATCCGGGATTTTCGCCGAAACCGGCGAAACGCGCCAAATTTGCACGAAATCGTCGTCGCCGGAGCCATCGCAAACCGCGGCGAAACGGCGGCCATCGGCGCTCAAAGCCAGGTCGGTGATTTTTCCCGAAAATTCGCCGCTGGGCCGCAAATCGCGCTCGTTTCCCCGCCAATCCCACACCCTAACACGCCCATCAACCGCTCCCGCGGCGATCCACGAATTGTCCGGCGCAAACACCGCGCTGGTAAGAGCCGGCGATTCCCAGTTGGCCTCCGAGCACCAAACCACGGTTGGTGAGAGTGTTCCCCCAGTCTGTCCCTTGGGCGAAAGCCGAAGCCAGGCTCAGGTTTTTCTCATTGCGAATGCTAGTGGTCTGCCGGAGGACGCCTCGCCTGGTCCAGACCGTTGGGCGCACGTCTTGCATTAACTCTGATGCTTGACTGCCCAGATATTGCACTTCAGGAAACTCTCGTGCCGCCGCCCGCTGTTGGGCTTCGCTAAAATAGAAAGCAGCGTCGCTTGCCTTCCGCAGCCGGGCTTGCCCTACCAAAAGCACCAGAATAATCCCGGAGATCAGCGCCAGACCGATCGCACCGACACCGGCAATCGTGATCCGCTTGCGTTGCCGAAGTCGGTCGCGGTCCAGGCGCGCCGCCTCGATGAAGTCGATCTGCAACCGGCTAGCAGGAGGTTGCTTGGCACCAACTCCTAGCAGCCACGACTGCGCGCGCTCTAGAGGTTCGCCGCGCAAGAGACGAGATTTGGGCCGTTTTTCGCTATCCCAGATTCGGGAAGCCAGCAAATATTGCGTGTGGCGGCGAAGATGATCCTCGTCAGTTTTGAGCGCCTCAACCAGCTTTGCGATCCCATCTTCGAACGGATCAGAATCACGGAGGAAGACGTATTGCAATCGCTTGACGCTTTCGAAGGATTCCAAATTTTCTAGGGGGATCTTCGCGTCATCAAAATTGTGCACCATTACTGGGATGATCCGTTTTTGAGCGCTAATGGCGTGGCCGAGTTCTTCTTTGACGCATACTCGAGAGGTTAAGGAGTTGGGCGAAAGGAAAAAGACGAACGCCTGGCAGCGGTCGATCGCGTCAAATATGGTCTCCAACCATTTGACGGAGGGGGGATGCCTTTCCAGTCTACCCAGCTTTTATGTCCCCGTTCAATCAGCGCGGCATAAATGCGGCGGACAGTGAGTTCGTCATCCCGGGAGTAGGACAAGAATAGGTCTTCCCCGGTTTCAATTTGTGGGTCGGAGGACGCGGATTGAGAAACTGGCCTTGCCTTCATTGCAGGTTATCTTCCGCAGAGTGACGCCCATGACAAGTCACTTCCCGGTCGAATGGTAGTCGGCCCGAGCGCGTAAAATTACCTTAATTTCGGAGTCGGCCGATGGAGGATTCCGGCGGCAGGTTGACGAAGCCGGGCTGGATTTTGGTGATGTCAGGGTTCCAATGCAGTTGGTCTTCGCCGTCAAAGTGCAGCCAGCCTTTTTCGGCGTAGGCGGCCCAGTTTGGCGCGAAATTCCCCAGGCTCCAGTGCTTGAGCCTGCCGTCTTCCGCGCCGGAAACCAGCTCGTCTTCGCCCACCCAGGCCAGTGCTTGGACGGTGTTTTCGTGCGCCCAGATGGAGCGGATTTCGCCGCCGGTGGCCCAGTCCCAAATCCGGATGCGGTTGAGCGAGCCGCTGGCCAAGCGGGTTCCGTCCTCGTTGAAGGCCAGGGCGGTGATGCCGCGCTCGTGACCCATGATTTTTCGCTCCGTTTCGCCGGTTTCAAAGTTGACGACGTGGATGGAGTAGTCGCGAAATTGGCCGATTGCGAGGTGCGTGCCGGAGGGGTGGAACAGCGCGCCGGTGGCAGCGCGCTCGCCCAGGTTGAAGGCGTGGAGGGTGGCGTGCGATTCGACGTCGAAGAGGCGCACGAAGGATTGCCGGCCGTTTTCTCCGATGACTGCGCCGCGTTGGCCGTCGGCGGAGAGGGCGACAGCCCAGGCAGTGGGATTTTGCAGGTTTGCGTTCGTGCCGTCGATTTCGGCGACTTTGTCAGGAAGTTGGCCGGATGCGGGGTCTAGCTTTGCCACAAAACAACGCGCTTTTTTGTCGGCGAAGACGACGGTGCGCGCATCGGCGGAGAAACCGGCGCAGGTGGGTTGGATGGGGGCTCCGCTAGGGTCGATCGGGGTGGTTTGGGCGCGAATTTGGCCGGTTTTGGCGTCCAAAAGGAAAAGGCAGGGATCTGGATTTGCGGATTCAACCGAACTACGAAAGACAAAAGCGTTTTTGCCGTCGGGAGTGAATTTGGTGGTTAGGCGCAAGGCAAAACCGAATCCGTCCCGCTTGCGAACCGGGAAAGCCGCGTTTTCCCAGGTTGGCGGTTCGGCGCCGATTTTTTGCCCGCGCAGCGTTCCCGTGACGCTTGGCTCACCTTCGGCGCCGGTTCGGCCGCTGAGGAGTAGGCCGGTTGCCGCGTGGAAATCCAAGCCTTCCACGTTTCCTTCACCCGGCAAGATTTGCGATTCCACCCTGCCCAGGAACCAAAGCCGCGCCGATCCGTTTTTCTGGATGCTAAGCAAAAAATCGCTATCGCCGCTGAACGCGACCGCTTCCACGCGCGGGTAACTAGTATGGTGAGAATCACCCAGCAGGCTGGCTTCCAAGGGCAGCTCCAGCAAGTTGTTGGGCCGCCAGAGCCGGATGCGCCCGCCCATCGAAGCTGTCGCCAAAAATTCGCCGTCAGGGCTGAAGCGACAGGCCAGCACTGAAAAGTCGTGCCCCGGTTTCTCGCCAAGGTGACGGAATTTTTCCGTGTTTCCGTCGCGTTCCCACACGTTGATCCCGCGGTCGCTCGTGACGGCGGCGATGCGTTTGGAATCGTGGCTGATGTCGATCGCGGAAAACTGGGTTTCGTCGGTAAATTTGCGAATCGTCGTCAATTCCAGCGTCGTTGTGTCGGCCAGGAAAACTTTCTTCATGCAAGCCAGGGCGATGAACTTTCCGTTGGGCGAGACTTTCGCGTCGTAGGGCGAATTTTCCGGCGGAATCTGGATCGAATCCGGCTCAACGTCGTCGACTCCGTCCCAAACTTGCAGCGATCTCGGTCCGCAGGAAACCAGGCGGGTGGAGTCCGGAAACCAGGCCAACTCGGCGGCTTTTGGGTGCGGCAAGCGGCCTTCTTCGGAGAAATCCGGGATTTTCGCCGAAACCGGCGAAGCGCGCCAAATTTGCACGAAATCGTCGTCGCCGGAGCCATCGCAAACCGCGGCGAAACGGCGGCCATCGGCGCTCAAAGCCAGGTCGGTGATTTTTCCCGAAAATTCGCCGCTGGGCCGCAAATCGCGCTCGTTTCCCCGCCAATCCCACACCCTAACACGCCCATCAACCGCTCCCGCGGCGATCCACGAATTGTCCGGCGCAAACACCGCGCTGGTAAGAGCCGGCGCATCTTTTTCCACCGGAGAGCACCAGACCGGCAGGGGCGAAAGCGGCTTGCCGGTGTTTCCCACGGCCAGGCGTTCCAGGCCTTTCAGCACCTTCTCCTGCCGGCGCGCCGCATCGACGCGAGCCTGGTTCCAAAACCGAATTTTCGCCACCGGCGGGATGAGCTGCAGGCCTTTATCCGCGAACATTTGGGTTTGCGGGAATTCGCTCTTGGAGAGGTGGTGCAGGGCCAGATTTTGGTGCGCCAATGCCGCCTGCCCGCGGGAAATGAGCCAGACCAGCCCTAACAAAGCCACCCCTAACACGGCTACCAACGCCAGCGCCACATTGCGTCGCCGCCGGCCTCGCGCTGCCGTGCGGCTGGCCCGGATGAAGTCGATCTGCAACTGGGCCGCGCGCGGTTCTTTGTCGCCAATGCCGGTGAGCCAGGTTTCCGCGGCTTGCAGCGGGACGCCGCGCAACAGGCGGGATTTAGAGCGCTTTTCGCCCTCCCACAGCCTGGCGCTGCGTAAAAACTGGGTGTGGCGGCGCACGTGATCCAGATCGGTGTCCAGGGCCTCGGTTAGGCGCGTCATGCCGGCCTCAAAGTCGTCGCCATCGCGCAGGAAGATGTAGTTGAGGCGGCTGATTTCCGGCGGGGCCAGGTTTTGGTCGAAATCGCGCACCACCACTGGGATGATTTTTTTGCGCGCATCGATGGCTCGGCGCAGTTCCTCGCTGAGGCACACCTTTGAGGTTAGGGAGTCGGGCGAGAGGATGAAGATAAACGCGTGGGAGCGGTCGATGCCTTCGCGGATGGTTTGCAGCCAGGCGTCGGCCGGCGGGATGTCGTCGATATCGACCCAGCTTTTGCGTCCGCGCTGGGCCAGGGCGTCGTGGATGCGTTTGACGGTGGGTTGGTCCTCGCGGGCGTAGGAAAGGAAAACGTCGCCGGCGCCGGTGTCGTGAAGGTCGGCCGAGGGAGACTTGTGGGTTGAGTCTGCCTTCATGAGCCCAAACCTGGATCATTCTTGCCGCCCTGGCAAGTGCCTCCGCGAATCTGGCAAATCCGGCGGATCGCCGGCTTTTCGCGAGGTTCGCACCAACCGGTAACTCGGCGGTAACAGGCATGGGGAATGCTCGCCAAACTATGCAAACACAGCAGAAACCCAACCGCAGGAATCGCGCTGCATGGCGCGGTTTTAGCCTCCTGGAACTCATGGCGTCCATGGCGATCATTGCCATTTTGAGTGCCGCCGCCATGCCGGGAATTCAATCCGCCATTCTCGCCGCGCGCCAGACTCAAGCGGCTCAACACGCCCGCAGCATCGGCATCGCCATGAATGCCTGGGCCCAGGATTACGAGGGAATTTTTCCCAACCGCGAGTTGTTGGCCAACGAGGACGAAGAAGCCTCGGTTGAGTCATCCAACGACGTTTTTCGCCACCTGGTCCCGGATTTCATCGACAACGAAAAAGTCTTTGCCGTGTCGGTCTCATCCTGGGGACGGTTTGCGGACGGACGCATTAGCGACGGCCAGGCTTTGGAGCCGGGCGAGAACCACTTTGCCTACATCTCCGGCTTGCTCACCACCTCGCGCTCGCATTGGCCGCTCATCGTCGATGGAACCGATGGCGACGGCTACTACCACGCGACGCCCGGCGAAAAAGGCGGAGCCTGGCACGGGCGCAAGGCAATCGTGGTGCGCGTGGATGGGAGCGTGGCCCAACAACGCCTGATTCGCGAAGGCGAGCGGCGTTTCATCCCCCGCCTGGAGGAGCCCGGCCAAAATGCGCTGGATGTCGGCGCTTACATGCCCGGCAACGCGGAGTTGCTGGAGCCGGAAGAAGAGTAGGGGCGAAAAACGCGGATTTTGAGGAGACTTGAGGCGCCCGGGGCCAAGTTTCCGGCGATTGGCTTGCATTTGCGGGCCATCGCTGGAAACCTGCCCCGCCTTGACGCGCACGGCCCCAAAATCCTACGCCTACCTCGACCGCCAACCGCAAATTCACGAGACCTGCTTCGTGGCCAGAGATGCGGTGCTGATCGGCGATGTCACCATTGGGCGTGAATCCAGCGTTTGGTATCAATGCGTGCTGCGCGGCGACATCAACCGCATCATCATCGGCGCAAACACCAACCTCCAGGACGGCACGGTGGTACATCTGGCCGACCGCTACGGCACGGAGGTGGGCGATTGGGTCACCGTGGGCCACCGGGCGTTGCTCCACGCCTGCAAGATCGAAGACGAGGTGCTGGTCGGCATGAGCGCGGTCATCATGGACGGCGCAGTGATCGGAAAACGCAGCATCGTCGGCGCCGGAGCCCTCGTCACACCGGAAACCGAGATTCCCCCGGGCTCGCTCGTGCTGGGCTCGCCCGCAAAAGTGAAACGAACGCTTGCCGAAGACGAGCAAGCGTCCATTAAAGTGTGGGCGCAACGTTACGTGGCCACCTCCCGCGAATTTTTGAGTCGCGGGATTCGTTGAGCGCGCTACGTTTTGACTGAAACCCACCCATGAGTAACAACGGATTATTGGAAATCGAGGTTCGCGCGGTTTTGCCAACCAGCGGCGGTTGCGCGGTTTTTTTGGGCACCGACGAGAAGGTGTTCGTCATTTACGTGGATCAGACGGTAGGCGCCGCCATCACCATGTTCATGCGCGCCACGCCCAAGCCGCGGCCCCAAACCCACGATTTAATCGCGGACATCCTCCTGGCGCTTGGCGCGAAGGTGGATCGGGTGGTGATCAACGACTTTCACGACGGCGTTTACTTCGCCCGGCTCATCATCAGTTGCGAAAACGAGATGCAGCAGAAAAAAATCGTGGAACTCGATGCGCGGCCCAGCGACAGCATGGCCATGGCCATCCAGCAGGAGTCACCCATCTACATCACCGACGAAGTTTGGGACGAAGTGGAGGATATGTCCGAGGTGCTCGCCAAGATGGAGGAGCGCGGATTTCAAGGTGAGGGGGAGGATCCCGCGGGCGGGACGGGTTAGCAATTGGTTAGCCAGCTAAGCCGATGCCGCAGTTCACGTATCAGCTCAGCGGTTACCGGCGGCATCTCGTGATTGCCTAAGGGGAATCGGAAAAATAGATGATCGAAGGTGCGTGGGACTCTTGTTCGAGGCCAAGGCGGATCTTGGTGAACATAGCCAGCTATTTGATCCAAGGTCCAACGACGGCATCGAGCAAGAGAACAAGCAGATTTGATCAGCTATTCTTCCGATTCCCCTAAGCCTAAGCACAGCCTGGACTTCCAACCACCATTCGACATCGCCGCCTTCGTGAAGATTCGGATCGAGCGTGTCGACGCGGAATTTGCCCTTCTGTTAGTCGGGGTAGGGTCGGCGCATTGGCTTGCGCCGACCCCTTACCTCCGAACCGGCGTGCGGTTCTCCCGCACACGGCTCGGCATAGAACTGACTTTCCACCCGGCGGTTCCGAATTCCGCATTTTCCGGGGCGGCTCCCTCGAATTTCACCGAGTTGTGGGCTAAACTGAGCCCTAACTAACCCCTCAAACCTAACCCAACGACCGTTGTCCAGCCAAGTCCAGGTCCAACGCCGCCAATTGCACGCCATGCTGGCGCTTTTTGCGCTGTTGCGGGTCATTCCCACCGCGCTGTTGCTGCGCGAGCGCATCGTTTTCCTGGAGCGCGACCAGTCCGAGGCCATGGCGGCGCTGCAAGAGAGTCGGCCGAAGTTTCAGAGCAGCCTGGCCAGGTCGCCAATCCATGACCCAACTCTCCAACACCAAATCCGAAAAAATCATCCTGTTCCACCCTTTCGAAACTGCGAACCGCCATCCCTAACACCCTGACGAACCCACCAACCCAATCGCCCGGAAACGCCGGTAGTCGAAGATTCCGGCGACCGGTTTACTATAAAAATGATCAGCGCGATCTCAGCTAAAGGTAAGATGTACTTCTCGTTCATCGAGGGTAGAATGAACTCTGACAAATTTATCGAAATGGGTGCAAATCCCCATTTTCCCCCGATAAAACGGGAATTTTTTGGTTCAATCGAGCAAATATTTCGGTTTTGTTAGGATTTTTCCATCAAAGCTGGGATAACGAGGTAGGATTGATGCTTGCTACCAACAAACTCAACCCCACCTACGTTACCACAGCAATCGGATCATAAGCCGGCAAAATTCACCCCTCAAGACGAATATGACGTTGATGAAGTTGAAGCCAAACTTCAGTCCCAATTCGAGGAGATGCTGACATTATGCAGAAGCGCCCACTCACACTCGTTCGCTGAATTCGAGGCCACCTTGTTTTCCAGGCTAATGTCTTTGGGATGCCTCTTTGTGGCTTTGTTCCTGCGCATTCAGCACCAATCGTTCGATCCTGACAGTTATCTCAAGCGCACCGGCGGCCGCCTCAAGACGGCCGCTCGGCGAATCCTGCGCACGGGGTTTGGCAAGGTGGCCTATTGGAGAAGTTACATCGAACCCAAGAATAAGAAAAAGGGTCAGGGATTCTCGCGCAAACCCAAAGGCGCCGGGCGCAGCAAGTGTGGTTGCCAACGCCATCGCGGCAAAGCCTGCCGAAACAAAAAAGGCAAACGCAAGCGCCGTAAGAAAGGGGATAAGAGCAAGAACGGACGTAGTATAACCCTGGTTGCAATCTACACCTTGAAGCGAGGAAAAGACGGCTTGCTCCATGGCCCGATAAACAAGAGAATCTGGGGAAGTTATGCTCCGCGCTCAGTGATGATGGATTGGGCCGAAGCCGAGGTCAAACGTCGCGGATTCGATCCAACCGGGACCAACGTGCATATTGTAAGCGATGGAGAAAACTCTTTTATTGCCTCAACAGGGCCAGGAACCAAGGCTAAGCGAGAGAAACTAAGAAAAACCATCGCCTATATGGACAAGCGCCAACACCTACTGGCCTACGGCCGACTGATCGAACAGGATTTGGTCATCGCCAGCGGCGTGATCGAGGGTGCGGTGCGTTATGTGATCGGCGAAAGAATGGATTGTTCGGGGATGCGCTGGATCGAAGGACGTGCTGAGATGCTCTTACATCTGAGATGCATCGAACTCAACGGAGAATGGGAGAGGTTCTTTCGATGGGCTCGCGACAAGATTGCCAAAACTCAGCATGACGAACTAAGAGCTGTTCAGATTCGAACAAACCTCCCTGCGGAACTACCAGAAAAATGATGGAATGAGAGGATTTGCACGCTATCGAATTCATCAAAAAACTGCGAAAAGATGCAGGTAAACCAATTGTAGTGGTTGCAGACAATGCTTCTTACCATAAATCAAAAAAGACGGTTGCCTACGGAAAACAAGAAGGTATAGAAATGGTGATGCTTCCGACTTACTGCCCGGAACTAAATCCAGACGAGCAGGTATGGAACCATGCTAAGCGTCGCCTCGGTAAACTCTTTGTTGTGACCAAGGATGAAGTAAAACAGGCCATCTTCTCAATAATGAAATCCATTCAGCGCACACCGAAACTGATAAAATCGTTTTTCCTATTAGAGGATACTCAATATGCAAAGTAGTATGCAAAAATTTTTGCAACGCTTAATATCAACCCAAACGCAGCGTTAACGGTCGCTGGATCTATCATCAGGATAAAAATGCGCTCTCCCAGAGTTCCAGCCTGTGCTACTTTTTCGGGCGCAAGCTGCAACAGACACTCGGCGTCCCGGTCGGCATGATTCACACCTCCGAAGGCGGCAGCCCGCTCCGCGCCTGGGTCCCGATGGAGGGGCTCGCCACGCAGCCCGTTTTTGCTGAGTTTCTCAAGCAACGCCAAATCGCTCACGGCGAGAATCCCGAATCCTGCGGGCTGGAACTGCATCGAACTGGCATCGGCAACTATGATGCGATGTTGCATCCACTCGTGCCCTACGCGTTGCGCGGATTCATCTGGCACCAAGGTGAGCAGGACGGGCAGGCGGGCGATAGCTACCGCGTTATGTTGCATGGCCTAATCGACGGCTGGCGCAACGTCTGGAACGACGAAACGCTGCCAGTTGGTATTGGCCAACTCTATGCCTTCGACGCGCCTTATCTCAATACCTGGGAGCAACGAGAGAACTGGGTCGAGACGCAATTCGCCCAATACCAGGCCGGGCGCGAGATCCAATATTCGCAGTGCATCATTCTCAACGACACGAGCTTACCTTGCGACATTCGTCCCAAGAACAAATTTGCTATGGGCGAACGCTACGCGGCTTGGGCTCTACACGATGTCTATGACCGCGACAATCTCCCCGGCGGCCCCGAGCCGATCTCGGTGGAGATGGATCCAAAGACGAAAAATTTCACCATCACCTTCGATCACGTCGGCGAAGGGTTGAAAACCAGCGACGGCCACGACGTCAAGTGGTTTCAAATTGGCGACAACACTGGCCGCTGGACTGGAGGGCGCGCCCGATTTCTTGAAAAACCCAACAGACTACTCGTTCGCACCAACGTGATCGGATCCATGAAGCCGCCTTATCGCATTCGCCATGCCTGGAGCAATATCGCGATGCCAAACCTGGTGAATTCCGATGGGATGCCGGCGAGTTGTTTTGTGCTGGAGGTGGAAGAATAGATCTACTACAGGAACCAACTCTCCTAACAAGTCACCAAGCTACCTATATTCATGAAACACCCCATCTATTCGCCTAGTTCTATTCGGTTGATATTTCCGATCATAGCGCTGGCCGCGCTCACCTCTACAAACGCTCAGGAAGGAGTTGTGGGCGATCCATTCAGCTGTCACGACGCTGATAACAAACGCTGCATAAAGCAAACGATAGCCGCCAAATTGACGAAATCCGCGCAGGTGAAGATTCGCAAGAGATAGCTTCCAGGTTGATTGCGTTCTTCGATCCAGTGTTTGAGCTGGAATATCTAAAGGCAGAGAGAATTAACGGTATTAATCCGAAAATTAAATAGCCGACACCTAATGATGTGGTATTGTTAGGGATGAAGAGAGACGCCAGAAAGCTTTCGCCTGACCAGCAAGAGCACCTCCGAATGACTGCGGTGCGTATGGTTGTTGAAGAAGGCTACACCCAACGGGAAACAGCTCGTGCGCTTGGAGTAAGTCGGCAAGAAGTAAACCGGTGGTGTCGTAAGTATGAAAAGAGAGGGTGGGACGCACTTCGAGCAGTGAAGCGGGGTCGTAAGGTCGGCGAAAAACGGTTACTATTGCCTTGGCAGTGCGCCACGATTGTTAATCTGATCACCGATAATATGCCCGATCAATTGAAATTGCCATTTGTCCTTTGGACGAGGGCTGCGGTTAGAGATTTGATCGAAGAAAAATTTGGGATCACCTTGAGTCTAATTACAATGGGAAACTATTTAAAGCGCTGGGGTATGACTCCTCAAGTTCCAATTCGCAAGGCCTACCAACAGAATAGCGAGTCTGTCCGGCGCTGGCGTGAGGAGGAGTATCCAGCTATTGAAAAGCGAGCCAAGGAAGAGGGCGCAACCATATTTTGGGGCGATGAAGGCAAAACCACTATTTTGGGGCGACGAAGTTCACGCTGGACGAAGTTATTCGAAGAAGGGCAAGACTCCCGAAGTTCGCGAGAGCGGCAAAAAGCTGAAGCTCAACCACATTTCGGCTGTCACCAACAAGGGAGAAATGCGATTCATGACCTACACAGCTCGAATGACCCAACTCAAGTACATCCTCTTTCTGGGTAGATTGATTCAGAGCCACGATCGAAAAGTGTTCTTTATTGCAGACAATCTTTCTGTGCATCATGGCAAAAAAGTCAAAGCGTGGGCCAAGGCGAACGAGTCCGAGATAGAGCTCTTCTACATTCCCGCGTACTCCCCTGAACTCAATCCAGATGAATATCTGAATCGCGATATCAAGAAGAACGTCCACGGGAAGAAGGCGCCAAGGACCCTCGCTGAATTGAAGGCTAATGTCATAAGCTTCCTGAGAATGCTTCAGAAATCCCCAAGCAGAGTAATCCAGTATTTCAACAGCCCAAAAGTAAAATTCTGTGCCGCGTGAAGTGTCGGCTATTTAATTTTCGGATTAATATCCAACGAGCCGCTGGCCAAGAAATTCGCGCATTGTGTAAAGTGTTGACCGATGTTGGAGAACAATATGGAGGAGCGTTTGGCTTACCAAGCGGCCAAAGGCCATGGTTTCCGAGCGAGGAATGTCGCTCAAGCAGCTTCGACCCTTAATAACATATGGCATCCGGCATTTGTATCACTTCGAAAGGTTTCAGCGAGCTTCCTTGGGGCCGCAGCCGCCTACCAGCCAATTAGGGAGGTGTGGAAGGAGCAGAAGGCTGGCGATGGATCTTTCACGGAATATACAAAACGCGGACTTAAGGCTGTTGGAGCTGGAGGTCTTGTTTCTGCATTTCAGAGTGTTTCAGCCGTAATTCGGGGAGCGAAAGACGAATTGAAGCTCCAGCACTTCCTTGAACAGCTTCAGCTTGCGGTTAGTGAAACTGAAAGACTCAGACAGACGATTGCAAACTCCCGCGAAATGTATCTTAAGATTCTAGGCAGTTTATCACAGAATCCTACCAGACGATTTTCTCGATAGCGCCGCATTATGGAGCGGCATCTGGAGTTGAACAGATGGCTATTGCCAACAAGATTTCTCATTCCTGCGGAATTGCTCCCGTACACGATGCAAACCTCAAAGAACGAGGTGCCAGCAGCCGAACGAATGGCTCAGCGCCAAGAACGGATTAGGGTCAAGCGTGAGGGGCATCGAAGAAAACTGCGCAAAAGGAACATGAGACTAGCTGCGTTTGGTATCTTGGTGATTTTGGCAATGATTCTTGTTGCGCTAGTTATGATACATCGGGAAATGGGAATCGAAAAGTCTTTTGGGGTGTGGCTGATTGACCATTGCAGATCCATTTTTCAATGGATTCAATCCTTAGTTGATTAGAGTACAGACTCACGTCTGTACGGACGCAGAAGGCGTCGAAGTTGCGAAACCTGAGTACCAAGAATAGCAGAACGGTTTTCGCGATATTCAGTTATAATCCCCTCCAGGGAGTAGTTCCAGCGATGGCCGGATCTCCTCACTCCGAATATTGCTCCAACGCTTAACCCTTGGGGCATTGGAGCCCGAATGGTTTTGCCATCCTTTTTGAAACTTTTTCTCTGGAAGAGAACAACGACATGGTTCTTTGGGTTGTACTCTGCGAACTCAAGAATCTTGTCTGAATTTGGATGAGGCTCACCTTTAGCACTAAATCAGAACGCTACTCGGTTTTTTGATTGTTTTTCCCTTTGGAATTCTCTTCGGACGCTTGTTTTTGGACACTGGGAAGCCAACTAAGAGGAAATAGTCCGGTTCGAACTTTGTATCATTGAGCTGAAAGTCATAAAAGTGGGCGAAATCTGGAAGACTTCGTGGCTCTTCCAGCAAATGTACAAATTGGAGGTCAGGTTGCCACTCTCCACGATCCCTGCTTCGCAGCGCTACCCACCGGCTAAACTGATTCAGTGTCCAGTTGATCGTTGGGACAAGAGGAGGATTTTCATCTGAAACATGATCTGCAACATGTCCCGCGTTACCAGATAGAATTCTCCATGGTCCCTGACCAGAGTGGCGGTCGAAACTACTTCAGGAGTTCCATAGTTATTAAGGGCATATAACGGTATGACATAGTTCGAAAGGACGCCCGCGATTTGGGCAAGGTCAGACGTGTCGTTCATTGCAAGTCATTGGAATTCGGATAAGTTTAAGTCACGGGCGCACAATACTCAAAATTTGTTGCCTAACAAGGCTCTGATCGGATTCAGCGGACAGTTGGAAGGTGGATGCCACACGAGTTGGCAACCTTCGAAACGATCACAAACCCATACTACGTTCATTTCATGGCTCCAATTCCTCCGAAGCAAGGCGGGCAATCCAACGCTTCCCACTGTGGATGCACCCAACGCGTTGACTCGCACGACCTCAAATAGGCCTTGCGAGGATTGCGGGTATCTATCTATTGCAGGCAATTCCAAAGATGCGCCTCGTCCCGAATGATCCGGCCGTAGCTTTCGTGAAAGCAGATCGAGCCCTTTTCTCCGCGCAATTTGTTGATCCCCCGTAGAATGGACATCCTGTCCGTTCCCGTGACGCTCCAAGCGTCACGGCCTCTGGCTTCGCTCTATTTTTAGGAACGGACAGGATGTCCATTCCACCAGGATGTGCATTCCACATTCAATCCCCCCACACTCGCTCGCCGCAGTGCATCCGATACTCTCCATCCCGCAACCCAGCCTTACCGGGATTTCGCAAGATATATCGCACCACACGCTGAAAGTGCTCGCCGTCCCGAATGATCCGATCGTAGCTCTCGGCTTGCCAAAACGTGCCCTCTGTTCCTAGGCGTTTGTGTATTTCCAACGAAGTGAATCCTTTCCAAGCCTGACAGATATCTTCCAAGGCCCACCCCGGATAAGGACGCACGGCAACATGACAATGATTTGGCATCACGACTGCGGCGTAGAGATCATAGCGTTTCCCATTAAAAAACGGCAACGATTCCGCAACGATCTTTCGCAGCTCGGGCTTCCGCAAGAGACAGGAGCCATGACACGCATCCAGCTCGCTCTCCAAGCGATTGCCATAGCGTTTCAAGAATTGCTCGAATTTCTCTTTAAGCTTTTCAGGAAGGTCGTGAGTTCCGCCACGGGTTGCGGTTTCAACGCACCGTTGCCAATACTCCGCCTCGTCCGCCATTTCCTCCCAAACACCTTGAGGTATGGAGTCCGCCTGACGAAAGGTCACGAAATAGGTTGCTCCGTCCTGCCGCCAGTGGGGCAGGTTTCGCGTGTAAACGTGGATGGGTTCATATTCGTTCAATCCACGAAAATCGTCCGGAATGGGGACTTCCAATTCGGCAATTTCCTCGCGAGTGGGTGGCGGCATTTTGTGCGTGAACCGTAGAATGGACATCCTGTCCGTTCAAAAGAAATCCAGCGCGGCGTGACGCTTGGCCACGGGAACGGACAGGATGTCCATTCTACTTCAAAACCACTTCCAGGCCCTTTCAAGCCCAACTCGGTTTGCTACTATAGAGGTAGGTAGATGACCGTATTCCGAGCTTCCTCCGCTTCGTAACAGGTTGCAATCAATTCCAGATCCTCCACGCATTGGCCGATACCAGTTTGTTGCTGATGGCCGTAAACGACTCCCGCAAATTCCCTGGATTCGGCCAACCACTCCGCGGCGATGACCAGAAAGTCGTTGTCCTGCGTCACTAAGATCCGGTCGAGTTCGGTGGCTCGTTGGAGCAGTTCGGGATCCTCGGTTTCGCCCGTCCCATCTTCCTGGCTGGTCAAGACGTCGAGACGACGACGCAACTGATCGGTGATGGCTGCGGGGATGTGGACATCCATATAGAGAGCGAGCGCCATTTTCTACCGAGCCGGTTTGGCTTTCCTTCGTTCCAGCAACTCTGCGCGTGATGGCTGACAGGTTTTGGCACGGTGTTGGCTGACTTCTTCGGTGCTCGCCTTGAGCTGTTCGACCAGTTCGTCGTAGTTGTCGTAGAAAAAGCCGAGTGCGGCGTAGATCTCCTCGGGCTGAAGGTCTGGGTGTTGGCGCAGGAGCTCTTCAGCAGTCCAGCCATAATAGTAATGTTCGCCCGCCAGGTGCAGAACCTTGTAGCGGGTTTTGCCGACCCGGGCGACGCCGCCTTTGACTTCAATGTGAGGATAGGTAACTGCGGTCATTTTGGTTCTGTGCAACAAATCACAGAACCAGGTCATTGAAAGCAGAGTGGTTCCAGAGTTTTTCAACACAGATGAGCGCAGATTTCCACAGAGGACCTCAGATTGCAGCTGGTATTTGGAGAAATTATGAAAAACTTCAATCACAACCGTTGACAGCCTGTCAATTTCTGATTCTATTTTAGAAATATTAACCTTCAAATATCCTTTACTACCATGGCAAACTCCGAACGAACTTTTGCAGACCGATTGGGCCGGGGCCGGAATATGTTGGGCGCGATCCAGAGCTTTGAACCGCCGTTTGAACCAGCTCGCGCGGAACTTTCGCCGGCCGAGTTTGAGGACTTTCTCGATGAGATCGGGGTGATGAACCGGGAGACTTCGGCCAAGGTGTAGGAATATACCTGGAAGGTGAATCAACGAGTCGAGGTGGTGACGGAGATCAAGGCGCGGACGCTGCAGACTTGCGATTTCGTGGAGAGCAATCCGGATTGGAAACATCGAAACATCACTTGCCGCCCGCCCAAGCCCAAGCCGCCGACGGCCAACGAAGGGGATGACGCGGATTCGGCGCCGGTGCGGGCGCGGACCTTGAGCGAGCAGAGTTATGCGGAGATCGAGGCGATTTTTCCAGCTTCATCGAGGTGCTGAAGCAGCTGGAAGGGTATAACCCGCCGGCGAAGCAAATCCGGATCGCGCTGCCGGATGGGGAATCGGTGGAGATCGACGAGGATGACCTGGAATATGATGCGAAGCGGGCGGATTTGTGCCTGACGTTTTTGCTAGAGTGGATGCACCAACTGAACACGGGGATGAGCAGCCTGGGCGCGGAGGTGAAGCGAAGCCAGCGGGACCGCTTGTCAGCTTACGATGGGGATTCTTGCTGAGTTCATCCACGTGGTTACCGACGGTAAGCGCTTTCAAAATCCACTGACGATGGACATTGGTGTCCATAGATTCAAATCACAAATATGCGTAGCGTCGCCGTAGTTCACTCTCGGCGTGATCCCAGGAGGTCGGCGTTTTCCCCGATTTCCGTTCCTTGCGGCGCCTCGCATACGCTTTCAACGCCGTAGCGGGTTCGAATCGGCGCGCTTTGGTGAGTTTGGCCTCCAAACTGGCCAGCGATTGCTCGAAACTGCCCTCCAATTGGCCGCGACGGGAAAGATCGACGTGATCCGGATTGGTTTCGTCGTAGGCCGATCCACGAACGATGGCACGGAGGCTTCCATCTTTGGTGAACGTCGGATCGCTCCCGCGCGGAAAGCCATTGGCAAAATTCGGTGGCATGTTGTCAGGAAACGAACGCGGCCGGCAGGTCTCCTTTCATCTGGTTGATTCGTTGGGACAAGTCTTCCTTCGTGGCGTTGATGAAGCATTCGTAATCGACCCAGCGCGTTTCCCAAATCGACACCAGAACGCGCTGGCCGATGCCGTTTTCGAACGGGGTTCTTTGGTGGCTTCGGCAGGGTTTTTGGTGGTGGGCAGCTTGCGGCCGCCATCGGTGGCGTCGCGGTAAGTTGCGGGGGAAACACCACTCATTCAGGACCGATGTCGGCAAAAACCGCGGATGGATTGTTGCTCATCCGGGAGTTGGGGATTAGCCCCGCACAACGCGTAAATTCGGAATTTTGTTACGAATTTAAGTAAATCTCGCCAATTGCGCGCACAGGCTTCATGACTTTCGCTGAGGGCGAAACGAAGAAATTCTTCTCGACCTTGCTTCTGGCCATTGGATTGCCTTTTTTGCATTCGCGAGTTCGCGTTCCGCAACAATCGACGCCCTGATGGCACGGCGCCTGGTCGAATCCTGATTCGAGATTTTCGACGCACTCACACCCACCAAATCATGAGAGATACACTAAACCGCCGCAGCTTCCTGGCGAATACCGCCAAAGGCGCCGGCACTGGTTTGCTCATTCTTCCGTCGGCGCGAACTGCATTCAGCTATACCGCTAACGAACAACTCAATCTCGCCGTGGTTGGGATCAGTGGCTATGGCGCGAAAAACGGGTTCGCGCTGGGGATCCACACTTTCGATAAAGTCCGCTTCGGGTTGTCGTGCGATGTCGATTTGCGCAAGGTGCAAAGAGTCTACGATGCCTGGGATGAACGCGTCGCGGAATGGGCGATTTCCGACAACGAGATTCGCCGTGACGCGGTTAAAAACCACTACGCACACCTCGCCGCGAATCATCCTCCGCTGATGGCCGATTTCCGGCGCATGCTCGATGAAAAAGCGGATGAGATCGACGCTGTGGTGGTCGCGACTCCGGATCATACCCACGCCAACATATCAGCCGCGGCGTTGCGGGCGGGCAAACCCGTTTTCACCGAAAAACCGCTCACCATCGCCGCCCACGAAGCACGCGCTCTGCACAAATTGGCGAAAGAGACCGGCTTGCCTACCCAGATGAACAACCACGGCGCGCAGCACGGCGAGTTCCGGCGCGGCGTGGAATTGATCCGCGAAGGTGCCCTGGGTGCGGTCGAGCAAGTCCACGTTTTCTTCAGCCGCGGGGGGCGCAATTTCACCAAAGCGCCGCAGGGATCGCAACCCGTGCCGAAGGAACTGAGCTGGGAACTGTGGCTCGCGCAGGTGGCACATCGCGAATATCACGAGGATTGGATCAACCGCATTGCCTGGCGGGAAACCAGTATCGGCGAGCTAGGCAACTTCGGGCCGCACTCGATGAATATGGCGTTCATGGCCCTGAATATTGCTCAGCTGTGGAACGTGGCTGCCGACGGCAAGCGGACTCCGATTCAAATCGAGTCGGAATGCTCGGAGGTGAATCACTTGTCCTATCCCCGCTGGGAACGGATTCGCTGGCGGGTACCGGCGCGTCTCGATCTGCCGCCGGTGACGGTCACCTGGCATCACGGACACAAGCCGGACTATGCCAGGGGATCGCGCAATCTGCTCGGCGAAATTTTGCTCGACCACGGTGCGTCGGAGAAAGACCTCGAGGCCTTTTTGCCCAACGCAGGCTGTATCATTTTTGGGGAGCAAAGGATTGCTGGTGACCAACGGCCACAACGGAAAAATCCTCGCCCTGCTGCCGAAGGAAAAGTTCGACGGTGTGGAGAGGAAGAAGCCGCTGACGATGGCTCAATCACCCGGCCACTATATAGAATGGGTGCAAGCTTGTCAGGGGAGCGGCGTCACACCGATCACCAACTTCGAGCACTCCGCGCCATTCGCGGAATTTCTCAACGTTGGCAGCGTTTCGACGCGTTTTCCCGGCGAATCTTTGGATTTCGATCCCGTTACGGGACAGATCGGCAACCACGAAAAAGCGAACGGTTTTTTAAGCTACGATTATCGGAAAGGATGGACGATTTGATGAAAATGCAGTCAGGCTTTTCGGTTACACCCAATGTCGATCCTAAGTCACATGAATTTTTAATTCCAATTGACTTAAAATCGACATTATGTCACTTTAAAGTCAAATTACTTCGATTATTTTGTGACTTAAAATCGACACTACGCATGTTTATCGGAAGAACCCACGAACTAAAACTCTTGCGCGATTTTCAAAAGCGGCGCACCGCAGGTCTGGTCGTATGTCGGGGTAGACGCCGCATTGGCAAAAGCACTCTGATCGAACAATTCGGAGCCAAAAAGCGTTTTTTCGAGTTCTATGGTCTTGCTCCGAGGCAAGGGATCACAAATCAGGATCAGTTGGATCACTTTGGTGAATTGATGGGTGCAGCTTTTCATGTTCCACCCATGCGATTTGCCAATTGGCACGATGCACTGTCTACCCTGGCCGGTCTCACGGCGAAGGGAGAGGCGATCATTCTACTCGACGAGATATCATGGATCGCGTCCAAAGACAGAGATTTTCCTGGAAAACTCAAAGGTGTCTGGGATACCCAATTCAAAAAAAAACGACCGACTCATTTTGATACTTTGTGGATCGGTAACCTCATGGATTGACGACAATATTCTAAACGACAAGGGATTCATGGGCCGAGTCTCTCTTACGCTTACTCTGGACGAGCTCCCGCTGCACGACGCGAACCGATTTTGGGGGAAACGGCAGGTTTCATCGACCGAGAAACTCAAGATTCTCTGCGTGACCGGCGGCGTTCCGCGCTACCTCGAAGAGATCCGTCCCGATCAAACCGCTGAACGAAACATCAAGCGGATGTGTTTTTCTCCGCAAGGACTGCTTTTTTCGGAATTCGATAAAGTTTTTACAGATGTCTTCGAACGACGCTCGGAAAAGCTCAAGAGCATTGTTAGAGCACTGTCCGGCCCTTCTCTGGAACCCGGAGAACTATGTGAAGCACTTGCTGTGAAACCTACGGGAGCGCTATCAGATCAGCTTTCGATCCTGGTTGCCTCCGGCATGGTGAGCCGGGATTTCGCATGGAGCACTAGCGGTAAAAAGACAGCCCTGAGCAAATACAGGATACGCGACAACTATCTAAGATTCTATCTGAGATATATAGATCGGCATAGTGAGAAAATCCAAAGCGGTCTATATAGAATGGCACAACTGGAAAACCTGATTCAATGGCATACGATCATCGGGTTGCAGTTCGAGAATCTCATCCTCAACAACCTGACGTCAATCATCCGCTACCTCGATATTTCACCGGAAAGCGTGGTGAGCGCCGCACCCTACTTTCAACGCGAAACAAAGCGTAGCAAAGCCTGCCAGGTAGACCTCCTCATTCAAACAAGGAACACTCTCTATGTTTGTGAGATGAAATTTCGAAATCGAATTAAAGGAAGCGTCGCAAAAGAAGTTCTGGCGAAATCGGAAAAGATACTGAACCGGACCAAATTCTCGATTCGGCCGGTCTTGATTTACGATGGACAACTCTCCCCTTCGATAGAGAAATCCGATGTGTTTTGCCATCTCATTCCAGCCTCCCGATTGCTCTTCGGCAGCTAATTCACGAATCAGGAAATGAACTCCCATTCTCATAAGACGACCCGCCGCAATTTCCTCGCCGGCAGCACCACATCAGCCGCCGGCGCGGGCCTGACGATTCTGCCATCGGCAAAGACAGCCTTTGCCTATGAGGCGAACGAGCGGATCAGGCTCGCGGTCTTTGGCAATAAGTACAACGCGCGAAGTATTCTGCCCGGCTGCCACGTCTACAATCTGGAAGTCGTGGCGGTGTGCGATCCTAATCGAAAGACCATCGACAAAGCCTTCTCCCAATGGCAAGAAACCGCCGCGCGGATGGACAAGTCCAATAACCCGGCCGACCGGCCCTGGGGTGATCGCTACCGGAAGATGGCGAAAGGCGAAGGCATCAAGACTTATTCCGACATCCGTCGACTCTTCGACGAAACCGCCGACACTTTCGATGCGCTGGTCATCGCCAATCTCGATCAATTCCACGCCATCGGCACCGAACTGGCGCTCACGGCGGGAAAACCGGTGTGCACCGAGCGCCCACTGGGCCTGAATATCACCGAGGCGCGCAAGATGCGAGCGCTCGCCGCGGATGCGAAGTTACCGGTCACCTATCGCAGTCCAGGAACCGGAAGAAACGAATTTCGTCGCGCCATGGAGTTGGTCGAGGACGGCGCGATCGGTCCGGTTCGCGAAGTGCATATCTGGTTTCAGCGCGGTGGACCGGATCGCAACGCTTTACCCGAGGGGACGCAGCCAATACCCAACGGCCTCGACTGGAAGAGTTGGCTCGGCTCGTTGCCATACCGCGACTATCACAAAGACTGGATGGCCTATGCGCACTGGCGGGAAACCTGCAATGGCGGCCTCGGTGTTTTTGGAATGCATACGACGATTTTTCCGTTCCTAACATTGCAACTAAACCGGTTGTGGGATCGGCCCGCAGCGGAGGCGAGAATTCGCGTTAGCGCCGAATGCAGTCGGCTCAATCGCATCTCGTTTCCCAAGTGGGAACGGATTCGCTGGGAAATTCCCGCGCGGGGTGAAAACCTGCCGCCGGTCACCATCACCTGGCATCACGGACCGGAGTTTGCGCCCGGAGCGCGCGAGTTGATTCGCAAAAAAATGCGCGCCGCCGGAGTGGCTGACGATGCCGCCGCTGACGAGTTGATGGGTAAGGCGGGGGCTATATTAGTTGGTTTGGACCGTGCCCTGGTTGGTAACGATCACAGTGTGAAGATCACTGCCCTGCCAACCGAAAAATTCGCCGAGGTCGAAACCAAAACACCACAACGCATCGCCCCAACGCGCGGCATTTATCAGGATTGGTTCAATGCGATCCGCAGCGACGGTAAGCAGGAGATTCTGGCGAATTTTGAAAACGGCGCTGCCCTCAGTGAACTGGTGATGCTCGGCAATATCGCCACCTTGTATCCCGAAGAAACCCTCGCCTACAATCCCACCCATGGACGCATCACCAACAAAACCGGAGCGAACGAGCATTTGTAGCGTTGGCCACGCCGCACGGTCGAGTGACCGACTCCCGAAATGCTAGTACCGGCGTTGCACCAATTCGCCAAAAAATGCGCGGTTCTGGATGAGGCGAAGGGCTGGGGCGTGGACTTGGCTACCGCGGTCTTCGCGCCGGTGGATCGGGACCGCTGCAAAACGTGATGCTTCTCACCCTCAAATTCGAGAATGAGCGCGCCCAATCGCTTGCCCTCGACGCGAGCGCCGCGTTGTTGCAGGTTGCGTCGGTATGGGATGGCCTCGTTTTATTTCCGCGGCAGAGCCTTGGCCAAGGCGGTTTGCATTCAGGCGTACTTGCCACCACACGATCGGCAATTGACAGCACTCAGCGTCTCCGCCTAACCTCATCCGTGAAATTCTCTTGTGGTAGTTGCGGTCAAAAAGCTGGAGGCGTCCGAGGCACATGCGGGCGCCAAGATTCCCTGTCCGTCTTGCCAGGCGGTGATTCAGATTCCAGTGCCGGATTCGTCCACACCGACGGTCGTGGACCCAAAGCCGCCGGAAATTGGCAGCGGGAAGATGACGATCACCCAACTCCTGGCGCAGGCAGGTCATGAGGAGGCGGGCGTTTCGTTGAACGAGCAGTTGGCGGAGTTGCGGCCAGCCTCTCCAGATGCGAAGTACTCGGTTGGCGACGAAATCGCGCGCGGCGGGATGGGTGCGGTGTTGAATGCGCAGGATCTCGCGATTCGGCGCAATGTGGCGCTGAAGCGAATGCTCGATCCGCGATTGGCGACGCCGGAAGACATCTTGCGTTTTGTGGAAGAGGCGCAGATCACCGGGCAGATGGAGCATCCGGCGATTGTTCCAGTTCATGACCTGGGCGTGGATGACGAGGGCCGGGTTTACTACACGATGAAGCGCATTCAGGGCGGCTCGCTCTACGCGGTCCTGCAAAAGCTGAAGGCGAAGGATCCGGCGACGATTCGCGACTGGCCGTTGGCGCGGCTGTTGCGTGCGTTTCTCACGGTTTGCGACGCAATCGCCTTCGCCCATTCGCACGGGGTGATTCACCGTGACTTGAAACCGGAAAACGTCATGCTGGGCGACTTCGGCGAGGTGATGGTGCTCGACTGGGGCATCGCCAAGTTGATGGGCCGCGAGGATGCGAGCGTTTCTGATGCGATGCGCGTTTCCTCACTGCGCGACGATTCGGGCAACGATGTGTTGGTGACGTTGCAGGGCGCGATTTTCGGCACGCCGAATTACATGGCCCCGGAGCAGGCGTTGGGCGAAACGAATGCCATCGACCAGCGCACGGACGTTTTCGCGCTCGGGGCGATTCTGTACGAGATTCTCTCGCTCAAGCCGCCGCTCTCCGGCAAAAACGCGAATGAGGTGCTGCAAAAGGCGTTTGCCATTCGGCAATTCTCCGCTCGAAAAACTCACGCTCAGCGAAGTGCGCGGTGTCAGCGACGTTTCGGGACTGGTGAATCATCCAACGCTGAAGCAGTTGCACATTTCCGGTCATATTGTGATGACCCCACTGAGAATCTTGCCGGATCTCCCCAAATTGGAGGAGCTTTCGATCTTCTACCGGGGCGCCGAGCCGCGTTTCTTCCGTTTTCCGGACGCGGACGGATTTCCCTCGCTGAAGCGCCTCGAGTTGAAGGGGAACATCTTGCTCGTGGACCGCGGCGTGATCCAGGCCTATGTCCGCGGCGAACCGCTGGAACCGGAAATCGAACGATTGCGAACAGCCGCCAGACGATTCGAAAATGCCGAAAATGTGGAAAACTGGCTGCGTTTGTTGGCCGAGCCGGACAATTTCGACTTTCACATTCGCGAGACGGGAACTTTTCAGGGGCATGCCTATGCGCGAATTCAGGACAACAATGCGCAAAGCTGGCATTTGGCTCGCGACCTGGCGGAATTCCTCGGCGGGCACCTGGTGACGATCGGTTCGGAAGAGGAGCAAAAGTGGCTCGCGCAAGGACTGTTGACCGATGCCGGAACGAGTCAGCCAATTTGGATGGGGCTCTATCGCGACGGGCAAGACCAACCGTTTCAATGGGTGACGGGCGAGCCGCCGGAATTCCAAACGTGGTATGGAGGCAAACCGACCCAATCGCAGTTGGACTTCGCCGCTGGCAGCCTGCGGGTAACTAGCGATCATCAGTGGACCGACTCCGGGCCCGTACGATCGCGGCACTTCATTGTGGAGTGGGAAGACTGAAACGGTTTCCGGTGTTTCATCGTCCTGACGAATCGTTTGATTCCGAAGACAACGGATTATGTAACCGCCCCCCCAAGAAGTGGAGTTTCCTGCAGCAGTTTGATGACACGATTTTCTCACCTCTTCTTTGCCTTCGTTTGCCTCCACTCGCTTGCCTTCCATGCTACTGGCGAGGTTACGCTCGACCGTCCGTTTGGCGATGGCATGGTGTTGCAGCGCGGCAAGCCGGTTCATCTTTGGGGAAAGGCAGCCGGCGAATCAGAGGTCACGATTCGGATTCAAGAGAAATCGGCCACAGCCCGGGTCAAAGACGGCAAATGGTTTTCCACGTTTCCGCCGCTGGAGGCTAGCGCGGAGCCTGACACGCTCACCATCGAGGGCGAAAACTCCCTCGCGGTTTCGGACGTCCTAGTTGGCGAGGTTTGGTATGCCGCGGGGCAATCGAACATGGCGTTCGGCCAGGTGGCCTTCCGCGAAAAGCCCGCATGACCGAGCCAATCGAAGTCGTTTTTGCTCAACATCAGTGTTTGGCCCCGTTGAATCACGGCGTCACGAACTGCAGCATCGCAGCCATGATAGCCCATGATTAACCGCTGATATTCGAAACTGCGCATAACGTGAACTTTTCGAAATTCAGACAAAAAGTCCACTGATTTGGTAAAACTCGCCGGGAGAGGCACAAGCGAAAAAAATGAGTCGAACTAAGCTCGCTCACGCCGCGCGCAATTCCGGAAAGAGTTTACGAAAATTCGTAACCAAATCGAGCAACGGAATCCCGTGTCATAGATAGACTGTTCTACCACTCACCCTATACTTCCAATCTCATGAACCGCCGAAATTTCCTAACAACTACCACCAAAACCACCGGCGCGGGCCTGCTTATACTGCCCTCGGCGCAAACCGCTTTTGCCTACAAAGCCAATGAGGCGCTCAATCTCGCCGTGGTTGGAATCAGCGGCTATGGCGCTCGAAACGGATTTGCACTCGGCATTCACACCCTCGACAAGGTCCGCTTCGGTCTTTCCTGCGATGTCGATTTACGCAAGGTGCAGCGCGTCTACGATGATTGGGACAAACGCGTCGCCGAGTGGTCGCAATCCGGTAACGAAACGCATCGCCAAGCGGTCAAAGATCACTACGCGCAGCTCGCCGCGAAGCATCCGCCTCTGATGTCTGATTTCCGCCGAATGCTCGATGCAAAAGCGGACGAGATCGACGCGGTGGTAGTGGCGACTCCAGATCATACTCACGCCAACATATCCGCCGCCGCCTTGCGGGCCGGGAAACCGGTATTCTCGGAAAAACCGCTCACGATCCGCGCCCACGAAGCCCGGGCTCTCCACAAACTGGCCCGGGAAACCAAACTGCCTACCCAGATGAATACCCACGGTGCCCAACATGGTGGATTTCGCCGCGGGGTGGAAGTGATCCGCGAAGGCGTCATCGGCGAGATTCGACACGTACACTTTTTCCTGAGCCGCGGCGGTCGCGATTTCACCAAAGCTCCTCAAGGTCCACTACCGATCCCGAAAGAGTTGAACTGGGACTTGTGGCTGGCCCAACTAAAAAACCGTGACTATCACGAGGATTGGATCAACCGCATCGCCTGGCGCGAGAGCAGCGTCGGCGAGCTGGGCAATCTCGGCACCCACGATGCCAACATGGCCTTCATGGCCCTGAACGTCGGAAATCTGTGGACCGGACCCGCTGGCGGCGAACCGGTTCGAATTCGCACCGAGACTTCCGGAGTAAATCAATTGTCCTACCCGGAGTGGGAGCGCATTCACTGGCAAGTACCGCCGCGCGGCGATCAGGGAGCGGTCACTTTCACCTGGCACCACGGCCCGCTGCGAGGCAAAGAGCTACCGCAATACGCGCCCGGTAGTCGTGAGATGCTGACCCAACTACTGAAAGACCACGGTTCGACCGACGCCGAGGTGGATGAAAATTTGAAAACCCGGGGTTGCCTGATTTTGGGCAGCAAAGGTCTACTCGCTACCGGAGGGGCCAATACTCGCTTCAAACTTTTTCCGGTCAAAGAATTACGAATCCGTCGAGCGTACCAAGCCGCTGTCTATACCACTGTCAGCCGGTCACTATCAGGAATGGGTCAAAGCCTGTCGGGGCAGTGAAGTTGCACCGATCAATAACTTCGAATACTCCGCCCCCTTTGCCGAGTTTCTCAACGTCGGCAGTCTGGCGACCCGTTTCCCCGGCGAAGAAATCCAGTTTGACCCCGCTACCGGCAAGATCACCAACCATCCGAAGGCAGCCAAACATTTGCACTACGAATATAGAAACGGATGGACGATTTAAACGATACCACCCGCCGAAAATTTCTCACCACTGCCGGATCGACTGTCGGCCTGACCATCCTGCCTTCGGCGCGCACCGCTTTCGCCTATGAAGCCAATGAGAGACTCCAGCTTGCAATCTGCGGAGGCAAATACAACGCGAACCACTTCCTCGGTTCCTGTCATATATACGAAACGCCCATCGTGGCGATGTGCGATCCGAATCGCAGCCGACTCGATAGAGCCTTTGAAGTATGGAAAGGTCGCTCAAGCAATCTCGCCAAATCCAACCGCCCGGCCCAACAGCAGTGGGTAGAAAAATATCGCGATATGGCTGATGGCAAAAGCGTGAAAATCTATAGTGACGTGCGGCGCATGTTTGATGAGATGGCTGATTCTATAGATGCGTTGGTAGTATCGAACTACGATCAGTTTCTGGGAATCTCCTGCGGCCAGGCTTTGCGCGCGGGGAAGCCGGTCTGCAACGAGCGGCCCTTCGGCCTGAATATTACCGAGGCCCGCCAACTTCGCGCCCTCGCCGCGAAGACTCCGGTTCCGGTCACCTATTGCAGCTACGCTCCTGAAAAAGCCGCCTTCCGCCGCGCCATGGAGTTGGTCGAAGACGGCGAGATCGGCCAGGTAAAAGAAGCACACGTCTGGTTCAAACGCGGTGGGCCGAACCGCGGAAAACTGCCTGAGGGAAGCGAGGCGATACCAGCTCATCTCGACTGGGACAGTTGGCTGGGGCCTCTGCCCTGGCGCGAATATCATTCCGACTGGATGCGCTACGATACCTGGCGCGAGACCTGCACCGGCATGCTCGGCAGTTTCGCCAACTACGCCACGGTCTTTCCCTACCTGGCACTAAAACTGCGGGGATTATGGGATGAGAAACCCGCAGAGTCCGAGATTCGTGCAACGGCCGAGTGTTCCTCCCACAATCGAATTTCGTTCCCGCGCTGGGAACGGGTTCGCTGGGAAATTCCGGCCCGCGGCGAAATGGCACCGCTGACGATCACCTGGCACAACGGGCCCGACTACGCCCCCGGGACCCGCGAACTTTTGCATAACAGGCTTCGTCCTTTTGGTATAGAAAACGCTGCCGAAGCGGAAAATATACTGGGGGAATGGGGATCGATGATCATCGGCGAAAACGGCGCTTTCGTTAGTCAGGGACACGGCAACAAAATTACCGCCTTACCAAAGGCGAAGTTTCCCGATTTCGGCACCGCCAAACCAATACGCATACCTCCCTCGCGCGGCACCTACCGCGACTGGATCGACGCCTGCCGCGGCGACGAAAAGCCTCACATCCTCGCCAATTTTGACAACGGCGGTCCGCTCAGTGAACTGCTGATGCTCGGCGAAATCGCCACGCTGTATCCCGAAGAAACTCTCGCCTACGATCCCGCCCTTGGACGAATCACCAACAAACCCGAAGCCAACCAGCACGTGGATTTCGAACCCCGACAAGGCTGGGAAATATAGTAAAATGAACTACAAATCCATATCTATACCCGCAGCAGCTCTGGCCTATTTTGTCGCAGCGCCCGTCTTCGTATTCGGAGGTGATGCGCCACTCATTTTCCGGGAGGATTTCAAGGAAATTCCACCCGAGACACCCATCACCCAGGAACACATCGCGACGCACGGCCTGTTACTTGGTCTACACGGTCCGGGCGGACAACGGGTGAAGAAATCTCATCACAAGAACAAGGAGGGCGATCCCTGGTATGTCTGGTCGGGGCAATGCAATGAGAAATGGGCGGTTTCGCTGAAGCCGAAGACCTTTCGCATCGACCTCAGCGGTGCCGGAGCGGGGTTTCGATGGCGGACCAAACAGAAGGGCGAACGAAATTTGCGCATTCTAATCAAGTGTCCGGGCGACGAGTGGTTTGTGTCCGACCAATCGTCTGGGCCTACGCCGGACTGGACAGAATCGGAGTTTTCCGTAGCGGAAATGACTTGGCGTCCAGTTGATATAACCAATCTGTCGACCAGGGAGCCCGGTGATGCGCCCAATCTCAAAAGTATCGAAGCAATTGGCTTCACCGATTTGGAAATCGGCAAGGGAAGCGGCACTTGTTCGCGGCTCGACTGGATCGAGGTCTATGGCAAAAAAATTGCCATCAATTGATAGTGTTCCATCGCCCGGTCTTGCGCATTGCGTTTAGCCGCGCTGAAACGAATGATTAATCAATACTATCGGCGCTGCGTCTGGTTCCCGCCCAACTATGGACAATCCCTACGGCGACTGCTCGCGTTTGCGTAAAAAGTCAATACTTTAACGCAATGCGTCACTTGTATCACTGGGAGCGCGGAGTCAGGGTGTGCCAATACTTTTCCGCCATGAACCAAATCCTTACCCTTACCTTGCCGCCCATTTTTGCTTTCACGGCGGCTTGTGCCCACGCTGCTTCACCGGAGATTCTCGTCGATCCCGGCGGCTACCGCGATTACCCGAATCTGCTGCACAATCGTTCCTTTGAAGCGCATCCGCATATCAATCGTCCCGATAAGGCGACGCGATGGGCCTGTCGCGAAGGGGCATCTCGCGACTTCGAATCCGGAGCACGCACAGGCTCGTGCGCCGTGAAATTTTCCGGCAAGGGCACAGCCAGCCAGACCCTGACATTGTTGCCCAACCCCGAATATACCTTCCGTGTATTCCGTCGCGGGACCGGTGAAGGCTTGAAACTGCAGGCTTTCGCAGACCGCCGAACACCGCTGGGCGAAATCGCAGCGAAAGACAGCAGCGAGACCTGGCAGGAGCTGTCGCTGAAGTTTCGCACCCCCGAAAAACTGCGCGATTGCACGGTCACAATCTCAATCTAACAACCGACAAAAACCGACTGGTCGCGGATTCGATCTGTCGAAAAATCGGGCTGCTGCGTCCGGGAATTTGCGGAGCGACCTCATCGCCGGAACTGCGCCCGGAACCGCGCCGGGCTGAGGCCTTCGATCTTGCGGAAGACCCGGCGAAAATAACCGCCGTCGGAAAAGCCGCATTCACCGGCGATTTGCTCGATGGTATCGCTGCTTTCGAGCAGCAGAAGGCGGGCTTCCCGCAGTCGGGTGTGCTGGATTTCCCGGACCAGGGTCCGGCCGGTAGCTTTGCGAAACACCCGGCCGAGATGATCGGCGCTCAGGTGAAGATGATCGGCGATGTCCTGGGTGCTGATGGGGTCGCGGAAACGGGCGTGGATAAATGTCAGGGCCCGCTGGACGTGGCTTTCCTCCGGTGAAGAGGGATCCCCGCCGTCGCCGTGAAGGTTGTGAACCTCGGCAAACAGCGCGTCGATCAGGCTCCGGGTCACCGCAGAGGACAGCGTCCCGCTCTGCTGATCCTCGAGAAGCAGTTGAAACAAATCCGCCAGGCGCCGCGGCCGGGCAACTCGGGCCCGCTCCGGGAGATCGGCGGTACCGTTTTCGATCTCGAACAACAGCCAGAAATAGACCAGGTCCGGCGGATAGGCGATGGCGGCACGACTGCGTTGATGTTGCCGCATCAACAGCGTGTCGCCGGCACCAAGTTCGAACCACTGGGTGCCCCGGTCCAGACCGAGCTGGCCGTGGTAAACGAACACCAGCTTCAGCGGCGCGGCCAGTGTTTCGCAGTCGAGGTGTTGCCGGCCGGAAACATTCCACCATGCCGACTTGCACCGGCGTCACCCAGGGTGTACCCGAGCCATTCGATTCTTCGACGGTCGTAGATAGAGGAGGAGATTTCATATCGGAATCATCCTGTTTTACCCGGTTTTTTCCCGATTGTCGAAACCTGTTTTTCCTGCGACCATATTTGGTTATGGGGTGGAAGTCGCCAATCGCAACACCATTTGTTGAAAGACAGAAGTGGCGCGGAATCGTGCCGATCCGGTGGATTGCCTTGCTGTGGTGTGCCCCGCTGGCCGCGGCGGAAGACAGCGCCGAAGGGACTGGCCATTTTCGAAAACCGCATCCGTCCCCTGCTGGTCGAGCACTGTTACCGCTGTCACGGCGACGAACCAAAAAAACTCAAGGGTGGGTTGTTCCTTCACTCCCGCAACGGAATGCGGCGCGGCGGTGACACCGGGCCTGCGCTCGTATCGGGAAACCCGACCGAAAGCCTCATCCTGTCCGCACTGCGCTGGGAGGACGATCTGGAAATGCCGCCGAAGGAAAAGTTGCCCGACTCGGACCATCGCCGATTTTGAAAAATGGATCGGCATGGGCGCGCCCGACCCGCGCGAGGGCAAGCCGGTCCCGAGCGTTTGCCATCGACCTCGAAGCCGGCCGCAAGCACTGGGCCTATCAGCCGTTGCGATCCTTCGCCGCCGATGCTTCGATCGATCATTTCATTGATGGGAAACTCGAGTCCAAAGGGCTGCGGAAAAATGTCCGCGCCAGCCGCCGAACCTTGATTCGCCGGTTGTTTTTCGATTTGATCGGTCTGCCGCCGTCACCGGACGAGCTGCGGCGTTATGAGGATGCGCCCTACGAAATCGATCGTTGACGAGCTGCTCGACTCAAAGCACTACGGCGAACGCTGGGCCCGCCACTGGCTCGACGTGGCGCGCTTCGCTGAGAGCAACGGTTACGAGGTGGACAACCGCCGCCGCGGCGCTTTTCAGTTTCGCGACTGGGTGATCCGCGCGTTCAATCGCGACCTGCCCTTCGATCAATTCGTGCGCTGGCAACTGGCCGGCGACCAACTCGCGCCGGACGATCCCGACGCTCACATCGCCACCGGATTCATCGTTGCCGGGTCTTTCAGCCATCCGAAGCCAACGGCGGAAAACGTCATCGGCCGCTACGACGAAATCGATGACATGGTCGCCACCCTGGGCAGCGCTTTTCTCGCCCAGACCGTCGCCTGCGCCCGCTGTCACGACCACAAATTCGAGCCGATCCCGCAGCGCGACTACTACGCGCTGGCGGCGGCGTTCGCCAAAACCGACCGCCAACGGGTGACGATGACGCCCCGCGAAAACGGCGTCCTCGACATCGAACTGCTGCCCGAAAAACGTGGTAAGGAAGAGCCGCCCGCAACCGCACCTGCAATCGCCGCCTACGTGGCGCGCGACTACCGCAAAGAGCCGGTGCATTTCCTCACTCGGGGCGATCCAAAACACCCACGCGACGAAGCCGAGTCCGGTTTTCTGCAAGTGCTGATGCCGGCCAAAAAGCAGACGCAAACCGATCCGAATGTCCATCCGCGCGTCGCGTTGGCGCAGTGGCTGACCGACGCCGAAAACGGTGCCGGGCATCTCGCGGCACGAGTCATTGCCAACCGCCTGTGGCATCATCACTTCGGCCGCGGTCTGGTCGCGACGCCAAACGACTTTGGGGTCCGCGGAGCCGGGCCGAGTCATCCCGAACTCCTCGATTTTCTCGCTGGCCGGCTGATTGAAAACGGTTGGAGATTGAAACCGCTCCATCGCCTGATCCTGACCAGCGAAACTTGGCGGCAACGCTCCGAAGCGGAAGCGGAACAAACTGTGGCCGATCCGGACAATCGACTCTTGTGGAAGCAAAACGTGCGTCGGCTCGAAGCCGAGCCGTTACGCGATTCGCTGTTGTCGGTGGCGGGAATACTCGACCTCACCCCTTTCGGCCAAGGTTCATTGAACGAGTCCATGAAACACCGCGCAATCTATTTCGAGACCAAACGCACGGAACTGATTCCGTTTTTGCAAACCTTCAACGCCCCGGACGGGTTGACCAGCATCGGCAAACGCGTCAACACCACAGTGGCTCCGCAGGCGTTACTGTTGATGAACGATCCGCTGGTTCGCAGGTGCGCGGAGGAATTCGCCCGGCGGGTTCGCGGAACGGGAGACTCGATCACCGCCGCCTGCGAAATTACCTATGGTCGTTCCCCGACTGAAGAAGAACGCAAAGATGCCAAGGAATTCGTCGGCGCCGCTTCGTGGGAGGAATTCTGCCAGGCCTTGCTCATCTACAACGAATTCTGGTATGTCCGTTAGTGACCCCGGCGTTTCACTCATCGGCAACCGCCGGCATTTTCTGCACCGCGCGGGAGGCGGACTCGGGGCGCTGGCTTTTGCCGATCTTCTTGGCGCGGAAAATCCGCTGGCCCTCAAGCCGACCCATTTACCGGCCCGGGCAAAACGCGTCATCTGGCTGTTCATGGGAGGCGGTCCGAGCCAGGTGGACACCTTCGATTACAAACCGGAACTATCCAAACGCCACGGTCAAAAACTCGAGGGCTACGACCCGACCACCGGATTTTTCGAAAACCGCGCCGGTGCCTTGCTCAAGTCGCCTTTCGAGTTTGCCCAACACGGCGAGTGCGGAGCCCTGGGTCTCGGAATTGTTTCCCCATATCGCCAGACACGTCGACAAACTGGCCATCGTGCGCAGTTGTTTCACCGAATCCAATAACCACGCGCCGACGATTTTTCAACTGAACTCCGGCATACCGCGCGCCGGTTTTCCGGCCATGGGTTCGTGGGTCACCTACGGGCTCGGCTCGACCAACGCGGACCTGCCGGGCTTCGTGGTTATGACCGATCCAAAACGACGCCGGCCGCCCAAAGGTGGCGCGCCGGCCTGGAGCGCGGGTTTTCTGCCAGGGGCACATGCCGGCACCGAAATCAACTCCAGCGGCGAACCGATCAATCACCTCGCGCCGGCGAAGGGTCGCAGCCTCGCAGAACAGCGGCGCCAGCTCGATTTTCTGCAGCGCCAGAACCGGCGACTCCAGCAACAGTTCGCGCTGGAGGAAGAACTGGCGGCGCGGATCGACTCCTTCGAACTGGCCTATCGCATGCAACTCGCCGCGCCGGATGCGCTCGATCTCGCCGGCGAATCGGCGGCGACGAAAAAGCTCTACGGCATCGACCGGCCCGAGTGCGAAATTTTCGGCCGCCAATGTCTGACCGCTCGTCGCCTGGTCGAACGCGGCGTGCGTTTCGTGCAGATTTACTCCGGCGGTGACAGCAACCCGACCAGCTGGGACGCTCACAACAAGCTGGTCGAAAACCACACCATGTTTGCCGGCGAAACCGACCTGCCGATCGCCGGTCTGCTCGGCGATCTCGAAGGGCGCGGCCTGCTCGACGACACTCTGGTCATCTGGGGCGGCGAATTCGGACGCACGCCGGTGAGCGAGGGCAAGGACGGCCGCGATCACAATCCCTTCGCCTACACCACCTGGCTGGCTGGCGGCGGCATCCGGGGCGGCACGATCCATGGTGAGACCGACGAATTCGGCTGGAAAGCGGTCAAGGATCGCGTTCCGGTGCACGATTTCCACGCCACGATTCTGTATTTGTTAGGCCTGGACCACGAGGCGCTGACCTACCGCTTCAACGGCCGGGACTACCGGCTGACGGACGTGTCTGGACACGTGATTCGCGAGATTCTCGAAATCTGAACCAGTTGTGAAGATCAGTCTTCGCCTTCGCATCCTTCAGACCCAAATGTCGCTTCCGATTCGTCGGCTATCGGCTGACAAGTTTCCATTGGTGGTATAAATACACTGGCATGAACAACTCGTCTCCATTCGAATCCAGCCCTCCTTCCCGGGAGGACAGCAATCAATTCCATCAGTCCGTTGCGCCGCACTGGAAGGAAATTCAAACACGCCTCGCGGCTCTCCGGCCTCCCGACTGGCAGGGTTTTCGCTTTGAAGGCACCGTGGAGGACAATCCGCAAGATCAGCGCTTTTCAGTGTCCTGCATGTTTCAAGACTCGGTCAGCAACCGGACGTTCGGCGCTCCGCGAGTGATTCAGGATCGGCTTGCGGAGTTGTATGTGCTTTATCGAAACTTTCACCATCTCCACGAATGGAAGAAAGTGACGATCAAACAGGACTGGGATGCGGAAGCGAAAAACTGGCATTACCAAACGAACTGGGAATACCGCTGGTGATGGAGTCCAAGTCGCTCGTTCCGCTGGTGTTCTGTTTTCACGGCGGCGGCGCAAACGCCAGTCTGGCCTCGAAGTTGGGCTGGACGCCGCTCGCCGACGAGGCGGGATTCATCGTCGTCTACCCAGACGGCCTCAACCATCACTGGGTGGACGGAGGCAAGTCGATGAAACACCAAAAGCAGGACGCCGAGGTCGATGACGTCGCTTTCGTGGTGGCGCTCCTCGATCATCTTGCGGCCGAGTTCACCATTGATCCGAAACGCGTCTACGCCACCGGAGCGTCGAACGGCGGATTTTTCAGTCAACGGCTCGCCATGGAAGCCGCCGACCGCATCGCCGCCATCGGCGTGTTCATCGCGACCATTCAGAAACCGCTGATGGAGACCCCGCCCACTCCGGACAAACCGGTTTCCGTTCTGATGATGAACGGCACGGCCGACCCGATGGTCCCCTACGGCGGGGGTGCGATCACCGCGGGGTTGACGCCAAAGCTAAGACAGCTTCCGAATTGGGACAAGATCGCGGGAGAATGCCTGTCCACCGATGCGGCCATCGCATTTTGGTTGAAGCATAATGAGCTGGAATCGGCCGACCCGAAGATCGAAGTGCTGCCCGACAAGACGCCGGGGGACGGATGCACGGTGGAGAAATCGTCCTGGTCAGGCGCAGCGGAGGGCGCGGCGGTAGCCGCCCATTACAAGATAGTCGGCGGTGGCCACACCGTGCCGGGAGGGCAGCAGTATCTGCCGGAGCGTTTGATCGGCAAGACCTGCCGCGATATCGAAGGACTGCGGTTGGCCTGGGAGTTTTCAAGGCGAATCCAAAGCGGTGAGGTTTTGGCATGGAGAGGCGACAATCCTGCCGCCCGCGGAGAATCCGGCCAATCGACCGGCGCGACGGGATTGTCGCGGCTTTTTGAGAGCGCCGGTTTAGTCGTCTCTGGGCGAGCGGCAAATCTTTGCCTCCAGCGTGGAAAACTCACGGCTCGAATTGTTTCCGTATCTCTTCGGAAGGCTCGCTCCAGCCGAAACGGGCATAGTACGACCAACTGCCGTAGGCCACCGTCGCGATGTTCACGGCCAGGTGATTGTGTTCGAAAATTCGCCGCGACTCCACCCAGTTGCGGTCCAGGGCCTCGCGCATTCGCGCCTTCATCTCGGGAGACAGCCGCCCACCGCCCGATTCCTGATGTTCGCGCTCCAGGCGGTAGAACGCGGTATAGGCATCGGTGTATTCCAGACCGTCACGCAGGAACGCGACCCGCCGTTTCGCGTCGGGTTCGTCCCGGGTCGCCTCTGCGGCCTCGTCGAGAATCGTCCGCAACTCGTCAACCACCTCCCGGGTGTAGGGGGTGACGATCCTCAGCTGTCCGGCTGCGATTTGATCGGTGATCTGTTCCACTCGAAGAAAATAGCGCTTCACCGCTTCGGCGCCCGACTCGAATCCGGCGCGGCAGTAGTCGTCCAGAATCGCGTCCACGTCCTGATCGGGATCCCAAAGCAGCCGCTCCAGCACGTAGTAGTTCAGGCCCTGGGTCGCCCAATTGTGACAGCAGGAATCGAAATCGGTGCCGAGCATGGAGTGGTTCGCAATCTGACGAAAATCCTCGGCCATCTTGTGTATGTAGACTGCCAGGATGCCCTGGCGGCGGCCGGACAACAGCAGGTTGGAGCGGAGGTAGAGCTTTTGGGTTGCCCCGGCCCAACCCTTCCAGCCAACCAGTCCCTCGCGGCGTTTTTCCTCGTCCAGATATTTGATCCCCACGAAGCGGATCGCGATGTTAGGGTGCAATTTCTCCCGCACGGGCGGGGCGGCGTAGCGTCCGTAGGCGTCGGCGGTCAGCCAGGCGTCGGGATGCGCCTCCACGACGCGTTCGGCGATGCGATTCCAGAAGTGGATGTAGCGGTCGGTCAGGGAGGCCCGTCCGTCCCGGTCCTTGGCATCGGGCGGATCGAGTTTTCGGCATTCGTCACAGATACAGAATGCGGTCTGTCCGCCGTCGTTGGGGCCGATCGACACGCTCTTCACATCCTTGTCGTCGAGTTCCTCGATTTTTTCCCGGGCGATCGCCTCGATGAGCCCGGCGTTGGAGACACACAGCCGCGCTCGCTGCGGGCTCTCGCTCTGATCCCGGGTGCCGTCCGGTTGCAGGGCGAACCACTCGGGGTGCTCGTCCTTGTACTTTTCCCACATGTGTCCGAATACATGGCCGGACGCCAGCCGCAGAGTGCCGCCCTGGCGATGCCAGCCGAACCAGCCGGCGTCCTGCGACACGGTCGTTCTAGCCGCGGTGTTGATTCGCCGGTAATCCTCCGCTGTCATGCCGATGCGCGCGCCGCCTTTGGCCATGCGATCGCCTTAGACTCCGGCGGGCCGGATCCTGCGCTGGGCGATCGGCGGGGTGTAACGGTGATCGGTCGCCGCGATCTCGATGGTGCGCCGTTTCGGCACCACCTTGCCCAATTCTCCCGGCCAGAGAAAGCGGACACCGAGCGCATCTTCGAGGAAGGTGGTCACCGCGTAGCGGGTGCCGGCGGTGTCGGTGGGGGTGCGCCGGTCGGGTCCCAGCAGGACCAGGCCCTGCGGATAGGTGCGAATCAGAATGCCGCCTGGTCCCAAGTCATCGGCATTGGCGCCGAGGGCGGCTGCCGACTCGCTTTCGCCGACGAGGATTCGAACTCCGGACCGGGCGGCGTCATCCAACCGATCTTCCCGAAGCGTCTTGAGCCGGGCGCCGGAGATCTGGAAAAGATGAACGCTGAGAATCTCCGCTCCCTCGACCGCGGCCGGCGAAGGATTCGCCGACAACACGATGACGGCATTCGGCTTGCCGTCATCGACCAAGCGAAGGCCGGTGTCGCCTAGGGCCGCGGGCCTTGTCAGGGGAAAGACCGCAATGCAGAGACCTAGCGCGGTAATCGTGGAAAATTTCATGATGGGGGTGATTTATGGGTTGGTGTTCCGGGGCCGCCCGGCGACGAGGCGTTCGCTTCCCAGCGGAAGGGCGCCGATGTCCGGTTTTTTGCCGTTTTTGGGCCGCAAAGGATCTTCCCACTCGGCGGGCAGAACCAATCCCGCGCCGGCCGCCGGGCTGTCCTCGGCGATCCGCCAGTCGGCTTCCTCGTAAGGTTCATATCGCAGCAGCCTGGGGTCGGCCACGTTGTCAGTGGCGCACCATCCCGCCGGATAGTTGGCCAGGTTTGCCGCGGAAAATTCCGACTCCTTGACCTTCTCCAGGAATCCGTCGGGCAGCTCGACCGAGCTATCCGCGCACCAATGCAAATTGCCGTCGATCTGCACGTCGTTTTCGACGTTTTTATACTTCCGAAGCCAGCCGTAGCGATTGAGATAGATGAAGATGTTGTTGAAAACCCGGCGCTGCGTCTCCGGCGAAGTGGCGGTCAGCAGGCGATGGGCAAACGCGTCGGGCGAGGCCGGGCTGATGAAGGTATTCTGATAGTAGCGCATCCCCTCAATCCCCAAAAGCCGACGCCCGTGTACCAGGAAGATATGATAATTGCCGAGGACGCCGCCGGGGTTTTCGGGGTTGGGTCGCTTGATGTTCACTCCCTCGCGTAAATCGGCGATGTTTCTATAAATGTGAATGTCGCCGGTCGGACCTCCCCGGGAATGACAACCAAACGCCATGAGAGACTTCGTGATCAGATTCTGATAGATGTGAATGCCGCTGCAAAAATACCGCGAAGGGCTGCTTAGATAGATCGCATCGTCTTGTATATTCGTGACAAAATTGTGGTGAAACCGAACCTGCGCGCCACTCAAGTAAACCCCGTCGTGGCCGTCGGTGAAATCGCAGTGAGAGATCTCCCAGTCGTGATTGCGTGGGTAGGCGAAAACCTCGAATTCATAGGTTCCTTCCGTGACCAGCAAAGCGTGGGTATTGAGCCGGGCGACGTTGCGCGCTTCGTTGTCCGTATTCGCGATAAACGGAGGATAATTGTGGTGGGAAGTTGTATGCAGGCTGTTTTCGTCGCGAAACCCCCAGGGCGGAATTCCGCCGTGAATGCCGCTGTTGGTCATTTTCAGCGGTCCCGTGGCCCGCGCCCGGATGCCGTAGGTGGCGCAGAACACGGTAATATTGTCGAATTCGACGTCGATGCCGAAATTCAGCTCAATCGTATCGAAACCACCCCCACGCATCACCAAATCCTGAATGCGGACGTGTTTTGCCTGGTCGATCTCCAGCGGTTTGGACGCGAACGGGGCGATGACCAGCGGCAGTTTGCGCGGATCGGTCTCGCCACGGTAGTTGGGCACGTTTTCGTTGTCGATATTGGTATGCGCCAGCCGGCAATGGATGTGCCCAGTTTGCTTGTTATACCACAAGCCCGGCCCGCAATAGACGAACTCGATCGAACGCGTTTCTTTGTTGCGAATCCACATTTCGTTCTCCTCCAGAAGATCCTCGCGGTACCAATACGTCTGCAAACCGATGTTCGAATCCGCGAACGAACCGAGCACATCGCGGATATTGCGATAGGCCTTGGTGCTGCGATATTCGCCGTTTTCCAGCGGTTCCCAGCAAGAAGCGGGATCGAGCTGAAATTCCGGCAAACCACCGTCGATGATCACCTGTTCGCCGGGATAGGCTCGAATCGTGATGGGTTTGTCAGGCGTACCGGCTACCGCGCAGTAGATATTCTCAAAATAAGTGCCGCCGCGGATCGCCAACGTGTCACCGGCCTGGATTTGAGTCAACGCATGCCCGATGGTCTTCCACGGATCGCTTTCCGTTCCCGCACCGGCATCGTTCCCGCCCGCGCCGTTGACAAAATGCACATTTTCGGCTGGCAGCGGCCGTTTCGACGGCGCAGGGATTTCATGCAACGCAGGATGAGACTGCGATTGCGCCAAGGCCGAAATTGAGATCGAGCCAACCATGGCGGCGGCCAAAAAGACGAGTCTGGGTGAGAGTTTCATGAAGTGACGGTTACATTCTATACTACGAACGACAACCAAAGTTGATCCTGAAGCTGGGCGCCCTATTGTCCCGCGTCACCCACTGATCGAAAAGGAGGATCAATTGCTCGCTGCGTTCGTGGGGTGTGATTGTGATTAAATGTGTCCCAACTGGCCTTGGCGAATTAACCAATCACCGAAGTGGAACCCAAAATCCGGAGAGAAGTGACCCGCGCTCCCGATCCGGTGAGCTTTCAATGGATCATACCCGCGGCGCTGGCGGTGAACGTTTTGGTGGGTTTGGCAGTCAGCGGGATGACAAAAAAGCGATGCGCCAAGCCATGACGAACCCCGGCCTTTTGGTTAGCGGACAACTCGAAAAGGAAATACATGACTCCCAATCCCCTTTGGATTAAGGAATTCATCAATGAAATCCTCAATTTCAAGCAACGCGCCGGTCTGTGCCGCCCTCTTCATTTTGCTGTCGATGCCGACTCCGTGTCGAGCTGCGGATGAACCGAAAACACCACTCCCGAAATACCCGAATCTCCGTGTCGTCGATTACGGTGCCGACATGGGAACGGGCCGCTATCGCGGTGGACCGGCAAGGCTTTTCTCCGCTCCAAAAGGAACCGCCGCGGTGGACAGCGACGGTGATGGCGACACGGCGGATGACTCCGTTTCCGGTTGGGAGTTCAGCCTCAGCGAACCGCTCTTTCCCCTGGACGAATACTTCAACAACGAGGCCACCAACGCAATTTTCTACGGCGGCGTCATCGGGCATCACTCGAACAATCCGCTCGCCACAATGGCGGAGGGCACCTTCAATGAGAATCACGACCTGCGCGACGACTGCAACATGATGAGCCTGCAGAGGGCGGACAGCCGCAAAGCAGGCAATTTCGTGCAGGCTTGGGGACTTTGGTTTTGGAAAAAGGAAGATTTTCTCCACGACGGCGACCGGCACGCAGTGACTTTCGACAACGAAAGCCGCCTCGCGGTCCATGTGTCCCGCTACTGGAACGACATCGACGGCGGACGCTGGGTCGTCGGTGAAGACGGAGAATTCTATATCTCCGAAAAGACCTTCGGAACGGCGCGGGACATAGAGAAACGCGGTGCCCATCTGCGCGTGACCTGGATGCTGAGCCCGGCCACGACGCGCTGGGCGATCTATCAACCGGAGGAACCTTATCATCTGCGTTTCGACGCGGAATCGGCCGACTTCGTCGAACGCGAGTTCACCGATGTCAGTGAAGTGGGATTTTATCTCTATAAAGATTCGCTGAGCGAAGCCGTCATCGCCGTGAAATGGAATGCCTTTGAATGCTACGCCCGTGTCGGAAGCCCGGAACAGCCGTCGGCTGTGCTGGAGATGGACGAAGCCGACGACGAACTATATCTTTCGTCTGCCCCCGTTTCCTACGCCGACTGGAAAAAAGTATACCAATGGGCGGTCAGCAATCAATACTGCCAGGGCTTCGATCAGACCGGCTACACGTTCCGCAGCGACGGCGACATGGGCGCGATGACCGCCGGTTCGACTGCGACCGATCCGGTCACTGACATCAGTTTTTACGATGCCGTCGCCTGGTGCAACGCGCTGTCCGAATACGAAGGCCGCACGCCCTGTTATTATACCGACACGGGCCTGACCAAAGTGCTGCGGCAAAGCTGCGACCGCAATTCCATCGACAAGCGCGACTGGCGGCCCGAAGTTCACTTTCGCGCCGGAGCGAATGGTTTCCGGCTGCCGACCAAACAGGAAATGGCGAACCGGGAAGACACCGGTTTGTTCATCGCCCAGGGCGGTGCCCCGAACAGCCAACTGCGCGAAGACGTCTTTTGGAAACCGGTTCCGGCAACCGCGGTGCCGGTCGCTACGCCCGGTTTGTTCGATACCGATGATTTTGTCATGATCAAGGACGGCCAGTTTCAGCGTGCCGACGAAGCCGAGGTCACCGTGAGCGATTTCTATATGCAGAAAACCGAAGTCACCTATACACAATGGGCGGCGGTGACCAATTGGGCAAAATCGAGAGGCTACCAGTTCGATCACGATGGAGACATGGGCAGCATGGACTGGCGCACCGGCGATTTTAAACATTCGCCCGCCGAACCGGTCACCGGCATCAGTTGGTTCGATGCCCGGTTGTTTTGCAACGCATTGTCCGAATTGCAGGGACGCCGCCCCTGCTACTACCTCGACGAGGACAAAACAAAAGTATATAAAGAATCGCTGCCGTGGCGCATCCGCATGGTTGGCGAAGACCACCGCGAAATGCAGACTGACCTGGCGCTGTTCACCGACCTGGGAGCGGACGGTTTCCGGCTTCCCACATGGGCGGAATGGTCTGTCGCCTGGCGCGCCGGCGACACCAGTTTGCATCTGGCGCGTGCCCCGGCGGCGTTACTCGACCGCGACCGCGAGGGCGATTGGTTGAAACACAACTCGGGCGGCCGCACCCATCCGGCCGGGTCGGGCAGGGCCAATGCTCTGGGCATTTTCGATCTCGGCGGCAACGTGTCCGAGTGGCTGCAGGATACCCCGGTCAACGACTACTACCGCAGCGCCGATCCCCGGGGCGATGAGAAAGACGGCCTGTTCGGCATCGCCGTTGCCGGGGCGCATTTCAATTCGTCGGCCCGCGGCGTCGGCCGCAGGCCTCACCTCAACAAAAAATCCGCGGCCTGGCCCTGGCTCGGTATGCGCGTGGTCCGCTGCGATGCGGGCGCTCACTCCGACAAACCGTTCGTGCCGAAAACCGTGCTCGACATCACTGAGGCCGATTTCGACCCGCTCGAAGGCCGCACCTTTCGCGGCAATTCGCGCCGCACCGGTTACTTCGGTGAAAAAGGCCTCGCCTCGTTGCGCGGCGTGAAATGGAAACTCGACACCGGCGGCCCGGTCCATTCTTCGCCGGTGATCGTCGATGGCTGCGTCTACATCGGCGGCGGCGACGGCTGCTTCTACGCGATCGACGCCGCGACCGGCGAGCTGAAATGGAAACGCGACACCGGGGGCGAAATCACCGGCTCCGCCACCGTCACGAGGGATGGCAAAGTGTTGATCGGCAGCGCCGGCGGAACCTTTTTCGCTCTCGACGCCGCCACCGGCGAACCGCTCTGGAAATTCCAACGCGATCCGAAAAATCCCGAGCATCATCCGGTCACGACCTCGCCCGCGGCGGCTCACGGCGTGGTCTTTTTCGGCATCGGTCAGTCGTGGAACCGCTACCTCACCGGTCTCGACCTGAATACCGGCCGTGAAGTCTGGCGTTTGCGCGGGCCGAAACCGAATGGCGACATGCTCGCTCCGGCCATCGACGGTGCACGCATGTATCTGCCCGCCAACGACAACCAACTTCTCGAAATTGATCTGCGCACCGAGTTGGTGACCCGCACCGGCCGGGGCCATCACTGCCAGGCTTCAGTTCCCGTCGACGGCGGCGTGGTCTACTACAACAACGGCTACAGTTGCATGCTCTACGCGCAAGCCGATCTGAAAACCATGCATCACCGCACCACGGCCGGGGACGCCGGCGGTGGTCTGTCATTTTTTCCGCAGTCCGGCCCGGCGGTTCACGGCGGGGTATCTTATTTTGCCAAGGGCGACCGGCGTATCTATGCGATTGAATACCGCGACGGAAAAGCCGGGGGCCTTTGGTCCGTGCAAACCGCCGCCCTGGTGCGTAGCTCGGTCGCGGTTGCCGGAAAACACCTCTACTTCGGCAGCGACGACGGGTGTGTGTATGCACTGCTCCGTGCGGACGGCGAAACTGTGTGGAAATTCGAGACCGGCGGACCGGTGGTTTCCTCCCCGGCGCTCTCGGACGGTGTTCTCTTCATCGGCAGCGAAGACGGGTTCGTCTATGCCTTGCATTGAAACCGGAAAATATGACACCGACGATTTTCGGAAGATGGTGGGAACTCGCGATTACGTAAAAAGTAAATGCTTTGACGCAATGCGTCACTTGTCTCACTGGGAGCGCGGAGTCAGGGTGTGCCAATACTTTTTCCGCCATGAACCAAATCCTTACCCTTACCTTGCCGCCCATTTTTGCTTTCACGGCGGCTTGTGCCCACGCTGCTTCACCGGAGATTCTCGTCGATCCCGGCGGCTACCGCGATTACCCGAATCTGCTGCACAATCGTTCCTTTGAAGCGCATCCGCATATCAATCGTCCCGATAAGGCGACGCGATGGGCCTGTCGCGAAGGGGCAGTTCGCGACTTCGAATCCGGAGCACGCACAGGCTCGTGCGCCGTGAAATTTTCCGGCAAGGGCACGGCTAGCCAGACCCTGACATTGTTACCAAACACTGACTATACATTTCGCGTTTTCCGTCGCGGGACCGGCGAGGGTTTGAAACTGCGGGCTTTCGCAGACCGCCGAACACTCCTGGGCGAAATCGCAGCGAAAGACAGCAGCGAGGACTGGCAGGAGCTGTCGCTGAAGTTTCGCACCCCCGAAAAACTGCGCGATTGCACAGTCACAATCTCAAGTGATCTCGCGGCAGGCAGGACGGCCCGGGTCGATGATCCTTCACTGACACAGGCCGACGGAACAACGCCGGAAACTCCGACCCCGATTCTCGAAACAAAGGCGGGAACCTACGACGAACCGATTTGGGTCACGCTGAAAACCGACCTGCCCGGAGGCACGGTTTTTCTCACGCTGGACGGAACCGAACCCTGCGCATTCTCCATGTCCGCCGACGTCCCGGTTCGCATCGCCAACAGTTGCCGGCTCAGGGCAAAGGTCTTTCACGATGGCTACCGCCCGGGCCCGGCGGTGGAGGCGGATCTTGTCATCAAACGCAGCGTTCCCGCCGACGGCGTGCCGCATTCGCCGTTTCGTCTCGGTCAGCCGGTCGAAGAGTGGTGGAAGGATCATGTATATAATTCTGATTCGCCGAACTATGTCAAAAAAGTCGGTTCGCCCGGGCCGCGCATCAACGTGGCCGACGTGCGCGACGCGAACCCCGACACGCAGACCGCCGGTATTGAGGAAGCCCTGGTGCAATTGCCCGGCGAAGGCGGCACGCTCTGGTTTCCCAAGAATCGCGGACCGTATATCCTGACAAAACCGCCAACCGATTTCAAAGACACCTACCGATCGAAATCGCAACTGGTCATCACAGACCGGAGCAACATCCACTTTCTCTCCGATGGCGCGGAGATTCGCGGCGCCGGTCCCACCCTGATGGTCGTGACCACCACCGAGCACGCGAAAACGAAAACGCTGCAGCATCCCGCAGAAAACTGGCTGTTCCGCGGGCTGGTCTTCGACGGGCAGGATCAATGTGCCATCGGCATCGAGTTTTATCATGTCTTCGGGGTGTTGATCGAAGATTGTGTATTTCGCAATTTCACCGTCAAACCGGGCCGGCTTGGTTTTCACGAAGAATACAAATGTCTGGTCGCGCGCACCCAGACCGACAATTTTTGGGTGCGCCGCTGCCGGTTTGAGAGCGGTAGAATGGGTGTGCTGCCGGATGGCGTTTTCAACGGCGGAATATTGGACAGTGTCTTTGGTCCGGGCATCACAAATTCCGGAATCGACGGTTTTCGCAACAGTGACATGTCAATCCCCCGCGTCTCGATGCATTCGCCTCTGGTTCGCCTGAATCGCTACCTGGTGATCGCCGGCAACGAATTCGCCGGCATGCGAAGAGGCATGATTCTGGCGACCATCGAAACGCTCATCACCGGCAATCGCGGGACGGACCTGGACTACTTCGTTATGTTCAAGGATGCCGGCAACGGCACGCAGCACAATTGGCCCCACCGCTATCCCACCGGCGGCGTTCGAGTGGTGGATAATGTAGTAGAAAACGTACGCAATTTTTCCGGCACACGATTCGGTTTGGATCGCGACTACCTGAATCGTCGCCACATTTTCGAACGCAACCGGGGCACAGTGACGGGAGCGATCCTGGATGTCACCCGCCTCGGCGAAGACGGGGATGAATTCGTCGAGGGCTTTACCTATCGCGACAATGAGCTAAGCGGCGCGAAGGAGGCGATTCGAATTCCCGACGAAGTAAAGAACCGTCTTCGTGATGTGGTGGGGCTGGAGTAATTCGCCGCGATTTCGGCAGCGCCTCAGCCCGGCCGTGGCATAGTGACCCGACATGCCTCGGAAGAAAATCAAAAGGCGCATCGGCCTGCTCATCGAAACCTCGACCTCGTTCGGACGGGGTTTGCTGCGCGGCATCTCCAACTTCTCCCGCGAGGCGGGAGACTGGAATCTGTTGCTGGAGCCGACCGGCTTCGACGGATCGCTGCGCTACCTCGACCACTGGGCGCTGGATGGCATGCTGGTTAGAGTGCACACCCGGGAATTCGCTGATCGAGTGCTGGATTCGGGGATTCCCGCGATCGATCTTGGCTATGTCATTCCCGATCTTTTTCCCTGGTCGATCGCAAACGATCACTCTGCGATCGGACGGCTCGCAGGCGAGCACCTCAGCGAGCGGGGCTATCGTCACTTTGCGTTTTGCGGCATCTGGCCGGCCAATCCCTGGTCGAAACCGATCGAAAAACTCAGGCTGGAGGCGTTTCGTGAAGCGGTCGCCGACCGGGCCGCCGAAGAACCTGCGGTCTATCAGTGGCCGAAGCAGCTCGACGATTGGCACTTTTGTCAGGATCATCTGGCGCGCTGGATCGAAAGTCTGCCCCGCCCTCTGGCGCTATTTGCCTACGCGGATATTCGGGCGCGCGAGATCGTTTCGGCATTGGAACACTGGCGCCTGCGCATCCCGGATGATGTGGCTTTGTTAGGTGTAGACAACGACCCCATGCTCGACGAAATCATCACCCCGTCGATCTCGAGCGTGGCACCGGATTTCGTGACCTTCGGCTATCGCGGCGCGGAGATGCTGGATCGGCTGATGCGCGGTCGGCTCAGCAAAAAAACGCGCATTCGGATTCCGCCGCTCGGTGTGGTGGAACGCGAATCGACCGATGCCCTGGCCACCAGCGACCCTGCGGTGCTGGCAGCGGCGGCGTTCATTCGCGCGCACCTGGATTAGACCATCCGTGTCGATGATCTCGCCAGCCACGCCGGACTTTCCCGCCGATCGCTGGAGAAGAAATTCCGCGTCGCGATTAGCCGGAGTCCCGCCGCGGAGATACAGCGGCTGCGGTTGAACCGCGCCTGCGACCGGTTGACCTTTACCGATGAAGTGGTGAAAAAGATCGCCCTTGAGAGTGGTTTTCAAAACATCGAAAGCTTTCACCGCGCCTTCAAAAAACGATTCGGCCAAACTCCGGGAGGCTATCGGTTCGAGCACCGACGAAAGTGAACAGAGCACAGGATCGGCCGGTGCGGCGTTTCAGAGTTGCAGGCTGAAGCAGGACGGCTGCCTTTCTCCCACTACTTGACACATATCTCTGAACATCGACGGTTGGGAGGTTGGAAGAGCGGTAGGAGAAAGAATTCTCATCACTTCCTTTCACAATTCTCAAACCATGAGGCTCCGCCATTTCATTCCTTTGCTGAAAAATCCGAATGTAGTCGGCCGGCTCGCTTTCTGTGTTGCGGTCTTCTTTCATCAACCAATGTCGAACGCCGGGGACGACATTCAGTTCCGGCGGATCGAGGGCGGTGGAGCGGTATTGTCCAACGAGAACATTGCCCTTCGCTTTTCCAAAAAAGGCGGCATGAGCGCCCGCCTCTTGTCGCGTGAGGGAGAAGGCGCTGGCGGGATATCCATTTTTGTGCCTGAAGGCTCCGCAGGAGCAGCGGCACCCCGGCATGTAAAAGTTGATGGCAAATTGATCCCGCGTTTCCCCGGTGATCGAGGCTTTTCCGTTCAACCGGAAGATATCGAGACTGTCCACGGAAAAGGCAAACGAATTCAGGTTTGGGGAACGGCGGAAACGCCGGGCGGCGGCAAACTGATGCAGAAAGTGACCGCCGAAATGTATAGTAGGTATCCTGGCACGGTGTTGTTTCGAACCCACTATACCAATGTCGGCAACCGGCCCTTGCGGATAGATGAAGTGGTAGAGAATTCGTGGAATTTAAAAGCCGCCGACCTGTGGGCGTTCCATCCGGGAAAATGGCTGCCGGGACACGATCTGGTATTTCCCGTCGCACCGGAAACTGACCTGCCCGGCGACAACATCGCCTGGCATTTGCGCGCCGCCGATCGCCACGGCGTGCCTCACCGCGGTTTGGCGCACGGCTACTTCGGCGGCGGCTTGCCGGCGATCAGCTATATGAATCCGGAGATGAGTTTGACTATCGGATATCTATCTCCCCATATGAAGCACCTCCGTTTTCCACTTCGTCACCGGGGGGAGTCGGTCGGCATAGGGATCGTCCGCAAACTAGGAGAGGGGGCGGAGGAAAATGAACTGCCGCCAGGCGGCGAAATGGCATTGCTCGATACCTTTCTGGCCCTGCACCGCAGCGATTTTTATTCCGGCATCCGCGTGATGAGCCGCTTGCACGAAGACATCGGCCTCAAGTTTCGCGATCCGCCGATCGCCGATGTGTTGGCCCCCGCCTGGAGCAACCGCGGATCGGGCAGCGGCTGGACGAAGCAGGGCATGCGCAGCCGATTGCCCCTGCTGAAAAACTTCGGCATCAAATGGATTCACATGGGTGATCCGTGGCAGGACAACCTGGGCGACTACGGGGTGAGCGAAAAATTCAAAGACCCCGCCGACCTGCAGAACTTTGTCGGTTCGCTGCACGACGAAGGATTTCGCGTCACCGCGTTCTACAGCGATCTCGTCGTCGATCCCCGTGCCCGGGTCGTTACCGAAAAGCCCGATTTGTTCATTCGCACGAGGGAAGGCATCCCGATGAGGGCGTCGGCGTTCGGAGAGCTCAACTTCGTCCTTTGCCCCGCCTACGAACCCGCCCGCCGGTTCGTGCGCGAAACCTCCGAAAAACTGGCCGGCTTTTACGGATTCGACGGCGTGAAAAACGACGGCCATACCGTGCCGCTGCCGTGTTACCATCCCGATCATCACCACGAGTATCCCGAGCAATCCGTGGAACAGTATCACCTCATGCAGAAGGAAGTGTATGAGGCTTTTGAAAAACACAAACCGGAGGGTTTCGTGGTGGCGTATTGTTTCGACGGGGTGGTTCCGTATTTTATCAGAATCACCACACGACGCGTCCATGGCCGAATGCGGACCAGTTCTCCGAAGCGCAGTCGCGCATGAAACAGAAATTGTTCAAAGCGATCTTCGGGCCGGAGCGACTCTTGCTCGATGATCATTCCGACGCCAAATACCTGACCGGAAAAAGGGGCACCTGGCATCTGGGTCCCGTGTCCGGTCTGGCGATGGGATCGGTCCCGGAAACCGTGGTCGCGCCTGGTTATTAATCCGAAAATTAAATAGCCGACACCTAATGATGTGGTATTGTTAGGGATGAAGAGAGACGCCAGAAAGCTTTCGCCTGACCAGCAAGAGCACCTCCGAATGACTGCGGTGCGTATGGTTGTTGAAGAAGGCTACACCCAACGGGAAACAGCTCGTGCGCTTGGAGTAAGTCGGCAAGAAGTAAACCGGTGGTGTCGTAAGTATGAAAAGAGAGGGTGGGACGCACTCCGAGCAGTGAAGCGGGGTCGTAAGGTCGGCGAAAAACGGTTACTATTGCCTTGGCAGTGCGCCACGATTGTTAATCTGATCACCGATAATATGCCCGATCAATTGAAATTGCCATTTGTCCTTTGGACGAGGGCTGCGGTTAGAGATTTGATCGAAGAAAAATTTGGGATCACCTTGAGTCTAATTACAATGGGAAACTATTTAAAGCGCTGGGGTATGACTCCTCAAGTTCCAATTCGCAAGGCCTACCAACAGAATAGCGAGTCTGTCCGGCGCTGGCGTGAGGAGGAGTATCCAGCTATTGAAAAGCGAGCCAAGGAAGAGGGCGCAACCATATTTTGGGGCGATGAAGGCAAAACCACTAACGAAGTTCACGCTGGACGAAGTTATTCGAAGAAGGGCAAGACTCCCGAAGTTCGCGAGAGCGGCAAAAAGCTGAAGCTCAACCACATTTCGGCTGTCACCAACAAGGGAGAAATGCGATTCATGACCTACACAGCTCGAATGACCCAACTCAAGTACATCCTCTTTCTGGGTAGATTGATTCAGAGCCACGATCGAAAAGTGTTCTTTATTGCAGACAATCTTTCTGTGCATCATGGCAAAAAAGTCAAAGCGTGGGCCAAGGCGAACGAGTCCGAGATAGAGCTCTTCTACATTCCCGCGTACTCCCCTGAACTCAATCCAGATGAATATCTGAATCGCGATATCAAGAAGAACGTCCACGGGAAGAAGGCGCCAAGGACCCTCGCTGAATTGAAGGCTAATGTCATAAGCTTCCTGAGAATGCTTCAGAAATCCCCAAGCAGAGTAATCCAGTATTTCAACAGCCCAAAAGTAAAATTCTGTGCCGCGTGAAGTGTCGGCTATTTAATTTTCGGATTAATACGACTACGAAAATCATCACTATGACCGAATTTTTTCCGCTTATGAAAAGTATCTACTTCCCGATGGAGGCCGGTATCGGGACCTGTATCACATCGTGTTCGACAAACCGGAGGGTCATGTAGTGGAAAAAGCCGGAAATCTCTACTATGGTTTTTTCGCAACCGAGTTCGCCGGCCCCATCGACACGGCGACCGCGACAGTCCGGCATCCAACTCTTGCGGACGATGGAGAATTGCGGTTCGTTGCCCTGCCATGTGTGTGCCCCTTTTTCGATTGCTCCGCCGGCTTCCGTTGATCGCTCTGTTGATCGGAATCAGGGCAACTGCCGATGAATTGCCGACCGCGCCACCGCCCGCCGACTATTTCGTGAACGCTGCCACAGGCGACGACTCCAAGAGCGGGAAAAGCCCGGGCGATGCCTGGCGAAGCCTGAAGAGGGTGGAGCAACACACCCTGACTCCAGGCGATATCGTGGAATTTGCGGGCGATTTTGGAGAGCAAATGATCAGGATCGAGGCCGCCGGAACGGTTGATTCTCCGATCATCCTGCGCGGCAAGCCCTCCAAAGATGGCGCTTAGCCGGTGATCGGTGGAATCTATCTTCGCTCCGCGAAACACCTCCGCTTCGAGAGCTTCGATGCTGTCAGCAAGGAAAAGCGCGCACTCGTTATTTTGGATCGCACCGGTGATGGGGTGCGCTTTGTGACCTTCTCCCGGCTCCACCTGCATGACGCCTGGCGTGGCGTTCACGTATTGACCAGCCGAAACATCTCCAACATCACTTTCCTGGATACCCATATCACAAGGATGGGTTCGGATGGCATCAATTTGAACGACTATGCGGGTGACCGCTTTTCTTTTCTGCGCGGCTCGATCACTCACACGGGGCAACATCCGGAAAAATACGGACGACACGGGATTTATGCCTCGGGTGGTCACGGCCATGTCTTTGATGGTATCCGATTTAAAAATAATGACGGAGGCCAGGGCATCTCTGTTCGACGTGGCGACACCACGATCAGAAACTGTCGTTTCGACGGGCCGGGAACGGCCATCGGATTTTTCAACGAGGACGAAGACATTCCGGAAGACCGGGGACTGTGCATTCGCATCTACCGGAATATTTTCCATTCCAATCGGATCGGTTTCTATCAAGGCGGCAACAATGACAAAGGAATCGACGATCCGGGAACGACGATTCTGCTCTATAACAATACTTTCATAGGCGGACGGGCCATCGCGCAAGGCGGATCGACTTCTCTGGCACGATTTTATGATATATACATTCGAAACAATGCGTTTATCGACAGCGGCGTCGGACAGCACGAACCCGTTGGTAAACACATTCACGTTTGGTCTCACAACGCCTGGTGGAAGTCGAAGGGTGTCCGGGGCACGAACAATCTCGAACAGAATCCGCTACTCGATGAGTCATTGTCGATTCAGTCCCCGGCTTTCCGGGGTCGAGGCAGCGCCAAAATCGCCCCCGGAGTTGTCCTCACCGAATTCGAAGGACAGGCTCCCGACATCGGTGCCGCCGTTCGATAGTCGGATCGTTTCGGAGGGTCCGAGATCGGGAATGTCCATAGAGGAAGGCCTGGACTCGGCGGTTTCGGTAATCCCTGACACCAGAAAACCTTCGCGCCGGAGTATCACAACGGTCGCTGGAGACGAAATTCCGGTGCCTTTGTTCTTGATTCACCCGGGGTCTTCATTTCAATCCTATCGTTCATGAATCAATTCATTTCTCTACTGCTGCTGTTTGGCGCGTTCCACACAGTCGCTATTTCTTTCGCCGGAGCCGCCGACGCTGACGAACCGCTCAAAGTCAAAATCGAGCGCAATGTCCCCGTGCCAATGAGGGATGGCGTTGTGCTCCGGGCCACGGTGTTTCGGCCCGACCGGGGCGGGCCTTATCCGGTTCTGGTGATGCGCACCCCTTACGAGCAGCGAAGATATGGTCTCAGTCACTTGGCCAGGGCCGGATACATCGCCGTCGCCCAGGACGCACGGGGACGGTTTTTGTCCGATGGAGAATGGGAGTCGTTCGTGCGGTTTGAAACCCACGATGCGGAGGATGGCTACGATACCGTTGAGTGGGCCGCCAAACTGCCGGGCTCCAATGGCAAGGTCGGCACCTTCGGCGGTTCCTACAATGCATTCCTGCAATGGCGACTGGCACCGCTCCGGCCACCGTCTCTGGTCTGCATGTTTTCCTACAGCGTTCCCGCCCGCTATACCGATCTGGAAGGACCCGGCACCATCCGCCCGGGTCGGCGGCTGCATTGGTGGGTGACGAGCATGACGCCCGAGATGCGTCGCCGCTCGGGACGCGAAGGCGAATTGTCCAAGGATGCCCTGAAGCAACGATGGGACGATGGCGAGTCGGAAAAGTGGTTCCATTTTCTACCCTACCTCGATCTGCCTCGGGAGGTGTTCGAGGAGGAAACCGAGGCATACCACTACTGGCTCAAGCATCCGCATACCGATCCGTGGAAGCTGGACGACGGCGTCAAAGAAATCATCGTCCCCAACCTCGATGTCATTGGTTGGCACGATCATTGCAACGGCGATCTGCGGCTCAACCGGGCGATGGCGAACGAGGCGAAGAGCGAGGTCGCGCGCCAGGGATCGCGCACCATCGTCGGTCCCTGGGCTCATGTGGGGCGTGGCGAGCGGCGCTTTGGCAACATCAACTTTGGCCCTGAAGCCGTTTTGAATATAAACGACCTGCACATCCGCTGGTTCGATTACTGGCTGAAAGGCAAGAAAAACGGCATCGGCGAGATGACTCCCTATCGCATTTTTGTGATGGGTGACAACCAGTGGCGCGACGAGCAGCATTGGCCGCTGAAAAGAGCCCGGGAAAAAGTGTTCTATCTCACCAGCAACGGGCAAGCCAATACCCCGGCGGAAAATGGCCGGCTCATTGCTGTCAGGCCCGACGAGACCGCCCAAGACCGCTTCACCTACGACCCGAACGATCCCGTCCCCACCTTGCCGTTGGAAACAACGTTTCAGGTGCCGTCCGACCGGCGTCCGCTGGCCGGGCGCGAGGACATTCTTGTCTATCAGACGCCGCCGCTCACCGAGCGGATCGAGGTGACCGGCAACCCGTCGGTCGAACTTCATGCCTCCTCATCGGCGCCGGATACCGATTTCTTCGTTCGCCTGATTGACGTCTCGCCCAATGGCCTCGCCCGGGAGGTGTCGCTGGGCATGGTGCGGGCCAGGTTTCGCAATGGTGTCGACAAGCCCGACCTCATCGAACCGGGCGAGGTGGTTCGCTACACGATCCGCATGGATCCGACTTCCAACGCCTTTCTGCCGGGACACAGGATCCGCCTCGATGTCACCAGCAGTGATTTTCCGAACTATGATCGCAATCACAACACCGCCGCCGAACAAAACGCCGACCCAACCTTGAGAGTGGCCGACAATGCGGTTCATCACGGTGGCGTCTACACGACCAAAATCTCTCTGCCGTGGATTGCAGAAGAGGAATGATGGTGGAAGAACAGGACTTAGGAACACCTCAGAAATAAATCCCCGTAAATTCCTGGCTGGCCTTGGCTCCTATTGAATCGCCCGCTCGACGAGGTTGCGGGTCATTTTTTCCACCCGCTCATCCCCACTGGTGATTTTCCGCCGCGCCATGGAGTTGGTCGAAGACGGCGAGATCGGCCAGGTAAAAGAAGCACACGTCTGGTTCAAACGCGGTGGACCAAACCGCGCCAAACTGCCGGAGGGAAGCGAACCGATCCCGGCGCATCTCGACTGGGACAGTTGGCTGGGGCCACTGCCGTGGCGCGAATATCATCCCGACTGGATGCGCTATGATACCTGGCGCGAGACTTGCACTGGTATGTTGGGCAGCTTCGGCAACTACGCATCGGTGTTTCCCTTTTTGGCATTGAAGGTGCGTCGATTGTGGGATCAGCCGCCGGCAAAATCCGGAATCCGGGTGATTGCGGAGTGTTCCTCCCACAATCGAGTGTCCTTCCCGCGTTGGGAGCGGGTTCGCTGGGAAATTCCGGCTCGCGGGGAAATGGCGCCACTCACGATCACTTGGCACAATGGCCCTGACTACGCGCCGGGCACACGCGAACTTTTGCGCGACAAACTTCGCTCCTTTGGTGTCGAAGACGAAGCTGCGGCGGAAGATCTATTGGGCGAATGGGGTTCGATGATCATCGGCGAAACCGGCGCAATTGTAAGTCAGGGACACGGCGCAAAGATCACCGCTTTGCCAAAGGCGAGGTTCCCAAATTTCGACACTGCCAAACCAACGCGCATACCTCCCTCCCGCGATTGGATCGACGCCTGCCGCGGCGACGAGAAGCCTCACATCCTCGCCGATTTTGACAACGGCGGTCCGCTCAGCGAACTATTGATGCTCGGCGAAATCGCCACGCTGTATCCCGAAGAAACTCTCGCCTACGATCCCGCCCTTGGACGAATTACCAACAAACTCGAAGCCAACCAGCACGTGGATTTCGAATCCCGGCCAGGCTGGGAAATATAGTAAAATGAACTACAAATCCATATCTATACCCGCAGCAGTTCTGGCCTGTTTTGTCGCAGCGCCCGTCTTCGTATTCGGAGGCGATGCGCCACTCAATTTCCGGGAGGATTTCAAGGAAACTCCACCCGAAACGCCGATCACGCGGGAACACATCGCGACGCCCGGCCTGTTACTTGGTCTGCACGGTCCAGGTGGCCAGCAGGTCAAGAAATCTCATCACAAGAACAAGGAAGGCGATCCCTGGTATGTCTGGTCCGGGCAATGCAAAAGACCCTGGGCAGTTTCTCTGCAGCCGGAGGCCTACCAAATCAACATTAGTGGCAAAGGCGCGCGTTTCCGGTGGCGGACCCGGCAGCAGGGCGAACGCCAACTGCGCCTTCTGATCAAATGTTCCGGCGACAAGTGGTTTGTCAGCGATCAATCCACCACCGACACGCCCGACTGGGCCGAGGCGGAATTTTCGGTGGCGGACCTCACCTGGAAAGCATTGGACATTACGAACATCGCCACCCTTGAATCGGACGCATTGCCCGAACTCAAGAATGTCGAAGCCATTGGCTTCACCGATTTGGAAGCCGGACAAGGAAGCGGCGCCTGTTCGCGGCTCGACTGGATCGAAGTTCACGGCAGCAAGGTTGCGGCGGCTCCGAACAAATAGAGCGAACCGCCGCGGGATGTGATCTTCATCAAGGCCGGAAACAGCCAAAAAATTCGTTGGCGACTGGAGCCGCGGCGATAACTTCAACTGATGACACCCTCTGGAATCCCAGCCATCGCCATTTGCGTTCTCTTGCCGATCTTTCTTTCGCGGTTGGAGGTGATGGCTGCGGAGGATCCCTACCATCGCAACTACGATGAGGCGAAAGTGAAAGACTACACGGTTCCCGATCCCTTGCTCGCAAAGAACGGGGAAACGGTCGCCAATGCCGAGGCGTGGGAGGCGAGGCGGCGCGAGATTCTCGGCGATTTCCGCGAGGTGATGTACGGGCACACGCCGGATCTGCCGATCCGGATGCAGGCGACGGTGGTGGCAATCAAAAGGGATGCGCTCGGAGGTTTGGCGACGCGCACGCTCGTCGATTTGCGATTTTTCGATGATCCGGATTCGCCGGTGATTCACCTGATGTACTACGTGCCTAACAAGGCAGCCAAAGCCGTGCCAATGTTTCTCGGAATGAGCTTCAGTGGCAATGCCAGCATCGAGAATGATCCTAAGATTCCGCTCACCGAGGGCTGGATGCGGCCGAAAAAAGATCTGGTCAATAACAACCAGGCGACGGAGGCGCTACGCGGTGCGTCGGCCAGCCGCTGGCCGCTGACCTTGGCGATCAAACGCGGCTATGGCGTGGCCACCTTTTACTACGGCGATGTCGAGCCGGACCACATCGACGGCTGGCGCGACGGAATTCGCGGCTACGCGTTGAAAATTTCCGGGCGCACGGAACGCGGCGCGCACGAATGGGGTGCGCTCGGCGCCTGGGCCTGGGGATTGAGCCGGGCCATGGATTATTTGCAAACCCTGGATGCGGTCGATGCCGAACACGTCGCCGTTTTCGGGCATTCGCGGCTGGGAAAGGCCGCGCTCTGGGCAGGAGCCCAGGACCGCCGATTCGCCATCGTCATCTCCAACAACAGCGGCGAAGGCGGGGCTTCACTGGCGCGGCGCAACTACGGCGAGAACATCGCGCACTCGATCGGTCATGCCTCGTGGCGCTACTGCGATGCGTTCCGCGACTGCGTCGATCGCGAGGATGAACTGCCTTTCGATCAGCACATGTTGCTCGGCCTCATCGCGCCGCGGCCGGTGTACATCGCCAGTGCCACCGAAGACGGACTGGCTGACCCGAAGGGGGAATTTGCGACGGCAATGCACGCTGAGCCGATTTACCGGCTGTTTGGATTGCAAGGTGTCGGCACGAAAAACTGGCCGCCGCCGGATACACCGATCGGAAATTCGGTCGGCTACCACCTGCGCACCGGTGGCCACGACTTGACGGCCTGGGACTGGCGGCAGTACCTGAATTTCGCCGATCGGCACTGGGCTGAAAAATGAGCGGTGATTCGTGACCGGCATCATTTTTAGCGGATCAATATCGCTCGCCAATCGTAGATTTCGCTAAGATGAAAACCCTCGCCATCAGCTTCGCCCTCCTCTTTCCCTGCCTCATATCCGCCGCCGATTGGCCCGGATGGATGGGGCCGAATAGTGATGGTGTTAGTGCCGAATCCCTGCCGGCATTGGAGAATCTGAAGGAACTGTGGCGCGGTCAGGTCGGCATCGGCAACGCCAGCGTCGCAGTGGCGCAAGGCCGGGCGATTTGCCTGGGACACGACGGTGATCAGGGAGAGACGGTGATCTGTTTCGACGCCGCCACCGGCGAGGAAATCTGGAAGCACGGTTACGCGGCGAAACTGATGCCTAACCTGCATACCGGTGGTCCGAATGCGACGCCGCTGATCGCCGGGGACCGCGTGTTCACGCTGAGCAAGGACGGCCGGGCGCTTTGCCTGGCGCTCGAAGACGGCGCAGTGATCTGGGAGCGCCAACTCACCGAGGCGATGCAGAGCAAGGTGCCGACTTGGGGCTTCGGCAGTTCACCGGTGTTGGCAAACGGACGGCTGCTGTTTGTCGCCGGCCGGACCCTGGCACTCGATCCTGCCAGCGGCGAAACGCTGTGGCTTTCCGAGAATGCCTACAAGCACGGTTACTCGACGGTGAAGATCGCGGGGCCGCAAGGCGGAGCCGGGGCAGGCAAGGGAGATGGCAGCGAGACGGTCGTCATCGCGATGGACGGCGCCGGCGTTTCGTTTTTCAAGGCCACGGACGGCAGCGAGATCGCGCGCCAAAAACTGGTGGCGAAATTCAACACCGTCGCCACCACGCCGCTGGTTCTGACGGATGACGGCGACTCGTTTTTCGTTGCCACCAACATGGCGTCGATGCGGCTGACGCTGGCCGGTTCGCAACTGAAACAGGAGTGGCAGACCAAGGATCTGCAGAACAATTTCACCAACAGCCTGCATCGCGCCGGCTTTCTCTTCGGAGTCGACGGCAAACAGAAACAGCCGAGAAGCCGGCTGGTGTGCGCCCGGGCGTCGGATGGGGAAATCGTCTGGGCGCGGGATGATTTTGGTCACGGTTCGATGGTGCTGGCCGGCGAGGTTTTCTGGATCATTGTCGAAAACGGCGAGCTGGTATCGGTGGCCGCCGATCCGGAGAAGTACCGCGAGCTGGGACGGCGGCAGATTTTCACCGACGGCGGTTTCTGCTGGACGCCGCCGACCGTGGCCAACGGCCGGCTCTATCTGCGCAGTCAGGCGGGCGAGATTTGTTGCCTGGGGGCCGAGTGACGCCACCGCTGGGTTAGGTTAGGGCGCAATCCACGATCCGTCCTCTCACTTCGCTCACTTCACGCAGTAGAGATGCTCGGCGGTGCGAATCAGCAGACGCCCGCCGAACGGGACCGGGGACGCGAGGATTTGTTCGGCCATGTCGTTCTGGCCGAGCAGTTCGAAGCGTTCGCCGACGCGGGCTGAGAAGACGACGCCGTCCTCTCGGGCAGCGTAAAGGATTCCGCCGGCAATGACGGGAGAGGCGTAGTAGGGCGCGGCGGCGCGGGGAAATTCGGCAGTCCAAAACGGCTCGCCCGTGGCGGGATCGAGACAAACGACGCCGCCTTTGTGACGCAGAATGTAGACCCGGCCTTCGTAGGCGATGGGGCTGGAAACAAACACGCCAAAATCGTCGCGCTCCCAGGCGCGGTGAGTCTTGGTGACATCGCCGCTCCCACCCAGACGCACGGCGTGGACCTGGGCCTGCTTGCGATCGTCGCGGCCCACCGGAATGACCGCGAAATCGCCCGAAACCACAGGAGTGGCGATCGGCGGCCAGAGTTTGTTCCCGTTCGGGTTGAAGCCGCCGCAGGACCAAAGCAGGGAGCCGTCATCCGCCGCATAGGTGGTCGCGTGATCCGAGCACCACACCAGCAGGGCGTCCCTGTCGCCGTGGCGAATCGGGATGGGCGTGGTGTAACCGTTGTCGTTCTCCGCCGGAACCTTGAAATTGCGCTCCTGCTTCCAGCGAACCTCACCGGTTGCTTTGTCAAACCCGGCGACCCACGAATCTCCCGCGTGAAGGCGGGGAAGAATGACGAGATCGCCGATGATCACGGGCGAACTTCCCTGATCCCAGTAAAGCTTCTGCGGTCCGAATTCCTCGGCCAGGTTGCGTTTCCAGCGAACGGTCCCATCCATATCCAGCGCCGCGAAATTGCCGCTCTTGAAGTAGACGAACACGCCGCTCCCGTCGGTGACCGGCGATGCGTTGCTGCTGGTGCCGAGCTTCTTGTGCTTCGGCGGCCGTTCGTCGCCGAGTTCCGTTTTCCAAATTTGTTTGCCGTCCAGATCGAAGGCGAACGCGGTGTCCGTTCCCGAATCGGGCGAGGTGAGGAAAATGCGCTCTTTCCACACGACGGGGCAGGAAGCGCCTTTTCCGGGAAGCGCGACTTTCCAGGCGACGCTGTCAGGGGTCCACTTCGTTGGGTAGTTCTCTCCGGCCCGGCTTCCGTTGTGCGCGGGGCCGCGCCATGAGGGCCAGTCGTCGGCGACGAGGTTGGAAAGGACGAGTGGGAGGAGGCCGGAGGCTGTGAGGATGATTTTGTGAGCGATCGCGTTCATGGGTGAGAAATCTTCAACTCCACGTGGGTTCGGCCAGTTTTTTCTCAACCGACGGGTCCGATTTCGGTCACCGTTGCGATTGCGAGTCCGTTTTCCCGAAAATCCGCCGAAAAAACCGGATTTGGTCGTTTTGGATCAGGTAAACCGACGGAATGAGGATGAGGGTGATGGCGGTGGCAAAGAGGATGCCGAATGCCAGCGAGACGGCCATGGGAATGAGAAAACGGGCCTGGATGTCGGTTTCCAGCAACATTGGGGTCAAACCGGCGAACGTGGTCATGGAGGTGAGCAAAATGGGCCGAAACCGCGCAGCGCCGGCTTCCCAGGCGGCTTCCACCAGGGTGTGGCCTTCGGCGCGGAAACGGTTGACGTAATCCACCAGCACCAGGCTGTCGTTCACCACCACGCCGGCCAAAGCCACGATGCCGCACATGCTCATGATGCTGAGGTTAAAGCCCATCAGCAAATGCCCCGCAATCGCGCCAACCAGGCCAAAGGGGATGACGGACATGACGATCATGGGCTGAACGTAGGAACGTAGCGGGATGGCCATGAGCACGTACATCATCAGCAGGGCGAGCATCGCTTTTTGCCCCATTTCCTGGATCGACTCGTTTTGGTCCTTCTGCTCGCCCTCGAAGGAGTAGGCCATGCCGGGGTACTTGCGCGTGAGTTGGGTGAGGATGCCATCTGGCGCGGTAATGGCGGCTACGACCTCGTTGGCGTTCGCCTCAGACGTTTTGTCGATATCGGCGGTAATTTTCACGGCGCGGCGCCGGTCAGAACGCTGAATCGCCGCATAACTGCGCCCCCATTCCGCGCTGGCCACCTCCTCAAACGGCACTTCCGCGCCTTCGCGGGTGCGCACCTTCATCTGGAGCAGGTTGGTGATGGATTCGCGCTCGTTTTCCGGGTAACGCACGAAAACCCGCACCTCGTCGCGGCCGCGTTGCAAGCGCTGAATTTCGTCGCCGTAAAAGGCTTGCCGCGCCTGGCGAGCCACGTCGTCGAGCCGCAAACCCAGGGCCTCGGCGCCGGGTTTGATGTCCAATTTCAGCTCGCGGTTGCCATCGCGATTGCTGCTGGAGATGTCGATGACGCCATCGAACTTTGCCAGGGCCAATTTGACCTCAGCGGCGGCTTTTTCCAGGTCATCCAGGTCATCGCCGATCAATTCCAGGTCGATGGCGTTGCCTCCGCCGGCGGCCTGGGTTTGGAAGGTCAAATCCAGCGCACCGGGGATTGCGCCGGTGTATTTGCGCCAAAGCGAAGCAATTTCCTCGCCGGTGATGTCGCGATCCTTGGCCGGTTGTAACTCGATGGTTACCTCGCCCAAATGCGGGGCTGAAGGGATGTTGCCGCCGTCCATGCCGGTCTGGAAAGGCTGGAAACCGATGCTGCCGAGCATGTGGCGAACGAGCGGACGGCCCTGGTTGTCGGTCTCCTCGGCCTTGATGCGGTCGGCGGCGCGCTCGATCTGCGCCACCGCGACCGAGGTGACTTCAAACGGCACGCCGGAGGGCATTTCCAGCTTGGCGGAGACGACGTCGGCCTCGACATCCGGGAAAAATTGAAACTTGATCCAGCCGGTCTTCACCATCATCACCGCGATCGCGAAAATGGCGATGAAGCCGCACAGCACCACGTAGCGGCCGTTGAGGCAAACGCGCAAAATCGGCCGGTAAAACCGCTCGACAAAGAGTTCCAGCCCCCGGGCGAATTTGTGCTGAACGCGCATGATTGGGCCGTGTTCGCGCTCCGGATCAAAGCGGCGAAGATGGCTGAGGTGCGAGGGTAGAATTAGCTTGGACTGCACCAGGGAGAACAACAAGGTGGGGATGACGATGAGCGGAATGTTCGGCCAGATTTTACCGCTTACTCCGCTCAATCCCAGCATCGGGGTAAAGGCGACGATCGTGGTTAGCACCCCAAAAGTCACCACCACGCCCACTTCATGCGTGCCCTTGGGCGCGGCGGTTTTCGGGTCCTCGCCTTCGCGAATGCGGCGGTAGACGTTTTCCCCCACCACGATGGCGTCATCGACCACGATTCCCAGCACCAGGATGAAGGCAAAGAGGCTGATCATGTTGATCGAAATGCCGGTGTAGGGCATCATGGCGATAGCGCCGGCAAACGAGACTGGGATGCCGATCGCGACCAAAAGCGCCAACGATGGCCGCAAAAAGAGGGTGAGCACGATGGTTACCAGCAGCAGGCCGAAAAAACCGTTCTTGGCTAGCAGTTTCATCCGTCCGTCCAGGTAGAGCGAGTCATCCTGCCACACCTCTAACTTCACGCCTTGGGGCAGCAAGTTCGGCGCCTCTTCATAGACGAATTTTTTCGCCGCGGCGGCCACCTTGAGCGTGTCTTCGTTGCCGACGCGAAACACGTTGATGAGCATGGCCGGCCGGTTGTCGAAGCGGTTGGAGAGATCCACCTGCTGGAAGCCATCGACGACCGAGGCGATCTCGCCCAGCTTCACCGCGGAGCCGTCCGGCCGGGTAACCACGGTGATGGACTCAAATTCCGGGGCCGTGTAGCGGCGCTTTTCGGTGCGGATCTGGATTTCGCCCCCCGGCGTCCTAACGGAGCCACCAGGCAGGTCGAGCGACGATCGCCGCACCGCGCTGGCGACCTGCTCCAGCGTCAGCCCGTACTGCCGCAGCGTGTTTTCAGACACCTCGATGGATATCTCGTAGGGCCGCGCCCCGGCAATGACCGCCTGGGTGATTCTGGCCGGGCCGCCGTTGTAAACCAGCAGCGCCTCGCGAACCTGCTCCGTCAACCCAACCAGCGTCTTTTCGTCGGTTTGCGCGTAAACCGCGATGCTAAGCACCTTGTTTTTGATCAGTAACTCCTCCAGCACCGGTTCCTCGGCTTCCTCGGAAAAATTCTGGATCGCATCGACGCGCGTTTTCACGTCGTCCATGAGGTTGCGCACGTCGAAACCGACCTCCGCCTCCACCGTGACGACGCCTTGACTGGGAGCCGCCACCGAGCGGATGCGCTTAATCCCGTCCAAATCCTGGATTGCCTCCTCAATCGGCACCACCACGCCTTTTTCCACCTCTTCCGGCGTGGAATTGGGGAACGGCACCAAAACGCGCATGGCGTCGATGGAGGTTTCCGGAAAAATCTCCGTTTTCAGCTTAGGCCACGTGGTTATGCCCAACAACACCACCACCGCCATCAAAAAATTCGCGGCGACGTGGTTTTTCGTGAACCAGTTGATGAGCTGTTCCATGGGGTCCGGATGTTGGTTACGCTCTGGAGGCCGATCCGGAGGCGCCGGGGCTTGGAGCTGCGTTTTCCCGCTTCAAACCTGAAATTCGGGCTCGTCCAACTCCATGGGCACGTGGTAATCCTTGAGATCGGCGACCGGCTCCACGAATCCGGCGCGAATCACAAAATCGCCAAAGCGCTCGCCTTTTTTCCGCTTTAGCGCGTAGGCGGCGATGACCGGGCGCAGGACTTCCTTGATGTCCTCCGCTTTGACGGATTGACGGTAAAGCCGCGCCAATCGGTCGCCGGCAAATCCGCCGCCCAGGTAGAGGTTGTACTTGCCGGGGGCGCGTCCCACCAAGCCAATTTCGGCGATGTAGGGCCGGGCGCAGCCATTCGGGCATCCGGTCATGCGGATGGTGATGGCGTCGTGGGAAAGGCCGCTTTCCTCCAGCACGTCCTCCAGTTCGTCGATGAGATTCGGCAGGTAGCGCTCGCTTTCTGCCAGCGACAAACCGCAGGTCGGCAAGGCCACGCAGGCCATGGAATTGAGGCGCAAGGCCGATTGCTGGTGAGAGTCCGCCAGCTTGAATTTTTCGAGCAAAGCCTCGATTTTCGGCCGATTTTTGGGGCTAACGTTGGCGATGATCAGGTTTTGGTTGGCGGTGAGGCGAAAATCGCCGTTGTGCACTTTGGCGATCGCCCGCAGACCGGAACGCAGCGGCAAATCGTAGGTGTCGCGAACGCGCCCGTTTTGCACGAACAATGTGAGGTGGCTGGCGCCGTTTTCGTCGTCCACCCAACCATAGCGGTCGCCGTTGTGCTCGAACTCGAACGGTTTGGGCTTGAGCAGCTTGTAGCCGAGCCGCGCTTCCACCTGCTGGCGAAACCAATCCAGCCCGTGGTCCTCCACCGTGTATTTCAGCCGCGCGTGCTTGCGATCGGCCCGATCGCCGAAATCACGCTGCACGGTCACGATTTTTTCCGCGACATCCACGACTTGTTCCGGCTTGCAGTAGCCCAAAACGTCGGCCAGCCGCGGGTAGGTTTTTTCCTGACCGTGATGCATCCCCATTCCGCCGCCCACGGTGACGTTGTAGCCCTGAATTTGGCCGTTTTTGACGATCGCGACGAATCCCAGGCATTGCGCGTAAATGTCAACGTCGTTGCTGGGCGGGACGGCGACGACGATCTTGAATTTGCGCGGCAGATACTGCGGCCCGTAGATCGGTTCTTCGTCCGGATCCTCGGTCACCTTCACTTTTTCGCCGTTTTGGTCCGTCAGCCAGATTTCGTGGTAAGCGCGCGTCCGCGGCGTGAGGTGATCGCTGAGATGCTGGGACAATTTCAGGGCCTCGGCGTGAATTTGGCTCTGATAGGGGTTGGGATTGCACATCACGTTGCGGTTCACGTCTCCGCAAGCCGCGATGGTGTCCAGCAGCGCCTCGTTAATCTCCTGCACCGTCGTTTTCAGGTTGCTCTTGATCACGCCATGAAACTGAAAAGCCTGACGCGTGGTTAGTTTGAGCGTGTGATTGGCGAAATCGCCGGCAATTCGGTCCATTTGCAGCCATTGCCGCGGCGAACAGACGCCTCCCGGCACGCGCACGCGGATCATGAACGAATACGCCGGCTCCATCTTGGCCTTGCGGCGGTCCCGGCGCACATCGCGGTCGTCCTGCTGGTAAATCCCGTGAAATTTGGTCAGCTGGGTATCGTCCTTGGAGATGGCGCCCGTGCTGAGGTCGGCCAACCCTTCCAAAACCGTGCCGCGCAAGAAATTGCTCGCCACCTTGATCGACTCATTTTTCGACTGGCTGTCCAGATCGACGTCATGAGAAGGCGCCGGCGGCGATTTTCGCTTCTGCGCGGCCGATTTTCGGGTTGCGGCTTTGTTGGAGCTGGACCGTTTGCGCTTTGCGGCCCGTTTGGTGGCGGTCGCCATGTTTTTTCGGAATTTTTGGATGCTAGTCGAAAGGGGCACCTACCCTGCATCGGATTGCCCGACTTGAAACGGAAAACTGTGTCATTTTAATTGGGCGGGGATCAACCACGGAAGGCAAGGGAATTAGGGCAGACGAATGCGGAGCCTGCGCCAACAATTCTCGATTCCCTTGCCATCATTCGTTTGCCAAGCCCAACCGCGATTGAGGTGGTTTGAAGGGTTCCTTTCCGTGTCTTCGGTATTTTCCGTGGTTCAAAGCACAAAATCTTGACACCCGAAACCTCTCAGCGTGAAACTCCAACCATGGCAGACGACACCCCCTTCATCCCGAAACGCGAATACTGGTGCTTCATCAGCTACCGGCATTCCGACAACACCGAACCCGGGCGCGAGTGGGCCTCCTGGCTCCATCACAGCCTGGAAACCTACGAAGTGCCCAAGGACCTCGCCGGCAAAACCAACGAGCGCGGCGAAACCATCCCCGCCCAGATCTACCCCGTCTTCCGCGACGAAGAAGAACTTGCCGCCGGCCACCTCAAGGAAGGTATCCGAGCCGCCCTCCAGGTCGCCAAATCGCTCGTTGTCATCTGCTCCCCACGCACGCCGAAGTCGGAATACGTCGATGAAGAAATCCGAACCTACCTACAACTGCGCAATCAGGAAATCCGCGAAGGCAAAACGCCCCACCGGGCCGACCCCATCCTCATGGTCATCGAGGGCGACCCGGAAGCCGATCCTGCGGACAGCAATGCCGCCTGCCTCCCGAAAAGCCTCCGCTATGAGATCGACGAAGCGGGCCAAATCACTGACCGGCCCGCGCCGGAATCCCTCTGGATGGATTTTCGCCTGCCTGATGGCGAACCGGGTTGGACGTCCTCGGGAGCCTACCGCGAAGCCGCGCTGGGGGCGGGTTCGCCCGCGGACAAACAGGCCGTTGAGTCCGAGTCGACCGCTTACGCCAAGAAGCGGGACAATCTCAAGCTTCAAATCATTGCGGGCATCCTTGGTCTTACTTTGGGCGAACTGCAAAAGCGAGACGAGGCCTATCAATTGGAAAAAGCGCGTAAACGGGCGCGCGCCTTACGGCTATGGTTGGCTGTGGTGGGCGTGTTTGCAATTGCGGCGGTGGTTGGCGGTTTGATCGCGGTAGATCAACGGGATCAGAAGGAAGCCGAGCGGGCACAGAAAGAGAGACAATTGATTCGCGCGAACATCGCACTTGGGGATGTATGGATTCAGAGAGCGGAAAACGCCCGAGTTGAATCCGAAGCTATTTCTGCTGGATTTTACGCAGCGCGAGCTGTCGGATTCGAAGGATTTGGAAAGCCGCAGGAGTTTGGTGAAGCACTTGAAGACGATCCCGCCCCCCGTCTCCTCACCCCAGAGCATGCCCCTTTTAAATCAAACTTGGCGACTTCGATGGCGGATTTGGCAGAATCCCCGTTCCTTTGGAGTTCGATGTGGACTCAGCACGGAGACACTGTCTGGAGTGTAGCTTTTAGTCCGGATGGAGAAACCGTCGCCAGCGCTTCTTCCGATGACACCATAAAACTGTGGGATGTGAAGAGTGGCGAAGTGAAGGCGACCTTGAGCGAACACTCACACTGGGTAATGAGCGTGGCGTGGAGCCCTGATGGAGAAACCCTCGCCAGTGGTTCTTCCGATGACACCATAAAGCTGTGGGATGCGAAGAGCGGGGAAGTGAAGGCGACCTTGACCCACTCGGGCACGGTTGAAAGCGTGGCGTGGAGTCCGGATGGAGAAACCCTCGCCAGCGGTTCCTGGGACAAGACAGTGAAACTTTGGGACGCGCAGAGCGGTGAAGTGAAGGCAACCTTGAGCGGCCACTCAGACTACGTCAGCAGCGTGGCGTGGAGCCCGGATGGAGAAACCCTCGCAAGTTGTTCGGAATACTCAGTAAAACTGTGGGATGCCAAGACTGGGAAAGAGAAAGCAAACTTAAGCAACCCAGGCGGAGATTCGATTGTGGCGTGGAGCCCGGACGGAGAAACCCTCGCCACTGGTTATCTCAACACGGTCGAACTGTGGGATGTTAAGGGCGGGCAAGAAATACTGAGACTAGAAGGGCACGCGAGCACGGTATTGAGCGTGGCATGGAGCCCGGATGGAGAAACCCTCGCCAGTGGTTCGGGCGATGGCACGGTAAAACTGTGGGACACGGCCGGCGGGGAAGAGGCCAGCGGGGACGAGAAGGCGAGCTTGAGCGGCCACTCTGACGTGGTAAGGAGCGTGGCGTGGAGCCCCGACGGAGAAACCCTCGCCAGCGCTTCGGACGACAAAACGGTGAAACTGTGGGCTGTTCAAAGCGGGGAAGAGAAGGCGAGCTTTAGCGGCCACTTGGGCTCGGTTGAAAGCGTGGCATGGAGCCCAGATGGAGAAACACTCGCCAGCGGTTCCTGGGACGAGTCGGTGAAACTGTGGGACGCGTACAGCGGCGAAGTGAAGGCGAGCTTGAGGGACCACTCATACTATGTCAGCAGCCTGGCGTGGAGCCCGGACGGTGAATCCCTTGCCAGCGGTTCCTGGGACAAGACGGTGAAACTGTGGAACGCGCAGAGCGGCGAAGTGAAGGCAACCTTGAGCGGGCATTCACATGTGGTATTGAGTGTGGCGTGGAGTCCGGATGGAGAAATCCTCGCATCCTGTGAGGGTGGGTTCCGATCAGAATACGCGGTGAAACTGTGGGACGTCCAAAGCGGGGAAGAGAAGGCAAGCTTGAGGGGCCATTCGCACGAGGTAACGAGCGTGGCCTGGAGCCCGGTCGGAGAAACCCTCGCTAGCGGCTCAAGGGACAGCATGGTGAAACTGTGGGACGCACAAAGCGGGAAATGGGAAGAGAAGGCCACGCTGCGCGGACACTTGCTCGCGGTGAGAGGAGTGGCGTGGAGCCCGGACGGCGCGACCCTCGCCAGCGCTTCGGACGACATGACGGTGAAACTGTGGGACGTCCACAGCGGGGAAGAAAAGGCGAGCTTGAGGGGCCACTCTGACGTGGTAAGGAGCGTGGCGTGGAGCCCGGATGGAGAAACCCTCGCCAGCGCTTCGGACGACAAAACGGTGAAACTTTGGGACGTCCAAAGCGGGGAAGAGAAGGCAAACTTGAGCGGCCACTCGAGCAGCGTGTACAGCGTGGCGTGGAGGTCCGCGCCCACATCGGCGGGTAATGGAGAAACCCTCGCCAGTGGATCGGGCGATGGCACGGTGAAACTGTGGGACGCCACCGCGACCGTCCGCACCAATCTCTACGTCTACCTTGAGGAGGGATACTGCGAGTTCGACCCGAAAACAAATGAATTAAAATGGCACGAACCCGATAAACTCGTTCCGTCCAAACTCAATGGCTTCCGCAATGTCCCGAGCTATTCCTCACTCGGCATTCTCCAGCGGCCCTCGGACGCCGACGATCCGCTTGATGCAGTCGAATTGGCCCGCCGCGAGCGGCTGCGTATCCCCGCCGAACCGATTTCGGAGGAGGAACGGAATTGGCTGCTTTATCTCAAAGCGATTGAGGCCGAGAATTGGGCAGCAGCAGAGCACTCTTATCCTGGCTTAACTGTATCTAATCAATCCCGCCCCCATGCCAACATCGTCTGGGCCGTGACTAAGCTGATTCCCAGGCAAATCGACACTGCCTTGCAGAACGGCTTCGTCAAGCTGGCCGAAATGCGCCTCGCCTCGGCCAAGGTGTTTGCCGCGAGGTTGCCGGAAGAACATCGGGCGCATTTTGATGACCTTGAGCGGAAGATTGCGGAGGAGAAGGTGGCACCTTGAGTTTCAAGTTTTCAGTTTGAAGTTTTCAGTTAAGTTGACTTCATGACCATTGAAGCGATTCAGAGTGAACTCAGTGATCTCAGCCGGGAAGAGCGCCGGCAGGTCTTGCAGTTCCTCCAACAGTTAGAGTTCGAAACTGAGGACGAGGTTCGTCTGGCAGAGAGCGTTCAGGATTTCAAAGAAGGCCGTACGGTGGCAGCCGATACGGTCCACCGGGAATTGCGTGAGCGCATTGCCAACCGATGACCTACGAGGTGCAATACACCGAGCGGGCGCGGGATCATGTCACGCAAGCAGTTGATTGGATCACCGAGCGCTCATCTTCGGCGGCGGAGCGCTGGCTAGCGGAGTTGGAAAGTGCAGTTGAATCGCTCCAAACCAATCCGGAACGTTTTCCGCCGGCGCCGGAGAATGACACCCACGAGATAGAGATTAACCAGATGCTGTTTGGAAAGCGACGTGGGCAGTATCGTGTTTTATACACCGTGACGGAGTCAAAGGTGGTCATACTAGACGTCCGGCATTCGATGCGCGAGTGGCTGGAACCGGGTGAGTTGGATTCGTGACTAAAGACGCGGCGCGAATGGTTGCGCGTCCCCACCGAACCCATTTCGAAAGACGAACGGAATTGGCTGCTCTATCTCAAGGCGCTGGAGGCGGAGAACTGGGCCACGGCGGAAATTTTTCACGAGCGGCTGGCTGTAGCGGAATCCGTGAGGATTTCGTGGGCGAATTCGAGCCTCGCCCGGGCCGTGACGTAGCTTCGATTGGCAATCGAAGCCCGGATTCGACTGCCAGTCGAATCTACAATCGACGCCGCGTTGCAGAACGGCTTCGTCAAGCTCGCCGAAATGCGCCTCGCCTCGGCCAAGGTGTTTGCCGCGAGGTTGCCGGAGGAGCATCCGGAGCATTTTGGAGAGTTGGAGCGGAAGATTGCGGCGGCGAAGGCTGGTCCAAGCTCGGGAAATTAGATGTTGGGAATGAGCCGCTTTCAGGTAACCTTTCAATCCATGACACTCACCATCATCCGGGACGATGCCCTGGCGAACTGGCTAGAGTTTTCTGGAAACGAAGTGGAGTCGCGGGTGTCGGCTGAATCCTGGGACAATGAAAAGAACGCTCGCTGTGGCCAATTTCACGGTTTCACGGCTCCTCCGAAAGAAAAGCGATGAATGTTCCCAACGCCGACCGCGCGGAGATTTCGTCCGAGAAGATCATCGACTATCTTCTCGATCCCGAACATGAGGATGGCGGCCCGAAGGCGAAGTTCTTTCTCGGTTGGGGATTTCAACCAGATGCCTGGGACGTCATGGCCCAGGCGCTCAATGCGCAAATCGTGAACTATCCGTTCGCCGAGGAAGTCGTCACTCCGTTCGGCGTCAAGTATTCGGTCATTGGCCCATTGGAAGCGCCGAATGGCACGACTCCGCCCGTCAAATCCATCTGGATCATCCTCCAAGGCACCGACCACCCGAGACTTGTCACAGCGTTTCCCGCGAACTAAACTCTTTCCCATGATTGCGAACTTCGACAGAATCATCTTGACCGAGGAAATCGAACACGAGGGCCTCAAAGCCGGAGATGTTGGGACTGTCGTCGAGATCTACAACCAAGGGGAGGGTTACGAAGTCGAATTCTTCACGCTCAAAGGTGAAACCCGCGCGGTCGTGACCCTGCTTGCCCGCCAGGTTCGGGAGATAGCAGTTGAGGATGTGCCCAATGCCCGCAGCTTGGCGGCGGCGTGACGCAAGAAGAAAGCAATCTTGAGCGGGCACTTGCGGACGAGCACCCCGACATTCCTCGGCGTGATGATGCCCATCCGCTGCCTTGCCGCCCGACGAACAAGCGCGGCGCGAACGGTTGCGAATCCCCACCGAACCCACCAGCGGAAGAGGAACGGAATTGGCTGCTCTATCTCAAGGCGCTGGAGGCGGAAAACTGGGCCGCGTAGCTTCGATTGGCAATCGAAGCCCGGATTCGACTGCCAGTCGAATCTACGATCGACGCCGCGTTGCAGAACGGCTTCGTCAAGCTGGCCGCCAAAACCGTCCTTTGCAAGACTCCCTTTCCCGCTTACTTTGCTTCGTCCTTCTTCGCTGCGCGCACTTGTGCCAATCGTCCCCGCAACAATTCTTCAACGGAAACGACACTCACAAAGAGTTCGGCATCCGGCGATTGATTGACCCGCTCGCAAACCGCCGCGTTGCCGCGGGCCAAAAGTGAGAGCGTGTCGCTGTCCAGCAACCAGGGCATCAGTCCGCAGCGGCAAATGCTCCCATTTGGTTTTCGCAGTCCAAGTCGCGCCGAAACGCCAAAACTTCGTTCCAGTAGGCTTCAAACTCTCCATCGCTCTCCTCACACCAGCTTCCAGCAAACCTTGCCCAAGGACTCCCTTCTTTGATCACAATTTCCTCGCCATTTAAATGCTTGGTGGCCTCTTCGCGCAATGCCTCCAAAGCTTGATCCCGCGAAGAGGCCTCCACGGAAAGCGGAATGGAAATGGAGGCTTCCGCACGGAATCGTTCGCCTTCGATTTGTTCGACTGTTGCCGCCACGGTCATTCTGGAACCTAGCATGGAATCTCGGCAGGCCAAATCGCACCGCAAACTTTCCTGCCAACGGTGCCTGTTGGAAGCTAAGGCTGGCCAAAGGCGCACGTTGTTGTTAGCGTACCCCAAATGGATCAAAATCATCCCGCCGCCTTTCGATTTGCCCGGTTTTTGGTGCGCGCCGCCGTGGTTTTGACCATCGTGTTGATCGCGATGGACCTTTTTCGGCGGGTGAACGATCCGGGCTTGCCCAAACCGCCGCGGGACGAGCAAATCGTGCAACTGAAGGGGCGAATCGCGGAATTGGAGCTGGAATTGGAACGGTTGCGAGCGGAGAACGAGCGGTTGAAGACCGAAGCCGCGCCAAGCGAGTAAGCCGCGCTTGCGTTTTGGCGGCCCGCGCGGTAGTTCTCCGCCCAAACTCGCCAAACTCGCCACCCTAACATGCAACCCACCATCATTTACACAAAAACCGACGAAGCGCCGGCCCTGGCCACTTGTTCGTTGCTCCCTGTCGTCCGCGCTTTTGCCACGCCGGCGGGCATCAACGTGGAAACGCGCGATATCTCGCTGGCCGGGCGAATTATCGCCAATTTTCCCGACGCGTTGGCTGAAAACCAGCGCCAGGACGATGCGTTGGCGGAATTGGGCGCGATGGCCAAAACTCCCGAGGCCAACATCATCAAGCTGCCGAACATCAGCGCCTCCATTCCCCAACTCAAGGCGGCGATCGCGGAATTGCAGGCCAAGGGCTACAAGTTGCCGGATTATCCCGATGAACCGCAAAACGACGCCGAAAAATCGATCAAGACCCGCTACGACAAGGTCAAAGGCAGCGCCGTGAACCCGGTTTTGCGCGAGGGCAATTCCGACCGTCGCGCGCCCAAGGCGGTGAAGGCCTACGCCAGGGCAAATCCCCATCCCATGGGCGCTTGGTCGCCGGATTCCAAGACGAACGTGGCCACCATGAGCGCGGATGATTTTCGCTCTAACGAGAAATCCGTGACCGTGCCGGCAGCGACGGACGCGCGAATCGAGTTCGTGGCTGAAAGTGGCGAAACGACGGTTTTGAAGCAATCCACGCCGTTGCTGGAGGGCGAGGTTTTCGACGCCACGGTCATGCATCGCAAGGCGCTGGAGGCGTTTTTGGAACAGCAGGTCGCGCGCGCCAAACTGGAGGGAATCCTCTTCTCGCTGCACATGAAGGCGACGATGATGAAAGTCTCCGACCCCATCATCTTCGGCGTTTGCGTGGAGGTGTTTTTCAAGGATGTGTTGGCCAAACATCGCGAGACGCTCGAAGAGTTGGGCGTCGATTTCAGCAACGGTTTTGGCGACCTGCTGGCCCGCATCGATTCGCTCCCCGCCGCCAAAAAGGCCGAAATTGAGGCCGACATCGCCGCGGCTTACGAAAACGGGCCGGATTTGGCGATGGTCAACTCGGACAAGGGCATCACCAACCTTCACGTTCCCAGCGATGTCATCATCGATGCCTCCATGCCGGCGATGATCCGCACCTCCGGGCACATGTGGAACAAGGACGGCGAGGAGCAGGATTGCCTGGCGGTGATTCCCGACAGCTCCTACGCCGCCGTTTACCAGGCCACCATCGATTTTTGCCGCGAAAACGGCGCGTTCGACCCCCGAACCATGGGGACGGTGCCTAACGTTGGCCTAATGGCCCAAAAAGCCGAGGAATACGGCTCGCACGACAAAACCTTCGTCGCGCCGGGCCGGGGCGTCATTCGCGTGGTCGATTCCGGCGGCAAAACGCTCACCGAACACCGCGTGGAAGCCGGTGACATTTGGCGCGCCTGCCAGACCAAGGACGCGCCCATCCGCGATTGGGTGAAACTGGCCGTGAATCGCGCCCGAGCCACCGACTGGCCCGCGGTATTCTGGCTGGACGAGTCTCGGGCCCATGACGCACAGTTGATCGCGAAGGTTAGGGCGTATCTCGACGATCACGACACCTCCGGGTTGGAAATTCGCATCCTGCCGCCGCTCGACGCCACGAAATTCTCGCTTCAACGCATGAAAGACGGGGAAGACACCATTTCGGTGACCGGCAACGTCCTGCGCGATTACCTCACCGACCTCTTCCCGATTTTGGAAGTCGGCACCAGCGCCAAAATGCTCTCCATCGTGCCGTTGATGAACGGCGGCGGCCTTTTCGAGACCGGCGCCGGCGGATCCGCCCCCAAGCACGTGCAGCAGTTTCAGGAGGTGAACTATCTGCGCTGGGACTCGTTGGGTGAGTTTCTCGCGTTAGCCGTCTCGCTCGAACATTTGAGCGAAAGCTTCAACAACGCCAAGGCAGCCGTGCTCGGCGAAACGCTCGACCAAGCCACCGAAAAATTGTTGCAAGAGAACAAATCGCCAACGCGCCGGTTAGGGGGCATCGACAATCGCGGCAGCCACTTTTACCTGGCGTTGTTTTGGGCCCAAGCCCTCGCCGCGCAGGGTGAGGACGCGGAATTGAAGGCGCATTTCGCCCCGATTGCCGAGAAATTGGCCGCGAACGAATCTAAAATCGTCGAAGAGTTGCTCGCCGTGCAAGGTTCGCCCACGGACATCGGCGGCTACTACCAGCCCGACGAAACGAAAGCCTCCGCCGCCATGCGGCCGAGCGCGACGCTGAACGCGATCTTCGGGTGAGCTTGTCATCAAAAATCCATTCGTTTGCCAAAAGGGCACCGAAGCCGAATCGCCATCACCGCAGCCCTTAATTCTGATCCAAATCCTCCACTTTGGGCTTCCACTTGGGATTCGGAAAATCGGGGTGCAAACCAATCATCCTCGGCGTTGATGACCGAACGGGGCCCCAGTTGATCGCGTAGGGATGGTCCTGGCAGAGCTTCTCCATCGCAGCCCAATTCGCGGCTGCTTGTTTGGCGAGTTTTTCGTCCTTTTTGCGCCAATACGACGTCATCACCTCGATCGTATCCATCAGCAGTTCGGTGTAGGTTAGGCCCGCGCGGACGAATTGCACGCGCTCGCGATAAATCTCCGGGCCATCGGCAACCGCCGCTTTCGCTCGATCGAGATGTTGGTCGGAATTCGCCAGCAAATCATCCGTGAAAAGCCGCGGTAAGTTGTAAAGCCCCGCTCCGTAGCCAAACTCATCGACATAAGCCATGCGCGCGGTTTCAATCTCCTCGAAATACCCGCGAACACCAGCCGCAGCCGGGCCGAAGGCGCGTTGGTAGTAATCGGTCAGGATCGCCTCGTCATCTTGCGACGGGTTCCAGAACAACTGAGCCATTATGTAATACTGCGGCCCCTGCGTGGCCCAATGTTCCCAAACCGAGTCAATGAAAATCCCAATGCAGCGATTTTCGGCGGCGCTTTTGATGTTGGCGATGGTTTGGGCGATGGAGACGTCGGGCACGCCTTGTTGCCAGCCCGCGGGACTGCCGGTGTTGGGCCGCCAGACCACGGCGGGCGCGAGTTTGCCCCAGGCGGCGAGTTGCTCGCGATGCGTCGTGCCCCAAGTCGAGCCACGATCGACCAGATTGGTCCGCCCGAAAAAATTGGCGACGCTAACCATGATGACGTTCTTCGCCGGGCGAGCCGCGATCGGCGCGGGACGCGAGTGACCGTAGCTGAGCATCATGACGCGGTAATCCTTGTCCGGGTAGCGCTCTTTCAACTTCTGAGCGAGCTTGTTCGCAAAGGTGACGTGGCGATCGGACAAGGCGGGGCGTTCCTCGCGAAAATGATGCCAGTGCATCAGGCGTGGCTCGCCGTCAGGATGATCCCAGGCACGGCAGTTTTCGCAAACGCAGTGCCCGCTCGACCACCCGTCGTTCGGCGAGCCGTTGAATTCGGTTAGGGTGGGATCCCTTTCCAATTTCGCGGCCACGTCTTCGAGCCACTGATCCCAAACCGCGGGGTTCGACTGGCAAAGCTTCACGTTTTTCGGGCTGGGATGCGTCCCGCGCGTTCCGTCCGGCTGCAGGGCGAACAGCTCCGGCTTAGATTCGAAGAAACGCTCATGCCAACTGCCGAACGCGTGCCCGCCTTCGCTGCGGAGCGAATCGAGCTGCAAGCGCTGTCGCCGCGTCCAGGTGTGCGCCCGGCCGTAGCCCTTGTTGCTAAGCGTTGAGAAACTAAACGCGCCGCCTCGCGCGCGAATTTGCGGATGGTAGCGAAATTCGAACGGCTCGATCGCGATACGCTCGCGTTTCGGAACATCCTTGCCGAGGTCGCCCGGCCAGAGCCAGCGCACGCCGAGTTGATCGTGCAAAAACGTGTAAATCGCATTCACCGTGCCGTATTCCTGCTGCCGGCCTTCGATTTTTTCGTCGATCCCCTCAACGACGAGATGGTTCGGATCCCAGCGGTCGCGACCGGCGATCACCAGGTGGTTCTCAGTCGCCGCGAGGAGGATTTCTTCCGGATGTTGGAACTTGAAATCGAGTTTCGGGAACAGCGAATCAAGCGCCGGTTGGTAGCCAACCCATATCGCGCGATCCGGCGGTTGCTCGGGCGATTTGTCGATCAATTCCGGCCGCGCGCCGCAGATCTTCTCGATGTAGTCGGCAAGTTCTACCGCGGCTTCGCGAGTCTTCGGCGGTGCGTCCGGGAAGAGAACAATTGGCGCTGGAGCGAGGCCGGGTTCGCGGTCAGCGAGGATGAAATCGGCTGCGCGGCTGAGGGAGGGCATCAGCAGTGGCAGGAGAATCCAAAGGAGTATTCGACTCATGGAACCGACTCTCCCACGAATCATAGGGCGCGCAATGGCGATCATCGTTTGAAAGGTGGTGAGGATCGGAATTTGTCACTCGGCAAGTTGGCTAAACTCCTGAACTGCCGCCCATGCGATACGCTGCAAATCCGCGCCTTCCATGTCGTCGCGATCATTTTCCGCCAGTCATAAATTGTTTTAATCGAAATTTTGATGGTTGAATGGTCATGACGATTTCGACTCGCGACGGGTCAGCCGTGACTCATATTCCGGGGATAAGGGACGGCGCAGGAATAACTTCAGACGAATTTGCTGGTTCTTTTTCTCACCGCCTTCGTTGGAATCCACCTCACGTAGTTCACTACGCTCCGGTCGATTCCGCCTCGGTGGTGGAGAAAAACTTCGGCGCAACTTCATCAGAATTTATTCCTGCGCCGTCCCTAAATTTGTCCGTCCCGTAGGGACCGATTATGTTAGCCGGGGCGCTTTAGCCCCGGGAACGCACGCAAAAAACGCCTCGTCGCGTTAGCGACCGATTATTCGTGTACGACGTCGTCTCAGCCTAAACGGTCGCTACGCGACGTAAATTTGATGTCCGCGCTTCTACGTGGGTTGAAACCCACTATTGGCTAACATGCATAGTCGCTACGCGACAGCTCGAATTTATCCCCGGAATGCAAGCCCATGAGTTTATCCGGCGTTGGCTCCTACATATCTTACTCAAGGGCTTCACCCGCATCCGTCACTACGGTTATCTAAGTAGCGCGGCAAAAAAGAAGCGGCTTAGGGCTGCGGCTCCTGGTCGGCGAGTTACGGCCGGAACCCGAGCCGGACTTGCCGGAGCGCGAACCCTTTGCCTACCGCACTGCGGAGGCGAACTCGTCTTCAAGTTCGAATTGGAGCCCAAGTTGTTCCGCGCCCGCGGTCCGCCAACGCCAACGCCAACGCCAACGCCATGACCGACAATACCATCAACCCTTAGCCCTTGTTGAGGCATGCCAGAAAAGCGCATGTTTTGGGAACGTGCGTGCCGTGCAGGCTGCAAAATCGCCCGAAATCGGCTCGCTGTGACGATTCGGCGATGCGCGTTGGCCAACCCGTCCCTTCCGCCGCCTCAAGGCCCCCGCGTGCGGAGATTTCAGGTGATTGGGCGGGGCGCTGGTGACGTAATGCGTTGACCCTCAACCCCAAAGCGAAAGTGCAAATGCGTTAGCAGGCTCGTTCAACAACCGATAGCTTCGGGGCCTGTCCGAAGCTATCTTTGGGGTTCTGCTTCTTCGTTTCGCTGCTCGAACGCCTGCTCAAAAGTCAAGGTAGGGGGATCCAACTTCGTAGGAACAATCGCTTCGCTCCAGATGAAATGTTGTGAATCTTGAATCTTCTTCCCGGCGTCAAATTCAGCTTCGGTGATATACTGAAGCCCCACGCGCCACGTCTTGCGGGTGGTTGGAACGGCAATGAAGTCCCTCGTCGAGGCAAGCCGATCAAGGTAGGTCGCGCTGTGCTTGGTTTCTGTGCCTTCGTAGCTAAACCTCCACCGCTCGAACTCCTTGGAAGCCTCCTCCTGAGAAAGCTCCTTCCTACTAGAGACACCACAGTTCGGGGCGTAGTCCACCCACGAGTTGTCTTCTTAGACCTGGATGCAGTGTGTGTTGCTCGATCCCTGAAACAGGAAAATCCGCTCGTGAAGCCTGTTATGGAGCGTGAAAATAAGCCCCTCATATCCGGCATCATCAATCTTGCCAATCAAGCTGAAAGTGGGTGCAGTTGGCGGGTCTTTCGGCTCGGGCAAGCGTCCTTCCAGTTCGAGTATTTCGGTTGCTGCGTCTCCCAGAAACCAAGTTCTCATGCAGATGTTGGTCGTGAGATTACCTTCGTCATCGCGCATGGCGTAAATCAGGTAACTCTTGCCCTTCTCAAACGGGAATCCGCAATCCCCACCGCCACCACCTGTATGAACTTTGACGGTTCCCGAGATCTTTCCCTTCCAGCTCTGACGGACGACAACATCAGCAATCTGAGCAACGACGATCTTCCGGCCGTCACTAAGATCGACCTCACGTTTCGTAATCGAGTCAACTTTCCCACTGAAAACTGCATCGGCTTTCGCCAGTGCTTTCAACGGCGGAAGAGCTGGCGCACAAGTGCATGCCCATATCGATCCGAATGCTATCTGGCCGATTGCTATGGCTACTGCTATGGTGGGCAATTTCATTAGCATAACGTTAAGGCAAGTATGCCGTGAAGCCGCATTTGAATTCCGCTTTCAGATTTGGGGGGATCGGCTTCATGGCATACTTGCCCGTTGAACTATAGCCGGTGGCCAACAGGGAAACGGTCAACTGGCTTGCAGGGGGGGAACGTATCGGGGCGATTTCTGCCACGTCAAGGTCCGTGCGCCGGGAAACCGCCCCGTGGTGGGCGCCGCGGCTCCGGAGGACCCGGCCCGGACGCTTCGGTGCGGCGGCGACTCGGGTGAGGCCCAAAAACTGACAACGGGATGCTGATTTTCGTGGCCGAGTGGGCACAGCGGGGGCGTCGCCGCGACACGCTCCAATTCGGTTTGGGACGGGTTAACCGCCCGTTGCGTCCGTTGCCTAAAGTAGCCCCGGCATAGAGGTTAACGCCTCGCGATTCTAATAAATGCGCTGAAATCCAATAATCCGCGAATCAAGTTCACGCAAATATTGGTAATTGTGGAAGTGGCTGGGCATTTTTCGCGCCTACACGGAGTGTACCGGCACCTGTACGAGCAGTACGGGTGCCCATGGAAGCCAAAAATGCGCCGCGGCGGACGGGAAGGGCACAGTTTTGGCCTCCGGAGGTGCCTTTGGACTGCGAAAATTCGCAATTTTGACTGGTTTGGGTGCCCAAAAACTGCTCATGGGCACCCGTACACCGCGTACTGGTGCTTGTACACAATGTACGGGTGCCCGAGCGCGGCGCACAGGTGCACTGGCGGGTAGCCGCAATGCCGGCGCGGGGCCGCGGGGCGGGAAGGGTGGTTGTCCGGCTTGGATGGAGGATAGAAGAGAATTCCGGTCCGGATCACGAGCAATTTCGTGATTCCGAATATTTTCGCTTATTTTAAGCTTGCACGATTCTAAGCAATTGGTAATCTGGACCTGTATCCTAACAGGATCTCCAATTTTTTCCGGTTTTACGATCTCTGTAACCTTTATCTCCAACTACCATGGCTAAGCAAGATTATATGCCCACAACAGACGAAGGGAAGGCGACGCTGTTTGAGAATTTTCGCGACAACATCGGTGGTTACCTGGATGTGTTGGGGTTTCACACGGCAGCGGGCGATCCAATCGCGGAAATCGTGCAACAGGCTGAGGATGCAGTGTTTTGCCGTTTTGTGCTAAATCAGACGAAGGTGATGCAACAATGCGGCCAGCAATGGACAGCGTATAAGAATGAGGTGTTCAGCATGACCGCGGGGGCGAACCATGGGGAAGCTCTTGAAAAGCCGGTGCTGCCGGTCGAGCCACAGGATGCTCCGTCTCCGGTGCCGCCGGGCATCGAGGATCGTTTCCGGGCGTTAGCGCGCCGGGCAAAGGCGCAGCCGGGCTACAATGTCAATATCGGTGAGGTGTTGGGAATCGAGGGCGCGGAGCGCGATGGGCCGGATTTGAATACAGTGGCGCCGAACCTAAAGTTGCGCACGCGGGGTGGGCGAGTGGAGGTAGTGTGGAATAAGCAGGGGATGGACGCGATCGAGCTAATGGTGGATCGGGGTGATGGCTTTGGTTTTGCCGGGGTAGATTTGCAGCCGAATTATGTGGATGAGACCCCGCTGCCGGCCGTGCCGGAGACTTGGCGTTACAGGGGGATGTATCGGAAAGGGGGCGACCGCGTGGGGCAGTGGAGTCCGGTGGTGAGTATTGCGGTGGGTTTGGAGGCGTAGGTCTCTATTTTCCTGGGTTATGCCCTTAGGATCCAGTGATTACAAAAAGCCCGAAGGGGCTGATCGGCTTAACATAAGGGACGAAAACGAAGGGAAATTTGGGCCGAATCCTCGACTTTCGACGACGGGCGGGCTAAGTCCGACAGCCTCTTAGGATAAGCCTATGGCGAAGACGTCTTGTTAGAATCTTCACGTTCTGAAAAATAGGCTCTCACTCCTCGGGAAAAATAGAAATACCACCCAAAATAGGCAACACCAAAAGCCGCAGTGGGAATTAGAATGATAGGAGGAACCTCCTTATATTCTGGATCGAAAAATGAATATCCGATTGCATATATGATTACGCCAAGTGAAAATGGTCTGGCAAATCTGGATCTCAGAAATGTCAACACGGAAAACGTCAGTAACAATACGCTGGAAAGAACAACCCACCATGCTGCACCACTAGCCCACAATTCTTGATTGGTTATAGATTGGCCATTCTCATCCTTCCAACCATCGGTGAAAAGGGTTATGCCCGCAAAGACTCCAAGTATGGCATACCCAATTACAAACATTCTGAGGCCTTCGGGCATCATTCGGAAACTTTGAATGACCATTTTCATCATCAGCTGTTTTCAATCCTGCACCTAACGTCCAGCTTCAGGCGCGCGGGCGCAAGACGTAAATTTCAACCCCGGCGTCAATCCCGCGCCGTCTGCAAGCGCTTATTTGCTATTGTTTTGGGTTAGGTGCAGGCATTGTAAGCCTCCATCTCACCAGTTTTCGTGTTGTAGTTAAAGATGATCTGAACTTCTTCGGCATCGCCCGACCGCCCCCACATGGAGACGCCGATTAAGGGATTTGGCGGCACGACCAGTACGAGGGTAGTATTAATCCGAAAATTAAATAGCCGACACCTAATGATGTGGTATTGTTAGGGATGAAGAGAGACGCCAGAAAGCTTTCGCCTGACCAGCAAGAGCACCTCCGAATGACTGCGGTGCGTATGGTTGTTGAAGAAGGCTACACCCAACGGGAAACAGCTCGTGCGCTTGGAGTAAGTCGGCAAGAAGTAAACCGGTGGTGTCGTAAGTATGAAAAGAGAGGGTGGGACGCACTTCGAGCAGTGAAGCGGGGTCGTAAGGTCGGCGAAAAACGGTTACTATTGCCTTGGCAGTGCGCCACGATTGTTAATCTGATCACCGATAATATGCCCGATCAATTGAAATTGCCATTTGTCCTTTGGACGAGGGCTGCGGTTAGAGATTTGATCGAAGAAAAATTTGGGATCACCTTGAGTCTAATTACAATGGGAAACTATTTAAAGCGCTGGGGTATGACTCCTCAAGTTCCAATTCGCAAGGCCTACCAACAGAATAGCGAGTCTGTCCGGCGCTGGCGTGAGGAGGAGTATCCAGCTATTGAAAAGCGAGCCAAGGAAGAGGGCGCAACCATATTTTGGGGCGATGAAGGCAAAACCACTAACGAAGTTCACGCTGGACGAAGTTATTCGAAGAAGGGCAAGACTCCCGAAGTTCGCGAGAGCGGCAAAAAGCTGAAGCTCAACCACATTTCGGCTGTCACCAACAAGGGAGAAATGCGATTCATGACCTACACAGCTCGAATGACCCAACTCAAGTACATCCTCTTTCTGGGTAGATTGATTCAGAGCCACGATCGAAAAGTGTTCTTTATTGCAGACAATCTTTCTGTGCATCATGGCAAAAAAGTCAAAGCGTGGGCCAAGGCGAACGAGTCCGAGATAGAGCTCTTCTACATTCCCGCGTACTCCCCTGAACTCAATCCAGATGAATATCTGAATCGCGATATCAAGAAGAACGTCCACGGGAAGAAGGCGCCAAGGACCCTCGCTGAATTGAAGGCTAATGTCATAAGCTTCCTGAGAATGCTTCAGAAATCCCCAAGCAGAGTAATCCAGTATTTCAACAGCCCAAAAGTAAAATTCTGTGCCGCGTGAAGTGTCGGCTATTTAATTTTCGGATTAATAACTGATTAGCGGGTTGACAAGCCCACATTTTCGTTAATTTGTCCTGACAGTTAAGATTTCTGTCAGGATTTGCTCACTTTCGACCTCAGCGACATCCAATCCGCCTCACGAGAAGAACTCACCGAGCTCGTGAAGAACTGTTTTACGGAAATTGAGCGGCTTCACAAACGCATTGAAGAACTCGAACGTGATCGTGCTCGCCCCGCAACGCCCTTTTCAAAGGGCGAGCCAAAACCCAAGTCCGAAAAGAAAAAACCGGGTCGCAAAGGGCGCAAGAATGGCGACAAAGGCAGCTTCAAGCATCGCCAAGCTCCGGAAATCAAACCGACCGATCAGGTTCAGCGCTTGAAGGCGCCTCTTGAGCCTGACATCGACAAAAACCCCTGCCCCAAATGCGGCAAGAACACTATCGAAATCTCAACCGAGGAGGCGACAACTCTTGATATAGTTACCACACCGCCGCGTTTGATCAAGATCTTTGAAGTAGACGTCGCGCGCTGTAGTTGCGGCCATTGTAAGCGTGGAACTCATCCGGAACTGCAAACCAACCAACACGGTGCTAGCGCCCATCGCCTTGGCCCTAAGATCATCGCCACCGGCTTGGCTTTGACCTACCATTTTGGGGTGACGATTCGTAAGGTTCCGGCTATCCTCAAAGCGCTTTGTGATATTGACATTACGCAAAGCGCTCTCACTCAACAAGCGCTGAAGCTGGGTCAAAAGGATGGTGCGATCGGTAAGGAAGCCGAGCAAATTCGCGAAGAGATCACCCGATCAGAGCGGGTTCATACCGATGATACGAGTTGGAAGATTGGTGGTGTCATAGCCTATCTGATGGCGTTTGGAACCACGGTGGCGGCTTACTTTCAAATTCGATTTCAACACCGTGCCAAAGAAGTTGCCGAGGTGATTACGAAAGCTTTCGAGGGGGTGTTAATCACAGATCGGTTTTCCTCCTATGATTCGAGTGTGTTTGATCTGGTTGCCCAGCAAAAGTGCCTGGCTCATATTTTGAAAAACCTCTCTGAACTGATCGAGACCAAGCAGGGAAGCGCCAAGGTTTTTGCTTCTAAATTGACAGAGTTGTTGCGAAAGATGCTCGATTTATGGGATCGGCATCGGAATGGGGAGATCGCGCTTGAAGAGTATCGTAAGCAGGGCGCGATATTGAACAAAGAATTGGATGTACAACTGCGCAAACGCAATTTGACCGATCCTAACAATGATTCCATGCTCAATGAGTTGGGTTGGCATCAAGACCGGGGAAATTTGACGCGTTTTCTGGATGATCCCGCGATAGATCCGACTAACAACTTCGCCGAACGTTTGTTACGAGCGGCGGTGATAGCGCGCAAAGTTTCTCACTGTTCGAAAAACGAGCGCGGGGCGAATGCGTATGCGGCGATCAAGAGCGTGTTGACGACGCTCCAATTGCGAGGGGAGCCAATAATCAAATCGCTGGCTGGCTTGATTGCGGGGGCGCGGGGCTGCTCGGCCCGCTAATCAGTTACCTTCCGACTTACTGCCCGGAACTAAATCCAGACGAGCAGGTATGGAACCATGCTAAGCGTCGCCTCGGTAAACTCTTTGTTGTGACCAAGGATGAAGTAAAACAGGCCATCTTCTCAATAATGAAATCCATTCAGCGCACACCGAAACTGGTAAAATCGTTTTTCCTATTAGAGGATACTCAATATGCAAAGTAGTATGCAAAAATTTTTGCAACGCTTAATAACACCATTCTCAAAGCCGGTTGCCGGCTCTACACCCACTGGGACAAAACGCTAGTGGCGGTCGAAATTTCGCCAACACCGCGGCTAGCCTGGTCCGTCGAAATTGGCGCGATTCCGGCGGAATTGATCGCCGCGGACGGCAAATTGTTCGTCGTGGGCGAGGATGGATCGTTGCATTGCTTCGGCGCGAAAGCTGGCCAGCCGATCGCCTACAACTTGAAGGATTCCGCCGAGCCGGAAAACGCCGATTCGCCGCCGCCGGACGTCCTAACGCAGACAAAAATCCGCGAAGGTTACGCGTTGGTGCTGGGAATCGACGATGGCGGCCTAACCGGGGACCTGCTCCGCCACAGTGAGCTGCGAATCATCGCGGTGGACGCCGATCGCGGGAAAATCGACGCGTTGCGCCGGAAATTGGCGCTGGAAGGCCCGTTTGACGCCCGTTTTCAGGGAATCGTCGCCGATCCCAAAACGGTGCGATTGCCGCCTTACCTGGCGAGCCTGATCGTCTCCGAGTTACCCGGTCTGCTAACCACGGACGACCGCATTTTCGAAATGTTGCACCCCTATGGCGGCGCGGCCTACCTTGCTTCCTCAGAAACCGGCAAACCTTCGATTCGACGCCGAGAAGGAGGCTTGCCCGGCGCGGCGGACTGGACGCAGGAGACCGGTGACGCCGCGCGATCCTACTTTTCCCGCGATACGCTGGTGAAGGCGCCGCTGGGCGTTTTGTGGTATGGCGACGGCGAGGATCACGGTTTTTACAAGCACAAGGACTACGGCCACGGCGTCAAGCCGCAGGTCGCCGGCGGGCGGCTTTTCGCGCTGCAAGTCGCCAGCAACACGCTGCACGCGGTGGACTGCTACACCGGCCGGTTGCTGTGGGAAACGCCCGTGGGTGAGTCCGCCCGTTACGCCAGTTGGCCGGACGCGGTTTACGTGGCGCAGGGGCGCGAATTGCGGGTTCTGGACGCCGCCACCGGCAAGACGCGGGCCACGTTTGCGCTGAAAACCGGCCAACCCGCGGAAACGCCGGTTCGCGCCACGGAAGTGCGCATCAACGCGGAAACCGTGCTGGTGGGCCTGCGTTTCAGCGCCACGGACCGGATCGAAGAGGGCCGCTGGGACTGCCACGCGATCGTCGCGCTGGACCGCAAGACCGGCGAGCAGCGTTGGGCGCGGTTGGCCGGGGAACGCTTCGGTTCGGCCACGATCGCCATGAGCCAGGGCCGCGTTTTTTGCATCGACTCCCGCTCGCCGATCGAAATCGCGGAAATGGTCCGGCGCGGCGCGGACATTACCAAGCTGACGTCCACGATCCTGACATTGGACGAAAAAACCGGGGCAGAGCATTGGCGTTATGTCCTGACAAACCCGCCAAACACCTGGAAATCGCTCAATTTCCTGGGTTTGCGCACCGGCGACGATTGGCTGGCCTGCGCGGAGGAGAAAAATCTGCTCCTCGGTGGAAAAAACAGCCGAACCGTCGCGCTGAACGTGGCAACGGGCGAGGTGGTTTGGGAACGCGATTCGAAAGGCCAGCAACCGCTCATCATCGCCGGCGACACCTTCCTCAACCAGGTCGGCCACACCTACGAAACCGCGACCGGCAAGGTTTTGAACGGTTCGCGGCTATTTACGCACAGTGGATGCAATTACGCGGTCGGCAACAAGAATCTGGTGTTTCTGCGCGACAATTGCGCGGCTTACATCGACGTGAAAACCCGCGAGCAGACCAATTTGCGCAACCTGCGAAGCGGCTGTTCGGCCAGCTTGGTCGCAGCCGGCGGCGTGCTCAATTCGCCCTGTTTTTCGGTCGGCTGCATTTGCAACTACCCGATCCAGACGTCGTTTGCCATGGTTCACCTGCCGGAAGTGGATGCGTGGAAGGATGTGACGAAGTGACGCGGCTCCGGAAGATTTCGATCTTTTTCCGCGCTTCCAACTGTCACGCCAACCGGTTTTGGGACAAATTAGAGGTAGAAAAGCAAAGCCATGCTTAGCAACGAACAATTCGTCCAACTGGTGCGCGATCACCAAGCGGGGCTGCGAGCCTTCATTCGCTCCCTTGGCATCGACGCGATGTGGGTGGATGACGTGGCCCAAGAAGTCCTCGTCATCGCCTACGAGCGCCTGGACCAGTACGATGAATCGTTGCCGTTTCGCAACTGGGTCTGGGGCATCGCTCGAAATTGCGTCCTCAACGACCGGCGCAAAACCGCGCGCCGTAGCCGAATTTTAAACGAAAACGTGGCCGACATCCTTCTTTCCACCTCCTCGGTGCCGGAAGAGGAAGACCGCGGGCTCGGCGACGAAGAGCGCAAGCGAGTCCAGGCCCTGAAGGAGTGTCTGGAGCAAATTCCGCAGAAAAGCCGCGATTTGGTCCGCCAACGTTACGAAAAAAATGTCAAAGCCTCGGATTTAGCCACAGAGCTGAACATGAAGGCCGCCGCGGTGCGCAAATCGCTCGAGCGAATTCGCGCCTCGATCCGAAAATGCATGGAAACGCGCCTGCTTCAATCCGAGAAAACTTTCGCTTCCCTTCCACCTACAACACACCCACAAACATGAGCGCAGAACGTTACCAAGACCTGCTCAACGGCTACATCGACGGTGATCTGACTCCCGGCGAACACGATGAACTGGCCCGGTTGTTGAACCAGGACCAAAGCCGAATTGCCACCATGCAGCGCGATTTGCATTTTGCCGACCTGCTGGAGCAAAATTTGAACCCGGAGCGTTCGTTTCCGGCGTTTTTGGACGGGCTGGAGACCCGCGTCCGCGCCGAACAAACCGGCGAAGAATTCATCGCCGAATTGCTGCCCAAACTCAAGGAAGTGGACCAGCGTCAAGCCGGCCGCAAGATCGTCGCTTTCCCGCAGCCTCGCAAGGCTCGCTGGGTTGCGGCAGGGATGGCCGCTGCTGCCGCGGTTATCGCCTCGGCGCTGATTTTGCCCAAATTTCTGAATCTTGACGGGGCCGGATCGGGCGATCCGGTCGCCATCGAGTGGGAACCCTCTCAACCCGCCGATCAAGTGGCGGGTAGCCTGACTGCAACCGGCGACGGCAAGCTTCCCGTCCTCGACGGCGAGACCGTTCCGGAGGGTCCGGTCGTGATTGGCCGGAAATTGGTGGTCGTGACCGAAGAAAGCGACCTCAGGCCTGGTCAATCCATCACCGTCGACCGCGTCCCGGGAGAAAGCGGGTCGCGCAAGGTCGCCAGCGACGGAATTCGCAGTTACCTCATCCAATTCGACGCCACCAAGGCCGATGGTCGTGAAGGCGAATACATCGAAGGCAGCATCGACTTCGGTGGCGAGGTTGTGGGCATTGCCGACGAAAATCTGGAGCCGGTCGACAAAATCGAGTTCGACGGTGACGGAAGGACCTTGCAGTTGAAATTCAAGACCGGCGAACGCACCAAACTGGGGCAAATGCGGGTTTTCGTGCGCGAAGATCCCGACAAGCCGAAGGGAACCGCCGGAACCCAGCCCGACGAGGACACGGACTAGGAGGCTGTCGGACTTAGCCCGCCCGGCGTCGAAAATTACCCGCAAGCGTAAGCCGCGAAGCGCCCTTGGGCAGGTCGAAACACATCGTTGCGGCGTTTTCCCCCGAAACCCAGGTTCCCGGCTGCAAATCCCGGACGTTCGCCACCTTGCGCAACGGCTTGTCCGAAAACGCGGGTTCGCCTGCGTTTTTCGCGACGCTCAGCGTAAATCCCGGACACGCGAACGGCGCCCGCAGCTTCACTTCGCCAACTGCGCCGCGTTCGATGGTGGTCAACTCCTTCGCCGCCCAATACCGCGCCATTTCCGAGAGCTTCATCCACACGATCCGATCGCGAAATCCCTCGTGCAACCGGTCCACCGCGCCCTGAAAAATCCGCAGCCCCACCTCCTCGCCGTTGTTGTAGATCCCCGGCCAGTGACAGAGCATCACCGCCGGTTCGGCGCGCTCGATCAGCTCCACCATGCGGCCGCCCTGCAAGTCCGGCGTCACGAATCGGTCGATCGATTCGGCCTCATCGCCGTAGGAAACGCCGTCCCAGCCGCCAAACCAATCACCTGTGCCGCAGGGGACGTTCACGACACATTCCGGCGCATCGGCGTCGATTTCCGCGGCTAGTTCGACGCGGGGTTGAGTCGTCGTTTGGCCCGAGTTGACGTACTTGAAATAGTGCGGCACCTCCGTGCCGTAAACCGAGCGGATCGCCTGCAACGCCGCCGCTCCCAGGTTCGCTTTGGCCGGATTTCCGAACCCGCCCGGCGTCGTAAACCCCTCGCAGGTTAAATCCACGTTTTTCAGGATTTGCAGGGAATAGGCGATGTAAGCCGCCATTTCGTCCACGCTCTTGCCCTTGCACCAACCGCCGTTTTCCATCCAGTACCCGCCGTCCGGCTTTGGCGGGAGGGGACGGCCGGTTTTGACGTCGATGACTCGCGTGTGGCTGATCATCTCCGAGTGAATATCCCAATCCGGCTGCAACTCCTCGCGCACGATCCGCAAGCTCTCGCGCAAGGCGCCCTGGCTCCAACCCGGCAGCACCTTGTCTACCCAACCCACGCAAGCAGGGTACGGGACCACCGAGTATTTCCCCTTCACCCCGCGCGAGCGGCACCACTCGGCGAATTTCATCACGAACGCGTCCGGAATCTCGCGCGGCCAAGACTGCCACGGCTTATTGTAGCGCGCCCCGCCCCAAGCCTCGGCAAACTGCGGCATGCAAAAGTGCGCCATGTTCACCAGGCAAGTCGAATCATCGATGATGAAGGAGACGGGCACGCGATTTCGCGGGTTGAGCACGGAAACGCTGGCGTCTTGCTTGGGCCGCTGGCCGAGGGCAGGAAGGTCCGGCTTCCAAGCCAACACATTCGGCGCGGCGGTCCCCAAACCTGCCAAGGCCGTGGATTTCAGAAATCGGCGACGTGAGTGCATGCGAGAAGCCTAGCAAACCAGGGGAAATCCGGCAAATGGGGATGTTGCGATGATGCCAAGATGGCAGCCGCAACGGATCTCGTTTTGATTGCACCTTTCTGCGTTTTGAGCAAGTAGTGGCCCATGAAAGAGCTTAACGGGGAGGACGCTGCCCAAATCGGGCGCTTTTTTTCGTGGATTTGGAAAAACTGGGATTCGATTCGGGAAAGATTTGGCGCCGTGGGTAAATGGCTGGGTTCCAGCGAAAATGGTCAGATTCTGGTCCTTGGCGCAGGTGGCGTTGGCAAGAGCACGCTCGGTCACTTGCTAGCGGGCACTGCCGGGGCGGCGGTAGGCGAATACGCGGAAAGCCACCGAATCGAAGAGTTTCGACTCACGGACGACGAATCGGTCAGCCTGATAGTTTTGCCGGGTCAGAGACACCGGCGCGACTCGACTTGGCGCGACCTGGAAAAAGAGATCGAGGATGGAAACGTGCGCGGTGTTATCCTGGTGAATTCGTGGGGTTACCACGCGCTGGGAGCGATCAGCTACAAGGAGCATGTTCTTTGGGAAGCAAATCCCGCCAAGCGAGAGTTTCTCGCGAAGTTTTTGGAACATTGCCGCCAAGACGAAATTGAAATTCTCCGCCGCGTTGGTGAGAACATCAAGAAGTCGCCTGGAAAAGTGTGGCTCCTCAGTTTGGTGACGAAGGAGGATTTGTGGTGGAACAAGCGATCTGAGGTTCTCGACCACTACCAAGCGGAAACCGGAGGCTATGGCAGTGCGGTGGCTGAAATCCAATCGGCCAAAGGCAATCGGGATTTCCGCGCGGAGTTTCAATCAACTTCGCTGGTGATTAGTTGCTTTCGCACCGGACTTGATGAAGAGTTGGCTAAGAATCTGGCCGGTTACGGCCAACCCGAACAAAGCGCATCCTTCCAACGTCTCTTTAGGTGCCTGGAAGGACTCATTGAATGGGAACTATGACCGATGAAGCTGACATCATCCTGAATCTGGCGAACGATTTGGCGGAAAAAATCGACGCGATCATAATGGTGGCGCGGGAGGAAGAAAATCTCGAAACCAACGGTCAAATCGTTGCCAAATATCTGAATAATTTGCAGGAATGGGGCGAAAAAACTGCGAGCAGGGCTTCTCAGTTGCTGGAACACGCTAACTTGGAACCGAGCGATAAGTTGCGGCTTGGCGTCGCCCTAACGGAATTGGAATATCAAACCGAACGTATCCAACAATTCTTCAGCGAAGGCTATTTTGGATTGGCTCCCGTACCCGCACCTGCAACTCCCATGCCGACGGTTCCTATTCCACCCGTTCCCGATTCTACGCTGTGACCTAACCCATCCCGGTCGAATGCGAAAACCCGGCGCAGCATCCGCGTTAGTCCAAATAAATCACCTCGCTGGAATTCAACACCGCCCGGCAAGCGGCTCGAACGCCGGATTTCGCGATCGCCGCGGCCAACCGTGCTTGCTCGGATTCGTTAGGCTCGCGCTGGTAGGCGATGGCGAAAACTTGACGCGCTTGCTCGGCCGGGGATCCCTCGCTGACTCGCGCCGCGAATGCTTCGGCCATGTCGATGGTGAAGGCGTGGTTTAGCATGGTCAGCGCCTGCAAGGGTGTGGTGGTTTGGGCGCGGCGGGGAGAGGAAAACGCGCAATCCGGCTGGTCGAACTCCGTCATCAGATCGACGACCGAGGCGCGCGCGTTTTGGTGATAAACGGCTCGCCGATAGGTCTCCGGGCCGTGCTCGTCCAGCGGCTCGTAGGTGGAAACGTTGTCTTGCATGTATTTGTAGAGCCGAAATCCCGGCCCGCCCATTTTCAGGTCTAGTTTGCCTGACACAGCCAAAATTGTGTCGCGAATTTCCTCCGCGGAGAGCCGGCGTGGGGGGTAACGCCAAAGCAAGCGGCTGTCTCCGTCCTTTTCCGCGGCGCCGGCGCGAAAATCCGAGCTTTGGCGGTAGGCGCGCGAGAGCATGATGAGCCGGTGCATCGCCTTCAGCCGCCATCCGTTTTCCTTCAGCTTGACGGCGAGGAAGTCCAGCAACTCCGGATGCGTCGGCCGCCCGCCCATGTAGCCAAAATCGTTCGGCGTATCGACGATGCCGACGCCGAAATGGTAGTGCCAGAGCCGATTCGCCAGCACCCGCGCGGGCAGCGGATTTTGCGGATGCGTGATCCATTCCGCGAGCCGCAGCCGGCGCTGATCTTCGCCCGCGTCCGCCGGCAAATTGTAGGCCGGGGCGACGTCGCTAAGCGTGGAAAGGCTGGCGGGGACGACGGAATCGCCCTTGCGCTGGGGATTGCCGCCGACGAACACCTGGAACGGTCCCTTGGCGTCCGCGGCGCTGCGCGTACCGATCCAAACCTGGGGAAAATCCGGGATTTTGCGCATTTCGGCCTGGATTTGGCTGAGTTCGCGCGTTAGGCGCGCTTTTTCCTTTCGCTCGGCCCCGGTGATCTCCGCCAACGCCAGACGGTGGTCGCGATGGGCCGCGCTGACGGGCTTGCGATCCGCGCTGTTGGCGACTTCCGTCCAGGTTTCGCCGTCGAGCGAGGTTTCGATGCGAAAGTCGGCCACGAAGCTAAATTTGCGATGATTCGGCACGTCCTCGCCCTTGGCGCTGGAGAAGACGACGCGATCGATCTCGACTGGCTCGCTCAGCGCGATGGTTAGCCGGTCGGACGTGCAAATGAAGCGGCGGCCGGTTTTGCCGTCGATAGTGAGTTGCGGCCCGTAAACACCGGGAAAGTCCTCGTTGATGCGCGCCTGGCCGCTGGCTTTCGCGCCCGCGCCGGCCAAGGCCACGTTTTGGTTCGAACCGGCGGCGTAAACCTCGAATTCGTCCATGTTGAAGCTCTTGGAGGCCACGTTCACGTCGTTAGCCTGACAAATGAAGCGGACGAATTTCGCCCGCACCCCGGGGAAGGTTTCCTCCGTGCCCATGCGGTCCGTGCGCGGCCGTTTCCACTGTTTTTCATACTCCGCCAGCTTTGCCTTGCCGCGTTGCAGGATCGCATTTTCCAGCTCGGATTTTGCCTTGGTTAGGGCGTCGTGCTTCTTTTGCAGCGGGGCGATTTTTTGCTGCCGGGCGCTCTTTTGTTCCGGCGTCGCCAACGTCGTTCGGCCATGCCGAATCCCGGCAAACGTGGCGTAGAGTTGGTAGTAATCACGCTGGGAAATGGGATCGAACTTGTGGTCGTGACAACGCGCGCATCCTAACGTCATCCCCAAAAAAGCCTCGCCGGTGGCATTGATGATTTCATCCAGGGTGTTGGCGCGAATTTGCGCCTTGGCCTTGGGATCCTGATTCCCAACATCGTCGTAAGGCCCAGCGACCAAAAACGCCGTGCCGATGGCAATGTCAGGGTCGTCTTTGCCGAAAACGTCGCCAGCCAGATGCTCGCGGATGAACTGGTCGAACGGCTTGTCCGCGTTGATGGAGCGGATGACGTAATCGCGGAACGGCCAGAGGTCGCCGATGATGACATTGCGCTCGAAACCGTTGCTTTCGCCGAAGCGGACGACGTCCAACCAGTGCCGGCCCCAGCGCTCGCCGTAGCGCGGAGATTCGAGCAAGCGGTCCACGAGAGTGCGGAACGCGGACTGCGGATCTTTGGAATAATCGGCCTGAAACGCGGCCACTTCCTCCGGCGTGGGCGGCAGGCCGTGCAAATCATAGGTTGCGCGGCGAATTAACGTCCGCGCGTCGGCTGGCGGGTTCATTTCCAGATTCTGTTCGGCCAACTTCTTCGCGATGAACGCATCAATGGGATTCTCCTCGGACTGAAAACTTGAAACTGAAAACTGAAAACTTTCTGGCAGCGGCTGATACGCCCACCAGGACTTGTCCGCCTTCGATGCTTCGCGCAAAACCAGCCCCTCCGGCCATTTTGCGCCTTCGTCGATCCATTTTCGCAGGAGTTTGGCCTCCGCGTCGGTCAGCGGCTCACCTTCGTCCGGCATTGCGGGTTTCGCGCTCGGGTCTTCTGGCGTCGCGGCCAGGTAGATCTCGCTTTCGCCCGATTTTCCGGGAACGATGAGGTGTTTGTCAGGATCGAACGCCTCGGCCGCGGTGGCGAAGGAGAGGTCGCCCTTGGCGATGTTGGGATTGTGGCAGCTCAGGCATTTTTTCTCCAAAACCGGCTTCACGTCTTTGGTGAAATCCACCGGCGCGGCAAGGGCGCTCGAAGCCACCAGGAGAAGAAAAACGAGAGTTTTGGATGCAATGGACGTCGGCATGGCTGGGGACCGTAGGATGGAGTTGACCGAACCGCCAGGGAAACCGGAAATGTGCCTCACCAGGCTTTGATCTGTTTGCGCAGCGCATTTTCCGTTCCAGCGTCTCTGGGCATGTTTCGGTAGGTAGTGTCGTAGTGATAGGCCAGCAGGTCATCGGCAAATTGGACGGAAATTTCGCGTTGTTCCAGCGACTTAAGCTGTTGCCATAAGGTGCGGCCTATCGGCATAGGATGGCCGAGGCGCATGCAGGCTTGCTCGAAGAGTTTGAGATAAGCAGGGGTTGGCGCCTGGTTGGCGGAATACCCTTTCGAACTGCTTCGGCTCACCCTGGCGCGTTTGAGCAGCAAGAGCAGAAACAAGACGCCGAGCCCCGATCCGCAGACCGCGAGCGCCCACGCCCAATGGAAGGGTAGGGCAGCCCGGGCGCCGCTGCCGAGTTCATCGGAATTTTCGAGCAAAAACGCGTCCGCGGCTGGTGGAGCTTCGAAGGGCGCGGCTGTGCGAGCTTGAGGCACGGCTGTTGTAGGTGTAGCTTCAAAAACGACCCAGCCGTGTTGTTCCAGCAAGATTTCCGCCCAGGTATGCGCGTGGGCGCCGCGAAAGACGAATTGGTTGTGTTCCACGTAAAATTGCCCGCCGCTCCAGCCGTAGCAGATGCGCGATGGGACGCCGATTTCGCGGGCGAAAAGAGCCGCCGCAGTGGCAAAATGCACGCAAAACCCACCGCTGCCGTTTGCTGGATCCAGAAAATTTTCCAGCGCGCATTTTCCGTTGTTCGGGTAGTTGACGGTGAGCGAATAGGCGTAAGAATCGCGCAACCAGGCCTGCAATTCGGCGAGGCGCTGGCTCAAGGACAAGTTTGGATCGAAACGGCCGGAAAACCGCCGAATTTGCGCGTTCAAGCCTGCGTGAGGCGTGGGCGCCAGATAGATAAGAGCGGCAACTCCGGGTTCGATCGGCAGATCGCGCGCCACCAGAGATTCAAAGCGCAGTGGCGTCGATCCGGCTTCGTAATCATAAAACGATACGCTTCTATCCTGGAACGGTAGCAGGTAGGTGCCGGGAGCAATCTGCGTAATCGCTGCGAGGCGAATATAGTTGACACCCTGCAAAGTGTTAACCGTGTTCATACCTTCAAAACGGCGGCCGTGAAGGATGTTGTAGCGATACATGCTGGGAACGTCGCGCAGATGGATGAAACCATCGTCATTTTGCGCGAGAATCCGCGAACCGGCGGGGGTTTGCGAGGTCCACAGTTGCCCATCGAAGGTGTTGTGAGAAAACGCGGTGACGTAAATGGCGCCGGAGTGATAGAGTTGCCGCCCCTCCTGAATGGTGTGCGGTTGCAGCCGAACCTCCGGCTTGTCCGACGGCGCCAGATTCGCCGCATCGGGCACCGGAGCGCCTTCCGGATGAAAAACCGTGCCGACCCGGGTATGAACGACGCGCTCGCCAAAAGCGCCGATTTGGCCGGAATCGCCAAAATCCAATTGCTCCTCGCCATCGTCCGAAGCATTCAGCCGCACCTCGCCCGTCCGGACTAACAGATAGCTCAATTGCTGCGTTGCCGCGGGCCCCAAGACGCAAAGGAAGTAGAATACGCTCAGGATCAAACCAATGGCCGTGAATCGCGCGATACGATCCAACGCTCCCGGTTTTCGCACGTTTTGAAACCGCGGCGCGGGAGAGGAAGGCGTGAGCCAAGCCAGCGCAAGGAGCGCCGCGCCAACCGACCCAAGAGCGAGCAGCGCGCGAGCCCACGCGCCCCATTCCAACGGCCATCCGCGCAGGGCGAAAAAAGCGACGGCAAGGGCCGGAAATAGGAGAAAATGGGCCATTGTTAGGATTCCACCACGTGGTATTGGCGTCGTTTGAAGCGGATTTGGCGTATATCGACAACGATCGCCTCTTTGCGCGCCGTGGGGATCAATTCTGCCCAATTTTCCGGCGGTGAATCGGAAATGACGATCAAGCGTTCGTCGATCGGGACGCCTTGCAGGATTTTCGCCAGTTGGCCGGCCTCGGTGCGGACGGGGCGTCCAATTTCGGCCAAAAGAGCGAGGCACTCGAAATACTGCGTGCGGTTTTCGCAAGGGCGGCGGAGCCAGTCGGTGAACTCGGCCTGAAGCGTGACTTTGGTGTAGATCGATTGAAAATAGGCCAGCGTGCCGGCAACGAGCGAAAGCCCGCGCTCGAAACGGTCGAAGCGGATCAGCTCGCCCACCTCGGCAAACGAGTGGTAGACGATGCGGCAACATTGAGGGTGAAAGCCGGGGGGATCGTAGGCGCGAACCCGCAACCCGTGGCCACGCGCCAGCGAACGGGCGGTTGCCGGCTGATGAATCTGGTTAGCCCGGTCGCCAGGTTGATAGGGCCGGATGCCGCGCGGCTCACCAAAGGCGTTACCCGCGGCCACGCCTGCCATCGGCATGAGATCTGGCTGCGAACCGTCGACGAGCAACTCAAGCGGCGTGATAAGACGCGGGTAGACCAGCATGGGACAGCTCACGGACACGGTTCGGCGCGCTTCAAAGAGCCCTAGCGGAAAGGCGGAGAAAAACTCGCAACCCACCTCCGAAGCATTGGCACGCACCGGAATGCTAAGCCGGCCGCTAAGCAGGGAGACGCTTCCCGCGGGCGTCCAATCGGCATAACCACCATGCTCGACTCTTTGCGGGAAACGCATCGTGATTTGGACGTGATAGGCATCCAAAATGCGCCGGCCGTTAAAAAGTTCCGCTTCGATGCCGACGCTGCGGGTGGCATGAAAACGGCGCGGCGCACGAACTCGCAGCTCCAAATCGCGCAAATTGAGCGGGGCGAGAAAAAAGCAGGCCCCGGCGAGCAAAAGCCCGCCAAAACCCAGGGTCATGAGCGCCCCATCGCGGGAAAAAAGGCCGGCCAGCGCCAAAACGAGGGCTATGCAGATAACCGCGACGCCTAAGCCGGTTACGTTGCGCGTTACCCCGTTCATCTCAGGCCACGCTAGTTTGTTCCTGCGCTTGTTTCACCGCTTCCTCCGGATCGCCGCCGTCTTCGCAAACCACGCGGTGGCGCATGACGTGGGGAAACATCGCCTGCACGTGATCGGGAAGCACCGCGGATTCTCCGGCGATGAGCGCCCGCGCCTGGGAAGCCCGCAGCAGGGCGATCGAGCCGCGAACAGAGACGGTGTGTTCGCCCCCGGCCAGCCGGCGAAGCGTTTCGCTCAGCGCCACGACGTAGTGGCTCAACTCCTCGCTCACCGTCAGCTTGGGCACCTGGCTTTGCAGCTCCACGACGGCCTCCGGGCTCAGCAGGTGCCCGCTGGAAGCGCCGTTGGGACCGCCGGTTGCGTGCGTTTGCAGGATTTTCTGCTGCACGGCCGGGCGTGGCAGGCTCATGGGGATGGAGAGCAAAAATCGGTCGAGCTGCGGCTCCGGAAGCGGGAACGTGCCGGTGCTGGAGGTGGTGTTTTGCGTGGCGATGACCATGAACGGCGCCTCCAGGTGGCGAGTCTCGCCATCGATCGTGACCTGCCCTTCGTTCATCGCCTCGAGCAGGGCGGATTGCACCCGGGGCGAGGTGCGATTGATTTCATCGGCCAGGACGAGGTTCGCGAAAACCGGCCCGGCAACGAAGTCGAACTCGCTGGTGTGGGTGCGGTAGAGATTGTAGCCCAGGATGTCCGAAGGCAGCAGATCGGGCGTGAATTGGATGCGCTTGAACGTGCCGCCAATGCCCGTGGCCAACGACTGGGCGATGGAGGTTTTGCCGATTCCCGGCGGCCCCTCGATCAAAGCGTGACCTTTGGCTAGCAACGCGGTTAGGAGCAAATCAGCCGCTTCTTCCGCGCCCAAGATCGTATCGACCAGGCGTTGGCGGAGTTGATGGAGTTCGTCTCTAGGCACGCCACATTCATGGCCGATGAAGCCGTGGATGAAAACGGTAAAATGCGGATTGTGGGCAAGTGTCGAAAAATTTGCGGTTTTCGCGCTAGACGGCGCCGGATGGTTGGCGACCATCTGCGCTGCCATGTCCAGAAAACTCTTTGCCGAGGCTTTCGGCACGTTTTGCCTCGTTTTTGCCGGTTGCGGCGCGATCGTCATCAATGACGTGTCCGGCGGCGTGGTGACTCACGTCGGCATCGCGCTCACTTTTGGTCTGGTGGTGCTGGCGATGATTTACGCGGTGGGCGACGTCTCCGGCGCGCACTTAAATCCCGCAGTGACCCTGGGTTTTTACGCGGCGCGGCGATTGGAAGGGGCCATGGTCGCGCCTTACATCCTCAGCCAACTGGCGGGGGCGTTTTTCGCCTGCGCGGTGCTGAGATTTCTCTTCTCCGGCCACGAAACGCTGGGTGCCACCCTACCGGCGGGGAGCTGGGGGCAAAGCTTTGTGCTGGAGGTCATCCTAACCTGCATCCTCATGTTCGTGATCCTCTGCGTCTCTACCGGAGCGAAGGAACGCGGCATCACCGCGGGAATCGTAGTCGGCGCGGTCATCGCGCTGGAGGCCCTCTTTGCCGGCCCCATCAGCGGCGCATCGATGAATCCGGCGCGTTCCCTGGCGCCAGCGATCGTTTCCGGGAATTTGACGCATTTTTGGGTGTATGTGGCTGCTCCGATTTTGGGCGCATCGATCGCCGTGCCGAGTTGCTGCCTGATTCGCGCGGAGCGTTGCTGCGGCGGCCGGCTTTGTTGTCGCGGCGCGTGATGAGGGGGGCGAAATCTTGGATTTTCCGGCCGCTGCTTGCTTTTGCGCGGGGGCGGGGCCCCGAACGCCCGAACGCCCGAACGCGACTAGGCTGGCGCATTTCGGATTTCGGATTTACCCTAACAATCCGTGCCCACCCCTTCCAAGCCCGATCTCAAAGCCAAGCTGCGCGACGTGCCGCATAAGCCGGGGGTGTATTTGATGAAGGACCGCCTGGGCACGGTCATTTACGTAGGCAAAGCCAAGAGCCTGCGCAAACGCCTCAGCAGCTACTTCACGCCGGCCAAGAGCCGCATGGCCGATCTCAAGACGCGCGCGCTGATCAAGAGCATCTGGGACTTCGAAATCCACGTGGTGCGCAACGAGCCGGAGTCGCTCTTGCTCGAAGGCAAGCTCATCAAGGAATACCGGCCGAAATACAACGTCACCTTCCGCGACGACAAGCGTTTCCTGCTGCTGAAGGTGCACATGGATGACCCGTTTCCGCGGTTTCAGCTCTGCCGCGTGCGTAAGGAGGATGGGTCGCGATATTTCGGGCCGTTCGCCCATTCCGGGGCTTTGCGCACGACCATCGCGTGGATGAACCGGCAGTTCGGGCTGCGCAGTTGCCGGCCGCTTTTTCCCGGCGAGAACGACTACAAGCACTGCAACGACGACATCATCAAAAACTGTTCCGCCCCCTGCATCGGCAAGATGTCGAAGGACGAGTATCGCGAGCGCGTGGAGCAGGCTTGCGAGTTTTTGGCCGGAAAATCCAAGCAAATGGTCGAGGAGCTGGAGGCCGAAATGCAGCACGCGGCCGAAAAGCTGGATTTCGAGCGCGCGGCGAATTTGCGCGACATGCTGGAGCAGATGCGCAAGACGGTTAGCCCAACGCGCCAGTTTCGCCGGGGCCGTGGCGCGCCGCGGACCGGTGACGCCATCGATCCCATGGCCGACGTGCGCGAGTTGCGCGAGGTGCTCCTGTTAGGGCGCGAACCGCTGGTCATGGAGTGCTTCGACATCTCGAACATTTCCGCCACGCACAACGTCGCCAGCATGGTGCGCTTCAAAAATGGCGTGCCGGACAACCAGAACTATCGCCGCTATCGCATCAAAACGGTCGAGGGTCAGGACGACTTCGCCAGCATGGCGGAGGTGGTGCGCCGGCGCTATTCGCGGATTTTGCTGGAAGCGCGCGAACGAGCCGGCGACGACGCGGAAGTGAGCCAGGAATCGCCGCTGGAGGCGCTGCGGCGGCTGGAACAAGAGGTGGAAGCGCGGGAAAACGCGGAAACCGGCTCCAGCGGCAAAAAACGCGCTCCGTTCGTCCGATTGCCGGATTTGGTGATCGTTGATGGCGGCAAAGGGCAACTCAGTTCCGCCTGCAAAGAGCTGCAACGCCTGGGTTTGCACGAATTGCCGATCGTGGGCCTCGCCAAGCAGCGGGAAGAAATTTTTCGCCCCGGCGAGCCGGATCCGATCGTGCTGGATCACGGCCTGGGAGCGCTAAAACTGCTTCAACGCATCCGCGATGAGGCGCATCGCTGGGCCAACCGTTACAACGAGTTGCTGATGAAGCGGCGGGTCAGCGAAAGCATCCTGGACGACTGTCCCGGTGTCAGTTCGCGGCGCAAAAAGGCGCTGTTGGAGGCTTTTGGTTCCGTGGCGCGGCTACGCAAGGCGGACGCCGCAAAAATCGCGGAGGTGGAAGGGATCAGCAAGACGTTGGCGGAGGGAATCGTCCGGTTTTTGGAGAGTCACCGGGGTTGAACGCAGTCTGGTTCAAGTATCCCGAAACGCGACCGATAGCAGGAGCCAAAACGCAACGGCCTCCAGGGCCAGGTAGGCGACCTTGTAGACCAGATCGAACCCCTCAAATTGCAGCTTGTGGGGAAAGTAGTAGACCACCAGCGGGATGGCGATGCTCCTGAGCAAAAGGACCAAGCTGGCGATACTGACGCGCTTGGAGACGTTGGGCATCCGCTCGCGATGCTTGCGGCACAACGACAGGCCAATGATCCCCACGATGGTGAGGAGCAGCGATCCATTGTTCTTGAACAAAAAGAGGCACAGCTCTCCGATTTCGGTCAAAACGGCTTCCGAGTCCATGGCGCCATTAAAACCACCCAAACGGCTCAAAGACAAGCTTTGTTGCCAAAGTCTCCAACGGCCGGTCCAGCCGGGTGACCGCGAACAGGCCTGCGAGGGTCATTGCCGTGGCCACGATGGTTCCGAAAACACCAGCCAAAATGGCCACCGCCATGCCTTTCATGAACCGGATGCGGTAGTGCATGGAAATGACGACTGAGGCCACTAACAAGCCCACCGTCGCCACGGTAACGAGCAGCACGATGTCCGCGTTTTTGTCCGGAACCACCGGGCGCTCGGGATCGAGCACCACCGAGAGCACCAGCCCGCCGGCCACCTGGATGAGCACCACCAGCACCAGCTTGCCGACGCCCATGATGTGGCGCGGACCGCTGCAAACGGCTCCCAAAACGTGGGCGCTGCCCCACAAACCGACGACTACCGGCAGGCAAAGCGCCGCCAGAGCACCGAAAATCCAGCTCAGCGTCGGCAGAAACGGCGGCGTGTAATCCCGGAGCGCCGCGCCGAATGCCGGCGTCCAAATGAGCTGCCATTTACCGGAAAACGCCAAGTCCCGGGCGGGAAACAGGAATTCCTTGCCGTCGGCCTTGCGCAGGGCCACTTGCTTGGTGGCAAAGCTGTAGCTGGTGACCTCGCCAAAATATTTGTCAGGCTCGTTTTCGCCGGTTTTCGTTTTCAGTTCCCATTCCCGGGGCGTCGCGGCGTGGGAACCGGCCACGAGCATGCATCCGAGCAATACGAGCGCGAATTTGGGCAAGCGAGACGGCGGGCGTAACATTCGGGCGATGGTAGCGTGTTTGACGGCGGGGAACAACCAAGATTCACGGCGGAACCGGCCATTTCCGGCGCCGCTGCGGAGAAAACTCGGCAATCCGATCGCCGGCCCAAATTCACGTCGCCGGAACGCGGCGCTTGGCCTCGATCCGCTTCAATTCCGGGCCCAACAACTCGCTCACAACGTCCGCCGGCAAGGCAAAGGTCTTGATCCGGCCGGCGCGGGCGATGTTGATCCCCACCACGTTGCCGTCCAGGTCCACGATGGGGCCGCCGCATTCCTCCGGTTGGATGGGGAGGTCCGTTTGCAGCGCTTTCGGGTAATCGGTGCGCCGCTCGCTCAGTTCCGTGCCCATCCGGTTCATTTCGCCGTTGCGGTTGCCGATTCCGCGGTCGGCGTCGCGCCGGTCGCCGAGCCGCACCTTGAGCTGTTGGCTCTGGCCGCTGCGCAAAAACTCCACGTTCACCTCGGTTCCCGGTTTGGCGCCGCTAATTGCGCGAATCAGCTTTTCCGGCGTGTCGCAGACCTTGCCGTCCACCTTGGTGATGATATCGCCACCGCGAATCCCGGCTTTTCCCGCGTTTCCGTTGGCCAAAACCTGGGCGACGCGGACGCCGCGCGCGTGGGGAGCCGTGGCGATGCCCAGGAAGCCTTTGTTGCGGCTGGACATGCTCCGAGGCTGGACGCTGACCACGCCAATCGCCAACGCATCGGGACCGGAGCCGGCGGCGGCCAAAAACGCGCCAAGAGGCAGGTTTTCCTCGCCAATCCGCCACTTCACGGGCTGCAATTCGGGCGCGTCGTCGATTTTGATGAGCGCCAAATCGTGCTCCGGATACGTTTTGACGACCGCGGCGGGCGCCTGACGATTTTTGGCCAGCATCACGGTTAGGGCCTGATTGTTGCGCGTTTCGATCTCACTGGCCTTGGTTAGCGCGTAGCCGTCCTCGTGCACCACCGTGCACAGGCTCTTCCAATCGTTGCCGCGAAAGACCAGGTGCGTGGAATCCGATGCCCGAGCGACCGAGGGGCGAAACGCGTTCAAAACCTCGCGAAAAAAACCTTCGCCGACGAAAATCGGCTTGTCTGGATCGTATTCGCCCGGGCGGACCGGCGTTTCGTCGAACAGGGCCATCAATTTGGCCTGATCCGCGTCATCCAAGGTGCGGCCAAAGCGCATCATGAACCCGGCCATTTCCTCCGAGCCGCCGAATTTTTCGACCAACTCGCGATTCAGCTGCACCTCGCCCTCTTTCATGAACCGGCGCATCAATTCGTTGAATTCCGGCTGCAAATCGCGGCGCTCGCGGTTGGTCAAAGGCGCGCGATCGTCGCGATTCGGCCGGCGCATCCTCATTTCCCCGCCGGATCGCGGCAAATTCGGGATTCTGGCCGCCGCCATCAATTTTACGTCCACGTCGGATTCCTGCTCGCCGGTGCGAACGCGGATTTTCACGGATTCGCCGGCTTTTCGCTCGTTCACCGCCTCGATCAACCCTTCGGTGTCGCCAACCTTCACTTCGCCGACCTTCAGCACCACGCTCCCGACCCGGAGCCCCGCTTTTTCCGCCGGCGAGCCCGGCATCACGCCCTGAATGAGCGCCCCGCCGGCGGGCGCATCCTCCAGCACCACGCCCAGCATGGGCCGCTGCGGATTGTCCAAAAAACCGCCCACATGCGCACCTCCAAAGCGGTCGCCGCGCTGCAACCGCTCCCAATTTT
>CBDCZR010000014.1:0-55858 GCA_965224535.1 Verrucomicrobiales bacterium
GTTCCATGAGCGTGAAAAATCAAAAAAAATCCCCGATCTTGCAGGCACTAACACAAATACCTCACCGGAATGCAAACTGAAGTTTGTGGTTCGGACGCAAAATTGCGCGGAAAGCGCTTTGGGACGCAGGATTATCAAATTTTCTTAAAAATAAGGTGTCATTTTGCAAAAAATTCGCGATCTTACCTCATTCCTAGCCAAATCCCATTCTTGTCGCGACGATGAAATTCCATCCGCCCAAACAACTTTGCGCCGAATTTCAGGCCACCCTTGAAAAAAAGGATGGCGGCGCAATCGAAACCGAAGACTTCGCCAAACATCTGGGCAAGGCCGTGTTTGCCTGGCCCAGACCCTTGCTTTTTACCGCCGAAAACCAGGATGCGCTGGCCACTTTTGTGGACCGGCGTCTCGCCCCGCGGTTGAAGGAATGTGAGAAGGGCGAAATTTGCGAGCACTGGACCCGGTTTCAGCCGACCGGCCAAAACGACGTTTCCGGCTTGTGCCAGGCGGTGATGCGGGTCTTTCCCACGATGCATCCCGAGTTGCTCCCCACCGCCGCCCCGGCGCAGTGGGGCATGTTCGTGCGCGGTTACCTGGGAAATCGGCGTGGCCAGCGAGTCGTCGTTATTTCGCCGTTCGACCCCGCCACGAAGCTCGCCGAGCCGGAACTGGAACTGTTGGTTGGCGCGCTCGACGGATTGGTGCGCGAGCGCGGAATGACCGCGTTGATCGGGATGAGCGCCTCAGCCTGGGAGCGTTGCCGGAGCATGCCGCTTTTTTCCGATCTCGATCCCGATGGCATCGTGATTGGCGCGATTGGTGCGGTTTCACCAGCGCCGCCGAAACAAGCGCCCAAGCTGCAACGCGAGGTGATTCGGCTTCAGCCTGAAAAAGCGGGAAAACCGCCGAAACCCGCGGACATCGCCAAAATCGCGAAAAAAACCGGCGAATCCGAAGGCGCAAAACCGCCCAAACCGCACGCGCCCGCACCAAAATCGACAAAACCCGCAAAACCCGCGCCAAAACGGGAAACGGAGCCCGAATTGGCGCCAGCCGCGGGACCCATTCGGCCCAAACCCATGTTTTTGCCCGTTCACGCGCCAGTACCGACGGCCGTCCAGCCTGCGGCCGATCCCGCGGCGAATTCTCGTCCGCAACCGCAAAAACCGGCTCCGACGCCGGTACCAGCGCCCAGGCCGATCCCAATCGGCTGCGAATCACCGCCGCTGGAAGAAATGCCCACCGCCGAATTGCTGCGTCACCTGGCCGGGCGCAAATTGGCGGGGATGCCGGCCTGGGGAATGGGGCTGGCGGCTGCCTTGGTGGGAATGGCGCTGCTCGGCTTTTTGTTCGCTGCGGGTCTGCTTCAACCGCGGCCGGAAATCGCGGCTGTCGAGGTTGAAAACGGGGTTCTGCGCCTCTCGGTCTCGCCGGATTGGCTGGAGCGTCACGTGGAGAAATCGGGTGCATTTTCCGGCGAATTCGCGCTCACCGATTTGAACCAGGTAACCGTTGAGGTCGGCAACAGGCACGTGTTTCAAGCCACGGGAGTCATTCAACCGCCGGAAAACCTGTTGCCGGTCAGCTCAAAGAGCGCGGAGCCCTAACTTTTGGCCGCAAACCAAACGAAACGCGTAAATCACCCAGCCGAGCGTTTGCGTTGGCTTTTGGGTTTGGCCAGGTCCGCGCGAATGGCCGCGTTCCAGCCGGATTCCGCCCAGGGACGCATGGCGCGGCTGTTTTGGAATGCTTCCTCCGGGCATAAATAGTAGGAGAGGTGCATCGCCTTCTCGCCTTTGTGGTAGGTGAATTTTGGCAACTCCAGCGCCTCGAATTCCCCGCGATTTTCTGCGTCGGCCTTCAAAAACAGCTCGCCGCCGGCTATGAGTGCAAACATCAGGCCCTCGCGAAAAATGCCGTAGCCGCCAAACATGCGCCTGTTGGTCACGCCGTCCAGGTTGGCCATCAGTTCCAGCACGTGCTCGGCAAATTCGGCGTCGCTGTTGCTCATGATTGTGGAGGAAGCGGGACTTCGTGGTAGTTCAGCGCCCATTCGCGCATAAATCGCACCCGATTTGGGACGATGCGGTAGACGATGAGCTCCGGGTTGTCGATGGAGCCCAGGTAATTGCGAAGCAGCGGGTTGGCGTCCCAGATTTGCTGCAATTCCTCACGATCGTCCAGAATTTCCGCCGTGCCGGTGATGCGCACCTGATCGTGCCGGCCGTCCAGGTAGCAGAGTTCCACCTTCGGGTTCGCGGCGATTTCGGCGGTCTTGTGGTAGCTCTTCAGATTGGCCACGTAAATGGTGAACCCGTCCACTTTGACCGGCGAAACCGGCCGCAAACGCGGTTGATCGCCGTCGCAGGTGGCGATTTGGGGGAATTTGGCGCGTTGGATGACCGCTTGCGCCAATTCCGGCAGTTGGCCGGGGTCGACCGGTTCCGGGCTGGGTTTGGCCATGGTCGCCCACCCAAAACCATTCCGCGGCGGGTGTCACGATTTTTGTTGCGCCGGTCAGGGGTGGGGCCGGACAAAATCGCGCCGTTCCGCTTCAATTTCCGGGCGAACGCAGCAACCGTGCAGGTGATCGTTCACCATGCCCATGGCCTGCATGAAGGCGTAGATCGTGGTGGGACCAACGAAGCTCCAGCCGCGGCGTTTCAGATCTTTGCTCAATTTGGCGGACTCATCGGTTTGGGTCAAGGCCAGGGCCGCGTTGAGCGTCATCCGCTTGGGCCGAGTGGCTTGGTCGGGCTCGAATTGCCAGAAATAGGCCGCCAGTGAGCCGAATTCCGCGCTTAGCTCGATGGCGCGCTTGGCGTTGTTGATGGTCGACTCGATTTTTCCGCGATGCCTGACGATGCCGGCGTTGCCAACCAACCGATTCACGTCGCGGGCCGAAAATCGGGCGATGCGGTGAAAATCGAACTCGCGGAACGCTTCGCGAAACGCGGGACGCTTGCGCAAAATGGTCAGCCAACTGAGGCCGGCCTGGAACCCTTCGAGGCAAATTTTCTCGAACAAACGCTGGTCATCGGCCATCGGGCGGCCCCACTCGGTGTCGTGATAGGCCAGATAATCGGCGTGACCGCCGTGCCACCAACAGCGCGATTTTCCGTCCGCGCCGCGAACGAGGCCGTTTTTGGGGATTTGCATGGTTGGGAGGACGAAAAAGAGGCTCGGGCGGAGCGCAAACGAAAGTCAGAAAGTCAAAACCGGCTTGCCAAGGCTCTGAAATGTCCGTAAGTCCGGAAATTTCACCAAACTTATGGAATCACTCCCCATCATGCTCCTCTCTCATGCCCTCGATCTTCCCGAACCCGAGGCGGAATCGGTTTGGAACGATGCTCGAGCGCTGGAAGAGGTGTTAGGGGCGCAACCGCCGGAAAAACTCCGCGCCTTGCTGGAGGCGTTCGCCCAATTCATCGATTTCCAGAGCCGCGAGGCCAAGCAACACATTCGCGCCCTGGAAGCCAGCCGGGCGGAAGCCGAGGAACTCCGCGACAAGGCCGAGCGGGCTTCGCGGACGAAAGATCGGCTCATGGCCAACATCAGCCACGAAATCCGCACCCCCATGCACGGTGTGCTGGGAATGATTGATCTGCTGCGCGACACGATTTTGGACGAGACCCAGATCGACTACGTGGACACCATCAAACGCTCCGGCGACGCCATGATGAAGGTGTTGAACGACATCCACGATTTTTCCCGGCCCACTGGCGAAAAAGAGGAGCTGAACCTGAAATCCACGAACGTGGAGAAATTGCTCGGCGACGTGGTTCGGGCGCATGCGGGAAAAGCCGCGGAGAAAGGGCTGGAAATCGCGCTTCACGTGGAGCCCGCCGTCCCCCGGCACATCGAAACGGACGAATCGCGCCTCAATCACGTGCTCACGAACCTGGTCGACAACGCCGTAAAATTCACCAACCGCGGCGGCGTCCGGATTTGGGTGGGGATGGAGCCACAATCCACCGGGCGGCTCTTGTTTTGCGTGGAAGACGACGGGATCGGCATCCCGGCTTCCGAGCTTTCCCGGGTGTTCGATCCGGTCCGGCCGAACGACGAAACCGCTTCGGGCGCCCAATTTGCCGGCGCCAGGCTGGGATTGGCCGCCAGCCGGAAACTGGTTGAATCGCTGGGCGGAAGCCTCGGCGTGGAGAGCGATGAAGGGGTCGGATCGAATTTTTGGTTCACCATCGCGCCGGCGGCGGGTTCGGCCGTGGATTTGGCGGAAAATGACGGGGAAGAACGCGCCGGCTCGCCGTTCGCGATTTTCGACGAATCACCGCCAGAACCGGTCAAACGCGTTTTGGTGGTGGAAGACAACCCGGTCAACCAAACGGTGGCCTTGCTCACCATCAAACGCCTGGGCCACCAGGTGGATTTGGCCGAAGACGGCGCTGAAGCCGTGGAAGCGGCGCTTTCCAACGCTTACGACGTCATTTTCATGGATTTGGAGCTGCCGATGATGGGTGGAATCGAGGCTACGCGGAAAATTCGCGATTATCCAAATCTGCTGAACCCGGAAGTGCGAATTTTGGCCACAACCGGCCACGTTTTCGACGAAATGCGCGACCGGTGCGAAAAATCCGGGATGGACGGATTTTTGCCCAAACCGTTTCAACTTGCCGAGCTGAAAGCGGCCTTGGACGGGTGAAAAAAATCCGTTCGTCCGTTCGGTCCCATTCCGTTGGTCGAGGATGGGCGCCGGGGATAATTTTCGGAAATTGGTTGCTGAGTTAGAATCATCCCTTTCCTTCCCGCGATGGTCAAAAAAGCAGTCATTCCCGCCGCCGGCTTCGGCACCCGATTTCTCCCCGCCACAAAATCGCAGCCCAAGGAGATGCTGCCGATCGTCGATACCCCCACCATCCAATACGTGGTGGAAGAAGCGGCGCGCTCCGGCATCACCGACATCCTCATGGTCATCGGCAAGAGCAAGCGGGCGATTGAGGAGCATTTTTACCGCAACTTTGAGCTGGAGGCCGAACTCATGGAAAAAGCGAAGGTGGACGAGCTGGAACAAATCCGCGGGATCGCCAACCTGGTGAACATCCACTTTGTCTGGCAAAAAGAACTCAACGGCCTGGGCGACGCCGTTTCCTACGCGCGCGATCACGTGGGCACCGAGCCGTTTGTGCTCATGTTAGGCGATACGCTGATGGGCTCCGAAGATCCGCAACGGCCGATCACACGGCAATTGCTCGACGTCTACGAAAAGCACGGTGCCTCCGTCGTTGCGGTGGAAGAAGTGCCGCACGAAAAAGTGGAGCGCTACGGAATCGTGGGCGGCCGGGAGATCGAACCCGGCTTGTTCGAGCTGGATCAACTCATCGAAAAACCCCCGCGCGAGACTGCACCGTCAAATCTGGCGATCGCCGGCCGTTACGTGTTTGACGCGGCCATTTTTGACGCGATCGCCGCCACTGAACCGGGAAAAAACGGCGAAATCCAGCTCACCGACGCGATGGCGCGCATGTTGGAGGATCACCCGATGTTTGCCCTGAAATTCGGCGGAACGCGCTACGATATTGGCAACAAGCTGGATTTTTTGAAGACCAACGTGATTTTCGGCCTGGAACGCGAAGATCTCCGCGAAGAATTCGGCGAGTTCATCCTCGAAACAGCCGATCGGCTTCGCAAAAGGTAGCCGCGTCGCCCTTCAACCATCAAAAAGCGATCGCTGTGAAGCCGTCCACGGCGCCATGGGTGTGAGCGGCTGCCGGGGCCGGATGGGCGGCTTTTCATCGGCAACCTGGACCGGGACGCGCAACCCGCCCTTGCGCACCGGCTGAAAAGGCAACACCTCATCCTGGTCCGCGCACTCCACACAAACCTCGCCGTGCGCCCGATCGTCCAGGACACCGCGCACCGCGCCGATGGCGACGTCCGGCGCATTGCAATCGCGGCTCAAATGGCCCAGCACCACGCGGTGCAGCTCGCCATTGGTCACCTCCGCGACCAGCTCGGCTGCCTGGGCGTTGGACAAATGACCGTGCCGGGATGAAATGCGCTGCTTGGTCGACCAAGGCCGTTTGGTATCGTTTTGCAGCAAAAGATCGTCGTAATTCGCCTCCACAAACAACGTCTCGACCCCGGCCAAATGATCCTTCACCAGCGTGGTCACGTGACCGATGTCGCTCAGCAACCCCAGCCTTCCCGCGCCGTTGGCGAACACGAATCCCATCGGCTCCACGGCGTCGTGCGGGATGTAAAAGCTCTGCACGCGGATATCGCCGACCGAAAACGCGTCCCCGCTCTCAAACAACCGCCAGGACACCTCACTCTCCACTTTTTGGCGCAAAACCTCGCGGGTGCGGATGTTGCAATACACCGCAAGCTTGCGTTTGCGGCACAGCACGTCGATCCCGCGGGTATGATCGCCGTGTTCGTGGGTCAGCACGATGCCGTCCAGCTTATCCGGGTCCACCCCCACCTCCTGCATCCGCACGGTCAGTTGTTTCGCGCTCAACCCCGCGTCGATGAGCAACGTGGTGGCGCCCGAGCGAACCAGAGCGCTGTTGCCGGCGCTGCCGCTGCCTAAAACGCAGAATTCGAGAAAAGCAGGCTGCGGGGATCGGATGGACATGAGGTTGAGCTTCGCGCTGGCGTTGACTTCCGCGTTTTTTCGGAATTTAGCCTTGCTGATAGGTAGGCAAGGTTAACAAATTTGGGGTTCGTGCAAGGCGAACTTCGGAAAATGACGGCGACGGCCTTGGCGCGCGCTGGAATTGCCAAACCAACCACAAAAAAAGCGGCTCCGGGGTGAACCGGAGCCGCTCTTGGCCGAAAATTCCGGCCGGGGATAACGCGTACGCTTACATCGGGAAGTAGCCGAGGAAGGACTCGCGATTGAAGCTGCCGAGAATTTCGGTGCTGGCGTCAACCTGCGTCACGGTCGTGGTGTTGAAGGAATCGTTGACGCTGGAGTCGAGAACTGCTCCGACGTTGCCGCCGATCGCGAGGGTCTGGATGCCACCGGCAGCGGCTTCGAGTTCTTTTTCGTTCAGGTGCTGGTCGTTCATGGGTTTGGTAGGGTTAGGGTTGGTTTGCTTGTTGTTTGTTGGTTGGTTAGGATGATTTTAGAAGGAGAAAAATCGGGCGTAGAAATCTTGGTTGAAGCTGTCGGAGATGTCCGTGCTCGCATCGACCTGGGTCAGGGTGAAGGTGTTGCCGCTGTTGTTGATGCTGTTGTCGACCACCATTCCGGCGTTGCCGCCGATGAACAGGTTCTGGATGCCTCCGGAAGTAGCTTCGAGTTGGGCGTCGGTAAGGATTTGGTTTTTCATAGGATTGGTTTGGTTCGGATTTTGGTTTTTGGTTTTTGGTTTGGTTTGGTTTGGTTTGTGTCCGCCGTGTCTTGGTTTGGTTGGCTGACGGATGGCATTAGAGCGAATACCGTGCCAACTTTTGGAGAAAAACCCGCAACCCACTTATTTTGAGCCGATTAAAAAGATTCGGAATTTTATCGAGAGAACGATCGCTCGACGCAAAGCTGGAAATAGAGAGCGTGCCCCCTGAAATGGAGATCATCCTCCATTTATCGCTTCACTACGGCCGGGCTGGAATTTGCCGGCGCAAGTGCTAACCTGCTCCCCATGATCGAAGCGCTCGACAACATCGGAGCCCAACCCGCGCCGCCGGAGGTCGATCGGCCCGGGTGGATTCCCGACCACATTACCGCGAACTGGGACCCCTCACCTTATGCCTATCAAACGGAGCAAGAACTCATGCCCCAAGGAAAACTCCACAACCTGTTGATGCAAACCGTCGAAACCGTTCTTGGGCAGCATTTGAAGAAACGCGGAGTCCAGCTTTGGACCGATTTGTTCCTGATTTACCGCGACCAAAAAGGCGTTTCTCGCCGAATTGCGCCCGATTTCATGCCTTGCGAGGGTAATTTGGCCGGCTCATCCTGGAATTTGGATCGCCTGCCTGTTCCGTGTCTGACAGGCGAAGTTACCTCGCCGGATAGCCGGGACAAGGACCTTAACGCCAAGCGCAAGCTTTGCCGGAAGCTAGGAATACCGGCGTATGTGGTGATCGACGGCCTGGATGAAGATGGGGACGAGACGGGCGAAATCCGGATTCGCATTTGGCGAAAAGGCCGCGAGCAAAAGCCGGATCGCTTCGGATTTTTGAACATCCCGGAACTGCATGTGAGGGTGAAGCCGCTGGACGACGCGCTGGTGTTCTACGATCCCGACACCCTCCAACCGTTGAAAGAGCCCAACGAAGCATTGGAAGAGAAGGACGAAATTATCGCCGAGAAGGACGAGGTGATTTCTGAGAAGGATGAGGTGATTGCTGCAAAGGACGGCGCGCTTGCCGAAAAAGACGCCCTCATCCGTGAACTCCAAGCCAAATTGCGCGACAAGGAAGACTGACCGCGTTGGTTTCGCCGAGATCGATCCGAAATTTAGGCAGGTTAGGCATTTCGCCGAAAATCTGCCCGTGGTGTCGAAGCGCTAAGCCGATTGCCACGGGGCAGTTTCGTTGCCCAACCAAACCCAACCTAAAAATCCCGGAATGGCCCGCGTGGCTCCGCGGCTTCCATTTCTCGCAGCCAATTTTGGAACCGGCCCTGCACCATTTCCAGGATTTCCGGCTTTTGCGCGGAAAGATCCGTGGTTTCGCCGGGATCGGCCTCCAAATCGAACAAACCACCGCTTGGCCGGCCTTTTTTGTCGCTCATCACCGTCCATTTCCACTTCCCAACCCGCGCGCCGGTCAAATTCTTGCGCTTCCAAAACACCTCCTTGCGCGGTGAGGGCGTCTGGCCGCGCAGCACGGGCCACCAGTCGAACCCGTCCAGAATCACGCCTTCCGGCAGGGCCGATCCCGTCGCCGATGCCAGGCTGGGAAAAATTTCCAGGCTGGTGAGAAATTCGTGATTCACCGCACCGGCCGGGACCTCGCCAGCCGGCCAGCGTACCAGGCAAGGGACGCGAATTCCGCCCTCCCAGGTCGTGCTTTTGCTGCCCCGCAGCGGTGTGTTGTCCGCGCCGCCGCTTCCACCGTTATCGGAGAAAAAAAGGACGATCGTCTCGTCCAAAATCCCCTTCTCTTCCAGCGCAGCCAGCATTTTGCCGATCGCCGCGTCCATGCAGGTGACCGCCGCACGATAGTCGCGCCGCCTGGCGTCTTTGGTCGCGACCGTGGCCGACTCGGCGTAGCGAAATTTGGGAACTTCCTGAAATTCCGGCTCCACCGGCGGGTAGAGCTTTTTGAACTCGTCCGGCGCCTGGACGGTGGAGCGAATCCGCGGATCCAGCGCGGAGGAACCATGCGGCGCATTGAACGGCACGTAGAGAAAAAACGGTTCCTTACCGGCGGATTCGCGCAAGAATCGCAGCGCCTCACGTTCGAAGAGATTGGTGCAGTAAGCACCCTTGTCCTCCACGGTGGGTTCCAGGTTTCGATACATGCTGGGGACGCCGTAACGCTCGTGGGTGTAGTAATCGATCCCCGTGTTGACGAAGCCGTAGAAATCGTCGAAGCCCCTGGAAGTGGGCAGAAAACGTTTCAGTGTCCCCAAGTCCCACTTGCCGTAAATCCCGCTGCGATACCCCGCGCCGGCGAGCATTTTGGGAAGAATGATCTCGCGCAAATCCATTCCGCCAATGCGCTCGAAAGTCACGGCGTATTCCGCGGCGGTGTATTTTTTGCCATAGTCCGGCGCTTCGTTGCGGATCATGTCGTAGATGCCGTTGCGTTGCGGATAACGACCGGTCAGCAGCGAGGCCCGCGATGGCGTGCAAGCCGGCCAGGAAACGTAAAAATTCGTCAGCCGCGTGCCTTCAGCGGCGATGCGGTCCAAGTTTGGAGTGATGATCCCGTTTCCAAGGAAGCCAAGGTCGTTGTAACCCTGGTCGTCGGAGACAATGAGGAGGATGTTCGGGCGTTCGGCCGCGAAAACGTGGGTGGCGAGCAGGCAGGCGGCGAAAAGCAGAGTGAGGGCGGATTTCATGGCTCAACGTGGCCGGAATTCCCTCGCCAGCCAGAACGTTTTGGAGCCAAAATTCCGCAAACCGCGATTTTCTTTGGCTTCGATCTGAAAACGCGCGCAACAGGCCATTTTGTGGGTGAAATGTTCGTAAAAAGCGCCGTTTTCGCACTTTTCCTGCACGAATTCCCGGTTTAGGGTTGATTTGTGCTCATTAGTTTCACGCTGGAGAACTTCAAATCGTTCCGCGATTCGCAGTCGCTATCCATGGAGGCAACCGCCGATACGCATCTGCGGGAGAGCCGGGTTGGCGATGGGAATTTGCTTCGGGGCGCCTTTGTTTACGGGCCGAATGCCTCGGGCAAGTCAAACCTGATCGAGGGATTTGATTGGATGCGGAGTTTCGTGCTGCGATCGGCATCGGGAGATTTGGAGCGCGACGACATCTCGATCCCGCGATTTCAACTGCGCGAGGACAAGCGCGAAGGAGTTTGCGAGATGGAATGCGAATTTTTGGTGGAGGACCGGCGGTATCGCTACGGATTTGCCGTGGACGGAGAGCGAGTCAGGGAGGAATGGGCTTACCGGGGGCGGGCGCGGTTGTTTTCGCGAAAAAACGGTGAAATCGCGCTCAACGCGAGACAGTTTCCCGAGGGAAAAGGCTTGGAAATGCGCACCCGCGATGAAGCGCTCTTTCTTGCCGTTTGCGCAACCTGGAACGGGACGATTGCGGGCGAAATGGTAGACTGGTTTCGAGCGGCTCTGGTTTTTTCGGGGCTTTCCGACAATGAAAACTTCAATCTAACGGCGAGTTGTCTCGAGAACCCGGAATTAAAACGGTGGATCCTAACCATGAGCCAAATGGCAGATTTTTCGATCGAGGATTTTTCAACCGAAGAGCGAGAACGGCCCCGTGCAATTGGCCAAGTGAAGGTGGCTGCCAAGTTACCGAAAAACTCTCGCCCAAGTCTTCGACTCAAGCGATGGAGGCCAAAGAAGATCAAAACGACCCGGCCTGTGTTTGGGCCGGACGGAGAGGTGACTGGCTCGACGGAGTTTGATCTGGATTCCGACGAATCCAAGGGGACGCAACGGTTCGTAACGTTGGTGGCGCCTCTGTTAGGCGCGACCTTGTCCGGCCGGGTCGTTTTCATCGACGAATTTGAGGCGCGGCTCCATCCCAAATTGACCCGGGAAATTGTGAAGTTTTGGTTCACATCCGGACTCGGGAAAACCGGGGCCCAATTGATCGCGGCAACTCATGACACTGGTCTGATGTCGCCGGATTTGCTTAGACGCGATCAGATTTGGTTTACGGAGAAAGACGAGCAAGGCGCATCGGCGCTCTATTCGCTGGCTGAATTTTCCTCCGATCGAGTTCGCCCCACCACCCAGTTTGAGCGCCAATATTTGCAAGGAATTTTTGGCGCGCTACCGCGATTGGCTTTGGAAAAGGCTGGCGCTGTTTATGGTGCAGATCATGGCCAAGAAAAGTAAGCGCGACCAACGCAAAGGAGGGAGGCGAAAGAAGGGGCGCAAATTACGCCGCTATCTCATCGTATCCGAAGATAAAAAGAGTTCGTTGTTGTATCTGAACGGGTTCATCACGAAGATTTCATCGGACATTATATCGGTAAAGACGGAAGGGGAAGCGGGGGATACTTGCAAAGTGGTGGAAAGGGGAATCGAACTTTGGAAAGCCTCCGTGCGAGCTCGCGAGCCTTACGTCCATGTATATTGCGCGATCGACAAAGACGACTTTACCAAAGCCCGCTACGAACGGGCCTTCGATCTTGTTGCCGCAAACCAGAATATTACCGTGATTTGGGGGAATGAGTGTTTCGAGCTTTGGTATCTGCTCCATTTCCGATTCCAGCAGGCTGCCATCGGACGGAAAGACATCGAAAGACAGCTGAACAAGCTCTTGTCCAAGAAATATTCGAAAAGCGATGCGACGATTTTCGCGGAACTGGAGGAAAAGCTTGAAGTGGCAAAACGGCATGCGGATCAGCTCCAGGCCGCCCAGCTTGGCGCGCCTCGACCGTGGAGCCAAAATCCATCAACCAACGTTCAGGTGCTTGTGCGGAAGCTCGAAGAGTTGGCCGAGTGATTTGGCAAATTGTCGAACAACGCCCGCGGCTGCGCTATTACTCGATCATGATCGCGATCGACTCGGTCTTCGTCTTCCGCGTGCGGGTGTCCTGGGGACGAACCAGCCGGCATTGGAAGCCTTCCCACAATTCCGCGTCGGCCCGGTGCAGGCGGCCGTGAAGGTGGACCTTGTTGCTGGTGGTGCGCGCATGGAAGATGCGCGGGCCGAAGGATGGGCCCCACACTTTCACGTCGCGCACGCCGCTGGGCAGTTGACGAACCAATTCGTTGAACGGGCGCTGGTTTTGGCCGGATTTGAAGCCGATCTGACTCCAGCTCTTCTCGTAGGTGTCTTTCACGGCGCTGGAAAGGTTGAACATAGCCTGATTTTCGGCAACGACGCGGCGCACTTGATCCAATGTCAGGCCGTCGGGAAAATCGTAGTTGTAATACATGTCTTTGCTCTCCCGGGCCACCGGCGGCACGTTAAAGTAGACGAACGCGTGGTCGTACTCGCCATTTGGCGGCGGTTCGGCGATGTAAGTGGCGCGCATGCCTTTGGTGACCAGTTCCAGCGTCACATCGAATTCGATTTCGTCCTCCAGCACCATTTTCCAGGAAATCTCGTTGTTCTCCAGCTTGGGTTCCTCGCGCACGCGCAGGAATTTGCGCCAGCGATACTCGTGCAGCGCGTTGGGGTCGGGATCGAGCTTCCAACTGTGGTAACCAAAAGTGATGGGATACTGCAAGTAACCGTCCGGCGTTTTCATGAAAATTTGGGCGCGCGCTTCCGGCCCGTAGAGCACCACGTCGTATTCCGGTTGTTCCAGGATGGCGATCTGGTTCTTCTCCCAGCGGCCGTTGGGCCGATAATCGAAAACTGCGGGGCCCTCACGCTGCTCCCGGGTTGTGGCGTAGTTCACGGCTCCTTCGGCGATCGGCGTCATTGGCAGGCTGGCCGGGTCGTCGGATTCTTCGTCCATTCCCGCCAAAGTGGCGACCAGGGTGGGCAGGCGCCGGCCCTTGCTGCGATTCGCGATTTTGTTGGTGACGATTCCCAGGTACTCCGTGGTTTGCTCCGCGGGCTGCACGTAGGCCTTCACCGCGTTGCGGCCCAGTTTTTGGCCGTATTCCTCCGCCACCTCGGCATCCACGTAATCCTCGAAGTCGCTGAAGACGTAGAGCGCGTCGATGTTCATGCCAATGAGGTGGTCGATGGCCGCGGTGAAGCGGTTGTGGCCGCCGACGGCCAAAAACGTGTTCGGCCGCGTTTTAAACGTGTCGATGAGCCGATCGACGCTGCGTTGGGGCGCTTTTCGCGGTAAATCGCCCCAAAGGAACCAGTAGGGCGTGGGGCGTCCGTCGCGGTGCGAAACCACGTCCTCGGCCACGACCATATTGATCTCCGTGGGGCTGCCGTTGGCCCGCACCAGCGCGTTGTTGATGTAAACGATCGGCACGTTCTCGAAATTGCGGTCGATCTCGCGAATCACCAGGGGGAGGAACTCCGCCATGGAGCCGGAAACGTCCAAAATCACCCCCAATTTGTCGCCATCGACTTTCATGCCGAAAATCATCGATTTTTCGCCCATCGCGCTGGCGGCGCCGAAGGTCATCGGCGGCCCCATGTACATGCCGTAGTCGGCCGGGGGTTGCGTGGCGTCGAAACGCATGGTTGGCACGGCTACGTCCGACATGGCGAACGCGGCGACCACGTCCGGCATGGCGTTAGAGGCCGAGGTGGGCGTGCGGGGCACGTGTTTGACCACTTGATCCGGCTCGATGATGGTGTCGTCCATCGGCGGCGCGGCCACGGCTTGAATTTTGGGCGGCTCGATCATCGGCACGGACATCACCACCAGCCCAAAGGCCAGCACCAGGCCGATGTGCATGATCACGGTCAAAAACAGCGAATTGAGCTTGTCCCGGCGGCGGGAGCGATCGACGGCGACTTTTGCGCCCGTTCGCAAGCCTTGAGCATCTCCGCGGTTTGGTCGGGCTCGGCCGAATGGGTGGGCGGGACGACTTTGGGCGCTGCGGCGATGGTTGGCGCGGAGGAAGCCGCCGCGGTGGCCGCGGGCGCCGGGGTTGGCGTCAGATTTGGCGGTGGAATGGCCGCTGCGCTGGGCGCCGGGGCCAAATTCGGCTCCGGAATGGACGGCTGCTCGGGCGCAACCTCCACCTCCACTTCGGGCTCCGGAGCGGCGACGGTTTGGGCCGCGGTTTCCGAGGCCGGTTTCATGGCTGCGATCGGCTGAGGCGCTGCTGCCGCCGGCTCGGGTTCCACGATCTGCACGGCCGCAACGGCCTCGCCATCGTCGTCATCGGCATCGTCCACGATTTGCGCGGCCATCACCGGATCGGAATCTTGCGCCGTTTCCGAGCCGTAAGCCGCATCCAGCTCCGGATCGCTCGCGCCGGGATCGATCGAGCGCGCCTGGGCAAAGTGTTCCGCCGCCGTTGCGGTGTCTCCAGCCCGATGCGTCACCATCGCCATGGTCAGGTGGGCCTGCGCATCATTCGGATTGGCCTGAAGCACCGCATCCACGATGCCGCGGGCATCCGGCGAACCGGCCAACGAGTAGGCGCGCGCCGCGACGAGCAGCGATGGCGCGTCCTGCGGCAGAGTCTCCACCTCGTTGAGAAGCGCCACGGCTTCGTCCTGGTGCCCCTCGTTGAGGTAGGCCTCCATGAGCGCCAGCCGATTGTTCCAGTTTTCCGGCGCGGTTTCCAGAGCGTTGCGCAATGCGTTGATGATGGTTGACATAGGCGTGTGCCAGTTGATTCAATTCTCGCGATCTTACTCCAAATCGCGTGGAGGTGACAGGAAATAGTAACGTGTCAAGAGCCGGGTTTGTTAGCGGGAAAAAACGCCAAAAATCCAGCCAATCACCCAAAAACACGCCCTGGAGGCGAATTTTTCTTCCAAACGGGGCGAAATTGCCCGTTTTCGCCGGCTAATCGGCTAATCCTCGCCAATGCGATACAGCGCGGCGTCGCTTCGCAACAACAGCCCGCCATCCAACGGAACCGGCGACGCCATGATTTCGCCGTCGATCTCGCTCTGGGCCAAAACCTGGAATTCGTCCGCATGAGCCAACACCGTGGTTAGGCCTTCGTGGCTGCAAACGTAAATCCTGCCATCGGCAAAAATCGGCGATGCGGAGTAATTTCCGCCCACCCGGCCGGACCAAACCACTTCCCCGGTCAATGCGTCAAAACAGGTCAAAATTCCCCCGTCTCCCAGCACGTAAAGCCGCTCGCCGATCAGCAGGGGCGACGGTTTCTGGGAGATGCGTTTGGGCTCCTTCCAAACCACCGCCGATTCCGTGACATCCCCGGTTCCATCCGGCCGCATCGCCCAAAGCTGCGTCGAGCCGAACCCCGTGCACGCGTAAACCAGGCCATTGCCGTAAACCGGCCGCGGCACCAGCGAAAATCCCCGCCCATGCCGCACGCGCCACAGTTCTTCGCCCGATTCCGGCACGTAGGAGACGAACCATTGCGAGGTGGGGACGACCAATTGACGCGCCCCTTCGTGACGGATCAAAATCGGCGTGCAGTAGGCCTTTTTTTGATCGCCGCTGCGGGCGTCCATCGGCGGGCGCGCCGTTTTCCAAATGGTCTCGCCGGTATTTTTGTCCAGGGCGGTCACGTACTGCACGTCCACACCGTCGCGCACCAAAATCAGCAAATTTCCGGCCACGACCGGCGAACTGCCCGGCCCCACGTTGTGAACCAGCGGAAATCGGCGTTCCCAAACGACCTCACCCGAGCCCGCATCCAGCGCCACCGTGCCAAACGTCCCAAAATCGCAAAACAGCCGCCCGTCGTTGATCACCGGCGTGGGCGAAGCGTAGCTGTTGAGCGAGTGAATCGCGTCCGGAGCCGCATTTTCCAGCAGCGCCACGTCCCACCCGATTTCTCCGGAATCCAGGCCGAGTTGGAGCGCTCGAAACTCGATTTTCGCCTTAATTTGGCGCGATTTGCGCTTTTTCGGATCGATTTTGGCGAGCAGCTTCTCCCGTTCTGCCTCGTCGGCCGGTTCGTGTTCGATCGCCGTGGTCAGCCAGATTTTTCCGTCCGCGATCACGGGTGACGACCACGCTTTGCCGGGAATCGGCGTTTTCCAGGCGACGTTTTCGGTTTCGGTCCAGGAAGTCGGGACGTTTTCGGCGTTGCTGGTTCCATCCTGGTTGGGACCGCGAAATTCCGGCCAATCCACGGCATTGGCGGAGATCGCCAGCAACAGCAGCAGCATCGGCGGCAAGGAAACGAGAAAAGCACGCAAGTTCATCCGCCCACCCCTAGCCTAACCTGCAGCCGGGGGCAAATCAGGGAGTTCAGTGTTCCAGCAAGCTCCAAATCCAATCCAACTCGGCGCGCCTCGCCACCAAAACTTCGGCGACGTAGCCCTTGAAGAAATCGGGAAATGTTAGGCCGAGTGGCGTCACCTCCTTGCCGTGGCTCCTCAATCCCACGCGTCCATCCGGAGCGTAAAAACAACTGTTCCCGCAACCATCAACGAAAAACTCCACGCTGCCTGGCCAATCCCAAAATCCCGCGCCAAACACCGGATCGTATCCTCGCTGCGCGACAGAAACCGTGGGAGCCGAAAAAAAGCCGCAACTCGGGCAACTGTGCCGAAAACCGGCCAATTTTTCGCAAAATTCGCCAAATTCCGGGTGTTGGCCGAACGGAAAATCCGCAAGCGGCGGCAGCGGGTTTAGCGGGAGCAACAGAGCCCTGGACGGCGCCTCACCATCGTCGCTCAATTTCAACCAGCATTCGTCGCGATGGCGCAAAACGCAGGTTGGCGCGGATTTTTCGAGCAAATCGCGAAAGGCTCGGAAACAAGGCCCCTGGAGGCTCGCGGCAAATTCGCAAACTAACGCTTCCACCTCAGCTTGGGTCCTCCCCGGCAAATCGCGGGCCCAATTTCGCAACGGCGCAGGTTCGGGCAGAAACTCCAGCTCGAACGGAAAGTCGTACTCCCAAACCGTCTCCACTTCGGCCCACTGAAAGGTGTAGCTCGAACGTGCGTTAGGGTCGGGCGCCTCGCATTCGGCTGACTGGGAGGCGTCGTCGCCCTCAACCTCCTCCAAAACGTCCGCCATTCGCTGGAAAAGCTCCCCGGGATCCAAAACCGGTAGTTTCGGGATCGGTTTCGCCTCCAAGCCGGCGGATTGGAGACTTTCCTCAAATTCGGCCTGAATCACCGCCAGTTTCGCGAGCACCTCTTCCTCGGTCGCGCCGCTGCAACATTCATCGCTGCATCCGGAGAGTGAGCCCACGAAACAACCTCGCTCCGCGGACCAGTCAACTTCAGTTTCGGCCTCGGTCATCGGCGCAACCTACCGACGTCGGGGTTTCGATCAAATGTGTTCCGGGTTTGCAGAGCAAATCCCCGGAGTTTCCCGGCATTACGAAATTGGCCCCAGCGCGGCGTCTCTATCTGCCGATGAAAGACATCACCAAAACTCCCAACGCTCCGTAACCGATTTGTAGTAGCCATCCACTGCCGCCTTCATTTCAGGGGTTGGTTCCCGCGGCGGCGCTTGCAGGACCTCAACGAATCTGCGCGACTCCTCCTCATTCAGGCGAATTTTCGTGCCGTGTTGCTGAATCACTCTTTGGGAGTGCTCCCGCAGATGGGTCACAACAAAGGAATCGAGAGTCACCCCCTCAAAGCCAGCCGCCTGCTCGAACATCGCCATTTCTTCAGGCGTGATTTTGGCTTCGAGCAGTTGGGTCGCATTTTCTTCGGCTGCCGTTGTCATCACTGGAAAATCGCACTCTAATCACGGTCCGCAACCGCGGATCACTCTTTCCCGTTGGCCGCAGCGTCATCAGCAACGGCGAAATCGCCCCGTGGATGCTGGATTTGGCCAAAACCGGCGACGTCGTGGTCCACTGCATCGCGCCGGACGAAGAAACCGCCCAAGCCATCGCCAACGCGGCGGATGAGGCGGGTCTGGGCGGCAAATTCGCAAACTAACGCTTCCACCTCAGCTTGGGTCCTCCCCGGCAAATCGCGGGCCGAAATTGGCCCCGGCGCAGGGCTACTTTGCCGAGGCTCACGTTCTTTTCGGCGTGGAAGTGGATGTCACCAAGTGCATTGTTCCCCGCGTTTTGCTAAATTATTAAGAAAAGTTAATTTTTGTGCTTGCCCGATTACAAAAACCTGCTAACTTTCCATCAACAAACCTTCAGTAATGCTCAGTTTGCGTGTGTTATTTGAAGAATTTGTTAAATGTGTTGAGGGGTTAAGGGGGCGGCGCACGATTTATCGCGCGCCGTCTCTTTTTTTTTCGGGAAATTGGGAAATCGGGGCAGACCAGCGATCGCTCAGTATTTTGGCATGGTGGGGTCGATTTCTTCGGCCCAGGCGGAAATCCCGCCGGCGATGTTGATGCTGCGCTCAAATCCGGCTTCTCGCAGAATTTCGACCGCTTTGGCGCTGCGGCCGCCCAGCTTGCAATGGACCAAAATCTCGCCTTCGCGCGGAATTTCGCCGAGGCGGCCGGGCAATTCGCCGAGCGGGATGAGTTTGCTCCCCGGAATCCGGCAAATTTGGAATTCGGCCTCCTCGCGCACGTCGATGAGGGTGATTTCGCCCGAATCCAGCCGCGTTTTCAGCTCGGCGACGCTGATTTCCGGGATTTTCGCCTCATCGGCGGTTTCAGCGCCATCGCCACCTCCGCCGCAAAACTGGTCGTAGTCGATCAACTCGCGGATGCTGGGCTCATCGCCGCAAACGGGGCATTGCTCGTCGCGCCGCAGGCGAATTTCGCGAAATTTGAACTCCAGGGCGTCGAAGTGCACCAGCCGGCCTACGAGCGGTTCGCCCACGCCCGCGAGCAGTTTGATGGCTTCCAGCGCCTGCATGGAGCCGACGATTCCCGGCAAAACGCCCAAAACTCCGCCTTCCGCGCACGATGGCACCGAACCGGGATCGGGCGGGTTCGGAAACAGGCAGCGGTAGCACGGGCCGCCCAGTTTCGGCGCGAAAAGCGAAACCTGGCCCTCGAAGCGAAAAATCGAGCCGTAAACGTTCGGTTTTCCGGTCAAAACGGCCAAATCATTGCTCAAATAGCGCGTGGCGAAGTTGTCGGTGCCGTCCAGGATGAGGTCGAACGGTTCGGCGATGCGCTGGGCGTTTTCGCTGGTGATTCGCTCCTCAAAACCGGCGATTTCCAGGTGCGGGTTGATTTCGCGCAGCGTCTCGCGAGCGCTTTCCAGCTTGGGCCGGCCGATGTCGCTTTCGCCGTGAACGATTTGGCGCTGGAGGTTGGAGCGGTCCACGTGGTCGAACTCCACCAGGCCCAGTTTGCCGATTCCGGCGGCGGCCAGATACATCGTCGCGGGGCTGCCCAAGCCACCCAGGCCGATGCAGAGCACGGAGGCGGCGCGGAGCCGTTTTTGACCTTCAATCCCAAAATCCGGGATGGTGATGTGGCGGGCGTAACGTTCCAATTCAGCGGCGGAAAAATCCACGGCGTCGCTGCGATTTGTGGGGATAAGAGGCGGGGTCATGGCGCGAGTTTGAATTTCGGGTTTCGCATTTCGAGTTTGCGTCCAAGTTTGGGCAACGTAATGACGGATATGTTCGCAACCAACCAATTTTCCAAAATCACCCTCGGCGCGGTTTTCGCAGCCTGCCTTTTAGGACTCGGTCAGGCTCAGGAAGCCGCCAAGGTCGACCTCAAGTTCGAGGAATTGAAGGCCAAGCTGTCCATGGACCCTTCTCCGATCAAGCCGCTGGGACCGCAAGCCAGTTACGCCGACATGCTGGACACTGTTACCCCCGCGGTGGTGACGATTTTCTCCAAACGCGAGCCGGACCCGCGAACCAGCGAGATGATGGACGATCCTCTCTTTCGGCGGCTGTTTCCGGACCACACGCCCGACACCCCGGTTACCGGCGCCGGCGTCCTGGTCACGCCGGACGGCTACATTTTGACCAACAACCACGTGGTGGAAAAATCCCAAGAATTGCGGGTGCGGCTGGATGCCCTGAACCGCGATTACGACGCCAAATTCATCGTGGCCGATCCCAAAACCGACGTCGCATTGATCAAAATTAGCGCCAACAACCTTCCCGTCGCCGCGATCGGCGATAGCCAAAAACTGCGCGTGGGCGACGTCACCTTCGCCATCGGCAACCCCTTCGGCCTCTCCCAAACCGTGACCATGGGCATTGTCAGCGCGCTGGGCCGCAGCAGCAGCGATGTGAGCATCCTGCAGTACGCCGATCTCATCCAGACGGACGCTGCCATCAACCGCGGAAACTCCGGTGGGGCGCTCATCGACGTGCACGGCCGGCTGGTGGGGATTAACACCGCCATCCAGGGCGGAATGACCGGCGGCAACCTCGGAATCGGCTTCGCCATCCCCTCCAACATGGCGCTGGACATCGTGAACCGGCTGCTGCAGGGCGGCGGCAAGGTGCGACGCGGATTTTTGGGCGTGAGCCTGCAACCGCTGGACCACGAACGCGCCCAAGAGCTGAACTGGAAGGAAAACTATGGCGTGATCATCTCCCAGGTCGGCAATGAAACGCCGGCGAAGAAAGCCGGTTTGGAGCCCAAGGACATCATCACCAGTTTTCAGGGTCAGCAAGCGCGCAATCTCGACTCTTTGCGGCTGCGGATCAGCAACACGCCGCCCGACAAGGAGGTGACCTTCGGCATCGTGCGCGCGGGCAAAGAGATGGATGTGAAGGTCACCCTGGCGGAGCTGCCGGAGGATCCCGCCCAAATCATGGGGCTGCGCCCGCAACGGACGCTGGAACTGCTGGAAGGCGTGCAAGTGGCCGATCTGAACCCGGAAAATCGCGAGGAACACAGCGTTTCCGAAGACGTGAAAGGCGTTTTGGTCACCAACGTCGATCCGGAGAGCGTCGCCGCCGATTCCGGCCTGCGCGATGGCCAGGTGATCGTGGAAATCAACGAAAACGCGGTGACCAGCGTGGAAGAGGCCATTCGCGAGCGCCTCGGTTTCGAAGGCCAGGTGCTCTTGCTGCGGGTCAGCGCAGCCAGCGCGGAATCGGTCGTCGCCGTTCGCGTGAAGGACAATGAGTGAGCCATGGACTTGCTGAAAAGTGGCTTGCGGGTGGCCGTGGCGCTTGCCGTCATCGTGCCGTTGCTGATTTTCGTGGCGCAGGCCAGCCTCATCTATTTTCCGCGCGATTACGCGGATTACAGCGCCTATCTCCGGCGCGTCGAGCACCTGAAGTTTGAAAATCGCGGCAAAGCGCAAACCGCCTTCCTCCTCAACTCCGGCGGCGATGGCGCCGTGGAGCGCGTTTGGTGGTTTTTCGGCGGAAACGGAGCTTTGGCGCTGGATTGGCTGAGTTTGGCCGAAAACCTGGAAAAACCGGGAATCGCCTGCGTTTTGGTCGATTACCCCGGCTACGGCCTGTGCGAGGGCCGGGCGAATCCGCGGTCGATCCGCCGCAGCGTGGACGCCTTGTTCCCGGTGGTGGCCGAGCATCTTGGGATGACGGAGGAGACGCTGAAGGGTCGCTCGGCGGTTTTGGGGCATTCGTTAGGCGCGGCCGTCGCGCTGGACACCGCGGCGCGCTACGAGCTGGATTTCGCCGTCGTCATCTCGCCGTTCACGACCATGAAAAAGATGGCCACGCGCACCGTCGGCCCGGTTTTGTCGAATCTGCTCACCCACCGCTACGACAACGTGGAATCGCTGAATTTGCTGGCGAATTCCGGTCGCAGCGGCGTTCGCGTGCACCTGTTTCACGGCAGGGAGGATGAAATCGTCCCGTTCGCGATGGGCCGTCAGTTGGCCGGCGATTTTTCGGGAATCGTGCGTTTTCACCCGGTTGACGGGGCCGGCCACAACGACATTTTCGGCGCTATCGAGCCCGAAATCCGGACGCTTCTCACGGCCGGAACACCTTAGGCTTAGGCAGGATTTTTGCCGCAAATGCGTTGCGCCGCCGCCCGGAGTGCCTTAAATGCGCGGCCCGATCCTCTCAGAACCTCAACAAACTCAAAAAATCAGCATGAAAGTCCTCAAACTTCTCGCTCTCGCCGCCGTCGCGGTTTCGCTTTCATTTGGCCTCGTTTCCTGCGCCAAAAAACAAGCTCCGGCAACCACCACGACGCCGGGTTACGTGGAATACGGCAAGTAGGCGAGATTCTACAGCGCTTGCGCCAAAAACGCGACCAAATCCAGGATTTCCTCGCGGCTTAGCCGATCGACCAGGCTAGGCGGCATGGGGGAAACCGGCGACGGCTCGTAGGCCTCGATCTCGCTCTTGGCGACTTTTGTCAGTTCGTTAGGCGCAAACGGATTCTTAGCCACGTAAAGCTCCGAGGCGCGGATGTCGTCGCGAATCAGCCGGCCTAAAACGACTGTGCCGTCGGTTTTGGTGATGAGCAGATTTTGGTGCGCTTCGGAAATGACCGCTGAAGGCTCCAAAATCGACGCAAGCAGGTCGCGCGGCGAAAACCGGCTACCCACCATGGTGAGATTCGGGCCCATCGGCGTGCCCTGCGTGCCGAATTGATGGCAACGGCTGCATTGCGCCAGGTGAAACATTTTTTCGCCCCGGGCCAGGTTGCGCGAGCCGTCCGGCCAGGGCTCAAAATCGCGCATTTGCCAGTTTTTCACGAAATCCCGGGTTGGATCGACGGCGACCGGCTCGGGAGGCGCTTCGTCCTTCAGCATCGCGGCAAATTCGGCGCGTTCCGGCTCGGCGACGTTGCCAACGGCGCGTTCCTCAATTTCGGCGAGATAATTGGGCAGGTTGCGGTCGCCGTTGGAGAAGCGTTTGGCGTGAAGCAGGGCGCGGAAGTAGGTCTGGCGCTGCTCCGGCGCCCAACCGGATTTCACGTGGCTTAGCTGCTCCAGGTAGTGCAGGCGATCCGTTTGCGCGCGCGATTCGGCCAAAAGTTGCAGCGTGGGCGCGAGCGCTTCCGGCGATTCCAGACGAACCAGCGCCTTGCAGATTTCCCGGTTCAACCGCGCATCCGGGTTCGGGTAAATCGGCAAAAACTGGCGCACGATTTCCGAGCGCGATTCACCCCCAAGTTCGTAGGCGCGCAGCAGCGAAAGCTTGTCCGCGCGACTCGGGAAGACGGTCGCCGGCAGGCTGGTCCAATGCGGCGAAATTTCGCGCCCGGCGCGGGTTGAGGCGAGGAGGAAAGCCGCGCCCTGCGACATTGACTCCGGCTTGAGGTCAACGTGAAGGTCGCGATGGCCCTGGAGGCGAATTTCCGTTGAAAACCGGGCTGCGTTGCGAATCCAGGGGTCGGGCGAGTCGAGATGCGGCCACAGCTCGTTGACGCCCAACTCGCCCGATTCCAGCCTGCGGCGCAAATCCCGCATCGTGGCGGAAAACTCGTGCCTGGCGGCTTCTTGCGCCGTGAGACGGCCCTCGGGCGCTGCTTTGCCGGAATAGCGCACGCGGTAGAGCGCGGCCTGGGTTTTCCGGCCTCCGGTGATGAGATACATCGCGCCATCGGCGTCGAAATCCAGGTCCGTCACGTTGAACGGCCGCCCGCGCAAAAACGTCTCTGCGCCGGCGTGATAACTGGCTCCGCGCGGGGTGAGATGCACGGCAATGACGCGCCCGTAGGCCCAATCCAACACGAACAGCGCCTCGCGCCATTTTTGCGGGAAATTGCTGCGCGTGCCGAATTTTACCGACGTGGGTGAGCCGCGGCCGATGTCCAACGTGGTGGGTAGGCCGTCGGGCGTGTAGACCGGCCAACTCCAAGTCGCGTCGGCCTGGCGCCAGCCGTAATTTCCGCCGCTAACCAAGTGGTTGACCCGCGTGGGCCGGTAAAGCGGCAGGCCGATGTCGCCCTCGTTGTCTGCATCGTAGGTGAACATCTCGCCGTCTGGGTTGAAGTCGATGCCGTAGGGGTTTCTCAGCCCGCGCGCCAGGATTTCCCAGCTTTTTCCGTTAGCGTCGGTTCGCGCCACGTAACCCTGTGGCTTGATGCGCTCGTTTTCCGGCGCCGTCCGCCAAACGCCTCCTTCCGGCGGCAAAACGGCGTCGCCATGGATGGAGTAGATCATCCCGTCGGGCCCAAGCGCCAAATCATTGCGGCCGTGGCCGAATTTTCCCTCGATCGTCTTGAGCAGCGTCACTTCGTCGAATCGATCGTCGCCGGTCGTGTCGCGCAGGCGGTAGAGCGCCTTGGAATTGTTGGCGTTGGCGTAGAGGCTATCGTAGGCCCAAAGCAAGCCGCGGCACTCCTTCAGCTCGTCGTTGACGACTTCCACCTGAATTTCGGCGCCAGCGTTTTTTGGCAATGTTAGGCGCAGGATGCCCTGTTTTTCGCGTCCGATCAACAGCCGGCCTTTGGGATCGAACTCCAGGCTAACCCAGCTTCCCTCTTCCCCTTGCGCCACCCGCAAAAGCTCCTCCTCAAACCCTGGAGGAAGCTCGGAAAGCTTCGCGCCGGCCGCGGAATCCGCGCCGCTGGCTTCCTTCCACTGGTTGTACTCGTCAAACGGGCTGATGGCGGTGAGGAGATTCGGCTCGAACCGCTCCGGACGCGTTTTGCCGAACGAAATGGCCCCGTCCCAACCTGGCCCGGTGCGCAAAACGGCCTGCCCATCCACGCTAAGCCTCGCAGCAATCGCGGAAGGTCCCGCAACGCCCCGCGCTTCCAGCGAAAGCCGGTTTTCGCCCAAAACCAACCAACGGCCGGGTTCCAACTCCACTGGCGGATCGTATGCTTCCAGATCGGCAACGCGCTCACCGTTGATTGAAATCCGCAACGCCGCAAAATCGCCGGTCGCGATCAATCGAGCCGATTTTGGTTTGGTGCTTAGCTCAAAGGTTTGCTCGAAATGCGCGGACGCCGGTTCGTGGCGATCCACGCTGTTCCAGATCCAATCCGGGGCTTGAGCGAGGGCCTGCGCGGGGATTAGCGCAGTCAAGACGATGACGTGGCGAAAACGGTTCATGACCGAATTCAAGCCGCGGACGCGGAAAGGAGCAAGCTTGCATTGGAGCGCGAGACCGGTTCCTCGCGAATCTTGCGAAATCGCAAAATCCCCCTATTTTGCCGCCCCTGACCAATCATCCATGTCCATCGACCTCACCCGCAATTTTTCGATCATCGCCCACATCGACCACGGCAAGACAACCCTTTCCGACCGCCTGCTGGAGGCGACGCAGACGATTACCCAGCGCGAGGCTCAGGATCAACTGCTCGATTCGATGGATCTGGAGCGCGAACGCGGGATCACCATCAAATCCCACCCCGTGACGATGCATTACCCGGCCAAGGACGGGGAGAGCTACAAACTCAACCTGCTGGACACGCCGGGCCACGTCGATTTTTCCTATGAAGTAAGCCGCAGCCTGGCGGCCTGTGAGGGCGCGTTGCTGCTCGTCGATGCCGCGCAAGGCGTGGAGGCGCAAACCATGGCGAATGTGAACCTGGCGCACGCGCAAAATCTGGTGGTGATCCCGGTGATCAACAAAATCGATCTGCCCAGCGCGGATATCCCCAAAATTAACCAGCAACTCGAGGATATTTTGCAGATTCCGGCCGAGGAAGCGATTCATGCTAGCGCGAAAATGGGGATCGGGATCGATGATATATTGGAGGCGATCGTGGAGCGAATTCCGGCTCCGGATACGCCGGAAGATGATAAGCTTCGAGCCAGCGTTTTTGATAGTGTTTACGATACCTTTCGCGGCGTCATCAGTTATGTGCGCGTGTTTTCGGGATCCATGAAGCGTAGAACGGGGATCGTGATGATGAGCACGGGCAAAAAGTATGAAACCAAGGAGGTTGGCGTCTTTACGCCTAAGATGACGAAGCTGGATGAGTTAGTGGCCGGCGACGTTGGATACATCATCGCGAATATGAAATCGCCGGCGGAGGTAAAAATCGGCGACACCATCACCGAATCACAAAATCCCGCGCCAGAGCCACTGGCAGGGTTCAAGGAGGTTCAGCCAATGGTGTTTAGCGGCATCTATCCGGTAAGTACCGACGATTTCGAGCAATTGAAGGCGGCGATGGGCAAATTGCAGATCAACGACGCCGCGTTCACATTTATGAGCGAAAGCTCGGCGGCGTTGGGGTTCGGATTTCGCTGCGGATTCCTGGGTTTGCTCCACATGGAGATCATCCAGGAGCGTTTGCGGAGAGAGTTCAACATGGACGTTATATCAACATACCCCGGCGTGGTTTATGAGATCAGCAAGACCGATGGTTCCGAGGTAACGGTGGATAATCCCAGTTTTATGCCGAATCCCGCGGAAATCGAAGAAATTCGCGAACCACAGGTAAAAGCCTTCGTCATGGTGCCAAATGAATATATCGGCGAGGTCATGCAATTAGTCGCCGACAAGCGCGGTTGGGTCGATCACACCGAAACCCTGGATGGAACGCGGGTCATGCTGGTGTGCATGTTGCCGCTCAACGAGATTTTGGTCGATTTCAACGACAAGCTGAAAAGCTCGACCCGCGGCTATGGCTCCATGGACTACGAACACGCCGGCTACCACGAATCCAAGCTGGTGAAGATGGACGTATTGATCAATGCCGAGCCTGTGGATGCGTTTTCCAGCATCGTACACCGCGACAAAGCCGAAGCGCGTGGCCGGGACCTCTGCAAGCGGCTCAAGGAGGTGATTCCGCGGCAATTATTTCAAGTGCCGATCCAAGCGGCGATCGGCGGAAAGATCATCGCGCGGGAGAACATCAAAGCGCTGCGCAAAAACGTGACGGCGAAGTGTTACGGCGGAGATATTACGCGCAAACGCAAGCTTTTGGAGAAGCAAAAGGAGGGGAAGAAGAAAATGAAAGCGATCGGCAAGGTAAACATCCCGCAAGAAGCGTTCGTGCAGGTTTTGAAGAGTTCGGCGGAGTCGTGAGACTTTACGCAACACCGCGTACCCTAACAAAACGCCAAAAAACTTGTGATCCCACCCATTCTATGCCACTGCTAGACCATGTCTGACTCTTTTAGCGAAACCACCAGCACCAGTTGGTTTGGCCGCATTGGCAACTCGATCAAGGGGATCGTGTTTGGCGCCATTCTCTTCATCGCCAGCTTGCCAGTTTTGTGGCTGAACGAAAAAAACTCGGCTGAGACGATTGCCGGGTTAAAGCAATTGCTCAAGGAGGCGGTTACCGTCACTGCGGACGCGGTGAATCCCGAGTACGAGGGCAAGCCGGTACACATGTCAGGGCACGCGGAGACGGCCGAAGTTTTGAACGATGCCGAGTTTGGCGTGAGCGCCAATGCCATTAAGCTGGCGCGCCAGGTGGAGATGTATCAATGGCAGGAAAATCAATCCACCAAAACGCGCAAAAAACTGGGCGGCGGCGAGGAAAAGGTGACGACGTATGATTACGTGAAGGTGTGGTCGCGCGAGCCGATCCGTTCCGATCAATTTCACGAAGGTGGCCGCGCCAAGCACCAAAACCCGCCGATGCCGTTCGCCAGCGCCACGGAAGTGGCCGAGGACGTAAGCTTGGGCGCGTTTCGGCTCAGTTCGTTCCTGATCGACCGGATGAATCAGCGCGAGCCGCTCCACCTAGACCCGGCGCAACGCGAAAAACTGCCGGCGGAATTGCGGGCCAAGCTAAAGGACGGCGGGCCGGGCTACTACCTGGGGGCCGATCCCGCGTCACCGGCGATCGGCGACGTGAAAATTCGCTTCCACGTCGTGAACCCGGCCACGGTCAGCATCATCGCCCAACAAATCGGCGCCACGTTCGAGAAATTTCACTCCAATCGCGGCAAGAGCTTTGGCCTGCTGGAAATGGGTGAGCACAGCAAGGAAAGCGTGGTTCAGGTGGCAAAAAAACAGAACACCATCTTCACCTGGATCCTACGCTTCGTCGGTTGGCTACTCATGTTCATCGGCGTCTCGCTCGTGCTCAAGCCGCTGTCGGTTTTGGCCGATGTGGTGCCCTTCATCGGCAACGTGGTCGGGTTCGGCTCGGGACTCATTGCGGCGATCGTGACGTTTTCGCTTTCGCTGCTGGTCATCTCCGCGGCTTGGATCGTTTACCGCCCGCTCATCAGCATTCCGTTGGCGATTGTCGCCGTTGGGTTGCTCGTTTTTGCCCTCACGCGGAAACGAAAACGGCGGGCGTGATTTTGGCCACTTTTTTGCCGACTTGAGAATTGCGCGATTCTGCTGTGCCTTCGCAAATCGACAACAATCGGCCGCCAACGAACGCGAAGTCCAAAAATCCGCCCCCACGCCGGGTTGCGCGCGATGTCTTGCGCGAGTGGGAGCAAGGATCCGCCTTTGCCGCGGATTTGCTGGAAAAAGCCGCTCAATCCGGCCGGTTGAGCGCCAAAAACCGGCCCTTGGCGCAAAATTTGGTCTACGCCGTCATCCGCAACCAAACCCTGCTCGACCACATCGCCAACAATCTGGCGGAAGGAAAGTTAGACCCGAAAACGCGGCGAGTTCTGCGGTTAGGCCTGGCCGAGGTGCTGCTTTTGGATGGTGCCCCGCACGCCGCCGTCCATGAAACCGTCGCCCTGGCCAGCGGCTGGGCCAAGGGGGTGACGAATGCCATTTTGCGGCGGGCGTTGAAGGAAAAGGACGCGATTTTGGCCGGGATCGACGCGTTGCCGCCTCCGGTGCGCTGGTCCGTTCCCGAATTTTTGTGGGAGCGCTGGGTTGGACAGTTTGGCGCCGAAAACACCGCGGCGCTGGCGGACTGGAACCAGCAACCGGCGCCGGTTTACCTGCGAGTCAACCCGCTCAAGCCGGGATTGGATTCCAGCGAGCTAAGCCCAGTGAAAGGGCATCCGGATTTTTTCCAGGCGCCAGGGAATTTCCCCAAAACCTGGCTCCAAACCGGGCTCGCCTACGCGCAAGATCCCTCCACGGCGCTGGCAACCGGCCTGTTGGACCCGCAACCCGGCGAATCCATCCTCGATGCATGCGCGGCGCCCGGCGGCAAGACGTTTGCCATGGCCGTGGCGATGAAAAATCAGGGCCGAATCGTCGCCGCCGACCGTTCTCCGGCTCGGCTCGAACGCATGCGGCGCAACCTGGATCGGCTCGGGGTAACGAACGCCGAATGCGTGGTGGAAGACGGGCTTGCCGCCAACGCGAAAACGCCGGCGGGGCCGGGTTTTGACCGCATTTTGCTCGACGTGCCGTGCAGCAACACCGGGGTCATCCGCCGCAGGATCGACGTGCGCTGGCGATTGAAGCCGGGCGATTTTGAGGCGCTGCGCGAGACTCAGCTCGGCCTGCTGCGCGCCGCGGTTCCCTTGCTCCAGCCGGGCGGCCGGTTGGTTTACAGCACCTGCAGCCTGGAAACCGACGAAAACGAAGCCGTCATCGAAAAATTCCTAACCGACACACCAAATTTCACCCTGGTGGAGCAACGGCGCATCGTTCCCTGGCGCGATGGCTTCGACGGAGCGTTTGCCGCGGCGTTGGAGACCAAAAGTTGACCAAAAAATTGAGCGAGCGGCGTCGATCCGGCTTTAGCGCGAAATTCGTCCCACGGCCGGCTCAAAACAGCAAAATCGCCAGGTCGCTGGCGAGCATGGTGTTCGCTACCTGCGTCCAGGCGGCGGCTTCCGGGGCGGCCTCGGAGGATAACAACGCGGCAGCGTCGGTTTCCGCGGCGGAGTAGCGTTTTCGCATGGTTTCGAGCAGGTTTCGACACACGGCGCGCTCTTCAGCCGTGGGTTCGCGGCTGGCGAGCAGGGTGAAGAGCAAATTCAGGCGCGAGTCGTCACTTTGCCCACCATCGCGGATGAGCCGCCGCGCCAGGGCGCGCGACATCTCGATGCGCTGAGCTTCGTTGAGCAGGCCGAGCGACTGCAAGGGGGTGTTGCTGCGCGAACGACGGACGCAGCTGGATTCGCGGTTGGGCGCGTCAAACAGCGTCATCATCGGGTGCGGGCTGGTGCGCTTCCAGTAGACGTAGAGGCTGCGGCGGTAGGCTTTGGCGTCATTGTCAGGCACGTAGCTTTTGGTGTTGCTGGCAGGGTGCATCAGCGCTTTCCACATCCCGGGCGGCTGCCACGGCTTAACTCCTTCGCCACCCATTTGCGGGTCTAGCAGGCCGCTGGCCCACAGCGCGGTATCGCGCAAAACTTCGGCGTCCAGGCGAAATCCCGGCCCTCGCGCGAAAAACCGATTTTCCGGGTCCTTGAGTTCCGGCCGCCAGCGAGAATCCTGGCGAAAGGCGCGGCTGGTAACCAACAACCTGAGCATCCGCTTCAAATCCCAGCCGCTCTCGCGCAAATCCACCGCCAGCCAGTCGAGCAGCTCCGGATGGGTCGGTTGTTCGCCCTGCAGCCCGAAATCCTCCGGCGTGCGAACCAGGCCGTCGCCAAAGACCTGCTGCCACAGGCGGTTGACGAGCACGCGCGTTACCAGCGGGTGCTCGCTTGAAGTAAGCCACGCGGCCAAACCCAGGCGATTTTTCGGCGCTCCCGCGGGCATTTCGCCCATCACGGAGAGCACGCCCGGTTCCAGCGGATCGCCGGCCGGCAAGTGATATTCTCCGCGGCTTAGCATGCGCGTTGGCCTGGGATTCGCCAAATCTCGCGCCACCAGCGTGGTGGTGAACTCGCTTTCCGCGGCAACCTGCGCGCGAGCTAGGTTTTCGGCGATTTTTCGCGAACCGGGCCCTAACAAACTCACCGCGGGGTCGGCCAGCATCAACAACCGGTGGGATTCCGAGCACGCTTCCCAGCTTTTCGCCTCGGCCAGCGTTTTCCACGGATTTTCGACCAAAATCTCGATCGGCAGCCGGTCGTAGCTCCCCACCAGTTTCAGCCGAATTTCGTGCAAACCCGCTTCGAGGCCGAGCAAAAGCTGCCGTTGCGCGTTTTTCATCTCCGCACCGTCCACGAACGCGCGAAAACCGTCACCGCTGGCGAAGCGCAGCACCAGCGTCTGCGCCACCGGCGTTTCCAGCGCGAACGAGACCCAGCGCGCCTGGTCGGGCTTGGGCAACCGGTCCCGGCTGCCGGGGTAACCCTTCACCTCAGCCCACGGAGTCGGCGGCGGTGCATCGGCGTTCGCGCTAACCGGCTTGCTCAGCCGCCAATCGCGCGTTTTCCACCCTAACGTTGCCACCGCGTGGGTTCGCGCCGCATCCAGCTTGGCCAAATCGGCCTGCTGCAAAAGCTCGGCTCGTTTCGCAGTCAGCGCCTCCCAATTCTTCCAAGCATCCAGGTTAGGCGGCGCTTTCACGGCCGGGCCGTAGATGTAGGCGTTGCCGTCCAGCGGGCCCTCCGACGTGCTGTTGAAAAACGCCATCAGCCGGTAATACTCCGTTTGCGGGATGGGGTCGTATTTGTGGGTGTGGCAGCGCGCGCAAACCAGGCTGGCGCCCAGCAGCGCCGTTCCCAGCGTTTCCACGCGGTCGAAGTTGTTTTTCGCCTGAAACTCGGCGGCAATCGCGCCTCCCTCGGCCGTGGTGGGATTCATCCGCACGAACCCGGTGGCGACGAGTTGCCCGAGCGTCGGCTGCGGAAGCAAGTCGCCGGCGAGCTGCCAGGTTAGGAACGTGTCGAGCGGCAAATTCTCGTTCAGCGCCTTCACCACCCAATCGCGGTAGGGATAGATGCCGCGCCGGTTGTCCAGGTGCAGCCCGTGCGTGTCGCCGTAACGCACGGCGTCCAGCCAATAGCGCGCCTGATGCTCGCCGTAACGCGGGCTGGCCAGAAGCTCGTCGATCAGCCGCTCGTAGGCGCCGTCGGTGCGGTCCGCCAGAAAACGCTGCAACTGCTCGGGCTCCGGTGGTAGGCCGGTTAGGACCAGCGCCGCGCGCCTCGCCAAGGTGGAAGGAGGCGCCGGCGGCGCAAAATCAACCCCGGCCGGGAAATTCGCGCGAACCAACGAATCGATCGTCGCGTTTGCCTCGCGTTCGGGGGCCACGTAGGCCCAGTGCTTCGTGTATTTGCCGCCTTCGCGCACCCAGCGGCTTAGGATCTCTCGTTCGGCGGTGGTTAGCTTTTTTTCGGCCTTTTTTGGCGGCATGGGATCCTCGGAATCGTGGATGCGAGCCAGGATTTCGCTCTGTTCGGGCTTTTCGGAATCGATCGCCCGGTAACCACCCAAATCGGCCGTGGCGGCTTCGAAGGAATCGAGCCGAAGGTCCGTGTCCCGGCCATCCGGCCCGTGGCAAACGAAGCATTTGTCCGACAAAATCGGCAAGACCTGGCGGGCGAAATCGACGCTCTCCGGTTCCGCCCGAACGGCGCAGGTGGCGAGGACGAAAACGCAGAAAACGCGGCTTTGCGGAGAATTCATGCGCGCAACCAAGCCCGGATCGCCGCGGGGTCAACTTGACAGCCCTGCGCGTTTCGTTGAGTGGACCTACCAGCCATCATGAACCTCGCATCGGCCAAGTCACGAAGCCACGGAGCGGAATTTGCCGCGAATTTCGCCCTCCGCTGTGCGTGGCGTCTTTGCCTGGCAACGTGCGGTTTCGCTTTCGCTTTCGCGGTGGCGGCGAGCGACGATCGGCCCGCCCTCGCCGCTCTCGCCGTTTTGGAGCAAAACTGCATCGAGTGCCATAACGCGCATGATAAGAAAGGCGACGTGATTTTGGATCGCAGCCCGCTGACGATCGACGATGCGGCGCTGATTTTGGAGGTCGTGTCAGGCGACGGGCCGGAAATGCCCCCGAAACGGGACGCGCTCGCTCCTAACGACGTTGCTGCGCTGCGAGATTGGATCGAGGCCGGGGCGAACATTCCGGACGGCGTCGTGCTTCGGGACAAACGCATCGCCGATCGCCGGTGGTGGTCGCTTCAGCCCCTGGAATCGCCGGAAATCCCCGCAGTTGGCGAAAACTGGGCGCGGAACGAAATCGACCGCTTCGTGTTCGCGAAATTAGCCGAAAAGGGCCTAACACCATCCCCAATGGCCGGCGCGCGGACGCTGATTCGCCGCCTAACCTTCGATCTCACCGGCCTGCCGCCGTCGCCGGACGAAATTCGCGCGTTTTTGGCCGAAGGTCGCCAAAACGCCGACGCCGCCTACGAAAACCTGGTCGAGCGTCTCCTCGATTCCCCGCGCTACGGCGAGCAGTGGGCGCGGCATTGGCTGGACGTCGCGCGCTACGGTGAGAGCCACGGCTACGACAAGGACAAGGCGCGCTTCAACGCCTGGCCCTATCGCGACTACGTCATCCGCAGCTTCAACGCGGACAAGCCCTGGAGCCGTTTCGTGCAGGAGCAGGTGGCCGGCGACGTGCTTTGGCCGGACGATCCGGATGGGGTGATAGCGTTAGGGTTCGTCGCCGCGGGGCCCTGGGATTTCATTGCGCACACCGAGGTCGGCGAGGGCAAAATGGATGGCCGCATCGCCAAGCACCTGGATCGCGACGACATGGTCAGCGCCGTTTTCAACGCGTTTATGAGCACGACGGTGCAGTGCGCGCAGTGCCACAATCACAAGTTTGATCCCGTTTCCATGGAGGATTACTACCGGCTCCACGCCGTGTTTGCCGGCGTTGATCGCGCCGACCGGGTTTACGGGCTGGACCCTGACATTGCCAAAAAACGGACCGCATTGGAGGCGGAAATCGCGCGGCTCGGCAAGGCATTGCGCGATTTGGAGGCCGAAATCAATGCTGAGGGCGGTGAGGAGCTGAAGCAGGCGCGAGCGAAGATGGCTGAGCTGGAAAAGGCAGGCAAGGCGAGCTTCAAAACCGTGCCGGAGCACGGCTATCACAGCGCCATCGCGAAGAGCCCGGACGCGGTGAAGTGGGTGCAACTGGAATTGCCGCAAGCCGTGGAATTCGCGGAGGTTCGGCTCATCGGTTGCCACGATGAATTCGCCGGAATTGGAGCCGGTTTCGGCTTTCCGCTGCGTTTTCGCGTGGAAACGGCGGACGACGCCAAATTTGAGCGCAATGTTAGGCTGGTGGCGGATTTCACCTCACGGGACTTGGTGAATCCCGGCGTGACGCCGGTCACGTTTTCCGGCGGGCGAGGCAAATTCTTCCGCGTCACCGCAATGAAACTCGCCGAGCGCAAAAACGACTTCATCTTCGCCCTGGCCGAAATCGAACTGCTCGCCACCAACGGCCAAAACCTGGCCCGCAACGCCAAAATCACCGCCAAAGATTCGATCGAAGCTCCGATTCGCTGGCGGCGCGAAAACGTGGTCGATGGCAAATTCCCCACCGGCGGCGATTCGCGGGAAACGGCGAAGTTGGCGCAAGCGCGCGAGAGCCTGACGGGCATCCTAACCAAGCTCGAAACGCCCGAGCGCCTAACCAAGCGCGAAAACCTAACCGAAGCGCAAAAAAACGCGAAAAAGCAGCTTGCCGGCCTGCCCGAGGGCAAGATGACCTACAGCCTGGCGACCGATTTCAAGCCGCGCAGCCGGTTCTTGCCCACCGGTGGCAAAATTCGCGCCATCCACCTGCTGCATCGCGGCGATCTAGGTTCGCCCGGTGCGGAAATGGCCCCAGGAGCGCCCGCGCTGTGGGAAACGGCCAAACCCGGGTTTACCCTGGATGCTAACCACCACGAAGGCGCGCGTCGGGCTGAGCTGGCACGTTACCTGACCGACGCGAAAAACCCGCTGCTGTGGCGCTCCGCAGCCAATCGCATCTGGCTCGGTCATTTCGGCCGCGGCATCGTCGACTCACCCAACGACTTCGGCCGCATGGGCATGACGCCGACCCACCCGAAGCTGCTCGACTGGCTGGCGGCGCGATTTCGGCAGACGGAATCCGTCAAGGACCTACATCGGCTCATCGTGCTGAGCGCGACCTACCGACAAAGCTCAGCCAACGACCCTGACAAAGCCAAAATCGACGGCAGTAACGCGTTTTACTGGCGCGCGAACCGGCGCAAACTCCGCGCCGAGGAAATGCGCGACGCAATCCTCAGCGTGGCCGGCGTGCTGGACCTGAAGATGGGCGGGTCGAGCTTCCGCGACTTCAAATTCAAGGACGACCACACGCCAAAATACTGGTATCACCTCCACGATCCAGCCGATCCCGACACCCATCGCCGCACGATCTACCGCTTCATCGCCCGCAGCCAAACCCAACCGTTTTTGACCACGTTAGACTGCGCCGACCCCTCGCAAATGGTCGCCAAGCGCGACGAAACGACGACCGCGCTGCAAGCCCTTGCGCTGCTGAACAACCCGTTCATGACCGCGATGAGCGAAAAATTCGCCGAGCGGTCGAAAACGGTGGACGAGGCGATTTGGCTAGCGTTAGGGCGCGAAGCCGTAGCGGAGGAGCGGCGCGTTTTGCAGAATTACGCGGAGAAGCACGGCATGGCGGCAACGGCGCGGTTGCTGTTCAATCTGAACGAATTTGCCTATGTGGACTAGACTCGCTTTTTCTTGGCTTACGATCCTGAGCATGCTAAACGCAGCTGACCGGCCTAACGTTCTCATGTTCGCCGTCGATGATCTGCGACCCATGCTGGGTTGCTACGGAGATCCCCGAATCCTCACCCCGAACATCGACAAACTCGCCCGGCGTAGCATCGTTTTCGAACGCGCCTACTGCCAGTACGCCAAATGCGGCACGTCGCGGCTCTCGCTCATGACGGGGCTGCGACCGGATTCGGTGGGCGTCTTCAGCAACCGCGACCAAGATGTCCTCGCCTTTCGCAAACGCCGCCCGGACGCCAAGCCGATGGCGCGCTGGTTCAAGGAAAACGGCTACCACACCCAGAGTTTCGGAAAAATTTACCACGACGGATGGGATTTGCCGGAAGACTGGTCCGCGCCATCTTTGCCAGGGCGGCACCGGGAAATGTGGGAGATCGCCGACCCGAAAAACCCGGCAGGCCCGACCATCATCGCGGAACGGCTTGCCTGCCCGGTGATGCAAAGCCCGGATGTAGACGACGACCATTTTTTCGCAGGCCGAATGACCGGGGAAGCAATCGGCCGGCTTAGCAAACCGGGGCAAACCAAGCCGTTTTTTCTCGCCGTGGGCTATCGCAGACCGCACCTGCCGTTTGTTGCCCCGAAGCGCTACTTCGACCTCTACCAACCGGACGAAACCTGGCTTCCGCCGAATCGGGACCCTCCGCTCGGTTCGCCCATCGCCGCCTGGTTCAATTCCGATGGCTACGTTGGCTCCGCGAAGCGGGTGAACCTGGACATGCCGAAGCGTCCCACGTTTCAGGAAGCGATCGAATGGAACGGCTACGAACTGCGCAGCTACCTGGACGTGGCCTATCACGGCGAAATCGCGCCACCGCGTCAAATCGAGTTGATCCACGCCTACGCGGCTTGCGTCAGCTACGTCGACGCCCAAATTGGCAACGTGTTAGAGCACATCGACGAGGCGAACACCATTGTCGTGCTCTGGTCCGATCACGGCTGGCATTTGGGCGAAATGAGCGCCTGGGGAAAGATGACCAACTTCGAAATCGCGACGCGCGTGCCGTTGCTGGTCGCGCTCCCCGGCAGCACGGGCCGGACTGGCGGCAGGACGCGGGAAATCGCTGAGTTGGTGGATCTCTACCCCACGCTCTGCGAGCTGGCCGGGCTCGACGCTCCGGCGCATCTCGAGGGCGAGAGTCTGGTTGCGGCGATTCGCGATCCGGAGGCGCACACCAGCGGATTTGCGATCAGCCAATACCTGCGTTTTCAGGGCGAACTGATGGGCCGCGCCATCCGCACGGATCGTTACCGCTACGTGGCCTGGATCGACCAAAAATCCAAGGATATCGCGGCCCGAGAACTCTACGATCACTCGGTAGACCCTGCCGAGACGCGAAATCTGGCGAATGATCCGAATTTATCGGCCGCGATCGGCCGGCTGCACGAAAAACTGCTCGCTCGGTAAGATCGGCGACGGCGCGGTGTATTTGAGCGCGGCTCCGTGCTTGATGCCCGGGCGCGACCGCTCTAACCTCGCGCAGTTTTATGGCCGATCCATTGCTTGAAGTCCGCAACATGGGCAAACGCTTCCCGGGCGTGCGCGCTTTGCATGAGGTGTCGCTCCAGTTGCAAAAAGGCGAGATTTTGGCTGTGTTAGGCGAAAATGGGGCCGGCAAGAGCACGCTCATGAAGATCCTGGCCGGCGTGCAACCGGCTGATGAAGGTGAAATTCTCGTCGATGGCGACGCCGTGGAAATCGGCTCGGTTCAGGAGGCGTTGGACCGCGGAATCGCGCTGATTCACCAGGAACTGAACTTGGCGACGAACCTCAGCATCGGCGCGAATATTTTTTTGGGCCGCGAACCGCGCCATCGCGGTTTGATCGATGAATCCGCGATCGATCGGGAATCGGCCAAATTTCTGGAAATGGTGGGGTTGGATGCGGATCCGCGGGATTTGGTCGAAAACCTCACGATCGGCCGCCAGCAACTGGTGGAGATCGCCAAAGCGCTGAGCACCAATGCGCGGGTGCTGATCATGGACGAGCCGACCTCCAGCCTTTCGCAGCGAGAGACGCAGACGCTGTTTGCCGTCATCAAGGACCTGCGCTCGCGCGGGGTGAGCATCATCTACATCAGCCACCGCCTTGGCGAGGTGAAGGAGTTAGCCGATCGCGTTTCCGTGCTGCGCGATGGCGTAAACGCCGGTGAATTGGCGAGGGAGGAGATCGGCCACGACGCCATGGTGCGCCTGATGGTGGGGCGCGAAATTTCCCAGTTCTACCAGCACACCATCCACCAGGCGGGCGATTTTGCGCTGGAGGTGCGCAAGGTGCGGACGCCGGCCCACCCGGAGCACGAACTGAATTTCGCGATCAAAGCGGGCGAGGTGGTTGGGATGGCGGGACTGGTTGGCGCCGGGCGGACGGAAGCGCTCCACACCCTGTTTAGCGTAACGCCTCCGCTAAGCGGAGAAATCCGGATTGGCGGCCAATTTGTCGATTTGCAGTCGCCCATCGACGCGATTCGGGCGGGAATCGCGCTGGTGCCGGAGGATCGTAAGCAGCAGGGGCTGATTTTGGACATGAGCGTGCGCGAAAACCTCAGCCTGGCCAGCCTAAAGCGCGACAGCGCCGGCAACCTCTTCCTCAACGACGGACGCGAAGGCGAGATCAGCGAGGCGATGATTCGCCAAATGCGGGTGAAAACGCCGAACGAGTCACAGGTCGTGCGTTACCTCTCCGGCGGCAACCAGCAGAAAGTCGTGCTCGGCAAGTGGCTGGCCATGGAACCGCGCGTTTTGCTGCTGGACGAGCCAACGCGCGGGATCGACGTGGGGGCCAAGCAAGAGATCTACGGCTTGATGGAGGATCTGGCGGGGCGCGGCGTCGCGATTTTGTTCGTTTCCAGCGAGATGGAGGAAATTATCGGGATGAGCGACCGTGCTTTGGTGATGCACGAAGGCCGGATAACCGGAGAACTAAGCCGAAACGAGTTGGGCGAGGAATCCATCATGCAACTGGCGACCGGGCGCGCTCATGGCAAGGGTTAGGAGGCGCTTGGAAAATCGGACGCAGGTCACAACATCGTGCCCGAATCATCGGTCGCTGACGCGACGAGGCGTTTTTTGTTGCGTCCGTTCCGGGGGCTAAAGCGCCCCGGCTAACATGATCGGTCCCTACGGGACGAAAAGGGACGAAAAGGGACGAAAGGGACGAAAAGGTGGCGGTTCGGCTTACCGACACCGACGAAAAAATTTATCCCCGGAATGTGGGTTAGGCGAATCGCGATCGTTTCCATTTCACCGATCCCGCCCGGCCACTCCGTCCCTTCCCCGCCGCAACAAAAGAAGCTTGAGGCCCTGGCGCACCTCTCTATGCTGCGCCGCTGATGCCAATCACGCCTGCCAAAGCCTCCACGATGAGCCCAGCAGCCGAATTGAAAAACCGGCTCCCGGGAGAGCCCGCGAAATCCTGCTGACCATGGATTTCATCGTTCTTCTCCAGCGCATTGGCGGCGCGATCGGCAAAAACGAGAGCCTCAAGCGCGTTCTCGGCATTTTGGCGCTGCTGGTGGTGGTCTACGTCGCGACGTGGATCATGAATCCCTCGTTCATGAGCGGCTACAACCAGGAAAACCTGATTCGGCGCACCTCATTGTTTGGGATTTTGGGGATCGGCGTGGCCTTGGTCATCATCACCGGCGGCATTGATTTGTCGTTGGGCTCCATCGTCTGCCTGGTGGGGGTCGGGGTGCCGTGGCTCATCGTGCAGCACGGATGGCCGGTGTGGCTAACGACCATCGTCGCCCTCACCGTCCCCCTGCTCATTGGGCTGGGTCATGGACTGCTGGTGACCAAGTTGAAGCTCCAGCCGTTCATCGTGACGCTGTGCGGCCTGCTGATTTATCGCGGCGTGACCCGCGCTTTTACCGGGGATCAAATCGCCGGGTTCGGCACGGAGTTCAAGGGGCTGCGCTGGTTGGCTACGGGCGAAATTCGGCCGTTTGAGGGCGGTTTTGGCGTGCCTGTGCCCTGCATCATCCTCATCATCGTGGCCGTGGTGGTCGGCATTTTCCTCAATCGCACGATTTACGGCCGCTATCTGCTGGCGCTGGGCAACAACGAGGAGGCCGCCAAATTCAGCGGGATCGACACGGACAAAATGATCACCCTGGCCTACGTCATTTGCTCCGGGCTGGCGGGATTGGCCGGTTTTTTGTTCGTGTTAGACCTCAACCAGGCCCAACCGGCAAATCACGGCAATTTTTACGAGCTTTACGCGATCGCCGCCGCGGTTTTGGGCGGTTGCAGCCTGCGTGGCGGCTCGGGGACGATCCTCGGCGTCATCATCGGCACGGCGCTGCTGCGGGTGTTGCGCAACATGATGAACCTGGTTTTTACCGGGTTTCAGCGCGCGGAATTCGCCGTGATCGGCATCGTGATCCTGGCCGGGGTCATTGCCGACGAGGTCACCAAACGCGCTGTCGCCAAAAAGCGGGCCGCGCAAAAATCGGCGCCGGCTTCGCAGGCCTAACTTACGGCCAATCACCGGGGTTCAAGCCAGAATTTCGCGGTAAACGCGCTCCAGCGCGGCGATCTGGGTTTGCTGGCTAAAGTCGGCCCCGACGCTGTTTCGTGCTCCTTCCGCCAGCCGCCGGTATTCGCCGGAATCGCGAAAAAGCCGCAAAATTCGCTCCGCCAGGCCTACCCAATCCTCCTCAGCCACGAGGAGGCCATTTCGCCCGTCTTCGATCGCTTCGGGAATCCCGCCATGCCGGGTCGCGACGACCGGCAAACCGGTTGCCATGGCTTCCAGCATCGAGTTCGGGACGCCTTCCTGGTTGCCGTCGGCCGCAATTCGGCTGGGGTGCAGAAACACGTGGGCGCGGCGGATTTCCTCCCGCAACTGATGCTGGCTGAGGAAGCCGAGAAAGCGGACGTTTTCCGCCAAACCCAGGTTTTCGGCCAGATTTCGCATCGGGTCGAGCAAAGGGCCTTCGCCGGCGATGTGCAGGCAGGTTTCGGGCCAGGTTTCGCGGATTTTCGCCAGGGCGCGGAGCGACAAATCCAGCCCTTTTTTCTCGATGAGCCGGCAAGCCTGAAAAAGCCGCCAATCGCCGGATTTTGGCGGGAATCGGCGCAGGAACGGCCAATCTTCGAGCGGGATGCCGGTGCGGTTCAGGGCGATTTTGTGGGCCGGACAGCCGAGCGCCCGCAATTCGTCGCCCAGCGAGTGGGAACGCACCAAAATCCTCGCCGATCGGGCAAAAACCTCCTCCAGCGCGTCTTGATGCCAGGCTTGCCGCGTATCGACCCCGGCATCGGCCCCGTGAAAGGAGACCGCGGCGGGAATTTGCAGGCGGCGCAGCACCGGGAGCACGTAAACGCCGATGTGGCCGAAGTAGACGTGGAGTAACCCGGCGCGGCAACTCGCGACGGCGCGCAAAATGGCGTCCGCCTGGCCGCGCGAAACTTGGATGGGCCGGCCGAGCATTTGTTTGAACCAGAATTTTCGCCAGGCGCGGGCGGGGGATTTGCGCACCAGGCTCACACGCTCCACCGGCATTGGGAATTTGTCGCCGTTGATCCATTTCTGGGTGATGACGTGGGGCTGGAATTCGCGCAAACCGGTGATTTGCCGGTAAACGTGGTGCATCTCCGGCGCCAGAAACGTGGCGCAGTAGCTGGCGACGACCGGTTTGGGCATTGGGTTGATGCGGTAGCGTTTTTTCCGCGGATTGGCCAGTGTTTTCGCCATCCAAAAGGGCACAGTTGCCGCTTGAAAGGCGGGGCATCGGCCCTGAAACTCCGCCCATGCCCGACCCGAACGCGAACACGGATTTTGACGTAGGTTACGTGGCCGAGCTTTGCCGGCTGGAACTCAGCGCTGAAGAGAAAACCCGCTACCAGGAGCAGTTGGACAAGGTGCTGGGCTACATGAAGCAGGTGGACGCCATCGACGTAAGCGGCATCGAGCCAACCGCGCACGCCAACCCGGTTTTCGACGTGCTGCGCGAGGATGAGCCGCGCGAATGCCTGAGCCGCGAAGACGCGCTGCGCAACGCCCCGCAAGTGGCGCAAGATCAATTTGCGGTGACCAAGGTGGTGGAGTAGTCCAAACGCACAAAACCATGCCACGCTTCCCGTTCATTTTGCTCGCGGCGACAATTCCGGCCTTGCTGGGCGCCAACGAAAACGTCCCGCCCGCCGAGCAAACCACGCCCATTCTCGTCACCAGCGCCACGATTCACCCGATTGCCGGGAAACCGGTTCCCAACGGCAAAATGCTCGTGGCGGATGGAAAAATCGAGGGCATCCACGGGCCTAACACGGCCATCGAACTGCCCGCCGGCACGCGAATCCTCGAGTTTCCCGGCAAGCACGTTTATCCTGGCATGATCGCCGCCAACAGCGTCCTGGGCTTGACTGAAATCAACGCCGTGCGCGCCACTCGCGACATGATCGAGCCCGGCGCGATCAACCCCAACGCGCGCGCGCAAATCTCCATCAACCCGGACAGCGAATTGATCCCGGTTTGCCGCGCCAACGGGATTCTCGCCGCGCTTTCCATCCCGCGCACCGGCTCCGGAGGCCTCATCGCCGGCCAATCCGCGCTCGTTCGGCTGGATGGGTGGACGTGGGAGGAAATGACGGTTGCCTCGCCAGTCGGGATGCACGTTTTTTGGCCGGATTTGCGCAATTACCCGCGCTGGAACACGCCAGCGCCGGGAGACGAGGAAATGGAGAAAAAACGCAAGGCTTACGCCAAAAACGTCGCCAAGCTAACCGGGGCATTCGCGGATGCGCGGGCCTATTTTCGCGCCAACGGCCAAGGAAAGACCGATTTGCGCTGGGAGGCGATGAAGCCGGTGTTTTCCAGCGAATTACCGCTTTTCATCCACGCCCAAACGACCACGCAAATCAGCGATGCGCTCCATTTTGCCGCTGCGGAGGAGCTGAAGCGGCCCGTCATCGTCGGCGGCCGCGACGCCTGGCGGATGACGAGCGAATTAGCCACGCAAAAAGCCGCCGTCATCCTGAGCCCGGTCAATGGCCTGCCGCTACGGCGTTGGGAAGCCTACGACACGCCCTACGTGGCTGCGGCGCGATTGCACGAGGCCGGGATCGACTTTTGCATCGCCAATTCCGGCAGCTCGTTCGAAGCGGCCAACGAGCGGAACCTCCCCTACCAGGCCGCCCGCGCCGCCGCGCACGGATTGCCGCGGGATGTCGCGCTCAAGGCGGTCACGCTCTTTCCCGCGCGAATTTTAGGCGTCGCCGGGCGGCTTGGCTCGCTGGAGCCGGGCAAGGAAGCCACGTTTTTCGTCAGCAACGGCGATCCGCTGGAAGTGATGACGGTGGTGGAGACCGCCTTTGTCCGCGGCCGGGAAATCGACCTCTCCAGCAAGCACTCGCGCTTGTTTCGGAAATACCAGGAAAAATACCGGCAACAGCAGCGCGAACCCGGAGACTAACCGGTCAGCTAGCCTGCCTCAACCCAGCACATCGCGCAACACCGGCAAAAACGCGCGAGCCTGGCGGTAGAATCCGAGGTCGTTGGGATGGGAGCCGTCCGTCGTGCCGTCGCCATCGTGGCCGAGCAGGTTTGCGCCCTCCAGGTAGTGCAAATTTGTGTCGCCGGCGGCTACCAAACGCAGGTAAGCCGCCTTGAGCGCGGCGCGGCTTTGGCGATGGCGGTCGCGCGCCCCGGCTTTGATCCAGGCGTAGTCGTAGGTGCGGTCCTCCACCAGCACGATTGGCGTCTCCGGCCGAGCTTTGCGCAAGATCGCCACGAGCGGCTCGGTTCGCTGGGCAACGATGTCGCCGGTGACGTTCGGCAAGCAATCGATGACGTAGACTGCGGGGTCGATTTCCGCGAGCAATTTGCCAACTTCCGCCTCCAAACGCCCGTTTCCGGAAAAACCCAGGTTCAAGACGGGTCGGTTGAGCCAGCGGCCCAAAATCGCGGGATGACACATTCCGGGGCGCGAGGCGCAGGCGCCGTGAGTGATGGAGGTGCCGTAAAAAATGATGGGTTTGGCCGTGCGTGGCGCCACCGGGGCAAACGTGGCCCCGGGCGGCAGACCGATCTCCAATTTTTCCACGCCGTTGTAGAGCGGCAGGTAGGCCATGAACGTTTTTTCGAACGGATCCAGGCCGTTGGTGATTTCCACGTTCACGTCGCGCGCGCCCGGCCGTGAAACCGAGACCCAGCGCCACTTTCGCTCTTCATCCAGCGCGTAGAGATCGACTCCGCTCACGCCCGTGGCCGGCATATGAGGCATGGCGATGCGCTCGGAGGTCAGGCGATAGCGCACCCGCAGCTTCGTCGCGTTGGAGCGGAAGCGCGTGAGCATGCCGGAGCTGTTTCGGCTCAAGTTCCAGACCGCGTCGCGCACCTTGCCCTTGGCCTTTTTCGGCAGGCGATCGTAAAAGCTCTCCATCTCGGTTTCCGGCCAGCCGCGGCCTTCCACGCCCCAGTTTTCCACGTCGTACCAGGCCACGTCCTTTTCGATTTTCGGCATCACCGCCGCTTGAGTCGGGATGGCGCTGGCAAGGGAGGAAACGCCGGCCAGGGCCAGGAAATCGCGTCGTGTCGTGGTGCTCATGGTTAGCTCACGAATCGCCGCGGGCTGATCTTTCCGCGTTAGGAACGGCGTCGCCACGTTTTCAATCCTTTCGGGCCCGCACCGCTTGACCGCCAGCGCATTCCCGTGTCAAATCGGCGTTATGTCGAAAAATCTCACCGCCCTCTCGTTCCGCAAAGGCCTCGAGAAAAATCTCTTCGAGCGCATGGTGGATTCTGCCGAAAAATCCGGTACGGCCGTGGATGGCGAGAATTTGCACGGCATGGCGCAGGACTACCTGATGGGCGACGCCATCACCCTGGGCGCGGTGAGTTTTTACGATTTTTTGAAGAAGGAAAACGAGGGCAAAAAGGTGTTTTGGTGCAATGGCTCCGCCTGCCTGTGCGCCGGCACGCAGGACGGGCTGAAAGGCGAGATGCGCAAGCACTTTAAGGACGAGGAGATCGGCCACATCTGCTGCCTGGGCCGCTGTCACGAGAATGGCGCGTTTCAGTTTGAGGGAAAAAATTTTTCCGGCAAATCCGCCGACGAATTGGCCACGATTTTCGCGCAAAAAGACGGCGACGCCTCGGACAACTACGCGGTGGGCTCAAACCTGGAAAAACCCATCCTCACCGCCGAATTTCCCGGCGTAGAGGCGTACTATGCGCCCTTGCGCGACTTTTTCGCCAAAAGCAAGGACGCCGTGGCTGAGGAACTGCAGCAGGCCAACCTGCGCGGCCGCGGCGGAGCCGGGTTCCCCATCGGGATCAAGGCTGACGGCGCGCGCAAGGCTCAAGGCTCGCCAAAATACGTCGTTTGCAACGCGGATGAAGGCGATCCCGGCGCCTACATCGACAAATATTTGATGGAGCGCCAGCCGCACTCCGTCCTCTTCGGCATGATTGCCACAGGCTGGTTGATCGGCGCTTCCACGGGCGTGCTTTACATCCGCGCCGAGTACCCGGATTCCCTCACCACCATCGAGGAAGCGATCGGCGAGTTGGAACAGGCCGGCTGGCTGGGAGACGGCATCCAGGGCACGGATTTTTCGTTCCGGCTCAAGATCATCAAGGGCGCCGGCGCCTACATTTGCGGGGAAGAAACCGCGCTGTTGGCCTCGATCGAAGGCCAACGCCCGGAAGTCCGCACCCGGCCCCCGTTTCCCGTGGAATACGGCCTGTTTGGCAAGCCGACGTTGCTCAACAACGTGGAAACCTTCGCCAACATCCACGCCATCGTCACCCTGGGCGCGGAAACCTACGCCGGCATCGGCACGGAGGAATCCAAAGGGCCCAAACTGGTCTCGCTGGACGGAAATTTCAACCAACCGGGCCTCTACGAAGTCGCCATGGGCACGCCGCTGGCTGAAGTGGTCGATGATCTCGGCGGCGGCTTCAAAGTGCCGGTCAAAGCCATCCAAGTCGGCGGGCCGCTCGGCGGAATGGTCCCGGTCGGCAAGATTGGCGAATTGAACGTCTCGTTTGAATCGTTCAAAAACGGCGGATTTCTCCTCGGTCACGCCGGCATCGTCAGCATCCCGGAAAACTTCCCCATGATCCGCTACATCGAGCACCTCTTTCAGTTCACCGCCGACGAATCCTGCGGCAAATGTTTCCCCTGCCGCCTGGGCTCAATCCGCGGCCAGGAATTGCTGGCCAAGGCGCAAGACGACGCGGACTTCAAGGTCGACCCGGAGTTGATCCACGACCTGCTCGATACCATGGAAGTCACCTCGCTCTGCGCGCTGGGAGGCGGTGTGCCGTTGCCGATCAAGAACGCGTTGACGTATTTTGAGGAGGAGCTGAGGGGTTACTTTGAAGGGGAAACAACTCAGGCGCAAAATTCCTAACCCTGAGCCGTGAAACCTGGGGCCGAAAGAGGGACCAAAAGGACGCAAAGGACTGAAGGGACGCCTCTTGGGAACAATTGTCCCTTTGGTCCTTTACGTCCCTTTTCTCCGTACCCTACGCCTGCTTGTCTTTGTCGAACTGCTCGTCAAAAACGATGTTTGAGGCCGGAAAATCGATGCTGCGCACAAAAGCGGCGGATTCCGTGGCGCCGTGCTCGCGATCCATCCCGCCGTCCTCCCATTCCACGGAAAGCGGGCCCTGGTAGCCGATGTCGTTGAGGGCGCGGATGATGCGCTCGAAGTCGATATCGCCGCGTCCCATCGATTTAAAGTCCCAGAAGCGCTTGTGGTTGTGAAAATCCACGTGACCGCCGAAAACGCCCGCGTCGCAAGGAGTATCGCTCCAGCCCACGTCCTTCATGTGCACGTGGTTGATGCGCTCGGCAAAGCGGTAGATGAATTCCACGTAATCCACGCCCTGGTAGCCAAAATGGCTGGGATCGTAGTTGAAACCGAAGGCGGAATGGTTGCCGATGGCCGACAACGCGCGCTCGGCGGAGGCGATGTCAAAGGCGATTTCCGTGGGATGCACCTCCAGGCCGAATTTGACGCCGTTGGCCTGAAATTCGTCCATAATCGGCCCAAACCGGTTGGCGAAATCTTCGTAACCCTTGTCGATTTGGCCCGGCAAATTGGGCGGGAAGCTGTAGACCAGGTGCCAGATGGAGCTTCCGGTGAAACCGTTGACCACGCTGACGCCCAGGCGTTTGGCAGCCTGCGCCGTTTTCTTCAACTCCTCGGCAGCACGTTGACGCACGCCTTCCGGATCGCCGTCGCCGTAAATGTAGCCGGGCAGGATTTGCTTGTGGCGCTCGTCGATGTTGTCGCAAACGGCCTGACCGACCAAGTGGCTGGAAATGGCGTGACATTGCATGCCATTTGCGGCCAGCAACTGACGTTTGGCGTCGCAGTAAGCCTGATCGGCCTTATCGACTTCAAAGTGGTCTCCCCAGCAAGCTAACTCGACTCCATCGTAGCCAAATTGCTTGGCTTTTTGCACGATCGTCGCGCAATCGAGATCGGCCCACTGGCCAGTGAATAGGGTAACAGGGCGTGCCATAACGTCGCCTTGTTAGCGTGGATGACTCCAATCGTCAAGCGGCCAATTCGAGTCCCAAACGTTCTTCGGCCAGCAGCCGGAAGATTCTCAAAATGGCGCGATCGGCGACGAATTTCTCGATTCGGGCCAACTGAGACGCAGGCTGGTTGGGAACAGGAAGAACAAGCTCAAAAACCGTGCAGGTATCAAGAAGAAAGCCCATTCTCCCATTTTCAGCTAAATTTCAGCGGTCTTCCGGGCACTTCGGTTATTCGCTCCAAGTTGCCACGTCATGTCCGAAATTACCCGATCTCGCCGAAACTTCAACGGACGGGAGGCTCCGGCTTTTGCCCGCGAAGGGGACCAAGTTTACCCCGCTCGTTGAAAAAATCCGGAAATATGGGATTGGTAAGCGCGTAATGAGCGCCCGTCTTTCGGCACGTGGGTGTTCTCATTCTCTTGAAATTCCTGGAAAATGGGGTTCTAATTTGCGAGTTCCTGACCCAAAGTGCGGTTAAGGGCCTTTAAACCTCCTCCTACACCTTGCCATGAAATCGCTGATCTTCTTTCTGGCGCTTGCCTTGGTGATCGTACACGCCCTGGGGCTGCGGCAGTGCGCTTACCTGAATACTGAATCCCAAATTCACGCCCATTCCGAGGCTCGGCTCAACAACGATGAGCTGGCGCAAGTGGAGGTGGAGGCCAAGTACCGAGACGCGGTGCTGCGGGGTAAGGTGGATACCCACGATGCCAAGCGTCGAGCCGAGGATTTGGTGCGCGAGGTCATCCCGACGGGGCGAACTCGGGTGCGAAACGAGATCGAGGTGGTGCATGATCGCGCCAGCGCTTTCATCGCGTCGATGGCGGGCGGGGTTATCGATATTTCTGGCGTCGTGCCGAGCGCCAGCTTGCGCAAGCAATTGGTGGATGCGGTGGAATCGCTGGCCAAAGGCTCCCGGGTGCACAGCATGGAGCTGAAGGTGGATGGGAAGGCGGAGTCGCAGCCGTGGCTGGGCGGGATGGCGGATTTTGCCAAGGAATTTCTGGCCAAAACCGGCGGTGGGCGCATTGAAGCGGGAAGATCGGGTTTGCGGCTTCAAGGCGCGTTTGAAAGCCAGGCGGACAAGGATGTGGTCATGAATCGGGCGCTGAAAATGTTGCCGGCTTCGCGAATTTTCGACGAAACGCGCGTTTCCGGTCCGCAAGACGCCACGTTGCTGGTTTCGCGCAAAAACGGGGCTTGGCAAATTTCCGCGGCTTTGCCGGCGAATTCGGCGGGGCGGGGCTTGGTTTCCAATTTGCTGGAATGGGACCGGGACGCAAAAGTGAGCCTTGCGCCGGAGGTGAGGGACGCCGCTTGGGTGGATGGTGCTTGGGAGGCGCTCAACGGCTATTTTGGCGATGTTCCCGGCAACGCCAGCGTGAAAATTGACGCTGACGGGCTGGATTTGGACGGCGAGGTGCTCTCCGCCGGAAAACAGAAGCAAGCGCGTTCCTGGTTCCAAAAACCGGCGTGGAAAGGGCTGGCGATTCTCGACAACGGGTTGGTGGTGCGCGAGGTGAGGCCGTTCAAGCTGGAATTCGTCGCCAAGGGCGGGCAAGTGACGACCAACGGCACGGTTGGCTCGCCGGCGCAGGTGGCGCAAGTGCGTTCGGCGGTTCAAGATTCCGGAGCGCGGATGGCTGGGAAGGTCGATCCGGTGTCCGGAGTGCAAGCGCCGGTCTGGTGGCCCAAATTTCCGGCCTTGTTCGCCCGTTTTTATGCGGAAGCCGACGACGCGAAGCTGGCGATCCACAACAATCAGATCACCCTGTCCGGCAAGATGAAAAAACCGGGCGGCGGCGCCGAATTCAAGCGTCAATTGGCGGCGGTTGGCGGTTTGCCGACCGTGCGCATGGACGAGCTGGAGTGGCCCGCGCTCAGGACGCCCACCCTGGCCCTGCGCCGCGGTCCCGACGGTGAAATTCAGCTCACGGGCACGGTCGCCAACGCCGCGGACAGAGCCGCGATCATCAAGGCGGTGGATGCGACCGAACCTCGGTCTCGCGGCAAAATTCAGAACGGCATCGAGGTCCGGCAAGGCTACGCCAGTCCCGCCTGGATCAAGAATTTCGCGACGTGGTGGCCGCAGTTGAAGACGAACATGCCCGACGCGGCGTTCGACTACCAAAACAACGAATTTCGCTTGCAGGGAGAGGCCAAGTCGCCGGCGGCAAACACTCAGGTGGCCGGGCTGGTTAGCTCGACGTTCGGCAGATCGGTGAAATTCATGCCCCGGGTGACGCTGCCGATGATGAAGGAGCCCACCCTGGTCTTGCAGCGCAATCCAAACGGCATCGTGCTGAGCGGCGAAGTGGCGACGGTTCAGCAGCGCGACCAGATTCTGGCGGCGGTGCGGGCTTCCGAACGCGGCGTCAACGTCCGGGGCGAAGGGCTGAAAGTGAACCCGTCGGTGAAAAACGCCGATTGGGTCGGGAATTTCGCCACGTGGTGGGGTCAATTGCGCTCGCGGGTGCCCAACGCGACGTTTCAGACAAACGGCGCGGATTTTGCGCTGGAAGGCAGCCCCGCCTCCCCGGCGGCCGACCGCCAACTTGCCGGCTGGTTTCAGGGAGCGTTTGGCGATGGTTTCAAGCTCAATCGGAGCAACGTAAAGCTTCCCAAGCAGCGCGCGCCGTCGTTGGCGTTGAAGCGGGAAGGAAAAGCGGTCGCGATCACCGGCGAGGTGGAAAGCAAGCAGGTTGGCGACAAGATCGTGGCGGCGATTCGGGCCCAAGAGCCTCAGGGTACGGAAATTCGCCCCAACTTCAAAATCGACCCCTACGTGACGACTCCCGGCTGGCTGGCGAATTTTGGCGATTGGTGGCCGAATTTTCGCCGAAAAGTGCCCGACGCCACGTTTGCGTTCGACAACGGCACGCTGAATATCGACGGCAAGGCGGCTGCCAGCGGCCAGGACAAGGAGGCGGAAAAAGTGTTGATCGCGGCGTTTGGCAACGACCTGAAAACGCGCAATTTCAGCATCAAGCCCAACCAGGACAAGACGCCGTGGTTGAGCATCGTCGCCAAGGATGACGGAATCCAGGTTTCCGGCATGCTCGCCAACGCGCGGGAGAAAAAAATCGTTACGGACGCGTTGGCGCGGCTGGGCAAGGTGAACTCCAGCGGCTTGAAGGTGGATGCGGCGTCCAAAACCGCGCCTTGGGTGCAAAACGTGAGCAACTACAGCCGCGACCTGATTCAGGCGCGCAAACGCGGAACGGTGGTGCTGCAAAACGGAACGGCGCTGGTGGAAGCCTACGTGGCGGACAAGGGCGAGCAAAATCGGCTGGAATTGGCCTTTGAGAAGGCTGTCGGCGCAGGTTTCAAGGTGGACAAGCGGTTGCGGGTGGTGGTTCCCGAGCCGGCGCAAATCGTGCTGGGCCGGCGAGGCGCGGACACGGTGTTGACCGGGCGCGTGGGAACCGACGCCGACTGGAAAATGATCGATGACGCCGTCAAAAAGACCGATCCCTCGGTGAAGAACCAGATCGAGGTGGCGCCGGGAGCGACGCGGCCCAAATGGCTGGCGCAATTTCCGCAGTGGTGGCCGAAATTCCGCGTGGCAGTGCCTGAGGGCGGATTTTCGGCAAAAGGCGACGAGGATCCCAAATTCACCGACGGAAAATTGGCCGGCAAAACCAGCGACAAAGAGGCGGCCAACCTGCTGGCGGACATTTGGGGCAAACGGCTGGATATCGACTTCAGCAAGTTCAAAATGCCCACCCTTTCGCGCCCGCGCTTGAGTTTGCAGCGAAATCGCGACGAAGTGGTGCTGACGGGCATGGTTCCAACCGCGCAACATCGCACGAACATCGAAACGGCGGTGAAAAAGACCGACGCCAAGGTCACCAACCGCATCTCCGTCGACGAAAACGTGGAAACGCCGGATTGGCTCGTCAAATTCGGCGAATGGTGGCCCAAGCTGCGCAAAGACGTGCCGGACGCCACATTTACGCTGGACGAGGACAACAATTCGCGGATTGGCGGCCAGGCGGACGAAGCGGCCCAAAAACGGGTGGGCGGGCTGCTTTCCGGCATTTTCGGCTCGCAGATGAAGCTGCCCAAGTTCGAAATGCGCAAGCCTGCGCCGAACAAAGCCCCGTGGCTGCGATTTCAGGGTGATTCGGGAAAAATCGTCGTGATTGGCGAGGTGGCCGACGCCAACGCCAAACGTCAATTGGACGCCACGCTGGCGAAATTCAAGGGTCAGGTCAGCACCGCCGGCGTCAACGTGGTGGCCGGGGTAAAGCCGGAAAATTGGACCGCTAACGCCGGCAACTACATGGTCCAACTGATGGCCGCAGCCGCCGGACCCGCGAATCTGGACCTGAAAGACGGCGCTGCGGAGGTGAACGCCACCCTCAAAAGCGAGCAGGATCGCTCGCATTTTTCCTCCTCGCTGGGACGCATCGTCGGGACGAATTTCCGGCTCAACAACGGGCTCAAAGTGGGCCGCACCACCCCTCCTGACAGCCCCGATTCTCCCGACAAGCCTGGCAACAAGCCGGAGAAACCCGCCTTCGTCCTGGAAGACCTCATGCAAGGCGTGAGCGTCTATTTCCCGAAAAATTCGTCCTACTACTCCAACGCCGAGAAGCAGAAAATCCAGCAGATCGCCAAGGAAATCGCCGCGCGGCGCGACAACAACCTGACCGTCTACCTGGTGGGCCACGCAGACGCCCGCGGCCGGTCGGATTACAACCAGTGGCTCAGCAAAAAGCGCGCAGACCGCGTGAGCCGCCTGCTGACCAGCTATGGCGTGCGCAACAGCATCGTCCGCGTTGATGCAAAGGGCGAAACCGGCGCTGCTTCCGCCAAAGCCGGTGAATCCGCCTGGAAGCGCGACCGGCGCGTGGATATCCGCGTTGGCCGGGCCAGATAGACCTCCAATTTTACCAAATGCACGAATTTTCCGCCCAAACCTACGACACCATCGTCAACCTGCTGAGTTCGGCTCTGGCCGGGCTGGCGGTTTTTCTGCTCGGCCTGTTCATGGGCTGGATTTTCTGGAAAGACCACGGCCGCAGAGTCCTCCGCCGGGTGGAACACGGCCAGTTTGGCGATGATCCCGATGCCGACTTACTTTCTGACTTTGATTCCGAACTTGATGTCCCAGATGATGTAGATTGAGAGCGTTGCGTTCCCCCCTCCTCCCCACCTGATTTGATTTGCCATGTTACGCGACATTCTCTTCAATTTTTTCCACTGTTCCAATCCAAGCTGTCTGCTCTGGAACGCCGCCTATTTGTTCGGCCTTTACCTGCTGGGTTTGGGCATGGCCTATCAAATTTGGGTAAGACCCTGGCGGCGGCATGTCTCTGAATACCGGGAGCGCTATTCCCCGGAAGAAGAGGCCGATTCCGGCATCCTGAAGGACTATAACTTTGATACGCAAACGGATGAGGCTGAGGAGGATGAAAACCGGCTGATCGGCGCTGAAAATGAGCCGGACGAGTCCGAAACGGAGGACGAAAGCCGCTTCATGCGCGACGTAACCGCCGGAGCCGGTAGTGCGGCGGCGATCGGCTTGGGCGCGACCCTGTTCGGCGCTCAATCCGACGGCCGCAAAGAGGAAGATGCGGATGGCGAATTGTCGGAAATCATGCAGCGCGACTTTTTCGGCGAGGATGTCCACGCAGACCCGAAACTTGGCATTCTCTACCAGACGCCTCCTGTGCTGTCCGATGACCTGACCCGGATCGATCACCTGGAATTGGAGCTGGAAGGCGACCTCAACGACCTGGGTGTGCACCGGTTCAAACAAATCGCGAATTGGAGCGACGACAACGTGGCGGAATTTTCTCAGCGCCTGCAACTGGGCGGCCAAATTGAGCGGGAAAGCTGGGTTTCGCAAGCCCGCCACCTCATCGGGCTCAACGGCTCCCGGCGCGTGGACGAGGAAATCGGCGTTTTGGGCGTTGATGACGGATTTCGGGCTCCAGCGGAGGTCGATCACGCCGCGGTAATCGCCGCCTCCTTTTCGCGCGATCAACACGTCGCGGCGGATCCCGCGCTGGGCGTCATTTTTCACGAAAAACCCGAGGTTTCCGACGATTTGACGCGGATTGACGAAATTTCGCCGGAATTGGAGCACCGGCTCAACCAGATGGGCATTTACCGCTTCCGGCAGGTGGCAAGTTGGTCGGACGGCAACGTCAGCGAGGTTGCGAATCGGCTGGACGTGCCCAAGGAGCGGATCGAGCGCGAACGCTGGCTTCCCCAGGCCAGCGAGCTGCACGACGGAACCTATCGGGCCAGCCAGGTGTGGGACAACTCGGACCCCAGCCTGGAAGAATACGAATCCCGGATCGACCGGGAATACCGGGGCGAGCCGGTTCGCGCCGACGGAGTTTTGGGCATCGTTTACGGTTCGCGGCCGGAAAATCCGGATGATTTGAGCCAAATTGACGGCATCGGCGAGATGATGGCTCAGTGGCTCAACGACAGCGGCGTTTACCGCTTCCGGCAGCTCGCCGATTGGTCCGAAGCCAACGTCAACGGATTCGCCGACCGCCTGGATTTAGCTGCCGAGCGCATTTACAGCGAGCGCTGGATTCAGCAAGCCGCCGAACTGGCCGGCAAAGCGGAATTCGAGCTGGCGTGACTGTTGCGGTGGATCGTGGGACGCCAGGCCGGTCAATTTTGAGGCCAAAAAGTCCGGCGGCGTCGGCGAGTTCAAATCGGGAGAAATCTCACCTGATCGAGCCATTCTTCGTGCTCGCTGGCCATCCAGATCATGACCAGATCGTCGATGGCCAGCGTGACTGGTGAGGTTTGGCGAACCAGAAACAGGCCGGGAATCGAATCGCCGTTGGCCATCCGTGCGTAAGCCGCCGCCGTCATCGTATTCACGTCGTGCGACACGACGATCAACCCCTGCTCAGCCGCAAAATCGAGAATATCCGCATCAGCGGTTTCCTCCAACCCGAAATCCCGCACGCGAAGAAATTCGATCGCCGGTTCCGCGCGGCGAACTCCGGTCACGATGGCTTCGTTGAGGTCGTGATCGGCGAGAAATCTGGGTTTCATGAAGTCTCGGCCGCCTGCTGACGCTCCGCTTTCAATTTCCGCAGCCGCTCAACGGCCGGGCTGGGATTCGCGTCGGCTTTGGCGCGCTCCCGCTCCCAAACCTGTCGTTGATTTTCCAGGTAGGCATCCACGTCCGTCTGATTCGCCAGGTAGTGGGTGATGGCGCCGTAGACTTCCTCAAGCGTCAGGCTGGAATACTGCTGCTGAATGGACTCTGGCGAGTCTCCGCGCTGAAAAGCGGCCACCACGGAGTCCAGCGAAACGCGGGTTTTCCCAACGCGTCGGGTCCCGAATTCGTCGGTCCGGATGTAGGTTTGGGTGGCTTGAGCGGGTGAACCCATAGATTGAGCTTACTCGATCGAGCACTGGGGATCAACCGATCGATCGGCGCCGCGGGTCAGGGTTGGTTCTCGCTTTCTTTGCCTTCCACCAACCGCCGGTAGAGATCCGCCACGCGTTCGGCGATCGTCGCCCAACTGTAGTGCTCCACCGCGCGTTGGCGGCCGGCGCGGCTCATGCCCATGCGCCGGTGATGGTCGCCCATCAGGTCGTTGATGGCTGTGGCCAGGTCGTAGGAAAACTGCTCGGGGTTGGTGGGCTCAAACGGGCTGGATTCGTTGCCCCGCTTCACCGGAACCAGCAGCCCGGTTTCTCCGTGAACGACCACTTCCTTCATCCCGCCGACTTCCGACGCCACGACCGGAGTGTCGCAGGCCATGGCTTCCAGGTTGATGATCCCGAACGGCTCGTAAATTGATGGGCAACAGAACAGCCAGGCATGGGTGTAAGCCGCGATTTTCGTCTCTGTATCGACCATTTCCTCGATCCAAACGATGTGCTCGTAGCTGCGTCGCGCGGCCTCCACTGCGGCCTTCATTTCTGCGGCAATTTCCGGTGTGTCCGGCGCTCCGGCAAAGAGAACCACCTGAAATCCGCGCCGGAGATGCTTGATGGCGTTGGACCAGGTGAATGATGCCCTTTTGCCGCGTAATTCGGCCCACGAAGAGGATGTAGGGCATGTCCGGATCGATCCCCAATTCCGCCAACCGACCGGGATTTGGCCGGGGGCTGAATTCCACCGGATCGATGCCGTTGGGGATGATGTGGACTCGGTTTGGATCCACGTCAAAAGGGCGCAAAACGTCCTCTTTGGTGTCGTCGGAGACTGCGATCGACGGCGTCGGCCATTTCAATCGCGGTTTTTTCCAGCCAGAGCGTGAAATCGTAGCCTCCGCCGAGTTGTTCGCGTTTCCAGGGCCGCAACGGCTCCAGGGAGTGCACCGTCAGCACCATGGGGATGCCGTAGTTCAGCTTGGCCAAAATTCCGCCAAAATGCGAGTAACCAGGTGTGCAGGTGCACCACGTCGGCGTCGATGTCGCGCGTGTTGAAATTCAAGCAGCGCTGCAACGCGCCGAAAACCTGGCGCAACGGCTTGGGCGCCGTAAAATCCGAAACGTCCGCCATTTCCCCGATCACGCGCAAATTCTCCGCTTCGTCATCTTGCCGGCCAAAAGCAGCGAACCTCGACTTCGCACAACTTTCTCAGCTCCCGGGTTAGGTAGTCGACGTGCACGCCTGCGCCGCCGTAAACGTTTGGGTGGAAATTCGTTGGTTAGGATGAGGCTCTTCATTCGGGAGGTGCGGGCTCGCGGGCGGCGCTAGAACTCCACTGTTTGGCGCCACTTCGCAACCTCAACTTTGCCCCGCTTTCGTTCGCTCAGCGCCGTTTTCAGCGCCGCGGATTGCTCCGGCTCGCCGTGGACCAGCCAGGTTTTCTCCAGCGGCCCGTGAAATGGCGTCGTAGTAGTCCAGCAACTCGCTGCCGGTCGGCGTGGCCGCTGAAGGAGTCCATTTCCTCCACCCGCGCCTTCACCTTGTGCTTGTCGCCAAAAATCGGCACGGTCTTCTCGCGGTCG
>CBDCZR010000015.1:0-7930 GCA_965224535.1 Verrucomicrobiales bacterium
CTGCGTTTCTCCCTGATGTGCGGCCTTGCATTTCTTAACATTTGGCTAATTTTCTTTTTGAGTGAGATTTGTGTCCTATCGTGGAGAAGTGAGGAGTTGTTTCCTACGGAGATCTATATCGAGCTATTTAAGTGTATCGCATTCGTTTGCGGTACAACGTGGTTGTTCAATTTGCTTTTCTCACGTAGCATAGGAGAATTTGAAAAGTCCGATAACTTCAAAAGCGAAGAATTTTTTAACATTCGCACAGGATTGTCTGTGCTTTTTGGGATAACCAAGACTGGCGTTCAAGCCCATCGTATTGTTTCAGTAAACGTTTGCCTGGCTGCAGTTTTTATAATGGTTGAATTTTGGCTATTTTGGCTACTGGTTGCAGGTGTATGGAGTCTAGGTGGCGAAACCAAAGGGGGGTTGATTGGTAAGGTTGGCCAGCCCTTTAACTTTCTTTTCTTGATGGGATTTGTGTCCATAATGTTAATATTGCTAGTTGGACTAGGTTCTCAGGGGAGCAACGAAGCAACCAAAGCCGAAGAATGATCGACAGCGTATTTCAAAGCAAGTTCCCTCAGGCGTCGGTAGCCCAAGAACTAAATAACCGGGTTTCCCTGCTCGCCCCGCCAACCATTTTGTCCGCAGCATCGTCGGGCCGATCGAACTCGCGCCGGGCGAAGGCGTAGAGCGGGAACCAGTAGATTTGGCAAAGGTGAGCCAGGGCTTCCTCCGCCCGGGCCGCGTCCGCGTCTCTGGCCTGGGAGATGAAGCGCCAACTGGTGGTGGGGAAGTCCTCCGGGTTCTTGGGATTGGAATCGTCGGCCATGATGCAAGCGCCATAGCACAGGATGGAGGCAATAATCAACATGCACCGCTTCCTTTGCGGTTTTTGGCGATTGGTTGGGAGAAAACGAGCAAACCCGCCGCAGATGATATGCGCTAGTCCAAGACCTATTCCGTTCCCGCCTCGTTGTCGTCCGAACCGATCAACTCCTGCAACCGACGAACAAATTGATCGACCTGGCCGCGGTCCATCGTTCCCAGAGCTGAAAGCATTAGCTCCTGATTGTTGGCCAGAATTTCCGGGTTGTTCGCCAGAATCTCCGGGTTATTGGCCAGAATCTCCGGATTTTTCGCCAAAAAACCGGCAACGCTGGCTGAAACCCGGGAATTTGCCAGCAGTTCCGGGTTTTCGTTGATCGTTTCGAAAGTGTCTTCTTCTTTCCAACTTTTCAGGTAGTCTTCAACGGTTGCGGCCATGTCGATTCCTTTGAGGTGATAGTGTTTGATGAGGCATTCTCAGGTTCGTCCGTCATGCGCTCACCTTCAGGCTGCCAAGTCCAAAACGTCAAGGGCCGGTGGCCAAATGGAGCGGGGAAATCGTTCGACGAGCGTATTCAGCAGTGGGTACAACCCCTACGAAATCGCTGCGTCCAGCCGCTCGCATTCGGCGAATATATCGCGCAAGATGCCCAGCACTTCATCCAGATTCGTCTGAGCATAGAGCGGAGTCTCCTCACAACGCTTTTCTTCAGGAAACCAGCGCAAAAACATCCAGCCACTGCCGTTGGTGACGATGCCGTGCAGGGGGGAAATCGGGCAACCGGCGTCGGAATTGACTTGGTGGCAGGCGGCAAATTCCGCCAGGCATTGAGCCCTGCCCGAATCAAAATCGTCTCGCTTGGCTTCCACCACACACAGCAGCGGAGATTCGAAAAAAGCGGCGCGATGGGCCAACAAATAGTCCACCGAACCGGAGCCGATGGACGATTCCAAAGTGGCTTCCTTCCAAAAACGCAGCGTATCGAAGGGATCCACCGCAGTCAGCAAGATCAAGTCGATCAGCACCTCGCGGTTGGCCTCCGAGCCTTTGAGATCAAAGTGGACTTCCGCCATGGCGATCATCGTGGAGAGCGTTTCGGGAACTTCCACGGCCTCCCCGGTCCAGCGCCATGGCAACACTTCCTTCACGCCCACCAATTCCAGGCTTTCCTTGGGAGTAAACTGTGAGAATGACTTCATTGGCGTGCTATTGAAGGTGGTGTTGCAGGGAGGCCAGGTCAACCTTCCTCTGGTGCAAATCCACCGTTGTAACCCGGCTCGTACAACATAAGCGGCACATGCTTCGCCATAGCATCGAAGTGCTTGTCCACCGAATAGACCCGGCAGTCGCGTTCCATCGCAATGGTGGCGATGAGGATGTCGTTCCAGGGTACGGTTAGGCCAGCTGCCCGTAACGATGCGTAGGTCGAGGCCGCGTTGCGCCAGATTTTTTGGTCGTTAGACGCGTAGGGAATGATGTCGAACCAGGATTGGATTTTCGGTCGTTCGTGGGGGAAGGCTCCGCCGAGAAACTCCATTTCCACGGGTCCACACAGCGTGGCTTCGTATTCGTCAAGCAGGGCTTTGACGGCGAGCTTGGTGAAAGCAGCACCGTCCCGACGGAAAAACGCGATCCAGGCACTGGTGTCAACAATGACCATGATGCGCGCGGGTTACCGGTCCACTTGCTCGATTTGCTCGTTGGTCAGCGGATAGTCTTCAAACTCACCATCCATGACTTTGCGGCCGAACTCACGCGCCATTTCTCGCTTCAAATACTCGCAGGCTGCTTTGACGACGGCGGGACCTTTTTTGTTGATCCCAGTCAGGGCCATCAATTTTTCCAAGGTTTCGGCTTCCATATCGACGGTGAATTTCATTTGCCTAAAATCACAGAAAGGCACTCTTTGTCAATGAGCAACGTTGAGTTCGTCACTAAAATTCAAGTTTAAATATGATTTTCTCGAGCCGGTTGAAGGAATTGGGGTTGGCGCTGTTCGATCTGGAATCGCTGGACGAACTAAAGAGGTGGCTGGCCGAAAATCCGCCGGCTGGTGAGAAAAAGGCCCTCTGACGTTTCCCCAACATTCTTCCCAACCAACTGGCATTTTTCGCAAAGGAACCGGAACCGTTGCGAGGCACAAGTTGACTTTCCCTTACACTGAAGAGGGAATTTTCAAATGCTGGCAGTTGTGTCCACGTTCAAATTTCGTAGACTGGGAAGTCATGGCAACGCTTGAAACCCTCATCGCTCCGATTCGCCGCTCTCCTCAACTGCCGGAAGCGGTGGCCTTGCTCCAACGCGAATTGGCTGAAGAACGCCAGCGGCGGGCCAAGTTTTACGAGGAAATGTCTCCGGAGCAGAAAATCGAGTTCATCGACGGTGAAGTGGTCCTGCACTCTCCGGCGCGCAAACGGCATTTGGATGTCACCAAGTGGATTGCCAACCTGCTTGGCAACTATGTTTGCATTCACCAACGTGGCACCTTGGAAGTGGAGAAGTGCCTCTGCGTCTTTCCCCGCAACGACTACGAACCTGACATCGTGTTTTTCGGCCCGGAAAAATCCGCGACTCTCACCGACGAAACCCTCAAATTTCCCGTACCGGATCTAGCTGTGGAGGTGCTTTCCAATTCGACCAAGGATCGCGACCGGGGAGTGAAGTTCGAGGACTTCGCTGCCAATGGCGTGGGCGAATATTGGATCGTCGATGCCGAAGCCGGCGTGGTGGAACAATACGTCTTGAAGGACGGCGCCTACGCTTTGGCGATGAAATCGACTTCCGGGCAGTTGAGAAGCACGGTAATCGGAGGCTTCGAATGCGAGGTCGAAGCATTTTTCGACGAAACCAGGAATGTGGCGGCGCTTCGTGAGTTGATGGCGTGATTTTCGCCCTCTGACGTTTTCCCAAACATTCTTCCCAACCAACCGGCATTTTCCGCAAAGGAACCGTTGCGAGGCACAAGATGGCCTCCCGTTGCAACGATTCCCTGCCATGAACCCAACTCCGTCTTCACCAACCGGTTGGAACGCTCCGTCACCCGAAGAACTCGACGCCGTCCTCACCAACTACGACGTTTCCGAACAGCTCGGCGAGGGTGGCATGGCCGCCGTCTACAAAGCCGCGCAGCCCAAGCTCGACCGCCATGTCGCCATCAAAGTGCTGCCCGTCCCGCTCGAAGCCAGCGGCGGCGCGGACGATCAGCTCCAGTTTGCCGAGCGCTTCCAGCAAGAGGCCAAATCCATGGCCAAACTCAGCCACCCGGCCATCATCCAGGTCTACGATTTCGGCGAGGCTGAGGTCCCGGGTTATGGCCAGTTGCTCTACTTCGTCATGGAATACATCGAGGGCATGGATCTGCACCAATACCAGCAAAACGAGGGTGGCAAAATCGCGCCGGAATACGCTCACAACATCGTCTCCGTGGTGCTGGATGCCCTCAGCTACGCGCACGAAAACGGCATCGTGCATCGCGATATCAAGCCGGCCAACATCATGCTCAACATGCAGGGCCAGGTGAAGGTGGCCGACTTCGGCCTGGCCAAATCCACCAATCCCAGCAATCCCGGCCTGACGATGACGGACATGGCCATGGGCACGCCGGATTACATTGCGCCGGAAGCCCAGGACGTGACCCAAACGCCGGATCACCGCGCCGATCTTTACGCGGTCGGCGTCATGCTCTACAAATTTCTCACCGGCACCGAGCCCAAAGGCATGTTCCAGGCCGTGACCCAAAGCGTGCCGAACCTGGATCCGCGCTACAACCTGGTCATCGCCCGCGCGCTTCAGCCGAATCCGGACGAGCGTTACCAAAACGCGGCGGAATTTCGCGCCGAGCTGGACGCGATCGTCAGCCGGCCAATGCCCGTGGTCAGCGAAAAAGCGCAGCCAACCGGTGTGGTGATCAAGAAACGGCCCAAGCTGAAAATGGCCGCGGTGGGAGCGAATCAGCCCGGTTCGGGCGGATCGAGCCCGCAAGCCCAGGCGGGCCGCGTTCCAGCGCAAAAAGCGGCTCCCGCAGGCGCGAAACCGGCGAAAAAGGGGGCGAATCCCGCGTTGTGGGCGGCGTTGATCGGCGTGCCGCTGCTTTTGGTGGGCGGTTTGGTGTTCATGCTGAATTCGGAGAGGGAACCGGAGCCCAATCGTCCAAGTTTGGCCAATCAGTCCGATTCGCCGGATCAGTCTGATCGGGCCAATCCGACCGATCCTCAAGGAGAGGCGACACTCCTGTCGCCCGCGGAGACTCCCGCCGCAAAACCGGCTATCAAAACTTACCGCGACGCCTCCGACGGCGGCCGCAAGCTGCCCACCACCAAAAACCCTGCCGAAGCCACCAAAGAGCGCCCCTACGAAAACGGCATCGGCCAGCGCTTGGTGCCGGTGGTGATCCAAGGCGGTCCCAGCGACGGACAACGCATTTTGGTGTCGATTTGGGAAACGCGTCAGTCTGACTATGGAAGATTCGCCAGGGTTACACAGCGCCCATGGGTAGCATTGAAGCAGGAGAATCCGGAAGTCGCGGCCAACCACGTTTCTCCCTCTGACGCTGACGAATTCTGCGTTTGGCTGACGAATCGGGAACGCGGAACAGGGCGTATTTCAGATTTGCTCGAATACCGGCTGTTGTCGGATCACGAGTGGTCGAACATCGTCGGCCTGGGTGAATGGGAGGATCCAAATGCCAGTCTGGAGACAAAGAAAATGGCCAAGGGTCGAACCGAAATCTTTCTCTGGGGATCGAAGGGATGGCCGGAAGAGCCGGTGGGCAATTTTGCCTCCTCTGATTCGCCGCGCGGACAGCGAGCCCTGCCGCCTGACGGCATCGAAGAAGTAGCAGAAGTCGGCTCCTTTCGTCCCACGGAACACGGCTTGTACGATGTGGAAGGCAATCTGGTGGAATGGTGCCTGGATCAATGGCCGGACTCCAAACGTGTAGCCCGGGGAGCGGGCTGGAAACATGCTTCTTCCGGTGTGCCTGCGCTCAAGGCAGCGAACCGGTGGGCGTTTCCGTCCAGTGCCAAAGCAGATGACTTTGGCTTCCGCGTCGTCCTCGCCCCGGCCAGCGGCGAACCGTCCGAGCCAGTCCCGGCGCCGCAGCCCGATTCCCGCTTCACCCAAATCGAGTGGGATGGGGGAATCGACCTCGCCGGAGGTGTGGTTTCCCGCGCCAAACGGAGCGATGGCTCGATTCGCTTGCAACGTCCACATGGCGAAATTCAGGTTCCTTTTCATACGAAGCCACCCTACCGCCTGGATTTGGATCTGGAACTGGAAGGAAGAGCCGTCGATGGAACGATTGCCATTCCCTTGGTCGATGAAATGGTACAGTTTGGCCTGGCGAAACATGGTGGAAGGGTCACCGAATTCCCCATTGCCGATGCCTTCCACCGGGATCGCCTCTTCGAAAGCGGGCAGCGGCGGAAACTCACGATACGCGTTACGCCAGCGCCGGAATCGGCGGCCTTCCAAATCACATTCGCGGCGGACGGTGAGACGATTTGGGAGCATTCCGCCGTAGAGTCGGATTTTGTCCCGGCTCCGCGGCTTCGGGACGAAAAAACCGGGTTCCGGTTCGCAGCGCATCCGGAGACGGTGTGGCGTTATCACAAAGTCACGCTTTTCCGGCCAAAGAGCGAATCCGGCACGCCGGGTCATCCCCTCACCACGGAGATCATCTTGGCTGCCTCCAAGGACAACCCGGCGGTTAACTCAACCGGGATGAAATTCGTTCCCGTGCCGGTTCTCGGAGGCCCCAGCGCCAGGCAAATGATCCTTTTTGCCGTCTATGAAACGCGAAATCGCGACTATTTGGAATACGCCAAACTGGCCGGCCGGCAGGCGTTCGACGAATCTCCCGCTTACCCGGTGGGCGATAACCTCCGGCATGCCACGGCCTTCGCCAAATGGCTCACCGAACGCGAACACCGGCTGGGGTTGCTTCCGCCGGAGTGGGAATACCGGTTGCCGACCGATCACGAATGGTCCGAAGCCGCCGGAATCGGTCATTTGGAGGATCCGAAACTCCCGCCGCCAGCCAAGTCGAACAAACTCACCCCGGCACCGGTTTGGGGCCAGGGCGGGTTCGGTTCCGGCAATTTCAAGGACGCAAACGGGCACGATGACGGCTACACTAGCCTGGCGCCGGCCGGCCAATTTCCACCCTCCAACCTGGGGCTCCACGATTTGGGCGGCAACGTCTGGGAATGGGTTTCGGACACGACCGCCGATGGAGAGGGCGGTTTTTTGCGCGGGTGGGCGCTCGATTCGAAGGCGGACAGCCGGGTGGACAGCCGTTTGGGCCGGGGTACAACGCACGCAGCGACCGGCCACGGATTCCGCCTCGTCCTCGCGCCAGCCACGGGGCGCCAAATCGCCGCGCCAAAGCCAAAAGCGCCGCAAATCGCGGAGTTGACCCAGCTTCTGGAAAAGTCCGCCGCCTACCGGGAGCAGCAAATCGACGCTCCGTATCGCGAATCGCTCGGCAAGCTCGTCACGGGTTACCTTGGCGGGCTAAGTCGCGCGGAAAACAGTGCCGCAAGGGATGCGGCCGAAGCCTTGCGGGCGGAGAAAGCCGCAGTGGAGGCACTGCAAACCCGGCTGGAGGGCGGCAAGAAAAACCTGGACCTGCCGATGTTGGCCGAATTGCCTGGAAACGCTCCCGGTTCGCTGAAAAAATTGCGCGATACCTGGACCAAGGCCCGCCAAAGCTACGATGCGAAGCGCTACGAGGGCGCGGCCACGTTCGAAGCGAACCTGGAAACTTCGCTGGCCGGCTTGGTGGAGGATTTGACCAAAAAACGCCGTTTCGACGACGCAGCTGCGATTCAGGCCTGGCGCGAACGGCAGCAACTGTGGCAAAGCGGGAACCAGGTCAGCCCGGGCCAGACCGCATTGGTGGAAACCGCGCCGCTGCCACCCTGGGACGGCAAAAACCGCCTGCAACTAACCTCCGAGCTACGCCGCCTCAAGGAACGCGGCGGCGAAATGCACGTGTGGCGCAAAAACGGCGACACGCAGGTTGACACCCGCCCCATCAGCCGCCAGTTGCGCGGCAACAACTGGACCAAGTGCGTCGTTTTCGGCGAAACAATGCTTTGGCTCAACGCGCGCGGC
>CBDCZR010000016.1:0-322623 GCA_965224535.1 Verrucomicrobiales bacterium
TTTCAACGCGCAAATGCCCGGCGCCGGCGATATCGACCGCGAAGCCGCGCGTGAGGCGTTGGTTAGGCTGGCTCCCGTCGCCAAGGGCCGCGATCAGCACCTCCACCTGCTGGACGAGGCTGAAAAACTGGGGATGAAGAAGCAGATGGTGGCTCGGTTAGGCTCCGCGCCGCCGCCCACCAACCAGCGCAACTCCTTCCCGGGATCCTCAGCCGGATCCGCGCTAACGCCGGAAATGCGCCTCAATCGCCTAACCGGCGCCGGAAAGACGAAGGAAGCCGCCACCGTCCTCTACAGCCTGCTGCGGCGCAGTGTCGGCGGATTTCTCACCCCGGGAGGCAGGTTCGACGGCGACATCGAGGACTGGAACCGTGCGGTGAAGGGGAACCGCGGCGCGGTGCAGCAGTTCGTCCTGGAGCGATTCGGCACGAATCGGCGCGAGAGCCTGGATGCTCTGGGTTTGGCTCGGTTAGGCGCGATTCGCGAGCTTTTGGCCTTCGACAGTTCGAATCGCGAGCGGCGCGCTGGGGCTGAAGCGCAGGCCGATTACCGCGCGGCGCTGAAGCTCGATCCCGGGTTGGCGGTGCCGCGATCGCAGCTCATTTTGGCAAACCTGGGTGATGAGAAAACGGCGGTGGAGCTGCTTTTGGCCGCGCCGCCGGACTCGATCTTCAACGTCATCTCCGTGCTGACCGAAAACTGGCGCAACACGGATTACAACATGGCCGACCGGCCGCCGTTGGCGCGAACCGTCGCCGCGGCGCTGCCCAAATTGGCGAAAATTGCGGAAAAATCCGGCGATTCGTTAGGCTGGACGGAGACGGTCCTCACGGGGATCACTCAGGCGGCAAATTTCGATGGCGAGGGCTACGTGCAGGTTCGCGGCAGCAACTACGGCTACGGCAGAACGATCGGGGGCAAGGAGTTGGCCGGGTATCGCGAAGCGGCGCGAAAGGCGGGCGAGGCGCTGATCGCGGCGATGGAAAGCGTGGAGATCGGCGACCTGCAACGGGCGGTGTTTCGGCATCGTTGCCTGATCGCGCAGACCGGCGAAGACGAGCCCGGCGCCCTAACCGCCGCTGCTGAGAAAGCGCTCGCCAGCGCGTTGGCGGGTGAGGAAAGCGTGCCAGATCTCGGCCGAACCCAGCGCGAACATGTGGGCGTGGACCTGCATCCGGCGGAGTATCTGTTGCGCGATGCCGGGCGCCGCGGTGAGCGAAATTCGGGCTCGGCGGTTATCGCGCAGGTTAGGAAGGCGGGCTGGGAAAAACTCGCGGCTCACCTTGAGCGTTATGCCGCGCTCTACGCCGGTGCGGACGAAGATTTCGCGGCCGCGGCGGATGCCTTCGTGGAATCGCCGGAAGCCGGGGCGGCGATCGAGCGCGTGATTTTGGCGTGGAAAGATCGCGGCGCGCCCGGCGACATTTCCGCGCTGGTTTTGGCGCGACTTTTGGAAAATCCCGCGCAGTACTACAACGCGCAGGGACAGCTTACGCGTTACCTTGAGGCGCTGGTGGAACTGGGCAAATGGCAGGCGGCAACCCAGGTTTGCGCGAAAATCGCCGACCGCTTCGCCGGCCCCAAGGAGCATCGCCAGGAGCTGTTGGGGCTCTACGCCTCGCAGCAGTATTGGCAGCGCACTCAGGGCTCGGCGACCGACTTGTTCGGCGATTTTCTCAGCATGATGTCCAGGCTCGCCAAGCAGCCGGAACTCTACGCCGTGGCCGTCACCGCCACGCGCGGGCTGGAGCAACAGACCGGGCGCTACAGCTATTTTCGCCTACCCAAGGCAAGTGAGCCGTACGACAGCGCGGCCGCCGCCATCGCCCTGCTGCACAACACGCCGTGCCTGGGCGAAGCGCACGAATTTCGTGCGATGCCGCTACCCAACGGCCTGGACCGCACGCTCTTCGGCCTGGTTTTGAGCCGGTTGGCGCGATCCGACGAAGCGGTGCGCAACGAGGTCGTGGCTTATCTGGATGGGTTACCTCGCAAGACCTTCGCGTCCACGTTTGCGCGGGCGTATTTGCGCGAAAATCCGGCAAACTGGCTCGGTTTCTGGATCAACGCGCGCAAGGCCGGATTGGAGCGGATGCGCGGGGACGAACGCGCCGCGCTGGCCGCGATCGCCGGCGACCGCATCAAGGGCAAAAAGATCACCGACGAGCAAAAATCGCGGCTGGCGAGACTTTTGGGCGAAAACCTGGAAGCTGCGCGCGGGCTGGCCGGGCGCATCTTGAGCGCGAAATCGCCAACCGAGCTCAACCTGGGTTCCACCCTAGCCAAGCTGCGAGGACAGATCGACGAGATGATCGTCGCCGATCCCGTTCAAGCGGCCGACGCGGTGGAAAAAGCCGCGCTGCTCACGCGGCAATGGCAGGCGGCCAAACCGGGCCAAAATCCGGTCAACAGCCTCTACCGCACGTTCGATTCCATCCTGCGCGAAGCCTGGGACGACGACCCGCCGCTGGAGGTTTTGCCGTTTTTCATGCGCGTGGCGAATTCGCCGATTTTAGGCCGGAATTTGGTGCTGCACGGCTACTGGATCGACGAAGCCGCCGACGTGTTGGATCGCGCGGTTGAAGCGGAAAAAGGCGGGACGGAGTCGGAGCGGATGATGCGCGTGTTCGGGCGGCTTGGGGAGCTTTGTCAGGGTCAGCGAGTCGATTTGATGGCTCGGTTAGGGTTCATGTACCTGCACGATTTACCCTTGCCTGAGCGGAAGCCGCTCTTCCGCAAACTGCAGGCCGCGGAGAAGCGCGGCGAGCACGCGGAGTTAGCCCGCGCCTTGCGCATGGGGCTGCGTCTGCACTGGCTAACGCACGAGTGGGAGCAGGGTCGCTATCCACCGGGCCGGCCCATGAACGAGGAGCAGCAGTTCTTCTTCGACCGGGTCCAGGATGAGTCGCTTTCGTTAGCCTGGCGCGGCAGTTTTGCCTGGCAACTGGCCAAGTGCAACGACGAGCAAGTGCTCTCGGCCGACGTCGCCTACGCCATCGCCGAATTTCTCGCCGAAGCCATGCAACAGGCCGATTTCGCCATCGACGACGACATCATCGGCGAGATTTGCCTCGCCTTCGACCACGCCGAACGCCGCGAAACCTGGCAAGCGCTCGCCGACCGCCTGGTCGCCGGTTGGCGGGCCGTTTTGCGCCGCGAAGCCAACCGGCAACAACCCACCGCCGACGCGTTTTCCGTTGGCTCGGTTCTCTCCGGCCGCATGCTGCGTTTCCTGGCCGGCGCCGGCGCCACCAGCGACCTGAACCGGCTGCTGCAACAGCACGGCGACAGTCTGCGCAAATACCCGGACACCGTCGTCCTGCTGGTCGAACGCGGCCAAACCGACGTCGCCGCCGGGCTCTTCCGCCAAACCTGGGCCACCCAGCAATGGCACTACAACAACGCCAAACACCTCGGCCCGCCACCCGCCGCGCTGGGCGAATTTCTCGCGAAAATTCCCGAGCCCGACCTCAAATTTTACGCGGAATTGCTCATCGCCCACACGCCGGACGGCAAGGTGAACCGCGGCGGGAAAATCGGGCCGCCGAAGCCGAATTTTCACGAACGCGTCGGCGCTTTGGCCAAGCGGTTTCGCGAAATCGAGTGGTCCAGCGAAAAGTTGCGGCACAAAGCGCTCTCCCGCCTGGCCGTTTCGCGAATCGCCGCGCGTGAGCTGTATCCTGAGCTAACCAAGGAGCTGGAAAACTTCAGCGCCGGCAAGATTCAGGAAGCCGGCAGCTCGCTGGAGGTTCGGGGTCAAATGTGGATGGCGCGCGGGGAGATCATGGGCGCGCTTTACCGTGGCGACGCCGGACCGTTGGCGCGTCATTTGGGCGAAGTCAACGACGCCGAGGAAGACAGCGGCCGGCGCTGGACGCAGTACGAAATCGTCGAAGATTTGGTGCCTGTGTTAGACCAGGTGTGGCGCAAAAACCCGGAAAAACTGGCCGAGCAACTCATCCCCGTCTGCCGGCACTACCTGGAAGCCGACGACCTCTACAACAGCGGCGCGACCAGCTTTTTGATGGGCGTCAACATCGTCAGCCACATCCTCCTCGGCCGGCTAAACGAGCACGAAACCTGGTGGGCCGCCTTGCCGGAAGCCAAGCGCAAAAAATGTCTCGACTGGGGCCGGCGCTACAGCCGGATTTTCCGCGTCATGCAGTGTCTCCACGATGCGAAGCGCGTTGGCGAAACACCCGTGGCCGATCGCGCGGCGCTCTTGCGCGAAATCTGGAAGACCGACTATTTGCGGCAAACCTTCGCCTTCAGAGCGCAGGTTTCGCGTCAGCTCGTGACGCAAAATTTGTTCACCGATGCGGAAATCGCGGAAAACCTGGCGGAGTTGGATGAAGCGCTGCCACGGGGAGGTTGGGCGGCTTACGAGCGGGCGCGGATTCTCAGTAACCTGGGCAGGCCGGACGATGCGCTGAACGTGCTGGAAGTGGCCTGGAAACTTGGCGAATCGACGAAGAAACAGCCCGCGTGGTTCGGCAAGCTAGTCTTGGCGCGGGCGCACATTTTTTTGGCTGAGGAGCGTTGGGAAGAGGCGCGAAAGGCGCTGGAAGCCGATTACCCCGACGGCGCGAAGGCTCCCCCGATGCTTCGCGAGCGCGCGGAGTTGCTGCGGCGGATCGAAGAGACGAGCAAGTGAAACGTGGTCTCCCCGCGGAGGCTTGGAGCTTTTTTGCGGTTGCGCGAACTTGCGTTCCAAAACGGCGGAAATTTTGGAATGGGGCGGACCGCAAACTCTGACAAGCCCACCGTCTCGCCAACATCATGACCGACACAGCCAAGACAATCGATTCCAACCCTCAAACCATCACCTCAAACCGCGGCGCCGGCGCCATGGCCATTTCTCCCCGGGAATACGGCTACATTCGCTTGCTGGCCGCGATTTCCCGCTATCCGGAGGAACTTTTGCTGGCGGATTACCTGGCCCGCAAAGCGGACCGGAACTGAAATGCCGGATTTTATCTGAAGTTACCCAAGTTACCCAAAAATCGCCCCGCCGGTTCACGCCGGAGGGGCGGTTTCTTTTTGGGGCAAACCCCTTGCCAACCAACGGCTTGAGGTGATTGAGTTTCGCCAGCCAAATGACGAGCGCCATGAATCGAAAAGCCCTCATTTCCCGCCGCGCCTTGCTCCACGGAGCCGGAGCCGCGATTTCGCTGCCTTACCTGGAGGCGATGATGCCTTCATCCGCGTTTGCGCTGCCAGAACCGGAGCGAACACCGCGGCTGGGGCTGTTTTACTTTGGGATGGGGATGAATGTTAGGGAGTTTTTTCCGCAAGATTTCGGTCCCGGCTTCAAAACGACCAAAATCCTCAAGCCGCTGGAGGAGCATCGCGGAAATTTCACGGTTTTGTCCGGGATGTATCTGCGCGAAGGTGGCGGGCACAAGGGGACCTACCCATTTGCCACCGGAATAGCGCGGGAAAAGAAGCAGGGCATTTCGTTCGACCAAATCGTGGCTGAGGCGATTGGGAAGGACACGCGTTTTCCCTCGCTGCAAATGTCGATCAAGCGCGGAACCGGGTTTGGCGGTCCGGATTTGGCGACGCTCTCGTGGAATCGCCAGGGAGTCCCGCTTCCGGCGCAAAACGACCCCAAGGCGTTGTTCGACCGTCTCTTTCGCCCGGCCACTGCGGCGGAAAAAGCCAACGAATCGACGGAATTTCGCCATCGCCAGAGCGTGTTGGATCTCGTGCGCGAAGACGCGGGCCGCTTGCGTCAAAAACTCGGCAAAACCGACCAACAACTGCTGGAGCAGTATTTCACGTCCGTACGCGAGTTGGAGAAAGAATTGGAGCGCCAGGTGCAGTGGGCTGCCAAGGCCAAGCCGAATCCGAAGCTGGACGGCATCGGCAATTACGGTTCCGCGATTCCACCTGGCGGCGATGGCGATTTTTCCTACGAAGCCTATTCCAAGCTGATGTACGACCTCATCGCCCTGGCGTTTCAAACCGATTCCACGCGCGTGGTGACCTACGTGGTGCGAACCGAGCTGAAGGGCGGCTCGTATCCGGAATGGGGCCTCTCGAAGGACTATCACTCCCTGACTCACCACGGCAACAACGCCGAAAACCTGGATGAATTGGCCCGCGCGGATACGATTTACATGCGGCACTGGTCGCGGTTCCTCAGCCGGTTGAAGTCGATTCCCGAGGGTTCGGGAAGCTTGTTAGACCACGCCGCGCTGGGTTTCAGCAGCGGGATGGGCATTGGCCACAGCCGCAATTTGTTGCCCACGATGCTAAGCGGCGGAGCGGGGCTGGGAATTCGGCATCAAGGCCACATCGGCCTGCCCGATAATACGCCGCTGGCGAATTTGTGGCTCACGATGACGGAGCGGATCGGCGTGCAAGTGCCGCAACCGTTTCACGACAGCACGGGAACGATCGACAAGTTGATGTGATGTTAGGACGTTGGACGTTGCTGGCGCTGCTTTTGCCTTTGGTGGCGGCGAATGCTGAGGAAAACTCGCTGGGCATGCGGATGATTCGCGTTGAGCCCGGCGAATACGTCCGTGGCTCGATCAAAGGCGATCATTTGCGCAAAAATCACCCGCTTTCGACCGGCGGCGTTGGTTACCACGATTCCCGGCCTCGGCATCGAGTCACACTAACCAAGCCGTTCGCGATTTCCGCGACGGAAGTGACGGTCGCGCAATTTCGTCGGTTTATCGAGGAAACCGGCTACCGCACCACCGCCGAGACCAATGGCGCGGGCGCTTTGGCGTTTTTGCCCGAGGTTGAGGAGGAAGGCGTGGAGCAATTTGGGACCAAGCCGGATTGCACCTGGAAAAACCCGGGTTTCGAGCAAGGGGACGACCATCCGGTGGTTTGCGTGAGTTGGAAGGACGCGGTGGCGTTTTGCGCCTGGCTTAGCAAAAAAGAAAACGCTGCTTACCGCCTGCCAACTGAGGCGGAGTGGGAATACGCGGCCCGCGCCGGCACAAAAACCAGCTACCTGGGCGGCGATTCCGCGGGTACGGTCTATGCCTACGGCAACGTGGCCGACGCCGCGCTGGAAGCGGCCCATCCGGGCCTAACATTGCGTCAACGCATCGCCGATCTGGAGCCCGGCAAGGGCGATGGCTACGCCTACACCGCGCCTGCCGGCAAACGTAAGCCAAACGCGTGGGGCCTCTTCGATACGCACGGCAACGTCTGGGAATGGTGCAGCGACAAATATGACGCCGAGCACTATCGCGAACTCACCGGCGGCCACATCAACCACGACGACCCTGACACGTTGCCGATCATCACCGATCCCAAGGGACCGGATGACTCGCCCAACCACAAATACGGCGATTGGCGCGTGATGCGCGGCGGATCGTGGGTAACCGCCCCCCTAAGCAGCCGATGCGCCTCCAAAAGCTACGGCGAAGCAGGCGACGCGTTTTGTTACGCCGGATTTCGCGTCGTTCGCGATGGAGGCTCCTAACATTGTGCCGAAAATCCGGTGTTGGCAGGCTACGGTTCGGCAGTTAGGCCGGCAGCCCACTGCGCATCGGATTCGTTGAACTGCGGATCGGGCGTGGCCGAGTAGTCGATCTCCAAATCGTAGGCGCCCTCCGCGTAGGCGGTATCGATAGCGGATTGCGTTTCTCCGGGATCAGCTACGAAGCCGGGTCCTGGTTCCAGCGCGGCTCGGTTGCGGAAAAAGGCGCCCCGTTGGACCTGGCATTCAAGCGGGCGGATAAGATCCTAACGTTGTGCGAATTCAAATTCGTGGACAAACTCGGCGTCGCCCGAATTCGGCAACGATTGAAGATCTGCTTGATCTCTTCAGTCGAATCACCTCAATTGACGCCGTAGGAATGGACTCGACACTCACCATCAATCCCACCCCGTGGACCGCGATTCGCCACGCCTTTACCAGAGAACCCGATCCCACCGGCAATCATCTCCGTGAGAAACTGGCGGAAAAATACCGCGAATTCGCCTTCAAAAGGCTCCGGCATCTGACCGATCGCGAAACCGCCGAAGACCTCGCCCAATCCTTTTTTCAGGAACGCTTTATGGCGGAAGACTGGCAGCTACCCAGAAACGCCGAGCCTGCCAAAGGAAAATTCCGCGCACTGTTGAGGGTCGCCCTGGGACGGCATTGGCAGGATCACCTGGACTACATCAACGCCAAAAAACGGGGGCAGCAGTTTCCCCACGAGGAATTCGATTCGGTGAATGAGTCCGTATCAACAACCGACCCGAATTTCGAACGCGCCTGGATCAAAGAAGAAGTCGAAACAATCTGCAGAATCGTGGCCGAAGAAGAATGCCTGGAGGAGGATGGCGAACGAATTTTCGCGGCCTGCTTGAAAATCCTCTCCAAGACTTCGACCTATCGGGAACAAAGCGAGCAACTTGACATGCCGCAATCCACACTCCAAGGACACGTCAACCGGGTGTTGCAGCGCCTACGCACGGTTGCCGAGACTGCCATCATAACCTCGCATTTGGACCCGACCGAGGAAAACTTTCACCAGGATTGGGGGACGATGCGGGAGGTTTGGGAAGAAAAAGCAAAAAATTCGCGTTTTTAACGTACAAACCCTTTCCGTTTCCGAATTGGCAGGTGATGGCACCTGTCATGTCAGAAACTCTGAACCCCTTCGATTCCCCACCGCAATTCCGGGAGGAATTGTTCCCTACCCTCGAAGAACTAAACTCCGAGCTAGAGGACGCCGGATATCGCCTGATCGAACCCCTCGGCAAAGGTGGGAGCGGTCACGTATTCCTCGCCGAGGATCTCAACAACAACCCGCGCAAGGTTGCCATCAAGTTTCTCCGTCCCGAAGCCCTCCTCCAGGAAGGTTACCTCAAACGATTCCAAGCAGAAGCGGCCATTCTCCGGCGCCTCAGCCATGAAAACGTCGTTCGCGTGTTCGAAAACGCCATCACTGTTAGCGGGCACCCGTATTTCGTCATGGAGTTTCATCATGGTGAAACGTTGGAGTCCTATCTTCGCAAATCCGGACGTCTGACCATCAACCGGATCCTGCGAATTATACGAGATATCGCCAACGGCATTCGTCACGCCCACAATCACAACATCCTTCATCGCGATATTAAACCCTCCAACATCATGGTGGCTAAAGGCGAGCGGACGATTGTTCTCGATTTCGGCATCGCCTTGGACCCCGATCCCTTTTCCACACAAACCACCGCGGATTCGAACTCCGGAACTCCTGGCTACATAGCTCCTGAACTTCTCTCCGGCGGCATGCCAACCGTGCAATCGGACATCTACTCGCTTGGCGTCATTCTGTGCGAGCTCCTGACCGGTAAGTCGCCACGGATTTCCGCCGATTTGCCCAGTGAATATGGGCTGAGCGAAGATTGGGATATGGTCTTGAAGAAGGCGCTCAATCAAAATCCGGACCATCGCCATGTAAACGTGGATGCGTTTCTGCGCGACCTCGAATCCGCGCACAAGCAATCGCGAGCGAACCGCCAAGCGACATCATTACTTCCGTGGATCGTCGCCATCGCAGCCGTCTTGGCACTATGCGTCAGTCAATTCAACCCATTCGGTGCCCTTCCAACACACCAAGAGAACTACTTGGAACGCGCCCACAGCCTTTATGGAGGTTCTCACCTCCTCGCCAACGTAGTCCATACCGCCGAATATCGCGATAGGGAGTATGTGCTCTCCAATCTCAGAGACGCGAAAAAACGCCTCAAGTTGTCGGGGTATTTTGAGGATCTCTCCACCATCTTTCCGCTGCCTCCCGCTCAATTGACTTTGTTAGATGGCGTGGAACTCAAGAACTACGCAAAACGCTGCCACCAGTCAGTTATGGAGGAATTGAGTTCGCACCGATCCGATCCGTGAATCTAGCAGATCCGCTATAAACCCAGCATGTATCTTCATGAAATCCACTTTAACGCACAATCCTCCCGGACTTACCAATGCGAATGAGGCTAGTTATTGGTGCTTTATCAGTTACCGTCACAAGGACAACGACGTCGAAAACGACCGAGGCTGGGCCACTTGGCTCCACCAGGAAATCGAGCGCTACGAAGTCCCGGCCGAACTCGTTGGCGCCAAGAACAAGCGCGGCGACATCATTCCCGAACGCATCTATCCCGTCTTTCGAGACGAAGACTCCCTTCCCGCCGATCACGATCTCGGCGAACTCATTCGAGACGCTCTCGACCGATCTCGTTTCCTCCTCGTGCTTTGCTCGCCTCGCGCCGTGGAAAGTCGTTATGTGGCGGAGGAGATCGAGCACTTCAAACAAACCGGCAAATCCGACAGAATTGTGGCCGCAATCCTTGCCGGAGAACCGGGCGATCCAAACTCCGAGTGTTTCCCCGAACCTCTTCGGGACATTGTAACGGCGAGCGGAAAAGTTCGCGAACCCATCGCCGCAAATTTTCGTCTTAGCGATGGAAGCGAAGGATTTACTTCCGCGGAAACATATCGGTTGCAGCTTTCGCGGGATGAACTGCCAAAGCGTCAAGCGCAAAAACGGGCCGACGCCTATGAATCCCAGCTACAGTTGATGAAATTGAAGGTGATTGCGGGGATTCTGGGCGTGCCATTGGAGGAACTACGTGATCGCGATAAGGCGTATCAGTTGGAGTTGGCACGGAAGAGGGCGAGGGCGCTGCAGATGTGGTTGGCATCTATCACTGTTCTTCTGGTTATTGCGGTTAGTAGCGTTGCTCTAAGTCTGTATTATTTTAATGAAGCATCTGCGCAGGAACTGATTGCAATCAAGGAAAAGCAGCGGGCCGAAAACGAGCGCGATCAGGCGGAACAAGTCCTACAATTCGTCACTTTTGAAGTTAGAGACAGATTGAAGCCATACATCCCAACCCAAACTCGAAGTGATCTTTTACAGGCGGTGGAGCGTTACTACGAAGATTCTGGGCGAAAACGTACAGGAGCTATGGAAAAAAATACACTGGCCACTCATTATAGCGAATTAGGGAACAATGCTCTTGAGTCGGGTGATGCGGAGATGGCCCTACAAAATTTCCAACGAGCATTGAACCTGCATCTCGAACTGGTCGAGGAGAATCCCCAAAATGCTAGTTTAGCAAAAAATTGTGGAGTAAGTTACGAGAAAATGGGAGACGCATTGCTAGTTTTGGGAAAAACTACTGAGGCAAAAAATCAATTCGGTGCTTCACTTACCATTCGAAAGAGATTGGTCAAGCTCGCTTCTACCAATGAGGAATTTCTTAGGCACTTAGGAGTGATCTGTAGGAAATTGGGAGATACTGAGCTTCAGTTATCAGGGGCTGAGAATGCGTTAGAATTCTACAACGAGAGTCTCAACCTTTCGGAGCAACTAGCTAAAGTCGATCCGCTGAATCGAGAATATTTGAGGGACATCAGCCTGGCCTGTGACGGTTTAGGAACTGTTCTCGTGAAAATGGGAAAACCTGACGAGGCGTTACGTTACTTCCGGCGAAGCCTCAAACTGCGACAGGATCTGGTGATGTTTGCCCCAAAAGTCAAAGAGTATCAGCACGACTTAATGGTCGCACTCATAAATGTTGGCGACATTATGGAAAGCCGTGGAAAATTGATGGGTGCGCTGGAGAACTATAATTTCGCGTTGGAATTTGGGAGGAAGCTGATGGAGCTTGATCGTGCAAATACTCGCTATTTAAGGGGATTCTCAATTCTATTGGAAAGAACTGCGTCTATAAACAAACAAATTGGTATGAGCGATAGCGCGCTGCTTAATCTTGGTGAGAAACTTGAAACTGATACCAAGTTGGTGGAAATGGACCCCAAAAACGTTTTGGATCAACGGAATCTTAGTATCTGCCACGAAAAACTGGGTGATATGCTTCTTGATCTTGGCCGTCTAGACGAGGCGCTTAAGCATCATGGCTTGCGTTTGAAAATTGCAGAAGCAATAGCTGCTCGTGACGAAGGGCAGCTTAAATATCTGAGAGACCTTGCTATAGCTCACGAGAAGTTAGGGAATGTAAAAATAAGATTGAAACAGTTCGATGAAGCGGGAAGGCACTATCATAGGAAGCTTGAAATATCGAATAGCCTAGCAGCGCAAAACCCGAGCAATGTGGAGTACAGGCGTGACGTCGGAATATCCCTTTCATTGATTGGGGATTTCGAATATGAACGTCGAAAGCCGAAGGAAGCCGCATATAGCTATAGATCCGGCCTGGAGGTGTTTGAAAAATTGTTAGTTACCGATCCTCGGAGTTCGATGTTCCGTCGAGATGTGGCGATCGCATATTTGGATGTTGGGAAGGCGTTGTTCCGGTTACGCCAAATTGAGGATGCATTGGAGTCTTATGAAAATGGACGGCAAGAGTTGCGCAAATTGACTGATCAATCGCCTGAAGATAGTGGTTTGAAGAGGGATCTTTCAATGGCGGTTGAGAGCGTGGGCGATATGAAATTCCATCTGGGCCAACTGAAGGATGCTCTTAAAGACAATCTTTTCGCGGTGGATCTCCGGCGGAGCTTGGTGTTGTCAGACCCTAATAACACCGGATTTGCGCGCGACCTGTGGATCGGCCAATTTCGGGTTGGGCACGTTTGCGAACAACTAGATCGGTATGCGGATGCACGGCACCATTATGAAATGGTAGCTTCACAGATTCGAAAACTTAAAGATGAAGGGGTCTTTTCCACTGAGGACGAGAAATGGCTAAATTTGACAGAACAAAGGATAGCCAGGTTAGGTGACGATGACTGAATTCGAGGCTGAACCCCAAGATCACATTAAGAAATCGACCGATTCCTGGCAAAAGATCTGCAAAATGCAGCCGGCCCTTGAGCTTGAAGTTTTGCGAAGGACTGCCGGGCTGGAAGCGAATGTGATACAAGAGATGGAGAAAGGATTAGGGGTGAAGGCAACGAGGAGACCGACTTTTTCACACGCGTAACAGAGGCTGGAATCGTTGGAGGATTTAAAATGATAAACGGTCTCAGAGGAGTCGAGAAACTCTTTGATTGGCACGTCCAGCAGCATGGATTAGAGGCATGGGAGGTTTTGAAGGGAGATATCCGGATTTCGACAGCTTTGGGCGTGGATCCCAAAAACATCGCCAGCGATGAAGCCTATGGGCAACTCTATCGCGCTCTGATGGAACGCGATCCGCTGCCGTAGCGACAAGCAGGCAAATCGTTACGTCTGCGAATCCACAACTGGCTGACCGCTTAGTCAACTGCGAGCCAGGCACCTGTTTCAGCCAAGCCTTCAAATCAGCCTCCGATTCAAAATCGAGCAAATCCAGCGCCAAACGATCCAACTCCATGGCAAATTGGCCCGAGTAACGAGAGAAGAAGGAAGAAGTTGGCTGGGCAGGTAATTGCAGGTTTCATAGGAGCATGTCAGGCAAAAAGTTGCGTCACCGCCCTACCGCGATTGGCAAAAGTGAAGGGACGTCCGTTTGGCGCTTCAACCTCCTCATCCAGCGGCACGCCGAGTCCGTGGCCTATCGTAGCGCTTGAGCGCGTTAGAGATCACTTTGCGACCCTTGGCGTCGGTCGCGCCGTAAACCGTGCCGCCCTTGATCCCGCCACCGGCCAGCATACAACTGAACGCCGCCGGAAAATGATCGCGACCCGCGCTACCGTTGATGTTCGGCGTGCGGCCGAACTCCGTGCCTACGCGACGAGAGTTGATTCGAGCATCCCGCGATCCATCAGATCGGTGATCAGCGCCGAAACTGCTTGGTCTAATTCTACGCCTAACGTGGTGATGCGCGGTCCGAGATCCGCGTGCATATCCCAGCCGTAGGTCGAAACTTCGATCACACGAACACCGCGTTCGACCAGCCGCCGCGCCAACAAACAGCCCTGACCGATCTTCCCCATGCCATAAGCCTCGCGATTTCTCTCGCCGCTGAGGTCGAACACGTTCAGCTCATCGCTCTTGAGCAAACCGGCGGCCTGATCGTAGAATTCGACGTAGGATTTCGGCCCGTTGTAGTTGGCGGTTTCGAGAAACTGCTTGCCCAGCTCGCTGGCAATGCCCATGCGGCGCTGGAAGCGTTCCTCGTCTGTCGTAAGAGCAGTGTTAGGCATCCCGGTGGTCGGATCGGCGATCGGCAACGGCGTTAGCGCGGTATCGAGATAGCCGGAATTCGAAGTCGGCTCGCCAATGATAAAACTGTCCGGCAACACCTTGCCGCGCCGTCCGAAAAGCCGCTCAGCAAACGGCCCAACGGTGGGGTGGACGATGGTGCCGCGCATTTTGTAGCCGCGCCGCATCACATAAGTGCCCTGCCGGTGCGCGCCGTCGGTGGAGGTCATGCTGTTGATGACGGCCATCTTGTCGCCCAGCTTCGCCAGCCCTTGAAAGTTGCTGCCGAGCTTGATGGGATCCGCGTTCGTGTCGATCTTCTTCGACGGCCCCATGACCTCGGCGTCGTCTTTGGGATCGAAGCTATCGAGATGGGTCATCCCGCCGCGTTGGAAGATGTAGATGAGGCTCTTGGCCTTGCCGCCGCCCGTGCTTTGCTGCGCCAGCGCCTGATTGGAGAGAAACGGAACGCCAAGGCCGAGTCCCAGCGCGGCCCAGGCCGTTCCTTCCATGAATCCGCGGCGGCTGAGGTCGTCGCGGCCGGCGAGGGTGGGGATGTCATCGACAAATGGCTAAAGGCTGGCGTTCTGGAGGAAGGCCAACTCAGCTACAACGAGGAAGGAACCCCGCAAGGCGGCGTGATCTTGCCGCTACTGGCTAATATCTACCTGCATGAAGTCTTGGACCATTGGTTCGTCACCGAAGTGCAGCCGCGATTGAAAGGCCGTAGCTTCATGGCAAGATTCGCTGACGACGCGGTAATGGGGTTTGAATGCGGAGCCGACGCCCGCTGGGTTCTCAAAGTGTTGCACAAGCGGATGGAGAAGTTCTCTCTTCGCCTGCACCCGGAGAAAACCCGGCTGGTTTACTTTGGCCGCCCGCCTCGGTGGGGCCGCCCGAAGCGCGAGCCGGAGAGTTTCGATTTTCTAGGTTTCACGCACTACTGGCAAGCGTTCCCGCAAGGGCAACAACGTCATTGGGCACAAAACGGCTAAGGATCGGCTATCGCGCGCGCTGAGTAACATTCGGCTATGGTGTAAGAAGAACCGGCACAAAAAAGCTCGCCGAACAACATGCGGCGCTTTGTCGCAAGCTCCAGGGGCATTACGCCTATTATGGGGTGAGTGGCAATTCGTGATGTCTGTCGTCGTTCAAATGGCAAGTGGAGTGGAAATGGCTGGATCGTCGCAGCCGCCGGTCGAAACGAGCTAAAGGAAATGAGTTGGGACAAGTTTAACATCCTTGTTACGGGACCGTTCAAGCTGCCCGGACCACGAATCCACCACCGCCTTTACCCAGATGACCAACGGTTACTTCCGATTTGAGCGAAGCCGTATCCTGAGGAACCGTATGCGGGAAATCCGCTCGTACGGGTCTGTGGGGGTGCCCCTGAGCAATCAGGGGCTCTACCCGCACCCTAATCGTCTGCGGCCGCCGATGTTCAGCCCGGTTCTTGATTTGCTTGCGCTTTGGCGGCTCCGCGCTCCGTTTGCGCCATGAAGCCGCTGATTTTCACCCTCACACTTTTTTGCACCCTCCAGGTTGCCGCTCAAAACAAGCCGCACGCCGTGTTCATTGTGGGGACGCCGCACTACAATCCCGGCGCTACGCTCCCGCATTTGGCTGGTGAATTGGAGGCGTTTGGGTTCAAAACCACGGTCGTTGAGCCGAGCTACAATCCCGAAAAAAATCAGGCCGGCTTGCCGGGTTTGGAGATACTGGCGGAAGCGGACGTGGCGGTGTTTTACCTGCGATTTCTGACCTTGCCAAAGGATCAGTTCGCCCACATCGAGGCTTACCTGAAGTCTGGCAAACCCGTCGTCGGTTTCCGCACTTCAACGCACGCGTTTGCCTACCCCAAGGATCATCGGTTGGCCCAGTGGAACGACGATTTTGGCCGAAAAGCGATGGGCTCGAAATACTTCATCCACGGCCGTGGCGGGACGATGGTTTCCCGGGCCGCGGACCACGAAATCCTCACCGGCGTCGATCTCTCTAAACCCCGCGCGGCGCCCGGCACGCTGTATCTCTCCGAGCTGCCGGACGACGCCGCGGTGCTGCTGACCGGGACCGGCGAGTTCAAGAAAACCGGCACGGTGACCAACCAGTTCGGCACGCATGAGTTGCAGGCGCGGATGACCGACGATGTGGCCTGGACGTGGACGAATTCCTGGGGCGGGCGCGTTTTTGGCACCACGTTAGGTCACCCGGACGCGTTTGCGGACGAAAGTTGGGTTCGTCTCTTCGTGAACGGAATCCACTGGGCCGCGGGCAAGCCCATTCCGCCCGCGGAGGCGAAAATCGCGACGCTGAAGCCGGGAATCCCGATGAACGCGCGCTATCCCAAGAAATCCGCCGCCAAACCCGCGCCAACGCCGAAAAAGGAGGACGCCAAGAACCTCAAACTCGACAAGCCGGCGCCTCCCGAGGACCCGGAATTGGCAAAATTCGCGATTTACGCGAAAACCGCGCCAAGGGCTCCCGAAACCGAGCCTGCCGAGACCAAATTACCGCTGAAACTGGCCGAAGGGGATAGCGTGGCGTTCATCGGCAACACCCTCTTCGACCGCGCGCAGGATTTTGGCTATTTTGAGTCGATGCTCCACCAGGCGCACGCGAAATTGCGGCTGAAGGTGCGAAATTTGACCTGGCCAGCCGATGCCGTGGGTTTGGAGCCGCGGCCGGACAACTTTGCCGACACCGAGCAGCACCTGTTTCACGAGAGAGCGGACGTCATCTTCGCCGCCTACGGGTTCAACGAGTCATTTGCCGGCGAAGAAGGCGTGGCAGGATTTCGTGAAGATCTGACCGCGATGCTAAGCGGCTTGAGTTCGAAGGCTTTCAACGGAAAAAGCGCGCCACGCATCGTGCTCGTCTCGCCGGCAGCAAACGAGAACGTCCCCGGCGTGGCCGCCGCCGATCGCAACAGCGCCAACATCGCGCTTTACACCGGCGTGATGAAATCCGTCGCAGCGGAGCAAAAAATCGGTTTTGCGGACGCTTTCGCGGCAATGTCAGGGAACGACAAACCCGTGCGCTTCACGATCAACGGCTGCCACCTCAACGACTACGGCTACCAGCGTCTCGCGGCGGAATTGTTCGTCCAGGTGTTTGGCGCAAACCCGCCGCCCATCAGCGAAAACGTCCGCGAAATGGTGCTGGAGAAGAACAGGCAGTACTTTCGGCGCTACCGGCCGGTCAACACGTTCTACTACACCGGCGGCCGGAACAAGAGCTACGGCTACCTGGATTTTTTGCCGGCGATGCGCAATTTCGAGATCATGGCGGCGAATCGCGACGAGGTCATTTGGGCCCGTGCGCAAGGAAAGAAGGCCGAGCTGAGCGATGCCAATGTTCCGCCTCTGCCGCCGTCGAAAGAAAGCCGCGGCGCCAATGAGTGGCTCAGCGCCAAGGACGAGTTGGCGGCGTTTCAGATCGATCCCAGGTTTGAGGTTAACCTCTTTGCCGGCGAAGAAGAATTTCCGGACATCGCCTGCCCCATCCAGATGCGCTGGGACTCGCAGGGCAGGATGTGGGTGAGCTGTTCCACCACTTACCCGCACGTTTATCCCGGCAACGAGCCGAACGACAAGCTGGTGATTCTGGAGGACACCGATGGCGACGGTAAAGCCGACAAATCGAGCGTTTTTGCCGACGATTTGCACATCCCGCTGAGCTTCGAATTTGGCGACGGAGGCGTCTACGTTTCCGAAGAGCCGCACCTGAGCTTCATCAAGGACACCGACGGCGACGGCAAGGCCGATTTTCGCGAAAAAGTGCTCACCGGCTTCGGTTGCGAAGATTCTCACCACGCCTTGCACGACTTTGCCTGGACGCCGGACGGCGACCTGATTTTTCGCGAGTCCATCTTCCATCACAGCCAGGTGGAGACGCCCTACGGCCCGGTGCGTCAGGCGAATTCCGGTTGGTTTCGGTTCGAGCCGCGCTTGCACCGGTTGGCGTCGTTCGGCACCTATCACAGCACCAATCCGTGGGGTGTGACGTTCGACGATTGGGGGCAGCACGTGGCCAGTCACCCCATTTATGCCGAGGCATTCCACGCGCTGGATCCCGTTTACCCCGAGCAACATCCGCGTCCGGCGGGTCTCAACGCGTATTCCGGCACCTGCGGGCAGGAATTCGTCGATTTTCCCCAATGGCCGGCGGAAATGCAGGGCGGGTTCGTCAAAGTGCGCTACAAACCGACAAACCGCGTGGAAATCCACGAATGGCGGGAAAACGAGTTCGGCTACGACGAGAAATACGTCACCGACCTGATTTTTTCCACGAATCTCAGCTTCATCCCGGTGGATTTGCGCTTCGGACCGCGTGGCGCGATGTACGTCTGCGATTGGTACAATCCGGTCAAGGGCCACGCCCAGTATTCCCTGCGAGATCCGCGCCGGGACCGGCATTCCGGCCGAATTTGGCGCATCATGCCGAAAGGCGCACAGCCGCAGGATCCGCCAAAAATCGCGGGAGCGGACATTCCGGCATTGCTGGAAATTTTGAAGCGGCGGGAGTATCGTTACCGCTACTGGGCCAAGCGCGAATTGCGCGAATGCGACCCGGACGAGGTTGAGGCGGTGTTAGACGGCTGGGTTGGGGCGTTGGACGAAGCTGATCCGCGGCATCGCCATCATCAGATCGAAGCGGTTTGGGCCTATCGCAACATCGAGCGCTCCAACCCGGAACTGTTGCTCGAACTGCTGGGGTGCGAGGTGCCCCAAGCCCGCGCCGCCGCCACCAAGCAACTGCGCTACTGGTTCGCGGAAATTCCTGATGCGCTGGATTTGCTGCGGGAACGCGCCAACGACGAAAACGCCATCGTGCGGATGGAAGCGGCCATCGCGGCCAGCTACATCGGCACGGAGGACGCCCTAACCGCCATGCTCGACGCGCTGAAGCATCCGCACGGCCAACATCTCAGCTACGCCATCCGCACCTCCCTCGGCTCGCACTCGCTCAAGCGCCATTGGCAGGGCAACGAGCCTCTCAACGCCGCCAATCCGCAGTTGCGCGAATTTTTGGCCGCGTTCGACAAGAGCCAGAAAAGCAAGCCGACCAAGCGCAGCGCCAAGGAAGCGAATTTCGACAGCCAAAAGGGGCTCAAAACCCTGGAAATCAGCTGCGTGCGCGAGCAAATGCGCTACACGGTGGAAAAATTCGCGGTCAAGGCCGGCCAGCCGGTGAAACTCGTCTTCACCAACCCCGACGCCACGCCGCACAACCTCGCAATCGTCCAACCCGGCACGGTGGAAGAGATCGGCCTGGCCGCCAACGAGCTGGCGAAAGATCCCAAGGAGATGGTGAAGGGCCAGTTCATCCCGGCGACCAAGAAATCCAAGATTCTGCACCACACCAAAATGCTGCAACCGGACACGGTGGAGGTCTTGCGTTTCAAAGCGCCGGCCAAACCCGGCGTCTACCCTTACATGTGCACCTTTCCCGGGCACTGGCTCATCATGAAGGGGGAAATGACGGTAAAGTGAGGGGCGAAGGGACCTAAAGGACTGAGGGGACTGAAGGGACGGTCGCTTCCAAGGTCCCTTGAGTCCCTTAGGTCCCTTCCGTCTGGACCAATTCCCGGTAGAGCGCCTCGTAGCGCCCAACGCAGGTTTGCACGGAAAAGTCGGCCACGGCTCGGTTGCGAACTCCCGCCCGCAGTTCGTTCCATTCGCCTTCGCCAAGCCGGAGGAACTCGCTCCAAACCCCCGCCAGAGCATCGGGATCGCGCCTTGGAAAAATCCGCCCGGTTTCGCCCACCATGGCCTGGGCGTCGCCCACATCGGTGGTCGCGCAGGGCACGCCGGACGCCATCGCTTCGATGAGGACCATTGGGTAGGCTTCGGAGAGCGAGGTGAGCGTCAAAACGTCGAAAACCGGGTAAATTTCGCTCATTTCCGGTTGGTAACCCAGCCAGTGCAGACGCCGCGGATCGGGAACCTCGACCGGCGGCTCGATTTCCCCGGCAACCAGCCCGGCAACCGCAAAATGCGCCTCGGGATGCCGATTTTGGGCCAAAGCCGCGGCTCGCAAAAACGTGGGCACGTTCTTGATCGGGTTCGGCCGGGCCACGATGCCGAAAACCGGCGCATCGGCGGGAATTTCCAGTTTTTCGCGCCATTTTGCCCGCGCTGCGGGGTTGGGGCGAAAGCGCTCCACGTCGATTCCGTTGCCGATGCAGACCATTTTTCCGCGTGGATACCACAGCCGCCGCACGTGGTTGTCCAGCCCATCTTGCGAGCAGGAAATGATGCGGCGCGGGATGACGCGGGCAGCGATTCCGAGGATTTTGCGCAAAACGCGGACTTTTACGCCGGAGCGGCCAAATTGCTCGAGCAAATCGCGCGAATGCACGCCCCAAACCACGTTTTTCACCCCGGCCAGCCGCGCCAAGCCGCCAGCGATCAGGCCGGAGGTGTGCATCCAGGTTTGCACGACGTCCGGGCGTTGTTCGCGCAAAATCGCCCAAAATTGCCGCCACATCGCCGGCGCCAGCAGGGAATGGACCTGCAAATCAAAAAATCGCGCGCTTCGTTCGATCCGCGGCCGCAGCGAGAATTCATCGGAGGAAGAGGTGGTGGAAACCACGATGTTTTCCACGCCGCTGCGCCTCATTTCCTCGATCGCGTTGCAGAGCATCGTCTCCGCCCCGCCACCGCCAACGGTGGTGATGAAATGGAGCACTTTGAGCGGTGGACGGGCGTTCATGCGCGGGGGGAGGGGGTAATTTCGCCCCGCGCAAGAACTTCAGCCATCGGAATTTTTTGGATTGGCGAAGTTTTCCGTCCGTGGCCCAAAAAAGCCACCCCCGGGCCAAAACCCGGAGGTGGCTGCGAAAAAATCAGGCAAATCGGTTAGCCCAGGACCTTGTTGATGATGCCGCCGAGACCGCCGCCGGTGACGAAGCTTTCCGCCAGATCATCCAGCGGGCTGCCGTCGCCGTCTTTGTCCAGGAAACCCATCACCGCGTCCAGGCCGCCTCCACTTTCGGCTTTCCGCGATTTGTTCAAAAATCCGAGCACGACCGGGATCAGCATCGGCAGCACTTTGGCGGCCATGCCCTTTTCCAGGCCCATGCTGTTGTCAAGGGTGCCGTTTACGCGCTCTTGCACGTTGCCAAGCAGGCCATCGAGCAAGCCGCTGCCGGAGAGGATGCTCCCCAGTGCTCCGCCGCCGCCCAGGGCGCTGCCGAGCATTTGCGTCAGGTCACCGGTTTGGGGTGCGGGTGCTTCGGCTTGCTTGGTGAAAAAGCCGCCGATGTCGTCGAGCACCGAATCGTCGCCGTGATCGTCCAGCAGCTTGCCGATTCCTTCGGCGCCGCTGGATTTTGCTTGGCGGGAGAGGGCTCCCACGACGAAGGGCGCTACTTTTGGCAGGATGCCGGCGGCGGCGTCTTCGTCGATGCCGAGTTGGCCGGCCAGTCCTTTGGCGACGGGACCGCCGACAGCTTTCAATAGATCGTCGAGCATAGTTTTCTAGGTTTGTATTTTTCTTTTGGGTTAGGAGCGGCCCGGAAGTTCAGGTGTCTTTTCCGTCCGCGAGAAATTTGTAGGCGCAACCGCCGATGAGCCCGCCGAGGATGGGGGCGACCCAGAAAACCCACACCTGCGTCAAATACGAGCCGCCGGCGAACACTGCGGTGGCGAGGCTGCGCGCCGGGTTAACCGAGGTGTTGGACACCGGGATGCTGATGAGGTGGATTAACGTTAGGCACAGGCCGATGGCGACCGGCGCCAGGCCCGCGGGGGCGCGCTTGTCCGTGGAGCCCATGATGACGAAGAGGAACACCGCGGTGAGCGCGACTTCCGCCAAAAAAACCGCGCCCAGGCTGTAACCGTGCGGCGAATTTTCCGCGTAACCGTTGGAGGCGAACCCCTTGGCTGCATCGAACCCATCCGCGCCCGAGGCGATGCCCAGCAGGATGGCGGCTCCCACCGTGCCGCCCAAAACCTGGGCGATGATGTAGGGCAGCAGGTCTTTCGAGGAAAATCGTCCGCCGGCCATGAGGCCAATGGAAACTGCGGGATTGAGGTGGCAGCCCGAAATGTGGCCGATGGCGTAGGCCATGGTCAAAACGGTGAGTCCGAAGGCGAGGGACACGCCCAGGTAGCCGATTCCCACGTTTTCGATGCCGGCGGCCAAAACCGCGCTTCCGCAGCCGCCTAACACCAGCCACATGGTTCCGATGAACTCGGCGGCAAGCTTTTTGGGATCGTTCATGACGACGCGGTTCTAGGCGGCTTAGGGCGGGTTGTCAACCCTTCAATTCAACGCAACGCCGCGTGCAAAATTTCGACCGGGTGTAGGGCCAGCCGTCCTGTTCCGTCCTTGATTTGGTGGCGGCAACTGGTTCCCGGCGCGGCGATGATCACCTCCTGCGGCGCATTTCGAACCGTCGGAAACAGAACCAACTCGCCGATCGCCATGGAGAGGTCGAAGTGCTCAGCTTCGTAGCCGAACGATCCCGCCATGCCGCAGCAACCGGATGGGATCAGCTCCGCGCGGTAGTTGGCCGGCAGTTCCAGCATCCTAACCGTGGGCGTAAGCGAGGCCAGGGCTTTTTGGTGGCAATGACCGTGAAGTTTGACCCGCTTTTCGGCTTCGGTGAATTGGTTAGGGCGGATTCGGCCGGCATCGATCTCGCGGGCGATGAATTCGTCGATTTGCAGGCAGTTTGTGGCCAGATTTCGCGCGGGTTCGCGCAAATTGGCGGGAACCAGTTCCGGGTATTCGTCGCGAAAACTCAGGATCGCGGAGGGTTCGATGCCCAGGAGCGGCGTTTCCGCGGAAATGAGGCCGGCGAAGGTGTTGACGTTCTCGACCGCGAATTCGCGAGCCTGACGCAGCAACCCTTTCGACAATGCGGCGCGGCCACTTTCCGCATGGTTGGCGACTTTCACGCGATAACCGAGCGCTTCGAGCAGTTGGATGGCTCGCATGCCGATTTCCGCGTCGAGGTAGTTGGTAAACTCGTCGATGAAGAGGTAAAGCTCGCGATCGGCTGGTGCCTGCGGACGATGGCCGGCCCACGCCGCCAACGTAGGACTGCTCATCCGCGGAAGGCTGCGTTTTTGCGCAAAACCGGCAAACGCGCGAATTGCGGCGCCCGTCACCGGATTTTCGACGAGAAAGTTGTAAAACCACGGCGCGCGGCTCGTCCACCTGGCTTGCTTGGCGAAATTCGCGACGAGTTGCGAGCGGTGCGGGACGCCGTTGGCGTCGTAGTATTGCTGGAGAAATTCCGCCTTCATTTTGCCGACGTCCACATTCGACGGGCACTCCGCCTTGCAACCCTTGCACGACAAGCACAAATCCATCACTTCGCGGATTTCTTCGCTGTTGAAGGGGTTGGAATTTGGGGAGTTTGTCAGGACATTGCGCAATATATTCGCCCTGGCCCGTGTAGTATCCTTTTCATCGCGCGTAGCCATATAACTCGGGCACATGGTGCCGCCGGTGAGCTGCGTTTTTCGGCAATCGCCGGAACCGTTGCAGAGTTCCGCGGCGCGCAAAACGCCCTGCGTTGCGCTGAAGTCGAAAACTGTCGAAATTTCGCGAGTTTCCGCGCCCGGCTCGTAGCGCAGGCTGGTGTTCATCGGCGGAGTGTCGATGATTTTGTTGGGATTGAAGATATTACGCGGATCCCAGGTTCGCTTGATTTGCTCCACCAGCGCAAAGTTGCGTTCGCCGATCATTTGGCGCAAAAACTCGCCCCGCAGACGGCCGTCACCGTGTTCTCCGCTCAACGAGCCGCGATACTTTTTGACCAGGACGGAAATATCTTTCGCTACCTTGCGAAAAAGCGCGTTTCCCTCCTTGGTTTTGAGATTCAGGATCGGGCGGAGATGAATTTCACCGCTTCCCGCGTGCGCGTAGTGAACGCACTCCAAATCGTAGGTTTTTTTCAGGTGAGCGGTAAATTCCGCGATGTAACCGGGAAGATCGGCTACGGCCACGGCGGTGTCCTCGATAACCGGGGCCGGTTTGGCGTCGCCCGGCATTATGTTCATCACGCCCAGGCCCGCTTTGCGCAATTCCCACACCTTGGCGGTATCTTCGCCAAAAAGTACCGGGAACGCGTAGCCGAGACCCGCCTCGCGCCACTGTTGTTCGATAGCGCCGGTTACCTTCAACACGTCTTCGCGCGTTTGGCCGCGTAGATCGACAACCAAAATTCCGCGCGGCTGACCTTCCACGAAATCCATGTTTTTGCGTTGCTCGATATTATTCCCGGCGCATTCCAGGATAATATCGTCGATCAGCTCACAAGCATACGGACCGTGCTCCACGGCAATCAGCGTTGCCTTCAGCGCATCATCGATGGAGCGAAAATGTCCGCATAATAGCCCGGACTCCGGCGGCGGCAGCGGAACACATCCCAGCTTGATTTCCGTGACGAAAGAACAGCGTGCCTTCCGAACCGGCGATGAGCTTGCAAAAATTAAACGGCCGTTCCTGAGCAGATCGATCGCGTAGCCGGTATTACGCCGCGGAATCTCCGGTTTGGGGAATTCTCGCTCGATTTCGGCCAAATTCTCCGGATCGGCCAGCAAATCGCGGATTTGCCGGTAAAGTTGCGATTCCAGCGTATCGCCGCCGGCGCATTTTTCGGCAAATTCCGCCTCATTCAGTGCACCAAACGTTGCCCGGCTCCCATCGCTCAAAAAGCCGCTAACCTCGATGGTGTGAGCCCGCGTGCTGCCGTAGACGATCGAGTTCGAACCGCAGGAATTGTTGCCTAACATGCCCCCCATCATTGCCCGATTCGCCGTCGAAGTTTCCGGCCCGAAAAGCAGCCCGTGCGGCGCCAAAGCCAGGTTCAGTTCGTTGCGGATTACGCCCGGTTGCACGCGGACCCAACGTTCGTCCGCGTTGATTTCCAGGATCTTCGTGAAATGCCGCGAAACGTCCACCACGATCCCTTTCCCCACCACTTGACCCGCTAGAGACGTCCCCGCCGTCCGCGGAATGAGCCCGACTCCGTGCTTCCCGGCATATTCGATGAGTTTTCGGATATCCGCCTCGCTCTTGGGAATTGCGACCGCGAGCGGCATCTCCTGGTAAGCGGAAGCATCCGTCGCATAAAGCGTCCGCATGGTATCATCAAAAAAGAGGTCGCCTTCCAGCGATACGGCAAGTTGCTGCATGGTGGTTAGGTTCGTCCTACATAGATTAGGGAACTATCCCATCCGCGCGGTCACCTGCTTTTCTCGCAGAACAACGGCATAACGCTTGATTTGTTCGACACCGGCTTTTTCTAACGCCTGCTTGTAGTTGCGCTCCTCAATTTGCCTCAAGGCACTGGTCAATGCCTGCTCCACGTCATCATCGGTTTTCAGCGACTTGAACTCGATTACGATTCCCGGAAATTCCGGCCCGGGACGCCGCGGGCGCAACAAAATATCGGTCCGTCCGGTGCCACTTTCCGGATTGGAGTCGATTTCATACGTGCTGCGGCCAAACGCGATTAATCCCAGCACGAACGCATGGAAGGCCGCTTCCGGTTGCTTGGCTACTTTATCGTGATAGCTCAGAAACTGAACCATTTCCGTCAAAGATGCACCTAACGTTTCGCAATCACCATCGCGCAAGGCATGAAAAATCCTGCGTTGCAAAACATAGTCGAATTCCGGGACGAGATATCGGATAAACCCGGCAAAAGCGCCCCCTACTTCGTAGTTTGGCAATCGCAGCCGACAATAGTGGCCAAAATCGGAGGCTTCCAACATTTCTGCGTTGAGATAGCCGGTGTGGACCAGCAACGACCAGACGTCCTCCTTCATCTGCCCAAGTTCGCGAAAGGTAATGCTATCGCGCACCTCGCGCTCGATGGCTTCACCTTCTAACAATGCTTCTAAATCGCCGTGCAACCCAAATTGAGCCTCTTCCAGCCGTTGGTGCAGCAACACGTCTTCAGAAGTATTGCGCCAGTAAGGTTTGGGTTCGCGGCCGCCCTCCGCCACGTAGTTGAGCACCGACCATGGGTTGTAAATCCGCGTTTCGCCAAATTGATAGCCGTCATACCATTGTTCCACGATTTGGCGATGCTCGCTCATCTTCGCATCGTGCAGAATTTGATCCACCTCCTCTTGGGTAAATCCGAAATATTGATCGTAGGCAGATGGATCTTGCACCGTGTGGACCACGAAGTTGTTTAACGTGGAAAAAAGCGATTCCTTGGCGATGCGCAGGCAACCGGTCAGGACGGCTTTGTGGAGGTGGTCGGAGGTTTTAAGTACGTCTAAAAAGCGATGCATAAACGCCACCATCTGTTTGTAGAAGCCGTTTTGGTAGGCTCGCTGGATCGGTGCATCGTATTCGTCGATGAGGAGGATGACTGGCTTGCCGTGATGGGTGTGCAGGGCTTTGGAAAGAACCGCAAGGGCGTGTTGATGAAGATTGCCATCACCATTGCCTTTACTGGAGACGATCGCCTGGAGTTGAGCCTTTTCGCTCGCGGGAAGCGAAGACGAATCCAGAAGGTAGCTGTGGTCGCTAGCGATCCTGGATATGTCGAACGCCATTTGCGAATTTGCGTCCTCCCAATCGAGCGCTCGAATGCCCTTGAGCGAAAGATAAATGACTGGAAACCGCCCCTGCTGTGCCATCACTTCAGAGTCTTCTGCGATTGCCAAATTTTCAAACAACGGCGCGGTGTTTTCTTCCGTGCAGCTAAAGAAATAGCGCAACATCGACAGGTTGAGCGATTTCCCCATCCGACGCGGGCGAGTGATGAGGGTAACTTTTGCTTGCGATTGCGCCACAACGCGAATGAGCGGGGATTTGTCGATGAAATAAGCCTCGTTCTCCCGAAGAAAGCGGAAGTTGTCTTCGCCGATGGCGATGGGTAGGGGGGAGGCGGACATGATCTTGACGAAGCCTTAGAGTATCACCAAGTGGATGCTTCGCAACGGCCAGGTGAATCGGCTGAAGCCTTTCGCAACCGAGCGGATTTCCGTGAAAATTGAAAGTGACGCGACCCAGGGGAGGGGCTAAACCCTAAAAATGCGCCAATGCACCAAAACGATCGCCTTTTGCCTGAATTTCGCCCTCCTCGCGGCCGTGGCCAAGGCCGAGCCGGAAATCAAAAACGTCCTCCTTCTCGTTTCCGACGATCTGAAGGCCAGCGTGCTTGGTTGTTACGAAAATCGGGTCTGCCAGACGCCGAATCTCGACCGGCTCGCCTCGCAGGGCATGGTTTTCGAGCGCGCTTACTGCCAGGGAACGTCGTGCCGGCCATCGCGCATTTCCTTCATGCGCAGCCGGCATTTGGACAGCAAAGGCGTTACCCTGGGCGAGCATTTCATCAGCCACGGGGTCTATAGCGCGCGGGTTGGCAAAATTTTCCACATGCGCGTGCCTGGCGACATCATTCCGGGAACCAATGGCGACGACGTGCCTGCCTGCTGGACGGAGCGGTTCAACACGCAAGGGCAGGAGGCTCACACGCCCGGCGATTACGCCTGCCTGAACCTGAACATCTTCACGACCGAGCTGGAGGGGCGTGAATCGACGCGGATGAAGAACCGCATGTTTGTGAGCGTTAGCTACGATGGTGATGGGGCCGATCAGCCCGATTTTAGGGCGGCGGAGCAAACCATCGCGTTGTTGCGCGATCGCGGCGAAAAGCCGTTTTTCATCGCCACGGGTTTCGTGCGGCCGCATTACCCTAACGTTGCGCCCAAGCAGTATTTCGACCTCTATCCGCATGATGAAATGAAGCTGCCGGAGACGCCGGAGGGCGATTTGGACGACATTCCCAAGGCCGGTTGGCCTGGTTTGCGCTCAGAAAATTCCGGCATCGCCAAGTGGCCCGAAAACATCCAGCGCATGTGGGCGGCTTACTACGCCACGGTAACGTTCATGGACGAGCAGGTGGGCAAAATCCTGGATGAACTGGAGCGTCTGGGTTTGCGGGACTCCACCGCGATCGTTTTTACCAGCGACCACGGTTATCACCTGGGAGAGCATACGTTTTGGCAGAAATCCAACCTGCACGAGGAATCTGTCCGTGTTCCGCTCATCATTTCAGCGCCAGGGCTCCAGGCGGGACGATCGGGCTCGATTGTCGAGCTGGTCGACATTTTTCCGACAATCTGCGAGCTAACCGGGATGCCGATTCCCGATTCTGTGGAAGGCAAGAGTCTGATGCCGATCCTAACCAATCCGGAGGCCGAGGTGCGCGATGCCGCGCGTTCGTTCGTAAGGGGCGGCCGTTCGCTTCGCGGCAAAAAGTGGGCCTACATGCGCTACGCCAAGGGTGAGGAGGAACTCTACGACATGGAACACGACCCCGGTCAATTCACGAATTTGGCGAGAAATCCCGAAAAAGCGCCGATTTTGCAAACGCTGCGCGAAAAGCTCGCGGCTTTGGAAAATCGTTAGGCGGCGTCTTTCTTGGATTGCGGGTGAATGAGCAACGGCTCGCACGAACCCTCCACCACGGCGCGGTTGATGGTGATGCCGTCGATGTCGTCGCGGCTCGGCGCTTCAAACATCACCTCAAGCATCAATTTTTCGAAAATGGAACGTAACGCGCGGGCGCCGGTGCCGCGATTGATCGCTTCGTCGGCCAGAGCCTCCAAGCCATCGGAGGTGACCTCCAAATCCACTCCATCCATGGCCAAAAGCTTGCGGTATTGCTTGAGCATGGCGTTCTTGGGCTCGGTCAAAATCCGCACCAATTGATCGCGGTCGAGCTTCTCCAGCGCGGAGATGATGGGCAGGCGCCCGATGAATTCCGGGATGAGCCCGAAATGGAGCAAATCTTCCTGCGTGGCCTGGGTCAGCTTGATTTTTTCCTCTTCAACATGCTCCGTGCCTTGTTCGCTGAATCCGAGCACTTTTTTGCCGATGCGCCGGCCGATAATCTCCTCCATGCCGACAAAGGCGCCGCCGCACACGAAGAGGATGCGCTCGGTATTGACCTGGATGTATTCCTGCTGCGGGTGTTTGCGGCCACCCTGCGGCGGGACGTTGCAAATCGTTCCCTCCAGGATCTTGAGCAGCGCTTGTTGCACCCCTTCACCGGAAACATCGCGGGTAATGCTGACGTTTTCGGTTTTGCGGCCGATTTTGTCGATTTCGTCGATGTAAATGATGCCCAACTCGGCTTTTTTGACGTCGTAATCGGCAGTTTGGAGCAAACGCAGGATGATGTTTTCCACGTCTTCGCCCACGTAGCCGGCCTCCGTCAGCGTGGTGGCGTCAGCGATACAAAATGGCACGTTGAGGATGCGGGCGAGCGTTTTGGCCAAAAGCGTTTTTCCGGAACCGGTGGGGCCGACCAGCAGAATATTGCTCTTCTCAATCTCCACATCGCCGTCCGGACCGCCCGCATTGTCCTGGTTGATGCGCTTGTAATGGTTGTGGACGGCCACGGAAAGCACTTTTTTGGCGACTTCCTGCCCGATGACGTACTGGTTGAGTTCGTCGAAAATTTCGCGCGGTTTGGGGACGGTAAACTCCGAGGAGGGTTCGCGATTGTCGTCGCCCAACTCCTTGTCCAGGATGCCTTTACAGACGTTGATGCAACTATCGCAGATGTAGACGCCGGGTCCGGCGATCAGTTTTTTAACCTCGGCATGGCTCTTCCCGCAGAAAGAACACATCGTCAAATTGGAAGCTCGCGCCATAAAATTTGCAGGGGAAGGGATGGTGGTTTTGGGAGAAGCGTTAAATTAGCCGCCGTTTGGCCGAAAAGCCAACGTTTTCATCGCGCCGAGCGGAGGAAACGGGATTTTAGAGGGCGTGCGGCTCGAGGTGCGAGTTCGCGGTGTTTTTGGCGAGCGCTTCCGCATAAACTTACCGGCATCGTGGTAAATTCCGAAGGGCTGAGCGCTCTACCTCGTCCTGAGCGGCATTCCGCTTGATGCGTTGGCGCCCCGGAATTACCCTGCCAAGCGTGCCGATGAAATTTTCGACGATCACCTACCAGCAACTCAAGGAACTCACGGACATCACGGAGGTGGTGGACGATGAGGCGTTTGCGGCGTGGAGAGATCGGGGTGAGGCGCCCTCTGAGCCGGTATCGGATCGCCTGCGCCAACTTGTCGAATGGCACCGAATTCACCTGGAGTCATACACGGAAGAGGAGATCAAAATGAAGCTGATTGGTCCGCTCGTGGAATTGGTGAACTATCGCGAAGCCGGTTTAACCGAATGGTATGAACGGGCCATCGCGGCCACGATTGGCGGAGAGGAATTGAGCGGGAAAGCCGACTTTATCCTGGCGCGAGGAGAGAAAGAGCCCGTTCCGCCCTTTTTCATGCTGCAGGAATTCAAACCTGAGTTTTCAAACGCAAATCCGGAGGTGCAGCTAATCGCCGAAATGCTGGTATCCGCCAAGTTGGGTCAGCAATCCATTGTCCGCGGCTCCTACACCAATGCGGGGATTTTCCGTTTTGTGGAATTGCGCCAACCAGCAGGTGAGAGCCCGGTTTATTGCGTATCGCGTCACTATTCGGCGGTCCACTTGCCGGATTTGATGGATATGTTTCGCTTTTTCTCCGCGATCAAGGGTGATTTGTGATCTACCGCGTCAAATTGTGCCATCCCGGCAAGATTTGGCCATTTGGTTAGGATCGGCGGTCCACGGACCTGAAAGAACCAACCCCAAAACCGGGTGATTTTGGCACGGCCACCATGAGTAATATCCAACGAAAAACCTGGCAAATCAGCCGCCGCCACGTCTTGCGCGGCATTGGAGCAACCGTGGCGCTACCCATGCTCGATTGCATGGCCGGCAGCGCTCTGCCCACGCCAACTAAGCCGAAACGCAGCGTTTTCCTCTACATTCCTAACGGAGTCAACACGCTGACGTGGCAAATTCAGCTAGCTGGGGCGGATTACACGCTAACCGGGCCGATGAAGTCGCTGGAGCGGCATCGCGCGGAAATCACGCCCATCAGCGGCCTGCATCACCCTAATGGCATTGGTAAGCACCACAACTGCGACAAGGTTTGGCTCACCGGAGCGGATGTTCCCCGCGATGGCGGTGCGTTTCGCAACAGCGTCTCCGCGGATCAGCTCATCGCCGAGGTCCAGGGGCCGCAAACGCGCTTCAGCTCGCTGGAAATGGCGATTTCGGGCCACTCGCTGGCGTGGTCGCGCGATGGCATTCAGCTTCCCGCGGAGCGCAGCACCAAGAACATTTTCAACCGCCTTTTTGGCGTGGAAAAGGACGGAAAAGACGTCGTGCGCCGCCGCCTCAACCGCCGCGCCAGCGTGTTGGACGTGGTTTTGGACGACGCCCGGCAAATCAGCAAAAACATCGGCGCTGAGGACCGCACCAAGCTGGACGAATACCTGACCGCCGTGCGTCAGGTGGAAATTCGCACCGAGCGGGCCGACGCCTGGCTGGACGTGCCCAAACCGGAGATCGACAAGCAGACCGCGGCGCATCTCAGCCGAAAACTCGACCACAATCAGTCGACCGACTTCTACCGCACCTACTACGACCTGATGGTGCTGGCCCTGCGCACGGACATGACGCGCGTCATCACCTGCATGATCGGCAGCGAAAGCAGCGGCCACGCGATTCCCGAAATTGGCGTGGTGCAGACCCGGCACGAGCTTTCCCACCACAATGGCGATCCCGAGCAAATGCGCCGGTTGACGGAGACGGACACGTTTTTGGTGGAACAATTCAGCTATTTTCTCGATGAACTCAAGGGCGCCAGCGAAAACGACGAAAGCTTGCTGGAAACCACGCAAATCCTCTGGGGCAGCGGCATGGCCTACGGTCACAGCCACGGCAACGCGAACTTGCCGCTGGTGCTCGCCGGCGGGCGCTCGCTTGGCGCCAAACACGGCCAACACGTCGATTTCAACCTGCCAAAAATCGGGAAATACGATGTTTCCGACGTCAGGGGCCACTACGGCATCTGTTCGCGTCCGGTGGATGGCGAGGCGCGTCTGAGCAACCTGCTCCTAACCATGTGCCAGCGCGCGGATGTGGAGGTGGAACAGTTTAACGACAGCGTTCGGACGATTTCCGAGATCGTCGCCTGAGATTTCGGCTGCTAATCACGGTGATCGCAGTTTTGCTTCGATCGCCTCGTACATCGTGCGGCAGTGCGGAGCCTGGAGCCGCGTTTTGAGGATCGCGCCGGATCGCTCCAAGCTGCCCCACTCCAATATCTCCACGTCCAGGTGTTGGCTGCCCCATGCGTTGACAGCATCGATGTCGGGGCGGTAGATGTCGATCGCGTCTTGCCCGACCAACGCGCTTCCGTAGTCCTCAATCACGAAGGTTTCCGGGTGACCGGGGATGCGAAACACCGTGCCGACCGGAAATCGGGACCAATCCGCTGCCGCGGTGTTGTGAGCTTTGGTGGTTTGCAGCGGTGCACCTGAGGCAGCGACCAATCCCCAGAGTTGCTTGGATTTTTCCGTGTGGGTGTAGGCGGTGGTGCGGACATTCAGCGTGGACACCGGTTTGGCTCGCCGATCGCAGGCGGTTGCCCAAACCAGGCAGACAAGCACAACAACCCAACGCTTGGATTTTTGGAAAAACATGGGGTGAATCGCCCTAAAATGGGTGTACGATAGGTTTTGCGCAAGCGTCAGGTTTTGCCGGCAATGCAGGGCGTGAAAATTGCAACGTTTCCGGGCCGACTCCGGATGCTTGCAAAACCGATGCATTTCTGTAAACCCGGCCTCGCGCAAACCGCTGGTATGTATCACCTTGCATGAACCAAAACACCCCAAAAAACATGGAGACTCAACCCGAGAAAACCGTCTGGCAGGCCAAGCCCTCAAATTGGTGCCGGTTTCCCACCTACTTCTTCTGCCTGTTGCTGGCCGCGGGCATTTGCGTGGGCGCCATCCTCATGGAGGAGCCGCTGATTTACGCGGGCGTAGCTCTGCCCATCCTCATCGCGCTGGGCGCCTTTATTGCCGTCAAAAGCACGCGCTACAAGCTGACCGAACAGCGTTTGTTCGTGGACGAGGGCATTTTGACCCGCGTTTCCGACGAACTGGAGCTGTACCGGGTGAAGGACCTGACCGTCATTCGTCCGTTCTTTCTGCGCCTGGTGGGGCGGGGGAGCATCCTGTTGCACACCAGCGACAAGACTCATCCGCGGCTCTACCTGCGTGGCATTCGCGATCTGGACAGCGTGCGCGATCAAATCCGCCAATTGGTGGAGCTGTGGCGCGAACGCAAGCACGTGCGCGAAGTGGACCGCTCTGGCGACATTGACGTGGGCGGCGATGGTGAGTTTTCGCGTTAAACCGACGTCAACGCGCGTTTAGCCCCAAAATGCGGCGGCGCACCAAATCCAGCGCCATGAGCGTGACCCGCTGCTTGAAGCTGAGCCGATCGGCGCGGAAGCAGTGGTGCTTGACCTGCGTTTCGCCGTTTTTCGATGCCTGGCCGATGTAAACCGTGCCAACCGGCTTGGATTTCGTCCCTCCGGTGGGTCCGGCGATTCCGGTCACCGAGATGGCGTGATCGACTCCGCTGCGTTTCAGGCAACCCTCCGCCATGGCCCGGGCGACTGGCTCGCTGACGGCGCCATGCTCGGCCAGCAGAGCCTCATCCACGCCCAACAAGCTGGTTTTGGCCTCGTTGGCGTAGGTCACGTAGCCCTGCCGGAAAACGCCGGAGGAGCCCGAAACATTCGTGACCGTGTGCGCGATGAATCCGCCGGTGCACGACTCCGCGGTGGCCAACCACTGGCCGCGTTCGGCCAACAGCGCCACCAGCGTCTCCTCCAGGCTGCGGCCCTCGCAATCGACCAATTCATCGGCAAAAAACTCGCGCACCAGCTTCTCAGCGGCGTCGAGCACGGGCGGCTTTGCAATGACGCGAATGTCCACCTCGCCAAGTCGCGCGCAGTAGCCGATTTCCACGCCCTCCAGTTCGCGCAGCGGTTGCTCGATGACCTCCGCGATGTGGCTCTCGCCCAAGCCGACGATCCGAAAATTGCGAAACGCCGGCACTTCGCCGGATTTTGCCGCCACCATGTCGGCAAGCCGGGGTTTGACCAGATTTTCGAACATCGGCTTCAACTCGCGCGGCGGTCCCGGGAGGACGAACATCGCGGGATTTCGACCCTCCACGGCGGGAAAATGGAGTCCCGGGGCCGTTCCGTTGGGATTTTCCAAAACCACGGCCCCAACCGGCGCCATCGCCTGACGCACGTTGTTTTCCGGCATTTCGCGGCCAAACCGGCGAAACATTTGCCGCATTTGGGCTAAAACCGCCTCATCCAGCTTCATTTCCAGCCCCAGCATGCCGGCAATGACTTCGCGAGTCACGTCGTCGCTGGTTGGCCCCAGCCCGCCGGTGACGAGCAAGACATCGGCGCGCGGAAAAGCCTCGGCCAGCATCTCCGCGATCGCATCGCCGTCGGGAATGCAAGTTTGGCGCTCGATTCGCAAACCCAGCGGCAGCAGTTGCTCGCCCAGGTAGGCAAGGTGCGTGTTCACGACTTGGCCGAGCAAGAGTTCGGTGCCGGTGTTGATGACCTCAAGTTTCACGGGAAATCCAGGCTGGCCCCCATCCCGCTCCCGCGCAAGTGCGCATTCACGCCGGCGGTTCGGCGCGTCGGAACCAATCACCCAGCCGTGCAAGGTCCAGAACCATCACGTCCGGCTCGCTGGGGGCCAATTTTGCCGCGGAGTCATAGCCTGTGAGCACTGCGATGGAGGTGATGCCGGCGTGTTTGGCCGTGTCCACATCGTGCCGCATATCGCCGACGAAGCAGGTGTCATCCGGCTTGAGCCGGTTTTCATCCAGAATCCGGTGGATGAGCTTGCGTTTGTCCCGCACATCCAGGTAAACGCGCTCAAACCAACCGTCAAAACCCAGATTTTTCGCCTGCTGCACAAAGTGGCTCTCAGTAACCGCGCTGAGCACGAAAAGTCGCCGCCCCGCAGCATGCATGGTCTCCACAAATTCCCGGGCGTGGGGGATGGGAAGCTCGGTTTCCCGGGTTTGCGGAAAAAACCGGGCGTAGAGCGCCTCCAGCTCCGCATGGGTCACGCCGGGAATGCGCTCTTCGTAAAAATCGCCAAATGGCAGCCGAAATTCCTCCCGAAACGTCGCCTCATCCACTGCTTCGGCCCCGTGATGGGTCAAAATGCGGTTGATGGTGTCGATGACCGGCGGCAGGTCGTTGCACAGCGTTCCCGACCAATCAAAAATGATGTTGGCGAACATGGGCGACCTTCAGTTTCCCACGCGAAAACGCAAACCGCGAATTGCGCCGGAACCGAAGCGTTCTTGCATCCGGCGCAGGATTTCCCCGCGGTGAAAGCGCTCCAGGTCATATTTCAGCGCCGGTTGGGTCACGGCCACGATCAACTCGCCTCGCCGGATTTGCACGGGCCGGGAGTTGTGAGCCACGGCGGGGCCGACGATTTCTTCCCAAGCCGCGATGAGTTGATCCTCCAGCAGGCGCTCCTGAATTCCCAGCTTTGAGAGCACTTTTTCCAAATCGGTGTTGGCGTCCTTGGCCGGCCGGCCCTCGATAGCTTCGCGGCGCGACTTCCAGCGGTCATCGCATTGTTCCTGCCAAGCCTGCCAGTTGGACTGAAAGCTGCGTCGGCGGTTGGGATCCATGGCTGACCCTAGCATGAGTACCAGGGGCCGCGCAACTCACGGTTCAAAAAGTCGAGCTTCCCAACCGGTGGAACTGTGCCAAGTTCCCCGCCTAAAATCATGGAAGAACCGGTCTTGCGCGTTCACAACCTGGTCAAGGAATTCGACGGTGTCCGCGCCGTGGATGGCTTGAACCTGGAACTGGGCAAAGGCGAGGTTCTGGGCCTGTTAGGAGCCAACGGCGCCGGAAAAACCACCACCATGAACATGTTGCTGGGCCTCACCTCGCCAACTTCCGGCGACATGCGAATTTTTGGCCAATCATTGGAGACGGACCGCATTGAAATCCTGCGCCGGGCAAATTTTTCCAGCGCCTACACGAATTTGCCCGGAAATCTGCTCGTGGAGCAAAATCTCATCGTCACCGGCCACCTTTACGGCCTGGACCGCATTCGGCAGCGCGTTGACGCCATGCTGCGCCTTTTTGAGGTCGAGCACCTGCGCGCCCGTCCCACCGGACATCTTTCCGCCGGCGAAGGAACGCGGGTCAACCTCTGCAAGGCCTTTCTCAACGATCCCGAGCTGCTTTTTCTGGACGAGCCAACCGCCAGCCTGGACCCCGACGTCGCCGACAAAGTTCGCAAAATCATCCGCCGCAAGCAACGCGAATCGCGAATCTCCATCATCTACACCAGCCACAACATGCGCGACATCGAGGAGGTGTGCGACCGGATCATTTTCGTGCACCACGGGCGGGTAATTCGGGAAGGCACGACCGCAGAAATCAAGGCCGCCTTTGAGGAAGATTCGCTGGAAAACGTCTTCATCCGCATCGCGCGCAGCGGTGATTTGCGGGAGCTGAAAGCGGAAAACAGCGACGGCGCAGATTGACCGCAAAAAAAAGCCGCGGAGCCGAAATCCGGCTCCGCGACCTTGCGCACACAACAGTTTTTTTGATGTGGCGTATGTCTACTCTGTCTCAGGGGGAAGTAATCCGCGCAGGAAGCCCATCACGCTCTCAACCACGTAGTCGTCCTTGAGGAGGTTTTCGACCACTCCCAGGGCGTCCAGAGATTGGGAGCCGTCACCGATGTTCCAAGCCTGTAACCACTGCGTGTCACCTTGGGTGTAACCGATTGCTTCGAGCCGCTTTTTGAAGTCCGGCATGTGTCCGGCGCCGTAGAAAACCGCGATTCTGCGCTGGCCGTTGGCGACCTGCTCCTCAATGGCCTCCATCACGATTTTATTGCGCTCGCTGATGATCACCGTGCCGTCTTCGCCCTCGATCATGTCGATGAACAACTCGCTGTTGGCCAGCATCGGCGCCAGGTTCTTTTTGAGCTTGTCAGGATTGAAGTCGGTGATCGCCCGGGCCAGTTCCGCCATCATTTCCTCGCTGCCCATTTGCTCGAATTTTTGCTTCATGGCCGGATCGTTTTCCAGATCCATGGCGCGCTTGAAGAGGGTCATCATGTTCTGGTTGCGCGACTTCATAAGCCGGTCCCAGTCTTCCCAAGTCGCGTCTGCGTGGACGAAATTCGGCTGCGAGTAGTCGATGCCCTCCAACTGGTAGCGCAATCCCAGGATGTTTTGGGTCACGCGTTGTAGCAGGTGCGTTAGGCCCAGTTCGTCGCGTTTTTGCTGGCCGCGCGTTTCCATCGGTCCGCCCACCAGTTCGTAAAGCACCACGTCGTAGGTGGAGAGTTTTTGGTTCATTTGGCGGAAATACGCTTCGTCGCCGATGTGAACCACGCCCACCAAATCGACCACCGCGCCGTTGGGATGATGAAAGCTGATGGAGGCGGTTTGTAGCTCGGATTTGCCGTCCGGGCGCTCGGAAAAGCGGATGGAGTCGAGGACCTCGTCTTGGGCTGCCTGGCCAAAACTTACGGAGGGGGCAAAAATTACGGTGATGGCGCCTAGCAGCGCGCCGATGCGGGATTTACAAGCTTTCATCAGATTTGAAGGTGTCTTGGTTTGAGTTTCGGACGCTGATTTGGTCCACAAGTTGGTTTTGAATCGCCGGTGAGACGCCAACTTGTCTAGTTTCGGCGAAATTTCCCGAAAATTGCCCGGCTCAATGCAAAAAATGGCGGTGACCGCTGAAAACCATCGCCATCTCCCGCTCGTTGGCGGCCTTGATCACGTCTTTGTCGCGAACCGAGCCTCCAGGCTGAATCGCGGCGGTCGCGCCGGCATCTGCGGCGGCGATCAACCCATCGGGAAACGGAAACATGGCGTCGCTGGCCACAATGCTGCCTTTCAGGTCCAATCCGGCTTCCTGCGCCTTCCAAACCGCGATTCGCACGGAATCGACCCGCGACATTTGCCCGGCGCCGATTCCCAACGTCCGATCGCTTCCGCCGAAGACGATGGCGTTGGATTTCACGTGCTTGACCACGCGCCAAGTGAAGCGCATCGCCTCGATTTCGTCGCTGGTCGGCGGACGCTCGGTAACGACGTTTTCCTCCATGTCCTCCGTGCCGAGAGCCACCGGATCGCTGTCCATGACCATCAACCCGCCGATGGTCGAACGCACGATTGGCTCGCCGAAAACCTCCTTTACCTCCTCGGCCATGCGGATGAGGCGCAAATTTTTCTTTTTTTGCAAAATGGCGCGCGCCTCGCTCTCGAAATCCGGCGCAATGATGACGTCGGTGAAAATTTCGCTGATCACGCGGGCCAAATTCTCCGATAGCGGGCGATTGCAGACGATGACGCCGCCAAACGGAGCTTGCCGGTCGGTTTCGTAGGCCTTTTCCCAAGCTGCGCGCAAATCTTCGGCATCGGCGCCCACGCCGCAGGGGTTGGTGTGTTTGAGAATCGCCACCGTCGGCCGGCGAAACTCGCAAATCAACTCCGCCGCCGAGCCAATGTCGAGCACGTTGGTGTAACTGAGCGGTTTGCCGTGAAATTGCTGGAAAAAGTCGCCAAATCGCCCGTAAAGCCAGGCTTTTTGGTGCGGATTGTCGCCGTAGCGCAGTTTTTGCTCCAAAGGCAGGCTCACGCTGAACGCGCTCCGGGTTTCCTGCTCGTTGTTCAGGTAACGGGCGATCGCGTCGTCGTAGGCCGCGGTTTTCTGGAACACCTTGATTGCCAGGTATTCGCGCGTTTTCAGGTGCGTTTTGCCTTCCTGAGCCAGCATTTCGGCCACCACCTTGTCGTAGTCGGCCGGATCGCAAACCACGGTCACGCTTTGGTAGTTTTTGGCCGCCGAACGCAGCATCGATGGGCCGCCGATGTCGATCTGCTCGATCGCCTCTTTCAGCTCGATATCCGGCTTGGCGATGGTTTCCTCGAACGGGTACAAATTCACCACCACCAGGTCGATCGGCTCGATCCCGTTCTCGCTCGCTTGCTCCTGATGCGACTCGGATTCGCGCAAATAGAGCAATCCGCCGTGCACCTTGGGGTGCAACGTCTTGACCCGGCCCTCGAACAACTCCGGGAACCCGGTGAAGTCGGAAACGTCCGTCACCGGGATGTCCAACTCGCGGATAAACTTGGCCGTGCCGCCGGTGGAGAGAATTTCGACATCCTGCTCGTGCAAAGCCTGAGCCAGGGAATCGAGGCCGGATTTGTCGGAGACGGAGATGAGAGCGCGTTGGATGCTCATAGAGACGCAGGTGGCGAGCCTCGCGCGGGAAAATTCGCGGTTCAAGCGCAAATCTCAGCCTGCATTTCTCCCGGTTTTTCGTCGCGAGGCGCCGCGAGGACGCGTTCTGCCAAGGCGCGCGCGCAATTTGCCGCCGGGCTGTGTGAGGACACACTGTCCAAGGCAAATTTCGCGCGGAACGCAGGCAGAATGCGCCGCAGCAAGCCGCAGCAGAAAACCCGTGAGAAATGCAGGCTCAGCTCGCATTTGGCGCATTCTTGGTGAGGCGCAGGTAGCGATTGACGCCGACTTTGAGAAAGCGCCTGTCCGGCTCCAGCATGCGAGAGCTGTTTTTCGGCAAAACCTCGCGATAGATCATCCAGCGCCCGGAATCGTCCATTTTCGTTGGCCGCATCAGCCAATCGCGCTTTTCGGAGATTTTGTTGGCCGCGCGAAACAGCGGTTGGCCGCCGCTGCGCAAAACTTCCGCGTTCAGGGCGAAATCGGCCTCGTTCGGGAAAAAGTGCGGATCGCCCAGGGAGGTTGGGAAACTCACGATTTCCAGCGAATCGCGGCGTTGGCGATCGATCGCCGAAAATGCCGCCACAAGGCCTAACAACGCGGCGAAGATGAAGAGGAGCCTGGTGGCGGGATGCTGCATCAAAAAAAGATCGATTCCATCCTGCCACTGACACACGATCCAAGCCCTGGCAAATGACGAAATGACGAATGGCGCCGCGTGGTGAGGGTCTATCGCGCTTTTTGGTTGCGCGAGCCGTCACCAAGTCCCAAAAACCTACGACTCCCAACTCCATGGCCAACTACCGCACCGCTCCCGAACCGCGTACCACGATGCCGCCCGGCATCCCCTACATCGTCGGCAACGAGGCCGCCGAGCGCTTCAGCTACTACGGCATGCGCAACATTTTGGTGGTGTTCATGGTGGGCTACCTGCACCTCATGGGCGACCGCGCGGGCGAGCCCATGACCGGCCCGGAGGCCAACGCGAAGTTTCACCACTTTGCCGGCCTGGTCTACCTCACGCCCATCTTCGGAGCGCTGCTGGCCGACGTGATTTTGGGCAAATACCGCACCATCATCTGGCTCTCCATCGTCTATTGCCTGGGTCACCTGGCTTTGGCGCTGATGGGCCAATTTGGCGAGGCGGAGTTGCTCCTGCTCACCGGGCTTTGGCTCATCACCGTGGGCGCGGGAGGCATCAAACCCTGCGTTTCGGCACACGTGGGCGATCAATTCGGCCAATCCAACAGCCACCTGCTAACCAAGGTGTTCAACTATTTTTACTGGTCCATCAACATGGGCGCGTTCCTCTCATCCATGCTCACGCCCTGGCTGTTGAAGTGGTATGGACCGCACTTGGCCTTCGGCGTGCCGGGCATCCTCATGGCGCTGGCGACGATCGTCTTTTGGATGGGGCGCTGGAAGTTTATCCACATCCCGCCGCGCGGAAAAGCGGCCTTGCGCGAGATTTTCAGCCGCGAAGGCCTCACCGCCATCGGCAAGCTGGTGGTGATCTACCTGTTCGTGACCATGTTTTGGATGCTGTTCGACCAACACAGCTCCTCCTGGGTGCTCCAGGCGCAAAACCTGAATTTGCAGTTCGGCATCAACTGGCTGCCCTCGCAGGTGCAGGCGGTGAACCCGATTTTCGTCCTCACGTTCATCCCACTGTTCACCTTCGTCGTTTACCCGCGAATCGACAAATTTTTCCCCCTAACACCGCTGCGAAAAATCGCCATCGGCCTGTTTTTGACCGCGTTGTCGTTCCTCGTCGTTGCGCTGGTTCAAGAAGCCGTGGACGCCGGCGCTTACCCCTCGGTTGGCTGGCAATTGTTCGCTTTTGTCCTCCTCACCGCCGGCGAGGTCATGGTTTCCATCGTCGCGCTGGAATTCAGCTACACCCAGGCCCCACGCGCCATGAAATCCTTCGTCATGGGTGTGTTTTTCCTCAGCGTCAGCCTGGGCAACTTCATCACCGAGGGCGTCAACCACGCCATTCAAGTGGCCGATCCAGTCGATGCCGCCGACGCGTTGGTTGAAGAGCGCGACGCCGCGTTTGGCGACATTGGCGAAGACGGAAACCTCGTCACTCTGCGCGGCAAAGACAAAACCTTCGGCACAGGTGACGACATCCGCGTGACCTACGATGGCGGCCAACGCCGGAAAATCGACTTCGTGAGCCGCGAAATCCTGGAAACCGCCGCCGGCCGCATCGAAACCGCCATCGCGCAAAACGACTGGCTCAGTTTGCCGGAGGAAGAGGGCCAAAAATTGGTCGATGGCCTGCGCGATCCCTGGGGCGAGCCCTTGCGCTACAGCCTCGTCACCCGCACCCAAAGCCGCGTCACCTCCTCCGGCCCTGACAAGCAGCACAAAACGCGCTGGGACCAGGGAATTCGCCTTACCATCGAGATTCCCGAAAAAGAGGCGGAAAAAGGCTGGTTGAGTCAGTTGGAAGCCGCTTTTCGCCCCAAAACCTCCTGGATCGAGCGCCGCGAACGCGAACTGGGCCTCGCCAAATCCGCGGATGAACCCGGCGAAGCGTCGAATCCCACGATTTCGCGAAAAACCTTCGCCGGGGGCCTAACCTTGCTCGAAGGCGCGCCGTATTTTTGGTTCTTCACCGCCATCATGCTGGTCACCGCGCTGGCGTATCTGCCCGTGCTCAGGTTCTACAAGCCCAAGCAATACCTGCACGAGGAAAGCGAGCACCCGTACCCGTCGGATTTGCAGTGACTTCGCTCGGCCGGGATTTTTCGGCTTTTTGCGCTTACGCCAACTCCTCGCCGATCCGTTCGCAGACCTCCTCTGCGTTTTCCCGGCTGTTGAACGCCGAAATTCGGAAATATCCCTCGCCCGCGGCCCCAAATCCCGCGCCTGGCGTAACCACCACGTGCGTCCGCTCCAACATGCGGTCGAACATCCCCCAACTATCCACGCCCTCGGGGCAACGCACCCAAATGTAGGGCGCATTAACCCCGCCGTAGACGCTTAGCCCAGCCGATTCGCACGCTTCGCGCAGCAACTTGGCGTTGCCCATGTAATGCGCGATCAGCGCGGCCACCTGCTCCTTGCCTTCCGCGCTGAAAACGGCTGCGGCGCCTTTTTGGACGATGTAGCTGGCGCCGTTGAATTTCGTGCTCTGACGGCGATTCCAGAGCGGGTGCAACGGCTGATCGCTGCCATCTGCCGTCTTGGCGCTTAGCTCCTTGGGCACCACAGTATAAGCGCAACGCGTCCCCGTAAATCCGCCGTTTTTCGAAAAACTGCGAAATTCGATCGCGCAATCCCGCGCCCCATCGATTTCGTAGATCGAGCGAGGCACGTCGTCCTCGGTGACGAACGCCTCGTAAGCCGCATCGTAGAAAATGATCGACCCATTCGCCTTGGCGTAATCGACCCAGGCTTGCAACTGCGCGCGCGTTGCCGTGGCGCCGGTGGGGTTGTTCGGGTAGCAGAGGTAGATCAGGTCCACTTTTTCGCCCGGAATTGCCGGCACGAAGTTGTTTTCCGCCGTGCAGGGCATGTAAACCAAACCCGCGTAGCTGCCGGAATCGTCCGCATCGCCGGTATTTCCCACCATCACGTTGGTATCGACGTAAACCGGGTAAACCGGGTCGGTGATGGCGATTTTGTTCCCGGGCCCGAAGATGTCGAGGATGTTGCCCGTGTCGCACTTCGACCCATCCGACACGAAGACCTCGTCGGCGCTCACATTCAGCCCAGTATACGCGTTAGCCTCGATCGCCTCGCGAAGGAACGCGTAGCCCTGCTCCGGTCCGTATCCTTTGAACGTCTCGCGATTTCCCTGCTCGTCGACGGCATCGTGCATCGCCCTGCGGCAAGCTTCCGGCAGCGGTTCGGTGACATCGCCGATCCCACAGCGGATCAGCCGTTTCGCCGCCTCGGGATTGGCTTCGGTGAAAGCATTGACGCGCCGGGCGATTTCCGGAAACAGGTAGCCGGCTTTGAGCTTGAGGTAGTGGTCGTTGATTCTGGCCATGATTTGGTGGGGCTGACAAAGCGCGAATTGGGTGGTGATGTCAAGGTGCGCTCGATCGATCCAAATTCACGCTACTTTTCAACGATCATTGGGATATTGACAATCGGGGCGCGGGCAATCAACATTGCCCTACGATGATCAGATGGATTGTGACGCTTGTTGGTCTTTCTGTTTTTGCAGCCGTTTCCCAGGCTCAAGAAGAGATGCCTCGCGAAGCTACCGCTATTCTACAGAGGCTGACGGAGGTGGAGGCGAGGCTTCAGGAGAAGGCTGATTTGGAAGTCGCCGCCAAGCGTCAGGCTGTTGCCAAAATCTTGGAGCAGCATTCTGTGCGCGAAACTCGCTCGGGTAATATTGAGGCGGCGGTCGAATTGCAGAGGCTGGCCAAAGAATTCCAGGCAGCCAGTTCGGCCAAATCCAGCCGTCAGCTTGGATTTGTTCCGGATTCAGGCAGCATGCGAATTAAGATCCAAATCGACGGGCTATCCTGGCTATTGATCGGCAAAACCCACCTCTGGTTGAGCCATGAGGGAGGTCTCGACAAACCAGCAGGACGACATCTAGGCGAATTCCCGACCACGATTGATGGCGAAGAATGGATGCCTGTTTGGCAAGGCAGGATAACCAAACGCCGTCAGTTAAAGGTGCCGATTCCAGTTGATTCTGAGGATTTCAAACTCAAAGCCAGGCTTCGTTCGGGACGCGGAAAAGTAGAGGTGGAAGAGCAGCCCTCGTCGGAGAACGGCTATGTCGCAAAGATCCGGATGGCCGACGTCAACGAAAACGGAGAATACTTCGGCTCATCAGACTGGATGGAATTTCGCCTAACTTGGTAATTCACGGTGAAAGGTTCCTTACATTCCGTTCTCATCTTGCTGGCGGTTTTCTGCCTGCACCTCAACGCCCAGCAACTCCCTGAGGACTCCCAACAATTGCTCGACAAGCTTCAGGAGTTCCAGCAGCAGAAGAACGATGAAGTTGACGCCGAAATGCGAAAGCATCGTCTGGGAGCAATCGAGGCTCTCAAGAAAATTGAGCAACAGGAAACAGCCAAGGGCAATCTTCAGTCGGCCTTAAAAGTGCGGGCCGCCATCACGAGTTTGGCCAAGGGTAGGACGCTGGGCAAAACCGGGAGTCCGTCTCCTCCAACTGCAATTCCGGGCGTCAGTGGAACCCGCACGTTTACCAATAATCAGGGCAATCAAATTACGGCGGAAGTCATTGCCCAGCAAAAGGGGAAGGTGATTGTCCGGCGCATCAGTGATGGCCGTGTTTTTGATATTCCAATCAGTTCGCTCAGCGTCGATGATCAAATCTGGCTTGCCGATCGTCTGAACAGGATAACGGCAAATCAATGGCGGAAGCTCACCATCACTGTTCCCAATCCTCGGGATGTGGTGGAAGTGATTGGAATTGATGGCGGCGTAGTTCGGGAGCGCTATGGCGCGGTAACCTATGAGATCAATTTGCCGCCCGGCGCGTGGGTGAAGTTCTATGTGCTGAATGAGAGAGGAAGTCTGGAACAAATGGTGAAATTCGAAGGAGCGAAACACTGGACGGTTAGTTCAGATGGCCCGCGCACGCTTTTGGATCGCGACGGGAAAGGGCCTGTCGCAATTGGAATTACGCTCGACCACGGTGTTTCCATGGAACAACTGTCGGAGCTTCCACCTGGTGTCGATTGGGCTCTGGAGTTGAGCGTGGAACTCCAGTCCGCCGATCAAATCCCGATGCTCGCTGACTTTCCCGCGCCGATCTCCGCGATTGTGGGAGACGGCGTCAGGTTGAATGCAGCCAATCTCAGACAGTTGGCGGGCTATAATCCTAAAGCAATGCATCTCCACGTGTTGGTTGATGATCTCCCTGCGTTGGCTGAGTTCAAGCAACTGGAATCGCTAAGAATCTGGCTTCAGGGATTGCAGCTCTTTCAGCGGCCGGGAAAGAATAGATACACAGTGCCCACCATTCCTTTCCCATCCATTCCCACCTTGCGAGATATTGCCCTACAGGTGCCGGCTGCTCCCAATGACCTGCCGGATGTCCTGGCGGCTTCGGTTCCCAACCTGAGAATGTTTGATATTGACGTGATGCCTACGAGACCACCGGAATTTGCAGTCTGGACGAATCTGGGCCAGTTCAGGCAACTGGAGTCCATAACCAACGGCTGGGGTATCACCTTCGCAGTTGAAACGCTTGCTAAACATCCCAGGCTTCAATGCATCGTTTTCGGGCCGTCTGGAATCCGTAGTGATGACCCGGGCCTGGTCCACATGGAGTCGAATTACAACCTGCGAATACTCGCCAATCGTCATGGTGGATTTCCCGGTGAGGTTATGGAAAGATGGGCTCAAAACGGCGGATTGGAAGCTCTCCATGGCTTGCAGACCTTTCGAAACCTGGACTTGAGCTTGTTGGAATCTCTTGAAACCGTCTCCCTACGAAGAGATGGCCGAAATCAGGACGAATTCGACATTTCCAGAGTTGGGTCTCTGTCTAAGCTAAAACTCCTTTCGCTCCACTACGCAAAGCAGGAAGAAGTCGAAGAAATTGCCCGTTTATCCAATCGCGATCAATTGGAGGTCGTTCTTCTGGCCAATGGCAGTTTTGATGATATAACGCCGCTCACTGCATTGCCTAACCTGAAGCGTTTGGAACTCGTTAGCCACCGCGGCAACATGCCCAAGCTCGACCTCGGGATATTTCCGAAGTTGGAATATTTTCGGGCCAGTAACCTCGACGAAATCACCAAGATTGAAGGCGTTGCCAGTCATCCCGCCCTTATGGCGCTTTCCATCCGGAACATACCGAACCTGACCGGCTTTGGAGAGGCCGCTCCAAACAACCGTCTGCGCTATTTGTCTCTGCTGAGCTGCGGAGCGTTGACGGATTTGGATAGCCTTGGCCAATGCACCGCCATCAAACAAGTTTTCCTCTACGATTGTGATGGCCTGACTGAGCCCTTAGCGATCCAGGCATCCAACCAGATCGGCTATTTTTACGTGAGCGGCTGTGCGCAAATGGCGAGTCGGGGATCGCAGTGGTGAGAGTCAGACTTAGTCTTCAATCTTCAGAATCAGATAACCGGGATTGGGGCCATCGTGACCCCATATGGATTCACAAGGCACCCCTGAATCAAATTCAACCCGACTCTTCCAAGCGACATTGGTTCCCTCACCCGCGCGGCGCGACGCAGTCACTTTGCTGGCGTCCATCCAGTTGGTCTCATCCTTCGGAGTATAGCTTCTCCAGGTTTGACGACTGCTGGCAATGGGTTCGGCGCCTGGTCGCTTGATCACGCAGGCAAAGCCATATAGACTCCCCGCGTCCGTTAACCTTACCGTGATCATGTCCTGGTCTTTGATTGCAAGGCGAACGTGTTGGACCCGGTCTCCCTGCCCTTCGGCCACGATTTTCCCGTTCACTGCCATTTTGAATTGGTTATCGCAAACTGCGTAAATATCGCTCAAAGATTTGTCCGCGATTGCAAGCTTTTGGAGGTTCTGATCCCCATCGAGCGGCCAGATTTCAAATCTTTCAAGAATCACCGGGCAATCGCGGAATGGACTGATCGTAAATTGATCGTTTAACTTGCTGAAATCGCCAATTAGTTCTCCCTTCAAATCTCCATCTATCAAAACCCGAAGCGATGCAGGGCGGACCTGAAACTCCAAATCGTTGGGAACTCCGGGCGTCAACTTCCCTCTACCTGGCAATTCCGCAAATGTGGATGTTCTAGGCACCCGTAGAGACAAATTATCGCTTTCGCCTACATTCAATCGTACCAAAAAGTCACCCCCATAGATAAAACGAACATGTGAGCGGGTTGTGGCCGTCAATCTGGCAATCACCTTGAATGGAGGGCTCAAGGCTAGCTTCGGACCAAGCCGCGTATTGATACCGTCGCCTTTCTCAAGCCGCCAACCAACCTTCTGCTTATCGACGATGATTCCTCCAGCCGTCGCCCAATCGTCCTTGGATTTCATTTCCCAGACCGGAGTTCCCTTGTTGCTTGGTTGCGGCTGAGCAGAGTCCCTCCTCAAGGTAGCGATGCGCTCTTCTTCATTTGCAACTTCCAGCGCTTTTCCCAACTCTCCTCGTTTGGTGAACTCAAGTTTCATCTCCGCTAACTTCTTTGCGTAAAGGCGTAAGGTATTCTCTCGTTGCGCGACTACCGCTTTCAGGATGTTGGGACGTTTCTCATCATACACCGAGCGTAGTTCCATCAACCTTGGAAACTCGCGATAGTCTCTCGGCACATCTGGATCCCGGAACGATTTCATCTCCCTCGTTGCCATCAAAAGGAGATTCAGTTTCCCTTGTCGTTGGACCTCGGCGCCGAGTTTTTTGAGGTGAGACTCGTAGTTCGCATCAAACTTGGCCAGGGGTTCGGAATCGCTCTTCAGTTTGATTTCAAGAATCGAAGCCAACCCTTCAATCGGGCTGGTATCATGATCTTCTCCGACTACCCCTTCCAACCCTAAAAGACTCGTTAGCAGCATAAATCGGAATATCTTCATGGCTTCAACAATCGGGAAAATCCGACTGGAGTAAAGGACATTTGTTTGTTGCCCGATCCCGGTCAAATTCGCGATTTCGTCGCGAAAAATCCGGATTCGGCCGTGCAAAGCTACGTTCGCCAGATGTTGGCCAGCCCGCACCACGGCGAGCGCTGGGGCCGGCATTGGCTGGATCAGGCGCGTTACGCCGACTCTAACGGATACACCATCGACTGCGACCGCATCATGTGGCCGTATCGCGATTGGGTCATCCGCGCACCACTCGTGAAGAATACCGCAGCTTTGGCGCTGGCGGTTTGGAGCCAGGGCGGGAAATTCGACTAATCGCCTAATCGCCTAATCGCACTAACCCCGCTGCAACCGGCCGGGCTTCGCGACCGGGTAACGTCCATCCTCACCGGGGAGAATCGGTGCTTCGCCATCCCACGTTTCCGCGGTGGGGACGATCGATTTTTCTGAGTTCAGCGCGTCCTCCCACGTCACCATTTGGCCCGTGTAGGCGGCTTCGCGGCCCATGATGGCCATGAGGCTGGATAGCGCGCCGCGTTCGGCCTCGTTGTGGTCGAGATTTTCGCGGATGGCGCGAAACAGGCGGTCGTGCTCGATTTGGTAGGAATTTCCGCTTTCGCGGTAACGCGTCTGCTCTGCGCCGCGCGGCTGGATGAAACCTCGCGCCTTGGCGGCCAATTCGGCGGTTCCGTTGGTTCCGGTGATTTTTTCGCCAAAAAAACTCCAGCAACCCGGAATGTGGCGGTGCTGGGTCGCAACCAGCGAACCGTCGGCGAATTCGTACTCCACGTCAAAGTGGTCGTAAATGTGGCCGTAGTCCGCGCCGTTTCGCACCAAACGGCCACCCTGTCCCTGGCATTGCAGGGGATTGGCGTCGCCTTTGAGCCAGCGCACCACGTCGTAGTCGTGCACGCTTTGCTCCACGATGAAATCGCCGCTGGTCCAGGTGAAGTAGTACCAGTTGCGCACCTGGTATTCCAGCTCCGTCTCGCCGGGTTGACGGGTGTGATGGTGGCCGACGCCGTTGCGGCAGTTGTAGAGGCGAATGGTGTGCAATTCGCCAATTTCGCCGTCGTGCAAACGCCCCACCACCTCTTCATGCAGCGGGCTGTGCCGGCGATTGAGGCCGACGCCGACCTTGAGCCCCTTTTGGCCGGCAACTTGGGCCGCGGCGAGGACTTGCCGGACTCCCGGACCATCGACGGCGACCGGTTTTTCCATGAATGCGTGCTTTCCAGCTTCGATCGCGGCTTGGAAGTGAATTGGCCGAAAACCTGGTGGCGTTGTTAGGATGACCGCATCGACTTCGTCCATGCTCATGACGCGGCGGTAGGCGTCCAGGCCGATGATTTGGCGGTCCGGCGGAATGTTGACCTTGTCTTGGTGAGCTTTGGTCAGAATTTCGCGGCTGCGCTGAATTTGGCCGGCATCGATGTCCGCCATGGCGTGAAGTTTGATGCGATCACCTGCCTGGATGGCTTGGGAGGCCGCGCCGGTCCCGCGTCCGCCGCAACCGACGAGCGCTACGCGAATTTCGTCCGTGTTTTTGCCCTGCGCGTGGACGCCGCTGGGGAATGAAGCCGCGGCTGCCGCAGCGACCGAACCGTGGATGAAACCGCGCCTGGGGAAGGTGGAATTTTCGTCGTTTTTCATGCTGTCAAGTAGCGCGGGAGTTGCGCGCGTTGTCCAGCAGGCGTTGCCGCAATTTCGAGGATACCCGGCGTTAGCACGGAAGGCCGCGCGTGTTGGAAATTTGGGCCCGGCGCGCGGATTTTTCCGATTCGCCGCCTAACTCCAGCAGCTCGGCAAAGGCGGTTCGCAACGCGTCGCGCTCCGCCTCGTCGTAACCCTCGGCTTCCGCCAGACGGCACTCGAAAATGCGCGTCGGATCGGCCATCAGGTCATCGGCATCGCGCTCGTCGCGAAACTCGCCGAGCACGAATTGGCCGGAATTCGGCAGGCGCTGGCCGACGACGCGAACCACTTCGTAAGGCCGGCCGACGGCAAGTTCGCGAACGGCTTCGTAGAGGTTCTCGCCGGGGCGCGGGTCTTCCACGATGACCTCAACCCAGGGCGTGAGCGGCGATTTTGGCGGTTTTTTCTCGCGTAGATAAAATGCCAGCTCATCGCGTTGCAGCCGCCACTGGATGAGGCGGCGGGGGAGGGGAAGCGGGGCGCGGTGGTTGCCGGCCAGCCGTCCTTCGGCAAAGTCCAGGATGCGCACCTCTTTTTCGTCGGCAGCCTCCGCAAAGCTGAGCGGAAGCGGCGAGCCGGAATAGCGAAAATGCTCGACCCCGGCGACGTTTTGGGGCCGGTGCAGGTGGCCGAGCGCCAGGTAGTCGATGCCGGTGGGAAATCGCGCCGCGTCGATGGTTCCCAAGCCGCCGACGTGAATTTCGCGCTCGCTGCCGCCTTCGGCTTGTGGGCATGTCAGGCTGCCGCCGGCGGTGAGGTGGCCGGTGGCGAGAAACGCGGCGCCGCGCTCGTTTTTCCAGGTTTTCGCCGCTTTTCCGGCCCTGGCGTAGATTTTGGCGATGCCTGCCACCAGTTGCTCCTGTATGGCTGCGGCAGACTCCCCACTCTTGCCGGTGCGCAGGTCCCGATCGCGCAAAAACGGGATGGCGGCGACGATGAGCGCGGGATTTTCCGCGTTGGGCAGCGGGATGAGCGTTTGCTCCACTTTGTCCGGCATTTGGCCCACCACGTGCACCCGCAGCGCGGAAAGAAGTTCGCGCGGCGCCTCCAAATGCGAGGGAGAGTCGTGATTGCCGCCGGTGACGATCATCGTGCAGGTGGTGTCGCCGTAGAGCGCGGAAATGAAGTCGAAATACTGGCGGATGGCGCTTTGCGGCGGATGCGCGGAGTCGAAAACGTCGCCCGCGACGATGAGGGCATCGACGCCGAAATCCTGGATCGCGCCGAGCAGAAAATCGAGGAACGCCGCGTGCTCTTCGCCTCGCGACAGGTCGCCCAACGGCTTGCCCAGATGCCAATCCGCGGTGTGGAGAACGCGGAAAGCGCCTGAAGGTTTGCTGGGGATGTTGCCGAAGAGATCGATTGACCTAACAAACACAAAATCGGGCGCTGCGCAATCGGCCATCACTCGTCGTTTCCTTTGGACGGAAGAAGCCGCTCACTTCAGCCAATCCGGACCGTGAACGTGCCACCAGTGCTTGACCCTGAGGGTCCAGGGTTCGGGCCGGTGGAAGCGCAGTTGATGATCGGTGCGGCTAACGTGGATGTAAGGATCGGCCGCGTAACGCTGATACTCTGCCACAAGCTCGCGCGGAGTGACGTCCTGAAACAGCTTGGGCCAGTAGTCGTCCGGCGCCTCCATGACCGGCGTTCCGGTGAAGTGATCGACCTCCGTTTCCGTGGCCCCGGCGATGACGTTCAGCAAAATCCAAGCCAACTCGCCGCCCTCCTGTTTTTCGGCGATTTTTGGCAGGTAAAGGCGCGGAATGCGGACGTCGAACAGATTGCCCACGTATCGCGGATTTGGCAGCTCCGTTAGGGCCGGCAAGCGAAAGAGGGCGCGGGCTTTGTGGGGCAAAAACACGACGCTAACGCCGGTGATGTCCTCACGCGGCCAATCCACCGCCGCTAGCCCCAATGCCGAGCCGCTTTCCGCGGCTAACCAACGATCCTCGGATGAATTGTGGCTCGCGCGCAGCATGACGTGGTCCGCCCACGCTTGCGGAAAAACCCGATGGACGAGGGTGGTGGCGCCACCGGGATGCTCGATCGGCAGGTGGAAGGCTTGGCCGCCCTTGGGCCTGGCGGCGAGAACTCGGCCATCGGCGACGTCCACCAGCTGAAACCGCGCGTGCGGCGCAAGGGCGACCTCGGCCTGCCGGTCGAGGTTTAGGGCTGTTTCCGTGGCCGGTCCGCAGGGCAATTCCAGGGAGACCAGGATGGGGGCATCGTGCCAGATGCTGAGGTCGGTGTCCAGGATGAGGAGGTCGTCGCGGCTGGTTGGAAAGGCGTCGAGAGCCTGGGTGATGTTGGCCTGCGTCCTAACATCAAAGGCACGCCATTCGCGAACGCGATGAAAGGCCAGCGCCTGGCTGCGGAAGACCAAGCGCACCATGGGAAACCAGCGCATGGCGCGAGAAACGGTGCGCGCATCCGCGGGCACGCCTAACGCATCCAGCTCAGCGGCGCCAACTGGCCCGCCTTCGGCGTTGCGGAAATTCAGGGCCTCGCGCGTATCGCTTTCCGCCGTCAACGGGTCGTCGGTTTTTGGCACGCTGACGGCTAGCGCGGCCAGACGCAAAGTTCCGCCGCCTGGAAGCCGAACCAGCCCGGTGGAGTCAGCTTCCACCGCCTCAATGGGCGTGGGTAAGCGTGGATCGATGCTGGCCGCCGTTTGCCGGAGATTCACGACCGTGGAGCGCGGGTAACGCAGGACGCTGGCTCGCGGCAGCGGCCCGACGGCGGGCAGGGCGCCTGGAGGCGGTTTTGCGGTCAGGTAATTATCCCAGGTTGTGAGGTAGACCGACTCCATGTCGTCGCGCTCGGCCCGCGGGGAGGCGTAAAACGGGTCGCGCAGCCGCAACCACGCGGCAAACACGGCGATTCCCAGCAGCAACGCGGAAATCACGACCACGCGCCCGGAGACGCCTTGGAAGCGCCGGCGAAATCGCGGCATCATGACTCGCTCTTGCCGGCTTTCCGCGAAATTTCGATCTGCTTGAGCCGTTCCTGGCTTGGCGGGCTGGAGGTTTGCAGCTTATCGTGGTCGGCAAAGTGATTGTGGACGATGCGCCGGTGGTAGGAGTTCAACGGCCGGGTGCGCAAGGGTTTGCCAGTGTTGAGCACCCGCTTGGCGAGGCGCTCGGCTTCCTCGATCAAGCGATCCTCGTTCATGGTCCGGTAGTGGTTGATGTCCACCCGAATCCGGGGCGCGTTTTCGTCCTGATTTTGGAGCAGGCGGTTGACGAGGTATTGAATGTCGTCGAGCCGGTCGCCGTAACGTCCGATCAAAAATTCGCCTTCGTTGGTGGAAACCTGCAAGGCGGGTTCGGAGCGGTTGGTATCGACCTCAATTTCGACGACGAAACCAAGGTAGCCTAACATGGTGTCCAAAATCTGCTTTGCGGCGGTTACGTGGTTCATAACCGGGCAACGTAGGGAGAAATTCCAAATTCCAAACGCCAAAATCTCAAAAACAACGAGGCTGGCGCGCAAAGCTTCGCTGCGGTCACTTGCCTTCCTGCGAAAGCTTGCGGATGTCCGCCTCGCGGCCGTAAACCGTCGCCACTTCTCCGGCACGCAGCATCTCGTCGGGCCCCGGGGCGCCGCGAAAGGTTCCGTCCTCACCGGTGACGCCCAGGACGATGATTCCCCGGTCCGCGGGCCGCGTTTCGCGCAATTTTTTGCCGGCGAGCGGGCTTTGCGGCAAGATGTCGATTTCGCTGACGCAGTAGCCGGATTCCATGTGCAGGAGGGTGTCGTAGTCCAGCGCGCGGACCACGCCGGCGCGCTTTAGGGAGGCGCGGATGATGAGGTCTGTTAGGCGCTTGAGCAGCTTGAGCCGCCAAATCAGCAGCAGGCACAGCACGCCGCCAACCATCAGGCCGATTTTGGTAAGGGTGGCTTCCGTGCCTTTCGCTTCGACAAAGGTGACGATGAGCGTCGCAACCGCGGAGGTCAGGCCAACGTTGCCGGCGAAAATCAGGTCGCGAATGATGCGCCGCCGGATGGGGTGGTTCACCACCAATTCCGCCTCGCGGGTCGTAAATCCCACCCCGAAAAACGCGGAGTAAGCCTGAAAATTGGCGGTGTCCCAGCTTAGCCCGGTCATCATGAGCGCGGTGGCGCCCGCACGCACGACGACGAGCGAAATGACCACGATGAGGAGCAGTGCGATGAGCGAGCCCATGCGGGGAGTTTTCAGTTTTAAGTTTTCAGTTTTAAGTCCCTGACAGACGCACAAAATCTCCTGCGGTGGCTCACGATTTTTCGAACGTTACCCGAACCTCCAGGATGCCGACGGCGGCGTCTTCGTGCGGGGTCATGAGGATGCGGATGGCGTCGCATTTTAGCGGCGCGGCGGGATGCACCACGTTGTACTGGTTGGCGCGGGTGTCGTAGCGGTCGGTGGTGTAGAGCTGAAAGGGGCGCCATTCGCCATTTTGCTCCACTTGCAGCGACCATTCCTTGGGGAAGCGAATTTGCTGCTGCCGGTCGTCCATCCAATAAACGCCAACGCTGCGAATTTGCCGCGTTTTTGCGAACCGGCCCTCAACCAGTTGCGGCTCGCCCAGGCGGGGGCGGCTGGTCCAGCGCGGCACTTTCCGCCCGCTCGACCACCGGGGTTCCTGGCCGTCCCCGATCGCTGACACCGTGTCGACCGATGAGGTGTGGGAGGCGATGATGTCGCTGAAAACGCTCTCGCGCGGCAAGGCGTGAGGGTCCCAAACCGCGAGGCTTTGCTCCCGCGGGAACCACACCGTCATCGAGCTAACGCCGCGGTTGTTCCACGCGTAGTACGGCGTCAGGACCAGGTCCGCCGGGGGCGTTTGGCCGTTTTTTGTCACGGCCGAGGCCGGAACGCGCACCTGCAGGAAGGAGCCGGAATCAGTCCGCGTTGTGGAGAGCGCCGCTTTTGATGCATCGGGCAATTTTTCGAAGAAAAACCGCTGCGTGGCTCCTCCGCCGCTGCGTGGCTCCTCCGTTGTCCACGCCCTCCGCGCAAAGAACGAACGGACCGCGAGTCAGGGCGACCCGTTTCGAGTTCGCGGCGACCTCCGGCCGGCATTCGTTGACGCGCACCGGCATGGGCAGGTTCAGCACCACCCGGTCGCCGGCTTGCCAGGTTCGTTCGAGCGCGATGAACCCTTTTTCGACCGCCACTTTGGCCGTTTTTCCGTTGACCGAAACAATGACCGGCCGGCTGGCTGAATCGGCGTAACGATAGAGCTCACCAGGCACGAACTGGTCCCCCGTCCAGGTCGGAATTCGCAGAAAAAGCCGGAATTTCGCGGGTTTGGCCGGATTGAGCGCGATGCTGATTTCGCCATCGTTGGGGTAGGCGGTTTTTTGCTCGATTTCGACCTCTGCGCCGCCAATTTCGAGCGCGGTGCGGCTTTCGGCGTAGAAGGTGATGTAGAGGTCGTCGTCATCGTGCGCGTAGGTCATGCCAGGCAGCTGCGGGATGAGGCGTGCCATGTTAGAGGGGCAACACGCCGTGCCAAACCACGGGGCGCGGCCGGCGGTTCCGTGGTTGAAGGGATACTTGCCGTCGGCTTCCAGCGGGTTGACGTAAAAGAAGCGGTTGCCCTCCAAATTGACCGACGCCATCACGTTGTTGAGCAGGGCCACCTCCGCCACGTCGAGGTACTTGGCGTCCTTGTGCAGCAAAAACATGCGGTAGTTGAAGAGCACGGCGCCAACCGCGGCGCAGGTTTCGTTGAAGGCGTGATGGTTGGGCAGCTCAAACTGCGGGCCAAAGCCTTCAATGCCGTGCACCGCGCCCAGCCCGCCGGTGATGTGCATGCGCGTGTTGGTAATGTCCGCCCAAATTCGACCCAGCGCCTCCGCGTAGCCTGGTTGCGCGGTTAGGGCTCCAATGTCGGCCATGGCGCAGTAGAGATAGGTCGCGCGCACGGCGTGACCCACGGCCTGGCGCTGTTTCAGCACCGGCGCGTGTTGCTGGGCGTAGGTCGGCGCCATCACTCCCTCGCCATCGGGAACGTAGCTGATTCCGCGGATTTCCAGGAATTTACGCGCCATGTCCAGGTAGAGCTGTTTGCCGGTGGCGCGATACAGCTTCACCAGCGCCAATTCAGGCTCCTGATGCCCCGGCGCCTGCAAAATGGGCTTCCCACCATTGTAAGCCGGATCGCCCTCAAAAAAGACGCGGTTGATGTGTTGGGCGCTTTTTTCGGCCACCTTCAGCAGCTTGTCCTTGCCGGTCGCCTGGTGGTAAGCCACGGCGGCCTCGTAAAGATGACCCACGTTGTAGAGCTCGTGGCTGTGGACGACGAAGGAATACGGCGTGTCGCCCATCATGTGCTTGGAACTGCCGACGCCGGTGATGTGCGAAGGATAGAGGTAGCCGTCTTCTTTTTGCGCGCTGGCGATGATGTCGGCAAGCTCGTCAATTTTCGCCTCCAACTCCGGATCGTCGCGTAACTGAAGCAGATAAGCCGCGCCTTCCATCACCTTGTAGAGGTCGGAGTCGATGAAGCGGTGCGGGCGGTGACCCTCCACCTTCTTGCCGGCCAAAAAATCGCGGGCGGCTTTCAAGTGCTCCACGCCCGGCTGGGTTCGCTCGAAGGCCCACGGCACCAGGCTTTCGCGTTGCGTGATCATCCGGGGCCGCCAAAAATCGCTGGTCATCTCCACCTGGTTGAATGGGACGGGTTTGAGCGGATAATCAGCTGCGGGCAGGTTTGGGGCGAAAAACGGCGAAATCGCCAAAAACGAGGCGAAAATCGCGAAATGGGACGGTTTCATGCGGAATTTTGGTTAGTTTGTTAGGATTTTTAGCCTCCTTAGCCCAAGCGCACCAAAAGGTCGTCGCTTTCCACGGCATCACCCTGCAGCACCAAAATTTCCTTCACCACACCGTCCTGATTCGCGCACACGCTGGTCAACATTTTCATGGCTTCCAGCGTCAGCAGCTTGTCGCCCTCCTTCACTTTTGCGCCCACGGAGACGCTAACTTCCGTGATCATCCCGGGATTGGGAGCCGTGGCCTGGGCGGAGTCGTTGGGATCGCCTTTTTGGCGGCTTTTTGTCGTTACGGTGAGCGATTTGTCGAGAATTTGCGCCTCGCGCGGCATCCCGTTCAATTCGTAAAAAAGCGTGCGCACGCCCTCGGAATTCGCCTCGCTCTTGCTGATGAGCTTGATGAAAAGCACCTTGCCGGGGTCGATTTCCACCGAAATTTCTTCACCTTCCCGGAGGCCGTAAAAATAGGCCGTGGTCGGCAAAGCACCCAGGTTGTCGAACTCCTCGCGCGACTGCACGAAGTCGGCGAAAACCTGCGGATACATCAGGTGACTGTAGAGGTCATCGTCGCTCGCCTTGCGTTTGGTCAGCTTGGTCACCTTGGCCCGCACCTTGCTCAAATCCACCTTCGCGGCGAGTTCTCCCGGGCGCTTGGTGGTGGGCTTGCGATTGCCGAGCACGACTTTTTGCAACTTCTTGGGCCAACCCTCATCGCCCGGTTGGCCGAGGCCGCCGGCCAGCATATCGATGACGCTCTCCGGAAAATCGAGCGACCCAGGTTCCAGGTTCGGGACGTCTGCCGGTTTGACGCCGCGGGTCACGAGAAAGATGGCCATGTCGCCGACGACCTTGGAGCTGGGGGTGACTTTGACGATGTCGCCAAAAAGCTGGTTCACCTCCGTGTAACAGCGCGCGACCTCCGGCCAGCGTTGCCCCAAACCCAGGGCGTTGGCCTGCTCCTTGAGGTTGGTGAATTGGCCGCCGGGCATCTCGTGATCGTAGACCTCCGCGCTTCCCGCGCGCGGGGCACTAAGGAACGGGTGGTAGAATTCCAGCACCTCCTCCCAATAATCGCTAAATTCGTTGAGCGATTGCAGATCCAGCCGCGTATCGCGCTTGTGACCCTGCAACGCAGCCACGATCGAGTTCAAATTCGGTTGGCTGGTGGACCCTGACATGCTGCTAACCGCCAGATCGACGATATCAACACCGGCATCGCTGGCTTGCAGCACGGAGGCGGCGTTAATCCCGCTGCTGTCATGGGTGTGGAAGTGGATCGGCAGGCTAATTTCCTCGCGTAGCGTCTTCACCAGCTTCTTGGCGGCAAACGGACGGCAAAGGCCCGCCATGTCCTTGATCGCCAGGATGTGCGCGCCCATTTTTTCCAGATCTTTGGCCATTTTTACATAGTAGGCCAACGAATACTTATCGCGCTTGGAATCATCGATATTTCCGGTGTAACAAATCGCCGCTTCGCAGATGCTCTGGGTCTCTTCCACCACCGCCTTCATCGCTACCTCCAGGTTCGGCAGATAGTTGAGGCTATCGAAGATACGGAAGATGTCCATCCCGGCTTCCGCGGAATGTTTCACAAAGCCGGCCACGACGTTGTCGGGATAATTCGAGTAACCCACCGCGTTGGAGCCGCGAAAGAGCATTTGGAAGCAAATATTCGGGATGCGTTCGCGCAACTTGCGAAGCCGCTCCCACGGATCCTCGCGCAAAAAGCGCATCGCGGTGTCAAACGTCGCTCCGCCCCACATTTCCAGGCTAAACAACTCCGGCGTGCGTTGGGCAATGGCATCGGCAATCGCAAGCATATCCACCGAGCGCATTCGCGTGGCGATCAGCGATTGGTGCGCATCGCGAAGCGTGGTGTCCGTGACCAGCAACCGCTTCTCTTTTTTGATCCACTCCGCGAATTTTTCCGGGCCGAGTTCGATCAATTTTTCCCGCGATCCCGGTTCCGGCTCGTGACGCGGCTCAAAATGCGGCAACCGCGCCGGAGGCAGGATTTTCGGCGGATTCCAGCCCTTGGCGTGTGCGTTGCCGTTGACCGTCACGTCGCTCAAGTAGGCCAGCAGCTTGGTAGCGCGGTCGCGCCGGGCCTTGAACTTCAGCAAGTCTGGGTTGTCGTCGATGAGCTTGGTGTGCGCCTGACCTCTTTCGAAGGTTTCGTCCAAAATCACGTTTTCCAGGAACGGGATGTTCGTCTTGACCCCGCGAATCCGAAATTCCCGCAAAGCACGGTACATCCGCTGATTGGCGCCGCGAAAGGTCCGCGCCCAAGCCGTCACCTTCACCAGCATGCTATCATAAAACGGCGTTATCACACTACCCGCGTCGCCGGAACCGGCATCCAGCCGAATCCCAAAACCCGCCGCGGAGCGATAGTTGACGATGCGGCCGTAATCCGGCGCAAAATTCTTTTCCGGGTCCTCTGTCGTCACCCGGCATTGAACGGCAAAGCCATTGCGCGGAATTTCGTCCTGGGGCGGGATGTTGATGATGTCGCCGTGCAATTCATAGCCCTTGGAGACCAAAATCTGGGAGCGAACCAGGTCCACGCCCGTAATCTCCTCCGTAACGGTATGTTCCACCTGAATGCGCGGGTTCATCTCGATAAAAAACCAGTCGTTCCGGTCCATATCGTAGAGAAACTCAACCGTCCCCGCGTTGTTATATTTGATCTCTGTGGCTATTGATACAGCGGAGTCGCAAAGATCCTTCACCAGGGCGGGGTCCAGATCGATGCTCGGCGCAATTTCGATGACTTTTTGATAGCGCCGTTGCACCGAACAATCGCGCTCGTGCAAGTGAATTACGTTGTCGTGCCGGTCGCCCAAAATCTGCACCTCCAGGTGCTTGGCGCGGTTGATGTAGCGCTCCAGAAATACCGCGGAATTTCCGAACGCCTTGGCCGCTTCCGCCTGCGCGTCGGCCAGGTTTTGCGCCAAATCCGCCTCCTCCATCACCACGCGCATCCCGCGCCCGCCGCCGCCAAAGGCCGCCTTGATGATGAGCGGAAAACCGATCGATTTCGCGATTTTCAGCGCCTCACGCTCGTTAGCGATCGGCTCTTCCGTCCCGGGCAAGGTCGGCACGCCCGCCTTTTTCGCTACGGCACGTGCAGCCACTTTGTCGCCCATTTTCACCAGCAAATCCGGGCTCGGCCCCACAAATTCGATCCCCGCATCCACGCAAGCCTGCGCGAAATCCGGATTTTCCGACAAAAATCCGTAACCCGGGTGAATGTGGGTTACGCCCTTGTCCTTGGCGATGGAAACAATGCCGTCGATGTCCAAATACGCGCCCACCGGCCCTTTTTCCTGGCGCAATTGGTAGGCTTCGTCCGCTTTGAACCGGTGGCGGCTGAATCGGTCCTCGAACGCAAAAATGGACACCGTTCGCAGGCCCAGCTCGGTGGCGGCGCGAAAGATACGGATCGCGATCTCCCCGCGGTTCACGGCCATGAGTTTGCCGGTGGACACGTTAGGATCGCGCAGAAGTGGTGGAAGGCTCGCAGACATGAGAGCGCCAAAGCTAGCCGATGCCGAACCGGAGGCAACGGGGAATTGGCGGCGGCCGCAGTTCCGGGGTTGAGCTTGCGCTCCCGTGCCCTATTCTGCGGCCTCAACCCGCACTTTTTTGGACGCATCCGGCCCCATCATCGGCATCGACCTCGGCACGACCAACTCGCTGGTCGGCGTGGTCGATTCCGGCTTTCCCATTCTCCTTGCCGACGGCGAGGGACGGCGAATTCTGCCCTCCGCGGTCCATTTTCCGGAAAGCGGCGAGCCGATCGTGGGCGAGCCGGCCTTGCGCATGCAGGCCTTGGCGCCGGAGCGAACCATCACCTCCGTCAAGCGCTTCATGGGCCGGCGATTGGATGAAATGGACGGCGAAAACGCCGATCACACGCTGGAAACCGGCGACGATGGGTTTGTGGCGATCCGCGTGGGGAGTCAAAAACTCGCGGCGTCGCGAATTTCGGCCAAAATCCTGGATTGCCTCAAAAACGTGGCTGAATCCGCGCTGGAAACGCAGATTTCCCGCGCTGTCATCACCGTGCCCGCGTACTTCAACGACGCTCAGCGCAACGCAACCAAGCAGGCCGGCGAACTCGCGGGATTGACGGTCGAACGCATCGTCAACGAGCCGACCGCCGCCGCCCTGGCCTACGGTCTGGATAAACTCGGCGAACGCTCGCGGGTCGCCGTCTACGACCTGGGAGGAGGCACTTTCGACATCTCGATCCTCGAACTCAACCAAGGCGTCTTCCAGGTCATCGCGACAACCGGCGACACCCGGCTCGGTGGCGACGACATCGACGCGGCAATCGTCGATTGGCTGCAAAACAACCTCAAAATCCGCGACCCGAGCCGCGAAACCTCGGTTCGCCTCCGCGAAGCCGCCCGCCAAGCCAAAGAAACCCTCAGCACCCGGGATGAAGCGGAAATTTCGCTCCCGTTCCTCGACGGCGCGCAAAGCTTCGCCCCAACTTTGACGCGAACAGAGTTCGAACGGCTGGCCCGGCCGATTTTCGCGCGAACCCGGCCTCATTGCCTCAAAGTCCTCGCCGACGCCGGCATCGCCAGCCCGGCCGATGAGCTGGACGCCGTCGTCCTCGTCGGCGGCAGCACCCGCATCCCCGCCGTCCGCCGGCTCGTCGCCGAGATTTTCGGCCGCGACCCTGACACCTCGCAAAATCCGGACGACGCCGTCGCTCTCGGCGCGGCCATCCAGGCCGGCATTCTCAGCGGCGCGCTGCAAAACATGGTCCTGCTCGACGTCACCCCGCTTTCGCTGGGAATCGAGACATTCGGCGGCCTGATGAACGTCATCATCCCCCGCAACACCACCATTCCCGCCAAAGCCGGCGAACTCTTCACCAACGCCGTCGCCAACCAAGAATCCATGCTCATCCGCGTCCTTCAGGGCGAGCGCGAAATGGCGCGCGACAACTGGGAACTCGGCCAATTCCGCATCGACTTCGAACCCGGGCCCAAAGGCGCCGCCCGCGTCGGCGTGCAATTCGCGATCGACGAAAACGGCCTCCTCACCATCCTGGCCCGCGACACCAAAACCAATACCGACCGCGTTTTGGAGATCAAAAACGCCGCCGTTGATGTCGGGGACGAAGAAGTGGAGAAAATGATCGGCGAATCGGTAGATTTCGCCTTCGAGGACATGAACGAGCGGATTTGGACCGAAGCCCGCCTCAAGAGCGAGGAGTTGCTTCCCGCCGTGGACCTGGCGCTAGAGAAAATGGGCGGCCAACTCGACCAAGCCGAGCGCCAAACCGTGCGGGCCGCCGCCGCGGAGGTAAAATCCGCGCTGGAGTCCGATCCGCGAGATCTCAACCGCCTAAAAACCGCCAATCAAGCCCTCGACCAAGCCACCGAACACCTGGCGGCTCTGTTGGTTGAGACCGCCATGGCAAACGCGCTGAAGGAGCAGCTTGAATCGCAATGAACGAACGGACGGACGCGAGCAGAACCCGAAGCTAGGGTGATCGGTATTGACCGATTGGAACCGTCGGATGCGTATTCGTAGGTCCGGTGGGGTGTGGGGAGCCGGGTTAATCTCGGCTCCTACCCGATTCGCAATTGCCCATTTTCCCAATCACCACTGAGACCCGTGAGTTAGTCGGTAGGCCTAAAAATTTGGGTGAAGTTAGTCCACCCGTATCCAGTATCCTATTAAATCCTTGTAATGGACCGCAACACGGATGGCGAGACACTGAACTGATGGGAGCTGTATCCCGGTAAGCCAAGTCGTTTGGCATAGTTTGCGATGATCTTGATTGCCCATGATATGGGTTCCTTTCTGATTGTTTTGTTGTTGATTGATGTTTGCAGGTGTTGCCTCTCGCTCCATGCCTCCCTGCCCCAGCGAAAACGCGTGTTTTCACCAGGCCGGGCCCCTCAACGGCGGCAAAATACGCGTCGTCGCTATGGTGGAGGGGCGCGCTGCCCGGTAAAACGGGATTCACCGCCAACGCAAGCGGACGCTTGCGCCACGGGGCCAAATCCACCATAGTCACGTCAATCCCGCGGTTGCGGTGAACGAGTTCCACAAATTCGTCCATCGTCTCCCGATAGGCCCAAGAAGAAGATGAAAACGAAGCCAACCATCCCGCTGACGCCATTTCTCCTTTTGGTTCTGTTGGCTTGCCTCGGCCTGACGATTCCCGGAGCCATCGCCGCCGGGCGCAAGGCGCTGGTCATCGGCAATCTCAACTACGCCGATACCGGGGAATGTCCGGATTTGTTCACCACGCGGTCCGACGCCCGGAAAATGGCGGCGTTGCTGGATCAAGGAGAATTTCAGGTGCGGCCTGTGGTGCTGGACGCCTCCCGCATCCGCATGGAAGAGGAAATAGCCGCCTTTGCCGAGAGCCTTAAGCCCGGTGACGAGGCCGTGTTCTACTTCGCGGGCCACGGATTGCAATGGGAAAACAAGGTCTGGTTGCTCGGGACCAACGCGGAATTCAAGTACAAGGAGAAACTGGGGGAGGAGGCCGTCAGCAATGAGTTTATTGCCAACACCCTGGGAAGCCGGGGCGTCAAAATCGCCGTGCTGGTGCTGGATTGCTGCCGGGAAGCGCCGCCCCAGAGCTGGCTGGCCAGTTACATCAAGAAACGCGGGGTTCGCGCCGCGGGCCAGGATAAACCCGCCCATCTCAACCCGCCGCAGAACATCCTGGTGGGTTACGCCACCAGTTCGCGGCGCCTCACCAACGATCTGCTCAGCCCCAGCGACGAAAACGGGCCCCTGGTCCGCGCCCTGACCGAACACTGGCCACAGGGCCTGGAGTGGGATCGCCTCTGGAAAGAGGTGGCGCGGGATGTCTACAACCGCAGCCTGGCCGCGAAACGCACCAATCCCGACGTCGAGGTTCAGATGCCGTCCAAATACGGGCAGACCATTCACGATTTCTATTTTTTGCCAGGTGGTGGCGCGCCGGTTCCGCCGCCGCCGCGCCAAGTCACTCCGCGTACTGCCACCAAGGAGCGGCCGTTCGTCAATCCGTTGGGGATGAAGTTCGTTCCCGTACCGGGTACGGAAGTACTCTTTTCCATCTGGGAGACGCGGGTGCGGGATTTTGCGGCGTTTGTCAACGATCCCGCTTCCGGCTACGATTACGCGAAGGGAGAGGATCCCTTCATTCTAACCGGCCAGGGCTGGGAGCAAAGCTCCGAAGCCAGTTGGAAAAACCCCGGTTTCCCGCAAACCGACGATCACCCGGTCAGCTGCGTGAGTTGGGAGGATGCACGGGCGTTTTGCGCCTGGCTCAGCCGGCAAGACAATGGCGGACGCTACACCTATCGCCTGCCCAGCGATCACGAATGGAGCGTCGCAGTGGGAATTGGAAGCCGGGAAGACGCCACGGCTTCACCGCAGGACAAGGACGGGGAAATCGAGGGCGTTTACCCGTGGGGAACCGCTCGGACGCCTCCAGCCACAGCAGGCAACTACGCGGGCGGGGAATTGGCGGACGATCCGGTTTGGAAAGCTCTAAACTACTCAACAATCGAGGGATTCAGTGACCGATTCACCCGAACCGCGCCCGTTGCGTCATTCGGCGCGAATAACCTGGGAATCCACGATCTGGGCGGGAATCTCTGGGAATGGTGCGAGGATTGGTATTCTAACAACCATAGATACCGTGTTTTGCGTGGCGGTTCGTGGAGCAACGATTCCGAGATCGATCTCCGGTCTTCGCGCCGTAGCCGCGACACGCCGGCGGATCGCGGCGACGACTACGGGTTTCGTTGTGTGTTGGAGTTTGGAGGTGGCGGCTAGGTTTCTTACCTTTTTCCCTTTTACCGGCGCGAAGCGCCTTTACCCTTTACCCGCGAAGCGGGTCGAATTTTTTTTCGCGAAATGCACCGATTTGTCGATATTGCCCAAACGTCTTTTCCTGCCGGTTTCCGGCGGAGAACGGGCACGGCGGCGCTTCCGAACCGTGTTTTGCGTGGCGGTTCGTGGAACAACAATTCCGAGATCAATCTCCGATCTTCGAACCGTAACAACGACACGCCAACGAATCGCAACGACAACAACGGGTTTCGTTGTGTGTTGGAGTTTGGAGGTGGCGGCAAGGCGTCCGGCCTTGAGGGTTTTGCCCGATGCCGGGCGGGCACAGGGTCTGCCCGGTCTGAGCGCCCCGGTCCAGGGTAAAATTGGACACCTAACCCGCCGTCCCCGGCCCCGGTTTCCAAAGCCCGGGGAAAATACGCGGCGAGGCGGGGTGGCTGTGTAGGCGACTTTTTTGCCGAAGGTCACCCCGTCTCAGTCTCCTGTCTTTTTCATCCACGCGCCCGCCATGCGGCCCACTTCATCCACCAGGCGCGCGGCGTGCAGGCACTGGCGTCCGCCGATCCAGCCACGCCCTTCCACCAGCCGCCAAAAAACCCGCATCAGCTCCAATTTTAAGTTTAGCGCCGCCAACTCGTTTTTTCGCGTGGAGAGATCGCGAGCGAAACGTGCCCGGGTGATGTGCTCCAGCGCATCCAGGCACAAGTTGTCAAGGCGCTGCCCGAAGGTGTGCCGGTGGCATTTGGGAAAATCAGCCGTTCGTCCCAAGGTCCAATCGGTCAACTCAACGGCCGCGGTGTGGATGGGTAAAGGTTCCTGGTTCACAGGCTTGATTGCGAAACAGGCCCAACCGCCGCTACCTCCGCGCCCAATGCCGGATGGAGTTGGTTGCGTCCGAGTCGAACCTGTTGCGCGCCGCGGCCAAAGCACGCCGCCACAAAACACGCCGGCCGGACGTGGAAGCGTGGTGGTTGCGGCGGGAGAGGGAAATCAACCGCTTGCACCAGCACCTGATGGACGGTACCTGGCGCCCGGCGGGCTACCGGTTCTTCACCATTCACGAGCCGAAACGCCGCCTGATCGCCGCCGCGCCGTTTGGCGACCGCGTCGTACACCACGCCTTGTGCACCATGATGCAGCCACTGGTGGAACGCCGCTTCATCGCCCGGAGCTTTTCCTGCCAGCGCGGCAAGGGAACCACCGCTGCGCGTGATGTCTGCCGCCACCTGACCAATCGACACCTCTTTGTCCTGAAATGCGATGCGCGGAAGTTCTTCCCCAGCATCGACCACGCCATTCTACGCACACGGTTGGCGCGTGAGATCCGATGTGGCGCCGTGCTGAAACTGATCGACCTGCTCTTGGCCAGCCACACCACTTGTGGATCAGGGATAGCTCCGGATGTGTTTCCCGGTGACGACTGGGTCGATGCGGCAACACGGCCCCGTGGGCTGCCGATTGGCAACTTGACCAGTCAACTGTGGGGGAACTTCTACCTCGACGGGCTGGACCACCGCATTACCGAGACCGAAGGCCATGGCGCTTATCTCCGCTACACCGATGACTTCCTGATCTTTGGCGACGACAAAGCGCAGCTTTGGGAATTGTGGGAGATTGTACGGGAAGAATTGGCCAAGGTGCGCCTCAAACTTTCAGAGCCAAAGAGCCGGATGCTGGCCACGAGTGAAGGTGTGCCGTTCTGCGGATTTCTGTTCCATCCCGGCTTGAAGCCGCGCATCCTGGGCGAGACCAAGCGGCGCTTTGAAAAGCGGCGCCGCCGTCACGTGCGCACCGGCATGCCGGGCAAAGATCTGACCCCGCGAATCTATGCCTGGTACCAATTCAGCCGCGAGGCCAACTCCGAGGGCTTGCGCCGCGCCTACATCCATTGGCCACTGAAGGGAACCCCAAAGCGGAAAAAACGCCGGAAATCGCCAAAAAAATTTCGACCCGCTTCGCGGGTAAAGGGTAAGGGCGCTGCGCGCCAGTAAAAAGGGAAGAAGGTAAGAAACCTAGCCGCCACCTCCAAACTCCAACACACAACGAAACCCGCTGATGCCGAGGCGACTCGAGGGCGTGCCGTTGCCACGGGACGAAGACCGGAGAATGACCCCGGAATTGTTGAACCACGAACCGCCACGCAAAACACGGTATTTTTGCCCACCGCCGTCATCGACACCTAGATCCTTCAGATACTTGACGGTATCCGCATCGTTCATGGAATCGCGATACCAGTCCTGGCACCACTCCCAAACATTGCCGCCAAGGTCGAAAAAGCCGAACCGATTGGTCTCGTACGAAGCTACACCGGCGGTGCGCTCGGCGCCATCATCGTATCCGGGCCGAATCTCCGGCCATCCGGATCCCGGCAAGGTGCGGATGATGGTTTGATCCCAATAGTTGCCCACCACGCCTTGCGGCGGCCAGGTATTGCCCCAGGGATATTTGCCGATGCTACCAAGAGCGCGGCTCCACTCCTCATCAGTGGGCAGGCGATAGGTGAGTCCTTCCTCACGGCCGGAGAGCCACTGGCAGAAAGCGCGGGCTTCCTCCCAATTCACGCAGACCACAGGATGGTCGCCGGTTTGCGAGAAACCCGGCTTGTCCCAACTGGCATTGGCGTCCAGCTTCCACGCTGCGGTTAAGCCGCCATCCGGTTTTTCCTTCACCTCAAACACCTTAGCGCCGCCGGTCTGCCGGTAGCCCGCATCCGCGGCGTAAGCGCGAAAGTCGCGCACCCGCGTCTCCGTTCGGGCCATGAGGACGCCGGGCTTTCCGGGCAAGGGGATGAACTCCAGACCGAGGCTGTTGACGTAGGGGCGCTCCACTGTGGCGGCGCGGGCTTGCGCCACCCGGGGCGGTGATTCGGCCGGTACGAAATAAAAATCATGGTAGATCTTTCCGTAGGTGACGGGTTCTTGGATGACCACTTGAAGCTCCGGCTTCTTGACCTTCCATTCGCGGCTCAGTTGGTTGACGTGCCCGCCGGTGAGCTTAAAGACGCGGTTCAGTTCGTCGCCCGATTCCATGCGCTGGCACAGGGCCTTGGCGTAGGGGCCGTTTTCGCCGCCGAGCCAGTCGTTGGCCAAGGCGCCTTTGTCGGCGGAAAACCCGATGAGGAGGCCGGGACGGGCCGGAATCGCGGCGAGGCCGATGGGTTTGGCGCTGCGGGTGGCGGACCGAATCCAGGAATCCGACGGTGCTTCCCGGCAACAATCCAGCACGACGATGGCGGTTTTGGGATTCGAACGGAGGATTTTTTTGATCACTGTGTCTGCGCTGAGGGTTTCCTCCCCGAGAAGATCGCGGTCCCGATGGAGGGCGTTGGTCCCGGTCAGATAATTCGTGCCGTCAAAGTTGAAGCCGTGGCCGGCGAAATAAAAGAATGCCGTGCCGCCTCGCGCGATGGCTTTTTCAAAATCCAGGAGCCGCTGATACATGGTGGAGCGATTGGCGTTGATGGCGGGAATGACCTGAAAGCCGAGCCCGGTAAGCGTGCGGGCGATCAACTCCGCGTCGGCTCTGGCCATGGAAAGACGGGGAAAGAGCGAGTTTTCCGGGTAATCGCCGTTTCCAATGACGAGCGCGACCCTTTCCGCGGAAATTGCCGGCCCGCGTCCGATTAGGCTCATGCAAAGGAGGAGGACAAGAAGAAGTCGATTGCGCAACGGTTTCACCACTTGGCATTCTAACCATTGCCGCGGAATGAGGAAAGTGAAAAAACAGACGGCTGTCTTGACGGCGGGCGGCGAACCCGGATAATGAGCGAACCGTGAGGGTATGAAGGTATTCGTCTCCCATTCTTCCAAGGACGCCGATTTCGTGAAACGGCTGTGCGGGGCGCTGGAAGCTTCGCAGGATCCAACCGTGGATTGCTGGATGTCCGGCATGGATTTGCAGGCCGGGGAGCGGTGGACCCGGGAGATTTCGCGGCAAATCAAGCAGTGCGACCGGTTTGTGGTGGTGATTTCGAACGATTCGGTGCAATCCGAGTGGGTGGAAAAGGAAATCGCCCTGGCGGTGAAACACGGCAAACCGATTTTGCCCTATTTCGTGGATGAGGTGGACTTGCCGGAGGGATTTGACGTTTACCTGCATACGGTGCAAAACATCGCCGGATTTCGCATGGGTGAAGCGGACGGGTTCGCGCAGTTACTGGCGGCGTTAACCGACGCAAAGCCACCGCCCGCCACGAGCCGGCCAAACTCCCGCGGGGTATCCCGAAATTGGGCCAAGGCGATCGGGGGAACCGCGGCGTTTCTCGCCTGCGCCGTCACCATCGGGATGGGAGTGGGAGGCCCGGATTTTTTTCGGAATCTGTTGGGAGTTTCCGGCGGCTCGCGGCCCTTGCCTCCGCCGCAATCCGAGGCGACGATTTCCTTGCAGGGAGGCGGCGTGCTCAAAGCGATGGTCGATCCGGCGGTGCGCGTCGGCGGAAAGGCGAAACTCATCCTGCAAGCAACGCGGGACGTGCACGTGCAGGTGTTGCACCTGGGGGCGGAAACGGGATTTGAGGAGTTTCAAAACGACCTGCCGGTGAAGAAACCCGGCCCGAATGATCCGCCGGGAATGGAGATCGTCTTCGCGGCGGATCCGCCCGCGGGCACAAACTACTTTCTCATCTACGGCAGCCCGGAAGCGTATCGGGAGCGGGAAGAAAAGTTTCCCTCCGGCCCGAATCTATCACCGAATCGCGCCTATGAGTTGAGGCCCACGCCGGTATCGGGAAATCGCGATGCGGTGAAGTTTGGCGTGATCGGATATGAATCGTTTGATCCGTGAAACGTTAGAAAGATAGAGAAGATCGAGATCATGTTGCGCATTGCTTGTCATTTCCGCCCGAGAGCCGCGAACTTTCGTTGGTATTACCCGAGTTTGTTGGCCCTGTGGTCGATCGTGGCGTCGCTGTCGCTTCCTATTGCGGCTCCCGGTCAGGATGAGTCGCGGAATCAATCGTTGGAAGACGAACTGTTCATCGGCCTCCTCGGTCAGCGCAAACCGGGTCCACGCGGCGCTGCCCAACAGAGAGTCAAAGTGACCACGCGCGAGATTCTTCTTTCCCCGGAGGCGGCCAGGGTCATTCCGAGGGGCCGGGTGCGGGTCGTGTCCGTGGGTAAATGGACCATCGACCCGATTGCCAACGAACCGGAGTCCGAGCCTGAGGCGCCGCCAATCCGGTCCGATCCCGTTTCAGGCAAAGGCGCGACCGAAAAACCGGCGGTCTGGGCGAAACCTTTGATCCGGATGGAGGAGGTAACGACTTCCGCAGCGCGCACTGAGACTGGGAACGGGATCGAAAAGATTCCCGTCCGACCGGGAGAGAAGGTCGTGAAGGTCACGGCAGTGGTGGACGACACGGCGCGGGTGGAAGGGAAGATCCAATTCGGCAGGAACAGCGTGGAAATCGTCGCGGAAAATCCCCCCGGTTATTTGCGCTCGCTCAAAAAGGTGCTGAATCGCGACGCGTTTAAGGACTACACCTTTCTCATCGAAGGACATGCCTCAGCCGACGGCCCGGCCTTGCACAATCAAATTCTGTCCCAACTGCGGGCCAACAAGGTGTTCGAATACCTGACTCGAACCGACGATCTTCCTGGCGTGAATCCTTTCCGGTTGTTTCCCATCGGGATCGGGGAGAGTGAAGCCAAGCATTCGGAGCTGTCCCGCGAAGAAGCGCTCCAAGCGGACCGGCGCGTGGTGGTGCGCAGACTGGAGAAACCTCGGGGGTGAATGGGGCTGTGATCATGAAGGGTGATGGGGCCCGCAAGCCCGGAATTTCCGCTCAACGCAGCCGATCCAGAGACTCATCCACAATGCGTTTGGCAATGCTGAGGGAGGCGGTGGCGGCGGGAGACGGGGCGTTGCAGACGTTGATGACGCGGCCTTCCCGAACGATGAGAAAATCGTCGATGAGCTTGCCGTTTGCGCCGACGGCCTGGGCGCGGACTCCAGCCGGAGCGGGGCTGAGTTGGTAGCCCTCTAATTCCGGCAAAAGCCGCTGCAATGCGCGCACGAACGCGGCTTTGCTGCAACTGCGCCACATTTCTTCGGCGCCCATGCGCCAGTATTTCGCCGCCATGCGCAAAAATCCGGGATAAGTCAGCGTTCCGGCCAATTCCAGCGGGTTGACGTTCAGCTTCCGGTAGCCTTCGCGCGCGAACGCCAGAACCGCGTTGGGTCCGCACTCCACGCCGCCCTGGATCATCCGGGTGAAGTGGACGCCCAGGAACGGAAAGCTGGGATCCGGCACGGGGTAGATGAGGTTGTTGACCAGGCTGGCGGCGTCGGGGTCCAGCTCGTAGTATTCGCCGCGAAACGGGATGATTTTCGCTCCGGGCGACGCTCCGGAGGCTTTGGCCAGCACGTCGGAATACAGGCCGGCGCAGTTGATGGCAACCCGGCCTTCAAACGCGCCCTGCTGCGTTTCCAGAATCACGGAAGTTTCACGCTGATCGATGCGCGTCACCTTGGCGTCGCCCACAAATTCGCCGCCCATTTCGTGAACCCGCTTGGCCAGGCGCTCGGCAACGGCTACGTAGTCCACGATTCCCGCTTCCGGCACGTGAATGGCCGCGATTCCCGCCGCGTGGGGCTCTATTTCGCGCAATCGCTCGGCGCCGATGAGCTCGCAGTTCACGCCGTTTTCCCGGCCGCGCTGAAAAATGGCCTCCAGCCGCTCCCGCTCCGTTTCGTCGACGGCCACGATGACTTTGCCGCAAATCTCGAAGGGGATGCCGTGTTCTTGGCAAAATTGTTCCATTTCCGCTTTGCCCTGCCGGCAATTCGTCGCCTTGAGCGAGCCCGGCTTGTAGTAAATTCCTGTGTGCAAAACGCCGGAATTATGCCCTGTTTGGTGAACCGCCAGCTTCGATTCCTTTTCGATAACGGCCAACGAGTGGCCCGGCAGCGTCTTCAGCAACTGATAAGCCGTCGCCAGGCCGACGATGCCGCCCCGATGATGAGGACGTCCTTATTTTCAACATTTCCCACAGGTAGCTAGAGACTATGAGTTCGCTTTTGACAGGATCAACCCTTCTCTTGCTCGCATGTTGTACGGCGATGGCCCAGCAAACGTTGCCGACCTTCACCTACTGCCTTCAGGTTGAGGGGCTTGGCAAAAAACGGGCCGTTGCGCTCGAAAAACTGACCGAAAGCGGCCTGGATTGGCTGGTGATCGACTACGCGTTTTACGGCGATGCGGAAAGCCGCTGGAGCAAGCAGGAAGTGGCCCAAATTCGCGCCGGCAAGCCGGGCCGGAAGGTCATTGCCTACCTCTCCATCGGCGAGGCGGGGACCTACCGGTTTTACTGGGACGATGCATGGGCCGAGGGCGGAAAAATCACCAGCAAGGCCCCGTCCTGGCTCATGCCGCCAAATCCGAACTGGCCGGACAATTTTCGCGTTCGCTACTGGCGGCCGGAATGGCAGAAAATCGTGATGCAGCACCTGGCTGCGATCCAGGAAGCGGGATTTGACGGCGTTTGGCTGGATACGGTCGATACCTTTGAATTTTACGAGCACGACGCGGAAAACGACGAATGGATCGATCACCGCAAAAATCCTGAAACGGGCCAGAGTTACCGGCAAGACATGACCGCGCTGGTTCGCAAAGTTGCCGCGAAAGGCCGGGAAACGCAGCCGGATTTTCTGGTGGTGCCGAACAACGGCACGCAACTGCTGGCCGATCCGCGCCACGTGAAAACCGTCAGCGCCCAGGGCCTGGAAGACCTCTTCACGTCCGGAAACGCCGCCCAGGATCGCAGCCACACCGCCTACGTGCTCGAAAATTTGCAACCTGCGCGAACTGCCGGCTTGCCGATTCTGCTGATTGAGTACGGTAACAAGCCCAAAGCACACCAAATCTCGATTTCCGGCGCCAAACAGCACGGGCTCGCCTTGAGCCTGACGGACCGGCCCCTGAAAACGCTTGGAACCCCTTACCTGCCAGACTAACATCCATCCATGAACCGCGTTACCCACTTTGAAATTCACGCTGACGATCCGGAGCGAGCCATCGCCTTTTACGAGGCGGTGTTCGACTGGAAGTTTGAAAAATGGGACGATTTTGACTACTGGGAAATCCACACCGGCGACGAGGAGGACTACGGCATCGACGGAGGCCTGGTGAGGCGCCGCGGGAAATCTTTCGGCAAAAACGTGATCTCCTACGTCTCCAGCATCGAGGTGGAGTCGCTCGACGACACCCTGGACATCGTGCAGGTGCACGGAGGAAAAGTCGCCACCTCAAAACGCCCCGTGCCCGGCGAGGGCTGGTTGGCCTACATCAAGGACACGGAAAACAACGTGGTGGGCTTGTTTGAGCCGGATGAAAACGCGGAGGATGCGAGGCTCGACCCCGGCGACGAGGAGGAAGATGACGATTGAGCTGGGCGCCTTAGTTTGCGCCGGTGGTCCCTACCGTTGCCACGTCGGCAACGTTGAGGTCCTTGGCTAACTCGGGCGCAGCTCCTTGAGGCGGAATGGAGGCCAAAATGTGGCTGTAGCTGGCTTCTCCCACGCCATTAAAGGGCACGAAGTAATTCGCGCCGCCTTCGTGGTCGATGATCCACTCGCCATCGGTCGCGCCAGTCGGATTTTCGCGCGGAAAGTCCGCCGGCACGTAGGATACCGGGTTTTCGTCGATTTTTCGCCACCGCACTTGTACCAACTCCACCGCGCGAATGGCCGGCTCATCAAAACCGGATCCGTTTGGCGGAGCAACCCTGCCGCCGTTGCCGGATTCTCCGCCATCGCCGCGCTCGTTGGTGATACAGGCGGTGAAAACAAACAGTGCGCCTGTCAAAAGCGCGAAGCGGAGGAGAACGATCATGATTGGAGGAGCCGTAAGCAGTTCGACGCGTCCAGCATAGAGTTCATTGGCACAATGTCGAGATTTATGCGCTTGGGCTTTCCCAACTCGCCGGACACCGTTGGCTGAGCTGGTGCAGGCGGGGTGATTTCAGCGCCGTGCGTGGCTATCACCGCCAATCCGAGGCCCACGATCGGAAACGCCCGGCAGTTCGTGGTGAATGTCATCTCCTCATCACGGGCAACCTGCGACGCTTTTTCCTGGAAAGGTTCGCGCTTCTGAAGTTGATAGGTAGAGCCCCAAACCCATCCATCCATGAAAAATCCATCGCATCTTTGTTCCCTCCTGGCGCTGACGCTCTGTCTGGCGTTGACTTCCTGCTTCGCCCAAGACAACCCGGACCCCAAATCGGCGAAATCGGAGAAATCTGAGAAATCTGAGAGTTCGGCCACTTCAACCAAAGACTGGCCTCAGTGGCGGGGCCCGAATCGCGACGGCATCTCCACGGAGACCGGCTTGCTCAGCGAATGGAGTGGCGATGGTCCGCCGTTAGCCTGGCGCACCCGCGGGCTGGGTGGGGGAATGTCCAGCGTGGTCGTGTCCGGCCAGCATTTGTTCACCATGGGACAGGTCAGCGGCAAATGCACGATTTTGTGCCGCAAGCTGGAGGATGGCTCCGAAGTTTGGTCGACGGCGATGGGCGGCGGCAGTCCGAACTGCACGCCGACGGTCGATCCCGAGGCCGGCCTGGTTTTTGGGCTAAGCCGCAACGGTGAGCTGGCTTGCCTGAACATCGCGGATGGGGCGCTGGTGTGGAGCAAGAATTTTGGCCGCGATTTTGGCGGCAAGATGATGTCTGGCTGGGGCTACAGCGAGTCGCCCCTGGTCGATGGCGGCCGGCTGATTTGCACGCCGGGGGGCGAAAATGCATTGCTGGCGGCGCTCGACAAGCGCACCGGCGAGCCGATTTGGCAAACGCGCGCCCCGGACGGCGATTTGGGCCGAGCCGGGAAGGCTGGCGCGGGCTATGGGTCGGTCGTCATCTCCAACGCCGCCGGGTTGAAGCAGTACGTGCAATTGGTTGGCCGCGGGCTGGTTGGGGTTGCGGCTGAGGACGGGCGGTTGCTTTGGAGCTACAATCGCATCGCCAATGGAACGGCCAATGTGCCCACGCCGATCGTCTCCGGCGATCTGGTTTTCGGCTCCACCGGCTATGGCGACGGAGGCAGCGCGCTGTTGCGGCTTAGTAAAGAGGGTAGCGGCATTTCCGCGCAGGAGGTCTACTACAAGAGCAATCGCGAGCTGCAAAACCATCACGGCGGGATGATTCTGATAGGCCTGCACCTCTACATGGGCCACGGCCACAACAACGGCTTCCCCGCCTGCATTGAGCTGGAAAGCGGCAACGCAACCTGGGAAATCGAGCGCGGCCCGGGAGGAGGTTCCGCCGCGGTGGTTTACGCCGACGGGCACCTCTATTTTCGCTACGAAGACCACACCATGGCCTTGTTTGAGGCGAACCCGGACGAATTGAAGCTGAAGGGCAAGTTTCGGATCGCATCGTCCAACAAACAGAGTTGGCCCCACCCGGTGATCCATCAGGGCAGGCTTTACCTGCGCGACCAAGACGAGTTGTTGTGCTACGACGTTGGCGGTTAGGGGCCGGTTGAGCCTAACAAAACGACCTTTCCGCAAGATGCCTCGCCTGGCCGCTTTTCCCAAGCCATACATGCATGCCCTGTGCAAGGACGGGAGCATGGCCCTGGCGGAATGGGTCGATATGGCCTCGCGGCTTGGGATCGATGGCTTGGAGTTCTACGCGGGATTTCTGGAACTGCAAGACGAGGCGAATTGGGAGCCGCTCCGCCTCCGCGTTGAGGACGAAGGGATGTGCGTGCCGATGATGTGCTGCTCGCCGGATTTCACCCATCCGGACGCATCGTTTCGCGCCGCGCAGGTAGAGCAGGAAAAGCGTTGGATCGACCTTTCATCTGCGTTGGGAGCCACGTTTTGCCGGGTGTTGTCCGGCCAACGGCGGCCGGAACTGAGCACGGATGAGGGTGTGCGTTATGCCGCGGATTGCATCGGCGAATGCGCGGCCTACGCGGCGAATCGCGGAGTGACTTTGATCCTGGAAAACCACTACAAGGACGACTTTTGGAGCTACCCGGAGTTCGCCCAAATGGCGGACGTTTTTTGCGCGCTGGTGGATGCCGTTAGCGCGCCGAATTTTGGGGTGAACTACGATCCCAGCAACACCATCCTGGCCGGGGAAGATCCGCTGGAGTTGCTGGGCCGCGTGTCCAACCGGGTCGTGACGATGCACGCCAGCGACCGGTTTTTGATCGAGGGCACGATCGAGGATTTGCGCCGGGAGGAGGCCGGGGCCGAAGGTTACGCCAAACGGCTGCGTCACGGCGAAATCGGCAAGGGCCTGAACGATTACGACGCGATTTTTACCGAGTTAAAGCGCGTTGGTTTCGATGGCTGGATCAGCATCGAAGACGGCGTGGACGGTTTCGACCAATTGCAGCGCAGCGTGACGTTTTTGCGGGCGAAAATCGCGGAATTTTGGGGTGGTTAGGCCGATTTTACCTCTTCCCAACCCTTCACGAAAAATTTCGTCTCCAGCGCGTCCCAAAGTTCGCCGATTTGCTTTTGCTCGTTGCTGACGCGGATTTCGCTCTGGAGCGGCACTTTGCGGTTGGGGCTGAAATCGGTGAGGTGCACGACGAACGCGGGAAAAGTCGGGTCCTTGCCGTCCTTGTTCGTCTTCCACATCAGCAGTTTGCGAACCATGGTGGCGCCTTTCAGCGTTTTGGTGGCGACTTTGCGGCGCAGGATCTCGCTCTTCGGCAATTCCAACTCACCGGCGCTTTTTTCCGCCAGGGGAATCTCCACCAGGCCGGTGAGCTGGCTCATCCGGATGTCCTTGGAATTCACCTGCTTGTCCTCGCGAAAGCGAATGAACTGCGGTGAAATAACGCTGACGAGCGGGAGCCGGCGAATCGTTTCCCACTTTTGCTCGTCCTCGTTCCAATTCAGCACCATGCGGTCGATGGTACCGCCGCGCGTGGTTTGGGAAACGAGGTCGAGGCAGGAAATTTCCGCGACCAGCTTGGGCCGGATCATTTGGTAAGCCACGCGATCGGAGTTGACCTCGGCGTAATCGCTTTGAGTCGCCAAGTCGCTCAAATCAGAGAGAAAATGGGTGCGCTCTTCTTCGGAAAAACCGCCTCCAACGCGGCCTAACACCTGAAATGAGCCGTCCCCGCGCAATATCGCCAGCAGCATGTCGTGCAGCAACCCCGCGCGGTCGCCAACGCCCTCCGTAAAGCCGATTGCGGCGACATCCAGCGTGTGGCGGGGCTTGATTTTGAACATTCCCGCTCCGTCGCTCCGCGCCACGACTCCTTCGGCTCCCTTTTCCTCCACCCAGGTCTCAAACTGCTTGCGCACGGCCTTTTCGCTGCCCTGGATCGTTTCGACCGGATGAACGCGCGTTCCCGAACCGAAGAGTTCTTCAATCTTGGCCCAGGTGGTTTCGTAGCTTTGCCCGAAATCTTCGCCATCCACCTCCAAGAGGTCGAAAACCGCGAATTGGAGCGAATCCAGCTCCTTTTGGCTCGTCGGTTTGCGAGCGACTTGAACCACGTCGTGAACTCGGGGGCGCTTTTTATCGCTACGGTTGACGTAGAGTTCGCCTACAACGATCGCCTGCTCGATTTTCGCCGATTTCAACAGCTTTCGCGCTTCTTCCAGAAAAGGCGTGCCGTGCCGCACCGTGCCTCCAGGATTGAGGGTAATCGCCTGATCTCCGCGCACGATAACAACGGTAAATTCGCCATCGATTTTGCGGCTAATATAGTACTGGCCGGCGAGGATTTTTTTTGCGATGCCGGCTTTATCCAGCGCCATCATGCGTCCTCCCAGTTGGCGGCGAAACGCTTGCACGCGCCCCAGTAAAAGCGGGTCGTCGAGGGCCGTGGCCGGTCCCGTGCCGTAGTTGGCGAATTTAATGGTGAGACGTGAGGTGTCGAGCATGGTTCAGGTCTTCTTTTTGGCCGCCGCCTTCTTTTTGGTAGCGGTTTTCGCCTTGGTTTCCGGCTTTTTATCCGGGGTGGCCTTTTTATCCTCCGTTTCCTCGGGTTTCTTCAATTCCATGTTCGTGAGGTGAAGAATCAGCGCGTATTTTTTGCCGTCCGTGCGTCCTTCCAAAAATCCGAAATATTCCAGCCCGCCGCGCCGGAAAAGCAGCCGGTCCGTTCCCTTTGGGCCGCCTCCTATGCGCATCAGCGAATCGTCGTCTTCCAGCTCTTTGGCCATTTGGTACAAGAAATCATAGGTCAACCCGTTGATATGCACGATTTGCACCTTGGAGCCAAAAACGAACCGGTTGTAGATTTGCGATTTCTTGAACTTCTTGCCGGTCCACTTCAGCGGGATTTCACTGGCGACGTTGGGCTCCTCGCTTCCTTTGTCGCGCCGTTCCTTGATTTCCCCGTCCGGGCTGTGAATTACCTCGTGAAGCGTGACTTTGTGGACTACTTCCTTCTCCGGCGTAACATAAACGCGGGAGGTGTCTTGGAGAAATTGGCCGTAGTATTCCACGTCCACCTCGGGATCATCGTTTACCAGCGCCTCCGCGATTTTTTCGAGGTCTTCTCCGTAGCGCTCGGTCAACGCGCCGATGTCGTGCGGCATGGTTGCTCGCATGATCTTGCGGGAGCTGACCTGGGCGCCGGTTTCATCGATCCAGCGCACTTGCAGGGGAACACTGACGCTCTCCGCGGAAACCACCGCGTCGCGTCCTTTGCCGTCTGATAGGTTTATCTCTGCCATGTTCTCTTCGTCTTAAAATTAGAAGCCAAAATCCAATCCGTCTTCCTCCTCCTCGGCGGGGCCTTCTTCCTCTTCGGCAACGGCGCCGCTTTCTTCTACGCCTACAAAGTGAATTTTTGTTTGCTTGCCGACCGTCATCCAGATTGTGCCATCCGGCCCGGCCAAGATAAAAGCGGCGTCCGCTTCTAAGCCTCCGCGATAACTGAAGGGAAAGGTATAAATTGCGCCATCGTTGAGTTCTGCGACAAAATCAGGTGGAAACACATCTTCGTCCACCGTCTGCAGTTCGTAAATCAGACGGATATTGTGCGAAAAATAGTCTTCGTAGCTGGCCTTCTTCGTCAGATCCGTGGAAACCTTGAACGTGGAGGTCACTTCGGTGATTTCATCGCCGTCCAGGTCCACCGGCGTCAGATCTTTCTTGTCCCGCCACAGGCCGTCCGGCGATAAATAAGCCAACGCCGTTCCTCCTGAGGGGATGAGAGTTTTGCCGTCGCCTGCCAAGGTCGCCAAATCGCATTTTCGGCCGTTTTCATCCAACACTTCCAGTTGGACGGAACCGTAAAGTTTGGTGCGGTCGACCTTGCTGACGGCGCAAGAAAATTCTGAAGAGCCGAACTGAAATTGAAGCGCTTGGGCCATGTTGGCGCTTAGTTTACCCCAGCAGGCCGTTATGGCAAAACATTGGGCAACTCCGCGGCGGATTTCACCGTCAAATCCGGCTTCACTGCACATTGATGCCCGGCAAAAAGCTGAATCCAGCAGGTCCGCATGCCCATCGCCGCCGCGCCTTCGATGTCGTTGCCCGGGTTGTCACCGACGAAGAGAATTTTCCCCGGTTCCAGCTCAAAAGCGTCAATCAACGCCTGAAACGCGCGCGAATCGGGCTTGTGATGGCCGATGTCGCCCGTCGCAAAAACGTGATTCGGGTCGAAATGCCCGCTGATGCCGAGGTGGGCGAATTTTTTGAGCTGAAACCCCGATTCACCGTTGGTAAGAAGGCCCAATCGGTAGCGCCCGGCCAAAACCTCGACCGCATCGCGAATGGCCGGGTCGAATTGGATCATTCCCATCACTTCGCGTTGAAATCTGGCCTCCACGCTCCGCCAATCGCCCGCCCAATCGACGCGTTCGGCCACCCAGCCGTAAAAATCCGACCGCGGGATGAAGCCGCTGTTGTCGTGGGCGATCGCTCGTTGCGCCATCGCGGGATCACCGGGAAAAATGGAGCGAATCCAGGCGTTTACGGCTTGGTCGCGGCTGTAGAGGGTGTTGTCCAGATCGAATCCGAGGGCCTGGATGTCGGTTAGCGGGTCTTTCAAGGCCCCATGGTTGAGGCGTTCGCGGCCGGTTTCAAGCCGGCACGCGGATTTTCGGGTTTCGATTTCGAAATTTCGCGCTATAGCGCTAGGATGAGCGAGTACTCCCGCAAAAATCCCTTTCCCGCCACATTGAAGGTTCACGAGCGCCTCTGCGGCGAAGGCTCGGTCAAGGACATCCGGCACTTCGAACTCAGTTTGGCCGGCTCCGGCCTGGAATACGAGCTAGGCGATTCGCTGGGCGTTTTCCCAAAAAATCTCCCTGAATTGGTCGAAGAGACCATCCGGACGCTCGAATTGGATCCGGACGAAATCGTGCCCACACCGGACAAAACCCAGGCGCCGCTGCGCCAGGCGTTTTTGGAGAACTGCAACATCACCAGCCCGTCCCGCAAATTCATCAAAGACTTCGCCGAACGCGCCAACAGCGCCGAAATGCGCGGTTTGCTGGAAAAAGAGCGCGTCAAAGACTTCAACGCCTACATCGAGGGCCGCGAAATCATTGACTTTTTCCTGGAACACCCGCAGGTGAAGATCACCGGGCAGGAATTGGCCGGTTTGCTAGGAAAATTGCAGCCGCGGCTCTACTCCATCGCCTCCAGCCTGAAAGTGCACCCGGAAGAGGTCCACCTCACCGTCGCGCGGGTCGAATACGAATCGCTCGGCCGCAAGCGGCTGGGTGTGTGCTCCACTTATTTGGCGGATCGCGCGCCAACCGGCAGCACCATGCCGGTTTTCGTCCACAAAGCCAAGGGGTTCAAGCCGCCGGAAGACGACACCGTGCCGATGATCATGGTGGGCCCGGGAACGGGCATCGCGCCGTTTCGCGCGTTTCTGGAAGAACGCGTCGCCACCGGTGCGCCGGGCAAAAACTGGCTCATTTTCGGCAACCCGCACTCCAAGACCGACTATCTCTACGGCGAGCAATTTGAGGGTTACAAGGCCAGCGGCAAGCTCGACCGGCTGGATTTGGCCTGGTCGCGCGATCAGGATCACAAAATCTACGTTCAGCACAAAATCACCGAAACCGGGGCCGAATTGTGGAGCTGGATCGACCAAGGCGCGCATTTTTACGTGTGCGGTGACGCCATCTACATGGCCAAGGACGTGGACGGCGCCCTGCACAAAGCCATCGAAGAACACGGCGGAATGTCGGCCGACGCCGCGGCGGAATACGTGGAGCAGATGAAGAAGGACAAGCGCTATCAGCGCGACGTGTACTAAGGTTATTCTGGGCGTCATCAATTTTTTCTCTTATTTCATCGGGTAGGGCAGGGGCCTTGCGGCCCCATTGTCCCCTCAGTACCGGACAAGTAAGTTTCCAAACTACTAACACGGCAACACGCGCTCCGCCGGTGCGCCGGGCTCGAACTAGCCGAGGCCAAACTGGAGCTGGGAGCCCTCCACCCGGGTTTACCCCGGTGGAGGCCCGTCCATCTACCAGAAAGCCCTTCCAATCCTCTCGCCCCAACCGGCCTTTCGCCAGTTGAGCGTTGTCCCCCCCGAGTGGAAAGGTTCCAAGCAAGGAGACACCGCTCGACCGGGACAAGCCCGGCCGGGGCGATGAAATGTTCGGCGAGCATTCTGGTGGGTGGACTTGGTTCCACGGGGGTAAACCCCGGTGGAGACCGCTTGCCGTTCGTCGATAAAGATAAACGGCCGGATCGATCGACGTTCGGCCTAGACTAGACTAGACTAGACTAACACAGCAATCGGTCTAACACGGCAACACGCGCTCCGCCGCCGCGCCGGAATCGGCATCCACCCGCATCGCGATCACCGGCTTCTGGCGCCGCATCCAGTTCGCGATGCCGTCTGGCTCGCCGAGCAACACGCTGGAAATCAGCCCGATTGCGGCGGAAGCCTCGTCGCCGGTGAGATTCCAGGCGTAGGTGGCGAAGCGCTCGGCGGTGGCGGGCTCATCCAACTGAAGCGCCAAGTTGGCGAGGCGCTTCCATTCCTCTGAGGAACGGCGAATCCGGCGCAACGCGTCCATCTCGCACCCGCAGCGGGAGCAATTCGCGGTTTCACTGCCGACGAAGACGTTGCTTCTTCCGCAGCCGGGGCATTCGAGCGCTTCGACGGTCTGGCTCAATTTTCCAGGTAAAAGAGGATGTCTTCGAGTTGCTCGCTGACGACGTTCAAGTCGTCGTAGCGGTGGGTTTTGACCGCGTCGCGGCTTTTGTCGAGCAATCCGCGAATGTCTTGGGCGTCCTCGTCCTCCAAATCGGAGGAAAGGAGAACTTCGGCGCGTTTTTCCAGGCTCGTCGCCCGGGAGATTTGCGTGCTTTCGATCGGCTCGGATTCGTCCTCGGGCTCGGGTTCGTCGCCGAAGACTTCGGCGAGCCGATCGCGGGCTTCAGCCAGGTCCAAGCCGGCTTCCACGTCGCGAGTGTCGATGCTCACGGCCTTGGCCAAACCGGTGGATTTTTCCGTAGCCGTCACCTCTAGCATCCCGTTCAGATCCAGCGAAAACTGGCACAGGATGACGTTGCCAGCGGGGACGTCGCTGAGGCCTTCGACCATGAAATTGCCGATTTCCAGGTTTTCGTGCAATTCCCGCGATTCGCCCTGATAAACATCGACTTCCACCTTGTCCTGGCTGTCGCAAAGCGTCTCAAAAGCGTCTGAGCGCGTGGTGGGAAGCGGCGTTCCGCGCGGGATGATGGGGACGCACTCGCGCTGGCCGATCCCGATCACCGCGGCGGTGCTGAAGGTGTGCGTGGCGATGTCCACCAGGATGGAGCCCGCCTCTTCCCCGGCGATGATTCCACCCTGAATGGCCGCGCCCAGCGCGACGATGAGATCCGGGTTAACCTCGGAGCTGGGTTGCTGGCCGATGCGCTCCTTGATGATGCGGTGGACCATCGGAATTCGCGTGGAACCGCCCACGAGCAGGATTTTATCAACATCTTGGGTGAGCACACCGCCGTCGCGCAAGGCCGCGTGCATGCTTTCCCAGGTTTTTTCCAGCTTTGGCGCGATCAGCTCCTCAAATTGCTCGCGGCTCAGCTCAAACTCGAAATGATCATCGCCGCTGACGTATTCCTCGCGAATTTCCGCGAAAGGGTGATCGGAAAGGCGACACTTCGCGGCTTCGGCGGCGACTTTGATCCGGCGGCCCACGACGGGATCGCTCAAATCCAGGTTTCCGTGTTTTTCGGCCAAAAACTCGGCCAAGGCATCGTCGAAATCGTCGCCGCCCAGTTTGGTGTCGCCGTGGCTGGCTTTCACTTCCACCAGCCCCTCCTCACACACCACCAGCGACACATCGAAAGTTCCGCCGCCCAGGTCGTAAACCAGGATGGTCTGGCCGCTCTGATTTTGCGGGTTGTAGGCTAACGCAGCGGCCGTTGGTTCGTTGAGAATGCGCACGCATTCCAGCCCAGCCAGCTTGGCGGCGTCTTGAGTCGCCCGGCGCTGTTTTTCATCGAAATAAGCCGGCACGGTGATGACCGCTTTGGCGACGGGTTCGCCCAAATCGCGCTCCGCCTCTTCCTTGAGCCGGCGCAGGATAAATGCGGAGATTTCCTCGGGCCGGTATTCGCCGTCACCCAGCTTTACCGGCGCATCGTCGCCCATTTTGCGCTTGATGCTGGCCACGGTCCGATGCGGGGCCACGGCAAGCTGGTTGAGGGCGGGTTGGCCGGTCAAAACCTCGCCGTTTTCGCCAAAACCGACGCAGGAAGGCATGGTGGGCCTGCCATCGATGTTGATGAGGCGCGGCGAGCCGTCTTGGAGCACGCCGATGGCGGAATTGGTGGTGCCGAGATCGATTCCGGCGATAATTTCGTGTGGCATGTTAGAGTGTGGTTGGTGTGTTAGGGTTGGTTGGCGGATGCAAGCACGGAAAAGGCAGGTTGTCCAGAAAATCGCGGTTTCAAAAATTCTTACCCTGCCGCGTTTGCCGCGCTTGCTTGCCTCACGCCAAAATCCCGCGCACAATCTTCCCGTGAATGTCGGTTAGCCGGAAATCCCGGCCGGAGTAGCGGTAGGTGAGCTTTTCGTGGTCGATGCCCAGTTGATGCAAAACCGTGGCGTGCAGGTCGTGGACGTGAACGCGATTTTCGACCGCGTGCATGCCGAATTCGTCGGTGGCGCCGTACATGGTGCCCCCGCGAATCCCGCCACCTGCCAAAACCATCGAAAACGCGGTGTGATGGTGGTCGCGGCCCAGTTTGGCCTTGTTTTTGCCGAGCTGAGAGTGCGGGGTGCGGCCAAATTCTCCGCCCCAAACGACCAACGTCTCTTCCAGCAAGCCGCGCTCCTTCAAATCGCGCAACAATGCCGAGGTGGCGCGGTCGCTATCGGCGCAAAGGGTGCGGTGACGCGAGTTGTTGTTGTTGTGGGTGTCCCAGGGCTGCTTGTTGCCGCGATCGACGTAGTAGACTTGCACGAATCGCACGCCGGCTTCGCAGAGACGTCGTGCCAGCAGGCAACTTTGGCCGAATTTGGTGTCGCCGTAGCGATCACGGACGTTTTCCGGTTCGCGGGAGACGTCGAACACCTCGGAGGCTTCGGCCTGCATGTTGTAGGCCAGCTCCATGGCGCGAATTTGGGCCTCCAATTTGGCTTCGTTTTGGCGCTGGGCCAGGTGGATGCGGTTCAGGGATGCGAGGAGATCGAGCTGGCTGCGTTGCTGGGTGCGGGTCAGGCTGGGGTGCCGCAGGTTTGCGATCAATTTGTCGACCTGCATCTCGCTGGTGTCCACGGCGGTGGCCTGGTGCTCGCCGGGCAAGAAGCCGTTGGACCAGAGCTGCGGCCCCACCACGGGACGGCCGGCGCTCAGCGCCACGTAGCTGGGCAAATTCCGGTTTTCGCTGCCCAGGCCGTAGGAAACCCAGCTTCCCATGGACGGGCGCACGGGTTGGGCATTGCCGGAGTGCATGATGAGCAGACCGGGCTCATGATTCGGCTGATCGGTGTGCATGGAGCGAATCACGCACAGGTCGTCGGCGTGTTGGGCCAAATTCGGGAACAATTCGCTCATCACCACGCCGCTTTGGCCGTGACCGGCAAATTGGAAGGGGCTGGGCATGTAGCCGCTGGTCTTTTGCTTGCGTTCGCCCCGATTCTCCGGCATTTGGCCTTCGTATTTGGCCAGCGCGGGTTTCGGATCAAAGGTGTCCACGTGCGAGGGCGCGCCGTTCATGAACAGGAAAATGACGCGTTTGGCGCGCGGCACATGGTGCGCGGGTTGGCCGGCCAACAGGTTGGTGTCGCCCAGCGCGGCGCTGAGGCCGGCCGAGCCGAAACCGGCGCCCATGCGCTGGAGAAATTGACGGCGAGTTGGTGAGAATCCGTTCATTTTTCCGTTCAATCCAGCCAGGTGAATTCGTTGGTGCTCAGCAGCGCCTGGGTGTAGGTGGCTAGCGTGTTGGCGGCTAAAAATTCGCGGCCCAAGCGGCGTTCTTGCGTCTCCGGCGCCCGGCCGAAGAGCAGTTCGTAGGCCAGGTCGATTTTTTCCTCCACATCCCCGCATTCGGCCTCGATTCTCCCCGCCAGATCGTCCGCGCGCTTCACGATGAGAGGGTGATTCATGGCGAAAAGCTTCTGCAACGGCGTCGTCGTCTCGGCTCGGCCGGGGCTGTGCAGATTGGGATCGGGAAAGTCGAACAGCGCCAGCATGGGATCGAGTTGCAGGCGGCTAATTTTCGCGTAAATCGCGCGCCGGGCCGCGTCCGGATCGCTCGCCGCAAACGACGGACCGCCAATCGTGCGATCCAGCGCCCCGGATGCCGCAAACAACGCGTCGCGCCACATTTCCACGCTCAAACGGCGCCGATTCATCCGCCAGAGAAGCGTGTTTCCGGGATCTGCGGCCAATTTTCGCGCCACGGCGTCGCTGCTCTGCCGATAAGTGGCGGAAAGCACGATTTCGCGGACTAACCAACGCAACGACCAGCCGCCTTCGTCCATGAATCGCACCGCCAGATCGTCCAGCAGCTTGGGATGCGTCGGCCGCTCGCCCAGAGAGCCAAAATTGCTCGTCGTCGCCACCAGCGGCCGGCCGAACAACTCCGCCCACACCCGATTGACCCAAACCCGCGCGGTTAGCGGATTTTCGCGATTCACCAGCGCCTCGGCCAATTCCAGCCGCCCGCTGGTTTGCGGCCCAAACTTGGCCCCGCCCAACGCAGCGAGAAAACCGCGCGGAACCTCCTCGCCGGGTGCGTTGACATCGCCGCGCGCAAACACGGGCAAATTTCGCATCGTCTTGGCCTCCCGCACCAAATGCGCCGCGTCATTCGGCTTCTTGGTTTGGCCGTTTTTGTCCATTTCGCAGCCTTCCTCCATCGGCCGATTGAACATCTCGGTGTTGGCGAACACGCCGGCCAGCGCGTAGTAGTCGCGGGTGGAAATGGGGTCGTAAAAATGGTCGTGACAGCGCGCGCAAGCCACCGTGAGGCCCAAAACGCCGCGGCACAGGGTATCGACGCGATCCTCCCACTCATCGGTCATGACCCGCAGCTCGTTGCGGCGATAATACTTCGGTCCCAGCCCCATGAACCCCAACGCAGCGAGCTTTTCCGGTTCGTCCGGGAACAAAAGGTCTCCCGCCAACTGCCGGCGCAAAAAATCGTCGAACGGCAGGTCGGCGTTCAGGGCCTGGATGACCCAATCGCGGTAAAGATAGGCGTTCGGGTAGGTGAGCGAGGCATTGTTGCCCACAATGTGCGCCTGATCTTCCGCATATCGCGCGACGTCGAGCCAAAGCCGCGCCCAACGTTCGCCGAAATGGGGCGACGCGATGAGTTTTTCGACCAAATCCTCGAACGGCAGGTCGAAACGTTCCGGCGGCAGGCCGGTGAGGTCGAAACTGACCCTGCGGGCGAGTTTTCGCGACTCAGCCTGCGGATTTGGCTCCAAACCGGCGCGTTCAAGCCTGGCCAGGATGAAGGCATCCAGCGGTTTTTGGGGCCAAGCCGGGTTTTTCAGCTCAGTGACGCTGTGGCGGACGGGTGGCTGCAACGACCAAAGATCTTGCGCCGGCGTCTGCTCCGCGGGGACGGCTTGGCAGAGCGCCAGGGAGGCGAGAAAGGCGGTCAAACTGGTGCGCATTGCCCTTTTCACTGCGATTTGGCCCCGGGCCTTTCGAGGATAGGGACGCAAGGGACCGAAAAGACCGCAAGGACGCTCGTGGCTTCAACCAAAGGCGGCTAAAAACCCGCATTCCAGCGCCAAGGTTTCGTTCACGTTCGTGTTTAGGTCCGTGCGCAGAGCTTCCAGGGCATCCAGGCGTTCCAGCAGACCTTGTTCTCCGATTCGCTTGGCGGTGGCGGCGGTTTGAGCCTGAAACTCGGGCAGATCCAGTTGATGCGATCCGCGCTGTTGGCGAAGCGCGTCGCCATGCCAATCCACCACCAATTGAACCAAGGAATTGCGGCGCTGAAGGTAATCGCTCTCCGTCAGGGCTTTGTAGTGGTCTTCGCGGCGTTTGAGCCAGTCGCCTTCGGTCGTTTTCCCGTAAGCGGCGGCCTCGGCCTTGAGATCGTCGTCGTAGCGCTTTTTGAGCCCCTCTTTCTCGGATTTCAGGATCTCGACGAAGCTCTGCATGAAGCCCAGAGCGCCGGAGAGCCCCTTGACGGCTTGCGCGGTGAAATGTTTGGCCAAGGCGTCGAGCAACATCGTCTCGGCGTTGCTTCGTTCCGGCGCCGCGGTGGAGTGGAGCGGGATTTTGAGGCAGCGGGAGAGAATCGTGTCCAGCAATTGCTCCGGTTGGGGGGTCAGCAACAAAAGCAGCGACTGCGGCGGCGGTTCTTCGAGCGTTTTCAGGAAGGCATTGGCGGCTTCCGGCAAGAGGCGATCGGCGTCAAAAATGATCCCGATTTTCGTCACTCCGTCGGGCACGGCCAGGTGCATCCGTTTTTCCAACGCGCGCATCGCTTCAACCCGGATGCGGCGCGATTTTGACTCCGGGCGGACGACTTGCACGAATTCGCGCGGCGCGTCCTCCAAACTCGCGGCCTGATGGCCCACCATCTGGATGAGACGCAGCGCCATGGCGGCTTTTCCGCTGCCAGTGGGGCCGGTGATGAGGTAGGCGTGAGCAAGTCGCCCTTCAGCGTGAGAGCGTTCGAGCAGTTGGGTCGCGGCATCAAGCGGGAAAGCCATCGTAGCGTTCGGTTAGGGTGCTCCAGATTTCACCGGCGATCGCGTCGATTGGTTGCGAGGCGTCAATGACGACGATGCATTCCGGTCCCTGGCGGGCGAGGTCCACATAACCCTGGCGGACGTTTTCGTAAAATGTTAGTTGCTCGCTTTCCATGCGGTCGGCCGATTGAGCAAATGGCCGCCCAACGGCGTTCCGCCGGGTTCGCGAGTTAGGGCGCACTCCGCGCTGGGTTGATTTTCCACAACCTTCAGACCCCTCAAAACTAACAAAAATTCCACGCGGCATGTTTTCGGATAGAAGTCGGTTTCCGGGAGTCGAATTTCAAGGGCTCACCTTCGTCAAAATCAAGCATTTCTCACAAACCTTCCATCTATTGTGCAAAAGAGCTTGAATTACTAAGCGAACTTTAAATAATGGGCAGGTAGGAACCCAACTCAACATCCCATGAACCCTCGCCTCTACCTCCTCACCCTTTTCGGCGCGGTCAGTTTGCTGATTGCCCCTAACTCTTATGCCATTCTGGGCTTGTTTGAAGACGACGACAAAAATGAGGTGCCCGACGCCGCGGAGTTGGCCAAACAGGAAACCGCGGCCGAAAAAGAGTTCGCCCGGGCGAAACAGGTTCAGGAGTCCGGGAAATTGGGCCGCGCCCGCGACATTTACCAAGACATCGCGAAGGATTACCCGCTAACCAGCGTTGCTCCCGCGGCGCAGTTTGAGGTCGGCAGCATCCACGAGGCGGAAAAGAACGAGGACCGGGCGTTCGAGGCCTACCAAAAGCTGCTCGACCGGTACGCGGGCAGCGATTTGTTTGGCGAGGCCGTGCAGCGTCAGTTTGAGATCGCAACGCGCTCCATGAACACGAAAACGACGCGGGTCCTGGGTTTGTTTCCCTCCAAGGCGCAACCCTCCCGTTTGATCGAGATGTACCGGCAAATCGCCAACAACGCGCCTTACAGCAAGTACGCTCCGTTGGCGATCTACCAGATTGGCCTGCTAAATCGCAAGGCGGGCAAGCAAAACGAGGCGATTCTGGCGTTTGAGGAGGTGGTGGAGAGTTATCCCAGCGATCCCAAGGCCCGGGAAGCCCGCCTGCGCATCATCGAGGTGAGGGGCGACAATTCGGAGAAAACCCGCGATGGCCGGCAGTTAGAGCGCTATCAAGACGAGGTGGAGATTTTCATCCAAGGCAACGAAGATGACCCCAGAAGCGAGGAGTTGCGTGCCAAGCTAGGCAAGCTGCAGGATCGCGATGCGGAGAAAAAATTCAACATCGGGCGCTACTACGAGAAAAAGGGCAACCTGCGAGCCGCGGCCATCTACTACCAGGACGTTTTGAACGGCACCTCCGTCTACGATGCGGCTCAGGCGCGATTGGAAGCATTGCGCGCCCAGGACCCGAACGTCGTGTTGCCGCCGCGGGCGGTGAAACACAAGGTGGTCGCTCCAACCAACGTCAAAGATCGCCCGGACTACTACGGTCCGCCTCCGCCCAGGCCCAAGCTGAAATCCGCGCCCAAGCCGGAAATGCGCGTTCCGGAAGATGAAGTGCTGCCCATTCCATCGGCATCCTGACATCGTTTCCAACGATTTTTTGACAAAACGCTGGAAACCAAGGGGCATCTTGGCATAAAAGGAGCGCATACGCCCACGCCTTCAACCATCCATGAAATCGCTCACTACCATTCTCTCACTCTGCGGCCTTGCAGCGCTGGTTTTTTCCTCCGCCGGATGCGGCGGCTACACACTCGGCTCCGTCAAGCCCACGGAATATGAGACCGTCAACACACTCTACGTCCGCACGTTTGAAAACGAAACGCTGGAGCCTCGTTTGGCGACCATCGTCACCAACTCGATCATTTCCCAGTTGCAGCAAGACGGCACCTACAAAGTCACCTCGCGCAAAAACGCGGATGCCGAACTAACCGGGAGCATTCGCAAAATTCGCCGCATCCAGCAGCGCTCCTCCACCACCGACGTGCTTCGCACGCGTGAATTGCTCCTGCAACTGGAGGTTGCCTTCAAAATAACCGATCTTCGTTCCGGACAGCAGCTCAAAGCCGCCAACCCGTTTGGAGTGGATGCGGACGACCGCGACGCAGTCACCGGTCAACGACGCTCGGGAAACCGGGTCATCGGCCAGACGTCCATCTTTTTGGATCCCAATTTTCAGCTCTCCGAGCGCGAAGCCTTGCCGCTGGCCGCGGAAGACGCCGCGGAGCAGTTGGTCAGCACCATCACCGAGGGGTGGTAGGCGAGCCAGACGCGCTGCAAGACTTTGGCGTGGACGGCGCTGAGCTTCCCGCCGGCATTTACGTGATCGCGGGACCGATCGGCAACCTTGGCGACATCACCGTACGGGCGCTGGCCTGCCTTCGAGCGGTGAACCGAATCGCCTGCGAGGATACTCGGCACGTTCGGCGGCTGCTTTCACGCTACGCCATCAAAAAGCCGCTTGTTAGCCTCCATGCGCACAACGAGGCCAAGCGCTCCGAGGAATTGATCCGCATGGTGCTGGATGAGGGGGAGAGCATCGCCTATTTGAGCGACGCCGGCATGCCCGGGATTTCCGATCCCGGGGAACGCCTCGTCCATCGTTGCATCCTGGCCGGCGCCCCCTACGACGTGTTGCCCGGTCCTTCAGCCGCGATCACCGCGGTAGCCGGCGCCGGTTTGGGCTCGACCCCGTTTTACTTCGCCGGTTTCCTCCCCACCAAAAAAGGCCAACGGCGCGCGCAGTTGGAGGCCGCTTTGGAGCGAAATTGCACCACCGTTTTTTACGAATCGCCCCACCGCATCCTCACGACGCTCGAAATTCTGGCCGAACTCGCGCCCGAGCGTCTCATTGCCGTCGCCCGCGAACTAACCAAGCGTTTTCAAGAATATCGCCGCGTTTCCACCCAAGAAGCGCTTCAGCACTATCAAGCTCACCCGCCCAAAGGAGAAATTTGCCTGCTCGTCAGCGCCAAAAAGCCGCCAAAATGGCTAAATCGTGGCGATATTGCGGGTTGACCGGCCAGCTTTTCACTTTTTAGGTTCGCGCCCTTTTCCTCCCCAATCATGTTGTCCTTTTCGACTTGCTGGAACAGCCATCGGCACACCGATGGCGAAGTCATGGTGGGCGAGATCCGCAACATGGGCTTTGAAGCCGTGGAACTGGGCCCGGAGCTGAAAATATCGCTTCTCCCCGGCATTCGGCGCCTCCACAAACGCGGCCGCATCAAAATTTCCAGCGTCTGCAACTTTTGCCCGAAACCGGCCCAAGCCTTGGCCGAGCAATACGGCGCCTGCGAATTTAGCGCGCAAAATCGCCGCGACCGCGAACGCGCCAGGCAGTTGACCCTGCAAACCATCGACTACGCTCACGAATTGGAGGCCGGGTTCGTCATCGTGCGCCTGGGAAGCACGGTCATGGAAGGTTTCACCGAGCGGTTGGTGCAATTCGTCAACCAAAACCAGCTACACTCCCGCCAATACGTCAGGCACAAGCTGGAGGGCATTCGCATTCGCGAGCGCGTTGGCCGAAAATCTCTGGATCGAGCCAAAATCACCCTGGACGAGGTCGTCAGCTACGCGGCCAAAAAGCAGGTGAAAATCGGCATTTCCAACCGGGCCAACTATGAGATGCTCCCCAACGAGCGCGAGATGCTGGAGCTGATGCAGGAATACGCCGACAACCCGCACGTGGGCTATTGGCACGACTTTGGCAGCGCCCAGTTCAAAGCGAACCTGGGATTGATCGATCACCGCCAATGGCTCGAAAAAATGGCGCCCCACCTCATCGGCTGTCATTTGCACGACCTGCAATGGCCCGACCGCCCTCACTTGGCGCCGCTTTCCGGCATGATCGAATTCGACAAACTCATGAAAATCGTCCCCGAACGCATTCCCCTGGTGTGGGAGCTAAATTCCGACCGCCGCAAGGCCGACATCAAGCAAGCCGTGCCGGTTTGGGAACAACGATTCGGCAAAAAATAGGCCTATCGGGCCATAACCGAAGCACAACGCACAAAAAATATGATTTCGTTGATTCGCGATGGATTTCAGTTCGTTCGGCAAAATGACCTGCCGACGGTTTGGAGCGAGTTCAGCAAGCGCGACACTCATCCGCTGCTGCAATTCGTAAAATACGGCCTTTGCGGCGGGTTGGCGCTCATAACGCAGTTGATCGTCTTTTACGGCCTGGCCTACACCGTTTTCCCGGCGATCGAAGGTATGATCGTCGAAGGACAACTCATTTCGAACGATCTCCGCGCCAAAAACGCAACCATCTGCAATTCCTTCGGCTTTTTCTTCGCGAACTTGGTCGCTTACTTCACCAACGTGCTGTGGGTCTTCCAATCGGGGCGGCACAATAGAGCGGTGGAATTTGGCCTGTTCACGGTGGTCGCGCTGATCGGGTTTGTGGCAGGTTTGGCGGGAGGCCCGCTGCTGATCAAAGTCTTCGGCATTTCCACGCACATTGCGCAGCTCCTGTTCGTCGTCACCTCAGTGATCGTCAATTTTCTCTGCCGCAAATTTCTAATTTTCAAGCACTAGCCTGCTATGCACTCATCGACTTATCCGGAAGTCCCTTGCTGATTGCCGAACGGCACGCTCAGCACGATTTCCTCGATCAGCACTCGCGCGCCGAAACCCTCCGCCTCCAGTTTCCCGGCGATTTGCTCGATCGTGCCGTCGTCGCGGTCCTCCAGCCCGCGTCCCAAGGCGTAGCCGAGCAGTTTCCGCGTCAAATTCCGCACGAATTCATCACGCCGCGTCTCCACCAGCACGCGCTTCAATTCCGCCGGCCCTTCGAACGTCTCCCCGGAGGGCAAAACGCCGCTTGAGTTGACCGGCTTGCCGTTTTCCCGGTCGCGCCAACGCCCCACCCAGTCGAACTTCTGCAGCCCGAAGCCGATTGGGTCGATGAGCCGGTGGCAGGCCATGCAGGAGGTGTGTTCGCGGTGTTTTTGGAGTTTTTCGCGGCTGTTGAGTTTGCGTTTTTTGCCGGTTTTCGCATCCACCTCAACTTCCGGCAGGGGTGGGACGTCGGGCGGCGGAGGCGGCACGGGAGAGCCTAACAATGTGTCGAAAACCCAGGCCCCACGAAGCACGGGGCTGGTTTTTTTGTGGTGCGAGGTTAGGGCGAGCACGGCGCCCATGCCAAGAACCCCACCACGCTGTTGGCCCGGATTCCGAACCACCTGGAAGGCATCTTTTTTCAGCTTACCGGCGTTCGGTAGTTCGTAAAATTTGGCGAGCCGGCCGGTTAGGATGGTGTAGTCGGAGTCGATGAGTTCCAGGATGCTCCGATTTTCCCGAACCAGGTGCGCGAAGTACTCCACGGCTTCCTGACGCATGTCCGCGGCGATCTGCGGGGTGTAGAATTCCTGGACGTCGTTGGCGGTTGGGGCCACGCGGCCGCCCACGTCCTTGGTTCCGAGCCATTGGCCGATGAATGCGCGAAAAAAGGCCCCGGCGCGCTCGTCGGCGAGCATTCGGCGCACTTCGTTGGTTAGGCTCGCCTTGTCGTTGAGCTTGCCGGCGCCGGCCAAGCCGCGTAAGCGTTCGTCCGGCATTGTCGACCACAGAAAATAGCTGAGCCGCGTCGCCAATTCGTGCCCGGTTAGGGGCTGAATTCCGGGTTTTGCCGGCGATTTTTCCAGCCGAAACAAAAAATCCGGCGAAACGATGATCCCCCGCAACGCCAGCTTCATCGCCTCCTCGTAAGGGTCGCCGCGATCCAGCCCGCGTTTTACCAGCGTCAGGAACGGCTTCAGCTCATCGTCCGAAACCGGGCGCCGAAACGCCAGCGGGAGGAATTCGCCCAGCATCTCCTTTGCCAGCTTGTTAGGATCGGCCGGCACAATCCCCGGAACCGCGCCGATGAGCCGCTCGTGGTTCGCCAACTGCTCCGCCGACGGTTTTTCCGGCTCAAATTGCCGAACCATGAGGCTGGTCACCCGCAATTCGCCTTCGACGCGAATCGCGTGCACGCCGCGAGCCAATTTCACGTCGAGATTCTGCCGAAACCGCCCATTTTTCGGCGCTGGCTGAAATTCGTGCACCGGCAAGCCATCCACGAGCAATCGCGCCTTCCCCGGCTTGCCGGAAACCTCGCCCTCCAGAGCGATGCGGTAGCCACTTTCCACGTAAATTGGCGCCAAAACGGTTTCATCGCCCGGAAATTTGCGGGTGAGCCGCGAAGAGACGATCGCCGCGTCCACAATCTGCTGCGCGGCCTCCAGATAGCGCTCCAGCAGCATCGGCGGCAGAAACAGCGACTCGCCGTTGTTGTCGAACCCTTCTCCCGTCCCGCTATCGGCCGGAAGCGTCTCGGAAAACTTCAAATCCACGCCGAAAAGGCCGCGAATCGTCCGATCGAACTCCAAACGGTTGAGTCGCCGCGCCATGACTTGACCGGCGAACGGTGGCATCCTCGCCGCGCTTTCGCGCAGATAGCCGTCGATCCAGTTTGCGGCGAATTTTCGGTCTTCATCGCTCGGTTGCGGCTTATCCGGCGGCGGCATGGTCTGGTTGCGCAACTGCGCCGCGACACTGCGCCAAACCGAGCGCATCGCGTCGATATCCGCGGGTTTTTGGGCTTCTAAAAACGGAACATCGCCCTTGGAAAGGCCCGGCTCGTGGCAATCGAAGCAATTTTGCTCCAAAATCGGCAAAACGCGGTTTTGGAAGGCATCATCGGCTATTGCGGCTACAGCGCCAGAGGCGGCAACCACCGCGAAAATCGCGAAATTCGGCAAAAATCGGCTCACGGCGACCATCACGACGATTCGGCGGCCGATGTTTCGAACGCGCCGCGAACGGCCGCCTCCAAATCCGCAATTTCCTGGTCGGTCAACAGTTCAAACTCTGGCAGAGCGCGCTTTTTCTTCGAAAGCCGGCCATCGTTTTGACGGCAAAGCTGAATGAAGAGGACGGCGTTGCGATTCGGCAGATCGACCACATCGCGCATCGCTCGCCGCGCTTGGTCGTAGCATTGCAGGTAGCGGACTTCTGCGGGAATTTCGCGATCGATGGTGTCGGACACGAAGGAGTAGAGCGCTTCGGTCATCGGCGTGCAGTCGATGTAGCGATAAAAATCGGCCGTGTCGTTCAAAACGGTCATTCGGCCGCGATCGTCCATGTCGTAGTCGATCAAAGGTGTTAGGCTTCGCGAATACGCCTCCAGGCTGGCGTCGTAATCGCGGCTGCGGTTGAGCATGGCCGCCGAAACCGGGAAAACGATTCCCTCGGGCGCGAATCCGAGGCGGGCGAGCACATGGTGGATGAGAAACCGGTGAATGCGCCCGTTTCCATCGCTAAAAGGGTGCAAAAACACGAACACGTAGGCGATTGCGGAGGCTGCGGCGACGGGTTGGGTCTGGGCATCCACGATTCGATGCGCGGCCTCAAGAAACTGCGCCATCAACTCCGGGATGTCGTCCGGTTTAGGCGCGATGAAGTGCACCAACTCGTCGCCTGGCCCCATGGATTGGCCCACGTAAACCTGTTCGACGCCACCCGCGCGGTAGTCGTCGTTGGCAAATCGCGGTTCCACGATTTGGCGCTGTAGATCGAGCAACGCAGCCTTGTCCAGGTAGTCGCGTTGAGTTGCCTCGCGCAGGAGCGAGGCGAATTTCCGAGCCCGGCGCGCATCGGGCTTCTCGCGTTCGATCGCGTAGCTCGACTTCGTTTCCTTGGTGTACAAAAAGTCGAGCACCCGCTGAAACAAATCCGGCTCCACGGAGGCAATGAACTGCTGACAGCGCTCCGCCAAATTTTTCGCCTCCCAACCCCGCATCGCGTCGGTTCTGCGAATCATGGGCGCGAAATCCGGCGTGCCTAACAGGTTGACCTTGATCCGGTGGCGCCGGCTGAACGGTCCGTCGCACGTCACGTAAAGCTTGGGATCGAGAAGCGGGGTGTAGTCTCGCCGCGAGGGAATCGGGACGTCCAATTCGCGCTCGGCGAAGGTCTCGAACAAAAACCAGAGCCGCCGTTGGGTCACTCCGTTCGGCGTTTTGCGAACGTAGGCCTCCACCTGCTTCGGATCGATGTTCGGCAGCAAATTGCGAAGCAACTCCAGATGAAGCCCTTCGCGTTTTAGCGCAAAATGGAGGTGATCCACGTCGCGGCCGCCCGGCCAGCTTCGTTTCAGATAGGTTTCAACCCGGCGTCCGCAAGAATCCCAAACCGTGCGCCGCGCCTTCCCGATTTCGCTTTGCACGAAGTGAGGAATCGTTGGAATTTGAAACTTCGCCGATAGATGCGAGTATCCCACTGGCTGAGCCATAAAACCAAAGAACGGGCAAATTGGGGGGATGCGACCAAAAAAGGGGACAAATTGGCAAAAACGCGGGCAAATGGCAAAATTCCGACAAAAATCGCGACAAAACGGCAAAAACTCGGGCAAACGGCGATTTCTCGTCAAAAACGCGGGCAAAATGCGGTCATCGCCGTCCTTTTTCGCGACGAATCGGGAAAGCTGGGCTAATTACGGAGCGCAATGAAACACGTGATCCTGTACACCGACGGCTCGGCGCTCGGCAATCCGGGGCCCGGCGGTTACGGAGCGTTGTTGATCTACGGAAAGCATCGCAAGGAAGTCAGCGCCGGTTTTGAGTGCACCACCAACAACCGGATGGAGATTTGGGCGGCAATCGCGGGCTTGGAGGCGCTCAAGGAGCCGTGCGCGGTCACCATTCACTCCGATTCAAAATACGTCGTCAACGCCATGGGCCAAGGTTGGGTTGATGGGTGGCGAAATCGGGGTTGGAAGCGCAAAAAAGGCCCGCTGAAAAACGGCGACCTTTGGCGCCGGCTCTATGATTTGGCGCAAACCCACGAAATCACCTGGAAATGGGTAAAAGGTCACGCCGGAGATCCGCACAACGAGCGCTGCGACCGATTGGCGGTGGGAGCGGCGAAGTCGCGGGATTTGGCGGTCGACCAAGGATTCGCTGACGGGGAGGATGAGGCTTCTGCCGGTGACGGGGATTTGCTGTAGGCTGCGTTGCGGCGTGCTCCGCGGATTCTCGGCAAATCCGTGCTGCGGGTTGACTTCCTCCCGGTGGGGAGTTGGTTGCGCGCCATCACCATGAGCCAACCGGAGCAAGTCCTCACCGCCAGCGACATCGCCCACAAAATCCAGCGTCTGGGTGCGCAAATCCTGGAAGAATGCGCTGGCCGCAATCCGATCGGGTTCGTGGGCATTCACAACCGCGGCGTTCCCCTGGCCGAGCGCGTTCTCGACATCGCCCGCCACGAGCGCGACGACATCGCCTTCGGCACGCTGGATATCTCGCTCTACCGCGACGATTTTCACGACCGCGGCGATCTTCCCGTGCTCAAGGGCTCCGACATCAAGTTTGACCTGGAAGGGTGCCACGTGGTGCTTTTCGACGACGTCCTCTTCACGGGCCGCACCACGCGGTCGGCGATCGACGCCCTGATGGCCTACGGACGCCCGGCCTGCATTCAACTGGCCGTTTTGGTCGATCGCGGCAACCGCGAATTGCCGGTCGCAGCCAATTACGTCGGTGAAACGCTCGAAACCACCCCCGATCACCGCGTTAACGTGCGCCTCAAGGACGCCGATGACGAGGACGCGGTTTACCTGGTGAAATCATGAAGCCGCGCAAGGACCTCCTCGACCTCCAATCGCTCGAACCGGACGAAATCCGGGAAATCCTGGAGACGGCCGCGCCGTTCAAGCAACTCTTCGCCCGATCGGTGAAAAAAGTGCCCCGTTTGCAGGGAAAAACCGTGCTCATGCTCTTTTACGAGCCCTCAACCCGCACTTCCACCTCGTTTGAGGTCGCCGCGAAGCGAATGGACGCTGACGTCATCAATCTCCCCGTCGCGCAAAGTTCGGTGACCAAGGGTGAATCGGTTTTGGACACTGTGGAGACACTCCAGGCCATGCGCGTGGACTACATCGTGGTGCGCCATCAACGCTCGGGCGTGCCCGGTTTGATCGCGAAAAACACGGCCGCTTCGGTCATCAACGCCGGCGACGGTTATCACGCGCACCCAACCCAGGGCCTGCTCGATGCGCTGACGATGAGCGAGATTTGGGACGGCGATTTCGCGAAAAAACGCGCCCTCATCGTCGGCGACATCCTCCATTCCCGCGTGGCCCGCTCGACTTCCACCGTTTTGCGAAAACTCGGCGCAGAGGTTGGCGTTTTGGGGCCGGGAACGCTCATTCCCCACGATCGCCCGGCCGATTTTCGCGCTTTTGGGTCGTGGGAGGAAGCTTTTGCCTGGAAACCGGAGGCTGTCTATCTGCTGCGCGTTCAACTTGAGCGCCAAAAAGTGCAGTTTTTCCCCAGCCTGGGCGAATATCACCGCAATTTCGGCTTAACGCGCGATCGATTGGAAAAAATCGAGGAACGCGGGATTTGGGTGCTGCATCCCGGCCCGATCAATCGCGGGGTGGAGTTGGCCGATGAGGTGACGCAGTACGAGCGTTGCCTCATCAACACGCAGGTGGAAAACGGCATCGCAACGCGGATGGCGGTGCTTTACTCGCTACGCCCGGGCGTGGAGCCGGAGGAGGATTCGGTTGGATGACCGAAAATCTCGTCTCGCACAAAGCCACGAAGACACCAAGCGAGCGCCATTGTTCCTGATTCTTTGTGCCTTCGTGCTTTGGTGCGAGCCCAAAGGCCGACTTAGCGTAGCCGATGCCGTGGCCGGAGGAGGATTCGATTGGATGACCGAAAATCTCGTCTCGCACGAAGCCACGAAGACACCAGCGAGAGCCATTATTCCTGATTCTTTGTGCCTTCGTGCCTTTGTGCGAGTCCAAAGGCCGACTTAGCGTAGCCGATGCCGTGGCCGGAGGAGGATTCGGCTATATGATCGGAAATTTTTTCTCGCACGAAGCCACAAAGGCACGAAGCGAGGGCACTTGCTCCTGATTCTTTGTGCCTTCGTGCCTTGGTGCGAGCCTAAAGGCGATGCAGTAGCCGCAAATTCCCCAAATTCCGGGTTGCCAAATATTCAGCCTCCGCCGACTATCCGGCTCCGCAATCCTAACATGACGACTTCTATCGGCAACGAGATGATCCTGGCTTCGGCGGGATCGGGCAAGACTTATGCGCTGACCAATCGGTTCGTGAAATTGCTCGCTTTGGGCGTGGAGCCGCAAAAACTCATCGCCCTGACGTTCACCCGCAAGGCGGCGGCGGAGTTTTTGGACGAAATCTTGCGAAAATTGGCGAAAGCGGCCCAAAATCCCGAGTTTGCCAGCCAAATTCGCGAACAAATCGAAATCGCGGATTTTGACTCAAAATCGGCAACCGCGCTGTTGCGGCAAGTCGTCGACCAACTGCATTTGCTTTCGTTGGGGACGCTGGATTCGTTTTTCAACCGGGTGTTGCGCTGTTTCCCGGCGGAATTCGGCCTTTCGTCGGATTTCGAGGTGATGGAGCCTCACGAAGCACAAGCAGCTCGGCGGGAGGTGTTTGCGCGGTTGTTTCAGGATCGGGAATTGCACGAGCCGTTCGCCGAGGCCTTCAAACAGGCCACGTTTGGGGTGCAGGAGAAGCAATTGGTCCGGACGCTGGATGGGTTTGTCGGGCGGCATCATCAGCTTTTTTTGCAGGCGCCGGATCGTGCGCTTTGGGGGGAGGAAACGACGATTTGGCCGGAGGGATGCCGCTGGTTGCGCGGCATCGGCATCGGCGATGTGGATGAGGAGTGCGAGGCGTTGTTGGCACGGCTCGGCGGTGTGGAATTCGACAAGCGGGCTTGGAAGATGTGGGAGGACTTCGTGGGCATGGTGCGCAAAATGCGGCCGGGGCGCGCGTTGCCCCCGCCCAAGACCCTGCAGGAGCGATTGTTCCAAAATTACGCGCAGATTCACGAAGGGGGGCCGTTTGAGGTTGCGCTCTACAAGAAGCACTACGTGTTGGGCCGAGAGGTTTGCGCGCATTTGGCTCGCGTGCTGGACTACCTGATGTATTGCGAGGTTTATCCGAACGTGATGCAAACGCGCGGCATCCACGACGTGCTTGCGGCTTACGAAGCGCGTTACCACGATCGAGTCCGCCGAGCGGGAAAACTGGGTTTCGACGATATTCAGTTGCTCCTCAGCGGGGCCTTGCAATCGGAACACGCGCGGCCGCAGCTTAGCCTGGAGGGCGCCGAAACGCGGTTGAACATGGAGTACCGGCTGGATGGCCAGTTCGATCATTGGCTGCTGGACGAGTTTCAGGACACCAGCGTGCGGCAGTGGCAGGTCATCCAAAACCTGGCCGATGAGGTGATTCAGGATTTTTCCGGCCAGCGCAGCTATTTTTATGTGGGCGACGTCAAACAGGCCATTTTTGGCTGGCGGGGCGGGGATTCGCGCTTGTTTCACGACATCTACGAGCACTACGGCAGCGAGAGCATCGCCAAGCGCGAGATGAACAGCAGTTTCCGCTCCGCGCCGGTTATTTTGGACGCGGTGAACCGAATTTTTGGCCAGCGCGAGGTTTTTGACGCCATGTTTCCGGCGCACGGCGAGTTTGTGGAGCGTTGGTTCGCGAGTTGGGAGGATCACGTGGCGAATCATCACGATCGAGACGGCTTCGTTCAATTGGTTACCCTGCCCAAAGGCGGTTGGGACGACGAAGAATCGCCTGCCGAGCGCCGAATCGAGGTCGTTGCCGAAATTTTGCGCGAATTGGCCCCGCAGGAGAAAAATCTCACTTGCGCGGTGCTGGTTCGCCGCAACGAGACGGCGGCGCGGATTGCCGAATACGTCCGCGCGCATACCGACGCGCCGGTGGTGGTTGAAGGCGATACGCTGATTGGTTCGGATCACCCCGTCGCGGCGTCGTTTTTGGCGCTGTTGCAACTGGCGGCGCATCCGGGCGATTCGTTAGCGTGGAAGCATCTTTGCATGACGCCGGCGTTGCCGGGAATCGATTGGGACACCCCGAAATCGATGCGCAAAGAGTTGGTGGAATCGACGATTGACGCGGTGCACGACCGCGGTTTCACCGGTGCGTTTGAGGATTGGCTGGCGCGCTTGCGTAGTGGTGGATTTGAGCCGGATGCGTTCGCGGGCAAGCGCATCGAGCAGCTTCGGCAAGCCACGCGCGAGTTTGATTTGAGCGGGAATCGCGCGATTGGCGACTTTGTGCGTTATGCGCAGGGATTCGTCGCGCGGGAAACGCCGGCCAGGGGCGTGGTGCAAATCATGACGATCCACAAGTCCAAGGGGCTGGGTTTCGATGCGGTGATCGTGGCGGAGATTGAATCGGCCAAGGATGGCGAGCTGACCGACATTGGGTGCCTGGGTCTGGTGGCGCACGAAAGCGGCGAAGGGCTGAGCCGGGAGATCGAGTGGGTGCTGAACATGCCGCGAAAGCTGGCCTGCGAGTTGGATCCCACGTTGGGCGCGGCGCGGTTGAAGCTGGAAAACGAGGCGGCGTTTCAGGAGCTTTGCGTGCTCTACGTGGCCCTAACACGGGCAAAATTCGCCAACTACGTGGTGTGCACCAAACCCAGCGGACGGCCGACGATGCGTGGGTTGATTCGCCGCGCCGTGGCCGAACCGGAGGAAACCTGGCAACCGGCGAAATTTGGCGGTCAAGACGCGGAGATCGCCTTTCAAGCAGGGGCGCCGGATTGGCACGAAAACCCGGAATTCGCGGTAAAATCGCCGGTGAGCCCGGAGCACGGGCCGAACGTAAGCCCGTTGCCGGCAAAACGCCGTTTCAGCCTGCGGCGTCGCGAAATGCCCTCCAGCGCCGCCGACGATAGCCAGGAATCCAAGCCGGGCGCCAGTTTCGTCTTCCTGCCCGGCACGATTCGCGCCGCGGAATACGGCACGCGGGTCCACGAACTGTTCGAAGCCGTGCCTTGGCTGGATGGATTGTCGAATTCCGAGTTGCGGGCCCGTCTCAACCAGGAAATCGACGAAAGCGACGCTGTGCACCGCCAAGCGCGCGATGAGGTGCTAACCAACCTGCTGAGCCCAAAAGTCGCCGCCGTTTTCGAGCGGAACAATTTTGGCGCCGATCCCGTCGCCTGGCTGGAAAAGCGCTTCGAGCTGATTCACGGCGGGAAATGGATCTCCGGCACGTTCGATCGCGTCGTTTTGAGCCGCGACGCCATGGGCAGCGTGGCGCAGGCCGTGATTTTCGACTTCAAAACAAACAAAGTGCGCACGGACGAGGAAATTCGCGAAGCATGCAGCCACTACGCGCCGCAACTGGCGATCTACCGCATCGCGCTAAGCAAATTGCTCGGAATTGGCGAGCCTGCGGTTACCTCCAACCTCATCTTCACGCGTCTGGCAAAGGTGGTGGAAGTTTCCGACGCGCTTGAGGCGTGATCGGCCGGAAATTACGTAGCGCAAGCGTCCGCTTGCGTCGGTCAACAAAACAAGCCTTGGAGGGTGCGGGCCAAATCGACACTTTCCGGCGTGGCGCCTTCGAGCGCTTTGAAATTCAGCCACTTGATGCGCATTCTCCTGGGATGCGGCTGGCGCTTGATCGCCTCGATCAAGGCAATTTCATCGCTCGGGTGCGTCCGATCGTCGACCTCGAAAACTTCGCTGAGTTCGGGGTCCTGCCAATATTCTCGCAGCCTCCAAATTCGCCCCGTTTCGCACTTCCAGTAGGTCTCGTCAAATCCCAGTTCGATAACACGGCCACCCTTGAGAAAGTATTCGTGCCCCTGACCCCGAACGTGAAGCGGTTCAGTTTTTGGCGGAAGCGAGCTACAAGAAAATACCAGTGTGCCCATGGCTATTTGGTGGTGGTGTTAGGGTGGTTGGCTCATCAACGAAGGACAACTAGAAAACGGGTGTGGCAAAGGACGATTCCCCCAGACTTCTGGTGTAGGTGGAGTACGAGAGCGTCCAAGAATCCATTCAACCGACGCCTAGCAGGCAATTCTGCTGGAATCGGGAAAAGAAATGGTTGGGGGACGGTTTGAACGGATTTTGAAGCAGCATCTCGAGTGGTTTTTTAACGCAAAACCCGGAGTTCAAGCCCCGGGGTTAGGGTCGTTAGCGTGGGAGTTTGGCGCTGTCAACAAGCAAAATGTGGAATTGACAGGATGCAGACGGGTTAGTCTTGGCACATCACAAGGGTTTTTCAATCTTGACAACATTCCTTCCACACTTTATTCACAAGACCCGTCTTTCGGGAAACCTAGAGAGTGAACACACATTCCTTGCGAGGACAGGTTTGGGCAGCGGCCATGAAAAAGTTGCGACAGCGACTCGGCGAGGAAATCGCCGAGCGTTGGTTCGCCGGCGGAGCTTTGGCGGAAATCAGCTCCAGCGGCCACGTGAAAATCGAATTTCCCACGCTGATTCAGGCGATCGGGGCCGACACCTACTGCCGTGCGGACCTTGAGGAGGTGTTTCGCGAACTCATCGGTCATCCGCCCACTTTGGAACTTGCCGTCATCGAAGGTGCAGACAACGACGAATCGCCTAGTTTTGCCGCAGATTCGCCCCGCGCGCCGGATTCGGCGTTGCTTCCGGGGTTAGCGCAAATAGCGCCCCAAAATCTCGATCGACGGCTGAAATTGGCGCAAATTAACCCGAAATTTCGCTTCGATTCGTTTGTGGTGGGGGCGAATTCCGAGTACTGCCACGCCACGGCGGTGAATGTGGCCGAAAAGCCGGGCGAGCGCTTCAATCCTGTGTTCGTCAGCGGCAGCAGCGGCTTGGGGAAGACCCATCTCATGACTGCGGTCGGTCGGGAGGTGTTGGAGCGGCATCCCGAAAAAAAGGTCCTCTTCGTCACCGCGGAACAATTCGCCAACGAGTTCATCGAAGCGGTCCAGCATGGCGCGATGCACAAATTCCGATCCAAATTTCGCGATTTGGACGTTTTGCTGGTCGATGACATCCAGTTCCTTGCCCGCAAAAGCGCCCTGCAGGAGGAGTTTTTTCACACCTTCAACGCGCTGATTAACAACCGCTGCCAATTGGTCTTGACCAGCGACCGCCCTCCAGGTGAAATCGCTCGCTTGGAGAAGCGACTCGTTTCGCGCCTGCAGTGGGGAGTCAACGCGGAAATTACTCCGCCGAATGTGGAGACGCGGGTTGCGATTTTGCGCCAAAAAGCTGGCGATTATGAGCTAGACCTGGATTCCGACCTCATTTGCTTCCTGGCCAATCGGATTCGCAAAAACGTGCGAAGGCTAGAAGGGGCGCTGGCGCGCATTTCCTCGCTCGCCTCCATGTGCAGCGATTTACGCCTGGAACAGGTGGAAAACTTCCTAACCGACTTGTTGGCCGACGAAGGAGTTTCCGGTTTGGTGACGATCGACAACGTGCAGCAGGAGGTGGCCAACTATTTTGACGTGGGCATTGGGGAGCTGACGGGCCGCAGCCGCACGGCAACCATCGTCCAACCCAGGCAGCTAGCCATGTACCTGTCTCGCGAACTGACCCAAGCCTCGCTCAAGGAGATCGGGAGCGCTTTCGGGGGTAGAGATCACGGGACGGTCGTTGCCGCCTGGCGCAAAATCAACGACGGCTTGGAATCGAAGGGAGATGTGTGCCGCATGGTTGATTTTCTCAAGGCAAAGCTCATCCAGTGAACGGCGAAGTCTCCCGGCGGAACGATTCAGTTGCTCGATCCACGTCCGGCTCACGCAAGCAAGCCGGTAATGCGGAAATCTGAACGTCCGCCAGGAACACAGTTGAACGAAGCCCCCTCCGCAAGTATTCAGCAATTCCGACAAACCCCGTAACCGTGGATCCCCGTCTCGAAATCATTGGCCAGGAATGGAAGCAGCGTAGCCGCGATCTGGCGGATTGGGCGATGGACCGCCTGGTGAACCGGCGTGACGTCTGGGGCCAATACACCGGCAAGCCCGGCCCCAACAAGGCCCTGACATTGCCGCAAAAATCCATGCGCGGCAGCGGTGACATGGTGACGCTGGACAAACTGACGCGACACTTCGGCAGTTTGCGCCGCAACCACCTGATTGGCCTCCACGCCCAAAGCGCCGACGGCCGTTGCAAGTGGCTGGCCATCGATATCGACCTGCACGATCCCGAGGCTCTGGAGGCAGAGGAAGCTGCTGCGCGAAATTTCGCCTCGGCGCGCGCCTGGTGGGAAATGCTGGTTGCGCGAGGCTACGATCCGCTGCTTTTCGACTCAAACGGCGCCGGTGGCTTCCACCTTTGGGTCCTGTTCGCCGAACCCGTGCCGATGGCCGACGCTCACGGCTTCGGGCAGGACATTGCCGACCAGTGGGAGGCGAAAAATCTCGATGTTCGTCCGGAAACGTTCCCGAAATCCGAAAAATTGGCCGACGACAAGCTGGGCGCCTGGTTGCGGCTGCCGGGCCTCCATCACAGCCGCGATCATTTTCACCGAGTGTGGAGCGGCGACGAGTGGCTCGACGATCCCTGGCTGGATGGAAACGAGGCGATCGAAGTGATGTTGAGCGCGGCGCCGGGTCCCGCGCCAAATCCGGCAAAACCCGGAAAACGCAAAAAAACCGGCGCGGCGTCGAAACGGCCCGCGATCGAGTCGAAAAAACGGCCGCGAGTCTGCGTGGATCTGGACGGAGTGTTGGCGCGTTACGATGGTTGGCGCGGCGTGGCGAACTTTGGCCTGCCGATTCCCGGCGCGCCGGAGTTTACCCGAGAATTGGCGCAATGGGCGGACGTGATCGTCTACACCACGCGTTGCACGCGCAGCGATTCCACCCATTCCATCGCCGAGCGCGTTCGGCTCGTTCGCGGCTGGCTGGACGAACACGGCTTCACCTACCACGAGGTGTATGCCGGGCAGGGCAAGCCGCTGGCGCAAGCCTACATCGATGACCGCGGGATTGGCTGCCGCCCGCAAGAAGATGGGCCTCGAGCCTTCCAAACGGCGATGGACGCGGCAAAATCGCTCAGCGCCAGAAATTCGGGTTAGACGGTCGGTTAGACTCGAAATTCTTTGCCGGTCTCCGGATCGGCGATCATGATTTGCTCCCGGTGGTAGGTGGGATCGCTTCGGAAGGTGAAACGCGCTTCATGGCGCCGCTCCAGATCGACCAATAGCTCGGAATCCTCCGTTTTGAGCCGTTGCAGCACTTCAGGGTGCACGACGATGAGCAGATCGTGAACGCCGCCTTTCTTGCGATACATCAGCGCGTTGATTTTGCGTTGGATTTCGACGCTCATCGTCATCGTGGACATCACCACGCCTTTTCCGGAGCAATACGGGCACTGCTCGCTGGTGGTGACGCTCAAGCTTTCGTTGAGCCGTTGCCGCGTCATTTCCATGAGGCCCAGTTGTGAGATCGGCAAAACCTGGGTTTTGGCCTTATCCTTGCGCAAACGGTCGCGGACCAGCTTGTAAACCTGCTGCTGATCCTTGCGGCTGCGCATATCAATGAAGTCAACGACGATGAGGCCTCCTATATTGCGTAAGCGCAATTGACGGGATACTTCTTCTGCCGCCTCCAGGTTGGTCTCCAAAATCATCTTGTCGCTGGCGCCCTTGTTGCGGCCGGTGTTGACGTCCACGGTGATTAACGCCTCGGTTTCATCAATCACCAGGTAGCCGCCGCAAGGCAACCAGACTTGCCGGTAGAAAGCGTCGTCAATTTGGCGCTGAATTCCGAATTTTTCGAAAATCGGCTCGGGCGAACTATAGGTGCTGATGCGCTTGCGCGAACGCTTAGAAATCAGGCCGACAAGGTCGCGCATCCGGTCCGCGGTTTTAGAATCGTCGATGATGACTTCTTCCACGTCTTCGGTCAGAAAATCACGCACGGTGCGTTCGATAACTTCGGGTTCCTGAAAAACGCAGTGAGGCGCGGGATTGTTGTCATATTCGTCTTCAATGTGCTGCCATTGCTCCAACAAGATGCTGAGATCCCGGATAAAGTAACGAAGGCGCTGCCCCTGACAGACGGTGCGGAGGATGATGCCCATGCCCTCGGGCAACTCCAGGTGTTCCATGATTTTTCGCAGCCGGGCGCGTTCCTTGGAGTCGTCAATCCGGCGCGAAATCCCAAATTGATCGTTGCGCGGCATCAACACCATGAATCGTCCCGGTAGAGAGATGTTGGTGGTGATGCGAGGGCCCTTGCTGCCGATCGGCCCCTTGCTAATTTGCACCATCACCTCGGATCCCACCGGATAGAGCGAGGGGATGTCCCTGGAGGTGATGCGTTTTTGCTGCTGCTTCTTGCGCTTGGGGCCGCGGCGGACTTCTTCCAGTTTTTCGTCCACTTCAGCCTGGAGATCCTCCAATGCCTGCGGGATGGCGTCCCAAAAGTGAAGAAAGGCGTTTTTCTCCAAGCCAATGTCCACAAACATGGCTTTGAGCCCGGGTTCGATGTTTTTGATCTTACCCTTGTAGATAGAGCCGACAATGTTTTCCTGATCGACGCGCTCTACGCCGTATTCTTCCAGAGAACCATTCTCCAGCAGCGCTACCCGGCTTTCGAGTTTCTCACAGTTGATGACAATTCGCGTCCCTTCATTGAGTCGCTTTCCTCCAAATAGTTTTCGTATACGTTTCAACATTCGGTTGGTTCGAAGATTTATAAGTTTGGTCCGAACCAAGCCAGTTAACGCAGGATAGCACAAGCGGGGGTACTATGTGCGGCGCGGGAAACACGCTGGCTGAGAATAAAGCTAGGAAAATCATCGGTTCTTTTTCTTATTATTTCCAAATATACCGAAGAGACCTCGCTTGGGTCGCTGCGCTTTAACAACTGGTTGGCTGGGCTTTTTCGCTTTGGGGGCGGATGAGCCCCGCCGATCGGCCCTTTGGGTGATCGACGGTGAGTGATGGGATCGCGAACGAGATGAGGAGGTGGAGGTAGAACGCCTCGGGGCCATGCCCTCGGGCAGCTCCACCAAGCCATCCGCATCATCGCCATCCATAAATTTGTCCAGGCCGGTGTTGTCGAAATCGACCAAAAGAACGCGATCGAAGTGGCCTCTTGCTTCCTCCAAAGGTTTGAGGGCAATATCGTAATCGCTTTTCTTCATCGCCATGACTTCCTTCAAAATGCGCCCGGCGATGGGGGCGCCGCATCTGCCACCGGAGTCGCCGTTGTGTACGAAGACGCACACCGCCAGTTCCGGCTCTTCATAGGGGGCAAAGGAGATAAACCACGCGTTGGTGGGTTCTTTGGGTTTTCCGCTTTGGGCCGTGCCGGTTTTGCCCGATACGATAAAATCCTCAGAACGCGCCCGGCTAGCCGTTCCGCCTGGCTCGTTGACCACTTTATACATGCCGCGTTTCACTAATTCCAGCTCGTCCGTGGTGAGCCCTTCCTTGGAGAGGTCGTACTTCAACTGCGGCTCGTCGGGAAGAACTTCGTTCCAGGCGACGTCATCCAGGCTTTTATCCTTGGCGCGTTGCACCCAGGTTTCCACGTCGTTGCGCAGTATTTCCAGCTTTTCGGCCACTTCATCGATCGACATGCCTTGGCGCACCATTTCCACCATTTTGCGCCGGTAAGGGCCATCCTCATCGACGATTTTCTTCACCAGGCGAGGCTGAAAGACCCTTCCGCCGTTGGCCACCGTGCAGGTGGCCGAAGCCATTTGCAGGGGCGTGGCTTCGGCAAATCCCTGACCGATCGAGGTCATCGCGGTAAAGGCCTTACTCCACAACTGACCCTGCATTTTCAGCCATTGCGGGCTGGGAACCAAGCCCGGAGCTTCGCCTTCCAGCGGGATGCCGGTTTTGCGGCCCAAACCCATTTTCCCCGTCACTTCCACGATGTTGCTGATGCCGGTGTGGTTGCCGTATTGGTAAAAATAGCAATTGCACGACTTTTTGATGGCGTCGCTCAGGTTGATCGATCCATGGCGGCCGCCTTTGGCCAAAATCCAGCACCTCATCAACTTGCTGCCGTATTGAACGCCGCCGCTACAGTAAAAATGACGGCGATGGGAGTCTGAAAGGCATCCGGCAAGGGCAATCGGGATCTTGAACGTCGAACCCGGCGCGTGCTGGCTCAACGCGCGGTTAAACATGGGCGCGGCCTTGTCCTTGGAGTATCGCGTCCAATCATCCTGCGAGATGGAAGGCACGAATTTGTTGGGATCGTAGGATGGGACCGAAACCAAGGCGAGAATTTCGCCATTGCGCGGGTCCATCACCACCGCGGCCCCGCGGCCCGAGGTGCCGTCTGATTTGGGGACGATCCTCCTCATCGCCTGCGCGGTGATGTATTGAATCTTGGCGTCGATCGTCAGGTAAACGTTCGAGCCCGGTTTGGGCGATTGGTAGGAAATCTCGTTGCGGATGATACCTTTTTCGTCCTTGCGCAGCACCCGCTTACCCGGCTTGCCTTGCAGGTATTCGTCCATGCTTTTTTCCACTCCCGCGCCGCCGTAATCGTCCGGAACGTAGTGATCGAACTCCAGGCGCTTGCTTTGGGGCACCTGCTGGATGTCCGGAAGCTTCACGTAGCCCAAAATGTGGCACGCCAACGAATCGAACGGATAAATCCGCAACGGCTTGACCTCAACGTCCACCCCGCCGGGAACCGCAAAGTCGTTTTCCGCAAACATGGCAAAATCCTCGAACGTGAGGTCGCGCCGGTAGGTGTAGGGCACGATTCCGCTGGTGCTGCGAAAGTGGATCTGAAGCTGGCGGGAATTGAAATCGGTGTAGAGGCCCATTTCGTTCATTTTGGGCAAAACTGTTTCCTCCACCACTCGCAGGATGTCTGGTTCCGGCTTTTTGCGCTGCATCCCGGACACCTTGGCGTCAAAGTGGGTCATCGGGACCTCGCCAAACTTATCCCGGTAGTTGTCCAGAATCGTCTTCAAATCGAAAACCACCTCGTAGCTGGCCTTGTTCGTTGCCAAAACCGTTCCGTTGCGGTCCATGATTTCGCCCCGAACGCCCGGCACCCTGACGGTGACCTCTTTTTCTCCGGGCAATTGAGCCACGTATTCCGGGTGCTTGACAATCTGGACGCTGTAGAGCCGGTGAACCAAGGTTCCCAGGCCAACCACGACCAAAATCGCGAGCAGGTAGAGTCTGAACTTAAATCTGGTGGCCATAGGTGTAAGCGCGTTTAAACATGAACTGCTCGAATTCTAGCTGATATCCGCAACGTTTGGCGACTCGGCTGATGATCAGGAGCAAAAATGGTGCCAAAACCATAGCCGCGCCGGCGGTGGTGATGATCGTCATCCAAACTTGCGGGGAAAATTGAAATCCCCCTTCAGCGAAGCAAATCAGCAAATATTCGCTGATTCGCTGAAAGAGGACCATAATCCCTACCATTACGACGGGCAAAAACCAATGTCCACGCTGAAAAAGTGGCCGAATGCCTTGCATGAACGATCCCATGAGCGCAAAAAGAATGACGCGGGTGCCAAACGGGAGGTGCGGATCCATCGGCAGCCCGTAGCGCGCATCCCACATAAATCCGGTGGCCAGCGCGAAAAAAAGCATGACCGGGTAAGGCACTGTTAGGGCGATGACGTAGAAAAACGCCCATGGCAACAAAATCAGCGCTTTGATCCCGCTAAAGTGCAACGCGGGCAGAAATTCCTGGATCATCATCGCCAGGATCAGGAAGCCGAACATCAATGCGGAGAAGATCATTGTTTGCCGACGATGACGAACACAAAATCCAGGTTCGAAAAATCCACGCTGGGCACGACTTCCGCCTCTGTGGTGATTTCTCCCGGGTGAACGGACTTGATGCGCCCCAGCTTCAAATTGGATGGGAAAACGCGTCCTTGCCCGGAGCTAATCACGTCCATGTTCGGGGCGATGGGCGAGGTTTTGTCCAGGTAACGGAGCCGCAGCGTTGGCTGGTTGTTGATTCCGCCGCGCTCGCCAACCACCGTGCCTTGGCCCATCATCACAGCCCGGCTATCTCCTCCGGTTCGATTTCCCTGGCCCTGGATGATTCCGCTGTGGTCGGTGCCCATGACGCGGGCGGTCACTTTGCACGCTTCATCGGTCAGCAGCAGGACGGTTGCGGTCTTTTCGGCGGCCAGGGTAATTTTGCCCACCAGGCTCATGCCGGGATCGATCACCACCGCGTCGTTCTCCTTAACTCCATGGTCGGTCCCTTTGTCGATGACGATGGTGTGGTACCAGGTGGCGGTGTCGCGGCGAACGACCCCGGCAGCCACCAATTCAAAGCTGGGAACCTTTTTGAGCGTCAACATCTGCCGGAGACGCGCGTTTTCCTGAAAAAGCCGCTCCACCCGGTCGTTTTCGATCCGCAACTGGCGCACTTCATCGGTCAAACGCCGAATTTGGTCCTCCAACTCCTTGCGAGGCGTTTTTGCCTGAGAGAATTTTTGCGTTTGCTGGCCCACGTTATGCCGCGTTTTGATCAAGGGCGAGGCCGCCGAAAGGGCAGTACGGTGCCACCCCTGAATCGCATCGTCGCCCCAAGTGAGCATCCAGACGACGATGGCAACCAGGAGGGCCAGGGCTATGATGTTTACCCGACTCATTCAGGACGCATTTTCCGGTAGTTTAACCTAGTCCGCGAAAGATGAAAAGCGGTGGTATCCGGAAAAGTATGGCTCAAGCCTCAAGATTGGCGACTTTTTTCAAAAATGAGAGTTCGTTAAGCACTTTTCCAGCTCCTTCGGCCACCGCGCTCAACGGATCTTCGGCCACATGAACCGGCAAGCCGGTTTCCTCCGTCAGCAGCTTGTCCAGCCCGCGCAGCAAGGCCCCGCCGCCGGCCAAAACCAGCCCGCGATCGACCAAATCCGCCGATAATTCGGGCGGACAGCGCTCCAGCGTGACCCGGACCGAGTCGATGATGGTGTTGAGCGGGTCCAGCATCGCCTCGCGCACCTCTTGGGAGGTGATTTTGATGGTTTTCGGCAATCCGGCGACCAAATCGCGGCCTTTCACCTCCATCGACGCTTCTTTTCCCTGCGGATAGGCGGATCCGATCCGGATTTTGATCTCTTCCGCCGTCCGCTCGCCCACCATCAAATTGTAAGCCCGCTTCAGATATTGCACGATCGCCTCATCCAACTCATCGCCCGCCACCCGCACGCTGCGGCTGTAAACAATGCCGGAGAGCGAAATCAGCGCCACCTCCGTCGTCCCGCCGCCGATATCGACGATCATGTTGCCGGAGGCGTCTTGAACCGGCAATCCCACGCCGATCGCCGCCGCCATCGGCTCCTCGATCAGAAAAACCTCGCGGGCGCCGGCATTTTGGGCGGATTCGCGAACCGCGCGTTTTTCGACCTCGGTAATGCCTGAGGGAACCGCAATGACCACGCGAGGCCTGACAAACCCCTTGCGGCTGTGGACCTTGCGGATGAAATGGCGCAGCATGGCCTCGGTCACCTCAAAATCAGCGATCACCCCGTCCTTCAGCGGCCGGATGGCCACGATATTGCCGGGTGTGCGCCCTAACATGCGTTTTGCGTCGTCACCAACGGCCAGCACCTTGTTAGTTCCTGCCTGAACGGCAACCACCGATGGCTCCCGGAGCACGATCCCGTGATCTTTCACGTAGACCAGCGTATTGGCGGTTCCGAGATCGATGCCGATGTCGTTCGAGAATACTCCAAATAGTCTTCCAAACATCTAGAATTGAAGCGTAAAGCCTGAGCGGTTGAGTGGTTGGACGGTTAGATTCAACCAAGAGGGTGGTGGGTGTGTTGGGGGAGGCGTTGGCAGCCTCAAATCGGCCTTTGGGAACCGGCGACGCCATACAGGACGCCGCTGGGCCATTAACTCAAGGAAAAGGTCATCAATGTCAAATCATTTTCAGACCATTGAGACGTGACAGGGCTAACAAAGTAATCAATCGGATTTTTCGGACGATTTTTTCGCTTTGATAGGGTCGAACGACCTTTCCTTTCCATCCTTGCTTCCCCACGAATCTAGGGATTGGTGGGCAAAATGTCGAATCCCGCGTCAACGCCCCCCGTTTTCTACCAATGCCAGCGCTGCGCCAATTGTTGCCGCTGGCCGGGTGAGGTAATCCTGACCGAGGACGATTTGCAGGCAATTTCTAACTTCAAAGGGATGGGGCTCTACGATTTCGTGGCCAAATTCACCGCGTTACGCCAAAATCGCGCGGGTTTGACCCTCACCGAGAAAGAAAACGGCGAGTGCATCTTTCTCGACGGCATCGACTGCACGATCAACCCCGTGAAACCCGCACAATGCCGCGGTTTTCCCAACGATTGGAATTTTCCGGGCTGGCGCGAGGTTTGCGAGGCCGTGCCCGTCCCAAAACCGGCGGAAACCTGAAAATTACGGCTGAATGGTGGCCCGAACGGTGAAATTCCCCGCGCTGCTGGTCTGATTTCGCGTTCCGCCGGCAAAGAAGCGGTTGAATTCCGGCGTGGCCTTGTTGAATCCGCCAATTTGCACGGCTTGGCCGCTTTTTAGGGTGACGCTGGTGGCGAGCTTGGTGTAAGTGACGTATTGCTCGCGGCCGGTCAGGAAGGTGTTGAGCCCCCGGCGCCGCAGCGCTTCCGGATCGACGATCACCACGGCGGAAATTTGCGGCAAAATGTCCAAATGAACCAGGTCGCCCTCAATTGTGGGGTGAACGACCAGGCGGGTGCCGGCTTTTTCCCAGCGAATCTCAGGAACCTCAAATCGCCCGGTCGCAAGCGGGAAAAGCTGGTTGTTGCCGATGAGCCGCGGATCGATCCCCAGCATCGCGCCAAAGCTGCCGTCGGCGATGAATCGCGTGAAATAGTCGACCATCGGCACATCGCGGGCCACCTCCATGAACCCTTCGCTGCCGGAACGCACCAGGATGAACGAGGTGTTGAGGCCGTCGCTACGGGTGCGCTGGTTGATGATGTCGATATCGATGGCGCCGCCGCCCCGGCTATCGAACACAGAGACGCCGTTTGGCGTCACTTGCCGGGTGATGTCGCCCCGGTCTCCACCGCCCGTGGTTCGGCGAAAAACGCCCGGAGTGCCCTGATTTTGGCCCTGCCCGAAGATGCGGCCATTTCCTCCGCGAACCACGCCCCGAACCTGGCCGCCAGTCAGCCGGGAATCGTTCACCGTGCGGGCAATGAACTCAATTTTCACGTTGGGGGCGGCTTGGGAGATGTGGGGCAACGTTTGGCGAATCGCCTCCACGTGCTCCGGCTTGTCGATCACGCGAATCCGGCGTTGCGTCTTGAAAATGTGGTATTTCCCGCCGGGGGAGAGTGTTTCCTTGCAAAACCGTTCCACCAGGGCCAAATCGGCCTTTCCGAGGGGGAAATCGCGGCGCACCATACCTGCCGGCACGCTAAAGTCGGGGAGCTGGGTTTGCTGCGCGGCCATCGGGGAGAGCAGAAGCAGCAAAGTCAGGAAGATTCTGGCATTCATCCGGCCAACTTAGGCCTGGCTGGCGCTTTGGCAAATGCGATCGCGCTTGCCAGAGCGCATTCCCTCGCGAAACAACCTCATGACCTATCGCGAAAAGCTTTCCCGCCAAATTCAGGTTTCCGGCTCGAATCTCTGCGTGGGGCTGGATCCGCGTCCGGACCAAATTGAGGGCTCGGTGGGCGAATTTTTGGCTCGGGTGATTGGTGAAACCGCGGAATTCGCCGCCGCGTTCAAGCCAAACATCGCGTATTTCGAGGCGATGGGTTTGGAAGGCATGCGAGTCTTGGAATCGGCGCTGGCGCGAATTCCGGGCCCTATCCCGGTGATTTTGGACGCCAAGCGCGGCGATATCGGTGAAACCCAAAAATTCTACGCCCAAGCGTGTTTCGACGTGTGGGGCGCGGACGCGGTGACGTTGAACGCCTACCTGGGCGCGGAGACTTTGGAGCCGTTTTTGGCTCGGGCAGGGAAGGGGATCTATCTGCTGGCCGTTACCTCAAATCCCGGCGCCAAGGACATTGAGCTGCGGCAGGCGGAGGGGCGTTACGTTTTCGAATTTGTGGCCGAAATGACGGCCGCTTCGGAGCAAATCGGCCTCGTCGTCGGATTGACGAATGCCGCGGACGAAGTTTTGGCGCGAATTCCCGATGCGCCGTTGCTGATTCCGGGCCTTGGAGCGCAGGGCGGCAATTTGGCGGCTTTGCGTGGCCAAAACCGGCAAGCGCCCATTTTGGTGAACGTTTCCCGGGGAATTTTGTTTGCCGAGCCGGAGGTGGGTTTCGCGGCCAAAGCGGCGCGTTTTGCGGGCGAAATCTCGGCTGCGCTGGGTTGAGTTTTGCAGCAATTTTCGGTTGCATTTCCTCACATTTCACCCAACAGATAGCGATGGGCGACATCAAGCTTGCTTTCAGTTTCGACGACGTTCTCCTGGTCCCGCAAAAGAGCGGGGTGCTCCCGGCGGAGACGGATTTGAGCACGCGGCTGACCGAACGCATCGCGCTCAACATTCCCATCGTTTCCTCGGCCATGGACACGGTCACGGAGGATCAACTGGCCATCGCATTGGCGCGGGAAGGCGGAATTGGCGTAATTCACCGCAACAACACCCCTGGCGAGCAGGCCGACATGGTAGCGCGGGTCAAGCGCTCGGAAAACATGGTGATTTCCGATCCGTTCACGGTAACGCGAGAGTTGAGCATCCGCGATTTGCAACTGGTCATGGCGCAGCGCGGCGTGGCCGGGTTTCCCGTGGTGGACGGCGAGGGAAAGCTCCAGGGCATGGTGACGACGCGCGACATCTGGCAACTGGACGATCCTGACAAATCTACCGTTGCCGAGGTGATGACGCCGCGTGAAAAATTGGTGACCGGAACTAGCAAAACCACCCAGGCCCAGGCGAAAAAGCTGCTCTACAAAAATCGAATCGAGAAACTGCCTCTCGTAGACGGTGGCGACGTGTTAGTGGGCCTCATCACCAGCCAGGACATCGAAAAACGGCAACATTTCACGGACGCGTCCAAGGATGAAAATGGCCGGTTGCTCGTGGGCGCAGCGGTCGGCGTGGGACCCGACGCCAGCGAACGGGCGGCTGCCTTGGTGAGCGCTGGGGCGGACGCGTTGTTCATCGACGCGGCCACCGGACACACCAGCCGCGTCGTGAATCTGATCGAAGAATTGCGCGAAGCCGCCGATGTGCCCGTGGTTGCCGGAAACGTGGTTACCCGGCAGGGAGCGAGCGATTTGATCGAAGCCGGCGCAGCGGCGATCAAGGTCGGGGTTGGGCCGGGCTCGATTTGCACCACGCGCGTCATCGCAGGGGTCGGTGTGCCGCAATTCAGCGCCATCCAGGAAGTGGCCGCGGAGACTCGCAAGCGCGAAATTCCGCTTATCGCCGACGGTGGAATTCGCTTTTCCGGCGACATCGTCAAAGCCTTGGCGGCCGGTGCGGACGTGGTCATGTTAGGCTCGCTTTTGGCCGGAACGCGCGAAAGTCCGGGCGCGATGGTCCAGCATCAAGGCCGCATGTTCAAGGAATATCGCGGCATGGGCTCGCTCAAAGCGATGCGGCGGGGTTCCGGCGACCGTTACGGCCAAAATTCGTCCGGCAAGCTGGTCGCTGAAGGCGTGGAAGGCCGCGTGGCCTATCGCGGGAAGCTGGAGGACGTGGTTTTCCAGCTTTTGGGCGGTTTACGCTCGGGAATGGGCTATGTGGGCGCGGCAAACCTGGAAGAATTGCGGACGAAGCCAAATTTTGTCCGCATCACCACCGGCGGCCTTCGTGAAAGCCACGCGCACGACATCACCATCACCGAGGAGCCGGTAAACTACCAAAGCACGCAGATTTAGCCGGCCATAGTGCAAACGAAGCACGGCGCACCAAGCACCAAGGGACAAATGCTAGACCACGCCATCGCCGTTATCGATTTCGGCTCGCAATACACCCAACTCATCGTCCGCCGGATTCGCGAGTTGGGCTATTTTTCGCGGCTTTACCAACCGGAGCAACTCCACGAAACCGGCAAACCCGCCGCCGTGATCTTGTCCGGCGGACCGCGCAGCACCAGCGAGGAAAACGCCCCGGACATCGATTTTGACCACCTTAAGAGCCTCAACGTGCCGGTTTTGGGCATTTGCTACGGCATGCAGTTGCTCAACCTCAAATTCGGCGGCTCCATCCGGCCACGAACGACGCGGGAATACGGCCCGGCGACGCTTTTGCCGAAAAACGGCGACCTCTTGCTGGACGGCGTGGGCGAATCCCAAATTTGGATGAGCCACAGCGACACCTGCCAAATGCCGGATGACGCTGAGATTTTGGCCACGAATCAGGAAGGCACGCCGGTGGCGCTGAAATGGGCCGAAGGGTGGTGGGGCATCCAGTTTCATCCGGAGGTGACCCACACGCACGAAGGTGCGCAAGTTTTGCGCAATTTCCTGGCCGCGGCGCAAAATCCGCCAAGATTTGAGATGGAGTCATTCAAGGACCAACTCATCGCCGATGTTCGCCAAGAAGTGGGCGATCACTACGTGGTTTGCGGCGTCTCCGGCGGCGTGGATTCCACGGTTTTGGCCGTTTTGCTCCACGAAGCGAAAATCGACGTCCGTTGCATTTTCGTCGATACCGGCCTGCTGCGCAAAAACGAGACCGCGGAGGTTCAGGCGCAATTTTCGGCCGTTGGCGTGGAAATCGAGACCATCGACGCCAGCGAGCGTTTTCTGAGCGCGTTGGCGGGAATTGAGGACCCGGAAAAAAAGCGCGACATCATCGGCAACCTCTTCATCGACGTCTTTTTCGGCGCAGCGGGAAAAAATCGATCGCCTGGCGCAAGGCACGCTCTATCCCGACGTGATCGAAAGCGCCTCCAGCGGCTCTATCGCCTCGAAAATCAAGACCCATCACAATCGCGTCGACCGGATTTTGGAGCTGAAAGAGCAAGGCAAGGTCGTGGAGCCCCTGCACGAGCTTTTCAAGGACGAGGTCCGAGCCTTGGGCCGAAGTTTGGGCCTCAGCGAGGAAGTGGTCGGCCGTCATCCGTTCCCCGGCCCCGGTTTGGCCGTGCGCTGTCCCGGCGCGATCACCGCCGGCCGGCTCGAAGCCATTCGCGAAGCCGACGCCATCTTCATCGGCATGTTACGCGAACGCGGGCTTTACGACGAGGTTTGGCAAGCCTACGCCGCCGCGCTTCCCTGCAAAACGGTGGGCGTCAAGGGCGACGAGCGCGCCTACGAGTGGCCGGTCGTCCTCCGCGCCGTTTCCAGCGTGGATGCCATGACCGCGGAGTGGATCCGCTTCGATCCCGAATTCCTAGCGGAAGTGTCCAACCGCATCCTCAACGAAGTGCCGCAAGTCAACCGCGTTCTCTACGACATCTCCACCAAACCGCCGGCGAGTATCGAGTGGGAATAGCCTCGCTCAATTTCCCTAAACTAAACTAGACTAGACTAGGGTCCGGGTAGATTCGGGCTTTGCTAGACCAGCCGCCGGGCAGCAATCCCACGCAGAACTGATCCAAGGCAGGTGCTCGGAAAAAAGGCCGCTGGTGGGAGGTTTCGCGCTTAACGCGGCGCCGCAGGTCTACTTCTCCACGATCCAGATGTTTCGGTAGGCCACGGGATTTCCGTGCCCTTGAAAGTAGAGCAACCCTTTCTCCTTTTCCGGCCGGCCGCCGCCCGCTCCGGTTCCTTTCGGCAATTCCACGTTGTCATGGATGGTGACTCCGTTGTGCCGCACGGTGATGCGCGCGTTGGCGACTTTTTCGCCGCTTTTGAACCGTGGCGCGGTGAAATCGATGTCGTAGGTCTGCCAGCGTAAGGGCGGAAAGACCATGGGCACGTCTGGCAGCTTGAATTTGTAAAAACTGCCGCACCACTGGGTGTTGCGCGACTTGGTGGGGAACGGGTTCGCGGCTTCGTCCAGGTTAAGGGCAAAGGAATCCAGCACCTGGCACTCGTAGTTGTTGAAGATGTAAACCCCGCTGTTGCCGCGGTCCTGGCTGCTGGGCGTAGTTCCGGGCTTGTAGGGCAGGCGAAACTCCACGTGAGCGGTAAAATCGCCGACCGGCACGGTGGTCTGACTGCCGGCCCAGAGGTAGCCGTCCTGAATCTCACCCTTCACGCCGTCCGCCGATTCGCCAGCGAAAACCACCTTCGCGCCGTCGGGAGCTTCTTGGCCGAGGGTCGGGCTTTCGCGTTCGACGCGCTCCAACCCGCCCAGAACTTCCGTCAACGCACCGCGTTCCAGAAGTTGGGAGACGGCCGCGGATTTGTCCCATCCCGCGCCCGGCAACCCGCCCTGGTAGGTGGAAACCAGGAACTTGCCCCCATCCATCGCTGCGGCCTGAACGCCGATTTTTTTGCCGTCGCGCTCCCCAGCGTATTCGCCCTGAAGCGCAAAATCCGGGTGTTCTGCGGCGGCTAATTCAGGATCTGTCCAGATGCCTTTTTTGTCGGCATCCGCGGCGCAGCCGACCACGGGCACGGCCAGAGAGATGAAAAGCGTGAGGGTGCGATGTTTCATGCCCCTTCCCTGGACGCGTTTTTCGCATCGGGCAAGCGCTAGATACGTTGAGCCGGGAAAATCAAGCCCGCCGCCGCTATGGATCCCATCTGGCTCGCACTCGCTCTTTGCCAACGCGATCGGGCGCTTGCACCACGGCGCCTCGCCTGGTATCTAGTGCTCCCTTGCCGTGTTTTCAGGAAAAATGAGTCGCTTTCGCCGAAAACTCTCGCCCGTCGCCAAATTTCAGAATCCGGCGGCGTTGCTGCTGTTGCCGCTCTTGCCGGCGGCGGGATTCCTCTTCGTGCATGCCGAACGAAAGAGGCGCGAGGCGTTGGGCCAGTTTGCCGGCGCGCGCGGCGAATCGCAGGGGCTCATCATCGACCGCCGATTTGAGTTTGCCTGCCTCATCATGGCGGCCGGGCTCATCATTCTGGCCTTGGCGCGGCCATCGTGGAAACAGGTGCCCGTGGAGGTGGTTAGCGAGGGGCGCGATGTCGTTTTTCTGCTAGATGTATCGCGCAGCATGATGGCCGGCGACCTGGTTCCCAACCGCTTGGGCGCGGCGAAAACGGCGATCCGCGATTGCGTGGAAAACCTTGAGGGCGACCGCGTGGCACTGGTGGTTTTTTCCGGCGCGGCGTCGATTCTTTGCCCGCTGACGACCGACTACACCTTCTTTTTCGACAAATTAGATGAAGCCGGACCCTACGTCGTTGCTCCCGGCGAAGTCCGCGTTGGTGGGACGCGAATTGGCGATGCCATCCACAAAACCTGCGACAAGCTGCTTTCCACCAGCAGGCGCGGCTTGCAGGATCTCATCCTGGTCAGCGATGGGGGCGATCAGGAGAGCCGGCCGGAAAAAGCGGCCAAACGGCTCGAAAACCTGGGCGTGTATTTCATCGTGGTCGGCATTGGCGACGCCATGCGCGGGGCGCGCGTTCCCGACCTGGATGAATCAGGCCGGCCCACAGGGTTTGTGACCCACAACGGGCGCGAAGTTTGGACAAAACTGGAGGCGGCCGGGTTGAAGTCGATCGCTCTCGCCTGCCGCCACGGGGCCTTTCTCAACGCCGGTTCGCGGGCTCTGCCGCTGGGCGAAATCTACCCAAATCTGGTGCGACACTTTCGCCGGCGCGGCTCGGGCCAAACGGAAATCGTGATGCGGCCGGAGGAAACGTTTCCCGCTTTCCTCACCGCGGCCTTGTTGCTGCTGGCGCCTCCCTTCGTGCGTTGGGCCAGGCAGCAAGCGGCGCAGTTTCAGCCTCAAAATCGATGACGGCGCCCAAATTCCAGCTTCTTTGCGTGTTGTTAGGATTTTGGGGCCTGGGCGGCCCGGGTTTTTTCCTGGCGGAGACCCCGTTTGAGGCGTTCAACCGCGGCTGCCAACAACTCGACGCGAAAAACTACGCCATGGCCGTGCAATCCTTCATCGCCGCCTCGGAGACGTTTGAAAAAGCCGAACACCGCACCCTGGCGATCTACAACTCGGCCAACGCCTGCTTTCTCCAAGCCAGAGCCGACGAACCCCTGGACCCGCAAAGCTCGTTGACCTACTACCGGCAAGCTGCGCGCGCTTACCGGGCTTGTCTGGAGATGTTTCCGGACTTTGAGAACGCCGCCTGGAACCTGGAACTCACGCTGTTGCGGCTCGAACGGATCTCGCAGGAAGTTGAAAACGATGTGACCGATCAAAGCGACGATCCCGGCGAAGAATCCGATGAATCCGGCGAACAAAACGAGGGAGAATCCGACGAGGAGAACGAAGGCGAGATGGAGGAAACCGACGAAGAAGGCTCCAGCGATCCCTCCGCCCAAAGCGGCGATCAAAACGCGATGGACCTCGACGCGCAGGACATCCCGCCGCCTATGGTGGAGCCGGAGGACATTCTGGAGCAAGAAATCGCGAATGCCGAAGCTCGCCAAAAAGGCAAACCGGGAAAATACAAGCCGGTGGAGAAGGATTGGTAAAAACGGTTCACCGGGCCGTTCCGCGGACGACGTGAGCGGTCAACGTGATTGCGCGATTTTTTCTGCCAAGTTGCCTGGGGGATTTTGATCGGAGCCTACGGAGCAATCCTCACGACATTCCGCGAATTTGCACCGGTGGGCGACATCCTGGTTTCAGCCACGGAAACGCGGGTGAAGGATTTTCGACGATCGCCAATCGTCCGTTCGAAACGGAACGGCCGGCAATCCTCCCGCGTTGCCCAAGTTGCCGACCGCAGTCTCGTGCCTGGCGAATCGAACAGCGACTGGTCGATCGACGCCGTCTGCGGTGACGACGACGGTGTCGCCTTTGATTTCGGCAACTGCGGGTTTGAACTGCTTGTCGGCTCCAGCAACGCGGAATTGGCTGAGCGGCTTTCCATCCAGGCTAGCCAGTCGTGGTGTCGCCCTTCAGGCAGTTCGACTCGCCTTGATACCAAATAATCCCGCGCATCGTGAACGGCTTCAATGGATGAATCATGCCGTTGTAGATCTGGCCATTCACGGCGCCCTCCTTCAACGAATCGACTCGATCGAGCCCGGCTTTCGGCGTCCACGGCTCAATCTGCGTTCCGCCCCAGTTGGAGCCAATGAGCCCAATCGGCACCTCCAATTCCGCGTGAAGTTTTTGCCCAAAATGATAACCCGTCGCCGAAAAACCGGGGACGGTTTCCGGCGTGCAAGCCGCCCAAGCTCCCGGCGCGTTGTCTTGCGGCTCCGCTGTTTTGATGTGTTCGGAGACGTTGAAGAGGCGAATGTTAGGGTGGTTCGCCTTCGGGATCTCTTCGTCGTTGTGAGTCGTTCGCGTCATCGGCCATTCCATGTTGGACTGCCCGCTGCAAATCCAGACTTCGCCAACCAAGATGTTGGTTAGCTCGATTTCATTGCCACCTTCGATGGTCAGTGTTTGCGGATCCGCGTTGGCCTCCTGCGCTGGCAATTGCAGGGACCATTTTCCGGCGTCGCCCGCCTTGGCGCTTACCGAAATTTCGCCGAATCTCACGGTAACTTCTTCGCCGGCCTCAGCCCAGCCCCACAGATTGACCGGTTTGCCTTGCTGCAAGACCATGTTGGAGCCGATGATGTTCGGCAGAGTGACTTCGGCGTTGGCAAATGCTGCCAAACCAAAAATCGTGCAGAGTAAAGGAAGAAGACGTGTCATCTCCCAGTCTTCAGACGGACAAGCCGCGTTTCAACCAAAGTCTTGCTCGACATGACGCCCGCAGCCGGGATTTTAATGTTTCCGCGTGGGAGGCCTCGTTCAATCAATACGACTTCGCGAAAACCAGCCGTTTTTTGCTCGGATTCCCGGTATAAAAACACGTCCCCACCTCATCCCCAGCCAAATCCGCGTCGTTCGGGATGCAGCGAATCGTCACCTTCAACTCCTTGGCCAGCCGATCTTCGTCCTCCGCCGTGCCGCCCCAATGCGCCAGGGCGAATCCGCCGTGAATCTCCGGTTTTTCCGCGATTTTCGCGGTGAAAAACGCCCGAAAATCGTCCAGCGAGTCGATACGCTGCGTGTGCTCCTCGCGAAACGCCAACGCGCGCTCCAGCAACCCGGCTTGGATCTCCTCCAACAGAGCGGGCGCCGATTTCACCGCTTCATCCAGCTTCACGAAGTCCTTCTCTTTCGCCCCGCGATCGCGCCGCGCAATCGCCACCGTGCCGTTTTCCAAATCGCGTGGCCCAATCTCGATCCGCACCGGCACGCCCTTCTTGATCCACTCCCAATTTTTCGCGCCACCGCCCAAATCGCGCGAATCCACGTGCACGCGCAATTTTTCGTCAAAAACGCGCTGATCGCCTAGCTGCGCCGCCAATTTGTCCGCAGCTTCCAACACCGCCGCGCGCGTCTCTTCCTTGGGCGTGATCGGCAGAATCACGATTTGCTGCGGCGCGACTCTGGGCGGCAAAAACACGCCGTTGTCGTCGCCATGCGCCATGATCACCGTGCCGATCATCCGCGTGCTCACGCCCCAACTCGTCGTCCAAGCGTGCTGCATTTTACCGTCGCGACCCTGAAATTCGATCCCCGCCGCCTTGGAAAAATTCTGCCCCAGAAAGTGAGACGTGCCGGCTTGAATCGCTTTCCGGTCTTGCACCATCGCCTCGACCGTCAGCGTGATGTCCGCGCCGGGAAACCGCTCCGCCTCGGATTTTTCGCCCGGAATCGCGGGAATGGCCAGGTAATCGCGCAAAAATTCCTCGTAAACGCCGTGCATCCGCTCGGTTTCCTCGATCGCCTCCTCCTTGGTTTCGTGCGCGGTGTGACCTTCTTGCCACAAAAACTCCGTGGTGCGCAAAAACAGCCGCGGACGCATTTCCCAGCGCATTACGTTAGCCCATTGGTTGATCAAAATCGGCAAATCGCGATAACTTTGCACCCAACGCGCATAAGCCGCGCCGATGATGGTCTCCGAGGTCGGGCGAATGATGTAAGGCTCCGTCAATTTTCCGGTTGGCACCATTTTCACGCTTCCATCGTCCTGCTTTTCCGTTTCCAACCGGTGATGGGTCACCACCGCGCACTCCGTGGCGAACCCTTCCGCGTGCTCGGCCTCCTTTTCCAGATAACTCAGCGGGATAAGCAGCGGAAAATACGCGTTCACGTGGCCGGTATCCTTGAACATCTGGTCCAATTGACGCTGGATCTGCTCCCACAAGCCAAATCCCCACGGCTTGATCACCATGCAGCCGCGCACCTCGGAATTTTCCGCCAAATCCGCGTGACGGATGACTTGCTGATACCACTCGGGAAAATCTTCGCCGCGGGCGGGTGAAATCGCGTTTTTGGGTGTTTTGGACATGGGTCAGGATCGTGAGCCGCAGTGTGCTTCGAAAAATTCGCGAGTCAACCTGGATCATTCTCGCAAACTCCACGTTTTGTCTCATCTGGTAGTGGTGTTAGCCAAATAGAACAAGAACAACTTGACATCCTCTTATATTGTGCTAAAGTAGCCAGCACGATTTTTAAACCAAAACGAACAATGACATCATTTCACTCCAACCCAAGAACGATTCAGGCCGCCCGGCCGACGGTCGTCTTATGCTCCCTGATGAATCAGGCGGGTTTGGAGCGACTGTTCGGCTTTATCGGCCTCATCGAGCTTGATGGCAGTGAGAAGCCCACCGATCCCACGAGCAGGTTTACGTAGAAAAAGAAAAAATTTCACCAACAAAATTTCACGTAAACCCTGCTCTCCCAACCGGAAGCAGGGTTTTTTCGTGTCCGAATTCTCCAATTTCCAATTTTCAGTTTCCAAACGGCTTCTATGTTAAGGAGGTGTGCCGGATAAACACCGAAACGTCCGTCGTGAAAACCCGCGGCTACCAAAGTAACGCTTGGTAACGGTGTTCGTCCGTTGATGATATTGCGCTTGATGCGCGCGAGTCCGCGCCGTCCGCGAATCCCCCTTTAATCAACGCTCCATACCACCCAAACTTTATCCAAATGTATGCTATTTACACACGGGTGCGCACTTGGAGCACAAAAAACTCGGGTTCGCGGCCCAAACGCAGATTTTCCCGCCAAGCGTTGCATATCATCACACAGAAGTGGAAAAGATTCATTCACTGGGGGCATGGTGTCAAAAGATAGCACGGCTGCCTTGCAAGCAGCAGGACTCGGAGCGTTACCGAGTGCCTCCAGATTTCTCGTGGTGAGGTCGAAGGAGTCGAGACGGGGACCTTGGAAGTCTCAGAAAGCAGGTGCGAGTCCTGCCGCTGCGATCTTTTTTCTCAAAAACAACACGCTGAGGTCGAAGGAGCCGAGACACGCCGTTCGGATCGGCGAGGAAGCAGGTGCGAGCCCTGCCAGCGTGATTTATGATCCCACACACGTCATGAAACTCTGTGTCGATGTCGCCTACGAAGCCAATACCGCGCACGTTGCCGGTTTGGTCTTCCAATCCTGGCAAGATAGCGACGAAAATGAGGCATGCGTGTTTTCCATGCCCATTCCCGGAAAATACGTGCCCGGAGAATTCTATCGCCGCGAGCTTCCCTGCATTCTGGCGTTGCTGGACCGGATCCAAGCCGATATCGACGTTGTCGTCGTAGATGGCTATGTTTGGCTGGCTGGCGGACCGGGTCTGGGAGGACACCTTTTTGACGCGTTAGACCAAAACGTGGAAATCCTGGGCGTCGCCAAAAATCCATTCCGCAACGCGGTGGATTTCACCGAAATCTATCGCGGAACAAGCAAACAACCGCTCTACATATCCAGCGCCGGAATTGCGATTGAAGATGCAGCCGAAGCCATTCGCGAAATGCACGGCAAATTCCGCATTCCCACCCTTTTGAAGCGCGTAGACCGACTCTGCCGCGATTTTTCCGCGTAATCCTGGATTTCCCGGAATTCGGAGCAGAAACCGGACAAGCGTGCCGGGCTCGGTTGGAAACCGATGCGTGCCGCCAAATGCGCATGGGGTGCAAGCCCTCTCTGCTCCGCCTTATCACAAAACCAACGTAAATAATCTGGACAGCCTGCGGCTTGAAAGGAATCCCAGACAAGTCCCGCGTGTCGGCCACAGAACTGTAGCTCAGTGGTAGAGCACCTAACTGTTAATTAGGCTGTCATGGGTTCGAATCCCATCACCAACCGGCTCTCTGCCGGGCGCCCGCGTTTCGCTCTCCGGAGTGAATCGCAGCCGCAAACGAACCTTGCGTCCCTGCCTCTGCCGTCTGGCCATTGTCTTACGCCAAGCTTGGGACCCGTTCGGGAAAGGTGGTTCCCGGCAAAGAGTCTCATTTTCATTCAATAACACTAACCCTTAACTCAAGAAAGAAAGGAGGCCCATCATGTTTTCTGAAATCCCACTAATCTTGTTTATTCTCCTGTTTTTAGGCGCGTTTATCGCAGCCTGGTTCGTCACGAACAAGATCAAGTCTTACCGGGGCGAAGTTAGCCTCTGGGACTACGAAACCGGTCTTTTGTTCCAACACGGCCGCTTCGTAAGGATCTTGGAACCGGGCCGCTCCGTATATTGGGGCCGCGGTTACCAGGTTCTGCGTTTTGACACGCGTTGGACCGAACAAGTGGTCCAAGGGCAAGAACTCATGACCAAGGACAAGGCCACGGTGAAGCTCACCGTCGTCGCCGTCTACCGCGTGGCCGATGCGCTCAAGTTAGTGCAAGCGGCTTCCAACGCAACGCAGACGATCTACACGCAAATCCAGCTCGCCTTGCGCGATTTGGTGAGTCAACAAACGCTCGAAGATCTCTTGCAGAAGAAGACGGAGTTGGGCGACCAACTTCTCAGCCAAAGCCAGCCAACCGCCGAAACGGTGGGGCTGGAATTGCAAACCGTCGCCATTCGCGACCTGATCTTTGGCAGCGATCTCAAGTCTGCATTCGCTGAGGTGATTACCGCGCGCCAATCCGCCCTCGCGGAATTGGAAAAGGCGCGTGGTGAGGCAGCCAGCCTACGCACCTTGGCCAACGCGGCCCGCGTGTTCGATAAGAACCCGCAGGTATTGCAATTGCGCTACCTGCAAACGCTGGAACAGATGGGTTCCGCCGGTTACGGCGATAAGACCCTGGTTCTGGGCAAGCCCGAAGACTGGATCTTCCAAAAGTAGCAGAGGGCGGCTTCAACCGCCGCCTTCTGCTCAAAATTCTCGTCCTGTAGCTCAAAAGCAGAGCATCCGGCTGATAACCGGGAGACGGTGGAGCGTTACCACCCGGGACGACCTTCGTATTCTACCCGGCTGGGTAGCTGAGATAGATTAGCGCACCGTTGAAGGCGGTGAGAGATCGGCGCAATACCGATACCAGCCACTCCCAATTTTCACAATTGATGGGCCCCATTGATGTAATAGCAGCCTGCCTGTCTGTCGAACAGGTCGAGTCGGAGCGTAACCGGCATGGGGCGCCTAATTTTAGTTTCTCCCTTGAAGCATTAAAGTGATGCACCGGTCTTTTAAACCGGCGAAGAAGGGGCGGTACCTTCCGGGGGAACCTTCATTTCTATCCAAAACGCGTCGTTCGTCTACCAGCTAGGACGCCTCTCTTCCAAAGAGGTGGAGCCGGGGCAGCACCGGCACGACGTAGCTCCCTTTGGGAGAGTGAAAAAGTGGGAAGGTAAAAAGTAAAAGGTTTCAGGGCGCTGCGCGCTACACTTTTCACCTTTCACTTTCCCACCTTTTACTTCTATCCGGTAGTGTGGCAGATAAGTGCGCCGATCTTGTAAATCGGAGTATGCAGGCGAAAACCCTGTCGCTACCTCCATTTCCCCCTCGTAGCCCAATTCAGCAGAGGCACGGCGTCGAGAGCGCCGCCAGTGCGGGTGCAAATCCTGCCGAGGGGACCTACTTTTCACCTTCCCATCCGGGGGCTTAGTTCAAAAGGAGAACGCCTGTCTTACAAACAGGAGACGAGGGAGCATTACCTTCAGCCCCTACCTATCTAACCACAAGCGGCATTGGTCCAAAAGCAAGATGCCAGCCCGCCACGCTGGAGATCCCGGAGCATTACCGGGGTGCCGCACTTGCTGAAAAAATCGGGGTGATCCCACAACGAGCTTCTAACTCGTCGACGTTAAACAGTGGGACGGCCGTCGAGGGGTTCAATTCCTCCACCCCGTGCCAGTTTTGCTTCCGTAGCTCAATGGAAGAGCGGGTGTCTTCGAAACATCAGGTTGCAGGTTCGAATCCTGCCGGGAGTGCCATTTTTCCTTCCCCCTCGTAGCCCAACAGCAGAGGCAGCGGTTTTAGAAACCGTCCAGTGCGGGTGCAAATCCTGCCGAGGGGACTTTCGAATTTCGAAGCATCACCAAAAGTTCGCCCGCGTAGTCCAACAGCAGAGACAGCCGTTTCAAAAGCGGTCCAGTACAGGTGCAAATCCTGCCGCGGGTACTCCAATAACCACGGTCTGTAGCTCAGTTTAGCAGAGCAGCCGGTTCTTACCCGGCAGGTTGAGGGTGCAAGTCCTTCCAGACCGACCTTATCAGACCATCAACCCAAAAAGTCCGCGTAGCCCAACTAGCAGAGGCAACTGGCTTAAACCCAGTCAAGTGGGGGTGCAAATCCCTCCGTGGACACTCTATTATTCCAAAAAAACATCTGCCCGCGTAGTCCAACAGCAGAGACAGCCGTTTCAGAAGCGGTCCAGTGTGGGTGCGAATCCTGCCGCGGGTACTATTTTTCATTTTCGTCTTTTTTGGAAGCGTAACCGGACAAGCGAGCCGGAGTCGCCTGCTAAACGAACTGTGCCGTGCCTACCACGGCAAGGGGTGCAAGTCCTCACGCTTCCGCCTTACACGTCCCTGTAGGTTATGTAGTAAACCCCCGTGCTTTCAACGCGGAAAACCCGGTGCAAGTCCCGGCCGGGATGCTTTTTGGCCATCTTCTCGTAAGGCAACAAATCTCCCGCCAACAATCGGCGGAGAACCGGCGTCAGGTCTTGACGCGATAAGTGGCTTCATCGCAGAATCGACGTAGCCTAACCTACCACTAAAATGGCCAAACCAAACTACACACGCAGCAAACCGCACGTGAACATCGGAACGATTGGACACGTAGACCATGGGAAAACCACGCTGACTTCGGCCATGACTTTTGTCTTGGCGAAGCGTGGTCTCGCCGAAATGATGGACTACGCGCAGATCGAGAGCACACCCGAGGAACGCCAACGAGGCGTGACCATCAATGCTCGGCACGTCGAGCTGGAAACTGCAAGCCGGCACTACGCCCACGTCGATTGTCCGGGCCACGCCGATTATATCAAGAACATGATCACCGGCGCAGCTCAGATGGATGGCGCGGTATTGGTGACGAGCGCAAGCGACGGCGCGATGCCGCAGACGCGCGAACACATTTTGTTGGCGCGTCAGGTCGGAGTTCCCGCCATTGTCGTGTTTATCAATAAGACCGACCAGGTCAGCGACCCGGAGTTTCTCGATCTCGTGGAGATGGAGCTGCGTGAGTTACTCACGGAGTACGGTTTCCCCGGTGATGAGATTCCGGTGATCAAAGGCTCGGCCCTCAAGGCGCTTGAAGACGACGCAGAGCAGGTCGCGAATATCGAGAAGTTGCTCGATGCGATCGACACCTATATTCCCACGCCGACACCGGTGTTGGATGCGGAGTTTTTGCTCCCGATCGAGGGCGTCTGCACGATCGAAGGTCGGGGCACGGTTGTCACCGGCAAGGTGGAGCGCGGTATCATCCGCAAGATGGACGAGGCTGAGTTGATCGGCTTCGGTGACCCGCGCAAAACGACGGTGACCGACATCGAGTCCTTCCACAAACCTGCGGACGAGGGCTTGGCTGGCGAGAATGTTGGCCTGCTCTTGCGCGGGGTGAAGAAGGAGGAAGTGCGCCGTGGACAGGTCCTGGCATTGCCGGGATCGGTTCAGACCGCGAGCCGCTTTACCGCGGAGGTCTACGTCTTGAAGAAGGACGAGGGCGGCCGGCACAAGCCGTTCTTCAACGATTACCGCCCGCAGTTTTACTTCCGGACGACGAATGTGACCGGAAACGTCCGTCTGCCTGATGGCGTGGACATGGTGACGCCGGGTGAGAGCACGACCATCGAGGTCGAGTTGCAATCGCCGGTGGCGCTGGAGAAGCGTCTCGATTTCGCGCTTCGCGAAGGCGGATTGACGATTGGCGCTGGTACGATTGCTGAAGTGATCGGGTAGCGCTGATGCGGGTTGCGTAGTATATTAGGCGGGCGGCCGGCTAACGCGAGTTGGCTGGTCGCTCGTCGCTAAAACGGGCCTGTAGCTCAACAGTAGAGCAGCGGACTCATAATCCGTGTGGTGGGAGTGCAAATCTCTCCGGGCCTATTTTATTCATCGGGTGAGCGGAGATCGACCGTCGGGAAATAGGTGCGAAAGCGGTTGGCGTCGCGGGTAAGCAAGGTCAATTCGGAGACCTCGGCATGTGCGCCGATGAGGAAGTCGGGTAGCGGCGAGGTTTTGGCCCCGCCGCGAGCGCGATAGGTTCGGAAAACGCGTCCGGCGGGAAAAGCTGCTTCGTAGGGAAGTGGGAGGCGTTCGAGCGAGGCGTCGCGGACGGCGGAATCAAGCGCTTCCGGAGTTTCGAAGCCGAGGCTAATTTCGGAGTAGATGACGGGATTGATCGATTGATCGCGATAGGCCCAGCTTCAAGCGCCGCGGCGAATTGCTCGGCGACCATTCAAACCAGACCAGGTCTTCGGACCAAATGTCGATGAGAATGTTGGAATCGATCAGCGTCACTTTTCGGAGCGCGTTTCTCCTATCAATTCATCGGCGCTCGGGCCCTTCCAATCGGCCTGACGCATTTTGCTCACCACGCTGGAGGCGGATTCGCTGTCGGTTACGATTTTCACTCCATCGCCATTGCGGAAAAAGGCGACACGAGTGTCTTGAGTCCAGCCAAAGAGGTCGCGGAATTCCTTGGGAATCGTGATCTGGCCCTTTTGCGTGACCGTGGAAGTTTTCATGCTGCAAGTAATACCCGGCGGTAATATTTTTCAAGATTTTCAGCAACTGTCCCTATGGTGCAGCGGCTAGCACACCAGGTTTTCAGCCTGTAGACGTCGGTTCGAATCCGGCTAGGGATGCGAGTTGGCCGGTCGGTCGGTTGTCGCATTTTTCTTCATTTTTCAGCCCGAGTCGTCTAACAGTAGGACACCGCTCTTTGAAAGCGGGGGACGTGGGGCGGCACCACGCTCGGGTTCTTACCTTAACCACGTCAACGGACGAACACCCTAACCTTTTTACCACCATGACCCAAATTCTGAACAAAAACATCGTTCTCGTGCTGAACCGCAACTGGCAGGCGATTAATATCACTACGCCGGCGATGGCTTTTTGCCAAATGAGCACGGATGTGGCGACGGGCTTGGATATCCACGGTCAAGACTCCATGGTTCCGACGAAGTGGAGCGATTGGCTCAAGTTGCCGATTCGCGATGAGGACAACGCGGTGGGCACTCCAAGCGGCAAAATTCGCGTTCCGACGGTCATCGTGCTCTGCAATTTCGCCAAGGTGCCGATGAAGCGGCCCAAGTTCAGCAGCCGCAACTTGTGGAAGCGCGATGGCGGCCGTTGCCAATACACCGGACGGCGATTGGCTCCGGACGAAGGCAACATCGATCACGTGGTGCCGCGTTCGCGCGGTGGCGAGACCTCCTGGCGCAATTGCGTTTTGGCGGATAAGTCGGTCAACTCCAAGAAGGCCGACCGCACGCCGAAGGAAGCCGGTTTGAGGCTCCTGACCGATCCCAAGGCGCCGCCGTTGCTTCCGGTAACGTTGACGTTGCAAAACCGCGACGGCATCGCGGACTGGCGGCCGTTTTTGGATAAGTGAGGCCGCAAATAGCGTAGCGTCGGCATTTTTGCCGACGCTACGTTCTTTGATTAGCCGGCCAGCAGCGGATTCTCGCTTTCAATCGCCATAAATCTCGTAGGCGGTGTCCCACAGGAAGTCGATGGCGTGCATGGCTTGATCGAGCGGCAAAATCCGAATCCTGCTGGTGTCATCGATCTCCAAAAGCGGCGCAACTTTGCCGGTGGAATCAATTTCTCCCCGAATTTCCGACAACATCGCGCTGGCCTTGCGGATGTGGAAGTCGATGCGCTGACCGTTGCTGCGCGCATCCAGCCAAGCCTCGATTTCCGCGTCCAATTCTTCCGCCGTCCAGGTTTTCTGCGGATTGACGGTCATGTGGTAGTAGACCAGGATCATCTCCTTGGTCATCTCCTCCTCGGCGTTGTCTAAAATGCGGTGAAACACGCTGTTATTCGTGGCTAAATGGCGAAAAAACAGGCTCTGCGAGACGTTTTTGAGGAATTCCGTCTTCTTGCGCCGGTAAGCATCGACCTGGTTCCAGATGATGCCGCCAATGCCCATGACGATGAAAAGGACGGCGGCCACGGTGTAAAGCGTCTCGGAGTTTTCCAGGTTGATGAATTTCGCCAAAAAATCGGCCGCGAAGCCAAACATATCCTCAAAATCGGTCCAAAAGCTCCAACCGATCCCAATGAGGCCGACGATGGCCGTTAGGGCCAGGTTTCGCTTGTCTTTGTGCGTCATGCCCAGCCGCACGTTGGGAAAAATCAGCTCCAAATCCAGCTTCGGCACCATGCGGTAGGCGTGGACGTACATGCAGCCGGGTTGAATGGGCAACTCCGCAAAATGGCGGCGGCTTCCTTTGCTGAAGTGCTCGGGATCCTTGAATTTGAGGATCAAAATGACCCGCTCCCACACGTCCACCTCGATTTGCTGGCGTTTCAGGCCAAACCAGCGCTTGCGCTCCACGCGCTCCTTATCGGCGCCGCGCGCAAAGCAGATGAGGTGCTCGTAAGCGTCGAAATCGACCTCGGTGTTCAGGTCGATGAGGTCTACCCCGCACATGGCGGCCTCGATGGAGTCATCGCCCAGCTCCTCGTAGTTGGCTTCCCGGGCGATGGCGCGAAACGCGTCGATCACTTCCCCTGCGTTCGCCTGATCCTTCGCCGACCGCAGCGTATCGGCATCGGGATCGAACGCTGCGTAGGCGTCCTTGAGCCGCTCCAGCTTTTCCTGCGATTTGAAGTGAACGTAGGAGGTCAAAATGTCGCAAAACCGGTGAAACGCGCGTTTTTGCGGTTCATCCAACCGCCCGTCCTCCAGGCACGTGCGGACGATATCGCGCCGCCGGTGCGGAATGAACGTTTCCCGCGTGTGGTTGCCGTTTTGCGAGTGTGATTCAGAGTCGCCCATGAGCCTCACCTTATCCCAGAAAAGCCGGCGATTGTAAACCACCAGATTAGCCGCGCCCTTCCGCTTGATTTCGACGATTTGCGCGGCTACGGGGATTTTATGAAAGCACAGACTACCCTGCGCGCCGCCATTTTCGGCGCTTTTCTCGTTACCTCGACCCTGACAGCGCAAGAACTCCGGCCTTTGGAGGATTTAGGGCAATGGAGCTACGATCCGGCCTCGTGGGAGCTAAAGGACGGGATGGCCGTTGGCAAGACCAGCGACGATGTGCCCTTGCCTTACAACAAATTCCTCATCTGGAATGGCGGTGAGTTGGCGGACTTTGTGCTGAGCGTGAAAATGAAGGTGACCGGCCAGAACAACTCCGGCATCCAGTATCGCTCAAAACGGCGCGACGATTTGGGCGAATTCGTCATCAGCGGCTACCAGTGCGACGCCCATCCCAGCAACGACTACTGCTCCATGCTCTACGAGGAAAAAGGACGCGGAATTCTCGCAACGCGCGGTCAAAAAATCGTGATCGGCGCCGACGGCAAGAAGACGGAGGCCGGAAAAGTCGGTAAACCCGCGAAAGTCGACCTCGCGCAGTGGAACACCTACGAAATCCGGGCCGAGGGCAACCGGCTCATCCACAAGCTGAACGGAATCCAGACGGTGGAAGTCATCGATCTGCAAGCCGAGAAACGCGCCCTTTCCGGCTTGCTGGCCTTCCAAATTCATCGCGGGCCGGCCATGGAAGTGCAAATCAAGGATTTGGTCATCAAGCCGCTGAAATCCGGCAAAATTCTCACCGCGGCTGACTAGCCAATTCACGAACGGCGCTGGCCCAACTGCCCGATGCCCAGAATCCCCAGCAGCGCGATGCCGAACCAAACCCACGCCCAGCCGGTTTTGGCATCGGCCGCCTCCACCGCGCGAATTTTCAGGCGAGCGTCGCCCTTGACCTTGCGGTAGTGACTGACGTTGCCGCTGAGCGGAAAATCCGCCCGGAGCGAGACGCGGCCTTTCGGGCGAATTTTCTGCGCCGGCTGGATTGCGCCCGCAAGTTGTTGGCCTTGCTGCAACTGTTGCTGCTGGCCGCCCACGTCGATTTGCGTCACCTGACCGTGGCCAGGCGAAACCCGAAGCTCCACCTGCGCCCGCTTGTTGAAAAACGGACCGTCCGCTTGCCGGCCGGACTTCTTCCCATCGCCCTTCATTTGCACGCCGCCGTGGCCGATCTGCGCGTAGGAAAACTCGAAGTCCGCGTCCTTTTTGCCCTTTTTCTGCGGCGTTGCGTTAGGCGGCTGCGGCGCTTGTTCTCCGGTTTTGGGCGATTCCAGCAGCTTGTTGCCCACCGAAATGTTGTCGTTGAGTCGCAATTGTTGCTGCGCGTGGCCAATTTGCGCGGCGTTGTCCGCGTCCACCGCCTGGTTGCGCTCAACGATCTCGATCCGGTTCTCGGTCAGGACGATTTCCTGCCCGGCTTGGCTCACTGTTATGTCGCCAGTCGTGATTTCCTGGATGTTGCCGGCCTTCGTGATGATGCCGGAGTTGTCCACCGCCAGATCGCCAACTGCTTTGCGATTCGCCTCAATCAGCGGCTTGTTGATCATCGCCAGCTCCTGCGCGTTTTGCAGCGCCATGGAATTGTCAAAGTCGCCCCACGGATTGTCGCGCGCCAGCTTCAGCAATCGCTCGGCCTCGGCCATGTTCCGCAAAATCTGCGTCCTCACGCGCTCGTCGCCGGAAATCTCGCGCACGTTGCCTTTGGCCCGCGACACGCGGAAATTTGGCGGAAGGTGCACGTCCCAGACCGTCTGTTCCGCGCTAAAACCGGCCAATTCCGGTGCTTCCAGGCTGCGCTCGAAACTTCGCCGCGCTGTCCGCGAATTCCCGCGCCGCCGGTAAATCAGCTCCACCTGCGTGGCGACTTCCCCCGGCCGCGTCTGGATCAGCGGCACCAGCAAAACGGCCCGCCCGTCCACCTCGCCGCGGTCCGCGCGCACCTCGTTTTCACCAACCCGCGCGGCGATCAATTCCGCGCCCGGCGGCAGGCGCACCGGCAAAAATTGCAGCCGCCGGTTCAGCAGCCGGAACACCGCGCGATGCCACTCCTCGCCGTTTTCGCGAAGTGCCGTCGTCATCTCGCAGGCGGCGATGATGGCCTCGTTCCCGGCGCTGGTTTCCAGCTTTTCCGTGCTTAGCGCAAAGGTAAACCCCGGCGCGGCGCGGTAAAATTGCGCACCCAGCAGCGTTTGCGGCAGGTACGGCACCTCGCTCCGCGGCGCAGTCTCGACCCCCGTGCGCTGGGAGCTGAGCTGGTCTGCGGTGTGCGATTCCACGACGAGGTAGCGCGTTAGGCGCCGGGCATCCGGAACCCCGAGATTCGGCAGGCTAACCTCTCCCCCCGCCAGGGGCAGCTCCGTCTGGATCGTGAAATTCAGCACGTCCACCACGTCGCGCTGAAAGGTGACCGCATAACGCCTAACCTCACCCACCACCTCCGTCCGCACCTCGCGCAACTCCTCGCTGCGCACCCGCGCCTCCGGGACGCTGGCCGGCAGTTCAAAGCTGACCGTCCCCAGCGCCGCTTCCTTCACCTCCACGTCCAGCAGGTAGGTTAGGCCCACCCGCGTGTCGAACACCTGCGCGTAGAGCACCCACTCGCTGTCGAACTGCGGCGTCAGCCTGTCCAGCTCTAACGTTGCGCTAAATTCGCCCTGGTCGAAGGTGAATCCGTGGCGGCGAACCACCGGCGGCAAAATCTCGAATTCCCGGTTGACCGTGCCGGCGGCCACCTCGCGCACCACGCGGCGATTTTCGTCAAAACGCAAAACCGTGGCGTTGCCGGCGTGGGTCACGACGATGGCGCTGCCGCTCACATCGGCGAAATCCGGCGTCAAAATGGGGCTCAGGCTCAGGCTGGTCTGCTCGCCGGGAAATTCGCGAACCAGGTGCACTAACACAGCCACCGTCCGGCCGCCGCTGGGCTTCAGGCGCAGGTGCAAATCGTCGCCCGTGCGCCACCAATCGGCCACAAACGGCCCGCTCACGTCCTGGATGGTCATCTGCGGCGGCAATTGCAGGGTGGTCTGCAGCAGGTCCACCTCGCTGGTTAGCTCCAGGGTCGCGATAGTCTCCAATTCCCGCGGACCGGCCTCAAAAACGTAGGCCGCCTTGGCGCTGCGTTTCGGCAAACGTGGCTCCACGCGGTAACGCAGATCCTCAGCCGAGCCTGCGGCCTCAAAGGCGAAGCCCGAGCCCTCAGAGCGGTCGAACGCAACTCTGCGGTGTCCCGGCGGAGGAGTGACCGACAGCGCTGTTCGCGACTTTGCGGCTAAAACCTGGATTTGCTCGACGCGCTGCGCATCGGCGTCAAAACGCGGGAAAATGCGCTCCGCTTGCGTAAAATCGCGCAGGCGCTCCGCCTCTAACACAAACGCCAGGCCGTCTTTGGCCGGTTTTTCCAGCTGAATCTGAAACGTCCGCAATCCCGCCGGGTTGGAGCCGGAAAGCCGCCACTCCGCGAGGTTGGGAACCTCCACCCGCGACGGTGTGAACGTGCCGTCGACCAGCAGCCGAAACCGGTCCATCTCCGCGCCCGGAAATCGCAGCTCGATCTTGCTCGCCAGCCGCTCCACGCCGCTCTCCACGGTCAAAACCGACTCAAATCGCGCCAAACGCGGCCGTTGGAGCTTGGCGGTCGCCGGCGGCTTGGCCGTGCGCTTCAACTCCACCTGGCCGCGGTTTCCCAGCGCCGCCACGCCCGTTTCCCGGCCGTTAATGCGGATGGCGGAGCGCTCGTCCGGCGCTTTCACGGCCAACCGGCCCGCCGTTGCCGCGGGAAACTTCCAGCCGGCCGCTTCCCAGTTTTCCGCGGCCGCGACCTCGTAGTTTACCTCCACCAGGTGCCGGCCGGCTTTTTCGATCAAAAGATGCTGGTTCTCCAACGCCGCCGCCGCACCGTCCAGAACCACCGATCGCACGCTTGCGCCCTCAAATTTGAACGGCACGCGAATCCAGTCCGGCCCGCGGGTGTGGAGCGTGTAGCGCGCCCGAACCCGGATCGCCTCCGGAAGAATTTCGGCCTCGTGCAGCCCTTCAACCACGGCAAAATCGCGTTTTTCGGTAAACGCGGGATCGACCGGCGTGTTGGCCTTCATCCGGTGTTCCTTGGCCCGCGCCCACAGTTCTTGGAACGTCTCGTAGTCCAGGTAAAACTGCTTTGGCTCGGCATTTTCCAGTGGTTGGGAGGAATCGTAAGGCACCACGACGGTGTGCGGCGCCGGAGGCTCCGCGTAGGCGTGCGCGAGCATGGCCAGTCCCGCCAAAACCGCTGCCCTTCGAATTTCCAATTTCCAATTTCCAATTTCCATCCTCATCCCAACCTCCTTTCCATCCATTTCATCGATCGCCAGGCCAGAAAGAGGGCCATTGTCGCCAGCCACCCTAACAACAGCCCGTTGGCGGCGGCGGAAAGGTTACCCAGCCCGCTAAGCGGCAAAAACGCCAGCACGGCCACCCCTAACAAACCCACGTAAACCGGCCGCCACCGCGCCAACAGCCAAAACGCCGCCGCGCCTAACAAAATGCGGATCCACGCCGTGCGCATCTGGCCCTCCCACGTCGTGTAGCGGAACCCCAGCGGCTCCGGCGCGTAGGAGCCGCCAAACGCGTAGGTTCGCCCGGCATCCGGCAGCGAAAAATCCAGCGGGCGCAACCCGGCAACGCGCCGGCCGCGCGAAAGCGCAGCCGAAGGCGCAGACATGCCGAGCAAGGGGGCTTGGTAAGGCATTGGCGCCTCATTCTGCGCTTGAACGTAGGCTTCGATCAGATCCAGATTCGACTGACCGTTGCGCACGATCAACTGGGAGGTTCTGGGGTCGTAGACCGCGGAAGCGCCGGGCGGAAAGGTGATTCCCGCATCTTCAAGCGCCGTTCTGGCCGTTGGTCTCGGGGTTAACACGGCGCCTCCACCGCCCCCGCCACCGCCCAAATCCGCGAATGGATCGGTGTCAGCGGCGCCTTGCCCGCCCGGCCGACTCTGCAAAAAACCGGGCGGAACGTGAAAGACCTGGCTGGACAAGGGCTCGCTAACCTCGGTGATGGGCACGATGACAACCGCATGCGGCTCCACCTTGAATTTCAGCCGCGCCAGCTCGGTGACGTAGCGGACCGCCTCCACCAGCGGCACGTTGCTGAGCTTCAGGCTAATCCGCGTTTTGGCCGGGTCATGGGGTTCCTTTGGCTCGGAAGCCGGATCATCAAATCCCAGGTCACTGCCCATGGCCAGGCCGCTCGCCCCGGCACCCGAAGGCGAAACGCGCATCACAAAATTCACGCCTTTGCGCGCGGGATCCGGCTCCAAATCATCGCGCTCGACCGACGCTTGCCGCAGGTGTTCCAGAGCTTCCGCCAGCGGCATGTCCTCGAAATTGACGTCCGGCACGATGATGCGCTTCAGCTTCTCGTTCACAAAATCCACGCCGGCGATTCCCGGCGTCTCTGGGTCGCTGGCTACGTCCTCCTTCAGCTTGATGCCGAACTCCTCCGGCTGCGTCAGCGCGGGATCATAGCCGACGCCGGCGTAACCCAGGTCCTCTTCCAGCGCGGCGACAAAAGCATCGGCCAAATCCAGGTATCCCGGCGTGTTGCGGACCGTGAGGAGCAGGGTAACCGGGTCAAACTCCGCGAAACTGCCGGCCGGGAAGCTAATTCCCATGTTTTCGAGGTATTCGCGCGGCGTTAGCGGTTTTTGGGGCGCTTGGCGACGCTGTTGCACCTGCGCGTTTTGCCCGGCTTGTTGGTTGAGCTCGGAAAACGGGTCCGCGGCTTGATTCGGCGCCCATGGCTGCGCCGCAGCCAAATCGTCCAGGAAATTGGGCGGCATCCGGAAAACCCGCACCACCAGTTCCTCAGAGATCCCGGAATGCGGCCCGATCACCACCGTCCCGTTTTCCAGCCGGTATTTGAGGAGCGCCAACTCCGTGACGTAGCGCAACGCATCGTCCAGCGGGACGTTGGTTAGGCGGAGGGTGATTCGCGTGTCGGCGGATTTTGGCTCGCTACCAAATCCGCCGCCGCCGGTGGCTGGATCATCAAACCCAAGATCGCCGGGCGAAAACGGTTGCGCCGCTTCGACGCGAAAGTTGACCCCGCGCATCGCATGCGGGGCGGGGTCCAGTTCGATCGCTTTTTGCGCCAAAAAGTCCAGCGCGTCCTTAACCGGCGTGTTTTCGAACTCGATCGCCGGCAGGATGATGCTGCGAAGCTTGTTCCGGGTAAATTCGCTGGCCCGTCGATCCGCTTGGTGGATGCGCACCGCGGCCTCTTCCACCGGCTCGGTGTCCGGAAAAAGAAGCGCCGCGTATTCCTCCGCAGCCAGCTCGTAGTCCTCAAACCGCACGTGCGCGTCGGCAACGCGCAGCGCCTCCTTGATCCGGCCTAACCGCGCCAAGTGAGCCGGCGTCAGCGCGAATTTCGCCGGTTCCTCCAGTTCGCGCAACAAACTGCGCGCTTCGGCGTTTTGCGGATCGAGGGCCGGGCGGAGCACCTCCGCGGCTAACGCCATGGCCTCGCCAAACGCCCCCTCCTCCGCTTTTTGGCGGGCTACATGCGCGGTTGCTTCCATGGAGCGGGAAAGGTAATCGCGCCGCAACGCTTCCAGGCCGTCCGACCGCGCAATCCAGTCGTGCGCCGTGCGAAAACAGGTCGCCGCATGCAACCAGAATCCCCCTTCGGCGGACGCTTCGGCTTCGGTCGCTGCTTCGCGGGCCATGGCCAGGCGTTTCTTCGTAACCTCGTCAAATCCGCTCTCGTCCACGAGTTCGACCGCCGAATCCTCGCCGGCCTCGATCGGTCCGCCGCCCCTAACACGCTTCCAAACCGCGCCAAACAGCGTCGCCGGCTCTTCCTCGAATTCCTGCGCCAAATTCGTCTCAAACGCGTCGTAGCTGAACCCGTCCGGCACATGCAGCCGCCATTTTGAGCGCAAAACCGGGATGTCTTCCGCCAGCCGCACGACCTCCAAATTTCGCCGGCCCACGCGTCGCCAGGTGTCGCCGCCGGTCTCGAAAATCAGCCGAATTCGCGTCGCTGCGTCCGCTGCGTTCGCCGCCTTGCCGTCCGCACTTCCCAGCGGCACGCGCAGGCTGGAATCCGGGCTGGCCACGGGCTTAACCGGCTCGCTGCCGACGATGAGCGTCCACACTTGCGCGTCCGGCGGCAGGCCCACTTCCAAAAACTGGTCGCCGCTGCTGCGCGCCCGAATGCGCACCTGGTGACGGTCTTGCCCGCCGGGGTTGAGGACGCTGTCCACGTTCATTTCGTCGATGATGATGGAGGGCATGGGCTCGGGCTGATGCCGCACGCCGTCGATGGTCAAGCCGTAGCCCGCGCCGCGAAACGCGTAGGCGGCGATGACGCGGTGCTGGGGCTCGTAGCCGGAAATCACGGGAATTCGCAGGGTGTCGGCGGCATCCAGGTTGGTCGCGGAAAATTCCAGCTCGGTGTCGGTGTTCGCCTCGATCATCCAGTGGCCGCTGAGCCGAATGGCGCCCGGCGCGGCGATGGCGGGGACGGCGACCTGAAACCGGCGTTCGCCGTCGATTTCCGTGGATTCAAACGGGATGCTCATGCGCCAGCGCAGACTCTCCGCGCCCTCGATTTCGCGGTGAAAGCGCAAGGTCAGGTCGCCGGCCGCGGCATCCAGGTTTTGCTCCGAAACCAGCGGCGATTCAACTTTGAAGCGCTGGGCGACATCCACCGGCAAACTCAGCCCGAGGGCGCGAATGGGCGCGTGGCGGACGTTGAGATTGAGCTGGCCCTCGATTTCCAGGGTGTTGGCGAGGGGGAGGGCATAACCAACGAGCTGAGCCTCAATTTCCGGCTCGCGCCGGCTTATTTCCACCGTTAGGCCGTAGCCGCTCAGCCGCGACCACGCCAGCCGTCCCTTGACCGGGGTGCGGCGGCCGTCCTGTTTTTCCAAGCCATCAGCGGCGGTGGTTTCCAGGCGAAAGGCGGGATCGGCCTCGATGGCGAGGTAGCCGGTCAGGACGTCGCAGTCGACTTCCGCGCTGGCGAAGGACAATGTCAGCGGCGTTGCGCCCAGGCCGTACCAACCATCCGGGTCGATGCGCGAGCGAATCGTGGCGGTGGCTTCCTGGCCGGGCGTCAGGCCGTTTTTCCAGCGCAAGGTCAGGGCGTTGGCGGCGCTGGAACGGGTGGTGAAGGCGGCGTCCGGAGTTTCAGCCGCTTCCAGGCCGGTTTCCTGGTCCGGGACGGAAATTCGGGTCTCAAACACCGTGCCTTCCCGCGGCTGGACGGTGAGGGTGCGCTCCAGGTGAATGGCATCCCGCCGGACGGCGATTTTCGTCAGCAAACTGGCGTGATCCAGCGCCTCGGACCGGCGCAGGGTGACGGTGGGCGCGTCTTGGAGCGCGGAAAACTGAAAGCCGGTCACGAATTGCGGCAACGCGGCGATTTCCGGCTGAACTTGGCCTAACGCAGCCACAAACTGAGGCGGCGTGCCGATTTCCTGCACGCGCACCGAGTCACTGCCAACCACGGCCAAACTCCCTTCCGCGCGGAATACGCCCCGCGCTCGAAGCATGGGCAGGGCCACCGCTAATTCCGCCAAATCCGCCTCATCACCGGCAAACGTGGGCACATCCAGCAGCACGCGCAGGTCCAGCTGATGATCCGCGTTAGCCACGCGAGTCACCTGGAGTTCGCCGTCTTCCACGGTCCAGCCGCGCACCGCGCTGCCTTCGGCCAGCAGAACTTGCGCGTTAGGCGGGAGGGCAAACCGGAGCGTCGCCGGCAGCTCCAAAAGCTCAGCCTGAAGCCGCAGACCCAGGTCCGCGTGAACCCGCGTGGCGTCCAGGTAATGGATGAAACGGCAGGTTTGGCGGATGGCCGAGCCATGGAGCGGCGGAGGCGGCGGAGTGGTCCACGTGAGCTTCAGGGCGTCCGCATTGCCGGGAAACGGCAGGGTGTAGGCGTCAGCATCGGCTGAGCGATGGGCCACGCCGCCGTTGGCCGTGAGTTGCACGCCGTCCGGCAGTTGCAGGCTCAGGTTTGCCGCCGGCAGCCGGGGGTTGGGCACCGTTGCGGTTTTGCCGCCGGGACAATCGTGGGTTGGAATCAAAAAGTCGGCGACAACGCGGTGTTCGCCCTTGCCGCGGATCAAGAGCTTGGCCGCGCCTCCCTTCAGCGCGCGGATCGCCGTTTTGCCGTCAACCTCGAGCGAGGCCAGGTTTTCCAGGTTCAACGCGATGGGCGCCTCGGCCCACTCCTCCGTCAGGCAGGCCACCTGGTAGGCGGCGCGCAATTTGAGGGCGTTTTCAGCGCCTTCGACGCCTTCGACGCCTTCGACGATCTGGCCGGTGAATTCAGCGCTTTGCAAAGCCACGGACGCCGGCGGCTTCGTTTCTTCGTCAGGCTCGGATTTTGCGGCGTCGCGAACCAGGGCCTCGTACTGCTCGCGTTGCAGCAAAACGGCGTGCGGGTGCTTTTTGAGCACGGTTTCCAGATTTTCGTGCGGAACCCAGATTTGCCGGTGCTCGGCCGTCTCTCGCTCTTCCGCAAAGGCGCTGGAGCCTAACAAAATCGCCAAAACCGCGAACTTTCGGCAGCGTTTCATGACTCGTCGTCGTCCGGGAGGTCCAGCTTCAGCTTCGCCGTGGATTTTGGCTCGGGCTTCGCGGATTTGGGAGGCTCGGGAGCCGCATCCGGCTCATCGGCACTTTCCTTCGGCGCGCGCGGATTCGGCTTCGTCTCGATCGGCGGCCCCTTGACGATGTCCGGGCCGTTTCGCGCCGGTTTCGGCTTGGCGGCGACGCGCTCGGCGTAACCCTCGTCCTTGACCAGCCACCAAATTCCCGCGATGAGCCACACGCCCACGGCCAGCAACACGCCCAGAAAAATGGCCTGGTAGACGCTGGCGAAATTTGGCGCGACAACGCCCGCAACTACCAGCGAAAGCAGCCCCACGAAGATGAGGTAGGCGAATTTTGCCTTCAAACCGCGCCCGGTGAGCAACACGCCGATGCCAAAGGCCAGCAGGCACAGAATGGCCTCCAAACCGGCGGAAACTCCGTCGCCAACGTAGGCCACGGTCACGTCTGCGGGCCGGTCCAGCCGGTGCAGGGTGAATTGCGCGCCTTCCTTGGCGATGGGCACGCTGAATCCCGCGCCAGCGTTGCCGGGCAACTGCGGCGGCGCTTGCCAATCGCTCACCGCGCCGACATCCAGCCGCGGGCCTAACGCAGGCACCAGGAAATCCAGCGCATTGCGCAAATCCCGCCACCCGCGCGCTTTCACGCGGCGTTGCATGGGGCCGTCAAAGCTGGTGTAGCGGAAATCCGGCGGCAGGTAGAGGTTGAGCCGGGTTTGCAGCACACCTGCGTTGGTTAGCCTGGCGACGCGGATTTGGTGCTGGCCGCGCGAATTGAGGGCTTTGTCAGGATGCGGGCTGGGCTGCTCGTAGACGAAGCGCACGGGAAAGGCGCGGTTGCGCGTGTCGTTGCTGGCAGGCAGCCGAATCATGACCTCCGCGCTGCCGGTCTGGCTCATCGGCTGCTGGGAGGCCAGATCCACGAACACGTCGCTGATGATGCGCGCGCCGGCGGGCAGCTCGACTTTCAGCGAGGACTCCGCATTGTTGCGCAGCCAGTAAATCATCTCCGTGGTGATGGCGCCATCACTGGAAACCACGCTGGTGACGTCGGCGTAGGTAACCACGATGCTGGGAACCTCCACGAACTGATTTTTCGACACCGGAACCGTCAGCGACCACGGGTGACGCCGGTATTTGTAGGCCAGCAGGACGTTGCCGCGCGATTGCAGCTCGCCGCCGAGTTCGCGCGGGTCGATCGCCTCCAACCCCTCGGTTTGCGCCTCGCCCAGTTCCAAATTCGCGCCCTTGACGACGGCAATTTCGCCGGTTTCGCGAAAAACCTCGGCCAACGCGATTTGCGGCGGAGAAACCTGGATGGGCGCGCCAAAATCGAGGCCCTCGACCGGCACGTCGAGCGTCAACCGAAGCTGAAAATCGCCCAGGTGCTTGTCCAGCAGCCGCACGGCCCAGTGGACCACGCCGTCCGGCGCGTCGGCGACTTGGTAGGCCTTGTCGACCTCCTTGTGGCGGGAAGCGGGATCGATGCGCAAATCGTCGGCGATGTCCGCGGGAATTTGCAGGACCAGGCGGTCGACGCCGGCGTAGAGGATGTCGTAGTCGATCCACCAGCGGTAGCGCAGGACCTGCTCGCGAATGTCCGCCAGCGTCCGCACCGTGGCGGAAACCTGGGGGTCCTTGAGCCGAAACGTCACCTGCGCGGGGGCGGCCTGGCCGCGGTAACCAAACGCGAGGGTGAGGGGCGTGAGCGCCGGGTTTTCGACGCCAATTCCGCCTAACGTGCGCACCTCTTCCACGCGCAAGCCGCCCATCCGGCTGGTGGCGGGTTCCAGGCTGGTGTGGATGGCCAGGCCCACCTTGGCGTCGTGCCGCGCAGCGCCGGGAATTTCAAAAACCGGCACGCTCAGCGCTTCGTCTTCCTGCGCGCGAGGGGCTCGTGCGCTTAGCTGAAAGGGTAGCGAACCGAGTTGCTGGCCGGCGAAGCGCACGGTCACCGTTTGGCCGTTGGCGGTGAAATCTTCGATCCCCTCCCCAGTGACTTCCACGCCCTCAAAACCGGCCGGAATTTGGATGGCCGTCTCAAAAATTCCCACGCGCTTGATCTCAAACTGAAAGCGGCTGAAAATGTTGGTTTGATCCGGCTCGACCGTGGCCGTCGTGAAGCTTTCCACCTCCACCACCGGGGCTGCTTTGGCCACTTGCAGGGCCATGCGGTAGGGCGCGCGCAAAAAGCGGAATTTGCCGAGATTTGTCCCGGTTTGGTCGTTAGCGGCATCGGTGGCCTGTTGGGTGAGCCCCTCGGTTTCGGCGATCTCCACGTTCAACTCGTCCGCGGCGGTGAGGTGCACGGAACCGCTTTGCCGAGCTGCGTTGGTTACCTGAATCGCCGGCGCTTCCAGGTTGGCGGGTAGAGTCTCCAGCGGCGCCTCCAGGCTGAGTTTCAGGGCGTAGTCGTACTTGGCCGGCGTGTGGAGGCTAACGCGCAACGTCCCCTGCGGCGTAACCGTCCACTCCTTGAGATTCGCGCCGTCCACGGCCAAAACCTCGTGCGGCGCGGGAACCTGAATTTCAAAGGTCTCCACCCCCGCGCGCATGATGCGGTAGCTCAACTGCGCGGAAGTTTGCACCGCGCCGGGGATGACGCGCGAAGTGAGGCTGGAATCCACGAAAATCAGCGGCTCCAGGCGGGTTTCCTCGCTTTCCCGGCTCCAGCGCACTTCCGCGGAGTCGCGATTGCTGAAAAAAAACTCCAGTTGCGTGTCGGCGCCCACCGGCCGGGCGGTGTAGGCGATGCCGGCGTCGAGCGCGAACTCCCAGCCCTGTCCGGGGACGGTCATTTGGAAGCGCGAAACCGGCGCGCGGGGAAATTGTAGCTTCACCAGCCGCTCGCCGTCCTTGCGCTGCACCTTGGCCAGTTGTCTCAGCTCAATCGGGTAGACCCCCGGCTTCGGCAACAGCAGTTCCAGCTCCTTTTCGCCCAGGTGCAGCTTCGCCTCGCCCGTTTCCGCCTCAGCCAGGCTCATGCCGTGAACGCGCAGCGGCACCTTGGCCCAGCCGTCGTCCTTGAACGACTCCACCTCCAATTTTGCGTCGATCGCGACGATCTGCGCATCATCCTCGCCCTCAACGCCGGCGGTGTAGGTCGCGGATTTCACAACTCCGTCGGTAGGCGGCTTGGCCTCTTCCTCGTCCTCCTTCAGGTTGAGCTGATTCCAAAGCTCCAAAAACTCCCGGTAGGGCAAAAACACGCCCCGGCCGTCGTCCTCGAAGATTTTTTCCAAATCCTCGAACGGCACGTAAATCGAGCGCTCCACGGTGATGGGCTTGGAATCCGGATCAGCGTCCGGCGCGGGATCTGGCGCAACGGGAACCGCCGGATCGATGGTGATTCGCTCCGGCGCCACGACGATGTTTCCGCTTGGATCAACGGAAATGGCGGAATCTGGCGGAGCCGGGGAAGGTTGCTGCGCCAGTCCCCAAACCGCCGACAGGTGGAGGACAAACGCCGCGATCGAAAACGAAAACGAGCGTCGAAAAATCATACCTCTAGGTTGTGGTGAAACAAACCAGCTGTGACGATGTCACCGCCGGAAACTCCACCAAAGAAGCGGAGTGGCACCAAGGCAAATAATTTCCAGATTTATCGTATCTAAGCGGTTCTGACGGCGGATTTTGCAAAAATTCGGTGATTTTGGAGTTTCCGATCTCCAACAATCAGCTCAAAATCCGGCGAAAAGAGCGAGAGGCGAAAAAATTGGATTCGTTCGCTAGGGAAAATTTCTGCAAGTCACTAAAAAAACGACACCAAGATTGAATCCTGGCCTCGTCAGCCTGCAACTCCGCGGCGATTTCCTGCCGCCGGCGGGCCACGTTTTTCGTCTCCCCTCATCCCTCCATCTCCTCCACGCTTGGGCAGGTGCAAACCAAATTCCGGTCGCCGTAAACGTTGTCGATCCGGCTCACCGGCGGCCAGTATTTGTGCTCGCGCAGCCAAGGAGCCGGGTACGCCGCGGATTCGCGGGTGTAGGGCCGATCCCAAGCCTCCGCCAGGCAACTTTCCGCAGTGTGGGGCGCGTTTTTGAGCGGATTGTTAGGCTCCTTGGCCGCCGCCTGGATTTCGCCGTGAATCGCGATCATTGCCTCGCAAAATCGATCCAGTTCCGCGCGCGATTCGCTCTCGGTCGGCTCGATCATCAGCGTTCCCGGGACGGGCCAACTCATGGTCGGCGCGTGGAAGCCGTAGTCCATGAGGCGCTTGGCCACGTCTTCCACATCCACGCCGGTCTCGGCCTTGAACGGGCGCAAATCCAGGATGCACTCGTGCGCGACGAGGCCGTTTTGGCCGCGGTAGAGCACGGAAAAGTGATCCTGAAGCCGATGCGCGATGTAGTTGGCGTTGAGGATGGCTTGCTTCGTTGCTTGCGTTAGGCCATCGGCGCCCATCATGGCTACATACATCCAGCTGATCGTCAAAATCGACGCACTGCCAAATGGCGCAGCGCTGACGGCTCCTTCGGCGCGATCGAGGAATTCCGGGTGACCGGGAAGGTAAGCCGCGAGGTGTTTGGCCACGCCAATTGGCCCTACGCCCGGGCCGCCGCCGCCGTGCGGGATGCAGAAGGTCTTGTGCAGGTTCAGGTGGCAAACGTCGGCGCCTAACTCGGCTGGTGAGCAAATCCCGACCTGCGCGTTGAGGTTGGCGCCGTCCATGTAGACCTGGCCGCCGTGTTCGTGCACGATTTCGCAAATTTCGACGATCCCAGCCTCAAAAACGCCGTGCGTGGAGGGGTAGGTGACCATGAGCGCGGCTAACGCATCGGAGTGAGACTCGGCCTTGGCGCGCAGGTCGTCGATCGCGATGTTTCCTTCATCATCGCAGGCCACCGCGATCACCTTCATCCCCGCCATCACCGCGCTGGCGGGGTTTGTGCCATGGGCGGACGTGGGGATGAGGCAGACGTTGCGCTCATCTTGGCCGTTAGCCCGGTGAAACGCGCGAATCGCCAGCAAACCCGCGTATTCGCCCTGCGAGCCCGCGTTTGGCTGGAGGGACACCGCGTGAAAACCGGTCGCAGCCGCCAGCCAGCTCTCCAACTCGCCGATGAGCCGCGCATAACCAGGCCACTGAGCCCGCGGCGCAAAGGGATGCAGCCCATTTACCTCCGGCCAGCTCAGCGGCATCATTTCCGCGGCGGCGTTGAGTTTCATCGTGCAACTGCCCAGCGGGATCATGCTCGTGTTCAGCGCCAAATCCTTCGATTCGAGCCGATGCAGGTAGCGCATCATCTCGGTCTCCGTGTGATAGCGGTTGAAGACGGGGTGGGTGAGGAAATCCGAGGTGCGGCGCAAAGGCCCGAAATCCGAAACCCGAAATCCGAAATCCGATTCGTCCTTGCCGGTCAGCAGAGCGATCAATTCGCGAACATCCTGTTCCGTGGATTTTTCGTCCAAACTGATGCCAATCCCGTCCTCAAACTCCCGAATGTTGAAACCCGCCTTGGCCAGCTTTTTTCGGATTTCGAGTTTCGGATTTCGGATTTTCACCGTGTCAAAACCCGGCTCCGCGCCCAAACCGTCGGCTAACGCGCAAGTTAACCCGTGAACCCGCCGCGCGATCGCCCGCAAGCCTGCCGGCCCATGGTAAGCCGCATACATCGACGCCACCACCGCCAGCAAAACCTGCGCCGTGCAGATGTTGCTCGTCGCCTTGTCGCGGCGGATGTGTTGCTCGCGCGTTTGCAGGCTCAGGCGATACGCCGGCCTTCCGCTCGCGTCCTTGGAGATGCCGACCAACCGGCCTGGCAGCTTGCGCTTCAACGCATCGCTGCACGCCATGAACGCCGCATGCGGACCTCCGAACCCTAACGGAACGCCGAAACGTTGGCTATTGCCCACGGCAATGTCCGCACCGAATTCGCCCGGCGCTTTGAGCAATGTTAGGGCCAGCAAATCCGTGGCAACCACCACCAGAACCTTTGCCTCGTGCGCGGCTTCCACCAACGCGGCGTAGTCTGGGATGCGGCCATCGGTGTCCGGGTATTGCACCAGCGCCCCGAAAAACTCCGGCGAGAAGTCAAAATCCGCGTGGTTGGCGACTTCCAGCTCAAAACCCAGCGGCTCGGCCCGCGTCTGCAAAACGGCGAGCGTTTGCGGATGACAACGCTCGCTGGCGAAAAACTTCCGCGCCTTCGGCCGCATTCCCGCGCACATGGTCATTGCCTCCGCCGCGGCGGTAGCTTCATCCAACAACGACGCGTTGGCCACGGGTAACGCCGTCAGGTCAGCCACCATCGTCTGGAAATTCAGACAAGCCTCCAGCCGCCCCTGGCTGATTTCCGCCTGGTAGGGCGTGTAAGCCGTGTACCAGCCGGGATTTTCCAGGATATTGCGCAAAATGACCGGCGGCGTGACGCAATCGGAATAGCCCTGGCCGATCAAACTGCGCCGCACCCGATTTTCGCCCACGATCTCGCGAATCCGGCCTAACGCCTCCGCCTCACCCAACGGATCGGGAAGCTCCAACTCTGCCTTGCGTCGAATTTGCGCCGGAACCGCGGCATCGACCAGCGCATCCAGCGAATCGTAGCCAATTTCGCGAGCCATCTCCGCGCAAACGTCCGCATCGGCGCCAAGGTGGCGATTTTGGAAGGATTTTTCCATGCCGCAGTGGACGCACGAAACCCGCGCGAATGCAACCTGTCAGGCGGAATCGAAGGAAGCTGGCCTGCCTTATTCATGAAGGCTAGTGTGGGCGTCATCAATTTTTCTCTTGTTTCATTGGGTAGGGCAGGGGCCTCGACTCAGCTTCCGCAAAACTCTCCAACCTCGCCGTTGCGGAAGTCTCTGAACTCATCGCCAAATCCATGGCGGACAACAGGTACTACCCTCAACCCGACCCGGGGTGGAAGTTCTCAAGCGCGGAGCCAAAGGCCTGCGCGACCAAATCATCCTGGCCGAACAACTGCGCAACGAAGCCGACGCCGCCACCCGCAAAGTCCAAAAGCTGCGCAAAGAGTTGGAAGACAGAAATGGTGACGAAGCTATGTATGTAGAACGCACCAACAGCAACCCCGAAGCCATCCAAAGCGCGGGATTCAAGCTCTGCAACAAGCCCGGCGGCAAACCTCATCCCGTCAACACCCGGGCAAACCTGGACGCCTCCTCAAAATCGGAGTGCTCCATTGACCTGTGAAGTGTAAACCGGTCAAGCACCCAAAAAGCTACGCCGTGGAAATGGCCCGCAACCTGCAAGACGGCACCGCGGAATGGACCCTGTGCGACATACCCACCCGCTCCAGCTTTACGGTAAAAGAACTCGATAGCGGCTGGCGCTATTGGTTCCGCGTCGCCGCCGTAGGCGCAGCCGGGCAAAGCGACTGGAGCGCCCCCCCCCATCAGCCGCGTCGTGCAGTAACAAAAAAAGGATTGAAAAATAGGCGAAAATAGGGAAATAGACAGGAATATTGAGGCCCCAATGAACGGCCGGAGACACCCTGCCGACCGTTCTATTTTGTTCTGTCCTGTGTTCTAGGCAAACATAATTCATCGCTGCGCGACAACGCGCAAAATCATCCCCGGAATGTGTGGCTTTGAGAAATCAGCAATCCCAACCTTAAAAACCAGCCCATATTCTTGACAAAAGCAAATAAATGTAGGCGTGATGGCCGGCTATATTGCCTCATCACATCTGGCCCGAGAGGTAACACCAGGGTCAGCATCAGAGGTAGGGAGTGTGCAACAACCGATATCCCCGGACCTAACCTTCGGCTTGTTTCGCGCGCCTTTTTCCGTAACCGTTGGATTATCCGACAAAGCTTTGTGATTACGTAATATCCTGTGTGCCACAATTCATTGCCGTTCTCAATATTGAATTCGAAATCTACGATTGTGACTTTTACCCAATCAAGATGCATTCCGCTGTAGGCTCCAGCGTGATGGGAGCCGTCACTCAACCACCTCGTTTGTTTTTTACACGTTCATAGCCGCCCTTCATCCAATTCTTCAATAAGGCGCAGGGCGTCTTTCATCAAATTGGTAAAGTCATCGGACCTACCCAGACGTGGAACAATCGGAATTCCGTCATAATATTGTATCCCTTTGGCGGATCGACATGTCCAAAGTATTGCTTGGTCCGCTAGTCGCTTAATTGGGGAAATGCAAAACATGGCTTCGCTAGGGCGCGTTTGAAAAATGGGGTGAGGCTGAATATACCGCTGGATTCACCCAAACGCGACTCAGAACAACGCATAGGAGGTAAATCGGGAACCATTTGTGGTTGACTTTCCAGGGCAACTTGAGAGATTCTCATTCCAATCAATCGGCGCTCTCATGCTCCTGCGACACACTTTCAAAAAGCCTTTCCTCAAAACGTGACCAACCATAGAGCCGTCATCTTTGATCTCGATCAGACACTCTTGGATCGAGATTCGTCGCTGCGTGCATTCCTTGAATGGCAGGTGAATGGAATGCTTCGTCCGTATGTCGATAACCGCCGCAAGTTCATCGATCGCTTTATTGAACTAGATGAGAATGGCGCGGTTTGGAAAGATCGCGTCTACGCGAGTTTGGTTGCCGAATTTGATCTAGTCGATTGGACGGTGGAGGAACTTCTCTCAGTTTACACGAATTGCTTCTGCGCATTCTCGAAAGCAGCGGTTGGCGTGCCTTCCGCGTTGAAGGCATTGCGTGGCCGGTATCGGCTCGGCGTCATTTCAAACGGCCCTAGTCCATTTCAAGAGAGAAATCTTCGAGGGCTCCGTCTTCCTGTCACATTTGACTCTATTATTGTGTCCGCCGCAGTAGGGCTTCGAAAGCCGGACCCGAAAATATTTCGACTTGGCTGCGAAGAGTTGGGCGTAGAGCCAGCCGAAGCCGTCTACGTGGGTGATAATCCGTCAGTGGACATTGTAGGCGCATCATCCGCGGGCCTTCAAACCATCTTCATTCCCAGCGCGCGATACCCAGTTTGTGATGCGGCCACCATTGTTTGCGACGACATTTCCACCCTCGCCAACTGCCTCGCCTAATCAAGGAGAATGAGGTTTACTTGTTGCCGGCCTTCTATGCAACCTATGAACAGCCGTGAAGCCAACGCCGATAAAAATATGGCGCAAAAACCCACGAACCTACGTCAACTGCTTCTGATAATTCCACTATCCTTGCTTGCCCTTGGCTGTTGGGGATTAAAGGACTTTGAAGGTCCTCTCACAGGCGGTTACGCACTTTGGAGAACGTCGGCGTATCAAGTCACGATTTCGGGAGATTCTGGGTCTACCGCCAGGGGTGAGATTCCGTCAATGGTGGTCGAATGCGGACATGACAGCCGTTTCATTATTGCCAAACGCCAGGGGTTGACGCTTAAAGATGAGAACGGTCTCCAGGAGCCGGATCCCGGAGTTTTCGATTATTGGATCATCGACACAAGCCTACCAGCGGTCTTCGGCCCTCTCACCTTGGACGGATTCACCCAAAAAAGGATGGAGTTTGGGGTGCCGAGTGATCTTGAGATGAAAGATGCACTTTCGTTCAGGCCTGAAAGTTAGCCACGGCGCTCTGGGTGACCACTTCGTCACCGACGGCAATCGCTAGTTGCGCGCACTGCCAGACTATGCATGGGTGGGCGCATGAAACTTGCCATCGCTCTGTTTTTGGCCGCGATATCGCTCGCTGCCGCCCAAAATCGCCCGAACATCGTCTTTATCTTCACTGACGACCACTGCCAGCAGGCTTTGAGCGCCTACGATCCTTCGCGGATGACGACGCCGAATATGGACCGCATTGCGCGGGAGGGGATGCTGTTCGAGCGCTGCTATGTGACCAATGGGATTTGCGGCCCGAGCCGGGCGGTGATCCAAACGGGCAAATACAGCCATATCAATGGGTTCATGACCAATGGGCAACGCTTTAACGGCGATCAGCAAACGTTTCCGAAGCTGTTGCAAAAAGCGGGCTATGAGACGGCGGTGGTCGGGAAATGGCACTTGTCCAGCACGCCGCAGGGCTATGATTATTACGATGTGCTTAAGGGCCAAGGGCCTTACTATAATCCGCCGATGATTACCGCGGGAGAGGATGGGAATCCCGTTTCGCGAAGTCACACCGGATATACCACGGATATCATTACGGAAAAGGCGCTAGCTTGGTTAAAAAATCAGCGCTCGGCGGACAAACCGTTCATGTTGATGTATCAACACAAGGCGCCGCATCGCAATTGGCAGCCGGGGCCGAAGTATCTAACGTGGCTAGATGATGTGGAGATTCCCGAGCCGGAGACGCTTTGGGATAATTACGAAAATCGCGCTTCACCGGCCGCGGAGCAGACGATGACGATTTCGCGGCATCTGAACGATAACGATTTGAAGCTAAATCCGCCCCGGAATTTTACGCCGGAGCAGTTGGCGGCGTGGAATGCGGCTTATGAGCCGAAAAACGCGGCGTATTTGGCGAAGCGCGATAAAATGACGCCGGAGCAGGTGATCAAGTGGAAGTATCAGCGGTATGTGAAGGATTATATGCGGTGCGTGAGGTCAGTGGACGATGGGATTGGCGAAATTCTGGGTTATCTGGATTCGGCGGGATTGGCGGAGAATACGGTGGTGATCTATTCCTCGGATCAGGGCTGGTATTTGGGCGAGCACGGCTGGTTTGATAAGCGCTGGATGTATGAGGAATCGTTGAAGACGCCGTTGCTGGTGCGTTGGCCGGGTGTGGTAAAAGCGGGAACGAGAAACACCGATATTGTGTCGAATTTGGACTTTGCGCAGACTTTTCTGGATCTAGCAGGCGCGCCGATTCCGGGTGATATGCAGGGAAGCAGTTTGGTCCCGATTTTTCGAGGGAAAACGCCGGCTGACTGGCGCAAGACGTTTTATTATCACTACTACGAGTTTCCGGGCGCGCATAGTGTGGCGCGGCACTATGGCGTTACCGATGGCGAGATGAAATTGATCAACTATTACGAAAAAGGAGAGTGGGAATTGTTTGATCTGAGCAAGGACCCCAATGAGCTGAAGAATGAGTACGCCAACCCGGAGTACGCCGCGAAGGTCAAGGCGATGAACGCGGAATTGGAGCGCTTGCGCGCGAAATATAGGCTGCCGGCGGAGGATCCGGAAAGTAGCCGGCGCAAAAAGCGCAAAGCTCCGCCCAAGCCGAAGAAGAAAGCGGCGTGAAGGAAGGAAGTTGCGCGTTGGCGGATTTCGGTTAGGTTTTGAGCCGGTTGCCGGATTTTTGGCTCGGTTAGCTCAGCGGTAGAGCACCTGCTTCACACGCAGGGGGTCACAAGTTCAAATCTTGTACCGAGCACTTTCTGGCGGATTGGGGCGGCTTGGGCTGCTGCTGTGCCATTCGTGATTTTCTGGATTTGACGCCAAAACGCGGCCCGGATTTCCAAAAACCGGCAAATTGGCAATCCAATCCGTTATCAGTAGCGATCGGGAATCGTCCAGAGAACTCCATGATGCACGGGCTGCCCAGAGATCGAGATGCTGATTCTCATGGAGCGGCCCTTGGGAATTATTCTGCCAGTGCCAATCATCGTTCCACGCGGAGAATAGATTCGAAAAATCCCATGCCCACGAGCGAACGAACCATCAGTAATGCTGGCCAGTCCCGTGCTATACAGCAAATGGTGGTCATTTCTTCCCGGTTGACGATATTGGCTATGCCTCAAGGTGCCGTCAAAACGATCTCCCTTTTGCTCGATATCGATGATGGTATCAGATTTCGCGGCAACATCCCCCTCGTTCGACCAGACACCACTTATGTCGGGAATGCGCTGATGACCGGATGATTGGTCCACGGTGGTGCAAGAGGAAAGGACTGTAACCTGAACGAACAGGGCCAACGCTAGAGTTCGGAGAATTTGCATAGCTTTTTGAGGCTCGCCTTGCTTCTACCAGTCCTATGGGACCGCATCGCGTCCTGCGCAACTGCAATTTCGCTGTGAAACTGGTGGATCACTAAGGCGCCATTCGCTCTACCCCGGCTGGCCCTGTCCTTTAGTTCTTTACACACAAATCCCGCCGGGCAAATAGAAGCAAAGGCCAACAATCCTCAATCAACGTATTGAAGCCCGACATGCTTACAAAATTGGGCCGAATGCGCGTTGGAGCAACTGGGAACCTCGCTAGCCGACGTTTTTGAACGCCCCGACTGCTTTTTGCAGGTCTTCCTCGGTGTGAGCGGCGGAGACTTGCACGCGAATCCGCGCTTTGCCCTCCGGAACGACCGGAAAGGAGAAGGCGATGACGTAGATGCCGCGTTCCAACAGCGCATCGGCCATTTTCGCGGCTTTGGCGGCATCGCCGAGCATCACCGGGGTGATGGGATGCTCGCCGGGCGCGATTTCGAAGCCGGCGTCGGTCATGCCGTCGCGAAAGAGGCGGGTGTTGGCTTGCAACCGGCTGCGGAGCGTCTCGCCTTCGGTCGAATCCACGATGTCCAGCGCGGCGAGTGTTGCGGCGACGATTGCCGGGGCCACGGAGTTGGAAAACAGGTAGGGCCGGCTGCGTTGGCGCAACAAATCCACGATTTCCCGGCGCGCCGCGGTGAAACCCCCGGATGCGCCGCCCAGCGCCTTGCCCAGCGTGCTGGTTAGGATGTCGATCCGGTCCGTCACCCCGTGAAAAGCCGGTGTTCCGCGACCGCCGGGGCCGAAAAAGCCGGTCGCGTGGCTGTCGTCGACCATGACGAGTGCGCCGAATTTTTCCGCCAAATCGCAGATTTCCGGCAGCGGCGCGATGTGGCCGTCCATGGAAAACACGCCGTCAGTGGCAATGAGCGTCGTTTTGGCCCCCGCATCGCGCGCCTCGGTCAGCCGAACCTCCAATTCGGCCAAATCCCGGTTGGCGTAGCGGAACCGGCGCGCCTTGCAGAGGCGAATGCCGTCGATGATGCTGGCGTGATTGAGGCTATCGCTGATCACGGCGTCGTCCGGGCCCAGCAGCGTCTCGAACAACCCGCCGTTGGCGTCGAAGCAGGAGGAGTAGAGAATGGCGTCGTCCATCTGCAGGAAATCGGCCACGCGTTGCTCCAGCTCCTTGTGGATCGCCTGCGTGCCGCAAATGAAGCGAACGGACGCCATCCCGAAGCCCCATTCATCCAGGGCCGTTTTGGCGGCATCGACGATTTTCGGGTGATTGGCGAAGCCCAGGTAGTTGTTGGCGCAGAGGTTCAAAACCGGGCCGCCGGCGCTTTTCGCCCCTCCGGCCAGAATTTCCCGGCTCTGGGCGGAATTCAGCACCCGCTCGTGCTTGGTGAGGCCGGATTGCTCGATTTCGGCGAGTTGCGCGGTGAATCGGGATTGGGTTTGCGGGGAAAACATGGCCTACCAAAGCCAAAATCAGCGCCGGACGCAAGCCCCGTGGTCCCGGCGTCCGCTCGCGCATGCGGACGTTTGCCCATGGCTGATATAAAGATTGAGGGCAATGAGAGGCCCATAGCCACGAATCTTCCGCTCCCGCCAGCAAGCTGACGGGGGGCGTTTGTTTCGGCTTTCTCTCTAGCCGCTAATCTTTGCCTTCCCGCGGGATAAACCCGCAGGGGAGACCCGGGTATGCACTTCAGCCAAGTGATTACAATTTGGGAAGTTTCAAAGGCGCCCCACCGAGTTCATCTCGGTGGGCGCAAAGATTAGCCGCTAGTACAAGCGCAAGATTCCCGGCCCCCGGCCGGCTTGCCGACAGGAAGCCAAGATTGCCCGCTCTGGTCCCATAGCCACGAATCTTCCGCTCCCGCCAGCAAGCTGACGGGGGGCGTTTGTTTCGCTATGTCTCTAGCCGCAAATCTTTGCCTTCCCGCGGGATAAACCCGCAGGGGAGGCCGCTGGAAATTGTAATCACTCAACTGCGTACCCGAGATTTTGGATTTGAGGGTGCGCGGAACCCTTGGGATTGGACCTGAGTGATGACCCATTCTTCTCTGTTTGCTCATACTTTCCCCTTGTTCCATATATTCCATATTTAAAAGCAAAACCCACAGGGCTCGGCAGCCGACCCCAACCGGTTTCGACGCCGACATAACGCCCTATTCCCGCTTACCCCGTGGGTGCGGCGGGCGATCTTACGGGCCTGGCGCATCTAACCTGAGCCGCTTCGGCCAACGATCCCGCTCACTCAAGGTGCACGCCTCAGCCGGCTCGACGCCCAACCCAGGCTATCTGCACGCCCGAACCCGTCCACCTCGTCGCCAGCGCCCATGAGGCACGCGTTCCAACCCCGCGCGGTTCGGGTCCCGGCCCCGACGCCTTCCGGGCGAGGCCCCGGCCGGTTTGCCGGGATAACCCACGGGGTAAAATTCCCGCCGCTTCCCGGTTAAATCAGGAAATCGGGATGATTTCGTTGGTGTACTCGTAGCTGCGCACGCTGCTGTTGATAAAGCTGGCGATGCGCACGGTGAGCGGGCCGGTCAGGCTGTCGGGCACTAAAACCACGGCCTCAGACGGTTCCAGCGGACCATAGACCGCGGCCCGGACCTCGTCCCCGGCCGCCGGGATGAAAAACACGCCCTGGCTCTCATCGTTTTTGTCAAAGCGCAGGTTGCTGCCCCGCAGCCGGATCAGCGTGCCGGGCTTAAAGCGGTTTTCCTCGCCATTTTCCTCGCTGACGATGGTGGAGATGATGGGCGTCACCAGGCCCACCTCCGCGGTGCGCTCGATGTTGAGCGTTTTTCGCCAACTCTCCAGCGCCTTGCGCGTGAAGGTTACGGACACCCCGGCGTTGATCTCGGTGGCATTCGTGAAATGGACGGGCGATTCCGTGCTGCCGCCGGATACGGGCTGAAACTTGATGGCGTCGAACAGCGTCTCGGAGCGCTCGTTTCGGCCGCCGCGCTCCAGGATGGTCTCGAACAGTGCCGCGGCAACCTTCTGGCATTGCTCGCGTTCCACGCCGGTTTTTCGGACGAGGTCATTGACGATGGTGGCCTCATTCACGCGGGAGCCGAGATCAGCGCGAGTGGTAAAACCGCCCTTGGCCTTGGGAGCAACCTGGTATCGAAACGCAGTCATGGGCGGGATTATGGGATACATGTTAGGGTGTGTCAAGGAAAATCCGGAAGCCGTAGGGTGGATTGCCCAATCCGCCCGTTGAAGTGCGGAGTGCGGCGTGCGGGCCTCAAGGAGAGGCGACACTCCTGTCGCCCGTAGGGTGGATTACCTAATCCGCCCGTTGAAGTGCGGAATGCGGCGTGGCGGGCCTCAAGGAGAGGCGACACTCCTGTCGCCCGTAGGGTGGATTGCCTAATCCGCCCGTTGAAGTGCGGAATGCGGCGTGCGGGCCTCAAGGAGAGGCGACACTCCTGTCGCCCGCGAAGCCCCAAGCCTTTTGCCCGTGCAAACGCGTCGATTTCGAACGGATTGGGCAATCCATTCTACGCGCGACAAGAGTGTCGCGGCTCCTTGAAACGAAGCCGTAGGGTGGATTGCCTAATCCGCCCGTTTACTGGCCAAACAGGCCCTTCAGCATCTCATGCACCTGGCGCATTTGCGCATCCATCGGCCGGCCTTCCCGGGCGAAGCTGTCCAGGATCTCGAAGCACTCCTTGAGATAGGCCAGCGCTTCCTCCTCCGGCTTGCCCATATCCCGGTAGATCGAGTACATCCGCACCAACGAGACCGACACATCCCGTGCCGCCTGCCCGCTCTCCGGGTTGGCGCGCTGCAACTGGCGGCGAATCTCCAGGCTCTCCTCGTATTGGCCCAAGGCCGCCTCGGCATCGCCCGGCTGGCCGCGGGCGCTCAAGAAGTCGCCCAGCTTGTCGAGCGAGACCGACACATCCCGCGCCGCCACCCCGCTCTCCGGGTTGGCGCGGTGCAACTGGCGGCGAATCTCCAGACTCGCCTGGTAGTGGCCCAAGGCCGCCTCGTCATCACCCGGCTGGCCGCGGGCGCGCAAGAAATCGCCCAGCCTGTTGAGCGAGATCGACACATCCCGCGCCGCCACCCCGCTCTCCGGGTTGGCGCGGTGCAACTGGCGGCGAATCTCCAGGCTCTCCTCGTAATGGCCCAAGGCTGCCACGGCATTGCCCGGCTGGTTGCGGTCACTCAAAAAGTCGCCCAGGCTATCGAGCGAGACCGACACATCCCGCGCCGCCTGCCCGCTCTCCGGGTTGGCGCGGTGCAACTGGCGGCGCATCTCCAGACTCGCCTCGTAATGGCCCAAGGCCGCCTCGGCATCGCCCGGCTGGCCGCGGGCGCGCAAGAAGTCGCCCAGGCTATCGAGCGAGACCGACACATCCCGCGCCGCCTGCCCGCTCTCCGGGTTGGCGCGGTGCAACTGGCGGCGCATCTCCAGGCTCTCCTCGTAATGGCCCAAGGCCGCCTCGGCATCGCCCGGCTGGTTGCGAGCGCGCAAGAAGTCGCCCAGCTTGTTGAGCGAGACCGACACATCCCGCGCCGCCGCCCCGCTCTCCGGGTTGGCGCGGTGCAACTGGCGGTTCATTTCCAACGCCTCCTCGTAATGGCCCAAGGCCGCGTCGCGATCCCCCGGCTGGCCGCGTATGACCAGGACGTCGCCCAGTTGGGCGAAGGTGGCGCTGACAGCGCGGCGGGCGCGGAAAGGATCGTCTTCGTCACCATCACTTTTTCCATCACCATCGTGCGCCGCTTCCTCCGGCAAAGCCTGAAGGCGCCGGGCCAGGGGCAAGGCCTCCTGCGCCAATTCCACGGCCCGGGCCAGGGAACCGTGGGTCTTCTCAAACACAGTGCGGTCGAAGAGGAACCAGAGGTAGTCGGCCAGGGCTTCCGGCCAGTCTGGCTGCAAGTCCAGCACCTCGCGATAGGCGGCGCGGGCCTCGGAATGGCGGCCTTGGGACGTGTAGAGGCCGGCGGCCGTGAGATCGGCCCGGAGGCTGGCGCGCAGGTCCGCCTCGTATTCGGCGCGGCGCGCGGTTTCGGCCAGGTGAGCCTGGTGGCGCTGGGCGCGGATGCGGTCGCGGGCGGCTTCGTAGTGGTCCAGGGCGGGGCCGACGCCGCCGTTCTCGGTTTTGTCGGCCAGGATGGCGGTCATTTCCCGGGCCAGGGTGGCGGCACGGGAGGAATCGCCCATGAGCCGGGCGTATTCGCGCGACATCTGCGCGGCGCGGGCCCGGGTGGCCTCGAATTCGGACTCGGCAGCGGCGCTGGCGCGGGCCTGGTCGGCCGGGGACGGCAGTTTGGCGGCGGCTTGGAGGGCGGTTTGGCGGGTGAGGTCGGCGGCCTGCAGGATGCGGGCCTCGATGTCGGCGGCATCGACGGTCTGGCCGGCCTGGATATCGGCGATGCCTTGTTCGCTCTGGTGCTTCAGGTAAAAGAAGGCGCCGGAGCCCAAGAAGAGAAGCAGCACCAGGCCGCCAAGGACCCAGCGCAAGACGCCGGATTGGCGCTTTTGGCCGGATTGGATGGTCTCCTGGCCGGTTTCGAGCCGTTGTTGGCCGGCTTCCAGGTGCGCCTGCCAATCGCGAAACTCGCGGCGCAGTTCCTCGGAGTCATCCCTCAGCTTCAGCACGGCGTTCTCCAACTCGGTGGTGGAGTTGACGGTGTGGCGCAGGTGGGAGGAGGCTTCGAGCCGGGCCCGGTAGGCGGCCTGAAGCTGGCGGCGCTCTTGCTGGTGCTGGAGGGCCCAAGGAGCCGCGACACTCTTGTCGCGGGCGTCGCCGTCGGCCCCGGGCTCTGCGGGCGACAGGAGTGTCGCCTCTCCTTGAGGCTGTTCCGGCAGGTCCAGTTGGTGGAGCGGCGTATCGCGCTCGCAGTCGTCGCCGGGGAAGATGAGCCAGGTCTTTTTGCCCTGCTTTTGGGCGTAGAGGAGCTCGAACTGGGTGTAGGAGCAGCGGCCGAACCCGGGATCCGGCTCGGGCGGCTCGAATCCGTAGGCATGGCCGGCGAGGTGGATGAGCCCCTGGCAGGAATCGATCTTATCGCGCAGCACCTGGCGCAGGTCGCCCGGTTCCGTGCCGAAGATGTCCTGCCAGACGGGATCGTAGCCCAGCCGGGTGAGGATGTTGGCGATGAGTTGGCGGGTGCTGGCGAACTCCGCGCTGACGGTGGAGATGAAGATGCGAGGCCTCACTATTCTGGCGATGAGTTAAAGCCGGTGAGGCCGGAGTTGGCAAGCGGAAACCGGGATGCCAGCCGTTTACTGCGAACGGGCCGGTAACTTGAATAGCCGTGGTTGCAGTCGTGTAGTTCAAGCGAGACAAGGCCACGGTATTGATGCAATCGCGTGTTCCTATGCCACGTTGTCCGCCCATGGCTGCTGGCAACGACGAACCACCAATCATGCAATGGCACCAGATCGTGGCGCCTTTGCTCAAGGAAGAATTGGATGAGTTTTCCTTCGATGTGCTGCCGGAACTCGATGTAACCCATCAGCAAATTGTGGACGCTTCGATCGACCTCATTCAGGGCGAACGCAAGCCCTCTGCCAAAGCGCTGAAAAAGGCGCCCGACGGATTCCAGAACCTGAACCGCTTTAATCCGTGCAGCATCAAGTTCGACGAACCGTTCGACGCCGATGCGCTGGAGGAACTGATCGGCTACAGCGTGTTGTTTCGCAAAATCCGCGCCAAGCAGGACCCCGGAGGCAAGCCGATTTGGAAGGCGAGCCGAAAGGAGGTGAGTCTCTACGCGGTTTGTCGCCACAAACCCAGCACTCCGGGCATCCGCGGGCATTTGAAGGCACAATTGCCCGGGATTTACGGTTTGGCGCTGCCGGGACGCGTGGTGACGGTGATCGTGCCGTGGCAGACCAGGAAAATTCCGCGCAACGCCATCTGGCATCTCATCAGCGGCAAACCCAAGCAGGTGGAATACGGAATCAGACACTTTGACTGGAACGAGCACACCAATGCGAATATCATGCACCGACTCATCAAGCACTATCATCTGAAAGGAATCGCCATGGCCGCAACCGTCGAAGACTACATCAAACGCTGGAAACTTGAGGACGCTGAGGAGACTCTGCTCGAACACCCGGAGATTCTGGAAAAGCACCCACAGATTCTGGAAAAGCACCCACAGATTCTGGAAAAGCACCCTCAGATTCTAACCAATAATCCAAGCACAATGCTGTCGGCGCTCGGCTCAATGTCTGAAGAGGAAATCACGGAGTTTCTCAGCCAAGCTGCGGCTTTGAAGAAGAAGGGCAAGAAGGTTTAAGAACGGCAACGCCGTTCCGGACCTCGCCCCATTTTCCGAACGCTCTCTTGTTTGATCACTGGCGAAACGCCTTCATTTCCTCCAGCAAGCGCGACACCACCTCCGGCTTTTCCGCGGCCAGGTTGGTTTTCTCGCTCAAATCGGCTTCCAGGTCGAAGAGCAGCGGCGGGTCGTGTTGGACCGTGGGCTCGCGCTTGCGGGTGTCCGGATTGGAGGAGCGCACCTTCGTCGCGAGGTGGATTTTGTAGCGGCCGGAGCGAAACGCGCTGTTGCCGAAGAGCCAACTTTGCCGCGGGGACGGTTCGCCGCGTAGCAAGACGCCGGACAAATCCCGGGAGCGCCATCCGGGCTTTGGCGAAGGCTCCGTTCCGCCTGCCAACGCCGCAAACGTGGCGTAGAGGTCCAGATTCGCCGCCATGCCATCGACTTCGCCCGGAGAAATGACGCCCAGCCAGCGAAAAATGCCCGGAACGCGGAATCCGCCCTCCCAGGAGGTGCCTTTTTCGCCGCGCAAGGGTTTGGCAGTACCTCCGTGAGGGCCGAACATCGACCACGGGCCGTTGTCGCTGGTAAACACCACGAGCGTCTCTTTTTCGACACCGGCATCGTTCAGCGCCTGCATCACCCGGCCGACCGACCAGTCGATTTCCTCGATGACGTCACCGTAACGGCCGCCGGCGCTCTTGCCCTGAAACGCCGGCGAAGCGAACACCGGGGCGTGCGGCATGTTGTGGGCCAGGTAGAGGAAAAAGCGATGCTCCTTGTTCGCCGCGATCCAGTTCACGGCCTCCTCCGTGTAGCGCTGGGTGAACAGCTCCTGATTCGCCGGAAACTCGAACACTTCGCGGCCGCGAATGAGCGGTACCTGGAAGGTGAACTTGTCGCAGGTGTCGAACAGCTCGCGGTTTTGGCGTTTTCCCTCGGGCGCGGGGACGTCGTTGCTCCCCGGCGTGCCGAAGTGGAAGTCGAACCCGCATTCCAGCGGATGCATGGGGCTCTTCGTAAAATCCGCCGGGTAACCGGCCAGGTGCCACTTGCCCAGGATCGCGGTGGCGTAACCGGCACGCTTCAGCATCGCCGGCATGAGGTCGGCGGAGGATTTCGCTAACTTTTCGCCGCCCAGCAGGTTGGGATGTCGTCCGCTCATCAGGCCGGTTCGACTGGGAACGCAGGTGGATCCCGAAGCGTAAAAACTGGTCCAGCGCTGGCCTTCGGCGGCCAGTTTGTCGAGGTTCGGGGTGCGGATCGCGGCGTTGCCGTAGCAACCCAGGTCGCCGTAGCCCAGGTCATCCACGAAAATGAGCACGATGTTCGGCTTGAGCGGCTCGGCACCCGCAGAAACGGCCAGCAAAATGAGGATGTAGGCAAAAACCTGGGATCTCATGCTCGTGGTCCTAACCCGCACCTCCGGGCTCGGTCAAACGGGAAACGCAATGGGGCCAGATGCCTCAGATTCCTAACATTCGTTGACTTTCTCGGCCATACGCCTCAATTTCAGCCGATTTCCCGTCCATTGAATTTTTCGCATCGTTGCCGCCATCTAACCGGGCGATTCTTGGCGGAAACTGCCAATCTGCTACGCCCGCGTTGAATTTTCCCCAAAAATCTGGCATTCTCTCCCTACCTTTCCCCCTCAAATGCTGGACCGCGAACATCGTAGCCGAATTTTCGACAAAATCCTCAAGGACATCGAGGAGGGGAACAACGGCAAAAGGTTGCAGCCGCGCGAAATCGGGAAAACCGCCGATGTGATTCCCGATCAGGTCGAAAGTCTGCGGCTCAAAGCGGAACGCGCCGCCCGGCACGGCGATCACGCGACCGCGGCCCAGGAATTCGAGCGCGCCCTGCAAATTGCGGCTCGGAATTCCGGCTCCAACCCGGTAGGTTTGATCGAGCTTTACCTGGCGCACGTGGCCAACCTTCAGCAGTGCGGCGACTACGAAAAAGCCGGTGAGGCGCTGGATCGCGCGCAAGCAGTCGTGGACACTGGCGCCAGCATTTCGCTGAGCGAGCAACAGGTTAGGATCAAGGCGGCTCGCGGCATGCTGGCTTTTCTGTTGGGCGATATCGAGGCTTCCGAGGGGCACTACGTGAAAGCGCTGAACCTTTACGAGGAGGCCTGCACGGTGGACGCCGTTCGACTGGCCCAGCTTCGGTCGGAACTGGGAGGCGTCTACAGCCAGGCCGGGCTTTACGACAATGCGCTGGAAATCGTGCTGGAAGCGGTGGCTGCGCTGGAGGCGTGCTCGGAACCCGCGCCGGAGGACAACATGCGGCTCTTCAAGCAGCTCGCCAACATCGCTTTCCGCAAGGAAGAGTCCAACGCCGCGGTCAACCACCTCCTGGAGGCCTACCGTTTCGCGCAAGAAGTCGATTCGCCCACGGAACTGATTGAGCTGGAGGTTACCTTGGCGACCGTCTACACGCAGCACGGCGAATACGACACGGCGCGGGAGTGGTATCAGGCCGCCATCTCACATCAGGAAAAAATGGAAATCACCGCGCGTTGGCCGCTAAGCCTGCTGTATTCCAGCTTGGCGCTGGTTCAATCCTGCACCGAGCAAAATGCGGAAGCGGTCGATTGTTTTGCGCGCAGCTTGGACCTGCAGCTTTCGCATTTGGCGGTGACGCAATCGGGCTTGCTGCAATCAGGCGCGGGATCAGTTTGATCCGGAAAAATTCGGCTTGCGCGCCACAGCCAGTAAAAGCTGGGTCAAACCGGGGCTGTGAGTGACAATTTCGCGGGCAAGCGCACGAATTTCCGCGCTATCGGCTTGGCGCAAATCCTTGGAAGCCGGAATTGGCCGGCGGGCGAGTTGAGTTGGAGAGTCGGTGTCCATGAGATCGGGATTTCCGGTCAAACCGGTTAGAATTGCGCCAAGCCGCGAATATTCGGAACGTTTTGTTCCCTGGATATAACTTCGCACAACATAAATCATGCAAAATGGCTTGGTGGTGGGCAGGGTCGATTATGACAATTCTGGATCACCGGGGTGACGACTTCCGGTTTTCTCACTTCTGGATCTCTCCCTCCGCTCCGGGTACTGTTGGAAACAATGGGGACGACCGCGGACGCGTCGCCGCAATCTGTTGAGATTGGGGACCAAGCGAGACGAAGTTCATCTGGCGAGTAGGAGCAGGAAAGGCCCGTGGCGGATGAGTGGCAACAGCATCGTGCAACGCGCGATGTGTAATACGTGGCTGGCCGAGCAGCAAGTGCCATCGATAGAAAACAATGGATCTCCATTCGCTACCCTGATGGTCCCAAAAAGCCGCCAGGCAAGAAAGGAAAGTCAGCTAAAGCATGACGGATCGGAACCGCCGGATACGGCCGTACGACCGGTGGTGTGGGGGGTGCGTCCGGTCGGTCGTGGGCGGGTTCAAACCCCCGGCCTACCCGATTTGGCTAGTTGGTCTCGGTGCCATCATCATCGAATCCGAGGTCTGCCAAAGCGTTCCCGCCCGCCAATTGTTTACGGCGGCTCTCGTCAAACTTGATCAGCGTTCCACGATCCGGAAAGAAGAGCGCGGATGCGTTCTCGGGCGCTAGACGTGAGAGCACGCTCCCCATCATGTTGTATAGCTCCTTCTCGGACTTCTCACTGTCGAGGCAATCAAACGAAATCCACGCCGAATGCGCTCGAATCGCTGAAGCCAATTCATCGTCGCCCTCAATGGTTGCTGCCACGGCTTCATTGTCAGGAAAGTATGGATCGGCTCGACTGTGAAAGATGAACATCGTCTCGTCTCCCTTCACCAGATATTGTGCCGACTCGATGACCGGAGTGATAAAATGTTCGTCATCGTCCGAAGAATAATCGCCTCCAAGCGCATCCGAAAGCGTCGAGCGAAAGGTCCGCTCCGAGAATTCAAACGGCTGAGGCAGGAGTATCGCCAAATTTAAGCCCCCTTCATCATCAGGCATTGTATCGGATGACGGCGACGCTCCTCGCCACCGGAGGAACAAGTAAATGCCGAGTGCTACAGCAACGCCGACCGCGACGGGGATTAGAGGATCGTCCATCTGGTATTATCTTTCTGAGCCATATCAACGTTGAGGGTCTGCCAGTTTTCGCCCCTCACCCTGCCTCAAGCGAAAACACGTGCAGCGGCGAGTGATTGCCCAAATATTTGCCGTCCTTCAGCCGCCTTCCGTTGCCGTTGGAACCGCTGTTGGTCGCGGAAACCACGAAACTGGCCGCGTCCGGCGCCAAACTCAGGCCGTGGCAGTTTACCGTGCCCTTGTTGGACTTGAAAATGGGCTCTTCGTCGCCGGGACGATGCAAAATCACGTTGCCCTGGCCGGGTTGACCCGTGGTTACGGCGATGAGGTAGCCGTCCGGATGAAGGGCGACATCGTGGGCGAAAACGTCCTTGTTCTCGTCTCCCAACACCACTTGGTGAAGAACCTCTCCGCTGGCGAAATCGAACATTTTTACGTGGGGGCGCCCGCGCACGTTGGCGCCTCCGCTGGGAATTCCGCCGGCCACGAGCAAGGTTTTGCCGCCGTGCTCAAAACTGAGCTTGCGAACGCCGGCGATGTCTTGCAGGCGATGCAGCAGGTGAAACTCCGTGGCGTCGAATTCGCGCAATTTCCGGCCGGTGGCGATTTCCCACTCGAAAACGCGCCCTTTCAGATCCGCGGAAACCGCGCGCCGGTTGTCCGGATGCGCCGCCACGCAAAAAACGTCTTCGGCATGGCCGGTGAACTCAGCGGCCTGCCGGCCATCGGTGGTGGAGAAAATTCGCACTGTTTCATCGCGTCCGCAGGTGACGATCCACTCGCCGTTGGCGCTCACGTCCAAATCACGAACCCAGCCGTCGTGAGCCTCGGGAATCGCCCAGTAAGGCTGCGGATTTTCGGCCAAATACGGCCAGGCGCGCAGTTGCCCCCAGGAATCGGCGCTAAAACCGAGGAATCGATCCGGATGGAACCCAATCGCGGTCACGAAACCGTTGTGACCGCCGATTTTCGGCATCGCGGGGGGAGGAAACTCGCCGCCACGCAGATCCCAGCGGTGGATTGCCTGGTCGAAGCCGGCGCCGGCCAAAATGCTGCCGCAAGGGCTGTGGCGAATGGTCGAAAGATGCGCTTCGGGTGTCAAAACGCCGAGCGATTTCGGCTCCAGCGTTTTGGCCGCGGTTTCTTCGGTTTTGGCGTTTTGTTCGCTCATGCCAGCGCCTCCTCGATCGGGTTCATTTCGTGATGCGCGACCGGCAATGGCTGGTCGCCGTTGTAAAATTCCTCGTTCAGCGAGTCGATCCCCAGCGCGTGATACCAGGTGTGGAACAGGCTGCCGACGTCGTAGCCTTTTTCCTCGACAAACACCCCATCGCGGTCGGTCGCGCCAATAACCGCGCCAGGCGTCAGCCCCGTGCCGGCCATGGCCATGGACCACGCTTCAGGCCAGTGATCGCGGCCGTGATGGCCGTTGATCCGCGGGGTGCGGCCAAATTCGCTCATGGCGACGACGAGCACGTTGTCGAGCATGCCGCGGTCGCGCAAATCCTCCAAAATCGAGGCAAACGCGTTGTCGAATTTGCCGATGAGGCTGGCCGAGCCGTTGAAATGATCGCCGTGCGTATCCCAGCCGTAGCTGGTCACCTGGACGAAGCGGACGCCGGCTTCCAACATGTTGCGCGCCACCAGCATGTGTTGGCCCAGTTCAGTGCGGCCGTAGCGGTCCAAATCGCGCTCGGAGAGGCTGGTGGTGTCGAAAAGATCGGCCCTTTCCATGAGCTTGCGCGCCATGTCGTAAACGTAGCTCTGGGCCTCGTTGGCGGTTTTGCGGCGGCGTTGGACGTAGCGCTGGTTGAGGCGCCTTCGCAGGGCGTTGCGCAGTTCATCGGCCTCCTCGGAGATGAGGTTTGGACGCACGAAATTTTCCGGCGGTTTTCCGTCACCAAAGGCGATCGCCCCATATTTTGGCCCGAGAAAACCGGCGTTGCCGGTCTTGAAACCGCCGCTTCCCGGCTTAATCCAGACGTATGGCGGCAAACCGCTCTCGCCCGGCCCCATCAGCTTGGCCACCGCCGAGCCAAAGTAGGGATAGACCACCCCGCGGTTGGCAGGATCTCCGCGCAACATCCGCGGCACGCCCCGGGAGTGGCTGTTGTCCTGCGTCTGCATGTTGCGCACCACCGTCAGCAGGTGCATGAGTTTGGCCGTGCGCGGGAGCAACTCACAAATGTGGGTGCCCGGCACGGAAGTGGGAATGGCGCGAAACGGCCCGCCAAAACGCGTGTTTGGCTTGGGATCCCAGCTCTCAAGCTGGCTCATCCCGCCATCTAGCCAAATGAAGAGGATCTGCTTGTCGTTTTTCGCGATTTCACCCGCTACGGCGGGATGCAGAACTCCGCCCAAGCCCAAACCGGCGGCGGAACCGGCAAAACTGCCCAAAATCCGGCGGCGAGACAGAGTGTGATCGGTTGGCATGCAAAGGTTCATGGACCACTTAGCATCACGTGGCGGCAAACGGGGAACTTTCGGTGGAATCCGGCCTTCACGCGGGAAACATGGGATGCTGGCGGGCCACGTAGAGCGCCGCGTAGATTTTGAAGTCCACCGCCACGCCTTCATCGCCCTTTTTGCTGAGAAAATCGATGGCTTCGGCCACGGGAATGAGGTGCAGCCGAATATCCTCGCCATCCACGCCATGGCGCTCTCTTTCGCTCACGCGGGTGAGTTGGGTGGCCAGGAAAAAGGTGATGGTCTCGTCCGTCATGCCGCTGGAAGTGGGGCCAACCAGCAGGCTCCACCATTTTTTGGCCTCGTAGCCGGTTTCCTCGTAAAGCTCGCGTTTTGCCGCGGTAAGAAGCGGCTCATCCTCCTTCAGCGGCTGATCGCCGGCCAATCCGGCTGGCAATTCCAGCGCTTTTTTCCCCAGCGGAGGCCGAAATTGCTCCACGGCCAAAAATTTCCGGTCGTCGGTAACCGCCAGGACGGCGACCACACCCTTGGCGTTGACACGCGAGACGTATTCCCAGTTTGAGGACTGAATTCGGCCCAATTTCAGAAATTTTCCTTCGTAGAGGATCTCGTCCATGGATCAGGAGTAAAGACTGCTGGGGGCCCGGCTGCGTCCCCTGCGGGTGTCGAACAACCGATCCGCGGCCAGCAAGCCACCGCCATTGAGGATGAAAAACACGCAAATGAGCAAGAACAAAATGATGGTTTGGGAAGTCAGCTCCGTGGAGGAAAGCTTATCGTGAAGGTTGTTAGCCAGCGCAATGATGATGCCGATGAAGATGCTCACCGCATTGAGGCGCGTCAGAAAACCGAGAGCGAGCAACAACGGGCTAAGGAAGAAAAACACCGCGATCATCACCGCGAAAAACACCGCGACGGGCCCGGGATAATCGGAAAATTGCACCACCAGCGGCCAGGGTTCGTTATTCCAGATGTGGTTCCAGCCCCACTTCACCTGCGTCCAGCCCTGGTAGTAGATGAGGGTGATTCCGCTGAAACAACGGAGGAGAAACATGCTGAGATGGACGATAGGAAGCGGGCCGATGGAGTTGGACATGTCGGAAGTGGAGGCGCGTAATGTTGTACGCTAACAAGCACACAATGATCCGCCTTGGCAACGCCAAAACCCAGTCTTTTGGGCACGGGAGCCGATTTTTTGCCGGCTCGCGGAAATCGGCAGAAATCGACGGAAATCCGGCAAACATTTGGCTGCGGAGGTAAAGCAGTCCCGTTTTTACCGGACATCCGCTGACCGATACTAGTGTGGTGATCGCGAAATAGGTATGCGAAATTCGCGAGGATTCTTTTTCAATTTCAAGGCGCTCTGGAGGGAGCTAAGCGGGCTCAGCGACCGATCGAGCAACGCCGAAATTGGAAAAGAAGACCGCGATCCTAAAATTTCGAGCGACAGCGAGCACTTTTTCATTGGATTCCAAAATTTCATTTCGCATAGATATTTCGCGATCACCACACTAGTTCAGCGAAGGATCCGGCAAACGCGCTTGATTTGCGTTTGTCTCAGCCTCCAAAAACGCGGCCAATTCCGCCTGCAACATCTGCCGCAAATCGCGCACGCCACCCAAAAGACGCTGCCGCTCGTTTTGGGGCTCGCCGGGCATTCCGGCCATTTCGGGCTTCGCCACCTCGCAAATCCGCTTCTCCAATTTGTCAATCGTCTCAGAAAGAGCTTGGGCCGTTTTTGCGACCTTTCCGGGGCCAAAATCGCCCCCGGCGACGCTTTCCTGGCGAAAAGAAGCAACTTCGCGCGCTAGGTGGACGATGATCTGAGCAATCGCGGCGTGATTGGCGGTGGTACGGGGGATTCTGGCGGGCATTGCGAAATTCTGTAATTTTCATAAATTAAAGGCTGCGGAGCCCCGAGCAAGCGGAATGTGGAGGCTCGGGATGGCAGATTTCAGATGATTTCAATTTTCCAATTCCCAATTTCCAGTCTCAATTTTTCCCAATTAGGCCATGTTCGACCAACTTCTCTCCCTCCTGCGCCAAAACGCCGATCCACAAGCCGTCGACTGGCTGGATGCGTTCCTGGACCGGCAAAAATCCGCGTTCGACCAGCGCCAGCTTTACTACGCCTTCAGCGGCGCAACCCGGCGTTTTCCCAAATCTCCCGTTCCCGCGGCAGAACTGTCCGAGGCGCCTCCGGGGTTCACGATCGAAGGCTGGACGCTCGACCGATTGGCGCGCTCCGTCCTGCTCCAAGTTCTGGCCCAGCAAGATCGCGAGACGTTCCTGGCCTCGCTCAACGCCATGGCCGAAACTGCGGATTTGCGGGAAAGCGCGGCGATTTTTGCGACATTTCCCCTTTTGCCCCACCCGGAACAACTCGTCCCCATGGCGCGGGAAGGGTTGCGCACTAACGTGGTCGACATTTTCGACGCGATCGCGCTGCAAAACCCGTTTCCGGCAGCTCATTTCGACGAAGAAGGCTGGAATCAGATGGTGCTGAAGGCGTTTTTCCTAGCTCGGCCAACTTACAAAATCGTCGGCTTGGAAGATCGCGCCAACGCAAACCTGGCCCGCGCTTCCTCCAATTACGCCCACGAACGCTGGGCCGCAGGACGCCCGATTTCGCCGGAATTGTGGCGCTCGTGCCAAAATTTTGTCGATGAAACGATCGCGGCCGATGTGTTGCGCGTCGCCGAGAGCGATGAACCCGGCCAAGCCGAGGCTGCGGCTCTGGTGGCGGCAAATTCCGGAAGCGATGCGCTCGCTGCGGTTCGCGAAAAGCTCGAAAAATTGGTGAAACAGGCCGAGGCAGGAGATTTGACCTGGAAGAGCCTGGGCCAGCGATTGGAAGCCGGTTAGGCTAAGAAGCTGGGAACCATTTTTATTCGAAAATCGGAGTTTTTTGGCGAAAAGGCTGGCCAATGGCTGATCTATTTGCGACCTTTCTCGTTGTGTGGTTATTCTGGTAATTTTGAGCCCCAAACGTCCCCCCGTTGATGAAAAACTCGCTTTCTGTTCTACTCTTGCCGCTGCTTGTCTTTAGCTTCAGCAGTTGCGTCGTCATGGAAAATGCTTCGGAGCGGTTGCAGCCGGTCAAGCGCAATATCCGCCAAGGTTTGGCCAATGTCGGCGAGCGCAGCCGCGACGGCATCGCCTGGATCGAAAACAAGGTGGAAGATCGTCAGGCCCGCCGAACCCCAAGACGCGGATTTGATCCCGGAACGGCCTCCTCCATCTGGTCCGGAACCAGTTCGTCGTCATCCCGCAGCTCGCGTTCTCGCACCTCGGTTGCCTCCACCCGGTCCGGACGCTCGTCCAGCTCATCCGCGCCAAAACCGGCACCCAAACCAAAGCCGCAACCGGAGCGGGAACGTGCCGCCAGCAAGCCTCCACCCAGCGGATGGACCGCCGGCACAACTCCCGCGCAAAGCGGCCCGCGATCCAGCGACGCGCCATCCTCCATGCCGGCGGCGAACAAAAACGAACCCGCCTCGCCTCCCAGCCCGCAAGAAGATTTTCGCAACCTGCCGTTCGCCATCCCCGTGCCCGGAAAATCCGGCTACGTTTCGCTTCCGAACCGGAGCGATTTGCCGGAAATCGACGTTCGCGGAATCGCGCCGGGAACGCCGGTTGAAATTCAGGATCCGAACCGCTCGGGCGATACGATCCAATTCAAGGTGCCGTAGAAATCGGGGGCTAAATCGCGAGCGTCGAGCCGGTTTCGGGCGTTTGGCCGTTTGCCGCGCCATGTTGTGCACTATCCCCCCAATTCCCGCCCGCACTTTACTTTCATCCGCGGCAACAGGTTTGGCCCATGACCTGGATTTTGCCCAACAACCTTATTGTTCGCCTTGGTCGATCCACTGCCGGCGCCATGCTTCAAAGTCGAAACTCGCGTTGCCCTTCGAGAGCATCCAAACACAATAGGAAATCCGATTCTCTACGTGACTCAAATATGCCGTGTATTCGTCCAGAGAAACGCCGGTGCCTCCCCATCCCCCGGAATTGCCACGGATCTGGGCATCCCTCCGAATCGCCTCAAGGTCGCGGAGAATCTGTTCCCGAGTGGCTTTCTCTGAGGTCTTTCTCATCGCCGCCTCAAGAGTCACGAGCGATGGGAGCAAGCGTTGCGCCACCTTGAAACAGCCATCAACCATTTCGGTTCTGCTACCGGCTCTCAATCCCGAAGTCTCGCTCAGAGCCTTGCTTCGAATTTCCGGCAGAGCGTCAATGAGTTCAAACACGTCAACTGCTCTGGCAAGCGGAACTGCCAGAAATAGAACAAGGGTGACGAAGAGGACTTTCATAGTTTCTGGCGAACGTCAAAGCGATGTCACTGACTGCCGGGGGCGCGCTCTGAACTCGGGGTTTTAGGTTTGAACGTTCATTGAGCTTTCGACTCCTCACGGGCAGGCAGTTAATCATCCGCGTCTTGTTCGGTCTTGTGCGGTGGCAAGGTCTTGGTGAAGTAGAGCTTCTCATGCCCGTGAGAATCCCAGTCAGGAATTCTGCCCACCACATCATAGCCCAATCGCTCGTAGAATCCCGGGGCTTGATAGCTCATCGTGTCAACAAAAGCGAATTCGCATCCCCGCGCCACGGCAATCTCTTCCGCCCGTTCAACAAGCTCCGTTCCCACGCCTCTTCGTCTTTGGGAAGGCTCCACTGCCATGATGTCGATCTTGAGCCACTTGTGAAGAATGGTTCCCTCAAGACCGCCGAAAACCTCTCCATTCTCGTTCCTGAGGGATAGAAAAAGAGGGATCTCCGTGCCTTCGATCTCAAGTGAACGCATGAAGTGGCCATTCCGCTCGTGGTTGTAGTCACGCAGCCACGAATAGACGGTTTCTTTTTCGTTTTCGGCTATCTCGATGTGATCCATTTTGTATTCAGCTTTCCTGCAGGGCCAATTCCACATTGAAATGGGATGATTTGGAAGGGGTGATGAGGGATTTTTGCGTTCATTGCCGGTAGGCGCGTTGCAACCTTTGGTGGGAAGGTCATTGCGGTGAGCCGAGGATTGTCAAGGATGGGAGGAGGGATGCCGTGGGGTCTGCCGGTTTCTCCAATTCATGGCGAGCATCCGAATATCGCGGCAAACTTGTCGTGATATTGCGGCTCGAAGCTTTGACCTTTTGCAACAGGTTTGGCTCATGAACCGGATCCGCCAATTCCTGCCAACCAGACCAATATCTGCACGACCACAAAACACACGCCGACCGAAACCAGGAATCCGATCCAGTCCTTGGGCCGCGGTTTGGTGAATTCCAGGTCGGATCCAGGGAATAACCGGCGATGTTCGAATCGGCCCGGCTGGGAGTAGGATTTTTCCAGGTTGCGGTGGTCGGCTTCCGGGTCCGGGTCTACCTCGGTCTTCATTTTGGCGTAAAAGCGGTTCAAAGCTTTGGTTTCATTGCGCGGGGTGAAGTAACTGGCCACGCTGAGGACCAAGAACGGGAGCAACAATCTTGGCGGCAGGCGCAGCGTCTCCAACGTGGCTTTGGAGGCGTTGGAGAGGTCGATGCCCAGCCAGTGATAGAACAAAAAATCGACGTTGAAGAAGCCTTTGCCGATCATTGGGCCGGTATGGCGCTGGACGAGGATTTTGGTGCCGTCATCGTGGGTGGTTTCAGACACGGTTTCCAATTTTGGCTCGCCATCCGGCGTTGCGCCGCCCTTCCAGAAAACCGCGCTGCCGCCGGATTTTAGCGTGAGTTCGATGGGTTGGCCAACGGGGGCGATTGGAGGCTCGGGGCCGATTTTTTTGAGCAAATCGGCGTTGTTTTCCGCGTTGGCCGCATTTGTGGCGGCGACCCAGGCTTCGTGCTTGGCTACGTCCGCGGCGGTGGCGTTGCGGGTGATGGTTGTGGTGACAATTCGTGTCGTTGCGGCCAATCCCGGGCTTTTGCGCATGTCCGAGAAAACGTAGGGCAACAGCGGCAGCAGGAAAAACAGCACGAAGGAGAAGCCGATGGTGATCCAGACGGCTTTACGGTTGGCCCTACGCCAAAACATGCCGATCCAGAACGGCGCGGCGAAGAGGATGGGCAGCTCCATGGCGAGCTTAAACTGGCCAAAGACGTCGGCCATGGTCATGGCTACCCCCGCGGCTCCGATGATGATGAGCAGGCCGGTTAGGCGCGCCATCAGCAGATACTGCTTTTCGCTGGCGTCAGGATTGATGTAGGCCGCGTAGCAATTTCGCACCACCAGCGCTGAGGTGACGATCATGTAAGTGTCGGCGGAACTCATCATCGCCGCCATGAGGCAGGCGAGCATCAATCCGACCAATCCCAGGTTCAAGGGCCCCAAAATCTCGCGCGCGGCCACTCCCCAGACTCGGTCGGGGTCCTCGGCGATTTCGACGTTTCCGGCCAGCAGCGCCAGGGCGATCAATGCCGTGAGCGCCCAGCCCACCGTGCAAAGCCGCTTGAGAAAATTGCCCGTCACCAGGCCGATTCGCGCCTCATCCTCGCTTTTGGCCGACCCGCCGCCGGTAGCGATGAAATGCGGTTGCACCACGATGCCGATCATGGCCAGCAGGGTTAGCGAGACGATGTATTGGATGGGAAATTCGCCGGCGCTGGGTCCCTCAAACAAGCTGAAGTGATCCGCGGAAACGCGCTCGTGCATGATGGTGAAGCCGTCCAGCACCCCTTGCGTCGCAGGATCGCCAAATTCCTTGACCAGCGCCCAAAGTCCGAACGGGATGAGGATGACGGAGAGCAAAATGATGAAGACGCCCTGGATCAAATCCGTCCAGTAAGCCGCGGTTAGCCCGCCCAACACGCCGTAGAGGATGACGATGAGCGAAATGGTGGGGATGAGGATGTTGCGCAACTGAGCCTCCTCCATTCCCGGGATGTTCATGAGCGGGACGGCGAATTTCGCGATCGCGCTGAGCATCGTGGACAGGTAGAACATGTAAAACACGATGGCGAAGCCGGTGTAGGCCAATCCCAGGCCCTTGGATTGGTAGCGCTCCACAAACCAGTCGCCCAGGGTCAGGTGACGCATGCGGCGGTACCAAACGCCGGTGATCCAGTAGATTGGCGTGACGAAAAGCCACATGAGCGCCGACCACACTCCGCTTAGTCCGCTGGTCCAGCCGGTGCGTCCCACCGTGACGGGTTCGTGCGCGCCGGTCCCAGCTCCGAACGCGGCGAAGGTCTGGAGCAGCTTGCCAAAACCACGCCCGCCCATGAAGTAGTCCTCCTGTTTTTTGATGCGCTTCATCGCCCAGAGGCCAATCGCGACCATGACGATGAAGTAGAGGATGAGGACGGTGTAATCGATGGGCGTCATGGCTTTTCACGGATGGAAACCGCTGACGTTAGAAGGTCCGCTCCGGTGAGGCAAGCATCTTTGCCAGGGCTGACAAATGCCCAAAAAAGAAGCGGGATCCCGCATGGGACCCCGCTTTCAAGAAGGTTGACTGATGAGAAAAGTCGAACACACCCTAGAAATACATCCGCACGCCGGTGATGAAGGACCAGAAGTCATTGCTGTCCGCTCCATCCAGCGAGGAATACTCGATGCCGTTCATGAGCTTTAGCTTGTCACCGCAAATGTAGCAGTTCAGCCCGATGTAGCCGGCGTGATACTCGTCACCCTGGAGGCGGCCGGCTGCGCGGCGCTCGTAGCGGCTTTGGACGTTCAATCCGTCGGCGTCTTCCGCGTGAGAGAACGTGTAGCGCAGGACCAGCTCCAATTTGTCGGTCAAATCAAAGTAAGGCATGAGCACGACGCCGAACACATCGGAGGTGTCGTCCAATCCCAGACCGTAAAGCACGTCGGTAACCAGGTGCATCCGGTCCCAGTCGCTTTGCGAGTTGAGCGAGAAGGTGTTCTCGTAGTTTTCGAACCCGTTGTTGCGACGGTCGCCGTCGTTGTAGAAGTAGTCGAAGCGCAGTTCGGTGGCCTCGGTGATGTCGCGGGCGACGCTGGCGTTCAAGCCGTAACCGGCGTTGAATTCCGGCAACGACCAGTCATCGGAAAGGGCGCCGGTGAAACCGCCGAGCGAAACCTTGTTGCCGAGAATATCGTTCAACGTCAGGAGCAAACCGCCGACCTTGTTGGGCACGATTTGGTTAACCAATTGCGAGCGCTCCATGGTCTTGATGCGCTTGGAAGAGGTGTTCCATTCGCGGGACATCCGGATTTTTTGCTTACCAGCGATCAGATTCCAGGCATCGCTGGGTTCCCAGGTCACGGTCAGGTCCTCGACATCGTCGAAAAGGCGGCCGCTCTGGCTGAAATCGCGTTTGAGGTTGAATTGGCCCTCAAACTCGAAGTCCTGGAGGAATTGACCGGCAACACCAAAGCGAAAACGGCGATTTTCCCAGTCGCTGCTGTCTCCGAGATCCGATTCAACGTCGTGGTATTGACCGTGATAACGGCCAATTAGCTTCAATTCCTGAAGGAGCGGGCCATCGCCCTCGTAGAGCGTGGCCAAATCGAGGACGTCCCCGTAGTGGTCGCAGAAAGTCTTCGGTTCGACCGGTTCGATGACGTTCTTCCCCGGACCGGCGAATGCCAGACCCGCGAAAAGAGCGAGGTGAGCAATGAGTTGTGCAGTTAGGTTCTTCATGTGGGTGGATTGGATAGAGAGATGGATTGTGCTGTGAATTGCAGCGCCAGAGTGTTAGGGTTTCGATGGCTGTTAGGCGAGGATGAAAAGGCAACAAATCTGTTACATCTCCATCAGCGCTAAGTAGCAAAGAAACACGAAGTTCAGGGCTGGTGACTGAGTGAAGGAAAATGAGCCTGACCGCAATAAAAAATTTGTGAAGATTGAGGGCATGTTGTGGAAAATTTTCGCACCTAGTTGATTTTCAGTTGGTTACATCACTCACAAAAATAAACACTCCGTGACTAACATGTGAACAAGATGCGGATGAAAGTGTTCGTATTCTCAAACATCCTAGCGTGGTTAACAACTCCTAAATCCTAACATTCTCCTCGTCTTACCTTGATTTGCAACAATAAAGTGGCAAAAAACAGCTTGCTATTTCGCCCCTCACGTCCACTCACCCTGCGCCCATGAAATCCCTTCCTCTCACCCTCATCGTTTGCTTCTTCCTGACTCACCCTTTTGCCAACGCTCAGGACAAAGACAAAGCGGCGGCCGAAAAAGAAGCCCTCTTCGCCCAGGCCAACAAAGCCGGCGCCGTGCTCCGCGATTTTTTCGACGCCAAAACCTGGGAAGAAGCCTCCAAATTCGTCCTGAACGCCAAGGCATTGGCGCCAGTGATGAAGGCGCACTACGCGCAGTTTGAGTGGATGAATCGCGAGGTGCTGGCCGTCCGCGGAACTGGAGCCACGAAGGTGCCCGGCAAGGTGGTCTACCACGTCATTCGCGCGGATTTGGTCGTGAAAGGGATGGATGACTACGTCAGGGTCAGCCTCGTGGAGGTTGGCGACGCTTACAAAGTCGATTGGGAGCCGTTTGCCCAGGCTTACGACCGCTCGTTCGAAAAATTTCAGGAACAGAAGCCCGGTGAAGCGCACTTTTTCCGCATGGGCCTGTATCGCGGCGCAATCCTGCCCGAACATGCAAAACTCCCGCTTGAAGGCGAAATGGTCCGCGTGATTGGCGACTGGAGGCCGAATACCGAGGAGCGAGCCAGCCTGTTCACCACCAAATCCTCACCCTTGGGCAAGGCCGTGGTGGAAAGCGTGCCCTACGACGACTTCATCGCCTGCCGGGTGAAGGTGAAGTGGAACAAATCGGGAGCGGAACCGTTTTTGGAGCTGATGGGCCTGGAAACGATCGACATTTCCACACCATCGGTCGTATCCGGCCCGCTGAAGGCCGAATAGCCGCAACGCCGAGCGCTACAACCCCTTAAATCTGCGATTTTCGGCTCAATTCAGCCCAGCAACTCCGGGTAGCACTCGCAGGCCATTTCCTGACAACGGGTGCTAACTTCGTCCGGATCGCTAACATCCAGCAGCTCTTCAACCAGCGCCTCGCAGGCCTTTTTTTCCAAGCTCCGGATCGCCCGCTTGACGAAGGGGACTTGGCTGGCGCTGACGCTTAGCTCTGAGACGCCCAGGCCGACCAATAGCGGCGTGTAGGAGATGTCGCTGGCCATTTCTCCGCAAACCCCAACCCAAATGTCGTGCCGTTGCGCGGCTTCCGCAGCCAGGCGAATGAGGCGAATCACGGCCGGGTGGTGGGGCGCGTAGAGGTCGGCCACGCGGTCGTTGACCCGGTCCACGGCGATGGTGTATTGAACCAGGTCGTTGGTGCCAATGCTGAAAAAATCGACCTCGGGCGCGAGGGAGTCGGCTATGAGCGCGGCGCTGGGAATTTCGATCATCACGCCGATGGCGATGTCTTCGTCAAAGTCTTCACCGGCCTCGCGCAGGGACGCTTTGGCCTCTTCCAGCGCGGCTTTGGATTCCTTCAATTCGCGGAGGGAGGAAATCATGGGGAACATGATGGAAACCTTGCCCTTGGCGCTGGCTTTGAGGATGGCGCGCAGTTGAGCCAGGAACATTTCGCGCTCTTCCAGGCATACGCGAATGCCGCGCCACCCCAGGAACGGGTTCGGTTCCTCTTCGGCCAAGGAGCCGGGGAGCTTGTCCCCGCCCAAATCCAGGGTGCGGACGATGATGCCGTGGGGATCGGCTTCTTTCGCGGCGCGGCCGTATTCGTTGGCCAGGGTTTCTTCCTCCGGCATGGTGCCTTGGTTGAGGTAGAGATACTCGGTGCGGAAGAGTCCCACGCCCTCGCCGCCGTTTTGGGCCACTTGCTCTAATTCGTAGGCAAATTCAATGTTGCAGGACAGCGTCACGCGAAAGCCGTCCTTGGTCTCCGCCGGTTCGCCGACAATTTCCTCCAGGCTGGCCTGTAGCTGCTCCTTTTGCTGCTGAATTTGGGCGTAGTGTTCGACCGTTTCCGGCGTGGGATGCAGGATGAGGACGCCTTCGTAGCCATCCAGCAGTACGCGGTCGCCGGTGTGGACCAGGCTGCTGATATCGTGCAATCCCACGGCTGCCGGCAGGTTGAGCGAGCGGGCGATGATGGCGGTGTGGGAGGTTTGGGCGCCGGTTTCCGTGGCAAAGCCCAAAACCAGGCTCCGGTCGATCGACGCCGTTTCCGACGGGGACAAATCGTGAGCCAGGAGGATGTGCGGATGGTCGGCCTTGGCTTCAGTGGGCGATTCCTTGGATCCGCCCGGCTTGAGGTTGCGCAGCACCCGGCGGGTCACGTCCTGAAGGTCGTCGGCGCGCTCGCTCAGGTAGGGATCGCCTATTTGGCGCAGGCTCTCCATGTGCTCGGTCAAGACGCTGTAAAACGCGGACTCGATGTTGATTTTTTCCTTCTCCACCTTGGCGACCACTTGGTTGAGCATGCTGTGGTCCTCCAGCACCATCACATGGGCCTCAAAAATGCTGGCGTTGTCTGCGCCGATGGTGGAACGCACCTGTTTGTGCAGGGAGGTGAGCTGACGCCGGGTTTCGACCAGGGCTTGCTCGAAGCGGCTGCGCTCGTTTTCGACGTCTTTCTCCCGGATTGCGTAGGTTTCCGGCTCGTCAAAGGATGGCCCGCGGACCACGGCGACCCCCGAGACGATTCCAGCGGAGACCGGAATGCCTTGCAGCCGTTGTTCTGCGTTTTTCTTTCCTTCGTCCATTTTTGCCAAGCCCGTGGGCTGGTCAGGAGGAGATTTCGGTCCTTTCGGGCGACCGAACCTGGTTTTGTCAGGAGTCTAACTTGGTTGTGAGAAACCGCCGAGCACTAATTGCTCGATCTCGGCCATGGCTTCTTGGGCGTCGTCGCCTTCCACGCTGATTTCGACGCGTTCGCCGTGGCCGGCGGCGAGCATCATCAGCCCCATGATGCTTTTGCCGTTGACTTCTTCGCCGTCTTTCGTCACCCAGACCTCCGAGTCGTAGCGGTTGGCTACCTTGACGAATAAAGCGGCCGGACGCGCGTGTAGCCCCTGTTTGTTGTTGATCGTGAACGTCTTACTGAGAGCCATAAATGTGCGGAGAAGTGCGGATTTGCGAAAAATCCACACGGGTTAGCCAACGGGGTGCGCGCGGGCGCTAATTTATGCGACGTTCCCGCATGATTTTCAACAATTTCCTGTTGAATTCCACCGCGGAGTTGTAGCCAAAACTGCGAAGTTTTTGATCCAGGGCCGCCACTTCGATCAATTGCGCCAAATCCCGGCCCGGGGCCACGGGAATCTCCACCTCAGGCACGCGCAGGCCCAGCAACTGGTAGCGTTTTTGCTCGGTTCCCATCCGGTCCAGCTCGCCCATATCCTCCGCGGGACGCAGCGTGCAAACCAGGTTGAGGCGCTTTTCCAGCCGAATGCAGCCCACACCAAACAAGGCGCCCACGTTGATGATGCCCAGGCCGCGCACTTCCATGTGCGAGCGGCCCAATTCCGGCGATTCACCTACCAGTTCGCGATTTTCCAGGTTGCGGAAGAGCACCACGTCATCAGCAACCAGGCTGGAGCCGCGCCGCAGCAGGGAAAGGACGCACTCGCTCTTGCCGGTGCCGCTGGCGCCGCGAATCAGCACGCCAACGCCCATCACATCCACCATGCAGCCGTGAACCATGGCCGTTGGCGCGAATTCCCACTCCAACTGGATGGTGGCGGCGTTGATGAAGTTCATGGTGACCATGGTGGTGCGGAACACGCTGACGCCCAGCTTGTTGGCGACTTCCAGCAACTCATCGGACAAGGTGTCGCCGCGGCTGATGACCACGCAGGGGATGTCCCGGCTGCAAAATTGTTTGAAACGCTTCACCGCTTCCTTGGGCTCGAGCTGCTTCAGGTAGGAGCGCTCTGCCTTGCCCAAAACCTGGATGCGCATGTAGGCGAAGTAGTCGTAAAATCCGCTCAGCGCCAATCCCGGCCGGTTGATGGTTGGCTCGCGAATCGTGCGCTTGAACCCGCTCTTGTCGCCAATCAGCCGCATGCCCAGTTCTTTGGCGTGGCGCTCGAAGAATTCGCCGACGGTGATGCTCTCGACGCTCTTGCTTTTGGGTTGCCGGTCTTTGGGCACGGATTTTTTGGGGGAAAACGCGAAAAATCAGGCTGCGGAGCCGTTGGGGGAGCCGATTTCAGGTTCGATCATGCCGTAATCGCCGTCGTTGCGGCGAAAAAGGATGGCCAACCGGTCGTTTTTCTGGTTTTGGAAGACCATGAACGGCCGCTCGCTCATTTCCATCTCCATGATCGCTTCGTCGGTGAAAAGTGGCCGGATTTTGTAGTTTTCCTTGTGCACGATGTGGGGTTCCACCTCGGGTCCCGGCTCTTCGGAAATTTCGGGCGTTTCCGGCAATTCCGCGGCAAAGACTTGCTCGTGCAGCGCCTTGATTTTGCCCTTGCGGGGGCGGTGACGCTTGAGCATCCGCGTCTTGTATTTGCGCATGCGGCGGGCGATTTTGCTGATGGTTTCGTCCACCGCGGCGTGAGGCTCTTCACTCAGGGTGCTGGCCTCAATGGTGATGTGGTTGGCGCAGTAGAGGATGACTTCGGCAAAGTGCTGAAACCCGTTCTCCACGTCCAAAATGACCCTCGCTTCGATGATTTTCGGGTAGTCCAGGTGCAGGGTCTCGACTTTCTTCCTGGCGTAGTCTCGCAGGGAATCAGAGATGCTTGCGTGACGGCCCGTGACGGTAACATTTGCAGTCTGCATGGGATAAGTACTAGCGTAGATTCGGCCTGGATTCGAACCAAAAATCGCGCTCCCGGCCTCTTTTCGGCCTCCCAACGGAAAATCTTCCGCCGGGCTCTTAATCTTCATCGTCATCCTACTCTTAATCCCGTACGCAAACGGCGTACGATTACGATGAAGAACGATGGCGCGCTACATGCTGAAGCGGTCGCCCAAATACAGCTTGCGGCTCACCTCGTCGTTGATGAGATACTCGCTGGTGCCTTCCCGGACGACTTTGCCTTCGGAAATGAGGTAAGCGCGGTCCACGATCGTGAGCATTTCGCGCACGTTGTGGTCGGTGATCAAAATCGCCAGCCCGGCCTCTCGCAAGCTCAAAACGATCTCCTGCACGTCGCTCACCGCAATGGGATCGACGCCGCTGAAGGGCTCGTCCAGCATCAGCAAGCTGGGCTCGGTCACCAGGGAGCGGGCAATGGTCAGGCGTCGTTTTTCACCGCCTGAGAGGGTCAGCGCCACGCTGTTTTCCAGGTGGGAAATGCCAAATCGCCGCATCAGCGCGTCGGTGCGCTCGATTTTCTCTTTGCGCTTCAAATCCAGGGTTTCCATCACCGCCATGATGTTCTCGCGCACGGTGAGTTTGCGAAAAATCGACTCTTCCTGCGGCAAATAACCCATTCCCAGCCGGGCGCGCTGATACATCGGCAGGCGGGTGACGTTGGCGTGGTTGAAAATGACGTTTCCGGCGAACGGGGGCACGATTCCCACGATCATGTAAAACGTGGTGGTTTTGCCGGCTCCGTTCGGCCCCAAAAGCCCCACGATCTCCCCCGGACGCACGTTGATGTTCACCCCGTTGACGACTGCCCGGCCGTCGTAGACCTTCTTCAAATCGTAGGTGTGGAGGAGAAATTCGTTCTGATTCGCGGACGTTGCCTGCGTCGCCGCCGCAGCTTGGCCTTGGGGCTGGGCGGAATGCGCTTGGGGCTGGACGGGCTGTTGAGGGGCCAGTTTGGTCATAATTTTCCGGTTAGCGGCGAGAAGCGGGCAAATTCAGCGGGTTGGAGTCGCCGGGCGTCACAAAGACGAATTCCGCCGGGCCTTCCACGTGGTGCTCGCCGTTTGGCCGCAGGAAAATCCGGGTCCGTTCGCTGGTCCCTTTGATCAAATTTTTGCCGTCCTGCAACTGGGGGAAAATCATCAGCACCACGTTGCCGGTGGCCGACTCGTAAACCGCCTTGCGCGCCTTGGCGACCTGCGTTTCGCCGTCCGGGGTCAATTTTTCGATCACCACGTAGCCGGTGGCCGTTGCGCGCTCGATTCCGCCCGAAGCGGCCTGCTGGGTCGGCGGAACCGGAGCCGCTTCGCCCTCCGCGCCGTCCTGATTTTTCAGTTCGGCCTCCAAAATATCGCAGGTGAGGTCAAATTCCGGGTGATCCAGCTCCACGTTGTCCTCAAACGTCACCAAATTCGTATTCGCGTTGAATGTGGCCTGCTCCGCGGTGATTCTCGTGGTCGTGGCGGGATCCAGGCTAGGCCGCGGGATCGGCTTCACCACCGGATCGACCGGCGTCGGGATTCCCGCGGCATTCGGCGCTGCTTTTGCCCCCGGGGAGCCAATCGGCTTGGCCACCACCACGCCATTGCCGGCCGCAGTTGCACCCGCTGCCTTTGTCAGGGCATCGGCCATGGCTTTTTTGTCACCGGCGAGCGGCGCCAATTTTTCGGCAGCGGCCCGCAAGGCATCGGCATCCAGCTTTTCGGCGGTTTTGGCCGCCGCGCTCACCAAATCCTCGTCTCCGGCCAGCTCCTTGCTCTTGGTCATCGCGGAATCGGGATCTTTCAGCAATTTCTCGCCGGCTTCCAGCAAGCTCTTGGTATCGCCGCCGCTGTCATTCAGCGCCTCAGCCGCCTTTTTCACCGCAGCCTGGGCGTCCTCGTCCTTTTTCAGCGCTTTGGCCGCGGATTCCACCCGTTTTTGGGTCTGAGCGTCCAATTGTTCGCGTTGTTCGCGCAACCGGCTGAAAATCCCGCCTTTTTTTCGCTCGCTGCGGGAATTGTTGGATTGGGCAAAGGCCGTGCCGGTTCCCAGCATCATCACCGCCGCCAAAACGAGCGCGAGCGTGGTTGTTGCCAAAAAAGGAGTCTTCATTGTCTGGAGCTTGGTTGTGGTTGAGGAGTATTCGTGGCTGGTGAGGCGGAGTTTTCAGCGGATTTGTCCACTTCCGCGTCGGAGGCAATTTCCGGCAACGGAACGGTCGGGATGGGCATGGCGGCTCGTCCCATGTCATAAATGAGCATCTCCACCTTGTTTTTCAACACTCCGGCTTGTGCTTTTGTATCAAAAACCATCTTTTCACCATGCATATCAAATTGTGGGTGCTGAATGAAGGTTTTCTCGCGACTTTTTAAAATTTCCGCGTTCACGTCGTAAACGCCGCGGTCGGTCATCAGGCGCAGGCTCATGTCGCCGTTTTTCTGGAACATCACGATCGTCAACCCATTCATGTTCAGCAACTCGTTGCTCTCACGCGTCAACACCTTGGTGTGCATGATAGAGGTCAACACGTCGTTTTCGTCGAATTTCGGCACCCTGACGTTCGCCCACGGCTTGCCCACGGGAAACAGATCGAAGGCGTCGTCCGCCATGGCCCCGTCCGAGGCCAAGGGTTGCGTGGAAGCGCTGGAATTGGACGATTCCGCCGATTCCGCCGATTCCGCGGAATTTTCCGTTTTTTCCGCGTTATCCTGGCCGAACGAAAAAATCGGCGCCATCAACGCCAGGAGCACTGGCAAAACACCCCGCAACGGGGCAAAAAAGGGTGGGGAATCGGTCATGGCGGGCTAACGGGGAGGCGTAACCACCTCGTGGATTTGTTTGAGCTTTTTGAGGACGCCCGGCAACTCCGCCAGGGCAATTTGATTGGGTCCATCCGAGAGCGCAGCCCCCGGATTTTCGTGCGTTTCGATGAAAACTCCGTCGCAACCCGCCGCCACCGCGCTTCTCGCCAAAACCGGCGCCAAAACCCCGTCACCGCCTGACGAAGTCCCCTCCCCGCCGGGACGCTGCACCGAATGCGTGGCGTCGAAAATCACCCGATGCCCCGCCTCGCGAATCCAAAACAGCGAGCGCATGTCCGCCACCAAATTGTTGTAACCATAGGTCGTTCCGCGCTCGGTGAAGAAGAAGCGCTCGTTGCCAAAATGCGCCAATTTGTCCGCAATCGGCTTCACATCCCACGGCGCGAGAAACTGGCCCTTTTTCACGTTCACCACCCGCCCGGTTTTCGCCGCCGCCTCGATCAAATCCGTCTGCCGGCACAAAAACGCCGGAATTTGGATGATATCGATGAATTCCGCCGCAATTTCCGCCTCACGCGGCGAATGCACGTCCGTGATGACCGGAACCCCGAGCTGTCGGCCAATTTCGCCCAAAATTTGGCAACCCTCGTGGCAATCCGTCCCCCGAAACGAGGCATGCGAGGTGCGATTCGCCTTATCGTAAGACGCCTTAAACACGAACGCGATATCCAGCCGCTCGGCGACCGCCTTCAACTCCCGCGCCATGTGCCAGACGAACGTCTCATTCTCCATCACGCACGGCCCCAGCACGAAAACCGGCCGCACGCCGTTCATCACCACATCATCGGTAATTTGAATGTCAGGAAGCGTTAGCATTCGTGGTTGGTGATATTGATAGGCGAAAACCGGGGTAACCCGCAAGCGATTTCGCATTACGGATTGGTAATGCGCGTTTTCGCGCATTTGGAGGGTCCGACGCGCTCAGTTTGCCGGAAAATTCGAATTTCCGCCGGGCAGGCGCCAGTTTCGGGCCAACCACTCTTAGGCCCATCCCGAAATCTACACACTTCGCGAGCGTCGCAATCCGTCAATCAAGTCCGCCAGGCAAGCATCCGGGGCGAGGACTTCGGTGAAGCCGAACTGGTCCCGGATTTTCGTGCTATCGACGATGAAATCGTTGGGCATCTCGCCGAAGACTTTCCAGTCGTCCTGAAGATCCTCACCCGCATCTCTCCATTCGATCTCGGCACCCATGGCTGAGGCGATAAGGTCCGCGCGCTCTTTCATGGTCGGGGTGCTGGCTTCGCCAACATTGAAGAGATGATAGCCCGTAAACCGCGCCTCGCAGCTAAGCACGATTGCGTGAGCGACATTGGCAACATGGCTGTGCGTCCAGCGAAACTTCCCACCGTCGCGAATCGGCAGCTCACGCACGCCGCGGTCGAGCGCATCGACGATGACTCCGAACCGTCGCTGCGGATCCCGTGATCCGTAGGTTGCGGGGAGGCGCAAGATGACGGCGGCACCAAGGTCGGATGCATCTCGAAACTCCGCTTCGACGTCCTTTTTGTCGTAGGCGTCGCCACCGGCATGTTCGGCGATACCCTTGAAGGGATAGGGAACGGTGAGCGGGCTTTCCTCCGTCACCAGCGGCTCGGGCTCAGGACCGTCGTGACCGTTCAGGCGTCCGAATTGGGCGTAAACATCGTGGCTGGAGAGCACGATCACCGGAACGTCAAGTTCGTGAGCCGCCTCGATCGTGGTCCGTGCGTCTTGCGCGGTCATGGCAAGGGTATCGACGATTGCGTCGGGAGCAGAGGCGTGCAGAGCGGCACGGAGGGCATCGGTTTGAGTCCGATCCGCCAGCAGGGATTCGGCGCCGACGACCTCTGCCGGATGTTCGCCGCGATGAATCACCGTGACTTTGTGGCCTCGCTCCACAGCCGCTTGAGCCGCTGCGTGACCAATGAAGACTGTGCCGCCGATAAACGAAATTTTCATCCTTTAGGTTGGGTTGGCAAAGACCTTAGGTCCGCCCGCTCATTCCTCCAATTCCAAAATCGCCGACGTCCGGTCGCGATAGGCTTGGATGAGACTTTCGCGCTCTTGGCTGAATTGTAGCGGATTGCGCATGGTTTCCAGCAGGCGAATGGCGCGCATCAGGTTCTCCAGGGCCAAGGCGCGGCTGGCCGGTAGATCCAGGTTGTAGCACTGCGCCACGCTGGCATGGCAGTTGGCGAGCTCAAACCGGCGCCGAATGTCGCGCGGCTCGCGTTTTTGGATCTCCTCGCGCAGCAGCAACTCCTGACGCAGAAAAATCAGCGCTTCGATCGATTGGCCGTCGTCCAGGTGGATCTGGCCCAGCGCGTGCAAGGCTTCGGCGACCGCGGCGCGCAGATTCACGCTACGTTCGAACAGGCTCAGGCTCTGGCGGCCGGCGTCGACTGCACGTTGGTAGGCGTCCGCGGCATTCTGCTTCTCTCCCGCGGCCAAAAGTGCCCCAGCACGGGCGTTGAAAATGCGAACCAGCGCCAATTGATTGTTCGCGGCGTTGGCTTGGTTGGGCAAATTGCGCACGCGGCGCGCCAATTCCAGCGCCTGGTCGAGGGAACGTATCGCTTGCTCGTGTTTTCCGTCCGCAACGAGCAATTCCGCGCGGCGCACGTGAATTTCCGCGGTGCTGCTCAAGTAACGCTCCTGGCCTGGTCCGTCCGGCCGGTTGGGATCGCGCAAATCCAGGGCGCGGACGTAAAAATCCGCCGCGGCGCCAAAATCATCCCTGGCGCGGAAACAATCGCCCAGACTCACCAGGATGAGGGAGGAACGAAAGGTCATGGCTTCGTCGCCCTGCCCGTTTTGGTCCAGTTGATCCAGGATGTTGAACGCTTTTTGGTAGGCATCGACGGCCTCATCGTGCAAACCGCGAACGAAAGCCGCATCTCCTCGCCCCCGCAGCAAATTGGCCAGCAATTTCAGCGATTGCACGGTGCGCATGTCTTTGGACAGGTTTTCGATGTAAGTGTCCGCGTCGTCGGCAATGTGCTCCAGCACCTCCATCATCCCCACCGGCCCCAAGCGCTCGCGCAGGTCAAAGAGGATGAAGTTGACCAACTCTTCGGCGTCTTGGCGGGCGATTTGCTCGCTTTCACCGGCTAACTCGGCTTGGCGCGATTGGTAAAACGCCCAGCCCGTGGCCAAAATCGCCAGCGCGGTGATGGAGCCGAACAAGAGCGACCAATTTCGCGAACGAATCGCCCGCCGCTCGTGCATGGCGCGCTCAATTTCGCCGTTTACCTCGCGCATGTCCGTGGGCCGCCCGGAGGGATCCAGCGCCAGGCAACGGGCGACGATCGCCTTGCGCCGGGAATCGAGCTTGGCGTCGGCCGGCCACTCGATTTCCGGCTCCCGTTCGAGCAAATCGGCGATGCGGCTGGTTTCGCCAGATTTGGTGTCGGCCACGGAGCTTTCCAGCGTGTCCGTCTCGACGATGGACGCCTCAAAATCCTCGTCGCTGCCACTTTCGACCAAATTCTGAAGGCGCGGCAGTTTCCCCGTGACCAGCCGGTAAGCCAGCACGCCGAAGCTGTAGACGTCCCAACGGAAGCCCTTGCCTTCGGCGCTGTCGCCGGGCTCGCGCAGTTGTTCCGGGCTGGAGTAAAGCGGAGTGCCGGCGGCGTCGGGATTTTGCCGGTTGCTGGCCCGGCTTTGGCCGAAATCGCAGATTTTGATGCGGGGCGGACTTTCGTCGGTCAGCATCACGTTGGTGGGTTTGAGGTCGCAGTGGACGATCTGGTGGCGATGCAGATAAGCCATGGCCGCCGCGATTTGGTCGATGAGGCGCGCGTTCTCCCGGGCGTCGAGTTTCCCGCAAACGTCGTTGAGCGAGCGCGAGCGCCAGACGCCGCCGGCCTGCTCCTCGGCATGCAGGCTCATGGCGTAGTACGGCGTGTTGGTTAGGAGGTCGAAGTCGTGCAGCGTCACGATTCCCGGGTGTTCGGACAGGCTGGAGAGCTTTTCCAGCTCCCGCGCCATGGTTGACAAATCCACCGTCTCCGGCTTGAACAGCTTTAGCGCCCGTTCGCTGATGCCCCGGTAGGTCGCGCGGTAAACGGTCCCAAATGTCCCCTCTCCCAGCGGCGGGAGGTGCACCTGGTAGTCTTGGATGTGGATTTTCTGCTTCAACCGAACATCTTACGACGGGGGTAGACACCGTAAGACGCGGTTTGTCGCAGAATTCGGCAAATCCGCGAAATTCCCTGCCCTGGCGGGTTATTTGGGCTCGTCATCCGCCGTTTTCGCGTCTTTTTCGGCGGATTTAGCGTTCTGCGCGCTTTTTTTCACGGCCTCGGCGATCGCTTTGACCATTTTTTGATCCTCAGCGGAGAGTTTTTCCAGCGGGAACTCCACCGGCTTCTTCGTCCCCGAGCGCATCAGGCTCACCTTGCCGTCGCGAATGACCTCCAGCGGTCCCTGCTGGCCGGATTTGGGCGGGGGAAAGGCCATGAGCCGCCCAACCATCTTTCGCCCATCAGCCGCAGTCCATTGCCGGGGCGCGCTGACGGCGGTGAGGTAGACGATGGTGACCTCGCGCTTGGGCAAGCGTGGCGAAACGACGTTGGCTCCACCGTTGGTTAGGTTGCGCTCGCCCAAGGCTTTGCGTTGTTCTTCCAGCGGATCTTCCGCCGTCGCGGTTAGGGCGAATGCGGCCAGGAAAAGGGCTGGGAGGAGGTTGGGTGATTTTTGGCTGGCCATGCCGCAGTTTAGCGCCATGCCGCTCCAAATTCCAAGCTCCAATTCCGGGGAAATTCCCGGACGACAAATCTCCTTTCCATTTGAGCACCATGTTAGAGTGGGCTAAGAAGGATGGCTGGCGTTTGCCGCCTTTTTTTGATGATCTCGCTGCAAGACTACTCTCCCTCCGGCAATCTGGCCGATGAGATGCACGCGCTGTTTTCGCAGACAGGCGCGCTTTCGGAGTCCAAGGACTTCGAGTACCGGCCAGAGCAGCAGCAAATGGCGCGGCACGTGGCGGAGGCGCTCGGCTCGGCCCAGCCCTTGGTGGTGGAAGCAGGCACGGGAGTGGGAAAATCCCTGGCTTACCTGTTGCCGGCGCTGAGCCTGGGTTTGGCGGAAAAACGCAAGGTCGTGGTTTCCACCCACACCATCAACCTGCAGGAGCAACTCATCCGCAAAGACATCCGCATCGTGCGCAAAATTTTGGGCGGTGAGTTCAAGGCGGTGCTCTACAAAGGGCGCGGCAATTTTGTCTGCCCTTTGCGGCTCACGGCGGCTTTCCAGCAATCGGGCGACCTGTTCAATTCCGGCGATTTGGCCGAATTGCAGGAAATCCACGATTGGGCGCGCACGACGGAGGATGGAAGCCTGGCGGATCTGGATTTTAGCCCCAGCCCGCGAGTTTGGGCCCAGGTGTGCAGCGAGCCTCACATTTGCACGGTCAAAAAATGCGGCCCAACGCGCTGTTTTTACCAAAAAATGCGCCGCGACGTCATGGATGCCGACATCGTGGTCGTCAACCACACCCTGCTCTTTACCCTGCTGGGCGGCGCAGATTTGCAGGCGGACGACGAGGATGACGATGAGGCCGATTCCACGGGTTTGGAGAAAACCGAGGCCGGGCTGCTTTTCCCGCGAGATTTGGCGGTGATCGACGAAGCCCACACCCTGGAAAACGTCGCCGCCAAGCAACTCGGCATGAATTTGAGCCATTCCCAGTTGCGATTCCTCGCTCACCGGCTCTACAACCCCAGATCGCGCAAAGGCCTGTTCCAAGCCGCCAAAGACGTGGACGGCGTTCGCGCCACCGCCGAGTTGCTCGACGAAATCGACGATTTTTTCACCGCCGTAGAGGAAAGTGCGAGTTTCCGCGGCCCAGCGCGCGAATTTCGCGTTCGCGAGCCCGAATTGGTGGCAGACAGCCTGTCCAAGCCCCTCCTCGGCGTCCAGCAAATGACCCAAGCCCTGGCCCAGCGCGTGGAAAAAGAGCCCGCCAAGCTGGAATTGGGCGACATCGCCGGCCGGCTGCGCGACGCCCGCCTCGGCATCTCCTCCTTCCTCGATCTCTCCGCCGACGAGCACGTTTACTGGGTCGAACGCAGCGGCGGGCACGATGGACGGCCCGTCAACGTCTCCATGCACGCCGCGCCGCTGGATATTTCCGAGCGCCTCCGCAACATTTTCTTCCGCTCCGGCAGGCGTTGCGTGCTCACCAGCGCCACGTTGGGGGTCGGCGACCGAAATTTGGGCTATTTTCGCCAACGCGTCGGCGCGGAGGATGCCACGGCGATCCAAATCGGCAGCCCGTTCGACTACAAAAAGCAGATGAAACTCTACCTCGTCAAATCGATGGCCGATCCCAAATCGCCCAAGTACGAGGAGCAACTGGAACGCTGGATTCGCCACTTTTTGGCCGAAAGCGGCGGACGCGCCTTCGTCCTCTTCACCAGCTACCGGCTCATGGACGCCATTGCCGGCCGGGTGGAGGATTTCGTGGCCGAAAACGGCTGGGAACTGCTGATCCAAGGCAAAAGCGGCTCGCGCTCCGCCATCATGGAGCGGTTCAAAAACGCGGGTTCGGCGGTCTTGCTAGGCACGGACAGTTTTTGGACCGGCGTGGACGTTCCGGGCGAAGCGCTCTCCAACGTGATGATCACCCGCCTGCCCTTCGCCGTTCCGGATCATCCGCTGACCGAAGCCCGGTTGGAGCAGATCGAGGAACGCGGCGGCAACTCGTTCATGGAATACTCCGTGCCTGAAGCGATCCTGAAACTGCGCCAAGGCGTCGGGCGGCTGATTCGCTCGAAAAAGGACAGCGGGATGGTGGTATTGCTAGACAACCGGGTCCTCACCAAGCGCTACGGCCAAGCCTTTTTGCGCGCACTGCCGGAATCAGCGCAGGAAGTCGTGGAATAGCCTTGGAGTGCGTGCAGCCTGCTGCCGCTGTTGAGGTGGCCGCAGCCTGCTGCGGGAGGAGGCGCAATGCCTTTTAAAGAGAGCGCCAACGCCGCCCTAAAAAGACCGCAACGTTAGATTCTCCCGCAAGAAAGCAGTTTGCGCCTGGATTTTCCCGGCTAGGTTGCTGGCACACATGAGCGACAGCGATTTTGGACTAATTGGCCTGGCCGTGATGGGCCAGAACCTGGTTCTCAACGTGGAGAGCCGCGGATTCAAGGTTTCCGTGTTTAACCGAACCACCTCGGTCACGGACGAATTCATCGCGGAAAATCCGGACAAAAATCTGACCGGCGCCGAGACGCTGGAAGACTTCGTGCAGAGCCTGAAACGCCCGCGCAAAGTCATGATGCTTGTGAAATCGACCGCTGGGCTCGATCCCTCCGACCACGACGCCGTAGACGCCGTGATCGAACAAGTCGCGCCTCTCCTGGACGAAGGCGACCTGCTCATCGACGGCGGCAACACCTACTACATCCACACCCAGCGCCGCAGCGAGGAAATGACCAAAAAAGGCCTGCTCTACATCGGCACGGGCGTTTCCGGCGGCGAAGAAGGCGCGCGCAAAGGCCCGGCCATCATGCCCGGCGGCCCCAAAGCGAGCTGGGAGATCATCCAGCCGATTTTCGAGGCCATTTCCGCCAAAGTCGACGGCGAACCGTGCGTGACCCACATCGGCGAAGGCGGCGCAGGTCACTTCGTGAAAATGGTGCACAACGGCATCGAGTACGGCGACATGCAGCTCATCTGCGAGGCCTACAACCTCTTCCAAAACGCCGGATTTTCGACCGAGGAGTTGGCGCAGATTTTCGACGAATGGAACCAGGGCGAGTTGGAGAGCTACCTCATCCAAATCACCAGCAAAATCTTCACCATCGATTCCGCAAACTCTCATCCCGTCGAAGACGGCGTCGATCCGGCGGTCGAAGGCGGCAAATCGATCATCGACGTGATCATGGATCGCGCCGGCCAAAAGGGGACGGGCCGCTGGACGGTGATGAACGCGGTGCGCGACGGCGTCGTCGTTTCCACCATCAACGCCGCAGTCGAAGCGCGCGCGCTTTCCTCGCTCAAGGAGGAACGCGTGGCCGCATCCAAGCTGTTTTCCGGCCCGAAACCGAGCATCGACATGCCGAAGGCCGAGTTGGTGCAAAAAGTCCACGACGCGCTCTACGCCTCAAAAATCGTCAGCTACGCCCAGGGGCTGGATTTGATCCGCACGGTCGGCGCCGAGCACAAATGGGACCTCAATCTGGGATCGATCGCGAAAATCTGGCGCGGCGGTTGCATCATTCGGGCGCGCTTCCTCAATCGCATCACCGAGGCCTATCAGCGCGACCCAAATCTGACTAATTTGATGCTCGACCCGTTTTTCCTCGATATTTTGAACCGCTCCCAAGCCGCCTGGCGGGAAATCGTGGCCCTCGGCGTGACCAACGGCGTTCCCGTGCCGGCGTTCTCCGCAAGCCTGGGTTACTACGATGGTTACCGCAGCGAGCGCCTCCCGGCCAACCTCCTCCAGGCTCAACGCGACTTTTTCGGCGCCCACACCTACGAACGGCTGGACAAGCCCAAAGGGGTGATGTTTCACACGGATTGGCCGGAGGTCATCGGGTAGGCAGGTGAATGCCCCGCGAGCCGAATCCGTCCATCCACCGATTACAACATCGCCTGACATTTCTACTGGCCCTATCGCGGAAATCGCCGAAAATCCTGGCATTCTACCCAAAAACAGCCCTACCCTCCCATGACCGAGAACACCCCCGATAGTCCCGATTCGAAGCCGCTCGCGAAAAAAGTCGCCGTGGGCTTCCTGGGAATCCTTTCCTTCTGCTGGATCTTCATCCCCGAGCCCACCGACATGGTGCCCGTTTTGGGGTGGCTGGACGAAGCCGCCGCCGCCGGAATTTTCCTGGCTTGCCTCAACTACCTGGGGGTGCCGGTTTCCCGGCTCAAATCGATATTTACCCAGGGCGAGAAAACTCCGCAGGCCGGAGATGAGCCCAATGAAAAGCCCGTGGAAGGCAAGGTCGTCGAAAACTGACGTCTGCTGGGCGTGCGCTACCTTCGCTACCTTTTAACCTGCACGTTTTTGATCTTCCAGGCCGGTTTGGCCTGTGCCTCAGCGCAAGAAAACGCCGTTTCGCTCAGCATCACCTTCGACCTGGAGCAACCCAGCGTCCTGCTCTTTCCCGGCCAATCGGCCACTGCGGAGGTGCAAGTGGTGGCGCATCCTGACGAAACTGCCGTCTGGAAGGCGGTTCAGGTGCGATTTGTGGCTCGCCAGCCGGTGAGCGACGATGAGGCGGAAGAATCCAGCCCCATTCGCGTAACCGCCTTGCACGGCGGCAGCCGCCGGCGAGTCGCCGTCACACTCAACAAGTGGAACTACGCCAGCTACCTGGGTTTGGGCCGGCAACGGGGCAAATTCGCGATTGAAGTCAGCCACCAGCGCACTTCCAAGCACCCCGTGGAGCTGTTTGCCGAGGTGGATTCACCGCACGGCGAGCGCACCTCAACCGCGCCGTTTCAGATTCGCTGCGCCGACGTGCAACTCGTCGATTTGCGCGATTTGGCCAGCCCGGGCGACGACGACGCAATCACCGAAGGCGACACTGCCTGGCTAACCCACTACCAAGGCGAAAACGTGGAATTACCGATCATGCCGCGGCTCGAAGCCCGCATCGACGGCCTTCCCACCGACTACACCGTGTTTTGGCAGTTGCAAAGCCGCTACGGCCGCCGCGGGCAGAAAGACCTGGTCCGGTTTCCCGAAGAGGGCTGGCTGGATATGGCCGGCGACGAAGCTTGGAAGGCCTACACCACCTACCACGAGCAATTTTTCGGCGGCGACGCCAAGCTGAGCTATCGCATCCAGGACGACGCCGGCGAAGTAATCCGCACCGGCTCCCGTCCGTTTGAGATCAAGTGCCGCAACCCGCGCGATGGCGGCGCCAAGGCCTACATCCAGAAAAAGCAGGACGAGTTTTGGTTCGCCTGGGCCATCGCCCAGCACGAAAGCCGCCAAAACCGGCTCGTCTTCAACCAATTCAACAACGGCGGCCGCGTCGCCAACGAGCCGAACTACGGTCCGCCGGACGGTTGGGGCATTTTTCAGATCGACTCCGCCCGCGGCGAGGAAGTGACCACCGGTGAGGTGTGGGACTGGCGCGAAAACGTGCGCGCGGGCCTGGAGGAGCTGAAAACCGCCAAACGCGACACCAAAAAATACTTCGACGCGATCAAAAAAACCTACCCCAGCCAGTGGGAAGACCCGCCCAAATCCTACACCCCGCCCGGCTGCAAAACGGCCCTAACCGCCGAGGAAGCGAGCATCCTCCAGCTCTACAACGGCGCTGTAATCGTGCGCAAACTCAAGAACAAATACGGCACCTGGTCCTACTACCGCAGTTGTTGGCAGTTTTATCCCGGCAACGCCGCCGGCAAGCGCTGGAAATTCATCAAAAACCGCAACAACTACGTCTACAAGGTAGTGAAGCACGAGATCGAAGGCAGCATACCCGTCGCTGATTAGGTTAGGATTAGGTAGTGGCCGGGATTTTTCGCACTTTTCTTCCGGTGTCGTTGGTTAGGTTATAGGTTATACTTCTATCTTTGCACTGAGCGAAGCGAAGGGTTGCTGGCCCGCGAAGCGGGCGGGCGATGGCTGCGCTCCTCCCCTAGGGGAGGCTAAAATTTCCAGGTTTATCATAGACGCGTCAGGCGGCTTGTTTCCGCTCGCTCGCCAGGTTCATTTCTCGGTCCTGCTCGTAGAGCCGGCTCATGTCCATGTAGCGGCGCGTGCCCCATTTCGTCCCGGCAATGTGGCGCAGACGAGCCGCCACCAGCATCAACGCGCTGTTGCCATCCGGAAAGGCGCCAACCACTCGCGTCCGCCGCCGGATCTCTTTCATGATCCGCTCCAATGGATTGTTGGTGCGAAGACTGCGCCAGTGTTCGCGCGGAAATTTCATGTAACGCAAGGTTTCCTCGGCTCCTTCCTGGGCGCACCGGGCGGCCTCCGGCAGCTTCATCGCCTTGAGCTTTTCCGCCAACCGCGTCCACCTTCTGCAGCGCCGCCTCGCGATCCTCCTGAGCATGGATCGCCTTCAACATCGCAGCCACGGTCTTCACCTTCAATTTCGGCACGAACGACCACACGTTGCGATAAAAATGCACCGTGCAACGCTGCCAATCGGCCTTGGGATAAAATTCGGCTAACGACTCAACTAAGCCCATACACTTGTCGCTCACAATCAGTCGCACGCCGTTTAATTCCCGTTCCTTGAGGTAGCGCAAAAAACGCGTCCAACTGTCCTTGTCCTCCTTGGCGCCTTCCATCACGCCTAACACTTCCCGGTAACCATCGGCGTTGACGCCCACCGCCACCAGCACGCTGACATTCTTCACTTCGCCGCCCCAGGAGCGCTTCATCCAGATGCCGTCCAGGTAGACGTAAGGATGGTCGCCTTCAATCGGAGCGTTGCGCCAGGTCTCGATCTTTTCGTAGATCTTCTTGTTCAGTTCACTGACGGTGGAGGGGCTGACCTTGGTGCCCCAAAGCGCCTCGGTGATGTCCTCGACCCGGCGCACGGAGACGCCTGCGAGATACATCTCCATGAGCGCTTCTTCGACGCTACTTTCGCGTCGCTTGTAGCGCTCGATGATCTGCGTTTCGAAGGGTAAGGTCCGCAGTTTTGGCATCTTCAGCTCGACTTCGCCGGCCTTGGTGTGCAGCTTGCGGTTGTAGCTTCCGGCGCGGGTATCGACCCGGTCCGCGCTGCGCTCGTAGCGGGCCGCGCCGCAGAGCTGATCGGCTTCCAGATCGAGGAGCGCGTTGAGGGTATCTTCCACGCTTTTACGCACCATTTCATCGAGGTGACCACGGATCTCTCCTTCGTTGATTTCGACGATTTTACCCGCGATTCGGGCTTCTCTTTCGGTTTGAGGTTCGGTAGACATTTGGGTTTGTTAGGTTAGGAACACCGAAATGTAAATGTGCGAAAGAAATCCTACGTTATCGGGGCACACGGCGTTACATGGACATGGACCGATTGGCCGATCAGGATCGCGATGAGGAGCTTGAAGAACACCCACCGGTAGCAGCATGACTCACAGTGTTGTAACCCTGAAAATTATAATCTCCCCTCGGGGAGAGAGGCTGTCTGCACTACCAGCTTCGCTGGCTCACGGTGCTTCGCTTCGCTCAGAACGAATCTAACTGTATAACCTAAAACCTAACCAACTATGCACCGAGAAAAAGTGCGAAAAAATCTGGACACTACCCCTACAATATTTCTGACCGATTTGTAATCACCCGTTCACGTTGACTCGCAACCTCCGCGCCTCCCTTGCTTGCTTTAATTCCATCTCCTGGTTGCGTATAAGCTAGCTTGCCTCGCTCTGCACGTTTGACAACTCTCGACAATGAAAACACGAGACTTTTCAAACCGCTTCCCTCGAAGTAAGTGGCGGTAATGTCTCCTCCGTCTAAATCGAGTGTCACACCTCCGTTACCTCCTGTTCCGAACTCCTGACTCTGCTGGATTCAGGGGTAGCGGACTCCCCGCAGCGATGAGGCGACTCGAAAGTTTTCCAGCCAGTTTTTTCGGTAGCGTTTCTTGGTGAGGCGTTCGGCAGGGCACTGGACACCGTGGAGCTTCGCCGCCCGCGGATTCCAAGGCGCGAAGTTTTGAAGATGAGCCCACGCCCGGATGATCAGGTTGGAACTCTCGCAGTGGCCGTGTAGATATCGCATCGCAAAGAGCCGGCGATCGAGCGAACCCATCTCTCGGTCGAGCGCTGTGCTGACTCGATGTCCTTGCTCGCGATCATAGTAAGCTTCATAGCCTTGGAGCTTGTTTTCATTGGCTTTGTTCAACTTCGTGCTCACGGGTTCGGGAATCCGATCATGGTTGTCCGTGCACCATTGCATGAGAGTCTTCCACCTCTGGGAGAAGGCTTGCTTGGTAGGGGCGCCATAAGCGTCCCAAAGTTGGTCGGCGATCTCACCGAATATCTCCGCGTGTTTCTTTTTGGCTCTGTCACGTATGGAGATATACAGATGTAAGAAGCAGGTGATCAGGATGACACTTGCGCCAAAAACCATTCGAAGTGCGGCTGAGGTGGCGGCGAAGCCATCTACATTAATGGAACGGATTTGATGGTCCGGATTGGTGCGGGCAGTCTCGTCGGCAAAGACTTGGTAGCCTATTGCAAGCGATTGAGCATCAGCTCCTTCACACAGTTCGGCTCCAAGAACACATCCTCCTCCTACCGTGGTGGTGATATAGGCCTTTTCGCCAAGGTGCTTGGTATGTTTTTCGTCGCAACATACGTCTTCAGGCAACTCACCTTTGGGACCGTGCAATGCTCCAACGATGCTGGTTTTTCCCATGCGCCGTTCGACTCGATAGTAATAGTTGGCGTCTCTTGGATAGATCATGGCTAAAGCCCAGTAGGGAACGTTGAATTTGCGCAAAAACATTGGATCGGCAACGTCCTCAGTCTTGCCGCACATATGTGGCAGGATGTCACAAGGCAAGACTCGGTAGTTGTGAGCGGCGTCGCCAAAACTAACCTTTATCCTGCGAATGCGGAGGCCCATTTTGGCCGAATCAATGATATCCTTGAGTTGGTAACCGTCTTCAAACTCAGGCGGAAAACACTCCGGGTGAGATTGGTAACACTCTTCGAGCAATTGATGGAAGTCATCAGGCTTAACCGAGCGGCGTTGGTATTCTTCTAGAGAAATAGGGAGAACGATTTCGTTTGAACCGGGCTCTCTCCGAGTGTTGGATGTGTACTGGTTCAGCGTGAATCGGACAATCGAGAGTCCGAGTTAAGAGAATCTTCGGTGGTTAGTTTTGGTTGAACCATCTGACTCGCCGAGAGGCGTTGCCCCGTCAAGCACGCATTCTGTCCAGAGCAATTTCCGGGCTCCGTGCACGGGCTGCGCATGAGTTTTTTGAGGCATGGGAGGCTCCCTCTAGTTGTCCTCTCCTCGGTTTGATGCCATGTTCGCTTACCCGGTGAAACGGACGAGGGCGCTGCTGGAGAGCAACCTTCCGAGGGATAATCGGGCGAGGCGACCGACGGTTGCCCCTGGTCGGCGGGCACGTGCTCGCTGACCTTTTCCTTTTCTCAGGCCGCTTGAGCCAACTCACCCATTTTCGCAAACTCGGCCATCCGATTCTTGCGCGCGGTCGCCAACTTCACCTTGCGTTCGGCGAAAATCGCCTTGTGATGGCCCGCCAACCGGTCGTACGGCGTGATGTAGCCGATCGCTCCGTGCAGGCGCTCGCTGTTGTAAGCATGCACAAAATCGCCCACCACTCGATTGGCATCTTCCTGGCTCTGCGGCGAGGTTGGGCGAACACACTCCTCCTTCAGGTTGCGATGCCAGCGTTCGATCTTGCCGTTGGACTGTGGATAGTAGGGCGAGGTCCTCACATGCGTCATTTCGCATAGGCGCACGAATTCTTTGAACTCCTTGGCCACAAATTGAGGGCCGTTATCACTAATGATTCGCGGCTTGGCTTTTGGGTATTGTTCCCGCGCTTGTTGTAATACAATTTCGGCGTCGGCCTCGCTCATTGTTTCGCCGATGTTCCAGCTCAAAATCGCCCGGCTGCAGCCGTCCAACACACTGACCAGGAAGTAGAACGTGCCTGCCAGTTTAAGGTAAGCAAAGTCGGTGTGCCAGTGATCGTGCGGCTCCAGGGGCTGATCGAAACCACTACCTTTCTTGCTCGCCTTAAAGCCGCGGACGCGCATTATGCCTGCCGCTTTGAGCACGCGATAGACGCTGGATGGACTAACGGCGACGATGTCCGCATCCAGCATCATGTAGCTCAGGCGACGGTAGCCTTCGCCGGGATGTTGGCCGGCGTAATCGATAATGGCCTGCTTTTCCCAACTAAGCAGCCAATGTTTGCGGGGGATCGTTGAGTTATGATAGTTGGGCAGGCCACGGCGCTCTTTCCAATCATAATACCGGGAACGAGTGATGCCGCACCAGCGGACGAGCCGGCTCACGCTCAACTCGGCCCGCTGGTGCCAATGCCCGATGAAGTCGACAATTTCATCGCGCAGCTTCGGGGCGACCCAGCCGGTGTTCAGCGATCCCCAGAGAGCTTTTTTGCCTCGATGAGCGCTTCGACGGCTTCGCTCAAAACCTCGTTTTTCTTGGCGAGCTTGGCTTCGAGTTGCTCGATTCTGGCTTTTTGGGCATCAATGCCACGTTTGTTCCCGACCGGGGCGAAGGCGACGCTGCCTTTCTCAAAGAACTGGTTCTGCCAGGTGTAAAACTGGGAGGGCGCGATGCCGTGTTCGGCGCAGACTTCGGAGATCGGTTTCTTTTCGAGGAGGTGAAGGCGCAGGATTCGGACTTTGTCTTCGGGGCTGTATCGTTTACGCTTTTGTTTGGACATGTGGATGGTTTGGATGTCCGGAGCATTCCCTTAATTCAAAGCGGCTGTTGTCCGATTCCGACTGAAGCAGGACAGATGATGATTGGGGCTGCTGCGGTTGATTGGCGTTATTTTGCATATGTCAGGATACCGTAGTGGCCCTCTTTGTGCCAGCGGAATTCCAACAAATATTGATTATATAATAATTATAAATATCGAGATTGCCGTACCCTGAATCCGGTAGAGTCAGCCGAACTCTACAGCCTCTGAAAAACACAGTTTAATAGCATCGCCTGCAGTCGTTACTACGCTCCTCTGTAGCGCAGGTATATCGGGCCGCCAATCTTGTGGTATTTGCGATTCGTCTGATTGGTAGGGGCCTCCGACCCTTACCGCAAGTTCATTAAGTTCGTCCATAATCCCTTCATCTATCGCGTCCCGATTCCACGGACGGGCGCCGCAAAACCGAACGATCCAATGAAGGAGTTCGGTAGCGGGCATATCTATCCAGCCCTCTGGTATGTCGTGAGGCTCAGACAACCGGCAACATAAAGGGACATTGTTGCCTTCCACATTGCTTTCCAAAACCCCTCGCTGACTGAGAGTTGTGTCCGCCTCCATTGTATCGGTCCAAGGGTCCTTGGAAAACGTTGGCCTCCATGGTTCATCAGGATGCGATCGAGCGCTGATGAGGTTGTCATCGCCAACATACACTTCTCCAGCAAGTTTGCCTTGAGCAAATCCAGATGGATAACTAGGACCGCATAGGATCAGAGGAGCGCCCTGTGGCTCGTTATTACTCCAATTAAGGTCCGTGGCAATGTGTTGGTTCTTCCATACGCTCATTTTCCCATATCCTATCGCTAGATCGCGGAAATCACATTGCAAAAATCCAGCACAATCATACCCCAGATTATTAGCTATAATCATTTCGTTCCCGGAAGCAACGCGCGGGCATCGATCCTTGGTCCGGATAAATAGGCAGCGAGCCACTAAGTGCTTACGCTTTGATGGATCATTCCTATCACATTTAGCCAAATGATGTTTCGAATGCGGCCCCTTCGGGTGATGCGGATAGTCTAGGGCATCCGAATAGATGCTGTTGATCACCGACATCTCGCTTGTCGCGTCGGCTAATACACCAATGTCTGTGCCGTGGCTAAACGAGCAATTTCGAAAAAGAACCTTTTCGCAACGGTGCAAAGTCACTGGGTCTGGCATCAGTCCCTTAATGAGGCGTATGATTAATGTTCCTCCTTTGGGATCCTCACCTACATCAACGTAGACTTCACCATTTTTGTAATTCGCTCCATGATCGAAATGCCATTTCCCATCGATCAGCTGCGAATTCGTAGCGCGTTTTTGGGTTATACCATTCCATAGAAGGCTATGAACGTGGAAATCATTTGACAGTCTTTCCCATTGAAAACTCTGACTCTTGTATTTAGTGCCGGAAATTTTTATCCACTCATCAAAATAACCTCCAGCATATTTACTCCCACACCTTACGCGAACGTGACTAACATGAAAATTTCGACAGTTGCTAAATGAGAATCCCAAATGTTGAATAGTAATTCCGGGATTGGGGGCGGTTTCGCCCATTATCCAAAAGTTCTCTAAGTTAGCGTAATATAATTCGCGCTCCAATTCAATAAGGCCAGCTACAGAGAATGTAACAATTGTATTACTCGCGATGGCGTTTCGCAAACTACCTGCACCGGAATCACTAAGGTCATTAACAATAGCCGTCTTTATGTCTTGTTGTGCAGAATGAACTCCTGCATCGGATCCATGCGAAGAAAAACTAGGAATTGGCGAGTGATGTGTTCGAAAGTCCATTGGTTACTGCTTCATGATTGCGCAAATCTCTGCGTCGTTTAGATTTCCATCATAAATTCGCACGTCGTCAACGTAACAGTTCTTCGTATTTGCTATTTCGAGGGTTGCGGAAGCAAAGGTTCCGTTACTTTGTGGATTCTTGAACAGAGTAGAAGATTTTGGCTGCTGCGGCACCCCCTCAAACCAAAGTTTACATCGTCCTCTGCCATCTTGGGAATTATAGTCAAGAAAAGCCGCAATATGGAACCAACATCCGTAGCCTGGGGCGGCATAGTTATATGTAGTGGCTCGGCTAGTTTCCCCAACACGACTATTGAGGCTTAGTTTAAGTGTATTGCCAATAGAATATACTTGGAATGTCTTATCAAGGGTCTGCCAATCAGCTCCGCCAAGAGAGGCGAAGATTTGCGTGCCGGTCAATTCAATTTGTGGGCAGATCCAAAAAATTAGTGTGATTTTATCGGTTTTCCAGGCTATCGCGGAATGTGTGATAGAGCTATAAGTCCCGCCTTCGTTTCCGAGGCAAGAACCTTTTCTTCCTTCTGCCCATGGAGAACTCGTTGTTCCGCTCGGCCCGACCTCGGACGTGAGGATCGTTCCACCGCCATCGTCAAGCTTCCACCAAAGGTGTTCGAGTATGCAATAGTGCTCACACGTCATTTCTGAAATTGGTTACTGGGAAATCAATTAGGGTGCAAATCCCCATTTTCCCCCGATTAACCGTAAGCGTCTAACCCACACCATTACCGAGCCTCGCGTGCCGCCTTCCATGCCCGCGGCAGCAGTTCGGCAACCCGATCTGCCGGATGCTCCATGACACGCGGCATCACATCCAGCAGATACTCCATCGGATTAATGTCCCACATCCGGCAGTTCTCCACGATCGTGTAAATGATCGCCGACATCTGGCCGGTCTTGGGATGACCGATGAACAACCAGTTCTTTTTGCCAATCGCAGTAGGCCGAATCGCGTTTTCCGTTAAGTTGTTGTCGATCTCTACCACTCCGTGCTCCTTGTCGGCATAGCGAACCAACCCTTCCCATAGCGGCAGCGTATATCGAATCGCCTTGCCCAACGGGCTGGAAGGCAATATATCCGAGCTGCTCAGGTCGCGATCCAGCCGTTTCTCTATATCATCAAGAACCGGCCGGCTTCGTTCACTGCGCAACTCCCCTCGCCGTTCGTGACAGAGATCGGCCTCGCGCGCCTCAGCTTCCACACGATAGAGCTTTTGGATTTCGGTAATATACCAGGCCGCTTCCGGATTCACTTCCAGCGACTCGACAAATTTGCGCCTCACATGCGCCCAACAGTAGAAGGCGATGAGGCCATCCCTTTTTCTCAAAAGCGTTTGATAGGCTGCGTAGCCATCACTCTGCAAGCGCCCTTCAAAGCCTTCCAGCATTTGGGTGCAAATCCCCATTTTCCCCCGATAAAACGGGAATTTTTTGGTTCAATCGAGCAAATATTCGGTTTTGTTAGGATTTTTCCATCAAAGCTGGGATAACGAGGTAGGATTGATGCTTGCTACCAACAAACTCAACCCCACCTACGTTACGGGTGAGGCCGGAGTTAAATGTAGTGTAACTTAGTTGATGAGTTAACAGGTCAACGATCTTCACATGAGAGTTGATTTAGGCTTTGGAGGAAGATGTGAGTCCAAATTTGGTGAGTTTCTCCCAGAATTCCGCCCAACGTGATGGTGTCAATGCCAGGGCACGCAAAGTCAGGACGGTATCCGAACCTGATTGGCCCCACTTCATACCTGAACCGCACATTCTGGTTTTGACCAAAGTCTTACAAGCCGCCTCAGTCACACCCGAACCGATTGGTAAGTGGCTCTTGCGATAACTTGCGTAGTTCATTCGCTCGAGATTGTTCGAAAAGTAGGAAATGGCGGAATCAAGATCACTCTGGATCTTTTTTGAATGATTCTTGGTATAGGCCAGCTCCAACTCTGCCAAGATTTCTCTTGCGGCACCATGATTGTGCTTGAGGGCGTGACAAGCATCTTCAATCCAAGCCTCACGCTCCGACTTCTTGCGATGAATTGCTCCGGCCGCCGCGTTGATATATTCACTCACGTGCCAAAAGTCGAGAACCTGCGTTGTCGTGTGCTTTTTTAGCCACGGCAGGTAGTCAGTTGCCCCATCGCTAATGCCCACATAACGCACATCTGTGAATTTGGATTTGATTCGTGCAATTTCTTCGTCCATGCGATCTAAAAACGTGGCTTTCCCGTGTTCGGGCGCTGAGCCGACGTAGTTGGTATGCAGGCGTTCACCGGCTGCATCGTAGAATGCAATCGTTCCCACCATGGCTTGGCGGTGCCCTTCGTCGCAAAACAACAGGCAAGTGCCATCGATACCAAGAGAGATGAAGGCTACTTCTCCAGCGAGGGGCTCGCTGGCTTCGTAGTTCCAGTAACGACTTTTTTGATCGACTTGATTGGCAACCAGTTGCGAAAGATCCTGAATGTAGCATCTCGATACGTCCCGATGGAGAATCTGCAGGAGGTTGGATCGCACCACACCAGCATTGTTGTGAGCATAATTGAAGCCTACGATCTTGGCAAACCGTGGTGTCGTTCCACCAATGATTCTCGCATCCAGCTCCATTGGGATATGCACACTGCCTCCACTTGAATCTTGATAGATGTATCGTTCAACACTCGCCACCCCGAAAGGAGTTTCATAATTTTTGGCGATTTTTGTCTTTTTGGCCGTCAACTTTTTGCCCGCTACGATAATGGGCGAGCCATCGGAGTCGAAATCTTCAAGGCATTTGCTCGTAGCCAATTTTCCGACCTGATTTAAGGCGTCTTGGATGTCCTCTTCGCATTGCAGAAATTCCCTGGATTTGGAAACGGTCACTTGGATCACTAATTCATTGTCCGTTTCGCTGATTAATGTGGCAGACATATAGGCACCTAACCACACAATAAAATTTGTACAAATTATAAAATACCGCCCGATTTGCCCACTTTATGCTGAAAAATTTTACATTTAACTCAGGTCTCACCCTACGTTACCACAGCAATCGGATCATAAGCCGGCAAAATTCACCCCTCAAGATGAATATGACGTTGATGAAGTTGAAGCCAAACTTCAGTCCCAATTCGAGGAGATACTGACATTGTGCAGAAGCGCCCACTCACCCTCGTTCGCTGAATTCGAGGCCACCTTGTTTTCCATGCTAATGTCTTTGGGATGCCTCTTTGTGGCTTTGTTCCTGCGCATTCAGCACCAATCGTTCGATCCTGACAGTTATCTCAAGCGCACGGGCGGCCGCCTCAAGACAGCCGCTCGGCGAATCCTGCGCACGGGGTTTGGCAAGGTGGCCTATTGGAGAAGTTACATCGAACCCAAGAATAAGAAAAAGGGCCAGGGATTCTCGCGCAAACCCAAAGGCGCCGGGCGCAGCAAGTGTGGTTGCCAACGCCATCGCGGCAAAGCCTGCCGAAACAAAAATGGCAAACGCAAGCGCCGTAAGAAAGGGGATAAGAGCAAGAACGGACGTAGTATAACCCTGGTTGCAATCTACACCTTGAAGCGAGGAAAAGACGGCTTGCTCCATGGCCCGATAAACAAGAGAATCTGGGGAAGTTATGCTCCGCGCTCAGTGATGATGGATTGGGCCAAAGCTGAGGTCAAACGTCGCGGATTCGATCCAACCGGGACCAACGTGCATATTGTAAGCGATGGAGAAAACTCTTTTATTGCCTCAACAGGGCCAGGAACCAAGGCTAAGCGAGAGAAACTAAGAAAAACCATCGCCTATTTGGACAAGCGCCAACACCTACTGGCCTACGGCCGACTGATCGAACAGGATTTGGTCATCGCCAGCGGCGTGATCGAGGGTGCGGTGCGTTATGTGATCGGCGAAAGAATGGATTGTTCGGGGATGCGCTGGATCGAAGGACGTGCTGAGATGCTCTTACATCTGAGATGCATCGAACTCAACGGAGAATGGGAGAGGTTCTTTCGATGGGCTCGCGACAAGATTGCCAAAACTCAGCATGACGAACTAAGAGCTGTTCAGATTCGCAAACCTCCCTGAGCAACTCCCAGAAAAATGATGGAATGAGAGGATTTGCACCCAATTCGAACGGTGTTTGACTGGCTTGCTAGGTATAGAGGCGGAGGATGGGATGCGCTCAAAGAAGGGCGCAGAACTGGACGAAGACGGAAAGTCAGTGGCAACATTATGAAGTGGCTCTACGACAAAATCACGATGGGAGACCCCAGGCAGTTTCAACTTCCTTTCTGTTTGTGGACTCTTGATATCATCCGAAAGGTGTTAAAGAGAGAGCATGGTATAGAGTTAAGCAAAAGTTCAGTAAGTCGACTTTTAAAACATATGGGACTAACCCCGCAGCGCCCTATTTATAAATCTTACAAGCAGGATCCCAAAACGATTAAAAAATACCTCCAAAAAACATACCCTGCGATTGCCAAGCGCGCTGAGAAAGAGGGTTGGGAGATCTTTTTTGTCGATGAAGCTGCAGTGCGAAGCGATTGTCACCACGGCACAACATGGGGAGCAGTTGGGGAAACGCCGGTAGTCGAAGATTCCGGCGACCGGTTTACTATAAAAATGATCAGCGCGATCTCAGCTAAAGGTAAGATGTACTTCTCGTTCATCGAGGGTAGAATGAACTCTGACAAATTTATCGAATTCATCAAAAAACTGCGAAAAGATGCAGGTAAACCAATTGTAGTGGTTGCAGACAATGCTTCTTACCATAAATCAAAAAAGACGGTTGCCTACGGAAAACAAGAAGGTATAGAAATGGTGATGCTTCCGACTTACTGCCCGGAACTAAATCCAGACGAGCAGGTATGGAACCATGCTAAGCGTCGCCTCGGTAAACTCTTTGTTGTGACCAAGGATGAAGTAAAACAGGCCATCTTCTCAATAATGAAATCCATTCAGCGCACACCGAAACTGATAAAGTCGTTTTTCCTATTAGAGGATACTCAATATGCAAAGTAGTATGCAAAAATTTTTGCAACGCTTAATAGATGCCGGGGCTCCTGCGCGACAGGAGTGTCGCGGCTCCTTGAGTTGCGCTGAGCGAAAATCCGGGTTTGCGTAGCTCCCATGAACTGCAAACGCCGATGAAACGCGCAATTCTCACCATTGCCGTGGCCGCGTGCTGGGCCGGAACTTGTTTCGGTGAGCTTCAATCCAAGCTGGAGGAATCCCGGGCTCGGGAAGGCAGCCCGGGCGTGCCGGAAGGGGCGAAATTGACGCTGGAACTGCCTAACGGCGGCCCGTGGGAAATCGGCGAGCCCGTTCCGGCGATATTGCGCCTAACCAACCAAGGAAGTGCTGCGTTTATCATCTCAACCGGCGGCGACTATCGCGGAATCGGCTACCCGTTGCGATGCAAGGTGGAGGGCATCGCGCCGGACGAATCGGTGTTGCCGGACGAAAGCGAAAACGCGATGTATTTTGGCGGAATTAGCTTCAACACCGAGGTTCTGCCTGGCAAAAGCGTGGACGTTGCGTTTCCGCTGCTGGCTTTCGTGAATTTCACCAAGCCGGGGACTTATCAAATCCGCGCCACCCACGATTTTGGCTGGAAAGTCGATGAAAACCGGCCTCATCCCATCGCCGAGGCCGAGGTGGAGATTACTCTACCCAGCGAAGTAAGCGCGAGAAATCGGGTCGAGGCGCTTCTGGCCTTGGACGACAAATTCCGATGCCGTGACGAATTGGGCCGTCTGCGTGCGCCGGTTTACTTGCCGGCGTTGCTGGATGCGGCGAAAGCGGGCCAAGCCAGGGCGATTGCCGGTTTGGCAAGCATTCCCGGAATCGAGGCCACGGAGCGGCTGATCGAACTGGCGGGAAGCGAATACCGGGAGGTGGCGGTCGAAGCGTCGAGAACTTTGCGGACGCGAATTTCCGACGAAATCTTGCAGACCCACAGTGGAATCGCTTGGAAAGCCTCGCAAAGCGAATCCGCGCTAAAATTGGCCCGCCAGCTCCTCGCCGACGCCGATGATCTGGAACAAATCAGCCAAGGCGCGTGGGTTGTGGCTGCTCTGGGTCAACCTGATGAAATGCCGAAGGTTCAGGCCGCGATGCAGGCGTTGTTCGATCGATTGCCGAAAAACCGTAACTCGCGCGAGGGCTACTTGCACAGCTTCGGCCTCGCCATCGACGCGTTGCTGCGAGCCGTCGACGCGCTGTTGGAGCGCGGCAATCGCACGGATGCGAATTGGAGCGGCACAGCGGGAATCGCGATTGGTTTTCGCCAACTGGCCCTTACCTGGCAAAACCCGGAGGACTATCCTGCGCCGCAGACCGATCGCTGGAAGCAGTCGCTCCGCGCGTTTTCGAGCCAAAACCCGAATGTTTTGCGCCAACTGGCGATGGAGGCGATTCCGGCTGGCGAAGGCGAGTTGGATGACGTGATTCGCGAGCGCCTGGAAGACGCGGACTACGGGGTGGCGCGCGCCGCTTGCGAGGCAGCGGGCCGGACGGCGAACGCTAAGACTTTCGTTTCGGACCTGCTTCAGGTGGTCGAGAGCCACGAGCATCCCACCGTGATTTCGGCCGCCGCCGCAGTTTGCGAGCAGCAGGGCGCGGGATCGAAGTTGGCTGATGCGCTGGCGGAGCGGCTCATCGACGAGCATCTGGATTTCAAGATCCTCGAATTGCTTCTTGGGCTGGTTTTGGAACCCGGCAACGGTTCGGGCGGCAACTCCAACATCCCGCGCGCCGACCGATTCGTGCTTCGTGAGGCCTGGCGCGAGTTTTTGGCGCAACATCGCGAAAAACTGGATCGCGGGGAACGATTCGGGCCCGATTCGGCGGAATTGCCGGCCGAACTGGTCGGTCGGGACACCGGCGGCCTCCCTTATCTGAGCATAAGCTACGCGGACGGAAAGAACTGGCCGGCAGCGCCTTGATTTTGCGGTCACCCGGTGTATTTGCTGAGCGGAAATCCGGCTCTCTCCTAACTTTCGAGCTGCTTTCGCGCGGTTTGGAGAAATTTTCTCGCCACGCGGTCGATGTGGCCGGGAATCCGGGCGCCGGCGGCGAGTTTGTGCCCTCCACCGCCAAATTCCTGGCAAACGGCGGAGACGTCGGCGGCGTCGCTCTTGGATCGGGCGCTGACGCGAACGGTTCCGTCGCCCACTTCTTCAAACGCGGCGGCAACGATGACGCCGTCGATGGCTCGCAAATGATCGATGAGCCCTTCGGTGTCTTCGCTGCAAATTCCCAGGCTGTCCATGGTCTCGCGCCGCAGCTTCCAACTCGCGATTTTTCCGTCGGGGCTGCGCTCCAGGGAGTCGATCAGCGCGCCGAGCAGTTGCAAGCGGCGAAAGGGGTAGTTTTGATAAATCCGCTGCGAAAGTTCGGCGACGTCTGCGCCTTCGCGAAGCAAGTCCGCGGCGATTTCCAGAGTGCGGCTGGTGGTGTTGGCGTACTGGAAGGAACCGGTGTCGGTGACGATGGCGGTCCAGAGATTGTCGCGCGCGCGGGCGGATAATTCCCAGTTTTGCTGGCGAATCAACTCGTAGACGATTTGCCCCGTGGCCGGGCTGACGGCGTCCACGTAGTTGAGGTCGCCGTAGCGCTCGTTGCTGATGTGGTGGTCCAGGACGATGGTTAGCCGGCGAGTGGGCACGGCCTTCCAGACATCGTCGCCGATGCGTTTGGCGTCGGCGGTGTCCAGGGCCACGAACGCGTCGACTTCCAGCGGCTCGGCCAGTTGATCGGGCTGACGAATCTCGCCGCTCCCGTCCAAAAACCGGTATCGCTCCGGGGTTTGGTCCTGATTCAGCATGACCACGTCTTTGCCGGCGCGCGTGAGGGCATCGCCCAGGGCAACCAGCGAACCGATGGCGTCTCCGTCCGGCCTGGCGTGGCTGGCTATGGCGATTTTTTGGGCCTCGTCGAGGCGGCGGCCGACTTCGCGCAACAATTCCGGGAGATCGTCACTCATGGGCTTACAGCGCGATGTCGTCTTCGCCAAGGGGTTCCAATTCTTCGGGAATGTCCATGCCATCGATCAAATCGACGACGTCCACGCCGCGTTTGACGGAATCGTCGTGGCGGAAGTGCAGTTGGGGCGTGTATTTGAGGATTACGCGCTTGGTTAGCTTTTGCTGAATGGCGCCGCGGTTGTCGTTCAGCTTGTCGATGATGCTCTGTTCGCGGCCTTTGGCGGCCAACGTGCTGATGAAAACGTGGCCGTTGCGCAGGTCCGGCGTTAGGTCGACGGTGTTGATGGTCACCAATGCGCCTCCAAACTCGTAGTCGCGGCTAATGATGGTGCTAAGCTCGCGGCGGAGCAATTCACGAACGCGAAGAAGTCGCTGAGACATGGGAAAGGTTTCGGTTTTTGCAGGTTTCAGTTCTCCGGATTGGCTCGCCGGACTGGGGACTGAAACTTCGGGTTCATCATAACGTCTGCTCGATCTTCTCAAGCTCGTAGCATTCAATGACGTCGTCCACCTCGTAGTCATTGAAGTTGCCGAGCCGAATTCCGCATTCCAGCCCGTTTTTCACCTCGTTGACGTCATCTTTGAAGCGTTTGAGGGTTTGCACCCCGCCGTCGTAGACCTGCTGGCGGTCGCGCAAGACCCGGGCCCGGCCGGAACGCAGGATTTTGCCCTTGGTGACCTGACAACCGGCGACGCGGCCGCCGGTGAGTTTGAAAACCTGGAGAACCTTGGCGAAACCCAGGTTTTTCTCGCGCGTTTCCGGGTCCAGCAGCCCGAGCATGGCCTCTTTGACCTGATCGATCAGCTCGTAAATGATGGAGTAGAGCCGAACCTGGATGCCCTCGCGTTTGGCGGCCTTAACGGCGTTGCCTTCCTGCTTGGTGTTGAAACCGATGATGACGGCGTCTGAGGCGCTGGCCAGCAGGACGTCCGATTCCGTGACGGGGCCGGCGCCGGAGTGGATGACCTCCAGGTTGATCTTTTCGCTCTCGATGTCCTTGAGCGCGCCCATGATTGCCTCGGCTGAGCCGGCGACGTCGGTCTTGATGACCAGCTTCAGCACTTTTTTCTGCCCCTCGGCCATCTCGCCAAAAAAGGATTCCAGGGTGGAGTGGGTTGGGTTGGCCAGTTTTCCGAGCCGCTCGGCCTGTTGCCGCTCTTCGCCGAGTTTTTTGGCCTTGCGCTCATTGTCCATCTGCACCAACTCGTCGCCCACGGCGGGGACGCCGCTGAAGCCTAACACCTCCAACGGTTGTGCCGGGCCGGCCTTTTTCACCGCCTTGCCGTTGTCGTCGAGCATGGATTTGATTTTGCCGCTGTGGTTGCCGCAAATGAACGGCATCCCAACCCTGAGGGTGCCGCTTTGAACGATGACGCTGGCCGTCGCGCCGCGCCCTGGATCCATGCGCGCCTCAATGACCGTAGCGCGGGCGTTGCTCTTGGGATCGGCTTTCAGCTCCATCACCTCTGATTGCAGGTTGATCATCTCCAGCAGATCGTCCAAGCCGATTCTTTCCGTGGCGGAGACGTCCACGCAGATGGTCTTTCCGCCCCAATCCTCCGGTTGCAGATCGTACTCAGCCAACTGCTTCTTCACGCGGTTAGGATCGGCGGTGGGAAGGTCGATTTTGTTGACGGCGACGATGATTTCCACCCCGGCCGCCTTAGCGTGGTTGATCGCCTCAACCGTGGTCGGCATGATGCCGTCGTTGGCGGCCACCACCAGGATGACGATGTCGGTCACGTCGGCCCCACGCGCCCGCATCTCGGTGAACGCCTCGTGACCGGGGGTGTCGATGAAAGTGATCGATTTGCCGTTGTGCTCCACGGAATAAGCCGCGATGTGCTGGGTAATTCCGCCAGCCTCGCCTTCAACGACCTTGGCGCTGCGAATGGCGTCGAGCAGGGAGGTTTTTCCGTGATCCACATGGCCCATGATGGTGACGATGGGCGGGCGAAACTCCAATTTTTCCTCCTCCGGCTCCGGTTCGGGTTCCGGCTCGGCGATCACCTCCTCTTCCTTGTGCACGCCAGCGCCTTTTTCGCGTTTTTCACGCTCGAAGACAAAACCGTGCTTCTCACAAATCTGCGCCGCCACGTCGGGCTCGATCGCTTGATTCTGGTTGGCGAAAACGTCCAGCACCATCAGATCCTGGATGATTTTGAACGGCTTGAGGTTCATTTCCTGCGCCAGATCCTTGACGATGATCGGCGGCTTGATCTGGATGATCTTGTTGCCCTCCTCGTCCACCTCCACTTCCTGCGGCTCCTCCTTGGGCACCTCCACAACACCGCCGCCCTTGCCCAAATCTCGAAAAACGGACGCATCCTCCTTCACCACGGGCGCTTTTTTGGGCGCAGCCTCCTTTTTCTCCTCAATTCCCAGGTCCAGCGCATCTTTTTTTGCTTCTGAAACCACTTTGCCCCCCATTTTTGCCTTGTCGGCGGCCGGGGCCTTCTTTTTGGGCACAGCCGTCTTTTTGGCCGCTGATTTTTTAGCGGCCGTCTTCTTCGGAGTCGCCTTTTTGGCCGGCTTGTCCGAGATGAGGTCCAGAGCTACTTTCTTTTTCGCCATGCGGGATTTTTCGGGGATAATGAGGTGTGGTTGTCAGGTTGGCTTTCATCGCAATCGCAGGTTCAGCGGTTACGAGCCGGCGTCGCCGGACTGGCCTTTTTCGTAGGCTGCTTGAGCCTTGGTCACGATTTCAGCCGCCTGGCTTTCATCAACGTCCAGGATGCCGACGATGTCTTCGGCATCCATTTGACTCAACATTTCCAGGTTCGGCACACCGCCGCGAACTAGCCCCAGGGCCGTTTCTTCGTCGATACCCACCTGGTCTGCCAAGGTATTGGCGGCATCCGCCACCCTGGCTTCAAACTGTTCGTGCTCGCTTTCGTCTTTTTCAACTTTTACTTCCCACCCGATGAGTCGCGAGGTGAGCCGGGCGTTTTGTCCGTGGCGGCCGATGGCCCGGGAAAGCTCTTCCTCGTCCACGGTTACCCGCACGAACTTGTTTTCCTCGTCAGCCTCGATGGTGCGCAATTTCGCGGGTTTCAGCGCATCCTGCACGAATTCGCGGATGTTGTCGCTCCAGCGGATGATGTCGACCTTTTCGTTGTTGAGCTCGCGCACAATGTTTTTGACTCGGGCGCCCCGCAAACCAACGCATGCGCCAACGGGATCGACCTTAGGGTCCTCGCTGTGGACGGCGACTTTGGTGCGATAACCGGCTTCGCGCGCGATTCCGCGGATTTCCACGGTGTGATCGGCGATTTCGCTGACCTCGCTCTCGAACAAGCGCCGCACGAAGTTGGGATGGCTGCGTGAAAGGATGATTTCCGGCCCGCGAGGCCCGTTGTCTACCGATTGCACGTAAGCGCGAATGCGGTCGCCGATGTTATAGTCCTCCGTCTTGACCCGCTCGCGCGAAGGCATGGTGCCCTCAAATTTTCCGAGGTCGATCATGACGTCGGAACGCTCGAAACGGCGAACGGTGCCGGAAACGATGTCGCCGGCCCGATCCTTGAATTCATCGTAAATCATGGCCTTCTCCGCCTGACGAAGGCGCTGCATCATGGCTTGCTTGGCGGCTTGAGCGGCGATTCGGCCAAAATCCTTCGGCGTGATTTCCACGTCGATTTCATCGCCGATTTCCGCGCCGGCCTTGATCTTGCGCGCGGTTTCGATGGCGATTTCGTCGTAGGGCGCCTCCACATTTTCCACGGCGATGAGGCTGGCGATCGCGCTGATTTTGCCCTTGTTGGGATCTACCTCGATCCTCAACTCCCGCGCGGGTCCGATGCTCTTGCGAGAAGCCGAAAGCAATGCCTGCTGGATGGCATCGACCATGGTTTCCCGGTCGATGCCTTTTTCCTTCTCGTAGTATTCGAATAGCGTTAAAAGCTCGCTTGTCATCGGATTGCTTCTCCGTAGCGACAAAAAAGGCGCCGAACTCTTAAGTTCACGCCTAACTTCACCGCAAACGTGTTTTGGTTGCGTCAGTGCTGAATCTTCGCAGCTGAGGACCATAACGTTATTGCCCTGACCTGCAACCCGTTTTTCCGGCACAAACCAGAGCCTACCGCGCCTGCCAAGCTCCACGCAAATCCGCTCCCGATCGTTCCTCGCATAGACCCGCGTGCCGGCAAACGCCGGGTGCGACCAAAGCACGGTTTCCCTCCGTCCGCTGCTTCAGGGGCGTGGTGGGCTCAATGAGCTTGGCGTGGGCGATTTGGTGGTAACCATCCGGGGTAAGCCGCGCCACGATCAATTCGCCGCGCTTATTGACCACATGGGCAAAAAAACGCTAAAAAATCGCGGGTCAGAAGGTCTTCAGTTTCGCGTGGGCATCGGCGATGGCCTTGTTGAAGCTCGCGAACTTTTTGTCGTTCTCTTCGTTGCTCTTCGGTCCCGTCGCAATCCAGTCTTTCATCTTCTGTTCGACCGTTTTCACCGCTTCGATCGCGGCGAGATACTCCGCGCCTTTGGTCTCGCCAAGTTCCGCTACCTTGGCGTCAATGTTAGGCTGACGGAAGCGCAAATAATGCTCGACTTCCGCAATAAAGCTGGCGGGGGTATAGTCTGGCCCGGCGCCAAGCTGACCGAGTTTCGTTTCTCCGTCGCTGTCCAGGATGACGTAGGTAGGGAAGCCCGGGATTCCAAATTTCGCCGCCAATTCTTTGTTTTGGTCCACAAATTTTTCCGGTACGATGCTTTTGTCGTTCGGAAAATCGATGGTCACGAGCACGAGGCCCTTGGCGGCGTATTCGCTCCATTCCGGCTTGGCGTAGACCTCTTTGTCCATGTGCTTGCACCAGCCACACCAGTCCGAGCCGGTGAAATTCAGGAGCATGGGCACGTTTTTGGTTTTGGCCAACTCGGCGGCGGCGGCGTAGTCCATGGTCCATTTGCCGAGTTCCGCGCCTTCGGTGGCGACTTCGTTGGCCTGGAGGTTTGGCAGGCTGGCGAGGGCGATTCCCGCGATGAGGCTACAGCATGCGAAGATGAAGGATGGTTTGGTCATTTTTTGTGGGTTTTAGGGTTGGAAGAATCGACTCTGTGCCAGTTTTGAGCCAACTCAAGGAGTTTGGACGCGCGATCGGCCGCCGCCAAACACCAAAATCCGGATTTTCTTGCCTCTCATTGCGCCGCGGGCAGGTTTGCGGCAAGCTCACGCATCATCATGAAGCTCCTTTGTCACGCCATCTTCCTCTCCGGCTTGGTTTGCGCCTCTGCCGCCGAAATTTCGCCCGAACAGTTGGAATTTTTCGAGGCCAAGATCCGCCCCATTTTTGTCGACCACTGCTACAAGTGCCACTCCACCGCCGCTGAAAAAATCAAGGGTGGCTTGGTGCTCGATTCCAAGTGGGGCTGGGAAACCGGCGGCGATTCCGGTCCGGCGCTCGTGCCGGGAAATCTGTCCGAAAGCCTCATCATCGACGGCGTGCGCCGCAGCGAAGCGATCATCGACCCCATGCCCCCAAAATCGAAGCTCAGCGACGCGCAGATCGCGGCGTTGGAAAAATGGGTCGAAATGGGCGCGCCGGATCCGCGGCCCAAGGTGGAGAAGGACGCCGGGACGCTGGTGGAGGCTTTCGACCTGAAAAAACGCTTCGCCGAGCATTGGAGCTGGCGGCCGGTGACCAAGCCGCAACCTCCAGCGGCGGTGAAAAACGCCGCTTGGCCGAAAAACGTGATCGACCGCTTCATTTTGGCGAAAATCGAGGCCGCGGGGCTGCAACCGGCCCTCCCCGCCGACGACCGCACCTGGCTGCGTCGCGTCACCTTCGACCTCATCGGGCTGCCGCCGACGCCGGAGCAAATTCGCCAAGCCGCCAACCGTTCCCGCAGCCAAATCGTCGACGAACTGCTGGCGTCCCCGCATTTCGGCGAAAAATGGGCGCGCCACTGGATGGACCTCGTCCGCTACGCAGAAACCTGCGGCCACGAGTTCGACTACGAAATCCACCACGCCCACGAATACCGCGACTACCTGATTCGCGCCTTCAACGCCGACGTCCCCTACGATCAGTTCGTGCGCGAACACATCGCCGGCGATCTGCTGCCCGAGCCGCGCCGGCACCCGGCCGAGCAGTTTAACGAGTCGGTCATTGGCACGGGATTTTGGTATTTTCACGACGCCACCCACGCGCCAACCGACGTGTTGCAGGATGAGGCCGACCATCAGGACAACCAGATCGACGTCATGGGCAAAGCCTTCCAGGGCCTGACAATTGCCTGCACCCGTTGCCACGACCACAAGTTCGACGCCATTTCCACCGCCGATTACTACGCGCTGGCCGGCTACCTTCACGGCAGCGCCCGCACGAATTTTCCGCTCGACCCCGGACGGGCGCGGGAAACGGCCGCCACGCGCCAAAAGCAGCTTCAAGCCGAAGCGACGCCGTTTTTGGCCGCGCGCAGCGGAGATTTTGAGCCCGGCGCCTACTTTTTGGCCGCCGCCAGCCTCGTTCGCGCAAAATCCGCCGAATCCAAGCCGGATCCGTGGGCGGGCGAAGTTTTCGAGGATTTTGAAAGCGGCGATTACGGCGGCTGGAAGCTCCAAGGCCAGGCCATGGGCGCGCAACCGGCCACGGGCGCGTTTCCTGGTCAGCAAGCCGTTTCCGGCTTCCGCGGCAAGGGGCTGGTCAACAGTTGGAACCGCGACGACAACCTGACCGGGACGCTTACCTCCGAGCCATTCCTCATCCAGCGGCCATTCGTCAATTTCCTGGCCGGCGGCGGCAAACACCGCCAAACGCGCATCGAGTTGGCCATCAATGGTAAGCCGGTGCTGCAAACCAGCGGCAAGAACAACGAAAAGCTCGAACCCGCGTCCTGGGACGTTGCCAAGTGGAAGGGCAAAACCGCGGAAATCCGCATCATCGACCGGCAAAAAGGCGGCTGGGGGCACATCAACGTCGACCACATCGTCTTCTCCGATTTTCCCGCCGGCAAACCCTACCGGCCCCTGCCGGATGACGGCGCCATTGCTTCCGCCGCGAAGGACGCGGGCCTGGATCCCGCCAAACTGCGGGCCTGGTGCGAGGTGCTGACCGCTGACGCCAAACCCAACACGCCGGAAGGGATTCTAACCCAGTGGCTAAGCAATCCAACCGCCGTCCGCCAACCCAATTGGGAGGGGGTCAACCGCGCCGGGCGCGACTTTCGCGCTGAAACCCGGGTTTTCGCGGATTTTTCGGGCGAGGCCTTGCCGGAGGGGTGGACCACGAGCGGCCTGGCTTTTCAACCCACGGGCAAAGCGGCGCCAAAGCTGCGTTTCGACCCCGCCGCTCCGTTTGCCGAACCGGGAACGGCCGATAGCGGCCTTCTGGGCAAAAAGCACGTCGGCACGCTGCGCTCGCCCAGTTTTGAGATCCAGCCGGAGCACGAGATCCTCGTCAGGCTCAACGCGGAAAAAGTCCTCGTCCGGGTGGTGATCGACAACTACCACATGGCCACCTTCAACGGCCTGCTTTTCAACGGCACCTTCTTCAAGGACAACCACTCCAGCACCAACACCCAAGGCGAATTCCGCTGGCTGCGCCTCAGCGGCAATCTCACAAAATACGCCGGCCACCGCGCGTATCTTGAGGTGGTGGACGCCGGCGACGGGTTTGCCGCAATCGACGAAATTCGCTTCGCCAAGCGCAATCCTCCCCAGCAACAACCTCACCCTCTCATCCAAGCGCTTTTGGCCAAATCCGTGCCGAAAACCGACGCAGAACTGGCCGCCGCGCTCAACGCAGCCTGGAAAACCGGCAAACCCGGCGTGCTCAACTGGCTAAGCCGCCATCGCCTCGCTGCTCCCGCGGATTTTCACCCAAACCTGGCCCCGTTGCTGGCTGAAGGTGCAAATCTCGCCCAAAATCTGCCCCCGGCGCGCTTTGCGGTCACCATGACCAACGGAACGCCGGAGCGAGCGCAAATCTACATCCGCGGCAGCCACCAAAACCGCGGCGCAGAGGTTCCCAACCGATTTTTGGAGGTGCTCGGCGGCATGGAAGGCGACCGGCTGACGCTAGCCAACCAAATCGCGAGCGCCGAAAATCCGCTAACCTCGCGAGTGATCGTCAACCGGCTCTGGCACCACCTTTTCGGCCGCGGAATCGTGCCCACGACCGATGATTTCGGCCCCCAAGGTCAGCCCGCCAGCCATCCCGAGTTGCTCGACTGGCTGGCCGCCGATTTGGTCGAAAACGGCTGGTCGCTCAAGCACGCGATCCGCGAAATCGCCCTCTCCCAAACCTACGCGCAAGCCAGCGTGGCCAATCCGCGGCTGGATCCCGGAAAAATCGCGAACGTCGATCCCGAAAACACGCTCCTGCACCGCATGCCCGTGCGCCGCCTGCAAGCCGAAGCCATTCGCGACGCGATTTTAGCCGTGTCAGGGCGGCTCGATCCCAAGCAATTCGGCCCTGGCATCGCCACCCACCGCACGCCATTCATGACCGGCCGTGGAGCGCGTGGAAGCGGCCCGCTGGACGGCGCGGGACGCCGCACGATTTACCTCTCCGTCTACCGCAATTTCCTCAACCCCTTTTTGCTCAGCTTCGATATGCCGGGGCCGTTTGGCCCGAAAGGCCGGCGTAGTGTCTCCAACGTCCCCGCGCAATCGTTGGCGCTGCTGAACGACCCGTTCGTGATCGAGCAAGCGAAGCTTTGGGCCCAAAACGTCCTCGCAAACCCAGAACCGGCCACCCCGCAGCGCATCGCCGCCATGGTTGAAGCCGCGTTCAGCCACCAACCCGGCCCCGAGCGCTTGCAGACGCTCCAAGCGTTCCTGGAGCGGCAAAGCGCGGAACACGGCGCCTTGGACGAACGCGCCTGGGCCGATCTGGCGCACGCGCTGTTCAACGCCAAGGAATTCGTCTACCTGCGTTAGGATCGGGCGAAAATCCGCGTTTTTGGGGTCTGGCTTAGTTTTCCAGCAAACGGTGAAAAAGCGTTTCCAACGCCTCCGCGTGGCTTTCGCTTAGCTCGATGGTGGCGGGCGGTTTTTCGGTTGACGGAGAAACCGGCGTGGAATTCGCGGTCACGGCCACGTTGGGGTCGATTTCGTTGAGGAGGCGCTGGGTCAAGTCTTCGCGCCAATCCTCCAACGTCCCGGTCAACTGAACCTGTGCGCGGCTCCACCCGGCGGCCGGGTAACTGAAAACCGAGGGTTTACCACCCGGAAACCGGCCCACGACCGGCGCGGGAAGCGCGACTTCCACCACGCCGACCAACTCGCTGCCGACGACCGAAACGCGGCCCTGCATGCGCACCAACTCGGATTCCTCAAACACGATCTGGTTGAGGCGAACCAGGCCCGGCGTCCACTCGATTTCTCCGTTGGCCCAGTCGGATTTGAGCCCCTGGAAGCGATTGTCGCCAGTTTGGTTGGCGATGAGCCGGAACATGCGCCAGTCGCTCATTTCCAGGCCGGTGAGCTGAAAACTGCCGGCAAAACGAAAGCGGTGCAGTTCCGGAAACCGGGCCGTGAAGTCGCCTTTCGCGTCGATCGCCACCTGTTTGACCAGATTTCCGGAATTTTTGATGCCCAACTGGCGGCCGAGCTGGATGTTGCTGGCTTCCACGCGCGCGACCAACTCTCGCCCCGGGCTGGAGGCCGGCACGGGGCTGATGCGGATGCTCGCCTGGCCGTCGGTGCTGGAAACCTGGCCGTCATCCAGTTTCCAACCCTCCGCGCTCAGCGAGCCGGCGATTCCGTCGAGTTTCCACGGTTTTCCCTCGCCCAGTTGCAGGTTTCCCCGGCGCAGCTTCCACTGCAACACGCCATCCTGAAAACTGCCGGTGGCGGGCGATTTTACCGAGAAACTCGGGGGCCGCTCGCCGTAGGACGGTCCCAAAACGGTGAGCTGCGCCGCGCGAATGGAGGGAAGGGAGATGGAAGCGCTAACCACGCCGTCAGATTCGCTATCCTGCAAAACCGCGGGCTCGAAATCCGAGATTTGGGCCTGATTTCGCGCCTCATTCGGGACGCTGCCCAACCAGACCTTCAGGTCGCGAATCTGGCTGCTGCGCACGAACCACCCGGGCCCGAAAAAGGAGCGCAAATCCAGCTCCAAGGCCACGTTTTCCAGGTGAACGGCCCAGTGCCCGGTTTGCGAGGCGATCCAGACGTCCGGCGTTTTCAGGAAAATGAGGCCGCGCGATTCCAGCGGCGCGATGGAGACGTCAGCCTGCAATTTGCGGCTAAGCTGCGCGGTTAGGCTGGCGCGAAATTCCGGGCTTTCGCACTCTCGCGCCGCGCTCACCGCCATCACCGCTGTTCCCGCTGCAAAAATTGCGGCCAGAACCAACAAAATCCACCATTTGGGCCGTTTGCGGGGCGGGACGCGCTGGCGCTCACTTTTTTCGTGGCTCCGTAGGGGCGGTTCTAGCATCGTCTCCATTCTTTGGTAAAACTAGGAAAATTAGACGTCTACAACCCCCTCCGCCTCTCAACGCAACCGATTTGGCTAGCGCGCTGCTTGTTGCGCGGCCCGCTGTTTGATCGAAACGCCGGATGGGTCCACGATGTTGGCGGTCACGAACAAAACAATGGCGCGGCGGTCGCGTTTATGGACCTCGTTGCAGAAGAGCTTCCCAATGAAGGGGATGTCGCCAAGGATGGGCACTTTGTCCTGAACGATGGCCCGCGTTTCATTGAGCAGGCCGCCGATGACGATGGTGTGACCGTCGTAGACGTTGACGGTGGTGTCCTCCCGAATGGTGCGAAACAGCGGCATGAGGATGCGGTTTTCCGCGGAGGTAAACAGCCCCAGAGCGGTTGGCAGCAAGATGGGGCTGCCGTAGTTGATGAACCCTTCAAATTCCACCACCTGCGGGTTGAGGGTGACGGAGACGGTCTGGCCGTCGGGACCAATGGCGCCGTTCACCTCGATCAACGAGCCCACTTCCCGCGTTTCGAACGCTGCGGGATTTGCGGGAACGATGGGCGTGATGATGTCGGCAAAAGTGTCGGGAATTTCCGGCGGATCGTACTCCGTGGGATAGATGAATTCGCGAATCACCTGCAGGGAGGCCACTTCTCCAGCCTTGGTCAGCACGGACATGTTGGAAAGCCCGTCTTTGCCGCCGCTACGGTGCAGAGTGCGGAGGACGGCTTGAAATTGGGGATCGGTGAAAACTCCGGACACCGCAAAGGCGGCCGGCGCTTTGCCCTCGGTGTCCGCGTTGTCGCGAATCAGCACCTGATCGACGGTGTCGATAAACGGTTGGCCGCTGCGGTTGCCCGCGGTGAGGGGGTGATCGCCAACCGGGATGGTGGTGTTGGGTGCGACAAACGGAAAGTCCGGCGCTTCAATCGGCGCGGTCGTTCCGGGCGTTCCGCCGCTGGCGAACACGCGCTCGGAGTTGCCCACGTTAAATTTGCCCAGCAGCCAATCGATTCCCAGCTCCGTCAACTGGTTTTGGGTGATGTCCAGCACTTTGATGTCGAAGCGCAAGAGCTTGGCCACGCTGCCAAAGGCCGAATCGATGAGCGTCTCGATCAGCTCCAACTGGGTGTGGGTGTTGCGGATTAGCAGGGTGCTGGTGGAGGGGAAAAACTTGGCCGTCGCGCCTTCGGGGAACTGGATTCCGTTGTTTTTGAGGAAGGCTTCCGCGGTGAGCTTGGGCTGCAAGACACCTCCTCCGCCGCCGCCACCACCACCCAAGTCGGCAAAGGGGTCATCCGCCGCCGGGTCTCCTCCGCCCAAGGCCCCGCCGGAAATGAAATCCGGGGGCACGCGATAACGCTTGGTAACGAGCGATTCGTCATCCGCGGCGGTCAGCGGGACCACTGTCACGGCGTATTGGTCGATGCGGTATTTCATCCGAACCGACTGGGTCACGTAGTCCAGCACCGCCCCCAGCGGAACATCGCGCAACCGCAGGGTAACGGCCAGATTTGAGGCGTTGTCCGTGTCCGCGGAAACAATGATGTCCACGCCCTTTCCGGAACGGTCGAGTTGCTTGCTGCGCTGAGAGAGAAAACGCAACGCATCGCGCAACGGCGTGTTTTCGAACTCCACGTCCGGGATGATGATGGAGGTTAGCCTGGCGCGGATGGAGTCATCGTCGCTGGGCTCCAACGGGCGGAAAGCCGTGTCCGCCAAGCCGGAAATGCCCAATCGCGGGACGGGGCTCTCCCACATCGCGCTCACCTCGCCGAGCATTTTTGCCCGGGTATGATCGTAGGCGGCCTTGTTGTAGGCGTTGATGAGCCGGTCCAGGTTTTCCAGCCCGCGCCGGGCCGCCTGGCTGTAGGGATCCAGGTTCAGAATCTCGAAATACAGCTGCGTCGCCTCGTCGTAGCGGCCCAATTGAGCCGACGCGTCGGCCTGGGTGAACAATTCGCGGATTTTGCCGACTTTCTCCAGGTTTCGCGGGGATTGGCCCGGTTCGTAGGTCTCTCCATCCCGCAAATCCTGGAGCAACAGAGCCGTTTTGCGATCCACTGCCCCCGCCGGGATTTGCAGCCGCTGAGCCTCGCGGTAAAACTCCTCCACCAGCGCGATTGCGTCGTCAATTCGGCCCTGACGAGCCATTTGATCGGCGTGAAGCAGCATGCTCTCCTGATATTTGCTGAACGCCATCATCCGCGTCTCCTTGCCCAAGGCATGCATCGGCGCGGCCTGAAACGCGCGTTTGTAGGTGTCGTAAGCGCCGGGAATGTCCTCGTCGGCCAGTTTTCGGTCCCCTTCCAGCAGGAGGTTTTGCACCCGGGCCATTTCTTCCTGACGCCGGATCGAGGCCCGGTGAGCCGCGTCCGTCACCGGGTTGGATTCCGCTTGGCCGAAGGCTAAGGGAGCGGGCGTGAGCGTACCGATCACGATGCCAAGAGCGGCGAAAACGTGGAATTGCCGTTTCATGCAGGTTTCAAAAAAGGTTTGGGGACAAGCCGTGATTTCAGCGGGGATAAGCCGCCAAATTTTCAAGGACCGCGAGTTTGGCGCAAATTTTGGAGCTTGTAACGCAAAAAATTCGACATCCTGACCGAAATCCAAGATCCGGGAGAGCCCTTAACGGTCCGAATACCGCCAAAAATGGTTGAGCAGCCCCCGCGGATGCGCCCCGGCATCCTGAATCTCGCCATTGTAGATCACCCGAACCACGTGGCCGATGTTTTCCCGCGCTAGACCTCGCAATGCACCCGAATCGAGGCGAAAGAGCGCTTCCGCGCCTTGAAAATCGTCGCTCGTCCACGAAATCTCAGGCGGCGGAGCTGAAATGCGGTGAATGGCGCCACTTGCGTCCGGGGCGAAGACGAAGGCTTGCAACTCGACCTTGCCCCGGTCCGGCTCCCCTTGCAATTGGCCGGTTTTTGCCAGGGAAACGGCCAACTTCAGCGTGTTGGCGTCCGCGATTTGAAGTTCCACCCCGCTCAATCGCAATTTCCGCCGCTCGCTCGCTTCCTGCTGCCGAATCAGCTCCACCTGCTGGTCGAGAAACGCGGAATAGCGCAAAATTCCCGCCGCCACGGACTTCAGCAGGTGAACCTCGTCGGTATCCTCGCCCCATTCCACGTGAACGGCCGCTCCGCGGGCGCGTTGGAACGCCGGCAGGGGCGATTGGCGGATTCCCGCGTCGATCGCGTTGCTTTGCCGGGCGCCCGGGCCCAAAATCAGGCCGCTCTGGATCAACGTGGCCAACGCCAGACTTTCCGCATCGGAAAGATTGCCCGAAAAAACCGCCCCAGCGGCATCAGCGCGTTTCGGAGCCCCCGGCGGAGCCAAAACCGAGCAGCGGTACTGGTGATGGGCCAATTTCCCGTTGCCTTGCAGCCGAATCCACGCGGGTTCCTCCTCGGCGCCGGCCCCTCCCCCACCCGCGGAATTCGGCGCCAACACTTGCACCGTCACGCCGTAGCTGGAGAGCGCCTGCTGGAGTTGCGTGGCCAGGTTTTTCGCGTCCGGCCGTGTCGACCATTGATCCTCCACCGCCTCGACCAACACCGTTCCCAGCCCCTGCGCCCGAAGATGCGCTGCGGGCCGCAAAACCAGGTCCAGCAAGCTGCTCACATCGTAGGCGGCCAGATGGTGATCCTTCCCTTCCAGCCGAATGGGCGCGAAGTGCAGGTGATAGCTCAACCCGTTGATTTCGAGCCATTTTTGGTTCGTGCGCCCCTTCACGCGCGCCCCGGGTCCGCGCAGCTGAAAATCCGCATCCTCCACGATAACATCGCTGAAGCCGTAATTTTTCTGGACGTTGGCCAAGGCAAGGTAAGGCCGGCCTTGATGGTGGTGGACCGGCCAGGAATCGTCCTCCTCCGCGGTGGCGAGCCCCAGGAAAACCAAGAAAATTCCGGCAAAACAGCGCATAACGGCCAGTTTGACGAATTTCGAGGAAATTCCAAATTCCAAAACGCCGGTGACGCGAGCCCCCGCTCGCGGTTCGGAGCTTTTTCGCGGAACAGGCTCGCAAACGGACGCTTGCACCACAAATCACGGCTTTTCCGGATCGATCCCGGCATCGCGCAGCAGCTTCTCAAGGCGCTCAGCCTCCCGTTTTGCCTCATCGGCCTCCCGTTTCACCTCTTCGGCGTTCCTTTTCACCTCTTCGGCGTTCCTTTTCACCTCTTCGGCGTTCCTTTTCACCTCTTCGGCGTTCTTTTTCACCTCTTCGGCGTTCTTTTTCACCGCTTCGGCGGTCCTTTTCGCCTCTCGGCACCACAAATCACGGCTTTTCCGGATCGATCCCGCATCGGCGTTTGATTCGGCCTCAGCGGCGGCCTCAACAGAGGTTTGGAGCAAGTTGCCATCCAAATCGGCGATTTTGAGGTCTTCGCCTTCCAGCCAGAAAAACACGCCCAAGAGCCGGCTGGTCCATTTGCCTTGCTTGTTGGGAAGAATTTTGCGTAGCCGGTCTCCAGAGCGCCGATACACCTCTAACTCGCCCCGAAACGGGTCGTACATGTAGTGCTCCTGCACGCCATGCCTTTGGCAGAAGAGGCGCCGGCGCTTCATTTCCTCGCGGGTATTGTTTTGCGAGCGCACCTCCATCGTCACCTGCGGCACGACGTTGTCCTCGACCCATTGTTTGTAGCAAAGCCGATCGTGAGATGGCCGGCCAAAAACGACCATCGTGTCCGGCGCGGAGACAATTTTCGGCTTCCCTTCAACCGGATACCAAAATAAGTCGCCGGTGACGTAGACGTCATCGCGGTTGCTGAAAAATCGCTCGAAAATGTCGATGATATTCGAGATCCATCGTCGGTGTGGGTCACTTTCGCCCATGGGTTTGCCGTCGCTTGAGGGATACAACTCGTCCTCGTCCAATTCGCTGGGGGCAAAGCCGGTTTCCAGGATGAATGTGGCCGAACTCATGGGTCTAGCCTAGCCTTTACCTCCGCGTTGGCAAGGTTTGGAAGTTTGTTTGGAATTTGGCGCTTGGAATTTGGGATTTTCTCGAATTTGGTGCTTCCGGTCCCATGTCAGCCGAACAAAAAGACTTCCGAACCCTGAAAATCGCCGTTCTCGCGGGCGGTCCCGGCTCAGAGCGCCAAGTTTCGCTCGCATCCGGCAATGCCGTGCTCGAGGCACTGCAACAACGCTGCGATGACGTCACGCTAGTCGATGTAACCGGTCACCAAGTCGATGTTCCCGCCGGTACCGACCTCGCTTTCAACGTGATCCACGGAACCTTTGGCGAGGATGGCGAGCTTCAGGACCAACTCGACGCCAAAGGCGTGCCCTACACCGGCGCCGGAGCCGAAAGCAGCCGCTTGGCGTTCGACAAAATCAAGAGCAAGGAACGGTTCCTGCAAGCCGGGGTCGCGACTCCGGCCCATGAACTGATTGCGGTCGCCAAAGCCGCTGAGGCCGAGATTTCCCCCCCCTGCGTGGTCAAACCGCCGCGCGAAGGCTCCAGCGTCGGCGTCCACATCGTGGAAACCGCCGAAAATTGGGCCGAAGCGGTCGAGGATGCCGGAAAATACGGCGACACGCTGCTGGTCGAGCAATTTGTGAAAGGCAAGGAACTGACCGTTGGCGTGCTCAAAGACGAAGCGTTGCCCATCATCCACATTCAGCCACGATCCGGTTTTTACGACATGAGCAACAAATATCCGTGGATGAATCAGGGCGGCGGCACGGACTATTTTTGCCCCGCGGACCTGCCTGAAGCGCTCACCGCGGCCATTCGCGAAGAGGGGCTCAAAGCGCACCGATCGCTCGGAATCGAGGTTTACTCCCGCGTCGATATTTTGTTGGACGAAGGGGATCGGTTTTTCGTTCTGGAGGTCAACACCATCCCCGGGATGACGGCCAGCAGCCTGCTCCCCAAAGCCGCGCGAGCCGTTGGAATCGAGTTCGACGAGCTTTGCGTACAAATCGGCGAGGAATCGTTGCGATTGCGTTAGGGGCGATTGAAAAACGTAGCGGTCTTCACCGCCGTGGGCGCAATTTTGCACCCGGGTAAGGCTGATCGAAAACCTTGGTCTCCGCGGGAAACGGCGCCAATCGCCCGATCGGCGGCGGCGCTTGGAACGGATGCCGCAACGCCAGTTTCCGGGTTGCCGGCTCGTAGAAACCGATCGGTTGCCCTTGGAAGGTCGTTTCGTGCAACCAGGTGCGCACGGTCGCCTGGTTTTGCCCGTCGGTGAACGTCAGCACGCGGCTGAGCGGATGCGAACCGGCGTGGAAACGGGTTAGGGCCGCCGCTTGGAGGAAATTCACGCCCCAACGCGTCTCGGTGATCGTTTTGCCGCCAAAATCGTCGTCCGGGCCTCTAACGTGGGTGTGGCCCGCGACCCAAAAATCGATCGCGCCGCGGCCATTTTCCTGGTGAAACTCAGCCAGAAAGTCCTCGAACACGTGCGCGTCCGGCGTGAAGCGAAAATCGTCCGGATCGTCGTTTTCGATGAGGAAATAGAGGTAGGATGAGCCCGCCGCACCGCCGGAACTGCCGTGATACCGCGGATTTCCCTCCCCATTGCCGGAAGCCGTGGTCGTATCGCGCAACGCGTGGTGATGCATCGTCACGATGATCTTGTCCTGGTTGGCCAGCACCTGTTTTTTCCACCATTCAAAGGTCTCCCGGGTAACCGCGCCCGGAGGGTAACCGCCGCGATTTTTTTCGCTGCTATGCCCACGGCCCACGGGCGTTGGCGCGTCGTTGCGGTCGGCTAACATCAAAAATAAGACGTTGCCGGCGACGAAGCGGTAGCGCTCCCAACTCCCCTCGGCCGCAAACGGGCGCCGCTTGGCGTCGACGCCGGAAAAAGCGGTAAATTCGCCCATCGGGTCCCCCCATTTGCGAAACCAGGAACCGGGGCCGTGGTCGTAGTAGGGCGCGTCGTGATTTCCCTGGACGTTGTAAATTTGCTCGCGCCTGTGTTTGGTTAGGGCGCGGTATTGCCGGACCAACTCCTGGCCATCGACATCGCCCGGCGGCGTTTGGTGCGCGGAAAGATCGCCGGCGTCGATCATGACATCCCAATCGAATCCCGCGATGCCGTCCACCTGGCCTTCAGACTGGCGAATCGCCTTGGCCAAGCTTTCGCGTCCGCGGCGGATATCGGCGGGGACATGGCAGCAACTGCTGGCCCACACGTTGAACTGGCGCGGTTCGTCTTTTGCGGGCGGATCCGCCGCGAAAAGGGTCGGAAGCAACAGCAGGAAGGTGGTGAGGTGGAAGCGTTTCATAAGAGCCAATCGCGAATTACCCGGCCATGCACGTCGGTTAGGCGGTGATCGCGCCCGCCATAGCGGAAAGTCAACTCCTCGTGGCCGATGCCTAACTGATGCAAAATCGTCGCGTGCACGTCGTGGATATCGACCGGCTTATCGACGACTGCGTTGCCGAATTCATCCGTCTCGCCATACGCCATGCCGCCGCGAAAACCGCCGCCGGCCAGGAACATGGAGTAGCCGTTCACATGATGATCGCGCCCGCAGTTTTCCCGAACTTTTGGCGTGTGCGGGGTGCGGCCCATCTCGCCGGCCCAAAGCACGATCGTCTCCTCCAGCAACCCGCGCTGCTCTAAATCCAAAATTAGCGCAGCGACGGATCGATCGGTCACGCGGGCATTTTTTTCGTGATTGATCTTCAACTTGCCGTGCTGATCCCAGGGCGAGTTGTTGCCGTCGAAGCTGGGACAGGTGATTTCGACAAAGCGGACGCCCGCCTCAACCATGCGCCGGGCTCGCAACGTTTGCGTCGCGTAAAATCGCTGGTGTTCGTCCGCGGAATCGAGCCCGTAGAGCCGGCGAAGATGCTCTGGTTCGCCGGAAACGTCCGTCACCGCGGGAATCGTGCTTTGCATGCGAAACGCCGTCTCGTAATTGGCGATCGCGCCTTCGATTGCGGCCGGATTTGAGGTTTGCTTCGCGAATTCGGCATCCTGCGCCGCCAACAGATCTAGTTTCGCGCGTTGGCGGCGAATCGGCGTTTTGGGCGTCACGTTGTCCACGGGCACACCCTTGGCGCGCACCATCGTTGCTTGATGCGAAGCGGGCAGATACGAGCTGCCAAAATTCTCCAGGCCGCCATTCGGCACCCAGTCGTTGTTCAGCACCACGTAGCCCGGCAAATTGCGATTTTCGCTGCCCAATCCGTAGGAAACCCACGAACCTAAGCTCGGCGCCTGGCCGATGATGCGCCCGGTGTGCAAGAGCAGGTTCTGCTGACCATGCAACGGCAACTGACCGACCATCGAGCGCACCACGCAAATTTTGTCCGCCACGTTGGCGACGTTTGGAAACAAATCGCTCACCCACAGCCCGCTCTCGCCGCGCTGGCGGAATTTCCACGGACTGCCGAGCCAAACGCGATTCGCGTTCGATTGGCTGCGTCGCGACACCGCGCTTTCGCCGATTTTCTCGCCCTGGTGTTTGGTTAGGCTCGGCTTAGGATCAAAAGTGTCCACATGGCTCGGCCCGCCGTCCATGAAGCAGAAAATCACGTTCTTGGCGCGGGCGGGAAATTGCGAGCCGGGTTTCGCGCCCAGCATGCCCTGCAACGCCAGCCAGCCGAAACCGGCCCCTGCGCTTTGGAGGAAACTGCGTCGATGGCTCGTGGGATACATGGATTGACCGGCCATCAATGGACAGCCTGGCCGATTCCTTGGCAACCTTCAAATTTGGGCGGGCTACTTCCCCTCAAACGCGTCCGCTTTCAGGTAAGCGTCGATGACCGCTTGTTCGCCCTCCGCACCGAATTTCGACTTGCCGATCCTCAATCGAAACTACACCAGTTGCCACGGCAGCATTAAGCAGGCGGGGGACCTTTCGTTCATCTACCGTGAGCAGGCGTTGGCGGCGATCACGCCAGGCAAACCGGAAACGTCCGGGCTCATCGCGCGCATCACGACCGACAATCCCTACCGCAATTGGCTCGTCCGCGCGTTCAATGACGACATGCCGTTTGACGAGTTCACGGTCAAACAGATTGCGGGCGATCTTCTGCCCGAGCGCACGAACGACGATCTCGTCGCCACGATTTGCCATCGCAATTCGGAGCGCTATCGTGCAAAGCGCCATGAAAACTCCCACCGTCTTCATCAGCGCCACCAGCGGCGATCTCGGCAGCGCCCGGCAAGCCGTTAAGGACGCCCTGCTCACCATCGGCTGTCATCCCGTGGAGCAAACCAACTTCCCGCCCGACTACCGCGAGGTGCGCGACATGCTCAAAGCCAAAATCTGCGACTGCCAAGCCGTCATCCACATCGTGGGTCTGCGATACGGCGCGCAGCCTCAAGGAGTGTCGCCAGCGGACTCCCGCGCCGGTGGACAAGAGTGTCCACCCTCCTCGCCACCGTTCCTACACCCAATTGGAATACGACATCGCCAAACAACTCGGCAAAAAGCTCTACGTCTTCGTCTGCCCGGAGGATTTCTCCTACGACCAGGGCGCCGAGCCCGAAACCGAGGAACAAATCGCCCTCCAAGCTGCCCATCGCGCCACCATTCTCGGCGACGAACAAATCTACACCCCCGTCGCTGACACCGCCAACCTCCGTGAACGCATCAAGGAATTGCAACTCCAGGTCGAGGATCTGCAAAAGACCGTCAAAACCGAGCGCCGCTTCAACCTCGCCGCGCTTTTCGCCGTGCTTCTTGGTCTCATCGTCCTCGCCGGGGCCGGATGGTTTGGCTACCAACACCTCTTCCGCAAAACCGGGCAGGTCGAAGAAATCGTCACCGCCAAACTCCACGATCCCGACTTTCTCAAGATCAAACTCACCCGGCAAATCCAGGCCAAAGCCGATGAAAAGATCGCCGAACTCAACACCGCCGAAGCCAACTGGGAACAAATCGCTGAAGTCGAGAAACAACGCGATACCGCCATCGCCCAGCTCGACGGCTTGATCGAAAATATCGCCCGCAACCTGGGCGAAGGCGCCAGCCCCATCTACCGCCAGGCCGTCACCGTGTTGGAAAACGAAGGCGCCGAGGCCGCCATCGCCTACCTGCGCCATCACCAAGCCCAGATCCTCGATCGAGACCGCCAGCTCCAAGCCCAAGCCGACGTCATCTTCGATCAACGCCGCAAAAACCTCAGACCTCAATTCTTACCCCTGATTCAGGCATTTGCGCTCGCAAGTTCAATTGCCGATTTCGACCCCAAATCCAACTCGATTTCTCGCTGCGAGCCATCCGGCAAACGCGGGGCGCTCAGGTTGAATTTTGCCAACAACTTATTGATCTCTGCTCGAACTGCTTTCGGAAAATCGGCAACGCTGATCAAACAACATCGCACCAACTGCTCTCCGATCGGGAGGATCACCCCTCCACTGTGGCTCAAATGACGAAACCACACGTGATCGTCGCGATAATTGTCGTATGCCTCCTTAAACGGAGCGAATACCTCGTAAAATACATTGCGCGCGGTGATCTTGATGACATCCATCAATTGTTTTCTCTCCCCGCATAAGCGTACCGCACCCTTGGCAATCAGCGTATCCAGCCGTGAAGCCTCCTTATCCGTGACATCCAACTGGCCATCCAGGCGTTCGATTTCCTTCTCAATCAGCTCGATCTTTGTTTCGCGGTTTTTGCGATGTTTGCGGGCACTGGTTTGCGCTCCCTTCAACCGTCCTAATTTCTTTCGTTGCTCCAGGGTCGGTTGCTTTAAGGCCGCCAATTTGGCAATGCCCTTCGAGCGCTTTGCTTCTCGGCGCTCAGCTTCCTTCTGACGCACTAACAATTTTCCCATTTTGTTCTTTTCATTATGTTTGGAAGTGTGGAGAGCCGCATAAGCCGCGTTTTTAACTTCCCGGTCTTCAATGCTCATCACGAATCTCAACGTAGGTCTCCGATAAATAACTGGTGATCTGATTGATCCCAAAATGTTCGTTCATATATTTGAAATCGTTCTCCTGAACCCACCGGTCGAACATTAGCCAGACGATCTCCTTGGCCACACGTTTCCAGTCATCACATAGGATGCTAACTTCGATCTGATTGCCATCCGGATTGGTCGCTTTAACTATAATACGACGCACCTTTGGATTCTTTGGCCACGACTCTTCGATCCATTCGAAATGATAGGTGCGCTTATCTGCCTTATGATTGCGGCAGCGTTCCACTTCCATCGAACCCGCCGCTGCTTTGTCTTCTTCCCAGCAGCCACGCTCATAGCCCTTTTCCCAAGTGATGAGGTGTTTGTTAGGCGAATCCAATACCCACTCAAAGATCTCGTGGCTGAAGATACCACGGTCAATTATCCAGCTCAGTTCACGCCCTTGGCCGATTTGCAGGCATTGGCGAAAACGCTCTTCGAGTCCTTTGAAGCGTTGGCGCATATCATCGTAGTTATCCGTGTTCTCCAGGTAGACCGGTTGCCCGCTGCTACTGTGAACGTAGTCTCCATTCATGATCTTGTCCGCCCACCGGATTTTCGAGCACCAACCCTTAAGCACGTTTTGCTTGCCGGTGTAGTGTTTGGTGTGCGGATCAAAATAAAAATCGCTCAGGGTTTCACCACCCACGCGCAGGAAGTTCCAACGGAGGATGTCCCGGGCCAGTTGAGGATTTTCAGCCAATTCGGCCAGCTTTTTACGCTGGTGATCCGGGCTGCCGAGCAGGGGGCTGCCTAACATTAGGCTCAGATCCCGGCGGCTTTGCAGCTTGGTTTGCTCGAGGTTTTGGGCGCCCAGTAGCACCTGACTGGCCCACTGACAGACCACCGGGCCGTTTTCTTCACCCAGGGCCTCTTGGAGGGCCAGTAGCGGCTGGCCGAAAAGCAGCAAACCGAGGTGAGAACACCATGAAGCTGTCGAAATTTCTGCATATTGCCTGCGATTTCCGGGCACGCTTCGCGACTCTGGATCGAGGGCTTCACAGGGCTTTGCCGATTCTTGATCTGGCTGGCACCGGTGGGCTTGCTCCGATTCCGATTCAGGGCCTGAAGCGAACCCCGATGAATCCGGCGGCGCAGCGCCGTGGCCAGGCCGGTTATCGTCGTCGTCGTCGTCGTCGCGATTCTCGGGTTGTTCGCGCTGCTGAAACTGAGCTTTGAGTTCGCTAAAGAGCGGCCGGAGCGTTTCGCCGGAGAGTTTGATGTTGAGAACCTTTTTGAGTTCCTCGCGGATTTTGCTGCTGTAGGCGCGGCGATCTTCGGCGTAGATGCTGGGGAAGCGGATTCGAACGTATTGTTCGGCGGCTGGTGTAAGTTTGCGCCCGGCCTGCCGTCCGGCCAAGGCGCGAGCCAGGGTTTCGGCGTCGCCGCTTTTGAGGGCATTGCTCCAATTATTGATGGTGCGCGGATCGACGCTGAAGGCTCTTTGTAGTTCGCTGAGTTTGGCGCCAACCGAGCGCAGGTGGGCGACCATGAGTTTGAAGCGGGTGTCTTCGCGGTCGTTGGGGACGATTTCGAAAAGTTCGGCTCCGTAGTAGACGTGGTAGTTTTTGCTTTGGCTGTGTTCAAAGACGCCGAACAGCCGGTTCTTTTTGTTGGTGCCTGGAATCTTGTTGGAGGTGATCGAACTCAGCCATGGTAGGCGATCTCTAGCACCGCAACGCCAAAATTACCAATCACGGCGCCGAGTTCGGAATCCTTTTAGTTTCGTTTATTTTCAAGGATTCTGATCTGCGATGGCGCAAAGCCAAATCAGGGGTAAGAATTGAGGTCTGAACCTTGAGCCCCTACTGCTCCGAGCTGACCTCCATCAGACCAACTTGGAATGGGAGCCCGCCCTGGCCCTCTGCCGTCAGATCGCCGAGCGCTTGCCGAACTGGTTCCGCGCCCGCCAAGAGTTGGGCGAGTTGCTACGCGAGTTAGCCAGATTTGACGAAGCTGAGCTCCAACTTCGTGAGGCCGTCAAACTGGCCGAAGACGAAGCGGAGCGAGCCGCTGCTCTCAACAGTTTGGCGCTTCTTCTCGATAGCCTGGCCCGCCACACCGAAGCCGAACCGATCTTTCGCGAAGCGCTGTCCTTGGGTGAGCGATCTTTTGGACCCTATTCGACCGAGGTTGCAAAATTGCACAACAATCTGGGCGAGTTGCTACGCCAAACGAATCGTTTCGAGGAGGCCGAGAAAGCGCTTCGGCGGGCCATTAACCTCGCTGAAACTAACCACGGTCCTGATAATCCCAACGTGGCCAGCTTCCTCAGCAATTTGGGCTTGTTGCTGAAGCAGACAAACCGCTTGGTGGAGGCCGAAGAGCACGTTCGGCGGGCCTTGCACATAGACGAGACCATCTATGGGCCCGATCATCCTAACGTGGCCCTTCGCCTCAACAATCTGGGCGGACTGCTCCACGATCTGAACCGGTTGGAAGAGGCTGAGGAACTTTATCTGCGTGTCGTGCAGATTGACGAAACTACCTATGGCTCCGATCATCCTAAAGTAGCCCGAGGTGTCAACAACTTGGGCTTGTTGCTGCATGATTTGAATCGGTTAGATAAGGCTGAGGAGCACTTTCGACGGGCCATAGCCATCGACGAGGCTTGCTACGGCTCCGATCACCCCAAGGTGGCTATTCGCCTCAACAATTTGGCCTACCTCTTCCAAGATCAGGGAAAGTTGGCCGAGGTCGAGCTGTTGAACCGACGTATGCTGGGGATTTTCGCCAAGTTCCGGCGCGATACGGGTCACGAACATTATGGATCGCAACCGGTGAAGGCAAATTATGAACAAATCCTTCGCGAAATGGGCAAAACCGACACCGAAATCGCCGCCACGATCGAGAAAATCGTGGAGAATGCAGAAAGCGGACCACGGAATGTGCAGCAATCTCGCCATTGACGCCGGTTCCTTCAGACGCTCCGCTAAAAATCCCGTCATGCACCCGCACAAAGAAATCCGCAAAGCCATCCAATATGCGGCGGACAAAGGTTGGAGAGTCCTCAAGGCGGGGCCTCGCGCTCATTTGTGGGGCAAACTGCTCTGCGGCCACCAGGATCGCGACGGATGCAACATTCGGGTCTCCTCCACACCGAAAAATCCCGAAGGCCACGCCCGCGAAATCCGCCGCAGAGTGGACGCCTGCCCTCATACATGGTAATCCTTACACTCATGAAGATCCACGAATTCACCCTCATCCTCGGCCAGGACCCGAATGATGACGAGGCCGACCGGCTCTACGGCGAAGTGCGCGACGCCACCCTTGCCACTAGCGGCGGGATCGCCGAGTTGGCCTTTCACCGAAAGGCCGACACGTTGGAGAACGCTCTACGCACCGCCATCGAGCAAGTTCGCAAGGCCGGGTTCCCCATCGACCGGGTCGAAATGCCCGTGGAGCCGCTATTGGAGACTGCATAGCCCACGTAACCCTTCGCCATCCCGGCGGAGTAGATAGGCGTGACTACCGCGTTCATGCCCAAAATCATCCTCCGTTTCATTGCCTTTGCGTTCGCAGCATCGTGCGCCACCTTTGCCGCCGATCTTGACGTCGCCGATCCTGACAAACATCCCTACGCCGATCCCGCTGGCGGACGCGAGGGGCATCCGTTGGCGGGCGAAACGACGAACGAAGCGCGGCTCTACGATAAAGAGGGCCGTGATGAGTTCCAACGCGAGATGATCTTGGGGATGCTGGCCAAGGGTTTAACGCCGAACGAAGTGGCACAGCTGGTTTCCGTCACACCGGCCAAAGTAAGGGCGATCGCTGCAAAGGCCGCTGATGACGGGGGTTAGCGTGCTAAGTCTGCGCCTGTGGCTAGGTGAGGAGTTTCCTTCGAGGGGATTTCGGTTAGATTGAGGTGATGTCAGCAAATCAACCGCCGTGGGTGGAGTGTCCTTCAGCCACCATCAACCTCGCCGTTCCCGCCGAGACGCGCTTTTCCGAGCTGGACGCCTCGCTCGTCGCCAAATCGCGCATATTGCTGGGCGAAATCATCGGCCAAATGCCGCTTGAGCTCGAAATCATGGGCGAATTGGCCGGCCAACACGCCGACAGCAGCCGTTTTCACCCGGAATTCCACGCTCTGGCCCAATTGGTGGATGCCGATTGGCGCCAAGTCGCAATCGCCAACCTTTCCTACGATTTGATGCTGATGCAGATCGGTTGCACCACGCTGGCGATTCCGACGCCGCAAGGCCCTGTCGTCGCGCGCAACATGGATTGGTTTCCGGAAGCGGCCTTGGCTCAGGCCAGTTGCCTGGTGCACTATCGCCATGGGGAAAACGCGGTCTTCACCAACGCGGGTTGGCCGGGATTCACCGGAGTCGTCACCGGACAATCGGCCAACGGTTTCGCGGTCATTCTCAACGCTGTTTTTGGCAGCGAACCGCCCTGCCAAACCGGTCATCCCGTGCTGCTGCTGATTCGCCGCGTCTTGGAAGATGCGCGCGATTTCGACGAGGCGCTGAAACTGCTGCGCGACACCCAAATCATCGCCCCGGCGCTTTTCACGCTTGTCGGGACGAAAAACGACCAACGCGTCGTCATCGAGCGCAGTCCCCGACGCCACGCATTGCGCTGGGCCGAACCGGGCGAAGTTTTGATCGCCACCAACGACTACCGCAAGCTGGAGAAACCGGCGCATCACCTCGGCGGGCTGGAAATTTACGCGACGACCTGCACGCGCTACGATTTTTTGCGGAACCATTTCGACAACAGAGCCGCCAATCCCTCGCCGGAAGATGAGGAACTGCTCTACGTGCTGAGCGATCCCAACGTCGCGCAATGCATCACCGCCCAGCACATCGTCCTGCGCCCGCGTCAGGGGACCGTGCGGCTGTACGCTCCCCGGCATTTGGTGTAGGTTGGAATTTGGAGACTTCGGAACTTGCGTAGGATGATGTTAGGAAAACCGGGGAATCCATGGTGTTCCATTCGTTCTCTTTGAAATGCGCCTGGGTCTAGCGGCGTTGGCGAATTTGGTGTTGGTGCGCTATGATTCGAGGACAGTACGGCCTGCAAGCACCGGACCAATCCCACGATGGTCTTTACCGACCAAATGCACACCAACTTCCGAGGGGGAGAAAACCGAAGCCCTTTGCTTCATCTTGCCTGTCGGGCTTGCCCTTCTAGCTCTCGCTGTCACGGCGATCAAAGCCGAGTCCGGCGGGTTTGCCTGGGGCGTGGCGATTCCCTGCGCGCTCTTCGGACTCATCTTCACGGCCACCGGGATCGGCGTAGGCGCCCGCACCGCGGGACAAGTCGCGGGCATCGCACAACGCTACCAAGACGGCCCCGCAGCCCTCGCCCGGGCCGAACTGGAGCGCATTCAAAAGGTGAGCCGAAATTTCCGGCTTACCTTCGTGGTTTCCGGTATCCTGACCGCCATCGGGCTGGCCATTCACTATCTGGCCGGTCCAAATTTGGGCCGCGGTCTGGGCGCCGCGATCATGCTCGTTTCCGCGATCGGCTTGTTGGTTGATGGATTCGCCGAACGCCGGGCGGAACCCTACACGGATGCGTTGAAAGAGGAGACCGGTTCTTCCCACGGAGGGGAATCACCCGCTGATTCCGGTGAGGATTGAGCGGCCAGTTCCCGCCACCACGCCCGAGTCACGGCAGGCTCGATGGGACAAACCGGCTCGCCAAACATGGGCGTTGTCACCCGCGCCTTGGTTGCCATTGCCAGGAAGCGCAACCGCTCCATCGGTTCGAACCAATCGTGGAATGCGAGATCGAAGGTGCCGTTGTGAATTGGCATCAGGACGCGTCCTTCTAAATCCAGGTGAGCCTGCATCGTCTCCTCGGGAGTCATGTGAATCGGCTTCCAGAACGGACTGTAGGCTCCGTTTTCGAGTATCGTTAGGTCGAATCCACCGAAACGTCGGCCAATCCCCGCAAACCCGGGAAAGTACCCGGAGTCGCCACCAAAAAACAGGCGGCACTGCTCTCCTTCGATCACCCAACTCGCAGCCAAGGTCTTGTTGCGGTCGAAGAAACCGCGCCCGGTAAAGTGCTGGGTTGGCGTTGCCGTTAGGGTCACGGAAGCGAGAGAAACATCCTCCCACCAACCGCGTTCGATGATCCTGGCCTCATCGACGCCCCACATTTGCAAACGCCGCCCAACTCCTGACGGAACCACAAAGTGTTCCACCTCGTCAGCCAGTAACTTGATAGCTGCCTTGTCGAGGTGATCGTAGTGATCGTGACTGATGACAACGGCCTTGATGCGCGGGAGTTCGTCGATCCGGATGGGCGCCGGTTGAAAGCGTTTTGGACCGATCCATGGAACGGGCGAGGCTCGCTTCGAGAAAACCGGATCGGTGAGGAAATACTCCCCGTCGATCCGAATCAATACCGTGGAGTGACCGAGTCGGTAGACGACCGGATGTGAACGATCGGCAAGCTCGTCAGCGGTGATGGAGCGCGACGGAAGCGGGCGCTCCGGCCGGGTTTGGTTCTTGCGCTTGGCGATGAGGGCGCGGAAAACGCCTCGGTCAGGTTTTGGGTTCATGAGGTTCGTGTGAGAGATTGATCTTGTAAATTTACACTGCACGGTGTAGTTTTAGGCGTCAACCAAAAAGTAAACTTACCGGTGTAATTTTTGATTTTATGGCCGATCCCACCAAAATACCGCGACTGACGGACCGGAAACGAGCTGCGATCATCGCCGCCGCGGTATCAGAGTTTCAAAAACACGGTTTTGATGGCACGAGCATGGATCGCGTGGCGGACGCAGCCGGGGCCTCCAAGCGGACGGTCTACAACCACTTCAAGAGCAAGGAAGAACTGTTCGAAGCCATCATCGAAGACCTGCGCAGTGGCTTTGGCCAGATCGAGAACGTGCCCTATTCAGCGGAGGAAGATCTGGAGACGCAGCTCATTGCGATCGGAGTTCGGATCGCGGAAGCAACCATGAGTGAGGATAGCATCAAACTCGCCAGGGTGGTCGTTTCGCGCTTCATCCAGTCGCCGGAATTTGCCGCAGCCACGATGAAGGAGCAAGAGAACTACCACCAGGGACTGGAGAAATGGATCAAGGCGGCTACCAAGGATGGGCGATTGAGCGTTGGAAACGTGGAACAAGCGGCCACCGAGTTTGTCGGTCTCATCAAAACTTTTTGCTTCTGGCCGCAGTTGATCAGCGGTAGCCCTCCGCCCACCAAACGCAAGCTAAACGCGGTTATCAGATCGAGCGCTGAGATGTTTCTGTGCCGCTATGGCTGATCAAATTTTGGGGTGCCTAAATGGCTCAATTGCCCCACACCTGCCAACCCCATTTTCGCCCCAAAACGCAAGCGGACGCTTGCGCCACGGTCAGCGGAACTCAATCTGGCGCCCTTCGCACCATTGAATGGCGGCAGGATGTCCGCTCTTGGCGGCCTTGACGTAGCATTCCTGGGCCAATTCCGGATTTTCGGGGGTGCCGACGCCGCGCTCGTGACTGAGCGCCAAAAGAACCATCGCGTTGGGGGCATTGGCCTCTGCGCCGCGCTGAAATAGCTCGAAGGCCTTGGCTTCGTCGCGCTCCAGGCCGAGATCTTGAAGGTAGAGCACCCCCAGGTTGCCAAAGGCCGAAGTGGCGCCCCGGCGGATCGATTCTTCGTAAAGCTCGCGGGCGCGTTGGTGATCTTGGGCCACGCCCTCGCCCTTGGCGTAGCAGGTGCCAAGCATGTCGGAAGCCTTGCCGCTGCCTTGATCGTGGGCGCGGGTCAACAGAGCTACGGCGCGGCTGGTGTCGCGTTCCACGCCTTTGCCGGAAAAGTAGCACTCGCCCAGGTAATAGAGCGCGTCGGCCTGGTTGAGCTTCGCAGCGCGCTCGAACCATTTCATCGCGGTTTCGAGGTTGGTTTCCACGTGCTTGCCGGCGTAGTGGTAGATGCCGAGGCGAGCCATGGCGTTGGCGTCGCCTTGTTCGGCCGCCCGTTCGTTCCAGGCAACCGCTTCGGGGCTTGCGGCGGCGTCCGACCAATTGGCCAGCAGGCTGACAGCGCCGAAATGTTGGCCTCGGGCGGCTCGCTCCACCAGATCGCGGGTTTGGGCTTGCTCCCCCTCGGAAAGCCGGTGATGCCGGCTGCGAATTCGGCCCACCAACGCGTCGAGTTGAGCCGCGGCTGCCGGGTGAGCCGCGTGGCCGTTCTCAAGCACTTGAACCATGTGCCGGGAAGCCGCTCCTAGGTTGCCGGCGCGCTGTTCCTGGCCGGCGCGGCTCAAAATTTCGTGCATCGCGCGATTTTTCTCAAATTCTTCGATGCTGCTGACGTCGAGAGCCTCGCCCGCGCGAATGTTTGCCCCCACCAACAGTCGAGGGGGCGATTTTTCCACGGTGGGTGGAGGTTGGGTGGCTGGCATCGAAGCAATCGCCGGATAGTCCAGGCTGGCCAGGGCCAATTCCTCCGCCGAATTGGGGCCGGCGGCGCTTCCCCGGCCGATGGCGGGCGAGAAATCGCGTTCCGGGCGGCCGTGATTCGAACGCAGGCTTGCGCCAAGCGTGGCTCCGATCAAGGGAGCGTTCTCCGGCGGTTGCAAGGCCTCCATCACGATGATTTCCGGCGCAACGGCGGTTTGCGGTTTGGGACCCGGGTTTTCACCCGCGCGTTGCGCCTGATTCGCCAACGGCTCGGGATTCGGCTCTCCGGATGATTCGTGAAAAATGGGCTCCATCTCCAAATTGACCGTTCCATCCGAACCCAGCGCAAAATTGGCCTTTCCGGTGGCGATGGCCCGTTGCAGGGACGGGCTGACGAAAAACGCGATGACGCCGGCAACGAGCAGGGCCGCGGCTCCCAACGCGGAGGCCGGGATCATGCTCCATGAAAACCGCGACCGTTCGGGAATCGGCTCCTGTTCGGGTTCGGCAACGGGAGCCGGCTCGGTCTCCTCTTCCGGATTTTCGGCGAAAACCGCGTTTCCGCTCAGCGTTTGGCGAAGATTGGCGATGAGCCGGCCGCGCTTGCCGCTGGCCAGCCGCGAACTGAAGGCGCTGCGGAACACGTTGGCCATGTTTCGCGACATGGTGAGGCCGCTTGCCTCCCACGCCGCGTCGAGCAAGGCGTAGGCCAGGGTCACGAATCCATACGCCGGGCGAAAGGGGTTGAGCGCGTGGGAGGATTGGCCGAATTTGCCGGAAGTAGCGTTCAGGGGCCCGAAATTGAGCGTTTCGGCGTAAAACAGGTTGGCGCGGAATGGGCGCAAGCTCAGTTGGTAGCCCTCTTCGGGATCGTCCAGCCAGGGGAAGCTGTTTTGCTCCATCACCGCCTGGCGCGAGGTTGCGCCGACCGGCTTGAGAAAAATGTCCCCGGGATTCAACGACACCGTTTCGCATCCGCCGGCTTTGAGCTGCTTGAGGGCGGCATCGATCTTTTCCAGGATGACGATGGCGGTGTCCAGGTTAACCGCACCGCGCTCCATCAGCGCGGAAAGGGAAATGGCCGCCTCCGGACGCTCGGCGACGACCCGGCAGCGGGGATCGCTCATCACCGTCTCCACCGCGGTTAGATGGGCTGCGTTTTTGCCCTGCGCCCGGCGCATGCTCTCGCTGTATTCTTCGGCCAACAGCCCTCCGGTCATGGAATCCGGCGGCAAAATGTGAACCAGCGAAGGGGTGTCGCGCAATTTGTCGGAAGCCTCGAACGTGCAGGGATGATCGACCTCCGGCAGCCGATTTTTGGCTGCGAAGGGCTCCGGAAACGAGCTTTGGCGGGGCAACCATCGCAAAAACGGCCGATCTACCGCCATCGGCGCCAATTCCGGCTCGCCCTCGATTTCTTGGCCGGTTTCCTGCAACATCGCCGCAAAATCAGCCACGGCGAGCGGGCGATCGTCCAAATTCGCGGAAAACAGGCGCTGGTAGAGCGCCAACAACTGCGAATCCACGCCGGGATAGAGGCTCTCGCTGATTTCGGTCTTCAGCATGGGGTAAAACCAGGTTTGCAGGTCCCCGGTGCCCAAAAAATAGAGCAGCAGGCTCAACTCCTGGACGGCTTGCAACTCCCCCGGCGGTTCCTCGTCCTGCGATTGAGGGCGCAGGTCGTATTCGGCGAAGCCCACCTTCCAGTTTGGGCCGGAAGTTCCCCGCACAAAAATGTGGTTGGGCGCCAGCGAAGGCCTCACGCCGTGGGTTTCCCGGGCGTCGCGCAAGGCGTCGCTCACCTTGCGGCCCAAATCCAGAACCGCGGGCGCCGGCAGCGGACCATGCTGCTCCACCAGTTTTTGCAACGCGTGACCCGGCAACAGCTCCGTGGCCTGATAAAGCTGACCGTCGGTTTCGCCGGTTTGCAGCGGAAACGCCAGCCACCTGCTGAAACGCGACCGAATCGATTGCGCCCGCTCTTCAACATGCTGCCGCGCCTGAGAATCGGGATAAAGTTCGCGTTGGTAAATCTTCAGCGCGACGAATCGCGACCATTCCCCGGAAAACGCCAGGTACGTCTTGTAGTCCTCGCCCTCGGTTAACAAAATCTCCTTGCCATCTGCCGTAGAGGCTATGGTCAACGCGTCTACTGTCTTCATGGTGGGTGCTGCGTGGGGGAAAATCGCAATGTTAGCATCTTGAAGTTGCCGGAGGGTAGGAGATCGCGCAAGGAATTTTGCCGATCCATTGGCGGAAAGCCGCGAACGACTTGGCAGCGGTTGTTTTTATGGAAATTACACGCTGGGCGCCCATTTTTGCGATTTTCTACCGCTTGCTTTTGACGCGATTGAACGCTCGTGCTTCACCATCATCTAAATCGTCCGACTCCTTAACCTGCGGATTTTTCCGTTCACCTAGAATCATGCCAACCATCCAATTCCTCGAAGGTTCCCTCAAGGGACAGACATTTGAAGTGGACGACCTGGGAGCCACGTTTGGTTCCAGCGGCCGTTGCGAATTGCAGATCAAAGACCGGGGGGTAGCCTCCAAGCACGCCGCCTTGAGCAACGACCAGGGAAATTGGGTGATTCGCGATTTGCGGAGCAAAACGGGAACCATCGTCAATAGCCGGGAAACCAACGAGGCGGCGCTGGGCAATGGCGACGTGGTGACGCTGGGCAACGCGACGTTTCGCTTTCAATTGGAAGGAATGCCGGCGGTCGCGACCAGTCCCGCTTATCCGCCCCCTCCCGGCGGGCCTGCACAACCGGCTGCGGCGGCCGCTCTCGTCACCTACGATCCGCAATTGGATCAGCAACCGCCGTCGGATTCCGACCTGAGCGGCGCCGACAAACAAACCATCGATGAGTTGAAAGCGGCCTACGAGCGCCTTCGCGGCGAGGTGAGCCACGTCATCGTGGGTCAGGCCGACGTCATCGAGGAGGTGCTGATTTCGATTTTTTGCCGGGCGCACGCACTTTTGGTCGGTGTGCCGGGATTGGCCAAAACCCTGCTCGTCAGCACCATCAGCGAGGTTCTGGACCTGAGTTTCAAGCGCATTCAGTTCACCCCGGACCTCATGCCCGCGGACATCACCGGCACGGAGGTGCTGGAGGAGGATCAAGCCACCGGAAAACGCGAATTTCGCTTCGTGCACGGCCCCATTTTCGCCAATTTGCTGCTCGCGGACGAAATCAACCGCACACCGCCCAAAACGCAGGCCGCCTTGCTCGAAGCCATGCAAGAGCGCCAAGTAACCGTGGGTGACGCCACCTATCCGCTGCCAGAGCCGTTTTTCGTCCTCGCGACGCAAAACCCGATCGAGCAGGAAGGCACCTATCCTCTACCTGAGGCCCAACTGGACCGCTTCATGTTCAACATCCGCGTTGGCTATCCCAGCGCGGAAGAGGAGCAAGCCATCATCAAGCGCGTTGCCGGCACCTACTCCGCCAGTCCCAGCCAGCAACTGGACGCCGCCGCGGTCATGCGCTTGCAAGACGTCGTTCGCCGCGTTCCCGCCGCCGACCACGTCATTGCCTACGCATCCGCGCTGGCCCGCGCCACCCGGCCCAAGGAGCCTGAATCCCCGGATTTCGTTCGCGAGATGATGCAATGGGGCGCCGGACCGCGCGCCGGCATTTACCTCGTTCTCGCCGCAAAAGCCCGCGCCATCCTCTACGGCCGCTACCACGTGACCACCGGCGACATCAACAAAGTCGCGTTTCCCGTCTTGCGTCACCGCATCATCACCACGTTCAACGCGGAAGCAGCCGGTGTGACCAGCGACGACGTCATTCGCATGCTCATCGAGCATCTCAGCCCCAACGGCAGCCTCGGAATCTAGAAAATGGCGATCAAACGCGCCAACGCCAACAACAACGGCAGTTCCAACGGCGACGCAGCCTATCTGCGCCTGCTTCCGCCGGAATTGACCGCCATCATCGGCAAACACGAGTTTTTGGCCCGCACCAAGAAGGAAGGCAGCATCTCCGGCCGCCACGCCAGCCCGCACAAAGGCTTCTCCGTCGAATTTGCCGAACACCGCCAATACACCCAGGGCGACGACCTGCGAAACCTGGATTGGCGCGTCCTCGGCAAGTCCGACCGCTTCTACATCAAGCAATACATCGAGGAAACCAACATGCGCGTCACCATCTTGGTCGACGCATCCGGTTCCATGAACTACGTGGGCGATCACGCCACCCAACTCGATGGCCAGCAGCCACTCTCCAAGTTTGAATACGCCCGCTACCTGGCCGCGGCCCTAACCTACCTGCTCATCCGCCAATCCGACGCTGTCGGCCTCGTCACCTTTGACACCGAAATCCGCCGCTACATCCGCGCCGCCAGCAAACCCAGCCAGGTGCGCCTCATTTTGCAAGAACTCCACGAAACCGAGCCGGGCGACGACACCGAAGCCGCGGTCGTCTTTCACGACATTGCCGAGCGCATCCAACGCCGCGGTCTGGTCATCATCATCAGCGATCTTTTTGACGACGGGGAGCGGATTAAGGAAGCCCTGCACCACTTCCAGTACCGCAATCACGAGCTGGTTCTCTTTCACCTCATGGCCGAGGAAGAGCTGACCTTCCCCTTCCGCAAATTCACCAATTTCCGCAATTTGGAGGCGCTCAACGCCAACCTGAAAGTCGATCCTTTGGCGATCAAAGCGCAGTACATGGAGCGCGTGCGCGGGTTTATCGACACCATCGAAAAAGCCTGCGGCCAGATGAAGGCCGACTACGTGCCGGTCAACACGAAAAATACCCTGCCGGAAACCATCAACGCCTACCTTTCGCGCCGTCGGGAGCTAACCTGAGCAAATTTGCGCCTGTGGGCGAAAACCGCGAATTTACGGGTATTTTGCCAGCAATTCCGCCGCATTTTCCGGCTTCACCGCCTCGTGAAAATCGTCCTCCACCATGCAAACCGGCCCCGTCCCACAAGAAGCCAAGCATTCGGCGAATTCGATGCTGAATTTGCCATCCGGCGAAACCGCGAACGGATGGTGATGATCCACCGTTGACCGGTCGATGCTCGCAGCTTTGGAAAGCGCCTCCATCAGCTCGTAACTTCCGGCCATGGCGCAGGAAAGCGTGCGGCAAACGCGGATGTGATACTTGCCCGGCGCACTTTGGCGAAACCCCGGGTAAAACGTCACCACCTCCAAAACCTGGATCGGCTCCAGCCCCAACTTCGCCGCCGTCCACTCCACCGCATCGTTGTCGATGAAGCGAAAATGCCGCTGCAAAGCATGAAGCGTCGGCAGCACGGCGCTACGCTTCACCGGATAATGAGTGATGCGTTCATCCACTTCCTTCTCGACATCGGCGGGGACTTCAAATGCCATTGTTAGGCCCAATCTGCCGCCCGCGATTGCGCTCGCAACGGGATTTTGTGAAATTTTTCACAAAGTCCGGATTCCCCTTCAGAATAGTATTCCTCCGTCGTTTTATTGCGTCTGGAAAACCAAATCCCGAGCGCCGCCATTCCCAGCAAGTAGAGAATGATGACGGCGACGTCGAGCGGGCGCGCAGTGAGATTCACGCCGAATTCTGGACTGGAAGGCAACCATTCTCAACCGCGTTTGTGCTTCACGCTTGGTTTCGGCTTGTGGGCATGCGTGGCCCTAACCAACACTGCAATCGCCGAATCGTCGGCATCGGCATCGGCTGATGTGATGAGGAGCACTCGCGCTAACGCTTTTTCTTCGCCTCAAGCATCCGCTTCACCCTCGCCTGCTCTTTCTCCGCGCGACGCCCGTGACCGGCATCGGCTCGAAATCCGGATCGGGCGTAACCGTTTCGCTCGCCGGAATCTCGCGCCAGCGCACCCGCCGAAACCAAACGTCCTGACCGTGATCTTGCAGCTTGATCCGTCCGCCGCGCCCGGTGAGATCGCCGCCGCGAATCCCGAGCAATTGAAATTTCAGACTTCCGCCCAAGCCACCAAAGCCGGGCAACTGCTGCTCGTCAGCTCTGCACCGGCGCCGGGCCATCCCCTTATACCTGCTAATCACAAAAAAGCCCCATCCTGCGCGGACGGGGCCTTTTGGCGATTCCGAGCCAGGCGATCGAACCGCTGTCAGTGATTCAACATCACCTCTTCCTCCACTGGCCCGCTTTCTCCGGCGTCGTTTACCGCCCGAACCCGCACCTCCACGCGATCGGCCTCGCCGGAAACTCCGCTTAGCACCAAACGCGGCTCGGCCGTCGAACCGGCATCCACGAACTCCCCGCCGCCCTCCTTCCATGCCACACGATAACGCTCCGCACGGGCCGCATCCTCCCAGGTGGCCAACAAACCGCCGCCCTCCATCGGCCGCAGCTCCAGCTCACCCGGCACATCCGGCGTATACGGATCTCCCGGCCGATTCAGCCCGAAATTGTGCCACATGGGATCGCGCGGCCCCAACACCAGGCGCAACTCGCCCATCACCCCGCTAACCCGCGACCTAAGCGTCTTCACCGCCGCCTCGCGTTCCTCCTTCAACTGCTTCTGGTCCGCCTTCTGCGCATCCAGCGCCTCGCGGGCTGCGCTCATTGCCTCGTGCAACTCCACCGCCTTCGCCGCGCTCACCTCCAGCTTCTCGTTTTCCCAATCGGCATGCTTGGCAAAGTAAGCCGCCAACTTGCGGATTAACCCCACGCGCTCGTCGTAGCTCGTCGGCGTCGCCGTCGTGCCATTGACGAACCCCGCCTCCACCCAAGCCTCCGTCCACGAGTTGCCCAACTGATGGCGCAACACCTTTTTGGCCGCATCGATGAACGCCCTGCCCTCGGCATCGGCTTTCACCTTATCGGGAGACAATTTCGTCCGGCGGGAGACTCTGCTAGCTTGATAGAGCGTATCAGCGTCCTCCACCGCCTTCACTTCAGCCGCGACGGTTTCCTGGGTATGATGCTTCATCCCCAGCGTCTCGGCGTGTTTCGCCAAACCCCCGGCCATCTTGAGGCCGAGAACAGCGAGTTTCTTCAGGTTAATGGGTATTGTATTTTCCATAGTGTGTGTCGACAGATTATTTGGCTGTCTTGGCTCATTAATAGTTAATATTTCCAAACAAACAAGCGAAAAAATAGTGTATTTATGGTTTTCTTCGTAAAATCTCGTGATTTTAGGCCCAAAACTCGCCTTTTTCGCCATGTTTCAACCCTCCACACGGTTTCAAAAAGTTTCATCGGCACGAGTTGGAGACTCCCCACGGTCCGAATCAAACTTTTTGAGATTGGTGGGAGACTCCCACCCGCTCCAAAAAACGTTGCTGGCGCATCATGGAGACTGGTTCTCGTTTCAAAAGATCTTTTTCATTGGCCTGAAAGACTCCTTACCCCATGAAAAAGAATGGTTGGGCGTGCATAAAGCCTCCAACACCTTCAAAAAAGCGGTTCTGACGATGACCTGGCCCAGCCAGCCATGTTCTAAATTGACGAATCGAGGACAGATGACCTCAATTTCAGTCGATTCGAGAATTATTCTGTCCTCCATTATTCTGTCATTTTTAATCTTGTCGTGTCCAAACCAAGAATGCAGAAATCGCCACATTCCCGTGATATTTTGACAACCTTGCAGGGAGAATTTTCCGCCACCTCGTCCCCGCAAAGCACAAAAATCAAAGCACAAAGCACAAAGCACAAAAAATCAAAGCACAAAGCTCAAAGAACCCGTCTTGACATCGCCCTTTCGCCCCGATAACATCCCCCCACCACAGGCGGCAGCACGCCTTCGTGACCATGCATCCACCGCACCTCCAATCCCTGCGTCCACCGCCCCGTTTCAATACACAATTATCCCTGCAAAAATGTTGAACACAAAAGGATATCCCTGCATTCTTGCAGGATATCCCCAGTCGCCAATGAAAAAAGACGGGAAGGCCAGTAAGATCGGCACGTGGCTTTTTCATAACCACTTTCTCATGACGTTGCTGATTGGAGGCATTGCGATCGGGTTTATCGCATTCGGAGATTGGAGGGCAGACGCAAAGCACATTCCATCCTGCAAAACCATCTTGATCGATATTGACGCGGGGACAGTGTCTGACTTGCCACCATCTGCGTCTCCAAGCGAGATTATGGACAAGTTTCCGTGTTACACCGGGGATACGAAGGAAGGTAGCTCCTACAACGAAGGAGGGGGTGTGTTCTGCAAGCATCACGAACTGTTCTTTTACACGCAGGCCGACCGTATCGAGATCCAGAAGGGATTTGATGGCGATATCGCAGGGATCGAAGGCACGTATACTCTCGAAGCGTTTGTTGGTGTCCTCGGAGATCCGAAGAGCACCCGCAATGAGACTATCGTAGAAGCCGGTGCAATTTACGATTCTGCATACAATTTCTCCATGCCTTATGGATCCCTTACCTTATTCGGACGAGAAGGCCATATTCAGGCGCTCCACATCGAAAACCAAACCGGCGAACAAGGCGCGGCAGATCAACTGCCTGCCCGCGGTGAGTCGGAGGAGTTATGAATCATTCAACCTTAATCCTGAAATCGGAGCGCGCTGCCGGCAGGCAGTGACTGCGCTCGGACGTTCGGCTAGGAAGAATAAAATGCACCCAACCAATTTGGAATCATGAAATTGAACCCTAAACTTGCAGCGTTCGTTTTCTGGTTACTGACTTTTCAGTTTTTGGCAGCCGACGGTTATGGTACGGCATTCTTCATAACTGCCGACGGATATTTGATTACGAATCACCATGTAATTGACGAGGCGGAGTCAGTGCAAATCCGATTCAATGAGAACTGGATTTCCGTCAATGTCGTTCGAACTGATGCAGTCAATGATATCGCGGTTTTGAAAGCAAGGGGAAAGGATTATCCGGTCATACCATTAAACTTTGACGCTGACGCTCGCCCCGGCGACTCAGTTTTCACTATCGGATTTCCAGATCCCGGCGTCCTTGGTTTTGCTGCGAAGACTACGAAGGGAGAAATTAGTTCTCTATCAGGCATCAAAGACGACCCGCGTTTCATTTAGACGACAGTGGCAATTCAACCGGGGAATTCGGGTGGCCCGCTTTGTGACAATAATGGAAATGTTGTAGGAATCACCACATCGTCTGTAAATTCACTTAATCGGCTGGGAGAGGCTGGATATATTCCCCAAAATGTCAATTTTGCGTTAAAAGCAATCTACGCAAAACCATTGATTCAGACGATACCCGACTTACACGCTCAGCTCCCAAGAACTGCTGAAGGCGTACAGTTCCGGCAAGCACAAAGGACTGTAGAGCAAAGTGTTGTTTCTGTCCGATCAAGCAGGGGCGGACGACAGGCGGGATCCAAGTCACCTCCGGCGTCACGCCCAAAAATGCCAGTCAAGCCCGACACGCCACCACCCGCACCCCAAAAGCCTGAACGATTTTGGGTGATTGCATGCCAAGCCGAGACGGATCGAAACCTGGCGGAACGCCACGCAAGAACTTGGCGTGGGCGGGGAGTCGATGCGGACGTCCTTTGGATCCGGCCAAGCCACTCTGCGACGGGACGGCGCAGCGCTTCTTTCACCGCGCTCGCCAGCGCGCCGGGTTGCCCCACATCGGCGGCATCCACACCCTGCGCCACAGCTTTGCGACCCATCACCTGATGGCGGGGATGGAGTTGACCCGGCTCAAGCTGGTTTTGGGGCATCGCCACTTGTCCACCACGATGCGCTATCTTCATCTGGTGCAATGCCAAAGTGGTTACGATCCCAGCGTATCGCCCTTGGATGAGGGGCAATCGGCGGCTCCGGACGTGAAGCCTGCAAGTCCTTCCTTATCATAAGAGCACGCTATTCTATCCACAAGCGATGGAAGCGAGCTCGTCGAGCGCTCGATTGGCCGAGGCGTTGACGCTGGGCTGGAACGCGGATGACGGCGGCCCGGGCTTGTCGCCCCGGCAGTCGCACGTGCTGCGCCGGATTTTGGCGTGCGGCAGCGGACGGCTCGGCGCACACCTGCGCGAGTGTCTGGATTGCGGGCACGGCGAGCTGGTTCCGCATAGTTGCCGCGACCGCCATTGTCCGCGCTGTCAGTATCATAAGAGTGCCGAGTGGTTGGAGCGTCAGGAGCAGGCGCTTTTGCCAACCGGTTACTTCCACGTCGTCTTCACCCTGCCGCACTTGCCTAATCCTCTGATCCGCCAGAACCCGAAGCGCGCCCTCGGCCTGCTCTTTGACGCGGCCTCCTCCACGCTGCTGGACTTCGGGCGCAACAACCTCCGCGCGCAGCTCGGCATCACCGCCGTGCTACATACCTGGGGCCAGACCTTGTGCGAGCACTATCACCTGCACCTCATCGTGACCGGTGGCGGCCTGAGCTTGTGCGGGGACGAGTGGATCGACGCGCAGCCCGGCCAACGCCGGGGACGCTGGCTGTTTTCCACCCGGGCTTTGGGTAAAGTGTTCCGTGCACGCTACCTGGAAGGACTGCGCCGCTCTTATGATAACGAGGAGCTGGGATTCCACGGCGCCGTTGCCCACTGGGGTGAGGAAGGCGCCTTCGCCAGACAACTGCGGCACTGGTCGCGACGCAAGTGGAACGTGTATGCCAAGGCGCCCTTCGGCGGGCCCCAACAGGTCTTGCGCTACCTGTCGTTATATACTCACCGCGTCGCCATCTCCGGGGGCAGGGTGCTGGAGGTGGACCGCCGCCGGGAGAGCGTCCGCTTCACCTACAAGGACTACGCAGACGGGGACAAGCGCAAGGAGATGACCCTAACCGCCGCCGAGTTTACCCGGCGCTTTGCCCAACACATCCTGCCGCGCGGCTTCTGCAAGATCCGCCACTACGGCATCCTCTCCACCCGCAACCGCGGCGAGAAGGTGGCGATGTGCCGGGTCCTGATGGGCGCGGTGCCGCCAGAGGAGGCGTTTCCGGGCACGGGCCCTTTAGCGCCGGTTCCCGCGCAGCCGCCCCTCCCGGACGCCGAGACGCCGCCAGAAGCGACGGGGCCAACCGGCTTGGGCCCGTGCCGTTGCCCGGCCTGCGGATCGCCAAATCTGGCGTGGCACAATCTTTTGGGGCCGGACAGCCGGGCGGGCTCGCAGCGCGCCCCACCACCTCCACCGGGAGCCGCCGAGCCGCCGCAAACCATGACTCCCCTGAAAGCCAGGCGATGAAGACGAACCCACCAATCCGCTCGAAACCGAATCGGCCTGTGTTGCGGCAGCGCCCCGCCGTGCACGCCCGGCGGCGAAAATCACCCTTTCACCACCGGTTTCGGCTTTGCTCCTGTGGCCCGCGCGCAACGCGGGTCACAGGACGGACCACCCCGGTCCCCGTGGCACCTCCAGGCGCGCCATCCCTGCGATCGGGCCTTGACGTGGCGAGGATCGCACTGATACCTTCCCCCAGAAAGCCGGTTGACCGTTAACCTGTCGGCCGCCGGCTCAGTTCAACAGGCAAGTATGCCATGAAGCCGATCACCCAGAATCTGAAACTGGAAGTCAAACGCGGCTTCACGGCATACTTGCCTTAACGTTTCGCTTTGAGAAGAAACAAAATGAGACTTGACGAAATCTCATCCTCACTGACAAACTCACACGGTCATGGCTAGGAAAACTCGCGCTCGCACGGAACGCCGCCGTCTCGAACGGCAGCAACGAAAACGCGAGTCCAAAGCAAAGCGCCTTGAACCGGAACCCAATCCCGCTTCAACGGGTTGGTTGAAGAATTTTAAATCAAAGCTGGGTCTACCCAATTGGTTGCCTCTCGCCGCTGGAGCGGTGATCGCTACGGTGGCGGTCATTTCCCTGTTAGCCATAAATCGAGAACCGTCGCAACAATCCTCCGTGGCGACAGCGCCAACGACTGCCGCCACCCCTCAGAAAACCGCACCCTTCGACTCCATTGTTCTGCGGTGTGAGGATCTTCTTGATAAATCGGACGCGGAACTGGCCGAAATGGACATCGCAGCGGTGAATTTGGCAGTCGCCAGTGGTATGGTTCACGTTCCTGATTCACTCGATCCGCTCTGGCACCGACTCGATACCTGGGCGGCGCGCGCCAAGACGGAAATCCAGCGCCATCAGTATCGCTACCAGCAAGATCCGGCTCATTACGAAAATTCTTGGGGTAAATTCGCGATTCTCTTGATGAATGTCGTGTTGAAGGAGGACTTTCGCGTCCGCTACAACCCCGAACGAATCGAAGCTCCGGAAGATTTGAAAACGGGCTTGGCCGGGTTTGAATTTTTCCGGAATCCCAACGACATCTTCCTTACTGGTCTACTGGGTGACCAGCGCATGGGAACGTGCTCTTCCCTACCGGTCCTCTACGCGGCGGTCGGTCGGCGTTTGGGTTTTCCCATCAAACTGTCTTGCACCCGGGGACATTTATTCTGCCGGTGGGATGGAAACGGCGAACGGTTCAACTTTGAGGTCACCAACAAAGGCGTCAGTTTCCCCACTGACGACCATTTTCGTGAGTGGCCGTTCCCAATTACGCCGGAAGAAGAAGCGTAACTGATTAGCGGGTTGACAAGCCCACATTTTCGTTAATTTGTCCTGACAGTTAAGATTTCTGTCAGGATTTGCTCACTTTCGACCTCAGCGACATCCAATCCGCCTCACGAGAAGAACTCATCGAACTCGTGAAGAACTGTTTTACGGAAATTGAGCGGCTTCACAAACGCATTGAAGAACTCGAACGTGACCGTGCTCGCCCCGCAACGCCCTTTTCAAAGGGCGAGCCAATACCCAAGTCCGAAAAGAAAAAACCGGGTCGCAAAGGGCGCAAGAATGGCGACAAAGGAAGCTTCAAGCATCGCCAAGCTCCGGAAATCAAACCGACCGATCAGGTTCAGCGCTTGAAGGCGCCTCTTGAGCCTGACATCGACAAAAACCCCTGCCCCAAATGCGGCAAGAACACTATCGAAATCTCAACCGAGGAGGCGACAACTCTTGATATAGTTACCACACCGCCGCGTTTGATCAAGATCTTTGAAGTAGACGTCGCGCGCTGTAGTTGCGGCCATTGTAAGCGTGGAACTCATCCGGAACTGCAAACCAACCAACACGGTGCTAGCGCCCATCGCCTTGGCCCTAAGATCATCGCCACCGGCTTGGCTTTGACCTACCATTTTGGGGTGACGATTCGTAAGGTTCCGGCTATCCTCAAAGCGCTTTGTGATATTGACATTACGCAAAGCGCTCTCACTCAACAAGCGCTGAAGCTGGGTCAAAAGGATGGTGCGATCGGTAAGGAAGCCGAGCAAATTCGCGAAGAGATCGCCCGGTCTGAGCGGGTTCATACCGATGATACGGGTTGGAAGATTGGTGGTGTCATTGCCTATTTGATGGCGTTTGGAACCACGGTGGCAGCTTACTTTCAGATTCGATATCAACACCGTGCCAAGGAAGTTGCCGAGGTTATTACTGAAGCTTTCCAAGGCGTGTTAATCACGGATCGGTTTTCTTCCTATGATTCGAGTTTGTTTGATCTGGTTGCCCAGCAAAAGTGCCTGGCTCATATTTTGAAAAACCTCTCTGAACTGATCAAGACCAAGCAGGGAAGCGCCAAGGTTTTTGCTTCTAAATTGACAGAGTTGTTGCGAAAGATGCTCGATTTATGGGATCGGCATCGCAATGGGGAGATCTCGCTTGAAGAGTATCGTAAGCAGGGTGCGATATTGAACAAAGAATTGGATGTGCAATTGCGCAAACGCAATTTGAGCGACCCTAACAATGATTCCATGCTCAATGAGTTGGGTTGGCATCAAGACCGGGGAAATTTGACGCGTTTTCTGGATGATCCCGCGATAGATCCGACTAACAACTTCGCGGAACGTTTGTTACGAGCGGCGGTGATAGCGCGCAAAGTTTCTCACTGTTCGAAAAACGAGCGCGGGGCGAATGCGTATACGGCGATCAAGAGCGTGTTGACGACGCTCCAATTGCGAGGGGAGCCAATAATCAAATCGCTGGCTGGCTTGATTGCGGGGGCGCGGGGCTGCTCGGCCCGCTAATCAGTTACGAAGAAGCCGAACGCGGTTTTCTAAAATCGCTGACTCCGCGGCAGGAACTAGCGGTTTTCTGGAACTTCGGGCCAGTTGTTTGCTTGCAAACGGGGTTTTCCAACCCGCTGTAAACGTCTATGGCATCGCGCACAACATGGCGCCTGGCTTTGGCGATCTGGACCGGGCGTTTCAATCGGCGCAAATTCTTGTCGCACAACAAGAGCTTCAACGCGACGCCCATCATCGCAATTATCATCGGAGGTTGGCCGATCAAATGGTTCCGGAGCCCGACATGTTTGGCCGATTGCCGGCAGTCCGCATTTGCCAGAACAGCACCCACACCTTCCGTTTGGTCAAACCATCGCCACTCCTCATGCAGCACTATTCGATCCTGTGCCTACTCCTCCGAACCAGCACGGATTCAGCCATGACTCATTTCCAACCAATCCGTATTCCTATACACCCATCCCAAACCCGAATCCTCAATGAAACCTCTCACATTGCTATCTTCTTTCGTTGGTTTGCTTTTCCTTGCCGGAGATGCACTGGCCTACTACAATCCGCGCACGGCTCAATGGTTATCGCGAGACCCAATTGCGGAACGGGGAGGTGCGAATCTATACGGTTTCGTCCGCAATTCACCAACCAATCATATCGACAAATTTGGTCTCATCACGATGGAACATGTAGGTGATGGCGCACAATGGTATCCACATCCTTCCGCGACCTTTTGGTCCGCGATTTCTATGCAGTTCAGCCCTGCTGAAGGCCAGCTTTTCAATCAAAATGGAAATGGGCACATAAAGATACTTTCCGAGAAACGAATTAACTGGCGAGTTCGGCCTTGCGAGGGGCAGCGGCGCCTGTTTACTGGCGATTCCACCGCGAATTACTTCAATAATCTCCACGTCCAAAATGACGGATCAATTGCAGGTGGGATTGACGTCGATTCCTCAATCTATTTTCATTCGATGAGTGACTTATCGAAGCGAGCATATTACGAATTGCTTGTGTTTAACGATAATGATCTTATAAGACGAAGCGCTGAATACAGTGATCTCAGTTCACCTGATCGGCGCGATGCCTTGGGAGGAAGAGCCCGCGGAGCTGTTTGTAAGACCAGCGGCAGAGTCTCTTTGGAATTTAACTACCGAGTTATCTTGGATGAAAACCAAACGACGGCAGGCTATTTCCATCCAGCGAACATTTCACCCGACCCTCAGGATTTTGTCCAATCCAACGATTTAAACCATTTGTGGTCGACTTTTGAATCAGGCACTCAACTCTGGGGAATCACCGCTGGGTGAGGCCGGAGTTAAATGTAGTGTAACTTAGTTGATGAGTTAACAGGTCAACGATCTTCACATGAGAGTTGATTTAGGCTTTGGAGGAAGATGTGAGTCCAAATTTGGTGAGTTTCTCCCAGAATTCCGCCCAACGTGATGGTGTCAATGCCAGGGCACGCAAAGTCAGGACGGTATCCGAACCTGATTGGCCCCACTTCATACCTGAACCGCACATTCTGGTTTTGACCAAAGTCTTACAAGCCGCCTCAGTCACACCCGAACCGATTGGTAAGTGGCTCTTGCGATAACTTGCGTAGTTCATTCGCTCGAGATTGTTCGAAAAGTAGGAAATGGCGGAATCAAGATCACTCTGGATCTTTTTTGAATGATTCTTGGTATAGGCCAGCTCCAACTCTGCCAAGATTTCTCTTGCGGCACCATGATTGTGCTTGAGGGCGTGACAAGCATCTTCAATCCAAGCCTCACGCTCCGACTTCTTGCGATGAATTGCTCCGGCCGCCGCGTTGATATATTCACTCACGTGCCAAAAGTCGAGAACCTGCGTTGTCGTGTGCTTTTTTAGCCACGGCAGGTAGTCAGTTGCCCCATCGCTAATGCCCACATAACGCACATCTGTGAATTTGGATTTGATTCGTGCAATTTCTTCGTCCATGCGATCTAAAAACGTGGCTTTCCCGTGTTCGGGCGCTGAGCCGACGTAGTTGGTATGCAGGCGTTCACCGGCTGCATCGTAGAATGCAATCGTTCCCACCATGGCTTGGCGGTGCCCTTCGTCGCAAAACAACAGGCAAGTGCCATCGATACCAAGAGAGATGAAGGCTACTTCTCCAGCGAGGGGCTCGCTGGCTTCGTAGTTCCAGTAACGACTTTTTTGATCGACTTGATTGGCAACCAGTTGCGAAAGATCCTGAATGTAGCATCTCGATACGTCCCGATGGAGAATCTGCAGGAGGTTGGATCGCACCACACCAGCATTGTTGTGAGCATAATTGAAGCCTACGATCTTGGCAAACCGTGGTGTCGTTCCACCAATGATTCTCGCATCCAGCTCCATTGGGATATGCACACTGCCTCCACTTGAATCTTGATAGATGTATCGTTCAACACTCGCCACCCCGAAAGGAGTTTCATAATTTTTGGCGATTTTTGTCTTTTTGGCCGTCAACTTTTTGCCCGCTACGATAATGGGCGAGCCATCGGAGTCGAAATCTTCAAGGCATTTGCTCGTAGCCAATTTTCCGACCTGATTTAAGGCGTCTTGGATGTCCTCTTCGCATTGCAGAAATTCCCTGGATTTGGAAACGGTCACTTGGATCACTAATTCATTGTCCGTTTCGCTGATTAATGTGGCAGACATATAGGCACCTAACCACACAATAAAATTTGTACAAATTATAAAATACCGCCCGATTTGCCCACTTTATGCTGAAAAATTTTACATTTAACTCAGGTCTCACCCTCACCGCTCCAGTGTTGGAGGGGTCATTTAGCTTTGATTTCGAGTGGAATAGTTGCTCGAATCCACCAACCGCGTCTTATACTAGCAATCCCCGGCTTTCGGCCGGACCGCAACGTTATGGAGGACAACCACCAGGAAACCCTGAAATCTACAGGTAGCCAAATAGCCCTTTGCATTGGTCTGCTCCTTCCTACAGCCACTGGTTGTAGCGAGGGAGCCCCAACGGCGTTTCCTCTACAAACGTTGCACGGGGGGTGGGAATGCGTTCAAGTCACAAATCACCACCTCACCGGCATGAACTTGTTTGTAGGTGATGAAGTGCATTTCGAAACCGCAAACCTCAAATATTCCGGTGCCCCGGAAACTATTAAAATACCTGCAACGTGGATAAATTCAAAGACACGGAATATGCCTCTGGAAACGGAAGAAAGCATGTTCTGGTTTGATGGGAAACACTTCTATCACGGGGCAATTGGAAGTTCGATTCGATATACAGTTACCCTGTCAGAAACGGGAAATGAGATGACATTGAAGTCCCAATTCGGTATGATTCTTCGGCTTCGAAAGAAGGAGCCCGACCAAGACGAAAAGTAGGAATTCGGCACTGCCCACGGAAGCCTCTTTTTGGTTGATTGAGTTCTCACCGTGATGACACAACAAAGCGAACAATGCGCTGTAGCGGAACGCTGATCGCGTCCGCTAAGCGCGGGCGTTGAACTAAGCCTCGTTCCGAGGCAGAGGCGCGGAGACGCTGCAATCCCTGAATCCCCTGCAAACCAGGCGACGATGAAAACTGAACCCGCAAAACCGCCCCAAACCGAATTGGACCGTGTCGCGGCGACGCCCCGCCGTGTTCGCACGGTCAGCGTCCCGTTCCCAGATTTGGGCCTCACCCGGCTCGCCCCGCACCGAGGCGAGCGGACCGGATTCCCGGGAACCGCAGCGCCCGCCACCGTGGCGATTTTCCGGCGCTCGGACCTTGACGCCAGAGACCGCCCCTATACTTTCCCCCAGCAAGCCGGTTGACCGTTTCCCCCGTTGGCCGCCGGCTCAGTTCAACAGGCAAGTATGCCATGAAGCCGATCACCTCGAATCTGAAAACGGAAGTCAAACGCGGCTTCACGGCATACTTGCCTTAACGTTATGCGGAGAGAGATAGAATGACTCGGGCTCAATATCACGACGATTCGTTCAAGTTTTTAGGCATTGAGCCTGTATTTGCCAATCTAGAACAAATTAGGGACAGGGAGAAAACTTGTGGTTTCAGGTTCCCCGCTTCAGTCGTCGAGTGGTATGCAATTGAAGGTGGCTATGACTTTCTGAATTCAGCTGAAGAAGGGAACATGAGCAGAGGCGGCAAAATTGTTCCAATTTCCGAGTTGGGAGATATTGAACCAGCCGATTCGCCAATTCCGCACGGTGGATACCTTCAGATTTATCGACCCGGCGAGGGAGATTTTCCGATTTATGTCATTCTAAATGGAGCGGATGATCCTCCAGTTTTCAGCGATGCGTCAACTCGAGATGAGGATGATTTGTTGGTGCCAAGCTTCTACAAGCACGATGATCGGTTTTCAGACTTTGTCCTAAAGTGGCTGGTTCGCGGTACAGAGCATGGACGGTCTTAAGGCAGGCGCGCATAATCGGGTAGGAGCGGGGTTTGAACCCGCTCCCCACACCACCCAGCGTACGGGTCCGTACTCGGCGGTTCCAGTCAGTCAAAGCCGATCCCCACACGGATCAGCTTATCTCATAGCGTCTACGCGCCAAAATAGCTCTATGTCCCGCTTGCGCCACGGTTGCTCCCTAATCTAATCCGAAACGCGCGCATTCCCAGCATACACATTAAACCCGCGCTCACGCAGAAATCCCACCACCGTCTGCCCGGATTGGCGCGCGAAATCGACGGCTAAGCTGCTGGGCGCCGAAATTCCCGCGACAATGGGGATGCCGGCCGCGAGCGCTTTTTGCAAAATTTCGAAGCTCAGCCGGCCGCTCATCAGCAACACGCTCGATTCCAGCGGCAACCGTCCCGCCAACAGCGCCTGCCCGATCACTTTGTCCAGCGCGTTGTGCCGGCCCACGTCTTCGCGGAGCAATTCCAGCTCACCGTCGGCCGTGAAGATGGCGCTGGCGTGAAGTCCGCCGGTTTGTGCGAAATTTTCCTGCGCCTGACGAAGCTTTTCCGGCAAACCAAGCAACGTCTTCGCTGAAATTCGCGCGTCGCTGGAAAAGGGTGGAAAATCGCAAAAAAACCGCGTCAATCGTCGCTTTGCCGCAAATTCCGCAGCTCGACGAGCTGAAAACGTGGCGGGTGAGCGATTCCAACTTCGCCGCATCGGGATTTCGCAGCAAAACCTCGATCGTGTTGCCGCGCTCATCAGGTTCGTTAGCCGTTGGGCACGGCGAAATTTCGAAAATGTCGTCCTGTCTCGCGATCATTCCCTCCGTGCGGAGAAAACCGGCGACCAGCTCCTCATCGTGCCCCGGCGTCCGCATCACCACGGCCACGCTCTTGCCCTCCACGCGGATTTCCAGCGGCTCCTCGACCGCCAAGGCGTCGGTTTCGGCCGATTGCCGGATTTCGTCGCCTTCAAAGCATTGAAAGCGCGTTTTCTGGACGGGAGCAGTACCGGTAGTTTCGATTCTGAAAGGCTACCATGCGGTAAAAAGCCCGGCAAGCTCGCAGATCATCCGATCACCCCTCAACCCCCGAAATCGAAAGTGCGTAGGGGTTCGTTAGCACGGCTCGTTCACCAACCGATGGCTACGGGGCCATGCCGGAAGCTACTTTTGGGGTTCGGCCTTTAGTTCGGATGGTGTTGCCCGATAAAATGAGTGATTCGGCCGCTGATTCCACTTCCTCGGTCGGATCAATCCTCCCATGCGGTGCGATCTAAAATCCTGATACTTCGTCAAGTAGTAGATAAGCGAACCTACGACGTTTAGTCCTATTGTGAGCAAAAGCCATCCCATCCTGTCGCCCGGATCGTCAACGCGAGACACCGAGTGCAGAGCGGCAAAACCGCAGTAGAAAAGCAGCGACAGAATTAGAATAAATTCGCCAACGATGTTAATGATCACCTTCTGCCAATCAAGGTCCCCACGCACCTGTTCGGTCATAGCAATCGGAAAAATCAATCCGAAGCAGAAGATCGCTCCAACAGATGCGAAGAGTCGTGTCATTTCATTGTGAGCCGAACGTTCGAGTCATCTCATACCTGACCGAGGGGGAACGAGTCGCCGGCGGTAGGGGGTTGCCCAACCGCGTCAGGGTTCGCCTACTTCGTTGCTGTACCGCGCGCAGCCAACGCGCCAGTTCTTGCGACTCAGCAGGCCGGTTCGACGATGTTTGCGCGGCGAGAGCGACTTCCTGGAGGATGTCCTCAGCGCCATCCGTTTCACCGAGTCGCCGGGAAATAAGCCGCAACAGACCGGGCTTCTCGCTCGCAAAAACCATTTCCCAGGTGGGATCGGCAGGCGGCTGGCAGATTTTGGGGGCGGCGACCATCGTTGTCTGCCCTTATTATCGTCGCCCAGCGGAGTATCCCTGAAGTTTTTGGCAAGAAAGAAGAAAGAAAATAATTGAAGTAATAAATAGGAAACGAGTTCTGGTTTCAAAAATCGAGTGGCGACTGAAAGTCACCACTACTTTTGCGCTATCCAAGTTGGCCATCATTCATCGACGAAACCGGCGTCGCTTGGTCAAATCGGCGCTCTCTCAGCCGCACGATCCACTTTTCCAAGCTCACTAACAGAAACACCGCGCCAGCGATGCCAATGATGCCCAACCACGACCCTGCCGGAAGTGGCGCGGTGTGAAACAGCAGGTTCATGGGCTTGGCATAGGTGAAAATCAGTTGCAACCCCGCCATCACGAACACGGCCAAAATCATCCAACGATTCGAGAAAAACCCAACTCTCCACACCGGCTCCCGCAGCGAGCGGCAATTGAAAACGTAGGCCAACTCAATGGCCACCACCACGTTCACCGCCGCGGTGCGCGCTTGGTCGATGCCGGCGCCGTTTTGCAACTGCCACTGGAAAAAGGCAAATGCCCCGGCCAGCATGAGAAAAGCAACAAAAAAGACGCGAAAGATGAGCATCCTGGTTAGTATCGGTTCCGCCGGGTTTCGCGGACGCCGCTGCATCAGCCCGCTTTCACCGGGCTCGAATGCCAGGGCGGATCCGAGGATGGCGACGGTGGCCATGTTGATCCACAAAATCTGCACCGGCAGGATCGGCAAAGTCACCCCGGCGAAGATGGCTGCCAGGATGATCAAACCTTCACCCAAGTTTGTGGGTAGGGTCCAGACGATGAATTTCTTCAGGTTCTCAAAGACCGCCCGGCCTTCCTCCACCGCGGCGTGGATGGATTCGAAATTGTCATCCGTCAGCACCATTGCCGAAGCCTCGCGCGCAACATCGGTCCCTTTATTTCCCATCGCAATTCCGATGTCGGCGCGTTTCAGCGCCGGCGCGTCGTTCACGCCGTCACCGGTCATGGCGACGATGTGGCCGAGGCGTTGCAGAGCCTCGACGATTCGCAATTTTTGTTCCGGGGTTACTCGGGCGAAGACGGAGGCTTCGTTGGCCGCGGTGACGAACTCTTCCGCGTCGAACTCCGTCAGTTCCCGGCCGGAAATGACCTTGGAAGCGGGAAGCCCCACTTTTTCGGCAATCGCCATGGCGGTGCGAGGATGGTCGCCGGTGATCATTTTGACCAGAATCCCAGCTTTCCGGCAAGCCTTCACCGCTTCGACCGCGGCGGGCCGCGCGGGGTCGATCATGGCCTGGAATCCCAGAAACGTAAACCGGTCCTTCACGTCTTCGTGGGTGAGCGTTGACTGCCCCGGCGGCAGCTTCATTTTGGCAAAGGCAAGCACGCGCAGGCCTCGCGAAGCCAAGTCATCCGCCGTTTGCACGAGGGATTCGGGCTCGACCGGCGTTCGTCTCCCATCTGCTTGCAGCGCATCCTCACAACGCGGCAAGATGGCTTCAAGCGAGCCTTTCAGGTAGACGGTTCCGTCTTGGTGCAGGGTGGCCATGTATTGGTATTCGGATTCAAACGGAATCGCATCCAGGCGTGGGTGCTTTTCGCCGCCGGCAAGGCCGGATTTGCGGGCGACGGTGATCAGGGCGCCTTCTGTGGGATCGCCCTCCACAACCCAGCCGCCCGTTTTTTCCTCGATTCGCGAATCATTGCAAAACAGCCCACAGCGTAGCAATTCGGTTAGCGCAATGGACTCCGTTTTGGGATTGATTTCACCGTGTGGAGCGTAGCCGGTTCCCTCCACCGTCCAGCGTTCGTTTCCCGCGAAGAGCGCCAGCACGGTCATTTGGTTTTCAGTGAGGGTGCCGGTTTTATCCGAGCAAATCACCGTCGCGCCGCCTAGCGTCTCCACCGCGGGTAATTGGCGGATGATGGCCTGACGCTTAGCCATGCGGGAAACGCCGATGGCCAGGATGATAGTGACGGCGGCCGGCAAGCCCTCGGGAATCGCCCCCACCGCCAAAGCCACGCTGGCCAGGAAAATGTCCGCCGCCGCCATTCCCCGCGCCAGCCCAACCAGAAACGTAAGCACAGCCAAACCCAGGATGACGTAGAGCAGCACGTGGCTGAATTTCGCGATGCGGCGGGTTAACGGAGTTTCCAGCGTTTCCGCGGACTGGAGAAGCTGGGAAATGCGTCCCACCTCGGTTTGTTCGCCCGTTGCGGTAACCAAGCCGCGTCCCTGGCCGTGGGTAACCAGCGTGCTGGCATACGCGCAGTTTTCCCGGTCCGCCAGCAGGGTGTCTTCGGGAAGTCCGGCTGTCTGCTTGGAAACAGGAACAGACTCGCCGGTCAGCGTGGATTCATCGACCTCTAAATCGCGCGCCTGAATCAAACGCAGATCAGCCGGGATCTTCTGACCAGAGGCAAGCAAAACCACGTCGCCCGGCACCAGTTGCGCGGCGGGAAGCTCGTGAGCCTCCCCATCGCGCAGCACCGTGGCCAGGGTTGTCACCGTTTTGGCCAGCGCGTCGATTGCTTGAAGGGCGCGGCCTTCCTGGACAAACCCGACGACCGCGTTGATCAACACCACACTCAAAATGACGCTGGCGTCGATCCATTCGGCCAAAATCAAGGTTGTGAACCCGGCGGCAAGCAGCAGATAAACCAGCGGCTGATGAAACTGAAGCAGGAAACGCAGAACGGGGCCCTTGCCCTGCTGGGTAGCCAGTTCGTTAGGTCCGAATTTCCGCAGGCGCGTTCCGGCCTCAGCAGCCGACAAGCCACACGAGACGTCCGATTCCAGTGCATCGGCCGCGTTTTGGGCGGACATCGCGTGCCAACTGGAATTCGTCAAATTCGTCATTGCCGACCCTACTTTTCCTCAAAGCGGCGCAGCAAATCAAGTTTTGCCAGCTTGACCAAATCCAAAGCCAGGCTCTTGCTGATCCGCTCTCTTACGTTCGGAGCGATGGAGTCCAGCAGTTGCGTGCAGATCGACTTGGAGGCGGCAATATAGATTGGCGAACCCGGTTCGGCCTCGGCCACTTCGTTCACGGTTCGGGCAACCAATAGAAGCTGCGCCTGCCGGGCTTGTTCGGCTTCGCCATGCCGTTCGCCATATGACATGCCTTCCTTTCCGGAGGGAAAACGCCCAGCCTGATCGGTCACCCGGCCGGTCACGTGGCTGTGCCGGTTCTCAAAATCCTCGTCCCGAATCGTGTCGAAGTTCGGCGAAGGCTCATCGCCTTGATGCGCTACTCGATAAGCTTTCAGCCTGCCCAGGTTTGTTGTGATAACCAACGTGCTCATCCCTTCGGAAGTTTGATGATAGCCGGTTTGGCCAACCGTTCGAACTCGGTATATTTCAGCTTGATCAATTCCGTGTGCGAACCGGCGTTGAACGCAATCTCTTCGTCTTCAGCCAGGGTCGGAGATAGGTACACTTTCATGTCGTAGAGATTGCCAAACGGAGGCATGGCGCCGATTTCGCAATCCGGAAACCGGGAACTGAAGCCGCCTTCAGAGGCGAGGAGCACATCGGCTCCGTTTGCCGCTTTGGAGACGACCCCACAATCCACTTGTTCGGAAGCTGGAAGCACCACCATGGCCAAGTCGTCATCGACTTTCACTATAACGGTTTTGGCCAGTTCCTTACCGGGAATGTGGGCATCCGCCGCGATTTCTTGCGCCGTGTAGGCGGGAGAATGCTGGATGCACACGTATTTGACGCCGTTGTCATCCAGGAAGGATTTTAGTTTGTTAACAGGCATGAAGTGAAGGTAGCGAGGGACGCGATTCCGTCTGCGCCGGAGTTGGTCAGTTCATTGCGAATTTTGTGTGGGGGCAACCAACCCTCCCGAAGTCCGTCCTCCGGTCCTCTCTCCAACGATTCGTACCTCCGGCTGAGTATCTCTTGCAAGGTAACCGGAGATCCAGAGATCCCACTTGAAGCTTGTTCGTGTTTGGACGATGCTGCTGAATGGCTGACCTTGTTCTCCATCAAATCGACCCCGAACTCCTAAGTCGCCTGAAAGAACGCGCTGCCCGGCGTGGCGTCGAACCAGAAGAGGAACATTTGCAGATTCTCCGCAACACCTTAATGCCCGATGATCCGATTGGAAGCGATCAAATTCTCAAGGATCTGCTGTTCGAGATGCCGGATGCGGGTGAAGATGCTGACTTTGAGCGGATCAAGGAGATGCCTCGAGAAGTCGATCTGTCATGAACGGCTACCTGCTGGATACCAACGTAATTTCTGAGCTGCGAAAAGGAAACCGGGCGGATGCAAACGTGAGGAATTGGGCAGGCGGACTGCAACCTAGCGAACTCTATATCAGCGTGATCACGCTGGCTGAGATTCGCAAAGGAATCGCGACCGTTCGATCTCGAGATCCCCAGCAGGCATCTAACTTGGAATCGTGGAGAACCCGGCTGGAGACCGAATATGATTCCAGGGGAAAGCTTTTGCCGGTCGATGCACACGTTGCACGGGCTTGGGGCGACCTTCACGCTATTCGACAAATTTCGGTTTTGGATGGGTTTCTTGCGGCTACAGCCTTGGTTCATAGCCTCACAGTGGCGACTCGAAATTTGGCCGACTTTCAGGGGTTGGGCGTTTTGGTGGTAGATCCGTTTGCCTAGGTCCAGGTGCCCTTGGCAACCTGCGAATTCTTTTGGCCAACCGGTGCGGAGCACGCCCTGTTCACGCCCTCCACATTCACTATCATGAACACACAGGTCCAACGCATTCTCGTCCCCCTCGACCCTTCCGAATACACCGAAGCGGCAACCTTGCGAGCGTGCGAAATCGCCAAAGCACACGACGCCGTAATTTTCGGTTTGACCGTTCTGGACACGCCGGGCATTCGTTCGCAAGTCGCCCCGGCTGACATGGCCTATTGGCCGCTGGTTCGCGACACTATTCTGAGCGCGATTGAGGAGGCGAAGGACAAAATCGGAGATTTGCAGGCGAAATTCGCGGGAATCTGCAAGACGCAGGGAGTCAAGCACGCAGAGGCCGAGATGGAAGGCGTGCCCGCGGAAATGATTCTGGACGCCTCCGCGCTCTACGACCTGGTGGTGACGGGCTTGCGAAGCTACTTCCATTTTGAAACTCGCGAAGGCCCCGGCGACTCCCTGACGAAGGTACTGAACCGCACCGCGACGCCGATTCTCGCCGTTCCCGGCGCCAGGCCGGAAGAGCCCTTCGAGCAGGTTCTGATTGCCTACGACGGCAGCCTGAACGCTGCCCGGACCTTACGCGACTTCGCGGCATTCGCCGTACCCTACAATTTTCAACTCTCCGTCTCAACCGCGCACGGTGATGAAGCGCATGCCAGAACCTGCCTGGAACGGGCCGCGGCATTCTTGCGCGCTCATGGTTTTAGCCCCATCGAGACGTCCTATCACCGGGGCGACACAATTCCCGACGAAGCGTTGGAGAAAGCAAATCTGGTCGTCGCCGGAATTCATTCGAAGCGGTTTTTCAAGGACATGATGGCTGGAAGCTTCACCAAGCATCTAATCGAGCGCGGCGACAGCAGCCTGTTTCTATCGCACTGAATCCGGCCTGCGAGCCAACAATCAACGATGAGCGAACCTTCCTCCAATCAATCCGACCCTTGGATTGAAGGCCAGCGTTTGGCCGGCGGAGGTAGCCAAGCGGAAAGCAATGCCAAGCTGGGACAACGGGATCTTTGGCGTGAAGCTTATAAGATTATCGACCAGAGCAAGTTGGGGGTTCTCTCCACCGCCAACGCTGCCCAATATTGAACCTATGACAAGTTCCACCTTAATCCCACCATCAAACCAACGCCTTCCCGGCCGGCTCAAATTTTGGGAAACTCGTGGAGGCAAGGTTTCCCCGTTTCACGGAATCCGTGATTACGTGCTCGAACACGGTCTGCCCGGACCGCAAGAAACAGAGAAACTGGCGCGTGAGTTGAAAATTCCCGCCGCAACCATTCGCGGTGTGGCCACGTTCTACGCGGATTTTCGCGACAGGGGCGAAAACTCCGTTTGCGACGGCACCTCTTGCCGCTTGGCCGGCTCGGAACAAGTCTGCGAACAATTGAAGGAACGCGGTTGTTCGTATCGTAAGGTCTATTGCCTGGGTTATTGCGACCGTTCGCCAGCCATCCTGGACGGGTGAGGCCGGAGTTAAATGTAGTGTAACTTAGTTGATGAGTTAACAGGTCAACGATCTTCACATGAGAGTTGATTTAGGCTTTGGAGGAAGATGTGAGTCCAAATTTGGTGAGTTTCTCCCAGAATTCCGCCCAACGTGATGGTGTCAATGCCAGGGCACGCAAAGTCAGGACGGTATCCGAACCTGATTGGCCCCACTTCATACCTGAACCGCACATTCTGGTTTTGACCAAAGTCTTACAAGCCGCCTCAGTCACACCCGAACCGATTGGTAAGTGGCTCTTGCGATAACTTGCGTAGTTCATTCGCTCGAGATTGTTCGAAAAGTAGGAAATGGCGGAATCAAGATCACTCTGGATCTTTTTTGAATGATTCTTGGTATAGGCCAGCTCCAACTCTGCCAAGATTTCTCTTGCGGCACCATGATTGTGCTTGAGGGCGTGACAAGCATCTTCAATCCAAGCCTCACGCTCCGACTTCTTGCGATGAATTGCTCCGGCCGCCGCGTTGATATATTCACTCACGTGCCAAAAGTCGAGAACCTGCGTTGTCGTGTGCTTTTTTAGCCACGGCAGGTAGTCAGTTGCCCCATCGCTAATGCCCACATAACGCACATCTGTGAATTTGGATTTGATTCGTGCAATTTCTTCGTCCATGCGATCTAAAAACGTGGCTTTCCCGTGTTCGGGCGCTGAGCCGACGTAGTTGGTATGCAGGCGTTCACCGGCTGCATCGTAGAATGCAATCGTTCCCACCATGGCTTGGCGGTGCCCTTCGTCGCAAAACAACAGGCAAGTGCCATCGATACCAAGAGAGATGAAGGCTACTTCTCCAGCGAGGGGCTCGCTGGCTTCGTAGTTCCAGTAACGACTTTTTTGATCGACTTGATTGGCAACCAGTTGCGAAAGATCCTGAATGTAGCATCTCGATACGTCCCGATGGAGAATCTGCAGGAGGTTGGATCGCACCACACCAGCATTGTTGTGAGCATAATTGAAGCCTACGATCTTGGCAAACCGTGGTGTCGTTCCACCAATGATTCTCGCATCCAGCTCCATTGGGATATGCACACTGCCTCCACTTGAATCTTGATAGATGTATCGTTCAACACTCGCCACCCCGAAAGGAGTTTCATAATTTTTGGCGATTTTTGTCTTTTTGGCCGTCAACTTTTTGCCCGCTACGATAATGGGCGAGCCATCGGAGTCGAAATCTTCAAGGCATTTGCTCGTAGCCAATTTTCCGACCTGATTTAAGGCGTCTTGGATGTCCTCTTCGCATTGCAGAAATTCCCTGGATTTGGAAACGGTCACTTGGATCACTAATTCATTGTCCGTTTCGCTGATTAATGTGGCAGACATATAGGCACCTAACCACACAATAAAATTTGTACAAATTATAAAATACCGCCCGATTTGCCCACTTTATGCTGAAAAATTTTACATTTAACTCAGGTCTCACCCTCCTGGACGGATGCGGAAATATCTACGTTGGGGACGAAGCTTATGGATTTACCTGCGGAAAAGGCGGCCATCGCGAAGAGCACGTTCGCGATCTGCCGGCAGTTCGCTGTGTTGCGCCGAAACCTGTGGTTACACGGCGATTGCTCGAAGGCGGAGCCCCGGATCTTAAGACAGCTCGAAAATTAGGAGCTTACGACGGCCTCGAACAGGCGCTGATGCGCGAACCGGGTGAATTGCTGCAAACCATGGAGCGCTCCGGAGAGCGCGGCCGCGGTGGAGCCGGGTTCCTCACTGGCGCTAAATGGCGCGCTTGCGCAAGCCACGAAGCCAACCAGCGTTATGTGATCGCCAATGGTGACGAGGGTGACCCCGGTTCCTACGTGGACCGCGTATTGATGGAAGACGATCCGCACGGAATCTTGGAGGGAATGCTGCTTTGTGGATATGCGGTTGGAGCTACCAAGGGAGTCGTTTATATTCGCTCCGAGTACCCGCGCGCGTTGGAGGCCATGCAGCGCGCAATCGTTGAAGCTCGTGAGGAAGGCATCTTGGGCCGGGATCTATATAGCACGGGTTTCGATTTTGACGTGGAGGTATTTCCAGGAATGGGTAGTTATGTTTGTGGTGAGGAAACCGCCATGATCAACGCAATCGAAGGCTTGCGCGGAGAGGTTCAGATTCGCCCGCCTTATCCCACGCAGCACGGTCTCTATGGAAAGCCGACCGTAGTGAATAACGTGGAAACGCTGCTGAATGTGCCCTTCATAGTTAACGAAGGCGCCGAAACCTACGCGAACCTGGGAACCCACGCCACCAACGGCACCAAGGTCGTCTCATTGAATCATGGGTTTAGAAATCCTGGTTTGGTTGAGGTGGAGTTTGGCATCACACTGCACGAAGTGATTCATGAAATCGCCGGCGGAGGGCGTGATGATAAAGATCTTGCCGCGGTCATCGTAGGAGGGCCGATGGGGAGCATCGTGCTACCGGAAAAGTGGGATCTGCCGATTTGTTACGATGTTCTTGCCCGGCACGATATCCAGTTTGGCCACGGCGGAATCGTGGCTATACCAGAGAACGCGGACTTTCGAGGTCTGTTAGAGCACTGGGTGGAGTTTACAATCGAGGAGTCCTGCGGCAAGTGTGTCCCTTGCCAATTGGGTTCGGAGTGCGTGGGTCAGACCCTGCATAGCGGGAGGAGTCGTGCGGAAATCACGTCCCGGCTGGATGAAATTTTCACCGCGATGGAGCAGGGCAGCCTTTGCGCCTTCGGCCAATTCACGCCAAAACCCATGCGCCAACTGATCGAATATTTTGGGGACCGAATTTTCTGAAGCCATGTCTAACCAAGCCACTATCAACGGCCAACCGGTGTCCGTTTTGCCGGGTGAAACGATTCTTGATACCGCGCGGCGTCACGAATTTGACATCCCAACATTGTGCAGCGCACCGGAACTGAAGCCGGAAGGCGGTTGCCGCCTGTGTTTGGTGCAATGCGAAAGCGAGGATCGGCCCGTCGCCGCTTGCCACACTGAAATGCAGGACGGCATGGTCATCCAAACCAATACGCCCGAAATCGAGTCGATTCGCAGGACAATCCTGACCCTCTACGAGCAAACCGGCGAGCGCACGGGATTTTCCGAAGCCTCTCTTTTACCAGGACACTTCGCCGATTTGCTTAGAACCTACCGGTTGGACGATCACCTGGAACCCGGCGAACCCACGCCAACGGACGAAAGCCACACCTATCTCCGCTTTCAGGCGGATGCATGCATAACCTGCCGGCTCTGCCTCAATGCTTGCGAGCAAATTCAAGGACAATTCGTCTACGGAATCGAGAATCGCGGATCGCATACGCGGCTGGTTTTTGGCGCCGACGATGATTTCGCGGAAAGTACCTGCGTTGCCTGCGGAGCATGCGTGGATGTTTGCCCAACCGGCGCCATTTCGGATATCGACCGAATTACACTACCAAGAAACCTGGAACATACGCATACGGTTTGCGGTTACTGCGGTGTAGGCTGCCGAATCAACGTTGCAAGCAAAGACAACCGGGTTAAACAAATCGACCCGATAGAAGACGCTGCTGTGAATCGCGGACATCTCTGCGTGAAGGGCCGCTATGCCCACGCCTGGCATCATTCAGGAGATCGCCTGACCAAGCCGCTAATTCGCGAAAACGGCGATTTTCGCGAAGCAACCTGGGACGAAGCGTTGCAATATATCGCGGATCGGCTGGTTCAAATTGCCAAGGAATCCGGACCGGATTCTCTCGGTGCTTTTACTTCTTCCCGATCAACGAACGAAGCTTGCTATCTGCTTCAAAAACTCTTTCGTTCGGTTATCCGCACCAACAACGTGGATTGCTGTGCCCGTGTCTGCCACTCTTCCACGGCGCTGGCTCTGCAACTGGTTACTGGAACGGGCGCGGCTTCGGCTTCCTACACGGATTTTGAGAAAGCAAGTTGTATCGTAGTTGCTGGAGCGAATCCCACCGAGGCACATCCAGTAGCCGGCGCACGTATCAAACAAGCGGCGCTGGATGGCGTTCCTCTAATCGTTATCGACCCACGCCGCATCGAAATGGCTGAATATGCAGACTCCCATCTGCAATTGTTGCCCGGCTCGAATGTGGCTCTCTTCAACGGCCTGGCTAAGGTGATGATCGAAGAAAGCCTGGCAAACCTGGAATATCTGAAACAGCGCACCGAGGGATTGGATGAGCTTGTTCGGTTTCTAAGCGACCTATCGTTAAAGGAAATTTCTTCCATCACAGGTGTTACTGAGGAAGAAATTGCTTCCACAGCCCGCCTCATTGCCAGAGGGTGAGGCCGGAGTTAAATGTAGTGTAACTTAGTTGATGAGTTAACAGGTCAACGATCTTCACATGAGAGTTGATTTAGGCTTTGGAGGAAGATGTGAGTCCAAATTTGGTGAGTTTCTCCCAGAATTCCGCCCAACGTGATGGTGTCAATGCCAGGGCACGCAAAGTCAGGACGGTATCCGAACCTGATTGGCCCCACTTCATACCTGAACCGCACATTCTGGTTTTGACCAAAGTCTTACAAGCCGCCTCAGTCACACCCGAACCGATTGGTAAGTGGCTCTTGCGATAACTTGCGTAGTTCATTCGCTCGAGATTGTTCGAAAAGTAGGAAATGGCGGAATCAAGATCACTCTGGATCTTTTTTGAATGATTCTTGGTATAGGCCAGCTCCAACTCTGCCAAGATTTCTCTTGCGGCACCATGATTGTGCTTGAGGGCGTGACAAGCATCTTCAATCCAAGCCTCACGCTCCGACTTCTTGCGATGAATTGCTCCGGCCGCCGCGTTGATATATTCACTCACGTGCCAAAAGTCGAGAACCTGCGTTGTCGTGTGCTTTTTTAGCCACGGCAGGTAGTCAGTTGCCCCATCGCTAATGCCCACATAACGCACATCTGTGAATTTGGATTTGATTCGTGCAATTTCTTCGTCCATGCGATCTAAAAACGTGGCTTTCCCGTGTTCGGGCGCTGAGCCGACGTAGTTGGTATGCAGGCGTTCACCGGCTGCATCGTAGAATGCAATCGTTCCCACCATGGCTTGGCGGTGCCCTTCGTCGCAAAACAACAGGCAAGTGCCATCGATACCAAGAGAGATGAAGGCTACTTCTCCAGCGAGGGGCTCGCTGGCTTCGTAGTTCCAGTAACGACTTTTTTGATCGACTTGATTGGCAACCAGTTGCGAAAGATCCTGAATGTAGCATCTCGATACGTCCCGATGGAGAATCTGCAGGAGGTTGGATCGCACCACACCAGCATTGTTGTGAGCATAATTGAAGCCTACGATCTTGGCAAACCGTGGTGTCGTTCCACCAATGATTCTCGCATCCAGCTCCATTGGGATATGCACACTGCCTCCACTTGAATCTTGATAGATGTATCGTTCAACACTCGCCACCCCGAAAGGAGTTTCATAATTTTTGGCGATTTTTGTCTTTTTGGCCGTCAACTTTTTGCCCGCTACGATAATGGGCGAGCCATCGGAGTCGAAATCTTCAAGGCATTTGCTCGTAGCCAATTTTCCGACCTGATTTAAGGCGTCTTGGATGTCCTCTTCGCATTGCAGAAATTCCCTGGATTTGGAAACGGTCACTTGGATCACTAATTCATTGTCCGTTTCGCTGATTAATGTGGCAGACATATAGGCACCTAACCACACAATAAAATTTGTACAAATTATAAAATACCGCCCGATTTGCCCACTTTATGCTGAAAAATTTTACATTTAACTCAGGTCTCACCCTTGCCAGACATGCTCCGGCACTCTTCGTTCATGGATTGGGCCTTTCCGAACTAATGCAGGGAACGGCTTCTGTCATGACCCTATGCAACCTGGGTATGCTCACTGGTAGCATTGGTAAACCTGGTGCTGGAATGCTTCCTCTGCGAGGTCAGAACAACGTCCAGGGCAGCGCCGATATGGGCAGTATGCCGACTCACTTCACCGGTTACCAACCGGTCGATAACTCCGATGTACGCGAGCTGATCCAGGAGGTCTGGGGTGGTCTGCCTCCGACAGCACCGGGCCTGACCAGCACACTAATGCTCCAGCAAGCAGCCAAGGGAGACCAAATGCGCGGTCTCTGGCTCATGGGTGAAGATGTGGTGCAAAGCGATCCGAATGAAACCGAAGTGATCCGCGCGCTGGAAAATCTGGATTTGATAATCGTACAAGACCTCTTTTTCTCTGAATCCGCCAAATATGCCCATGTTATCTTGCCTTCCTGCGGTTTTTTGGAACAAGAGGGCACTCTTACCAACGGCGAACGGCGAATTCAACACGTCCGGCCTGCGGTCGAGCCTCCCGGTGAGGCCCGCCCGGACTGGCTTGTGGTATGTCAGGTTGCCGGATTGATGGGCAGTTCCTGGGACTACTCCTCGCCGGCGGAGGTGATGGATGAGATTGCCAAGGTTGCTCCGGCTATGTTCGGCGGGGTTAGCTACGACCGGCTGGAACCTGATGGTTTGCAGTGGCCGTGCCCGGATTCCAATCACCCCGGCACGTCAACCGTTCACGAGGAGCAATTTCTACGTGGCAAAGGGAAGTTGGTGACCATCGACTACGAGCCAAGTCTGGAGCACGACGTGGACGGTTTTGAGTATCTGTTAGTGACCGGGCGATTGCTGGAACATTACAACGTCGGCACAATGACGCGCCGCACACCACAACACGAATTGGTGGAGCGCGATGAGGTGGAAATCAACCCGTTGGACGCCGCCAAGGAATCCGTTGAAGACGGCGCAATCGTGCGTCTGACCAGCCGATGGGGTGAAATTGACGTTCCGGCCCGGATCTCAACGAGAATCGCTCCAGGCACGCTCTTCCTCACCTTCCACTATCCTGACACCCACACCAATCGCCTCACCGGCCCAACACTCGATCCGCAGTCGAAGTGTCCGCAATACAAAGCCACCGCGGTGCGAATCTCAACAAACGGAACCAACTCACATGGCTGAAATCTACGGAAGCGATGCCTACTCGCCAACTGAAATCGCCGAACGCGTCGAAAGAGTTGGAGTCGCAAAGGCTAAGTTGCCATTTTTATCCGTAGTGGCGCTTGGGATTCTTGCCGGCGGATTTATCGGCCTTGGCGCGTTGTACTATACGATTGTAGCCAGCGATCCCACACTGGGCTTCGCCGCGAAACGAGTCTTAGGAGGCACGGTGTTTTCCTTGGGGCTGATCCTGGTGGTGATTGCGGGAGCAGAGCTTTTCACGGGCAACAACCTGATGGTAATGGCCTGCGTTGGCGGGAAGATCACATCGGGAGATATGTTCCGTAACCTGGCGATCGTCTACGTGGCGAATTTCATTGGCGCGGCCGGCCTTGCCGGAGTCGTGGCTTTGTCAGGACACGGAGACATGAACGAAGGAGCCATTCGCCAAACCACCCTTGAAATCGCGGAATCCAAAACGAGCCTGAGTTTTCAACATGCCTTTTTCAAAGGCGTGCTATGCAATATTTTGGTTTGCCTGGCGGTCTGGTTAGCGCTAGCCGGCCGCCAAGTTGTGGGCAAAATCTTAGCAATAGTCTTTCCGATCTCCGCGTTCGTTGCCGCAGGGTTCGAACACTGCGTCGCCAATATGTTTTTTGTGCCACTTGGGATCTATCTTGGAGCCGAGATTACTTGGGTGTCTTTTGTCTGGCACAATCTGCTGCCGGTAACCATGGGCAACCTGCTTGGCGGCGCTGGGATGGTCGGGTTGGTATACTGGGTTATCTATCGCCGCAACGCATGAACGGCAAAATTCGCACATGCCTTACCGATTTGCAGGCCTGGAAAATCTGCTCATCCCATTGCCATGAGCAACTACGCGATGACAGCGGGGATCGTGAAAGTGAACGACTTGTTGGAAGTGATGATTAGCAGCGGCGAGTAGGCAGAATAGGAGATTTGCGTACCTGGAATTACACCGAGAGCGGATGATGGGTTTGCGAAGGCACTCATTTTTCAGCGGCTGATATCCGGTATCTTCCTCCTGTCGAGTCTGATCTAAAAATCACCGCGACAGGAGAAACCATGAAAATAGCGTTATTATCTTGGGAGAGCTTGCATTCAATCCCGGTCGGCGGAGTTGCCCCTCACGTGACCGAATTGGGGGCTGCGTTGGAGCGACGCGGGCATGAAGTGCATGTCTTCACACGCGTCGGCGAGGGGCAGGATACCTACGACCGCATCGACGGAGTGCACTATCACCGCTGCCCGATCGAGTTGAATTCCGATTTCGTGACGGAGATGAACGACATGGGGAATAGCTTCGCCTGGTTTTTGGGCGAGACCGAAGCCTACCAGGGTGCGCCATTCGACGTCGTTCATGGTCACGATTGGCTCACCGCCAAAGGTGTAATTCAACTGAAGAACGATCGTGGACGCAAAACCGTGCTCACCGTTCACTCTACCGAATTCGGCCGTTGCGGAAACCAGGCTCACAATGGCAATTCAGAGCGGATTCGCGAAATCGAACGCGAAGGAACTTATGTAGCGGACCGCGTCATCACGGTTTCCGGCTATTTGGCCGATGAAGTGAAGCGATTTTATGAAGTGCCGGACTACAAGCTGCGAGTAGTTCACAACGCGGTGAACTGTCATCATTTCGATGGATATATTGATCCTGGCCCGGTTAGGAAGGACTATGGTATTGGTCCGTTGGATCCCTTGGCGCTATTCGTGGGGCGCATGAGCACGCAAAAAGGACCCGATTTGCTGCTCAATGCGATCCCCGGAATCCTGGAGCATCGCCCTGATGCCAGGTTTCTCTTCGTCGGCGATGGAGATATGCGAGACTGGCTGGAACATCACGCTTGGGAGATTGGCGTGGCTCATGCAGTGCGGTTTACAGGCGCCTTGGCCAATGGAAAGTTCGCGGATCTCTACAAGTGCAGCGATGTCGTCTGCGTTCCAAGCCGGAACGAGCCGTTCGGCATTGTGGTTCTCGAAGCCTGGGCAGCCGGCAAGCCCGTCGTGGTAACAGCCAATGGCGGGCCGCGAGAGTTTGTGTCTCATGGTGAGGATGGCTTCTTTGCCTATGATAACCCGCCCTCGGTTTGTTGGGCAGTCAATACCGTCTTTGGTGATTTCGACAAAGCTCGCGAAATGGGCGCGAACGGCCGGGTGAAAGCGGCGTATGGATTCAGTTGGGACGCAATTGCGAAGCAGACCGAAGGCGTTTATCAGGAAATCTTGTAAGAACATGAACCTGCCAGAAGAAATTGACGGGCTGCCGAACATCTGCGGCTACGAAGACGCGGTCGCGGAGGCAACGAGTCCGCGCGATGGGATCTACCTGCCGGAAAGCTGCGTCGACTTCAACCAGGTTCGAAGCGCCTTCGCCAATGCGCTCCACATGCACCAGCCGCTCATTCCGGGCGGTGGCCACGAGCTCAGAATGGCGAAGGTGATCGGCAACCTCCAGCATATGATGGAAAATCAGCATCTGGGGGACAATCACAACGCGCCTGTCTTCCTATGGTGCTATCAGCGAATGGGAGAATTCATCCCGGAACTCATCCACGAGAACAGGCAGCCGCGGATCATGTTAGAGTACTCCGGTTGCCTATTCCACGGCTTGCGGCAGATGGGGGCGAACGGCGTGATCGAGCATCTGCAGGCTATTACGACAAATCCGGATTATCGCTCTTGCGTGGAGTGGCTTGGCGCGCCTTGGGGACACGCTGTGGCGCCTTCCACGCCGGTCCAGGATTTCCGCCTTCATGTCCGCGCCTGGCAGCATCACTTCGCCGCGATCTTCGGACTAGAGGCATTGAGCCGGGTTCGCGGTTTTTCTCCGTCGGAGATGGCGCTACCCAATCATCCGGATGTTTGCTATGAATTTGTCAGGACCTTGCGCGAATGCGGTTACCGCTGGGTTTTGGTACAAGAGCATACCATCGAGCGACACGGCGACGGCGGTCCCATCGAACGCCCTCATCTGCCCCATCGTCTCGTTGCCAAGAGTTCGTCGGGCGAAACCGCGACCATCGTGGCGATCATCAAAACCCGGGGCAGCGATACCAAGCTCGTGGCACAAATGCAGCCCTACTACGAGGCGCGAGGCCTGAAGCGTGAGAACCTCGAAGGCTATGAAGTTCCGCCCCTCGTCACCCAAATTGCAGATGGCGAAAACGGGGGGGTGATGATGAACGAATTTCCGCCGAAATATCTGGAAGTGATGCGTGAGACCTCCGGAAGCCAGACGGCTCCGGTCAACGTCACCGAGTACCTTGAATACCTCGATTCAATCGGCTGCCACGAAGACCGCTTTCAACCGGTTCAGCCGATTCATCAGCACCAGATCTGGAATCGCTTTACCGATGGCGACGGCCCACAGCGGCTCGCTGAAGTCATCGACGAATGCGAGAGGGACGACCACCGTTTTCACATGGAGGGCGGCAGTTGGACAAGTGACATCTCCTGGGTCCAGGGCTACGATCATGTTCTTGGACCGATGGAAGAGGTTAGCGCGCTGTTTGCCGAACGTGTCCTCGATTGCCACGCTTCAACCTCGGACTACCGTTTTCGCAATGCCTTGTTTCATCTCTTAATGTCGCAAACCAGCTGTTATCGCTATTGGGGCGAAGGTGCTTGGACTGAATATGGCAAAGAACTTTGCCGCCGGGCGAAAGAGATTTTGCTCCACGATTTCTAAGTTGCGGGAGATCATTCGGCGAGAATGGATTTACGGCATTGCTCAGCAAAGTCTCGAACTTGGTTCCAGTCAGTATATTCGTAGTTCCGTGAGGTGTCGGTGTCACCTCCTTCTCGTCGATCAACTCGTAGCGCCGCTGATTTTTGCCTTCCGTCCATGGTTCGGACTCAGAGGCCGGGTTGGCCTCCCGGTTCGCCTTGAGTTGTCCTTGCAACAACTCCACGGCCCATTGCTGAAGCGAAAGCCGGTGAACTTTGGCTTCGGACTTCAGTTTGGCCGCGAAGCCATCGTCCAGGGTGATCGTGACAGGCACGATGGAAGTTAGGGCTCCAACGCCGATTTCAATGCGCAAACAGAAATCGTTCCTCGTAAATTCTGCCGAATTTGCATCTCCATCGCAAGATTCGAGGGGCCTTTCCGAGGTTCCGCGATGGATTTCATCCACCTTCGTGGTTATGGGTTAATCTTCGATATGGCGAAGACCAACCAGAATCCGGCTGACCCACCAAGTGAGGCGAATCCGTCTCCCAAGACTCTCCGCCAACGCGCCGAGGAGATGCTCGGCACGACGCGCACCGACGTTTCCGAAATGGATGCGGATGAGGTGCAGCGGCTCGTCCACGAACTCCAGGTGCGCCAAATGGAGCTGGAGATTCAGAACGAGGAACTACGCCAGGCCCAGGTGGAGCTGTCCGAAGCGCTCGACCGCTACGCGGATCTCTACGAGTTCGCCCCGGCAGGCTACGTGACCCTGGAAAAGACCGGCAAAATCCTGGAAGCCAACCTGGCCGCGGCTACGCTTCTGGACATCGAACGCAAAGATTTGGTGGGGCGCAACCTGGCGGAGTTCATCGACCGCGATTCCCAGGACGAATGGTTCCTGCACCGGCAAGCCGTCTTCAATGAAGAAGCCAAGCAGACCTGCGAGGTGGCGGTGAACCGGGCGAGTGGCGGGGAACGCACCGTGTGCCTCGAAAGCACCGCCTTCGCCGCCGAGCCGGAGCCGCGTTGCCGCACCACGCTGATCGACATCACCAAGCGCAAAGAGAGCGAGGAAGAGCAACGTCGCGAGCACGAATTGAGCGAGGGCATCGTAAACACCGCCCAAGCGATCATCCTGTTGCTCGACCTCAAGGGCCGGATTTTGCGCTTCAATCCTTACCTGGAGCAGATCAGCGGCTGGAAGCTGGAGGACGTGCAGGGCATGGACTGGTTCGACACTTTTTTGCCGAAACGCGACCGCGAAACCATCCGCGCCCTGTTTGAAACCGCCACCAGCGGCGAACGCACACAGGGCAACGTGAACCCGATCGTGACCAAGGATGGCGAGGAGCGCGATATCGAGTGGTACGACGCAGCGTTGACCGATAACACCGGGAAGATGGAGGGCTTGCTTTGTGTCGGCCGGGACATTACCGAACGGATCAAAGCCGAGCGGGCCCTGCACGACCGCGAAGAGCGGCTGCGCACCATCCTCAACACGGCCGCCGACGCCATCATTACCATCGACCGAGGCGGGATCATCGTTTCGGTCAATCCGGCGACTGAGGCCATGTTCGGCTACCCAAATGGCGATTTGCTCGGCGAAAACGTGAAGGTGCTGATGCCGGAGCCCTATCACGGCGAGCATGACGGTTACCTTAAGCACTATCACGCGACCGGCGAAAAACGCATCATCGGCATTGGCCGCGAGGTGATGGCCCGGCGCAAGGACGGCTCCACCTTCCCGGTTTCGCTAGCTGTCAGCGAGGTGGATCACCTGGGTATCTACACCGGCATCTTGCGCGATATCACCGAGCAGAAGCGCTACGAGGAAAACCTGGAGCATCTGGTTGAGGAGCGCACCCGGGAGTTGCGGGAGGCGCAGGACGAATTGCTGAAGGCGGAGCGCCTCGCGACGGTGGGGCGGCTTGCCGCCGGAGTGGCCCACGAAATGCGAACGCCGCTGGGGGTGATTCGCAACGCCGTCCACTATCTGGAGGCAACCGAGGATCCCACCCATGACGAGGAATTGCCCGAGGTGATGGCGGAGATGAATCGGGCTGTCTCCAGCACCAATCACATCATCTCCGAGTTGCTCGACTACGTGCGCGAACCGGTCCGCGACTTCAGCGATTTTCCCATCGGCGAATCCATCGAACCCGCCCTGCGCCTGGCCGAGCCGCCGGAAAACGTGGCCGTAACCCGCGAAGGCGAAGATTCAGTTTTGGTGCGGGGCGATCGCGGCCAGATTACGCGAATTCTGCTCAACCTGGCTCAAAATGCGGTTCATGCCATGGAACCGGAGGGAGGCGAATTAACTGCCGCCGTGAGCCGAAACGGCGAGGAGGAAATCCGTGTGGAAATTCGCGACACCGGATGCGGGATTCCGGAAGAGAATCTCAGGAAAGTCTTCGATCCGCTCTTCAGCACCAAAACCAGGGGAATCGGCCTGGGGTTGGCGATTTCAAAGCGGTATGCGGAGCTGAACGAAGGCCGATTGGAAGTGGAGAGCGAAGCCGGGGCCGGGGCGGTGTTCCGCCTCACGCTGAAGGCCGCTTCGTGAAGATTTTGTTTCCGTGCGAGTTGCGGTTGGAGCTTGTATTCGGGTTGGCCTTCTGCTAGTTCTCAGTTCGACCAGGAAAATGGTCTCGGATTTCACCACCACCTCAGATACCGAGCATCATGAGTGAGATTTTTTCGTCGTGGTGGCGAGTGACCGAGCGGTTTATCCCGGTTGATAACCTACCCTCCCGGCATGAAAACCAGACAACCTCCCCAACCAAACAGGCAGAGAATTTTGGTCGTGGATGACGACCCGGACATGGTCGCGAGCCTGACCCGCCTGCTCAAAATGCGCACCTTCGAAGTCAGCCAGGCTTTTGGCGCTCGGCAGGCGGTGGAACTGGCCAGCCAATTCCACCCGGATGTCGTTCTGATGGACATCAAGATGCCGGACATGGACGGGATCGAAGCCTTTGCCCGCATGAAACGGGTTCACCCGGAGTTGGCGGCGATCTTCATGAGCGGCTCAACCGAACTGATGGCGCAGGCGCGTGCAGCCGGCGCCACATCCGTTTTGCAAAAACCCCTCGACCCGAAGCGGCTTTTTGAAGCGCTGGAGTGGCTGGGTCAACAGAAAAGGGAGCCGGCCATGGCCTGAGCCATCGTGAAAATCCTCATCGTTGACGACGAGCCGGACATGGTCGCGAGCCTGGGGCGCAACATGAAGAGTGCCGGTTTCGAGATCGAGTCCGCTTCCGATGGCAAAGCGTCCTCATGGACATTCGCATGCCGCGAATGACCGGGATTGAGGCCTGCCTGGAGGTGCAGCGCGAGGTCTTCGTGATTCTCATGACCGGCTTTTCCGAAGCGCTAGACGAAGCCAACCAGAGCATCTTTGCCGAAGCGTGTCAGAGCAGCCGGGTGGAGTTGATGATGAAGCCGCTGGATCTCGATCGTGTGGTGGCTGTTTTGCGCGGGGAAGAGGAATCCAGGCCACCTGAAACGGTTCGAAGCCGGTCGGCCCGAGGCGGCTACGGATACGGATGATCGTCCAGGGAAGGACTGCGTGGGCATCCCTGCAATCCTTCCTCAAACGCTCTCATCTGGTAGGCGGGCAGCAAGACGGGACACGGCCAGTCCATCTCCATTCCGGCCATCCGGAATTGCCGCTCCATCACGCGGGGATTCTCTCCAATCTTGTCGGCAAGTTCTTCGATCGTAACAACGGGAACACTCCCTTCATCCACCAGATCGACTTCAATCGTTTCGTAACAATGCTCGACGAATGAAGCGCAGGATGCCCGGACCAAGGCGCCGTGCTGATCTTCGTCGTTTGGGTCCGCCTCAAACAGGGTGTGGGGCCCCAAGTCGTAGCCCAGGAATCTGTCGCGTCCCGTCAGGCCGGCTGGGTCAGTGGGCGCCAGGTATTCCAAGCGCTCCAGTTCGCGCAAAAGCATCAGATATTCATCATCAGTCCGTTCCGGCATCCAACCTACCCAGTGGTCTTTCCCCAGGAGTTCCATCTGAGGATCGCGAAGGAACAACGGCGGTTTCATGTGCGCGACTTCCACCCGGACTCCCGATTCCGGCGAACCGGTTTCAACGTCACGGACAATCATGGCGTGATACGAGGCGGCAGCGTTTTCTCCCGTGTCAAACAGTGCGTAGCCAAGCTTCGGCGGCGATTCAGCTTCGAGATCCCAGTTTGCCAGAGCCATAGGTCACCCTCTATTTTGCGTCTGTCGGCGCGAGCTTTTCCAACTCGTCCAGCCAGCCGCCCAACTCTTCGCTGCGGGATTCGAGCCACGGATCCAAGCCCCGGCCGGCCAGAACCTTTCGGGCATTCCCGATGTGACGCCGAACTGGGCGGACCAACATGGGACGCGACTTGGCGATCTCAATGGCCGGCCCGCCTTCGGGCCCCAACCGGGCGAGCATGAATTCGACCCAAGCCAGCAAAAGGACCGCAGCCTCATCCGACGACCGCCAAATCTCAGCGAACGCCCTGCCCACAGACTCCAGTTCCGACTGCCGGTTGGTGAAGAAATGGTCGACTTCGGAATCGGTGGCATATCGAGCGACTGTCCGGCTCAAGGCGTGAAAAGCATTCACTCGCGGCTTCGCTTCCCAATCGCCAAGAGCGAATTGCGCCAGGAGTTCGAGTTCGGCACACCTGGAAAAACTGGCGAAACTGTGGATGCAGGCCGCCAAGGCAGCGGACCAAATGGGATCGCGGAAAACCGCCGGTTGGGAGAGGGCTCCTTCAAGCCTGGCGACAAAGGCCGCGTGTGCCGGTTCCCGCAAATCGTCGTCGATCTTCGTGCGGTGAACGGCGAGAACAACACCATTGAGCACCCATGGATCGTCAGTTTTGGCTAGCTCGCCAACGAGTTGCTCCTGCAATTGGCGGATTGGATGGCGAGCTAGCAACTCGTAGAATAGCCAGCGAACTCTGCCGTGGTTTGCTGGAGCCACTGCCTCTTCGAGAATTCTCGTCCAAAATTCAGCGCTGCGATCGGCCTGGTGCCTGACCTCCGCCGCAATGCGAGGCGGGAACGCCCGATTCTGCTGTGCGGCCTGATTTAGTGATGCCAACACTTCGGTGAACGGGACCCGAGGTGCCGCGTGACGAATCCGCACCTGCCGCTGAATGTCCTTCGCCAAACGAACGGCAGTTCTCGTGCCCAATTTCGACTCGGAAGACGGTTTGACCGCGGGTGGCGAGGTGGTCAACGAGAACGCGATGGGAACGAACTCTTTGGCGGGCAGAATTCGTTTGGTTCCCGACCGAATCCTTGGCCGAACGGTCTTGGAGGCGCCATTGCGTACGCCCGCGGTCAGCACCGCGGAATGAAGTGATTCAGGATGATTCTTCATGTCCAAATTTTTCTCTTACTTGCACCATTCGGCCCTTGAGCGTCGAGAGCACTTCCATGAGACGGTCCAGAGAAGGTTCGCTCACCTGAAAGGTCATCGAATCCGGTGTGCCGGAATCAAATCCCAGTTGCATCGTGGCGACCGGGACGATTTCCGCGGGTTGGTCGTCGGTCCAGAGCACTTGGCCCTCCACATTGCCAACAAATTCGACAAGCCTGGGAGCCAAGCCTTGTGTCGCAAGCCCGCGCCAGTAGGCTTGGTTTAGGGCGTCACGCGCTGGCTGCAATTTTTCGATCAGGCCTACGAAGGTTTCGCGCGATTGTTCGTCCATTTTGGCGGTGATTCCGGTGGCCTCCACGTCCTTAAGCGATTTTTCCGGGATGACAATCTCTTCAGCGATTCGTGCCATCAACCCGGCGACGCTGTGAGCCACGATTTCGTCCCACCCATGCTCCGCGATCCATGGGCTGAGAATCTGTTCTCTGGAAGCGGCTCCATCCGCCGTGAGGTAGGAAGGCAACGCCTCCACGAGAAGGTCGATCATCGCGAGCCCTTCTTCCGATGCTGCGTCTTCGAGCTGTGATTTGAGGATTTTTACCATGCTTGCCATTCAACTGGACATTCGAAACAGCGAACTGGCAACCCGGTGATGTCCGCTTTTGTGGCCTGGCATGCTTGGTGTAAGGGATGGGCGCCCGTCGAACCATGCTTCGTTAGGGGGCCCTGGGTCTGAGTGACCGTTGCTTCAGCGCGGGGGAGATCTCGGGTTGTCCGCGTCGTCCGGACTCATTGGCCCCAGCATTTTTTCCAGCCGGTAGCGCCAGGGTTGCTGCAAGTCGTAATCGCGGTGAAAACGTGCCTCACTGCGGGGAGCGGTCGCCGACTCGCTGCCAGTCGCTCCCCAGCGCAACTCCGGTGGGTGGTTCGGATCGAAGGACAGACGCCACATCCGCCGCTCGACTTCCGCCAGGCTCAATCGGATCGGTCTCCCCGCGGAATTTCGGTAGGTAACGTGCAAGGTGGCATACAATTCGCTTCTTCGGTTGGCCAATGCGGCGGCTAGGGAGTCGGGATTCTTCACGCGGCCCGCCAGGCGGCCAGGTTTTTCTCGCGCAAGGCGCACGAGGCGATCGGCTTCATCACCGATCTGGAGCATGGCCCGCCTCAGCCGCATATCCCGCGAAGCGGTGGAAAACGCCTCCCAATCGCCCGTGGCATCGTAGATGTTCGGTGGCACGGGAATGGGACGCTGCCGGCCGATTTCCCAGCCGGTCTCGACTGCGGCGATTCGATCCAGAACCTCTGAGTGAACGCCCTCGCGGATGGCGCGTTCGAACGCGGCCAGAGGCTCGATCTTTGCCGTGATCAGACGGTCGGAAACCTCGTCGTAGAAGCTTTGGCCCAATTCGTGTTGTTCGACGCTGTAGCCGGGTTGCGCTGCGTTGCTCCCGATGAGACGCACGGTGTCGCGATCCGCCACCACCTTCCGAAACGCGCGAAACCCGCCCGTTCGTGCCACCGAGCGCCATTCCAGTTTCGGCGAGAATCGAATCCGGGTGATGCTCTGGTCGGGATGGCCGTCGATCAAAAAAACCGTCCCATCCGGTTCGGTCGCCGCCACCACGCCGATGTGTCCTTCCGGGCTGTAGAAAATCACGCCTGGACGAAGCGTTTGAGCAGAAATCGCAACCGGATAGGTCAACGAATCCTCGGCCTCCGGAGCGGTGCGATACGTTCCGGTGTGAATGATTTCAGGAATGTGCCGGAAGAAATCCTGGACCGTTCCTTGATGAGATAAGTTGTCGTAGATGGCCACGGTGGAATTTGGCGTTTTTGCATATTTCCCACCCCCAACCTGAGTATATAAAAACGGCAATCGCCGCTTGTAGGCATAGTACGCGCGAAGAACCGACGGAAGATCGCCGCAATCCGCCGAATACCGGATTTTGTCATCGCTGGAACTATACAGCGTATTGTATTGCGGACTGCTGAAAGCCTGGTCGATCGAGCGCCAGGCCTTGGAACCCAGCTTCTGAATCCAGAGCGAATAGGCGTTTTCTTCCTTCACGCTCCATTCGCGCTCTACCGGCCAAACCTCTGCCGGACTCCATCGAAAGCAGAAGAATAGCGCCGCGAAAACGGCCAATCTGGCCCAGAGCGGGTTCATTCTCCGTGCAAGCCGAAGCGACGCAGCAGTTCCAATTTCGGCGCCTTGTTCAAATCCACGGCCAAGTGTTCCAACAGACAGTTCCGCGCTTCGGGCGTTAGCAGATCCAGCAACCGTTTGTGAACCGTCTGAGGCGCCGCGAGGTAAAACCCTTGCCCGCCTTCAGCCTCTACGGCCGCGTTGATGGTCCCCGCAACCAGGTGGAGCTGATGTTCCTCCGCCTCGCGCTCCTCATTGTGCCGCTCGCCATAGCTCATTCCGCCCGCCGTCTTGCTGGGCGTACCCCGGGGAAAGCGGCCCGCCTCGTCGGTATCTCGTTCGGCGAAACGGCTATGCAAATCGGGAGGGTCGAATTCCTGCTCGAGTTTGATGGAAGGCTTGGTGTCGAACAGTTCGTCCTGTTTGACCCGATAGATCTTCAGCCGGCCGAGGTCGGCGGTGATGAGGAGCCGGTTCATTTTAGTGCGTCACGAATTTTCTGCTTCAGGTTCTTCCAGGCCTCCTTCATCTCGTTTCTTCTTTCATTCTGCCAATGTAACAAGCTATTGACCGCTCGCGAAATGAGTTTGCTATCCAACACTCGTGTAGTGGAATGAATTAGAGTCCGTACGCGGTTTTACGATTTCGGCCGGCTAAGAACAACAACGGACCGGTTCTGAACCGTGTAGCTGTTTGCGGGAACGATTTTGCCGCCGCCGGCTTCGACGATGTCGTTGGGGCTGGGTCTGGCGGTGTCGATCATTCGGCGCCACTGTCCCGGGATGCCTTCGTAAATTCCAAAGACTCTGGACTCCTTCCCGGCATTGATCATTACATAGAGATCGTCGTCATCGCTTCTCGCCCCGCTCAAGCAAAAAGCCAACTGTCCGGATTGCTCCGAAAGATCGGTGATGCGTTCCACACCGTGCCAATGAACGTCATCGCGCCAGAATCTCGATCTCGATAAGGACGGATGCGCCTTGCGAAAGGCAATCATCAGCTTGAAAAAACGGAAAACTTCCTGGTTGGCGTCAAGCTGTCTCCAATCAATCCAGCTAACGTCGTTATCCTGGTTGTAGGGATTGTTGTTCCCGCGTTGCGTGTTGAGGAATTCGTCACCCATTCGAAACATCGGCGTTCCATTGGAGAGCATCAGGAGTGCGAAGAAGTTTTTCACCTGCCGCTCGCGTAATTGGCGAATTTCGGTTGGAACATCCAGGTCGCCTTCCCAGCCGCAATTCCAACTGTGGTCATTGGTGCCGTCCGTGTTGTCATGTCGGTTCGCCCAATTGTTCTTGTGGTCGTAGGCAGTGAGATCGTAAAGCGTGAATCCGTCGTGAGAAGTTATATAGTTGACGCTTTGGAAAGGATGATACGCGTGGAATAGATCATCGGGGAAGAGGTCGGCACTGCCATAGATGCGTGACATCACATCGTCCACCATACCCGCATCGCCCCGCACAAAGCGCTGCAACGTGTCCCGGAATCCGGCGTTCCACTGCATCCACATGGTTCCCGGAAAATGCCGCCCTAGCTGGAAGAGTCCGTAGGCATCCCAGGGCTCGGCAATGAGACGAATGTGAGCCAGATCGAGGTGCGCGGCAATTTCTCCGAAGATCGGCGGTTCGTCCGGGTTCACGGTGCCATCGGGATTTCGGGCGAAAATGGACGCCAGGTCGAAGCGAAAGCCATCCACGTGACACTCGGTGACCCAATGCCGCAAGCTGTCGATAATTAGTTGCCGGACGGCTCGGTTGCGGGTGTGCAGGGTGTTGCCCGTCCCGCTGAAATTCGCGTATGGCCGCGCTGAATCGCCAGTGAGAACGTAATACGTAGAGTTGTCGATGCCCTTGAGGCTATATACCGGCCCTTTGTGGTCGCCTTCGGCCGTATGGTTGTAAACGGCGTCGAGAATCACCTCTAATCCCGCGGAGTGGAGTTCGTGAACCATCTCGCGAAACTCATCATGTTGCCGGCAAGCACCGGGATCGGTGGAATATGCGTGATGGGGGGAGAAGAAATTGAGCGGCATATAACCCCAGTAATTGCCTTCGCCGGGGTCGAATTGAAAAACCGGCATTAGTTCCACCGCGGTAACTCCCAGATCCACCAAATAGGGGATCTTTTCGATGACGCCGGCAAAGGTGCCGCGTTTTGGTTCCGAAACGCCGGAGCTGGTGTGCCGTGTGAAGCCACACACATGCATCTCGTAGATGATGAGATCGGAATCGTGCCTGACCGGTGCATCGTCCGTCCAATCGTAGCGGCAATCGCAACGCACGTCTTGCAATACCCCCAGCGGAGCTTTGCCCGGGTTGCTACCCGGCTCAATCGCCGCCTTACGATCGAACGAGGGCGGGAAGTAGACCGAACTGGCATATGGATCGAGCAGCAGCTTATCGGAGTCAAAGTTGTGCCACGCATAACCCGGGCCGGGCTCGGGCCCCTCGATCTGGTAAGCGTAATATTTCGCCGAAGCGATGTCATCGTTGGGAATGCGGCAATGCCAGATCGGTCCCGATTTGTTTCTTCGAAAATCAAATTCAAAGCGATACAAGGGACGGCTCACGTCGTCTTCGCTGAAAAATAAGAGGCTGACTTGGCACGCGTTTTTGGAATAGAGGGCAAAATTGTACGCGGCTTCACCCTCCACTTGAGAAGCGCCCAAGGGAAAGGGGGAGCCTTCATCTGATATCCAACGATTCGTTGCCATTTTTCGTTCAATGTTTGGCGGAATCTCGAATTTGCCGAGTCGGAAATCTACTCATTCCCAGCCGATCCGCTGTTCGTTTTTGCTCTTACGTTGGGTACGATTTTCCATTACCGGCCAATCGTCTCTTGGCTCATGGAAAGTAGGGTGCCATACCACCATGAGTAAGAGGACGCTGACATTGCTTATTGGCTCATGCAGCCCGACTGTCCCAATTTTTCGAACGATGATTTCCCTGCTTTTCTTTATGTTCCTCTTTATCGCCCTGTCTGGAATCATGGCGGCCGTTGACGCCGCCGTTTTGAGTGTTTCCCGACCAGAAATCTCAGAAATGATCGTCCAACGGAAATGGGGCGCCATGCGGCTTGATACCCTTAAAGGCAACTTGACGCGCGCGGTCGTCGTCATCGTTGTGCTGACAAACACCATCAACGTCATTGGGCCGATCGTCGTAAGCCAAAAAGCCGTCGCCTTGTACGGAACGCAGGCAATCGCGCTGACCGTGATCGTCTTGGCGCTGGGCACCATCGTCTTCTCGGAGATCATTCCCAAGGCGCTGGGAGCCCATTACGCTCCGGTGATTGGCCGCCTTACCGCTCCCTTCATTCAAGGAGCCACCATCGCATTCTTTCCCCTCGTGCTGCCATTGGAACGGCTTGCCGAGCTGTTCAAGCGAGGTAAGCGCACAATCGGTAGCGAAGAACAAATCCGGGCCCTGGTTTCCATCGGCCAACGTGCCGGTTTAATCGAAAGCGATGAGATGCAGATGATTCGGCGCGCCTTCATCCTCAACGACCGAACTGCCGGGGACATCATGACGCCGTTAAAGGAGGTCGTCGCGCTGTTCGGCAACATGACGGTGGGTGAAGCCGCGGAAAAGATGCGTGCCCAACCCTATTCCCGTTTTCCGGTCGCCGGCCAAAGCCTGGATGACATCTGTGGCATCGCGATGAGTCGGGATGTTCTCGAGGCCGTGGTCGATGGCAGAGGCGATGAACCGCTCCAACCTCTGGTTCGTCCTGCCTTCCTGGTGGACATCAAGAGACGCTCGGATTGGCTGCTGTCGAAATTTCGGGACCAGCACACGCACTTGGGTGTCGTCCAGGATGGCGGACGGACGGTTGGGGTTGTCACGCTGGAAGATGTGTTGGAGGAGTTGGTTGGAGAAATCGAGGACGAGAAAGACATCGAATCCGGTCAGCCCGGAGGTCCGGATGCTGCAGAGCCCGCAATTGGCGAAGTACCTCCGGCCGACCCGTATACGAGGTATTGAGAAAACCGTTGGTTTTCCGCCCCAACTTCACCGGTACCCGCAAGTGACGCAAGCCCGCGGTGTTAGTGGAAATCGCGTACTTATTTCTCACATTCCGGCGATAAATTCGTGGCTTCAAGTACGGTTTTCGTTCACACATTTCCCGTCGCTTCTGCTTTTTGAAGTAGTGACACGTGAGTTGGCGTGATTTGAAGGGCGTCGCTCAGGAAAGACTCAACCGCACAATCCAGAGCATCGGTGATCTTCTCCACCATTGCCCCACCGATCGCTTCTTCAAATTGATCGAGTGCGCCAGCGATGATTGCGCGAAACAATGTCCACAGTAAACTTGCGTAGGAGAGGGCCAGCAACTTTCCGCTTTGTAGATCGCGTATCTCACCAAAGCTTAGCTTTCCATTTCTCAACATCGCCTCGAATATGATCAAATAGCGAACTGCCGCGAGATGAACCGAGGCATAGGCGACTTGATATTTCCCGCTTTGCTCAGCGAGCAATCCAAAATTCTGTTTCACTTCTTTGAAATAGACCTCGATCGACCAGCGCAGCGCATAGATTTCCAGGATCTGTTCGGTTGATGCTTCAGTGTCCGTGCTCAAGAAGATCACCCAGTTCTCTTTACTGGCGTCTTTAGGTGCACTCAAGATCAGCGCTACCGGTTGCCAGATTGGTTCAGCATTGGCCTTAGTTTGTAAATTAACTTCCGCTTCAAGCCGCACGGTTTTATATCGAGACTTGCCATTAGCAGGTTCCATCTTGCGCTGATAACGAGCATATAATTCGGCGGCGCTATATAGTTTACCATCCACTCGGTATTTCAGTTTTCCCCGTTTCATTTGGAAGATGGCGTGTAGGTCGTGTTCGATAGCAAGAGCGATGTTTTGCTTGGTTCCGAACCATGCGTCTCCGAGCAGGTAGGTTGCTTGATGCCCGGATTTGATCGCTTTCTTGAGCATTCGGGCAAGCATCTGGTGTTTGTCTTCTTCGCGAGCGCGTTTCATGTCTACAGCAGCCGCGCTACGCTTGTCCTTGAATTCCTTGTCCGACGCTTTTTCGATGGGGTTGCTTTCCCCCATGAATATCTGACGGTCGAGCGGCGCGAAGCCGTTTTCTCCGGCCAGCCCCAACTCCACACTCTGATGGCCTTGAATCGTGATCCCCCGATTGTGGTCGTAGTGCCTGGAGGTGCCTTCGACCTTTTTGCCGCGACGTTGTTTGAGGCTGTCATCAACGATGAACGCCATTTTTTGAACCTTGCCCAAATCGACTTGCTTGAGGACCTTCGCCGAGGTTTGGCACGCCCAGTTTCGCCAATTGATGTCTTCGCTTCCCCAAAAATCATAAATTACGTCTTCGGGACGCCCGAGGCATTGTTTGAGATATTGGCAGAGTTCGTTGCAGAAACAGTGGATGCTGGACATCTTGAGAACCGGCCAGATCAACAGGGTCATCATGATTGATTCCAATGCAACGCTACCTTTGCGGCGCTCGCGCTTTGTGCAGTTGCGCAAAACGCCAACGAGATTGAACCGCTTTATTCCGTCAGCAAATTCGTTATCTGCCAGGGTATTTGCTTGAGAAAGCGCGTCAGATATTGGAGAGTAACTGGATCGCACGACTTTTGGATCCTTTTGGCCGCTTGGTGGACTGTCTGTTTTCTTTTGTTTTTTCACACTAACAGCATAAACCAAGCGGTCATATGTGCATCCGATTTTAACGTAAAATACTAAGCACAATCCGGTGATTTATCGCCGGAATGTGAATTATTTGAGTCCAATTTCAGTTGCTTCGGCGCGGCCCCTCATCAGGGTTTTGGCCGAAATCACATTGAGCGTGAATAAGCACTCCCAACGCCAGGCCATTCTGATTGTCGATGACGATCCGGACACGGTTTCCAGCTTGTCCCGGCTCCTCAAAAAGCAGGGCTATGAGACCGATTCCGCCGGCACGATCCGTGATGCGCTGGAGCGTGATGACTGGGAGCGCTTTTTGGCGGTGATTCTCGACCGCCGGCTTCCCGATGGTCTGATCGACGAAGTTTTGCACGAATTTCGCGAGCGCGACCCTGAGATTGCCATCGTCATTGCGACCGGCTATTCCGATACTGGTGGCTCAATCGCGGCCTTGCGGGAGCGGGTTGAGGACTACCTGATCAAGCCTGTTGATCCGGAGATACTGCGGGCGCGGCTGGTGCGCATCGCCGAGAACCGGGAAGCTCGCCAAATGGTCCGCCGGTTGGAACAAGAGGTGATTCGCGCGGCGGAAGAGGAGAAGCAACGCATCGCCATGGATATTCATGACGGACTGGGCTCGATGCTTGGGGGCATTGTAATGCTTTGCAGGTCTTTGGCCGATGCGCTCAACAGCGTGGAGCGGCCTGACGAAGCCACCCGGGCCCTGGAAATCGAGGGGTTGATCAAGGACGCCGTAGCCCAGGCGCGGGCGCTTTCCCACGGACTACATTCCGTTGGCGCCGAGCCTTCTTCACTGCAAACAGCTTTGGATGAATTTGCCCAGACCGTATCGCATAGCGGCAAGCTGGAATGCGAAAGTATTCACCCCAAAGATGTCGCGATCGACGATCCGCTTCTGGCCAATCATCTCTTCCGCATTGCCCAGGAAGCGGTGAACAATGCGCTCAAACACGCCAATTGCTCTCGAATTGCCATCGAACTGGCCGTTGAGGACGGCGAAATCAAGCTCCGAATCCGGGACAATGGAATTGGCATCGAAAATTCCAGAAGCGAAGGCGGCCTCGGCTTGCACACCATGGACTATCGCGCCCGGGCCATCAACGCAGTCATCTCGGTTTCCGGTGGAGAAAAGGGCGGAACTGAGGTTCTTTGCAGCGTGCCCAAAAGTCACTGATGGTCGGCAGCGACCTTTTCGCCTTCAGCCCACCTCACCGCATACCGCAAAAGGTCGCTGGAGTCGGCAAGCCCCAATTTTTCGCGAATGTGCGCGCGATGCGCATCCACCGTGCGCGGGCTGATGTTGAGTTGCCGGGCGATTTCGTCGGCAGCCTTACCCTGACCGATTAGCTCAAACACCTCCAGTTCGCGATCGGTCAAACGTTTGAGCGGGAAACTGAATTGGGCCTTGTCTCCGCCGGAAATCGACTCCAGGAACTGGTTGGTGACTTTGGGGCTAACATACGGCTCGCCACTCAGGATCTGCCGAATGGCCGGGATCAAATTCTCGGAATTTTCCTTCATCAAGTAACCCCGGCCGCCCGCCTTCAGAACGCGTTCGGCGTAGAGAAGCTCGTCGTGCATGGACATCATTAAGATCGGCAATCCCGGGTAGAGCGCCTTGAGATCCTTCACCAACTCCAGCCCATTGCGGTCCGGCAACGTTAGGTCGCTAATGGCCAAATCCGGCTCGGTCGTTTCGGCAAATTGAAGCGCCTCGCTCGCGCTGCCCGCCATCCCGCAGATTTCCAGGTCCGGCTCGGCGTCGATCAGGCTCTTGAGCCCCTGTCGAACTACCGCGTGGTCATCGACAATGAGGATTTGCTTGGTAGGCATGACTTTGAGGAGTCTAGTTTGAGCCTGGGCACATTTCTATGCGTATTTTGGCCAGAAAAACTCTCATTCCGTAGATCGGTGAACTTTTGTGTACCAACGTGGCGTTGGGGCCGTGTCGAGAAATCAGTTGGTTGGCCATTCGCACCTGGCACTTCTCTCCCATTCGTCATACGTAGTCCCAGTACGCCGCACTGTCGACTTCACCAGGGTTCAATCGGCAGGCGGCACAATTTCGGCGAATTCACACTCGGCTAGTGTTCGGTCACGGCCTGGAGATCTTCTCGTGGCCGGAAATTCAAACTCGATTCAACTATGCAAACGAACAAACACATGACTGCATCACCTGCCATCCTGATTGGCTGCATGCTTCTGATCGCCGGTTGCGATCAAGCTAAAAAAGATGGCGATTCCGGCCAATCCAGCGCGGAACCCCAGACTGAAACCAAAGCGGATGCCCCGGCGGAAGTCCAGGTGGCTACGCCTGCAACCAAGCCATCTCCAGCTCCAACGGAACCCCACTCGTCTTCAACCCAACCTTCCCAGCCTCCATCCGAGCACAAAGCCATCGTCACTGAAAAGCTGGAACCTTATGAGTGCGGTGACATCAAGAAGCTGCATACCTACGGCGGCATATTTCTGGCCAGTCAACCGCAACCTGCCGATTTCGAGCAAGCCAAGAAAGGTGGCGTAAAGACAGTGATCAACATGCGGCATCCCAGCGAAATCAATGACTTCGATGAGCAGCAATTGGTCGCGGATCTTGGGTTGGCTTATCACAACCCGGCCTGGAACGGCCCTGAAGAACTGACCGACGAGGTTTTCGACCAACTGCGCGAGCTACTAAAGACCGAGGAAAAACCGATTCTTCTCCACTGCTCCTCAGCCAACCGCGTCGGCCCAATTTGGATGGTTTACCGTGTTCTCGACAACAACTTGAGCACCGAAGAAGCTCTCGCCGAAGCCAAGATCGTCGGCATGAAATCTCCCGATTACGAGGCTATGGCCATCGACTACATTAACCGCAGGGGTCAAGTATCCAACTAGGACTAGGGTGCGTTCGAAAAGTACCGTGAGGCGCGGCGCAAGCCATTTTTGGGCGCCAACAAGGCGCGATTTCGCAGAGATGAGCGAACTCACAAAGCCAAGTCGCAACGCCGTTGTCGCCAACAAGGGCCGCGCTTTTGTCCGACTGAAGCAGGACAAGGAGACGGGTCGATGAGTTAACCAAAATAGTAAACGAATTAAAATAAGGACAGGCTTCGTGCGAATTCTGGCCTGAATTTCGGCAATTAAGAACGTGACAATAATAGCTACGGGTCATTTCGCAGTGAAAGTGCAGTTAAGCCCTTGCCTCACCTTCTGAAAAACGCTTTGATTGAACAGAAAAGCTGTCTCCTCGGCAGCCAGATAAAGAGGATATTGGGTTGTGAATAATCGCTGTCGTGATCGCCTGCGATGCCAGGGCAATCAGAACTAAGAGAGCTTTGAGCGTGGGGAGTTTGGTGAAGGGGGTGAGAAGGCTCGGTAATGATACCATGGAATCCTCGCAACTCCGCATCGGATTTGGACTTCTTGAATACCTAAGATGGCAGGCTACTCCTATCGCAGCAGCGTTTCGAGCAAACCTATCACGGCCCACGACGTTCCCCAAAACTTTGAGACCCGGGTGATTTCCTCACGATCTTTCGTTCCCTTCGTCTCCCAATACCCCTTATCCGCCTGGGTCCGAATCAAGAACATCTGCGCCCGCCGAACCACCTCGGGATGATTCGGCGCGTTACCCGATTTCCCCAGCGCGATCAGCGCCTGGCCCGTCCCCGATGGATCGCTAGGCTCGCCCTCTTTCCAACTCCAACCACCGTCCTCATTCTGCCGCTTGAGCAAATTGGCAAGCGTGTGAGGATTCTTTCGCCGCAGCATTAGGTTCAGAAATTGCCACTCACTGGTGACTGTCGGAACGCCTTCCTTCCAGGTCTGGGTCGGTCGCGATAACTCAACTCCACCGTCGTTGAGTGCCCATTTCGCCCATTGGTTCGATGCCCACTGCGTTTCGAGTTCCGGGCGATCCAGCCGCGGTAACTGACCACCCGGTTTCCAGTTTCCATCTTCGCCCTGATTGGACACGACAATCTCTCTCAACGCTTCCAGCACCGAATCCGGCGCTTTGCTCGCAGACGGCGACACGAGAAACTGACTGACGCCTTCCACGTTGCGATCGCCATTCACCTCACCAGGTTTAGGTTTGCTGTCAGGATTTTTCGGGTTGGGCTTAACCTCTGCGAGAAACGATTTCCACAGCCACTCGCGCTGTTCGTTGAGGAGGGGCAGATCGACTTCAAACCCAGCTTCCAGCGCGAGATCCTTGGCCCAGACGAGAAAAGTGGTGTGATGGCAGGAGGCACACTTTTTGTTCTCAATCCACCACGCTCCTTCCTTTTCGAGATACGGAAGCGCTTTGTCGATGGCCGCTGAGACCGCATTTGTCGGCGCTGGTTCAGCGATTGAGATGGCGATGCTGGCGTAAAAGACAAGGATCGTGAGAGTCGTTTTCACATTCACAGTCTATCACGCTATAGCCAGAACCCAAGTCTCTGAGGGATCGGCTTGGCGACCAGTTTAATCGCGCAGATCCGCCAGTTTTTCACGCAACTGCTTCCGCGCACGATACAGCCTCGTTTCCACTGCCTTGGCCGAGCAACCTAACGCTTCGCCAATTTCACGTTGCGGGAGGCCTTCGTATTCAGAGAGCAAAACGACGGTTCTTAGCTCCGGAGGCAGACTCGCAATTGCCGCTTGCACCAATCGGGCGCGGTCATGGCGGTTGGCATTGTCGTCAGGCCCCGAGGAATCGGCGGCTTCTCGATCCAGATCGGTTGGCTCAACTTGCGCTGCAGCCACGGCGCTGCCGGGGTGTCGTTTGCGCCAGCGCGCTTCGTTTCTCGCCAGATTCGAAGCGATGGAAAAGAGCCAGGTGGAGAATTTGCTCTTCGGCCGATAACGCGCGCGACTCTGGTAAACCTTCACAAAGGCCTCCTGCGCCAAGTCCAGCGCCACACTCCAGTTGGCGGCATAGCGATACAAAAACGCGACCAGTGGCTTTTCCCAACGCTCCATAATTTCGTTCAGGGCACTGTCGTCACCCAACCGCAGCCGTTCCATCGCAGCTTTATCCGCGGCGTCTCGCTGAGCTTCATCAACGTCCTTCACGGATGGTGCGAATCAGGCTTGTCGTGACGTTTTTGGTGGTCCCGGGAAACCGCGGTCTGGTGGTGCAGACCGGAATCGACCAGCCGCGCCGTCATCATCTCGCGGTAACGCTTCCCGGCCTCGGGTGGCATCTCCAGGCTAACCTCATAAATGTGCTGAAGTGTCGTCCGGCGGCAACGCTCGCGCAGTTTGGTGGCCTCTTGCAGCGCGGACTCGATTCCCGGAGTGATTTCGGTGCTTTCCCGCATCATGCGTAGCAGCCTAACATTCCCCTTTTCGAGAGCGTCGCAAAATTCCAGGCACTTTACGTCGTGCTGGCCATGCAGCTTGTTGATGGTTTGGAACTGATGCTCGGAAAGTCCGAACTCGTAGCGTAACCATTCCAACTCCGACCGATCCGAAGTCGCCAGCGCGTGTGTGTGTGCGTAAAAGAAGTGAAACGCGGTAAGATACACCACCACGCCCGCCAGCAGAATAATTCCCAAGATTCCTAAACCGCGATTCATCGCCTCAAGGCATCGTGGCCGGTGTGAGTTCGAGCCAGGGGGTCAATCGTGGCGGCATAGCGTTCGCCAAGTTGCGTCATGGTGTGTTTCCTAGCGATTTGCGAGTGGATCACGCCTCCGAAGATGGCTACCGCGAGCACAAGGGCGGCTACCGCCGTGCCAACGGCCGGGCGATGAAGCTGGCCGGTGAAGGGTTCGAGCCAATCCAATAGATTGGTCCGCGGGGACGAGCGATCTTCGATTCGTTGCCAAACGCCGCGGCGCAAATCCGGGGGAGGATTGGCTTCGACGTCCCAATCCTGCAGGGTTTCGCGAAGCCGACGATCCTCTTCGGAGAGGTTGTCGGGAGTGTGTGAGTTCATGAGGTTGCGAGTAAAACACCGCGGTTTGCGAATTCCCTCAAGAATTCTTGGCGATGCTCGGGCGATCCATGGTTGCGGCCCAGATCTACTAAATCTTCGCATTCCGCAACCGTAGCGCGTTCCCAATCACCGAGACCGAGCTGAAACTCATCGCCGCGCCCGCGATCATCGGGCTGAGCAATAATCGGAACACCGGATAAAAGATCCCCGCCGCAATCGGCACGCCGAGCGCGTTGTAGATGAAGGCGAAGAACAGGTTCTGGCGAATGTTACGCATCGTGGCGCGGCTCAGCCGGATCGCTTTGGCGATCCCTAACAGGTCACCCTTGACCAGCGTGATGCCGGCGCTCTCAATCGCCACGTCCGTTCCGGTGCCCATCGCGATACCCACATCGGCCTCAGCTAGCGCCGGAGCGTCGTTGATCCCGTCGCCGGCCATCGCGACCACTTTTTCGTCGGCTTTCAGCTCTTTGATGATGGCGATTTTTCGTCGGGAGACAGTTCGGCGCGAATTTCGTCGATTCCCAGCTCTTTTGCCACCGCCTCGGCCGTTTTGCGATTGTCTCCGGTGCAAACGATGACCTCGATGTCCATTTCGTGCAGCGTTTCGATCGCCTCCTTGGTCGAATATTTGATCGGATCGGCGATGCCGAGAATTCCGATCGCTTTATCGTCGCGCGCCACCCAAACCACGGTCCTCGCCTTGCCTTGCAGCGTCTCGGCTTCGAGCGATAACACCTCCGGAAGCGTCACGCCGTTTTCTTCGAGGAACTTGCGCTTGCCGACGCGGATCAACGCTCCGCTCACTTTTCCGGTTACACCACCGCCGGTCGTGGAGCGGAAATCCTCCGCTTCAGCCACTTCAAGATCGCGTGCTTTCGCTTCATCGACGATGGCGCGCGCCAGGGGATGCTCGCTCGCTTGCTCGACGGCGGCGGCGAGACGGAGCAACTCCATCTTAGGAGTAGCGTTAGCTGCGACCAGATCGGTCACCTTCGGCTGTCCCGCGGTAAGCGTGCCGGTTTTGTCGGTCACGAGGCAATCGACCTCCTCCGTGCGCTCGATCGACTCGGCGTTCTTGATGAGAATCCCCATCTGCGCCGCGCGCCCCACGCCCACCATGATCGACATCGGCGTCGCCAATCCCAACGCGCAGGGACAGGCGATGATGAGCACCGAAACCGCCGCGACCAAGGCGTAAGCCATCCTTGGTTCAGGCCCTAACAAAGCCCAAATCACAAACGCCAGCACTGCGGCAGCGATGACCGCGGGGACAAACCAGCCCGCTACGGCGTCGGCCAGCTTTTGGATCGGGGCACGGCTGCGCTGCGCTTCGGCTACCATGTGGACGATCTGCGAAAGCAGCGTTTCGGCGCCTACTTTTTCCGCTCGCATCAAAATCGAACCAGTTTGGTTGATCGTCGCGCCGATGACCGCGTCGCCCTCGCGCTTTTGCACCGGAATCGGATCACCCGTGATCATCGACTCATCCAGCGTGCTGCTGCCATCGGTCACGACGCCGTCGATCGGAATTTTCTCACCTGGCCGAACGCGCAAAATGTCTCCGGCCTGGATTTCATCGACCGCCACCTCGCGTTCCTCGCCATTCAAGATTAGGTGGGCCGTTTTCGCGGCAAGGCCAAGCAACGACTGGATTGCTTGCCCAGTTTGACTGCGCGCCCGGGCCTCAAGCCATTGTCCTAACAACACCAAAACTGTAATCACCGCCGCCGCCTCAAAATAGAGCCCGACCTCGCCATGTTGACGGAACGATTCGGGAAAAATCCCCGGCATCAGCACCGCTACCGCACTGTAAAGATAGGCCGCGCCGACACCCATCGCGATGAGAGTGAACATGTTAGGGCTACGATTCAGCAAGGAACGCCGCGCTTTGACAAAAAAGAACCCGCCCGCCCAAATGACCACCGGCGTGGTCAAAAGGAACTCGATCCATTTGGAAGCGTGCTGTGGAATCAGGCTTTCGAGGCCCAATGCTGGGATCATCCCACCCATTGCCAGAAGAAAGACGGGAATCGTCAGCGCCAGGCCGATGAAGAATTTGCGCTAGAGCGATTCGATCTCCGCTTGTTCCGAATCATTATCTACCTTGATCCCTTTCGGCTCCAGCGGCATGCCGCACTTGGGGCAATCGCCCGGATGATCCTGCTCGATCTCCGGGTGCATCGGGCAGGTGTAAATCAGGGGCCACCGCTTGAGGCTGGCCTCGGGCTAGGCCGATTCGGATGCTCGTGATCGTGGTGGCAACAATCGGCTGACTCAGATTCGGATGTCTTCATGTCATTTGCGGTTCTTGATCCAATGTTTCAGTTCCTCAATCCAGCAATAGAGCGTCGGAACCACGAACACGGTCAATACCGCGAAGGTCATGCCGCCGAAGGTGGGAATCGCCATCGGAACCATCACGTCGGATCCGCGTCCGGTCGAGGTGAGGACGGGGAGAAGGGCCAAGAGCGTCGTCGCCGTCGTCATCATCGCGGGGCGATTCCGTTTGAATGCGGCTTCCACCGTGGTTTCGCGGATTTCATCGACCGTGGTGGGTTTGTTAGAACGGAATTTCTGCTGGAGGTAAGTTCCCATGATGACGCCGTCATCCGTAGCGATGCCAAAGAGGGCGAGGAAGCCTACCCATACCGCGACGCTGAGGTTGATGGGGTTGATCTGAAACAAATCGCGGAAGTCGATCCCGAGCAAGGTGACGTTGAGAAACCAGTCCTGGTTGTAGAGCCAAATCATGATGAAGCCGCCTGACCAAGCCACAAAAATCCCGCTGAACACCAGCAACGAGGTGCTGACGACCCGAAATTGGAGGTAGATGAGGATGAAGATGAGCAACAGCGCCAAAGGGAGGATCAACATGAGTCGCTTTTCGGCGCGAACCTGGTTTTCGTAGCTGCCAGTGAAAGCATAGCTCACCCCGCCAGGCACGACGAAGTCGCCGGACGCGATGTGTTGGTCGATCACCGCTCGGGCGTCTTCCACCACGCTGACTTCGGCGTTTCCGGGCTGCTTGTCGAAGATGACGTAGGCGACGAGAAAGGTGTCTTCGCTCTTGATCGCTTGAGGGCCGCGGACAAAGTCGATCTCGGCTAACTCGCCGAGTGGGACTTGACGGCCATCCGGCGCGGGCACGAGAATTTCGCTCAGTTCCTCGATGCTATCGCGGCGTTCGCGCAGGTAACGCACGCGCACCGGGTAACGCTCGCGGCCTTCGACGGTGGAGGTGAGACGGCGGCCGCCAACTGCGACTTCGATGACGTTTTGCACTCCGCGGACGCTGATGTTGTAGCGCGCGATCGCTTTGCGGTCGATCTTGATTTCGAGGTAGGGCTTCCCAACAACGCGGTCAGCAAAAACCGTCGCCGGGTTGATCGTGGAAACGCCTTTGAGGATGGCTTCCAGCTCCAGGGCGACTTTTTCGATCGTGGCCAGATCAGGGCCGTAGACCTTGAGCCCCATCGGCGCACGCATTCCGGTTTGCAGCATGACAAGCCTGGTTTCGATTGGTTGCAATTTGGGTGCGGAAGTGACGCCGGGTAGTTGCGCCGCATCGGTGATTTCCTTCCAAATGTCGTCCGGCGATTGGATGTGATCGCGCCAGAGCCTAACACGCTTCCCAGTTTCGTCCCGGCCCCACTCCGGTTTGTAGGTGACGACGGTCTCGACCATCGAGACCGGCGCGGGATCGAGCGAACTATCGACGCGGCCGATTTTGCCGACGACCATGTCCACTTCAGGGATCGCGTTGATCGCCTGGTCCTGGAGTTGCAAAATGCGTTTGGCTTCGCCGATGGAAGCATGCGGCATCGTCGTCGGCATGTAGAGAAACGAGCCTTCGTCGAGCGCGGGCATGAATTCCTTGCCCAAGCCGCGAAAGATGAGGAAACCACAGAAGACGACCGCGGTAACGAGCAGCATCAGCACCCACTTGGCGCGGAGGAAGAAGCGCAGCGCGCGTTCATAAATCCGCATGAAGCCGAAAATCAGCCCTAACAGAGCCCCAATCAACAAAACGACGAAGAGGTGATTGAGAATCCCGTGACCCGGCCCCAGCGGCGCCCAGCCACTACCCAAAAAGATCACCACCACGGCGCACAACATCACGATCAGGCCCAGGTGCATCCGCGGGGCCTGGTTCGAGGCGCGGTCGATCCGGCGGCGGAAAAGCAAGTGAATCAGCGGCGGCAGCAGGGTGAGTGCGATGAGGATGGACGCGATGAGGGCGAAGGTTTTGGTGTAGGCCAGTGGTTTGAAGAGCTTGCCCTCGGCCCCTTCCATCGCAAAAACCGGGAGGAAACTGATCACGGTGGTGAGCACCGCGGTAAGCACGGCTCCGCCCACCTCGGCGCAAGCGCGGAAGATGATGGGTAGGCGCGGTTCGTCGTCCTCAGCGTTTTGCAGGGCTTTGTGGACGTTTTCGCAGAGGACGATGCCCATATCGACGATCGTGCCAATGGCGATGGCAATTCCTGACAAAGCCACCACGTTGGCTTCGACGCCAAAGAGCTTCATGCCCACGAAAGTCAGCAAAACTGCCCCCGGCAACATGAGCGAGATGAGCAACGAGCTGCGCAGGTGAAAGAGCAGCAGCAAAACGACGACCACGGTGATGAGAATCTCCTCCACCAACGCGGTATTGAGCGTTTCCAGCGTTTCCTCGATCAGACCGGTGCGGTCGTAAAACGGCACGATCGTCACCTGACTCGTGCGGCCGTCTTCGAGCGTTTTGCTCGGCAGGCCGGGCGCGATTTTGGCGATGGTTTTCTTCACCTCCTGGATCGTCGCCATCGGGTTCGCACCATAGCGCGCCACCACGACTCCGCCCACGGTCTCAGCCCCCGCTTTGTCGAGCATGCCGCGCCGCAACGCCGGGCCAAAGTTGATCTCGGCCACCTCGTTGAGCGTGATGGGGACGTCATCCCGCGCCGATACCGCGATGTCGCGCAGGTCTTGAAGCGAGGTGAGGAAGCCCCGGCCGCGGATGACGTATTCCATCCGGTTTACCTCAATGGTGCGCGCGCCTACGTCGATGTTGGCATCGGCTACCGCCTTGAAAATCTGCTCTAACGTGACCCCAAAAGCCCGCATCGCATCCGGGTTCACGTCAATCTGGTATTCCTTGACATAACCGCCAACCGAAGCCACTTCCGCCACGCCGTCGGTGGCCTGCAAGGCGTAACGAACGTAGAAATCCTGGATGCTGCGCAGTTCTTGCAGCGTCCAACCCGGAGCGGGCTCGCCGTTCGTATCACGCCCCTCCAGGGTATACCAAAACACCTGGCCCAAGGCGGTCGCGTCCGGCCCAAGAGCCGGGCTCACTTCCGCGGGCAGGGTTCCGGCGGGCAGGCTGTTGAGCTTTTCCAGGATTTTGGCCCGCGACCAGTCCCAACCGGCCGATTCCTTGAAAATCACGTAGATGCTGGAAAAGCCGAAATATGAATAGCTGCGAATCGTCTTCACCTCCGGAATTCCCAGCAGCGCCGCGGTCAGGGGGAAGGTGATTTGATCCTCGACGTCTTGGGGCGAGCGGCCCATCCATTCGGTGAAGATGATTTGTTGGTTTTCGCCAATGTCAGGAATCGCATCCACCGCCACCGGATCCCGCGGTAGGCCGCCCAGTTCCCAATCGAATGGCGCAACGAGCACGCCCCAGGTCAGAAGCATGCCCGCGAGAAGGAAGACGATGAGCTTGTTCTCCAGGCAAAACCGAATCAGCCCACTAACCGGCGACCGTTCTTCATCAGGCAAGTCCATCGGTTAGTCCTCCCGGGGCTTGGAAATGGGCGCTGCGACCTGCCGTTTGATCTCTCCGCAATGCAGCATCTGGTCGCCGAAATACGGATTAAGGATGTCTTCGCCGGGCTGGAGCCAATCGGCTCCCAGGTCGCTGAACGCCATCGGACAGTGAGCCTGGTAAACCGGAAAGCTGAGATTTCTCCCTAACCGAGTCACCATCGCCTGTTGCGCTTGGCTTAGCGGATCGAAGGCTTGCCGGATGGCGACGAGGTTCTTGCCAGCGGCTGCCCGGGCGGCTGATTCTTTCAGTGCCGCGGCCAATTCCCGCCACTGGGCCGAGAGGCCGGGCATTTCCAGTTTCGCAGGATCGAAGGAATCAATCGCCGCGACCAATTTTGCGGCGGCCGACCGGGACTCCTCGTCCTCTCCTGCTACGAGTTGATCCTTGAGCGCAAAATACGCGGTAAGGATGGATTCAAGCGCCTGGTTCGCTTCGGGAGGCAGCGCGATTGGCTTAGCTTCGGCGATTTGCGCCTCCAGCGTGCCGCATTGCTGCATCCGCAGGCCCATGTAAGGATTCATGAGGTGCTCACCGGATTGGAGCCAATTCGCCTCGCGGTTTTTGGGATCGTCAAACGCCATCGGGCAGCTTGCGTCGTAAACCGGCAAGTGCGCCGTCCCAAAACGCCTCACCCATTCGTCGGTCACTTTGGTTAGTTCCCAAAATCGCTGGCGTGTCACGGCAACGTCCTTGCTCTCGGCGATCGCCGTCAATTCCGCTTCCAAACGCGCCGCCAAATCGTCCCAAATTCGCTTCGCACCGTCGGTTAGCTGGTCCACCGGCAGAGCGTTGAGTTTTTCGAGGGTGGCAACCGCCGCCCGATTCGGCTCGCCCTGCAAATCCTTCGCCAGGGCGTTTGAAACCGCAAAATAACCGAGCAGCACTTCGTCCGCCGCGGTGAGAAATTCTTCAGGCGCTTCGGTCTTTGGAAAGAGCGCGGTAAGCTCCTCGCCCGGCAACATCATGCTGGTTTTTGCCTGGATTTGCAGGGCGCTGTCGATGACGAAGCCGCCTTGCGACACCACGTTTTCCCCCTCGCGCAATCCGGCTTCGACGATGTAGAAATCGCCCGCGCGCGGCCCTAACAGAATCTCACGGCCTTCGTAAGTTGGCTGCTCGGTGTCCGGCTTTTCGATGTAAACGACCGACCGCTTCCCGGTATGCAACACCGCGCCCGCGGGAACAATGAGCGGCGGCTCGGTGGATTGATCGGCCGCGATATAGCCTAACTCTTCGGCAGGAGCCAGCGCCATGCCACAGACGTCGCACTTGCCGGGGCCGTCTTTGATGATTTGCGGATGCATCGGACTGATCCACTTTCCAGCCAAAGCGGGATCGAGCACCACGCCCTCACCGGCCACCTTGGCCTTGACCGTGGCGTGGGCGAACATCCCGGGTTTGAGCAACATGCCCGGATTTTCCACATTAACCCGCACCTTAGCCGTGCGCGTCTTCGGATCGAGTTCGTGGTCGATGAAGACGATGCGCCCCTCAAACTTGCGGTCACCGTAGGCTTTCGTCGTGAAGGTGAGTTCCTGGCCGAACCTAAGCCAAGCCAAATCCGACTCGTAAGCCTCCAAAACCAGCCAAACGACCGAGTGGTCTGCGATCATGAACATCATGTCGCCGGTTTTGACATAGCTTCCCTCCACCACGTTTTTGCGGGTGACGATTCCAGACAGCGGCGAGTCGATCGTGAGCCTATCCGCGGCTTTCCCGGATTGTTCGATCGCCCTGACCCGCTCACGGGAAAAGCCCCAGAGCTCCAGTTTATCGCGTGCCGCGGAAACACCGGAGCGATTCCCAAACCGAAGCGCCGTCAGCAGTTCGGATTGCGCCGTTAGCAAGTCTGGGCTGTAGATCACGCCTAACTCATCGCCCTCCTTTACGCGCACGCCGTCGTAGTCGACGTAGAGCCGGTCGATCCGTCCCGGAAAACGGGCGGTCAGCGAGCGCATCCGCGTTTCGTCATGCTCGATCTTGCCGTAGAGATGCACCCTGGCCTCGGGATGCTGCCGAATGACCTCAGCCGTCTCGATCTCGGCCAACACCTTCGCCACCGGCGACATGGAAAACTCCCGCGCGCCGCCCGATGCCGCGCCCATCGCGCTTTGCGGGATCAGATCCATCGCGCAAATCGGGCACTTCCCCGGTTTCGGCGCTTGAACCTGGGGATGCATCGAGCAGGTCCAAATATCCGCCTTCTTCGCCCCGCTCCCAGCCTGCATCGCGGTATGATCGTGCCCGCCGCCGCCGTGCCCTCCAAAAATCAGCGCACCGACGATCAAACCGAGAATCGCCGAGCCTAACGCAATCAGAATCGTCCGTTTCATTGCGAAAACTTGGTTATTGGTTCGGTTAACGCGCGAACGCGGAAGGCTGCTTGGTGAGCATCGGCCAGAGCGCGTGCCCGTGCCAAGCGGAGTTCGAGCAAGAGCCGTTCGGTGTCGATCAAGTCGGTGAGCGTGGCCTTGTCGTTTCGGAAGTTCTCCTCGACCAACTCCACCGCCTGGCGCGAAGCCGGAATCAGTTGGCTGTCGTAAAGCTGAACCCGCTGGCGCGTTTCCTCGTATTTTTGGTAGGCGATTTCCAGCTCGGCCAGCAATTGACGATGCACATCAGTCACAGTCGACTCCGCCGACGTTTTCCGCAAACGCGCCTCCCGTTCCTCCGCGCGATACTTCTCCCGCCAAATCGGCAACGAAACGCCAAAAGTCACCGCCGCCGCGGTATCCCCGCCATCACCGATGTCAATCACGTTCAGGCCGAAGTTGAGCGTCGGTTTCTTGGAAAACTGAGCCAACTCCAGCGCCTGATCGGCGGCAAACACGCCATCGCGAGCACCTTCCACTACCGGATGTTGGCTCACCCTTTCCTGCAACACCGCCTTCGCCGCCAGCTTGGGCAAATTCGGCGGCAACGTGCCAAAGGGCAGATCCTTCCCGTTCGGCTTGCGCCCTAACGCCGCCTCCAAACGCGCGCTTAAACCGCCGCGTTGCGTGCCTAGCGTCTGCACCTGATCGTTCGCCTTGCCCAGTTCCACATCCAGCCGCAAATCCTCGGCCAAGCTGCCGCCTCCCCGCACTTTTTCCTCCACCACGGGCTTCAACTGCTGGAGCAATTCACGATTCTCCCGCGCGACCACGGTTGCCCGCGCAAGGTAAGCGTAGTCGAAATAAGCCAATCCCACGCGCTCGATGATTTGGCGGCGGCGGGCTTCGTAACGGTAAAACGCGGTTTTCGCCTGGGCGTCCGCGACCTCGCGGCGCATTTCCAACTTACCGGGCCACGGAACTTCTTGTGACAGAGTCAGGGTTCGTTTCTGTGGTCCCGTGCGAGTTTCGATCGGCGAGAGAAATCGCCCGAAACCCAGCTTGGGATCGGGCATTCCCGCGACCTGTTCGCCGCGTTCGCGAGCGGCTTGGTAGGCTTCGTAATCAGCCTTGAGGCCAGGATGAGCTGCGAGCGATTCCCGGAGGTAAGCCTGCAAATCGGCGCCTACCGCGGGACCGGCCAGCAACGCAGCCAAGTAAAGAGTGGTCATCAATGGAAAGTGAGAATTCGGACTTTGAGGAAGAGTCATGGAAATCGGCCAGTTGTTAGGATTTCCGAATATTTAACCTAACAGAGCCAAAATACAAACCGGGATTGAGGTCCGGACGGACCTCGTTTGGTTGTTCAAAGTCGAAAAACTTCAAGCTCGGCCCGTCCCGGTGGCTTTCGCCACTCCAAGACCTCACTTGGCGGCGCCGCGATCGAAGACTTCACCCAACGCAACGTGGTAGCCGAAAACGACCCGGCAACAACAGTCAAACCAGGAGAACGAAGCGTCAGCTTAAAGGCGGACTCCTGCTTCTGAGCATCGACCCCACCACAACTTGAGCCATCGCACGGCGCATCCATCGGTGATTCGTCCTCACCGGTGGACTGATGCGGACAACAGCAATCCGAAATTTCGGGTGGAGCCGAATTCGCGCATCCCAGCAAGCAAGGACAACCCGGCACGGAAATTCCCAGTGCGAGAAGCCAAAGCAGGATGAGTTTGGCGAAGTTCATTTTTCAATTACAGGCTACCGTGAATCGAAGCGGTAGTCACGATAAAGATTGCCGATGCCATCCGTTCGGTAAAGTGGCCACCGGTGGCAGGATTGCGATTTGAGCCAGGCTCTAGGGAGAATGTTCGTCTGATGGACGATACGCTCAAAATCGAATGGGTTGGCGAACAAGATGGTCAACTTTCGCGGATGCTGACGCAGAGATTCGACAATGTTTTGAGCCACCAACTCCAGGGGTTCTCCATAAAACGGGTGGAAAAAGTGCAAGACGGTGGCTTCCGGCGGTATTTCAAAGTCAACCGCGTTGCCTTGTGAGATCGAGACCTCTTTGCAGCGCAATCGAGATCCCGCCAGTTCTACGTTTTTCCGGGCACATTCTGCTAGCTTCGGATCCAATTCCACGCCAATGACGCTGGCAAATTTTTGTCGCGCAGCCACGAGCAAGGCTCTCCCCCGACCTGCGCCGAAATCGACAAAAACGTCTTCCTCCGCGATATCGAGCCTTTGCAGCATGAACCAGACCGAAAAGTAGTCTATCGGCGCATAACTCACCAAATGATCGTCATGAATTCCCTCTTCGCCAAGAATAGAGATTTTGGAAGTGGAAACGCCATACCAACGGTCAGCCAGACGATCGAGGCAATGACTTGTGAGCAGGCCCGTGCCCTCGACTGGCCCGCTTTCTTTGAGAACCTGGATGGCTTTCGCGAAAACTCTTGTAACGGGCACGGGTTGCGATGTTTGGACGGATGTGGCAGCACTGCTCATGTGACACCTAAGCTTTGGAATCGGCGCGACGTCTTCTGCAACTCGTCAGGCCTAGTTCGCACTCGCCGAAGCCAGCTTCGCCAAGAAAGGGGCAGGGTCGGCATTGAAATCGTCGATGCAGCTCTTGCAGCAAAGCTTCACCTTCGTGCCTTCGTGGTTGATTACAATGGGCTCGCCCATGCTCCCCAGGGGTTCGTCGGACACAACGCACGTAGTCAGCGGGTAGCCATCAGTCGTGCCAGCGGTCGAATCGTCGCTTTCGTTGCAGCTAGTGAGCGCCAGTGTGAAGGCAATGGCTGAAATCGTAGCTAGTTTGAGAAGGGTGGTTCGGAAGGGATGTTTCATGATTTTGTGGAGTTTGAGGGTTGGGGTATTCTCCGGTAGAACACCGCTTTCGAAGCTAGCCCTCAAAAAAACTTCCCGTCTTTAAGGCTCGGTGTTGTTTGTGCAGTGAGAGGCGATCGGTGCTGGTTGCGGATGGGATTCTATTCCTTGCTCCGAACGCGCAGTCGATTGGGCCGGCAACTCTAATAGCCGTCGGCAAGATGCTCGCGCGGTGACTCCGCGCTCTTGCGCTGGCTGCTCGACAACGGCTGCTTGATTGTCACGAGCCTTGGCCTGAAAAGGACGGCCAAGCACTCGGTCACTTGGCCTCGTGGGGAGGCACTGGGAAACTACGAAATCTGCTTGGATTCTTCGAAGTTCCCCTACTCACCTCGAGGACCGAAACATTCCCGTTTCCTGTTTTCGAAAACTCATCCACAAACACAAGTTTCAGAAAACTGCTACTCCCATGAGTTTGGTGAAACACCCTGAAGGCTGGAGCAAGCGATGGGCTGCAGGCCCCTCGCGAAACAGAATTTGGAGCTAAGGCTGTTCCGCGCCGGTCAGGGCGGGAGTGATTCTACCGGACGCGCCGACGCAGACTACTGAGACTGAGGATGAAGCGCATTATTCGGCTGCTACTGGGCGATGTCTACGGCTTGGCCTGAATTTGGTTGCCGGAAACTACACCCGCATCGCCGTCAATCGACACGACCTCATCTTTGGAATCTTCCGAGATACCCGTGTTGTCAAAGACATTCGGGGATGTGGACGGCTGACTCACAACGAAAGCCGTCATGAAGAAATTGCTCACCGTGTTGTTATCGGCTGTAACCGCCGCGCCGGTCGCGTGCAGGGCATGACGCCAATTGCTAACCTCATTGCGAGACATCGTGATTTCCGATCCCTCCAGAGCCCAGATGGCAAAACTGGGAGGACCGACTTTCCGCAGACTAGCAGCTTCAAAATGGTTCTCCACGGCCTTTACCACGCCAGTTGCGCGAATGCCGGCGACACCTTCGCCGCGAATTGTGTTGTTCGTAAACGTCGCGTCTGCGCCTTCGAAGACCATCACGATGGGCGGCATCCCCCCTTTGCGCGATAGCTCGTTGCCCGAAAAATTCACCGTCCAGCCCGATTGAACACCAACCGCGACCAAGGCGTTGTCGATCACTCGGTTGTTCAGGGCGATAGAGACGCCCGCTTTGCACGCGTCGTAGCCAATGCCCGCGGTTTTGTTGTGATGACAGTAGTTGTCAATCAGCGTCGTATGAGCGTCGCCTCGCTGGCCAATTCCAGCCGTCCCGTTCTCATAACATTCGTTGCCGACAATCAGCGGCTGCGCTTCTCCCATGCTCCCGATTCCCGCTCGCTTGTTGCGATAGCACTTGTTGCCGATGATTTTCGGCTTAGCGCCTTCCTGGCAACCAATTCCCGCCATTGCGTTCTCATAACAGCGGTTATTGCGGATAATCGGCGCGGCGTGCTCGTCGGTTCCGATTCCGGACATGTCGTTTTGGTAGCAGTCGTTGTCTTCAATGATCGGCTGAGTGTCTTCGCCGGTGCGAATGCCGATACCGGCGCGGCGGTTCCCATAGCACGTGTTGCCGCGCACGATTGCCTTGGAGTGCTCGCTGACGCCGATTCCGGCGCGAACATTCGCGTAGCAAACGTTGTCGATCACGAGCGGACTGGCGTCGTCGTGGCCGATACCGGCGTAGAAGTTTTCAAAGCAGACGTTCTCCGCGATGATCCCCGTTGACTTCTTCATCAAGCCGATCCCGCCGCCCATATTGCGGTAGGTGACGTTTCGCAGGATGTGGGGCGAGACTCGTTTTCCCTCTTCTCCCATGACCGCGATGCCGGTGTAGCCGATGTGATGGACAATATTATTGGTTACCAGACAACGCTCGACGCCCATCACCGCAACGCCGGGTGTTCCAGGCACGCCGATGTGCGCGTGCGACTGCTCGTTTCCCTGCGTGGCGTGGTGGTGATTCCAGGCATCATCGTCGTATTCGCCGACGCCGGTCACGGTGAAGCCGTCCAAGGTCGAGTCTTCAGCCATCGCCACGCCCGGGCCGTCGGCTCCGTCAAAGCTTCCGTCGATGGTCGTCGCCTCAGCCCACTTGAGGCCAAGCTTTCCTTTTGCGTCATCGCCCGCGCTCTTGAGCGTGATACCCGGTTTGAGCTGAATGCGTTCCTTGTAGGCGCCTGGTTCGACCAAAACGATGTCACCGGGTTTGGACGCATCAATGGCGGCTTGAATGTTCTCGTGGGACCCTGGTACGGAAATCGTGGCGGCGGAGAGCGAAGTCGCTCCCAAGAATATGGCGAATAGTGCAACGGCTGGTAGCTGCGGCAACAGGCGAAAGCCGCGGCGTCGGGATTGGATGGTCGTGTTCATTGGATTGTTTTTGTTTAGTGTTAGGGTTCGTGCGCGGGCCGGTTCCCAATGGTTTCTTCCGTGGTTGCGGGTGGCAGTTCGGCAATCATTTTGTTCAACAGTCGCGCCAGCTCAATGCGCTCCGGGTCTGTCAAACCAGCCGTCGCGCGCTCCAACTGCACGGGCTGGACTCTCCAGATTCGTTTGAGCAGCGCGCGACCAGTGGGAGTGATCCGCACAAACCTTTCGCGGCGGTCGGCTGGATTGACTTTGCGTTCGATCAGTCCGGCGCTTTCGATCCTTGAAAGCATGACCGTGACGTTCGGGAAGGAGACGTATAGCTCCCTGCCCAAGCGACGCTGCGTGATTTGTTCGCCGCGCAACCGGTTGATGATCGTCAGCATCTGAAATTGGGGCGGTGTCAGGTTGAAACTGGCGTAGTGGGGCCCCATCAGCCGCGTCAGCGCGCCAAAACCGCGCACCACCGACACCACGGCTCGCCTTGCGGGCGTGTCGGGAAAATCATCTTGCAGGTTGTTGGGCTCCGTCATTGTCTCGATGGGCGATTCACTCTGATCTTGAGCAATATTAGTTAATGTATTAACTAATTGCTCCCGCAAATGATGTCAACGGATTGTTCGCAGCTAAACGGAGTTGGCTTTTTGTGACTTTGCGCGATTCCAACCGAGAGCATTCTCTACCCCTGCCCCGGCGGCAGCTGGCGAGATTGCTCTTTAGCGCTTAAGAGATTAAGATCCAAGCGTGCAGTGCGCCGGAAGCAGCTTGAGCCATTTTCTGGCAATCCCAAGGTCAAATCTCCGTTCTCAAGACAAATCCCTCTCGTCATGATCGACTTTCAATACCTTTCCAAGGGCCTCAACGCGCTTGCTCGCGCCCACCACATGAAATCCATGGCCGGGCATCTCGGCGCGTCCCTGATTGCCGGGTATTTCGTCGGCGAGCAACGCCCAGGTCTCGATCCGGAAGTTTACAAAGGAGTCGAGAATGACCTCGAGCGGGTGATCCGCGGTGAATCGGTATTCGGGAAAAAGATGTACCTGGGTATGCACTTCAGCCAAGTGATTACAATTTCCCGGGCCTCCCCTGCGGGTTTATCCCGCGGGAAGGCAAAGATTAGCGGCTAGAGACAAAGCGAAACAAACGCCCCCCGTCAGCTTGCTGGCGGGAGCGGAAGATTTGTGGCTATGGGACCAGAGCGGGCAATCTTGGATAGGGGTAGGGACGGCGCATTGGCCTGCGCCGCCCCTCCCTCCGAACCGTGCGTGCGGTTCTCCCGCACACGGCTCTTCAGTTAGCGTTTTACTCCGTTACGGAGACTAATCTCTTCGGCTTTGGCTGCTTCCAGACTGAACAGCCCCAGCGTCGCAAAGTAGTCGTTGCGCCAGCGGTGGTGATCGAGACCTCGGCCTCGTCCTTTCCTGCCTTGGCGGTTTCGCAAGATGGAGCGCAAACGCATTCGCGTCCAACCATCCATCCGCTTCAGCTCATTCTTGTGGGCATGCTTGAAGTAACCATACCAGCCGCGCAGGATCGGGTTGATCTTGCCGATGATGGCTTCCATACACACGCTGTTATTACGTTTCGTGAATCGCTTGAGACTGGCTCGCAGCTTTTGCTTACTCTTGGGGCGCACCATCCTCAGCACTTTACCCCGAATGCCTCGCCTAAAGCGATAGCCGAGTAACCCCGGCCGCCCGCCTTCAGAACGCGTTCGGCGTAGAGAAGCTCGTCGTGCATGGACATCATTAAGATCGGCAATCCCGGGTAGAGCGCCTTGAGATCCTTCACCAACTCCAGCCCATTGCGGTCCGACAACGTTAGGTCGCTAATGGCCAAATCCGGCTCGGTCGTTTCGGCAAGTTGAAGCGCCAATCGGCAGGCGGCACAATTTCGGCGGATTCACACTCGGCTAGTGTTCGGTCACGGCCTGGAGATCTTCTCGTGGCCGGAAATTCAAACTCGATCCAACTATGCAAACGAACAAACACATGACTGCATCACCTGCCATCCTGATTGGCTGCATGCTTCTGATCGCCGGTTGCGATCAAGCTAAAAAAGATGGCGATTCCGGCCAATCCAGCGCGGAACCCCAGACTGAAACCAAAGCGGATGCCCCGGCGGAAGTCCAGGTGGCTACGCCTGCAACCAAGCCATCTCCAGCTCCAACGGAACCACACTCGTCTTCAACCCAACCATCCCAGCCTCCAACCGAGCACAAAGCCATCGTCACTGAAAAGCTGGAACCTTATGAGTGCGGTGACATCAAGAAGCTGCATACCTACGGCGGCATATTTCTGGCCAGTCAACCGCAACCTGCCGATTTCGAGCAAGCCAAGAAAGGTGGCGTAAAGACAGTGATCAACATGCGGCATCCCAGCGAAATCAATGACTTCGATGAGCAGCAATTGGTCGCGGATCTTGGGTTGGCTTATCACAACCCGGCCTGGAACGGCCCTGAAGAACTGACCGACGAGGTTTTCGACCAACTGCGCGAGCTACTAAAGACCGAGGAAAAACCGATTCTTCTCCACTGCTCCTCAGCCAACCGCGTCGGCCCAATTTGGATGGTTTACCGTGTTCTCGACAACAACTTGAGCACCGAAGAAGCTCTCGCCGAAGCCAAGATCGTCGGCATGAAATCTCCCGATTACGAGGCTATGGCCATCGACTACATTAACCGCAGGGGTCAAGTATCCAACTAGGACTAGGGTGCGTTCGAAAAGTACCGTGAGGCGCGGCGCAAGCCATTTTTGGGCGCCAACAAGGCGCGATTTCGCAGAGATGAGCGAACTCACAAAGCCAAGTCGCAACGCCGTTGTCGCCAACAAGGGCCGCGCTTTCTGCAGCCATGGTATTTTTCGAACGCACCCTAATCTTTTAATCACAATCATACCTCATCTAGGCGTGATCCCAGGATTCCCGACTACGAGACACTGGATCGTCCTTGCCTACGAGGGTGAGCGCTATTAGAGTGTGGCAGCTTAGCTCAACTCGATACATGGAGAAATAGACGGACGCCCGGTTTCGCAGCGATTGACTCACAACCCCACATTCGACAGGTCCCGGATCAGCTTGGCCTCTCTTGCTCACCCCTTGGATGGTGGCTCCTCATCAAGGGCGCAAGTGGCCGCCAACGCTGTAACATCTCGGCAGGTCTTGATATCCTTCCAAAGAACCGGTTTCGAACGTGTTGAGCCGTTGAACCTGATACTCGAATCCGCACTGTTGGCATCAAAACGGAAGATAGCAGGCCCGCAGCAGCCCAAGCATATCACCTATTCTCCCGAGACTCGAAGTCCGGCTGGGTTCAATCAGGACCATACCACCTTGTGCGGGCTTTACGTTGCAGCCGGAAAGGTAAAGATCAACAAGCCTTGCGCTTCCCTCAACTTCAAAAATCATGCTACTATCAACCGCGACAATCCGGTACGGCGGAACAGAAGTGGCGGCTGAGACATCCGAGAAGTATTCTGGATTGTCGTTGGTGTAGAACAAGAGAAAACCAGGGCCCTTGGCGAGAACTGAAAATCCCATTTGAACGGCTAACAAAAAAAATCACGCATGAAAACTGTAGAAGCTTTATCAAAAATAAATTCATATTGCATTACCTTTCAATAAATACTCGCGGTTGTATCTGGCCCCCTGTTTCTGTGAATTCGACTATTACAGCATCTCGATTCTCTAGGGTCTCCGCAGGGGATGTCCCTGTGATCGTTAGAATTCCAGATGGACACAGAAGCAATGGTTAGTGGTTAAGTCAGGATGGGAGCAGATGCAACAACTTGCTGCAACGCCCCGAATCGCTCGGAGTGGAAGAGTCGGACGCGGTAGCGGCCGACTCTGGAACGGAGAGCGATTCGGGGGCGTGCGCCAATGCTTCCGCCAGGCAGTCTGGCCAAACGGCTTTAACCGCCTTGGAACCATCGCGCACCACCAGCAGCCGGCGCCCGGGAGGCGGGCCAAAACCGCGCTCGGCAAGGCGTTCGCACAACCGCTTGGCGCATTCGAAGTTCTCACTGGCCCCCGGCTCAAAGTCGAGCACCTCCTTGCGGCCGTCTTCGTGAAAGCCGACGGCCACGATCACACAACAGTCGTTTCCGATGAACACGCCGTCGATCTGCATGGCCAGCCAATCGTCTGCTTTAAGATTTCGGGTGCGCAGCTTTTCGATGTATTCGGCGCTTTTCTGCACCCACATGGCGCTGGCCTGGGTGCGCTTGACGCCCCCCCCCATGGCAGTCCTCGACGCCGCGAACCGGCATGCCGGCGGCGATCGCTTCGACGACTTGGTCGAAGATCAGATTGCGATCTTTGGCGATGTTGTAGGTGCTCAGCGGCACCTCACCATTGGCGTTACGCACTCGTGGCCGGGTAATCTCTTCCTTGGTGCCATTGATGAAGGCGTGACCTCTTTCGCTTCCGGCCCGACGACAGTCGCTCTCGTGGTCGCGGGCGTATTTGGGGCCGCAGAGAGCCTCGACCTCCTCGGCCATCATGTCGAACAACGAGAGCCTAACACTTTTACGTAGAGCCTCTTGGAAAAGTTCGCGTGCTTGTTCGCTTGTTCGCAATCGGCTTGCGCCAGGATGGATTGAATGCTTTGATGGGTTTGCATTTTAGATGGATTGAAGCTTTAAGCTTCCGAAGCACTTTGCACAACAAAGTGCTTCGTCCATCTAAGAATTTTAACGACGTTAGGGACGTCGCCGCATGCTTGCCTGTTCGGTCTTCGTTTTCTATTCATCGTCTTTCATTCCTCGTTTGATGGACTCCACGTCTTTGAGATCTTGCTCTCTTCCCGCCGCTAACTTGGCAGCGATCAGATCTTCTCTGCTGATAAAGTGAATTTCATTTTCATCAAGCTCAATCGTATTTCTTCGTTGCCACGCGGTCTCAAAATCGCCGCCTGGAATATCCATCATCACATCAAGTCGTAACGGAGGATTTCCCATTTGGTAAAAATAGCCCGGTTCCTCAAAGTCCTTTTCGGTTAACCCTGCCAGCGGTGCTCCAAACTCACTCAACGCATTATACACTGAACGCGCATTCTCTGAATCCAATGCAATCCATAAATCCAAGTCTTTCGTCCACCTCGGCTCCGAATAAAGCATTACAGCGTAGCCACCGATCACAAGGTAGCGAACCTCATGCTTTTTCAAAAGACTCAACAGTTCTTTGAAGTCTTGGCTCTGTATCATCGCTGGTTGTTAGTATTCTATGATCGAGAATCATCCCCCAAACTGCGTCGAAAATTGCCTTGGGCCCTTGATCTTGCCAGAATCTTACGTCCCAGGAACGATCATCGTCTTCGAATCGGCCGTAGTTTTCCTCAACCGTTGTTTCTTGACTCATTTTTTGTATTTCTAGACGGAACGTTAAGGCAAGTATGCCGTGAAGCCGCGTTTGACTTCCGGTTTCAGATTTGGGGTGATCGGCTTCATGGCATACTAATTGCCTGTTGAACTATAGCCGGTGGCCAACCGGGAAACGGTCAACCGGCTTGCTGAGGGAACGTAACGGGGCGATTTCTGCCACGTCAAGGTCCGAGCGCCGGGAAATCGCCCAGGTGGCGGGCACGGGGGCTCCAGGGGATCCGGCCCGGCCGCCTTGGTGCGGCGGCAACGCGGGTGAGGCCCCAAACTGGGAACGGGATGGTGATTTTCGTGGCCGGTTGTGCACGGCGGGTCGCCGCGACACGGTCCAATTCGGTTTGGAGCGGTTTAATCCGATAGGACTCTGGACAGCGATCGATGATCGATGAATTGCTACGGGGCCATGCCTGAAGCTATCTTTGGGGCTAATTTCAATTATCCTGGCCCCCGAATCACATCGTTGCGTAAATCGCGCATCGAGCAAAGCCCGCCCCAATCACCGAATCGCATCGTGCGCGCTCCGCTTTTGCGGTTGGAACTGAAAAAATCGCGCCGCGCCTCAAACACGCCGTTCACAAAAGCCCGCGAACCAATGGCGACACCTGTGGTGAGATAATGCACCCGGAATGGAGCAACTCACGCCGGCTCAAATTACCGCCCTGACTCCAAACCGACTCCACCTGCTCGCGGCTTACGCCACGCCGCGCAGTTTTGCCGGATTCATCAATTTGCTCCTCTCCACGTCCAAGTAACCCGGCCAGAAAGGGCGCCGATCGCGCCAATCGCGCCTTTCCGGACGAACCCTGGGCTGGGATGCTCAATCCCGTTGGGATTGCCGGGATTTTTCAAACGCACCCTAACCAATGGGGTTGTGCCTGCCGCGGTGTAACGGGAATTTGTGATGGCCGGCAGGCGCCGTTTTTCCGGCCAGCCGAAAATGATGGCGATTTGGTGATTTTTCGGTAACCAGACTGTAACATGGCTGCCCCAGCATCCATCCATCAACGATATATGACCGCAAAACAGGTGTTTTTCGAGGGCCGCGTCCAGGGCGTGGGTTTCCGCTTCACGACCAAGCAAATCGCCAAAGGCTACGATGTGAGTGGCTGGGTGAAAAATTTGCTGGATGGCCGGGTGGAAATGCAGGTTCAGGGGGAGGATGAGGAGGTTGACGGGTTCATTCGAGACATTCGGGACAGCGAGTTGGCCCACCACATTCAGCAGGTGGAAATACGGCCCATTTCGCCACTTGACGAGCTGGCGGGTTTCAACATTCGGTAGGCTTGCGAGCATCACGATGAAGGACGAACAGCCAGCTGTTTTGGTTGAGGGAATGACCAAGGTCTTTCGCACGCCGCTGACCCGCCAAAAGGTGGCGGCGGTGGTGGATTTGAGCTTTCGGGTGGCCGAGGGCGAGGTTTACGGGCTCATTGGACCGAATGGCTCGGGAAAATCGACGACGATGAAGGTGATTTTGGGGTTGATAGGCGCCACGCTCGGGAAAACGGCGGTTTTTGGCATCGACAGCGGAAAAATCGGGAGCCGGGCGGATGTCGGTTTTTTGCCGGAGAACCCGTATTTTTACAAGCACATGTCCGGCCGCGAGACGCTGCGTTTTTACGGCCGGTTGTGTGGATTGAGCGGCGCGCGGCTGCGGGAGCGGATTCCGGAGTTGCTGCGGACGGTGAACCTGGAAGACGCGGCGGAACGTCCGCTGAGCGGCTATTCCAAGGGGATGCTCCAGCGCATTGGCCTGGCGCAGGCGCTGATCCACGAGCCGCGGTTGGTGGTGCTGGATGAGCCCACGGCGGGGGTGGATCCGCGGGGTTCGCGGAAAATCCGCGATTTGGTGCTGCAGATGAAGGAGGGCGGAAAATCGGTGATTCTGTGCTCCCACCTTTTGGAGCAAGTGCAAGAGGTTTGCGACCGGGTAGGGATCATGTCGCAAGGCCGGATGGTGCGCGAGGGCACGCTGGATGAGTTGACCGAGGTGGAGGGCCAAAAGGAGTTGATTTTGGAGAACGCGGACGCGCCGCTTTTGGAGAAGATCGAGGCGCTGATTGCGAACGACAAGTCGGCGAAGCTGGTGCGCAGCGGCAAGCCGCGCACCTCGCTGGAGCGACTGTTTTTGAACGCGACGGAGGATCGCAAACCAGAGGAACCAACTAGCAACGACGACGAGCCGTGAGTAGCGAAAACGAATCGACGAATACCAGCGTGTTGCCGGCTTTTGCGTTTTCACCGGCGCGGATCTGGGTTTTGGCGCAGAGCACCATCGTGCAGCTCATGCGGATGAAGGTGTTCTACTTTTTGCTGGTGTTCGTGGCGCTAATCCTGGTCATCGTGGCGGTTGGGCTGCTTTGGCGGCCCATCGACCATTTGCTGCAGATCAAACGCTGGTCGTTTGGGGCAATGTACGTGTTTTCCGTGGTTTACTCCATCGCGGCCACGTCGCTGCTGCTGCCGCGCGATTTGGAGGACCGCACGCTTTACACCATCCTTTCCAAGCCGGTTCCCCGGCTTGAATACCTCATCGGCCGCTTGTTGGGGGTCATCTCCGTCAACGCCATTTCCATGGCGGCCATGTTTGGGCTGATGTGCCTGCTGGTGATGTGGAAAATGCCGGCGGTGGAGGCTCAATTTCAGAACGAACTGCGCTGGTCGCTGGGTGCGGAGGTGACGGAAGCGGACTTGGAGGGCGCGGCGGAGGCAGCCCGGGTGCAGGGCGTGACCATGAGCCTGTTTTGGGGTTTTTGGGCGCTGTTTCTCAAGGCCAGCGTCATTTCCGCGGTCACGCTGTTCATCTCCACATTTGCCTCCAGCTCACTGTTCACCATCGTTTCCACGGCCATGGTGGTTTTCATTGGTCATTTCCACCAAATCGCCATGGACTACTGGTTTGACGAACAGGTAGGGTTGGGCGGAATCCTGATTTCCAACCTGTTGCGGCTGCTTTTCCCGAATTTGGCCATGTTTGACGTGGTGGACGAGGTCATTACCGGCACGACCCTGGCTACGGGGCCGGCGTTGCAAATGACGGGCTTGGGATTCTTTTACGTGGCGCTGTTTTTGCTGCTCAGCCAGCTGATTTTCGTCGATAAGGAGCTGTAGGGGCGGAAGCGGACGAACCCATGAATTTGCCCGAGCCCATCCTCAACTTTGGCCGCCGCCTACCCCGCAAAATCATCCTGGTTTTGACGGTGGTGATCCTGGCCGGCTTCGCCCGGGTGCCCTACGAAAACTCGCTGCTGAAAAACCTGCAATCGGACGGGTTTTTGCCGAGCCACAGCGGCTCCACGGCCACCGAGCAGATTGGCGTGCAGGCGTTTATCGGTGTGTTGGGCGGTTTGCGCTACATGGTGGCGACGTTTTTCACCCTCCAGGCCAACGCGCTGTGGGAAACCCAGGAATGGGACGCGCTGGAGGAACAATACCGGCTGGTGACGCTGCTCCAGCCTCGCGATGCGGAAAGCTGGGCCACCGGTTCCTGGCATCTTTACGCCAACGCCAGCGCCTGGTATCGCCTGGACGATGAAACCCTGCCCGAAGCGCTACGGGAAACCCGCGCGGTGGAGTACGAACGCCGCGGCGAGAAAATTCTCCGCCAGGGCATCCGCTGGAATCCCCAGGATCCCTGGCTTTGGCGCGATTTGGGCGCGATTCACCGGGACCGCTTCAAAGATCACTGCGAGGCGGCGCAGGTTTACCTGGATGCGGCTAAAACTGGCAAGGCGCCCGGGTTTTTTGCGCGATTTCACGCCTACGAGCTGGCAAAATGTCCCGGGCGTGAAAAAGAGGCCTACGCCAAGCTGATGGCACTCTACCAAGCCGGCAAAAAGGTGCTGCTGGAGACCGGCGAGATGATTTGGAAACCCACGTTGATCAAGAGCATCCTGGATTTGGAGGAAAAACTCGGCGTTCCCGCCGCGGAGCGAATTCCGGAGCGGCTGGAGCAGGAAGGCCTACGGATAATCACCCCGATTCGTCCTTGAAAACGCCTTCAAGGCAGCCGAAAAGTAGCGCTTTACACGATCGGGCGTCAATCCTGACGCGCCGGCTACTCACTGGCTCAATCAACGAATGAAATACGCGGTTTTTGGCGACATCCATGCGAATTTAGAGGCTCTTCAGGCCGTGCTCGCCGATGCCGCGAATGAAGGCTGCACCCACCACGTTTGCCTGGGTGATGTGGTCGGCTACAACGCCAATCCCGCGGATTGCGTCAAAATCGTCCGGGAGATGGATTGCCCGGTGGTGAAAGGCAACCACGACGAAGAAGCCTCGATCGAATCGACGCTCGAAGCGCTCAATCCGCTGGCGGCCCATGCCCTGCGCTGGACGCGCGAGAATTTGAACGAAGAGGATCTGGATTGGCTCAGGTCGATGAAAATGGTGCGCCAGGTGCGAGATTTCACCATCGTCCACGCCACCTTGGATTCACCCGCCGGTTGGGGGTATGTGACGAACAAATTCGACGCCATGGCCAGCTTTAGCTACCAATTTACCCCGGTGTGTTTTCACGGTCACACCCACACCCCGCGCATTTACGTGAAGGACGGCTCCGTGGAGGCTGTGGCCGCAGATTCCATTCAAATCGAGAGCGGGCGCAAATATTTCATCAACGTGGGCAGCGTCGGTCAGCCGCGGGATGGGGATTGGCGGCCGGCCTACGCGATTTACGACGCGGACAATCAAGAGGTGGCCATCAGGCGGCTGGAATACGACCTGGCCTCCGCGCAGCAGAAGATCAAAGACGCCGGATTGCCGGAAATGTTGGCCAATCGGCTGGGTTTGGGCAAGTAGCCTGCTGGTTGGCTTGGGTAGGGTGATTTTGGGCTTGGGATTTCCGGTTTTCGACCGTCTTTTGGGCAATGTCGCGAGATTTGCCGATTTACGAAGTTGAGGAAGCCCTGGTCGAGGCCCTGCGGGGTCAACCGGAACGGCCGCGGCTGGTTTTGGAGGCGCCGACGGGTTCCGGCAAATCCACGCAGACGCCGCAAATGTTGCTCGACCGTGGGTTGTTAGGCTTGGGACAGGCCGTCGTGCTCCAGCCACGCCGGGTGGCAGCGCGGATGCTGGCACGGCGCGTTGCGGAGGAGCGCGGATGCCGCGTGGGCGAGGAGGTGGGTTACCAGGTTCGGTTTGAAAATCACGCAGGGCCGGGCACGCGGATTCGCTACGTTACCGAGGGGGTGCTGTTGCGGCAAATTTTGGAAGATCCGAGCTTGAGCGGCGTTTCGGCCATCGTGTTCGACGAATTTCACGAGCGCCACTTTTTCGGCGATGTGACCTTGGCGCGGGCGGTGCAAATTCAACGCGAATCGCGGCCGGATTTGGCGATTTTGGTCACCTCAGCCACGTTGGATGGCGAGCAAATCCAGGCTTACCTCGGCGATTGCCCGCGGCTCGGGTCGCAGGGACGCACGTTTCCGGTCGAAATCCGCTACGCGCCGGTTCGCGAGCGGCAAAAAGGCGAAATTTGGGATCACATTGCGCGAATCGCCAAAAACCTGGAGGATCCCGGCGATTGCCTGGTTTTCCTGCCCGGCGCCTACGAAATTCGCAAAACCTGCGATGCCCTGCGCCGTTCGGTCAAGGGCGCCGACGTTCTCCCGCTCTTCGGCGAGCAAAATCCACGCGAGCAGGATCGCGCCATCCGTCCCAGCTCCGGCTCCGGCCCTGGCGAGCGGCGAAAGATCGTCGTCGCCACCAACGTCGCGGAAACCTCCCTGACCATCGGCGGCGTAACCACGGTGATCGACTCCGGCCTGGCGCGCATGGCCGACTACGACGTGCGGCGCGGCATCAACACCCTGACGGTGCAAAAAATCTCCCGGGCCAGCGCCGATCAACGCGCCGGTCGGGCCGGACGAACCGCGCCGGGCACGTGCATCCGCCTCTGGAGCGAGGAAGATCACGCCCGGCGTCCGGCCCAGACCACGCCGGAAATCCACCGCATGGACCTGGCGGAGGTGGTGTTGACGTTGCTCGTCTCCGGCGTCGAGAATTTGGACGATTTTGAGTGGTTTGAGAGGCCGGATGAGGCCGGTTTGGAGCGAGCCACGCAGTTTTTGGCTGAAATCGGCGCATTAGACGAGCTTGGCGCGGGTCACGAAGCTGGGGCGGCGTTTGGCGAGGTTTCCGGTTACGCCGCGTTACGCCCGCGTGCTGGTGGAAGGCGCCGAACGCGGTTGTTTCCAGCAAATGTGCGAGGTGGTGGCGCTGACCCAAGCCAAGCCGGTTTTTCCGCGCAGCGGCGGTTCCGGCCGGGAAGATTTCACCGAACCGGACGACATTTCCGATTTTCAGCCGGCTTTGCGCGCGTTGGCCGTGGCGCGGGATTTCCGCTTCGATGTGGCCAGGTGCGAAGCCGCCGGAATCCAGGCCAACGCCGCTCGCGAGGCGGATCGGCTGGCCAAACTGCTCAGCCGCGGAAAACGCGCCGAGCGGTCCCCGGAATCCGAATTTCCGCTCGCGGAGTGCCTCCTGACCGGTTTCCCGGACCAAATCGCCAAGCGCCTCAACCGCTCCAACCGCGCCTGCGCCGTAACCGGGGGCCGGCGGGGCAAAATGAGCGATGAAAGCTGCGTCACGGGCGCGGAATTGTTCGTCGCCACGGAAATCACGGAGATCGAGGGCCGCGAGCTGAACGTGCTGCTAAATCTCAACACCGCCGTTAGCCGCGAACTGCTCGAAACCCGCTTTCCCCACGCCATCCATGCCGGCCAGAGCGCGGAGTGGAATGCGCGGGAGCGCCGAGTTGAAGCCCGCGAGGTGGTGCGCTACCGCGACCTGGATCTGGAGAGCAAACCCGCCAAGAACCCGCCTGAAGCGCTGGCCGCGGAGATTTTGGCCCGCGAAGTGGCAGCCGGCAACCTCATCCTCAAAAAGTGGGACCGCAAGGTGGAGCAATGGATCGCCCGGCTTAGCACCCCTGGCCAACGCCATGCCGGAGCTGGAGCTGCCGGTTTTCAACGAGGGAGACAAACTCGCCGTCATCGAGCAAATCTGCCTGGGCGCGCTCAGCTACAAGCAGATCAAGGACCGCGAAGTCTGGCCGGAATTGAAGCGATTTCTCGCCCCGCACCAATTGCCGCTGCTCGACGCCATGGTCCCCGAGCGCCTGGATCTCCCCAACGGGCGCCGGGCGCGAATTCGCTACGAAATCGGCGCAAAACCGGTCCTGAGCGCCAAACTCCAGCACCTCTACGATCTAACGGAAACGCCGAGCCTCGCCAAGGGCCGGATTCCGCTGCGGATCGAGATTTTGGCCCCAAACCAGCGTCCCGTTCAGATAACCGAGGATTTGCCGGGTTTTTGGCAAAACAGCTACGCCGCGGTGAAAAATGAGCTGAAGGGCCGCTATCCCAAGCACGAGTGGCGCTAGCCTGCATCGTTGCCGAAACTTTTTGCAACGCGATAACTTGCGCGTCCGCGAGGCGTGGCTGAAAACATCGTCATGAAAAATTCCGTCGCACCCTTCATCTTTGCCGTCGTCACGCTCGCAGCCTCCAGTCTGTGGGCCCAGCAACAACAACCAGCGCAAACCGGCGCCGCGCTCAAGCTCGCCACCGCTTTTGGGGACCACATGGTCCTCCAGCAAGGCAAACCCACCGCCATTTTCGGCAACGCCGCGCCCAACGCGGAGGTGACCGTAAAATTCGCCGGTCAAACCCAGAAAACCAAGGCCAACGCCCAAGGCGAGTGGAGCGTGAAGCTGGCGGCGCTGAAAACGAACAAAAAACCCGCCGTTCTCACCGTAACCTCCGGAAAAGAGACCGCCAAGCTCAACGACGTGCTGGTTGGCGAGGTGTGGATGTGCTCCGGCCAGTCGAACATGGCCTGGCGGCTCAGCCAGACGCTGGAGCCGGATAAAGCCGCCGCCGGGGCTAAATTTCCGCAAATTCGGCTCTTCACCACGCCGACAACTACCGCCAAAACGCCGCAGCGCGACGTAGCCGGCGGTGAGTGGCAGGTTTGCTCGCCGCAGACGGCTCCGAATTTTTCCGGCGTGGGCTACTACTTTGGCCGGATGTTGCACCAGAAGCTGGGCGTGCCGGTCGGGATGGTTTGCACGGCCTGGGGCGGCAAACCCAGCGAGGCCTTCACCAGCCGCGAGATGCTGGAAGGCGTCGGCGCGGCTCAAAAATTGCTCGATGACTGGGATGCCCGCCAAGCCAGCTACGATCCCAAAGCCGCGCAGGCGAATTACAAGAAAGCGCTTGCCGCTTGGGAGAAAAAGATCGCGGAAATGCGCGCCGCCGCCAAAAAAGCGAACAAACCCGTGGGCCGGTTGCCGCGCAGGCCCAGCGCGCCCGGCGAGCCCGCGTTGCACAGCAATTGCCCCAGCGCCATCTACAACTACATGATCGCCCCGTGGAATCCGGTCGCCATCGCCGGCGCCATTTGGTACCAGGGTGAATCCAACTCCAGCCGCGCCAAGCAGTACGAGACGATTTTTCCCGCGATGATCCAGGATTGGCGCAATCAGCGCAAGGACGCGATCCCGTTCTACTTCGTGCAACTGGCCAACTTTCGCGCCGCTTCGACCGAGCCGGGTCAGCCCGATGCGTGGGCGGAACTGCAAAACGCGCAACTGCTGACCCTGCGCAAGCAAGCCAAGACCGGGATGGCGATCATCAACGACATCGGCGAGGCCAAAGACATCCATCCGCGCAACAAAAAGGACGTGGGCGAGAGGTTGGCGCGCTGGGCGTTGGCCAAGGACTACGGCCAGAAGGTGGACGTGATTTCCGGGCCGATTTATCGCCGCCACGAGCTGGTGGCGGGCGGTGTCAGGGTCCACTTCGACTACGCTGGCGCGGGCCTGAAATCGCGCGACGGCAAGCCGCTGGCGCGGTTCGAAATCGCCGGCAGGGATCAAAAATGGCGCTGGGCGGATGTTTCGATCGAAGAAGGCGGCAAAAGCGTGTTCGCAACGAGTTTGGAGGTTTCCGATCCCGTCGCCGTGCGCTACGCCTGGGCCGCCAATCCTCAGGGCGCGAATTTGGTCAACTCCGCGGGATTGCCGGCATCGCTGTTTCGGACGGATTCCTGGCAGCTTTCCACCGAAACGGCCGGCATGTATGCGACGGAAGCCGAACGGCGCCAATCCATGGCTCGGCGCAAGCAGAAGCAAGCCGCGGCAGTTCCGAAACCGGCGCCGAAACCCAAACCAGCCGCGAAACCTGCCCCAAAACCGGCTCCGGCGCCAAAACCGGCTCCCAAAGCCGCGACTGGCCAAGATCGGGTTCACGAAAACCTGCGCAAAGCCGGTTTTGAGATCCTTT
>CBDCZR010000017.1:0-16947 GCA_965224535.1 Verrucomicrobiales bacterium
GGGCCCAGAATTCGATCGGCTCGTTGGCTGGGTTTGTCGTGGTGACGCGCCAACCGTTGGGAATCTCCTCAACCGCGGAGGCGATCGTCAAAATCTCGCGAATTCCCCGCTCGGGATAGTTTCGAACCAAGGCGACGACGTCCGCGGGCCGGTAACCCAGGCCGGGCAACCTGGCCGAGCCCGAAAACTGGATTTCATCGCCGGAAAGCTCCGGAATGTTCAGCGCGGCCAGGCTGGCGGGCAACGCCTCGGGCTCCAACCGGAAGCGCGGCGGGGCGAGCCGCAGATCCGACAAAATGGGCTGGATCAGGTAGCCGTTCTGGTTCAAGAACGTGGCCCGTTTTTGCGCCAAATCCCAGTCGTCGGTGCCAAATCCGCTGGGTTGACCGGGTGGAAACTGGTTCATGAACAGCATCTGGCTGCGCGTTTTGAGGCGCTGGGCTTGAACCTCGTTTACCCGCCAGTAGCCGTAAAACCAGCCTCCCGCCTGGTGCAACACCATCCCAAACAGCACGACGGCCCACAAAATCGGCAGGTGATCGCTGACGCCCGATTCCGGCGAGCGCTCCACCTTGTCAGAGGTCAAAATGGTGAACAGCGCCATGATGCCCGCCAGCACCGGCGTCACGACCAGGGAAAAATCCAGCCCCGGGGCGGGAATCGCGCCGCGGTCCACAAACAGGCAGACCAGCGCCGTTCCCACCAGGCCGCTGGCTCCAAGGGCGATCCACGGCAGGCATCGGTTCCAAAGCGCGACCCGGGATCGGCCCAGAGTCGACGCCAGCCAGACGATGGCGTGGATGAGAAAAATCGCGACGACGGCCAATCCTGGCAACACCACGAATTCTCGGTTTTCCGGCGCTTGCCAGCCGCGGAAGATGAGATCGCCCGCCAGGGTGAACCATTCGGTCACCAGTTGCTCGGCATCGGCCTGTTTCACCGCTTCCAACGCGGGAAAGGAGAGGTCCCCGCCGGCGCCGGTTTCGGAAAAATAGTCGCCGATGACGAAACCGGCGATCGCGAGCCAAACGACCAGAAAAATCAGCCGTTGCCAAATTTTGCCGGCGTGGCTGCCCAAAATCTGAACGATCGCAACCGCCGGCCAGATTGCCAAGCCGTGAATGGCGCTGTAGCTGCCCAAAACGCCAAAAAACAGGCAAAAACCTAGCCGCAACCACCACGGCAGCGTGCCCGAGGCCAGAAAAATCGCCCAAATGAGGCAAGCGTTGGCCAAATGAACGCCGAACGCCGAGGCCGAGAGCAGCGCTTGCGCATGAACGGGGGAAAACAGGAGTAGGTTGGCGAGCAGGAACGTTAAACCCAGCTTCAATCCCGTCCCCACCGTGCGTCCCAGCATGAAAAACAGGCCTGCCGCACACGCTGCCAAGGCCCCGAACGACGCCCAAACCTCCGCACGAACGTCGCCCCCGGTCAGGCGCGTCAAAAACAGGTGCATCCCCTTGGGCACGGTCTGCCGTTGCCCGTATTCCGGCGCCAAAAACTCGGACGCGCTCAACTTCTCCTCGTGCAGGGCTTGCAGGACGTCGACCCGCTCCCATTCCGGCCCGAAGGGGACGTTGACCGCCTTCCAATCGACGATCCATGCCGCGCCGACCGCGGGAATGCAGGCAAAACTCACCAGCACCAAATCGCGGATGCCCAACCCGAGGCGCGCGAAGAATCCGAGCTTCTTTTTCGCCGGTTCAGGGCTCGTTTCGGCCGGCAAAGGCTCGTTTGCGGCTTTTTGGGGCGTTTTGGGCGATGAGGCGCCTTTCGGTTTGCGCGCGCGCTCGTTTTTCTGCTGCCGCTGGCGGCCCAGATCCACATCCAACAACCCGCGAGGCCGTTCGGCGGATTCGCTTCGCGTGACGCGGTCGTCCCCCGCCCAGTTCGATTCCAGCGCCGGCGCTTCGGGAGTTTCCGGCGCGGGCCGCGATTTTGCGGGACGGCGCGCCTTGGGCTTGGGACCGGTTTTCACCGGCCGGGGCTCGGCGGGCGCAGGTTTGGCGGTTTCCTCGCGATTCGCCGGCAAATCGCGCAACGGCACGGGAACGGGTTGCAGTTCCTCGATGATCCGCACGGGCTCATCGGGCGCGCCCGCCTCGGCAGCTTCGTCAGGGGACGCGCCGCCATCGGGTTGGCTGGGATCGGGGTCGTTGGCCATGAAAAAACGGGAACGCCCGCCAAATCATCACGCGGGCAAGCCACGGTCAACGCCTGAGTTGTCGAATTTTTCGGCGAGACGAATCGGCTTTGACGGTCTAACGTGTCCAAACGCGATGGAAACCACCACCCCCGAGCTACCATCCATCCTTCGTCTGCTGGACGATGAAAATCCCACCGTCCGCGAGGCTGTGAAGCGCAAGCTGGCCAGCTACGGCAACGAACTGAGCCTGGCGATCGAGCGCGAAGCGCCCGGGACGTCGTTTACCCTCCGCGAGCAGGCGCGGGAGTTGCAGCGCGAGCACGAGCGCGATGAATTCCTGAGCGCGTGGAAGGCTTGGGCCGCCAAGCCTGACATCCCCACTAAATTGGAGGAAGGCCAGGTTTTGCTCTCCACCTACCTCAACGCCGCCGCCGGGGAAGAAGCTCCGGACATCCCCGATTCACTCGACCGGCTGGCGGCGGGTTTTCGCGAAGAATTCGCGCTTTCGGACTTCCGCAACCTGGCCACCTACCTTTTCACCGTGGAAAAATTCAGGGGCGATGTGGAGCGCTACTACCACCCGGACAACAGCAACCTGGCGCGCGTGTTAGAGCGCAAAAAGGGCAATCCCATCACCCTGGCTTGCGTCTACATGCTGGTGGGGCAACGGTTGGGCCTCAACGTGGGCGGCTGCAATTATCCGGCCCATTTTCTGGCCCGCGCCGTTTCCGAGCACGACGGGCGGCTCTTCCTCATCGACTGCTTCAACGAGGGCAAAGTCATCCCGGCCGAGGATTTGATCCGCCATCACCCGCTGGCGTCGTACGAGGTGCAGGAAGTGGTGGAAAGCGCGGCCACGGCGGAGGTGATTTTATCCCGCTCCCTGCGCAACCTGGAGAACGCCTTCGCGCAAAACAACCTCCCGCCGGAGCAGGCTTTCATGCGCCGCCTGCGCCAGACCATGGCCGCCGGAGACCAAGCATGAAGCGCCGGGACGAGACGTTTGAGGCCGAAAGCGGCTACACCCTGCACCGCTACTGGTTTGAGCCGGATGGCGAGCCCGCGGGCGGGTTGATGATGGTCCACGGCCTGGGCGACTACCTCAGCCGTTATGCGCACGTGGCAGAACTTTTCTGCGCGCGCGGTTTTCTCTGCGTGGGCATCGATCTACCGGGCCACGGCCGTTCCAGCGGCCAACGCGGCCACGTTCCCGCCTTCGAGATGATCGGAGATTTGCTCGACCGCGACGTGCTGCTGCTGGGCGAAAAACTGCCGGAAAACGCGCCGCTGGGCCTATTCGCGCACTCCATGGGTGGGCTCGTCGCCCTGGACTACCTGCCGCGCCGCAACGGGCTGTTTCGCTTCGCCTGGATCAGTTCGCCGCTCATCGAGCCCGGCGCCAACCAGCCGCCTTTCCTCCTGGCCGTCTCCAGGCACATCGCCAACTTTTTCCCGCGTTTTCCCTTCGACACCAAGGTGCGCAGCGAGCAATTGCGCCATCCAGACCCGGAAACCGGCGTCATCCCCGGCGATCCGCTCATGCACCACCGCGTTTCCGCCGCATTCGGCGCCGAATTGCTGCAAACCAGCGCCAAACTGGCCGAAACGAGCCGGGAATTCGACGAAGACCTGCAATTGCTCATGACCCACGGCAGCGAAGACAACGTGTGCTCCCCAAAAACCAGCCGCGCCCTGTTCGACACCCTTCCCGTTCGCCGCAAAGCCTACGTGACCGTAGGAGGCTCCCTGCACGAGCCCCTTCACGACGATCGCGCGGATTGGGTGCTGGAGCAGGCGGGCAAATGGCTGGATGACATGGGGTACGTGTGAGGGGGGAGCAAGCGCGAACCGCTCGGAACCCCTCGAACTGCGCGAACCGCTTGAACCGGGCACGGTTTGGCCCCATTCTCCCGCCAACTCATGAACGCCCGGAAAACACTCCCAAGCCTAACCACGATCCTGCTCCTCCCCATCTTCTGGCACGCCGCCGCGGCCGCCGACGAGCGCCCTAGCTTCATCCTCTGCATGGGCGACGACCACGGTTGGAGCGAGACCGGCTACAACGGCCATCCTCACCTGCGCACCCCCGTTCTGGATGAAATGGCGGCCAGCGGTTTGCGGCTGGATCACTTTTACGCGGCGCATCCCACTTGCTCGCCCACCCGCGCCAGCGTGCTGACCGGGCGGCATCCCAACCGGTGCGGCACGTTTCATCCCGGTTGGTCCATCCGGCCAGAGGAGGTCACCATCGCCCATCTTTTGGCTAAAGCCGGCTACGCGTGCGGCCACTTCGGCAAATGGCACGTGGGGCCGGTCAAGGCGGATTCGCCCACCAGCCCGAAGGCGATGGGTTTCCACGAATTCGTCTCGCACGACAATTTTTACGAGATGAACCCGCATTTTTCGCGAAACGGCGCCCCGCCGGAGCAAATCATGGGCGAGGGCTCGGAAGTGACGATCGACGAGACGTTGGCGTTCATCGATCGCGCCAAAAAAGCGGGAAAACCGTTTCTGGCCGTGGTCTGGTTTGGATCGCCGCACGAGCCCTACAGCGGTCTGGACGAAGATTTGGCGCTCTACGACGATTTGCCGCAGGCTTACGCCGAACGCACGGTGCGCCTAACCTCCATGCAAACCGGCCGACCCACGCAACGGCCGCTGCGCGGGGTCTTGCGCGAGCGCTACGCGGAAATCACCGCCATGGACCGTGCCATGGGCAAAATGCGGCGTCACCTGGAGGAAATCGGCATGCGGGACAACACCGTGGTTTGGTACTGCGGCGACAACGGCAGCCCGCCCAGCAGCGGCCGGGTGACGACGCCGTTTCGGGGTGAAAAGGCGCTGATGTATGAAGGCGGCATCCGCGTCCCCGGGTTGATCGAGTGGCCGGCTCGGATTCCCAGCGGACGCGTTAGCGCCGTCAACGCGGTAACCAGCGACATGCTCCCGACTTTGTGCGAATTGGCCGGCGTTTCGCTGCCGGACCGGCCTCTGGACGGCGTGAGCCTGGCGCCGCTCATCGCCGGCCAAATGAACGAGCGCCCCGAGCCGATTTGTTTCTGGGGTTACGACGCCAAACGCGTGACCGGCCGCACGCCGAAACCCAAGCCCTACATCGACCCCGCCTTGCAGGAAGGCACCACCCCGCTGGTCAAGTACCTGGCCGGCAAGCTAACCCGCAGCTTCACCAATTTCCATCAGCCGGAGGTAACCGAGGAAGATTACGCAGCCGGCCCGCGCGTCATTTTGGGCAACCGCTACAAACTGGTGGTTGGCGGCGAGGCAAAGGCGAAATCCGACGTCGAGCTCTTCGATTTGCGCAAGGATCCCGCGGAAAAGGAGAATCTGGCCGAAACCGAGCCGGAAATCGCCGAAAAACTCGCAAAACAGCTCCGCGATTGGCAAACCAGCGTGCTAAGCAGCCTCGGTGGGGGAGACTACGGGGGTTAGGGCCCCATGTCTCACGGTTGCTTGAATAGGCCCGACGCCGATTTTGGACGCTCCGGCTACAACGCCCAACCCTCGCGGTAGTCGTGATTTGCCCACTTGTCGACGTCGGCATTGCCGGTGGTCATGGCTTCCGCGTTGTAGGTCACTTTTGTGCCGTCGCCGGCAAGCGCCGCGTTGCAGCCGACCAGCATCAACTCGGTCAAATGCGCGCCCACGTCAAAGTTGCTTTTGGCCATGCCAGGATCGCCGGCCTTGCAACCTTGAATCCACTCCTTGTAGTGGCCGGGTGAGCGTTCCTCGGTTTTTTCCGGCGCTTCAAAGCTACCCGCGTTGGTGAGAATTTTGGGCCTACCGCCGTGGCTGCCGTGCATCATCACGTGCTTGCTGCCGTAGTAAACGCAGCCGTTTTCGATGTTTTTGTCGCCCGACCTCAACCCTGGCGGGCGCGGGATGCGATGCATCACCTCCTTGAATTTTTCGTCCTTCGGGTTGCCGTCATACCACGTCAGGGTGATGGGGCCGTGCTTGTCGGTCGCGGCGAACTGGTACTTGATCTCGCAGGAAGCCGGGTGGGTGTGAAGCTCACTTCCTGGCGTTAGGCGGGCGACCTTCACCTCCACGCTCTCCGGCTGGCCCAGGCCGAACGCCCAGACCGGGTGATCGATGATGTGCGCGCCCATGTCGCCCAGCGCGCCGGTGCCGTAGTCAATGTAGCCGCGCCAGGAAAACGGGGCGATGCCGCGCGCGTAGGGTTTGTACTGCACGGGGCCGATCCACAGGTCCCAGTCGATGTTGCCGGGCGGGTCGCTGGCTTCCGGGCGCACGATGTCTTGCGCCCAAATGGGCCGGTTGGTCACGCAATGGACCTCCGTGATGTCGCCAAGCGAGCCGGAGCGGATGTACTCGTTGGTTAGGCGGGAGCCTTCGCTGGCGTGGCCGGTGTTGCCCATTTGGGTGACGACTCCGGCTTTGCGCGCGGCGTCGCGAAGGGCGCGGGCTTCGGAAATGGTGCGCGTCAGCGGTTTTTCGCAGTAAACGTGCTTGCCGAGCTGAATCGCGGCCATTGCGGCCACCGCGTGGGTGTGATCGGGCGTGGAAACGACGACCGCGTCGATGTTGTTCGCCTCTTTTTCCAGCATTTCGCGCCAATCGCGGTAAAACTTGGCTTTCGGGTTTTCGCTGACTTTTTTGGCGCTTTTTTTCGTATCGACGTCGCACAAGGCGTAAATGTTGGCCCCGGCGGCCTTGCAACCGCCGATGTTGGCCTCAGCGCGTCCGCCGGCGGCGACGAAGGCGATGTTGAGCTTCTCGTTGGGCGAATCCGCGAAAATGCGGCTCGGCAGAATTTGGACGGATGCCGCGGTGGCGGCGGTTGCGCGGAGAAAACGGCGGCGGGAGGAGGTTTTGGGGGAATTTGGCATGATTCTCGGTTTTTTTTTTGGGGAATCCGAGAGCTTGGGGAGGATGGCGCTTCCGTCAAGAAGGGGGATTTATGTTTTTTCCCGTAAATCTCGCCTTTTTCGCCCTGTTTCTACCCTCGACACAGCTTCAAAAAGTTTCATCGGCACGAGTTGGAGGCTCCCAACGATCCCAATAAAACATTTTGAGACTGGTGGGAGACTCCCACCCGCTCCAAAAAACGTTGCTGGCGCATCATAGAGACTGCTCCTCGTTCCAAAAAATCTTTTTCATTGGCCTGAAAGACTCCTTACCCCATGAAAAAGATTGGTTGGGCGTGCATAAAGCCTCCAACTGCCTTCAAAAAAGCGGTTCTGACGATGACCTGGCCCAGCCAGCCATGTTCTAAATTGACGAATCGAGGACAGATGACCTCAATTTCAGTCGATTCGAGAATTATTCTGTCCTCCATTATTCTGTCATTTTTAATCTTGTCGAGTCCAAACCAAGAATGCAGAAATCGCCACATTCCCGTGATATTTTGACAACCTTGCAGGGAGAATTTTCCGCCACCTCTCCCCGCAAAGCACAAAAATCAAAGCACAAAGCACAAAAAATCAAAGCACAAAGCACAAAGCACAAAGAACCCGTCTTGACATCGCCCTTTCGCCCCGATAACATCCCCCCACAACAGGCGGCAGCACCCCTTCGTGACCATGCATCCACCGCACCTCCAATCCCTGCGTCCACCGCCCCGTTTCAATACACAATTATCCCTGCAAAAATGTTGAACACAAAAGGATTTGGCTTGTCGATGCTAAGCTACCTTATGAAGCCCGTATTCACACAATGGAAATCCTGGGTATTATCGCAGCTCTGATTGGCTTAGTTGCAGCAGTTATTGCAAGGAAGCGGATCATAGTTCACCGCAATGAAAGCCGCTGCTCTCCATATGAAATCCGGAGGGCAAAAAACAGTTCTGCGGATGCCCTTCAGCGTTGGATTCGCACATTTATGTCGTTTGTTATCCCAGGTTCTGGCCAGTTGTTCCGTGGGCACATCAAGCGAGCGCTGATTCATTTTTTTTCCGCCCTCTTTCTTTGGATGATACTCCTTGGATTTGTAATGCACTTTTGGTCTGCCGCCGATGCTTATAAGGAAACATCGTAACCTTATACGCGCAGGACGTCCTTGGGCACACCGACGACTCGCAGTGCGGCCTGCACCCTAACACGACGCCTAACAAAGCGCAGGAGACCGACCGGAGCCCCGCTTTGTGGTTGACTTCTCAGGGTGATTCGAGAGATTCTCACTTCAATCAACCCGCACTCTCGGGCCCCGGAGGCTCAGCGCAAACGTTGAAAAAATGCCCGCTATCTCCAAAGACCAATACAAGGCGGCGCTGACAACCGAGGGCGTCCTGAAAGATCGAAGCGTCGAATTGCTCGCGACGCTGTACGACGCGCCATCGTGCAGGGCGACAGCAGGTCAGATCGCGCAAATATTTGGCTATCGAGACTTTCCCCCTGTCAACGCGCTAATTGGAAAGCTGGGAAAGCGAATCGCAAACCATTTGGATGTTGATCTTCCGGACAGGCCGTCGAATAGCCCCGGGTGGTGGCAGATTGTCGCAACGGGCGAACCCACCGACGAGGGATTTGCATGGAGCCTCCGCGAGGAGCTTTTCGACGCACTTGTTGAACTCGGACTTCTGGTTGATCGAGAGAACGATCCGTTTCCCGAAACAGTGAATTCGTCAGGATTGACTGAGAGAGCGCTTCGGAGGGTTGCCGTCAACGCATATGAACGCAATCAGACCGCCCGAGCGATCTGCATCGGACACCATGGCGCAACCTGCAAGGTTTGCGATTTTGACTTTGGGCGGATTTACGGTGCCATTGGTGAAGGATTCATTCATGTTCATCACATTGTTGATCTTAGCCAGATTGGTGAGGAGTATCAGGTAGATCCGATCAATGATCTTGTGCCCGTTTGCCCGAATTGTCACGCTATGCTTCACACGAGACGTCCGGCGACGTCTGTCTGCGAGCTTAGGAACACGCTGAAACCAACCAACAGCGAATCGGGTAGGCCGGAGGTTTGAACTCCGGCCCCCCACACCACCGTACGTACGGATCCGTATACGGCGGTTCCAGTCAGTCAATGCCGATCCCACGTGATCGGCGAAGGGCCGCATCCCATTGAACTCTCTTTCTCTGCCCAACTCCCATACTCGGTAAGTGGCTCCCCCGGTCGGGTTCAACGCCTTGAGTGGGTGGTTAGGTCGGTTCATCTGACTAGTTCGGTCCTTCATCGGGCGGCTCCTCCGTTGGGCGCAAGCGCCGTCCAGTTCGTTTCCGCCATTTGGTGAGGCCTCCGGTTTCTTTGTTTATACGGGCAACTCAATGCCCCCGGCTCATTTTCCACGATTACTATGACCTTGGCTGACTCCCTGGCCAGGCAACCCCGGCCAGGGTCTCCCCGGGTAAGGTGCGTTGTTCTTCGCCACACAACCGCCGCATTTACCTGATGGATTGAATCGAACGGTTTTGCTGTGTTGTGCCAGCTCACCTGACCCATCCGGCCAGTGTATGCGGTTCTTGTTCATCGGCTCGTGGCTTTCGCATAGCCTTCCTTCCCACGGCTGATTGCTCAGCCGCAGTTGGCTATTGCTAGTAGTTCGTTTCACTAAAAGATCGACAAATATTTAGCTGGTGCTAAATATTTGGATGGCAAGAAAAACCACCAGAGCACCACTAACGCTTTTACAGGACGATCGAGAAACCCTCGAATGCCTAGCAAATTCTCAGACCCAGCCACTGCGCAGGATTCGAAGAGCCAAAGTCCTCTTGGGCTACGCCTCCGGCGCCACTATTTCGGATATCGCCAAGAATGTAGGCGTTTCGCGCGACGTGGTCTACAAGTGGATCGACCGGGCGCTCGCCTTGGGGCCAATCGCCGCATTGAACGACAAATATCATCGGCCGCACGATCCCAAAATCACCCTTGAAGCCAAGAGTTGGGTCATCGAGTTGGCCTGCACGAAACCCAAAGACCTGGGATACGCCGCGGAACTTTGGACGATGAAAGCATTGGCCGAGCACGTGCGCGTCTGCGGTCCCAAACAAGGCCATCAATGCCTCGACAAAGCGGCGAAGGCCACCGTCTGGAGAATTCTCAATCACCGCGAGGTCAAGCCGCACAAGGTGCAATACTACCTCGAACGCAAAGATCCGGAGTTTGAACGCAAGCAGGCGGAGGTGCTGATGGTTTATCAAGAAGTCGCCATCGCCAACGCCCGGGGATTTGATCCCTTTGTTGAACCGGGGGTGGTAACGGTGTCAGTCGATGAAAAACCCGGTGTGCAAGCCATCAAAGCGGTCGCTGCGGAGTTGCCGCCAGTGCCTGACAAGCATCCCGGCATCGGGCGTGACTATGAATACGAGCGGCTCGGGACGCTGTCGATCCTTGCCGGACTCGACCTTCATAGCGGTTACATTCACGCCAATGTGGAGGAGCGCCACCGCAGTTGCGAATTCATCAAGCTCTTGCGCAGCCTCGATGAATATTACCCCGCGGACTGTTGCATTCGTCTCATTCTCGACAATCATAGCGCCCATATCTCAAAGGAAACCATGGCATGGCTTGAGACCCGGCCGGGAAGATTTAAGTATGTGCATACGCCCACGCACGGTTCGTGGCTAAACATCATCGAAACGGTATTCAGCAAGATGGCCCGCACCTTTCTTCGAAAAATCCGTGTCGCCAGCAAAGAGGAACTCAAGAATCGTATTCTCCTTGGCATCAACGAGATCAACCTGCAACCGGTTGTCCACAAATGGCGAGCTTTCGACCTGAGTTAAGCATCCTGAATTGGGAGGAATTTGTCGATCTTTAAGTGAAGCGAACTACTAGTGTTTCTGGTTACTCTGATTTTCATCATTTCAGCATCGATTCTCACACCGGGGACTTGACCCCGTAAAAACAACGCCCATGCTGGGCACACACAAGCGGGTGGTAGCGACGCGGTGGAGCGTCGCTGGTTCGGTCTGCGGCGTGGCTTCGTTCCTCAGCCACGCCTTGCCTCATTTGCGCTTGACTCCCGCGCGCCACACCCTGAACGTTGATATGGCTGCCCCCCTCGCAAGCAGAAAAAGCGATATTCTTCCATTAACGTCACGATAACAGATTGGCTCGGTTTGGAGTCCGCGCAGAAGGGAGCAAGCAATGCAAGTTGACGGACGTGGTGTGAACGTGTGTTCTCGGTGGTTGGTTTGCTGACATGCGTGCGTTGGTTAGCGACATTTTCTGAGTTCACCAAGGCCCTATCCGCACTCTCGGATCAGGCGTTTGTTGGGTGCTCACGATGTGTAAGTAATTACACAAGACGGCACGACCTCGAACGTCTATCGCGGGTTGGCCCCACCAAGGTCAACTTTATACATATTGTAGATACATTGCTTGCTCGCTTCTAGGCGGTCATGAGTTGTCGGGTTGAAGGTTTTTCTAGATACGGAGAAGGGGAAGGGGTTTCTTTTCTTCCAAATCCAACCACCGCCCACCGGTCTGCGAAGTGCTGGCGCGGGCAAGTGATCCCGCAGCCAAAAGCCGGGGTAGATGGGGGCTTTTGCGAGGACAGCACTTGCCCGCGCCAGCACTTCGGCGGCATGTTCTTGATGGTTGAAGAAGGAAGCCATTGTGGGTGGAAATGGGAAATGGGGAAGTCCGAACGCTTACGGGGTGGATTGAGCCTGGCAGGGCGCGCCTTCCTTGGCCACTTGTTGGTATAGCGCCCATATAAAGCCGCACAGTTCGCGCGCCACCGATACGATGACGATGTTTCGATGCAGGCCGCGCGCGGCCAGTAGCCAGTAGCGTTCGTGCAGCCGGTTCTGGGTTTTCCAGCTCAGGTTCTTCACTTCGCTGCTCTGGCCTTGTTGGCGTTTGCTCAAGGGCGCGCTGACCTTGGGTTCGAGCCGGTAATGTTGGGCGGCTTCAATTAGTATCCAGCGGGCGTGGCTGTTGCCGCATTTGGTGATGGCTCCCTGGCGGCGGCGCGTGCCGGTGGAGTTCTCGCTGGGCACCAGGCCCAGATAGGCCATGAGCTGGCGCGGGTGGGTGAAGCGGCCCACGTGGCCTAACTCGCTAACCACGATCATTGCCCCTACCAGCTGGAATCCGCGGAAGGCCATGAGAGCATCGACCACCGGTTTGAAGCTCCAATCGCGGTAGAGCTTTTCCATCTGCATTTCGATGCGGGTGATGCGTTCGCCGGCCGCGCTTATTGCCATAAGGTATTCTTCTAAGATCACTTTCTGGGCCGGGTGCGGCAGGGTTAGTTCGCGCAAGTAGCGCATGTGAGCTTCGGTCCACTTGGTCTTACCTTTGTAGTTATACCCATTGCGAAGAAGGAAGGCGCCGAGTTGCTGGCGGGCGCTGCGTTGGTCGCGCACCGCATCGGTTCGGGCCCGGCAGAGGTCGCGAATGGCTTCGTCCTTGGCCTCGGGCACGTGGATGGCGGTAAGTTCGCCGGCGCGGTGCAGGCGGGCCAGTTTTTTGGCGTCACGTTTGTCGGTCTTAAGCTTGTCGCCACTCTTGGTGGGGATGAGCGATGGGGCGGTGACGATGCACTCATAGCCTTTGCGGGTGAGGTGGCGGTAGAGGACGAAGCCGGTGGGGCCGGCTTCGTAGACGAAGCTCAAGAGGGTGTTCGGATGGGCTTTGCGCATCTTGGTGAGGAACCTTTCGATGGCGTGCTGGCTGTTGGTGATGGATCCATAGAGGCGGACCTCGCCACGTTTGCCGGCTTCGGCCAGGGCGATTGTGATTGACTCTTTGTGGGCGTCGAGTCCAATGTAGAGGGTGTTTTTTATTTTTGGCATGATGCGTTTTGGTTTGTGTTCGTTTTCACTGTGGCCTCCTCACTGTGAGGAGGTTCTGAAAATGCGGCTCTGTGCGTCCGTGCGGACGGGCAACCCGCGATATGGTTGGACCAACCGGCGCATCATGCCTCTTCACTTTCAAATCAGGAACGGCTTGCGCGACCAGATCGGGCAGCCATAAGGTCTCGGCCAAGAAATGAGAATGCTGGCTGCCATCCTTGGTGCATCGATTATCGGATCCTTAGCGAGCGCGAAAGAGTTAACCATTGAACTCAAAGGGATTGACGAGGGGCGAAAGGACTACGGCGAGCAATTGACCACAAAGTTTTGGGAGATGATTGAGGCGAACGAAGACTTCAGAAAGAAGTTTGATTCCTTCTCGCAAGCTGCAAGAGAGCGTTCGGGCGGCAAATACATGGGGCCGGAGATTCAACCGCTGATCTTAAAAAGATCGGAAGAGGTGGACTTCCGGGACACTGGCGGATGGCGGAAATATGCCCAGACGGTCGCTCTCTACTGCTCGTTCGCCGAGGGATTTCGCAAGGGAATGCAGGTTGAGACTGGTGTTTTCGCAATATTCGAGATTGAGGGAGAGCAAACCTACGACCACAAGAAGGGCGACGATTTCGAACTCAAAGATCATAAGGTCACCGCGCGGTTCATGGGTTTCCAAACGACCCTAACGGCAGAACAATACGGCGCTGACCAACCCGCTACCACTCCGGCGTCGAAGTTGCATCGTGATCAGAACCCTAAACCTGAATCGGAGGTGCGCCCCCATTAGCGAGTGGCAGGCCTTTTGACGTTCGCTGAAGAAATGGCATCCGAGATTCGAGCTACTCAAATCGATCGTCCAAGTGAGGCGAGGGAGCCCAGCATTGACGCTGACGCTGATGACGGTGGCTACATTGCACAGTCTGCGTTTGCGCCACTCGAGGATTCGATTGTCGTGCGGCTCCGGGATATGATTCAGAAGGAGTTTAACGACCCTGAGATATTCTTCCTGGACGAGGAAGACGGCTTTCCTCTGAGGGCGCGGGTTTCAGGAGAGTATTACCTTGGTGACCGATTCTATCAGTCGGAGGACGGTGAGCACATGATGTCAGTTTCACTCCACTGTCTTGATCATATCGGTGAGGATTATGTTGGAATGGAGATGTTTGTCTATTTGAGCGACGGTCAGTCTGAGCCCACCTTTGAAACCCACTTTCAGTCGTCAGTCATCTGAACAAATCCAACAGCGAACAAGCGGCTGCACGACAATCCCTGACCCGCAACGAGTTTGGAAGCGCTTCGACAATTCAACGATCAACCCAGTTTCAACGCTCGCTCTCTGGTCAGGGATGTGTGAGTCTGGACGTTCGCTGAAGAAATGAGAGTCGAGCTGATGCATCAGGGAGTTGTGATCGAAGGCGCCCTTCTCACCGCGCCACTGAAGCGTGAGACGATGGAATCCAATTTTGGCCATTCCGCTTCAGTCCGCTCGATTCCGATGCACCCGAGCGGGGAGCGCCATGTATTCGAAGCGTCCTCAGGAGTGATTTGGTTCTTGGATTTGCCAGAGGATTCGATCTCTCATTTCCACATTCCGATTTGGCCAGCGGACACACCGGAGGCACCACAACAAGCCTTTACAGGCGAGGTCGTTCTGAACGGATCGTCGCTTTCGTCGGAGATCATGGAGCGGACACTTCCCCGCAATGGAGCCGTTGAGATTAAGTACAGACACCGGAGGCACTTCTACGAGACGGAGAACCATGTAGTCGATTTCACATTTGCCCGACGGCGAAACGAGGTCGGAAAGAGATCTGGTGTGCCACGACTGGCTTACATTTCTGTGTCGGTGAGCCACTCTGAAACCGCAAGCAGCGAACAAGGCGCGGCAGATCAACTGCCTGCCCGCGGCGAGTTGAAATCCTATTGAATGCTACAACATTAACCCTGATACCGGAGCGCGCTGCCAGCAGGCAGTGACTGCGCTCAAACGTTGATCACCTGAAATCACCGCACGCGGGGGCCTTGAGGCGAATCGCTCCGCGGATTCGCCTCAAACGCGGTGGGGGAAGGGACGGTTTGGCCAACGCGCTTCGCCGGATCGTCATAGCGAGCCGGTTTCGGGCAACTTTGCAGCTTGCAGGCAGGCACGTTCTCAAAACATGCGCTTTTGGCATTTGACCGGAAGGGGGAAGGACAAGACATGCCCTGTGGCGACCTATTTTGTTGGATTGATGACGTTTAGATTAGAATCCCCTCAATTTCCCCCAGCGGCAGGCAATTGACCACGTCTTGGCGCCGCAGCCAGCCCTTGCGCGCTTGCAGGATGCCGAAGTGGAGGTATTGCAGGTCGCCGGTGCGGTGGGCGTCGGGATTAATGGCGCATTTTACGCCTTTTTCGGTCGCTAGCTTCCACCAGCGCCAATCCATGTCCAGCCGCCAGGGGTTGCAGTTTAGCTCGATGATGACGCCGTTGGCGGCGCAGGCGTCGATGATCTTGGGGATGTTGACGGCGTAGGGCTCGCGCTGGAGGAGGAGGCGTCCGGTGAGGTGGCCTAACATGTTGACGTGCGGGTTTCCGATGGCGGCGACGATGCGCGCGGTCATCTCGTCCTCGGCCAGTTGCATGGCGTTGTGGACGCTGGCGACGACGTAGTCTAACTGCGCCAAAACGTCGTCGGCGAAGTCGAGGTCGCCGTTGCGCAGGATGTCGACCTCCGAACCGGCGAAAAGCTTGAATTCGCCGCCAAACGTCTCGTTGAGCTGGCGAATTTCCGCCACCTGGGCCAACAGCCGCTCTTCATCCAGCCCGTTGGCCTGAAACGACGATTTGCTGTGATCGGCGATGCCGAGGTACTGCAATCCGAGTTCGCGCGCGGCGTCGGCCATCTCTTCCAGCGAGTTTTTGCCGTCGCTCGCGGTGGTGTGGTTGTGAAAGGTGCCGCGCAGGTTGGTCATCTCGATGAGGCGCGGCAGGCCGCCGGATTCCGCAGCTTCAACTTCGCCGGTGTTTTCGCGAATTTCCGGGGGAATCTCGTCGAGGCCGAGGGCGCGATACAAATCGGCTTCGTCCTGGATTTTTGGCGGTTTGGCGTCGTTTTTCTCCAACGGCGCCAAGCGGTATTCGTTCAAGGTAAAGCCGCGTTTCAGCGCGCGGCTGCGCAGGGCGATGTTGTGCTCCTTGCTGCCGGTAAAGTAGGCCAGCGCGAAGGGATACTCCGCGTTGGAAACGGCCCGCAGGTCGCATTGGACGCCGTTGGGCAGGCGAATCGACGATTTGGTGTCGCCGTGGACCAAAATCTCGGCCGACCAGGGTTGCTGCACGAAAAAATCCATCAGTTCGCGCGGTTTTTTCGTCGCCACGAGAAAATCCAGGTCGTGGACGGTTTCTTTGCCCCGGCGCATGGAGCCGGCCACTTCCGCGCGGCTGGTTTCGGGATGCGCCCGTAGCGCGTCCAAAATTTCCTGCGCTTGGCCGGCGACGTCGCCCAACCGGAATCGCCCGGCGAAACTTTCGCGGTAAGCGATGGCCTCGAGCACTTTTTCCACGCTTTTGGCCCCAAATCCGCTCAATTTCGCGGCTTCGCCGGATTCGCAGACCTCCTTCAATTTTGCAACCGAATCGACGCCCAGCTCATCGTAGAGCGCCTTGGCTTTCTTCGGCCCGAGCCCTTGAACCTCGAACAGCTCGAAGATCGATTCCGGGAATTCCGCGCTGAGATTTTCCCAAAACTCCATTTTCCCGGTGGTGACCAACTCGTGGATCTTCTTGGCCAGGGCGTCGCCGATTCCCTTGATCGGCTTCAGCTCGTTGTCCTTGGCCAATTGGATGAAATCGCCGCCGAACGTCTCCACGGCCTCCGCGCCGGTGCGGTAAGCGCGGATTTTGAACGGGTATTCGCCCTTCAGCTCGAGAAGCTGGGCGATTTGGCGCAAAATTTGGGCAATCTCTTCGCGGGTGATCATGCTAGCACGGACCAAGCGCGAAAGCCGGGGTGGAATCAACCGAAGGGACGAAAGATTTGCACCCGGGGCCGAAATTGTCCAAAATGCGGCCGCATGTCCGATTCCCAACCC
>CBDCZR010000018.1:0-221281 GCA_965224535.1 Verrucomicrobiales bacterium
GAATCGGGTAGGAGCGGGGTTTGAACCCGCTCCCCCCACACCACCCAGCGTACGGGTCCGTACTGGGCGGTTCCGATCCGTCATGCTTTAGCTGACTTCCCCTTCTTGCCTTGCGGCTTTTTGGGTCCATCAGGGTAGCGAATGGAGACCCATTGTTGTTCTATCGATGGCACTTGCTGCTCGGCCAGCCACGTTTTGCACGTCGCGCGTTGCACGATGCTGTTGCCACTCATCCGCCACGGGCCTTTCCTGCTCCTACTCGCCAGATGAACTTCGTCTCGCTTGGTTCCCAGTCTCAACAGGTTGCGGCGACGCGGCCGCGGCCGTCCCCATTGTTTCCGATAGTACAACGGTTTACCCGCCATTTCCAGGGCTACCGTCAAAATATTGCGCTTCCCGAACCCCGCCAACCACCCTAACGCCACTTCGTAAGCACCTTGCGCTCGCGAACCGGCCACCAATCTTCGATCTTTTTCGCCAGGCGCGCCACGATCTCCGGGTATTCGCTGGCCACGTTGATCGTTTCGTCAGGATCGCTCAGCAGGTCGTAGAGCTGCGGCCGTTTTTCCGTGCGGGGGTGCGAGGATTGATAGCGGCCCACCACGCCGTCGTAGGTGAGGAGCAGCTTCCAGCGCCCTTCGATGACCCAGCGGTAAAGCAGCGAGTCCTCCGGCTTGTCGAGGTTGGCGATGTCGTGGGCGCATCCTTCGCCAAAAATCGTGTCGCGCGCGATCGGCTTGCCGCTGCGCAGTTGGGGCATCAAATCCAGGCCGGGCAGATTTTTCGGGATTTGCGCCCCGGCGGCGCTTAGCATGGTGGGAACCAGGTCGATGCTGCTGCAAAGGTCTGCGCGAACGCCGGTTTTGATCTTGCCGGGCCAACTGAACATGATGGGCGTGCGGGTGCCGCCTTCATTCGGGCTCTGTTTGGAGCGCGGGGCGTAACCGCGCTTGTTTTTGCTCTGAATCCAGCCGTTGTCGGTCACGTAGACGATCAGCGTGTCTTCGCGCAAGCCTCGATCGTCGATGAAGTTGACCAGTTGCCCGCAGGTATCGTCAAACCAGTCGCACATGGCGTAATATTTGGCGACGAACTCGCTGCGGCCGGGTTTGCGGTATTTTTTCAGGAGGCGCTCGGGAGGGTTGTGCGGGGTGTGAGGCAAAAACGGCGCGTACCAGACGAAAAACGGCTTATTTTGTTGGGTAGCCTCGGTGATGAAGTTGAACACCGGCAGCATCCCCTCGCGCCCGATCTTCAACCCGTCGTCACCATGCCGGCCGCCGGGTTTCGGGAATCCGCGCGTCATGCCGTGGGTAAATCCGCCGCGGGCGAAGCTGCCTTCCCACCATTTGCCGCTCTGGTGGCTGAGATAGCCGCGTTTGCCGAGGATTTTGGGAACCGTGGGATGCTTGTCGATGTGTGAAATGAGCCGTTCGCGAAGCTTGGCGTATTGCGGGGAATTTTGCGCGGCCAGCGTGCGCGAGGGGTCGTTGCCGCTGATTTTGTGTTGGTGGGTGTAGAGGCCGGTGATCAAGGTGGCCAGCGACGGACGACACAACGCCGTGGGCACGTAACCGCGGGTAAACGTGGCGCTTTGCGCGGCCAACCGGTCCAAATTCGGTGTTTGGATGGCGTCGTGACCTATGAAGCCGTAGTCGGTCCAGCTCTGGTCGTCGGAAATGATGAGCACAATGTTAGGCGGCCGATCCTGAGCGGAAAGCACGAGAGCCGAGGCCAACCAGAGCACGGCAGAGGAAAGGGCGAGGCTTAGTTTCATCTGGCCAGTGTGCGGAGCTACCCAGGGCTGTCAAACCTTCGGTTGACGTTGCCGGTTGAAACGCGGAGCACCAGGCGCTAACCGTGTCTCATGACCGCCCTACCTCGCCTGATTTTGGCCCTGGGATTTTTCGCCGGCTGCGCCCCGGTTTTCGCGCAAGACGCGGTGACGCTTGCCGACGTTCCGGAGAAGCTGGAGCCCATCTTCCCGGACGAGCCAATGGCCGCCGAGTTTTCCGCCGCCAACGCTGCGCGATATCTCGATCGAGCCTCCCTAACCTGGCAAAAAGTCAAAAATTGCGCCACGTGCCACACCAACATGCCCTATCTGATGGCGCGGCCGGCTTTGGCCGAAATATCCGCGGATTCCGGCGAAGTTCGCGCTTTTTACGAAACCTACCCGGCCGAGCGTTGGGCGAAACGTTCGCCTAACGAAAAACAAGGGTTCTGGACCATTGTCGTGGCCACCGGCCTGACCTTTCACGATCTGCAAACCACCGGCAAACTCAGCGATCCCGCCAGAGAGGCGCTGGACGCGATGTGGACCGTCCAGCGCGAGGACGGGGGCTGGCGTTGGCCGGATTGCAACTACGCGCCCATGGAGATCGACGATCACTACGGCGTGACCCTGGCGGCGTTGACCGTGGGCGTTGCGCCGGATGGTTATTCCCAATCGGAGAAGGCCCGCACGGGGCTTGCCCAGCTTCGTGGTTACCTGGAAAACGACCCGGCAAAGTCGCTGCACCACCGCGCGATGCTGGCCTGGTGTTCCAAGCGCCTGGACGGCATTCAGACCGAAGCCCAGCGGGCCGAAACCCTAACCGAATTGCTGGCCCTGCAACTTCCCGGCGGCGGTTGGTCGACCTCGAGTTTCCTAGCCGATTGGGATGGCCTGGAGCGCGAAGACGGCGAGCCGCTCGACACCAAAACCGGCGACGCCTACGGCACGGGACTCGTCATCGTCATCGCCCGCGAACTTGGCATCCCCGCCGACGATCCACGCTTGCGCCGCGGGATCGAGTGGTTGCTGGCGAATCAACGCGAAAGCGGAAAATGGTTCACCCGCTCGCCCGTTGCCGACGCGCGCAATCTGATTTCCAACACCGGCAGCGCGTTCGCCGTCCTGGCGCTTCAGGCTTGCGGTGAGTTACCCGGTTGGCCCCTGAAATAACCCCAAAACTCAGCCACATGAACCGTCGCCACTTCTTTCACGCCGCAGGTGCGGGGCCGATCGCCGCTTCCGCGCTCAAACCCGCCATCAGCGCCCCTACTCCCGAGCCCAAAGCCCCACGGCGGCTGCTTTTTTGGGACCTGGCAAAGCTGGACTACTGGGACAACGTGGACCTGGTTCAAGGCGAGCCAACCTGGCGCCCGGAAGCCAGTTACCTCGATCCGTTTGAGGACGGCAAGCGCGGCGGAAACTTTCCCGTGGTCTGGAAAGACGCGGAATCCGGCAAGTGGCGCATGGTTTACTCCGCCAAATGGAGCCCCTACACGATGATGCTGGCCGAAAGCCCGGACGGCTATCATTGGGAGCCGCTCGCCCAACCTTCGATCGCGCCGCCAGGGGAAAAATTGGCGCCGAACCACGTTCACACCATCCCGGGAGCCGGCGCCGGCGGGGTCTTCGTGGATCCCGATGCGGCGGACGGGTTCCCGTTCAAGGTTTGGGCCCGGCAACACGCAGCGGAGACGTTTCCGCGCGCCAAGGCGGATCCCAACCACGCTTGGCATGAATTGGCCGCTGCGGAGGGGGAGAAGCGCTACATGTCCGCGGGCATCACCCACGTTTCGCGCGATGGCCTGCGCTGGGAGGAGAAACCGGAGTATGCCTGGGATTTTCCCGGTTGGCGCCCGGAACCCCCCATTTTCGTCTACCGCCACTGGCAAAAAGAGCGCTACGGTATGTTGGTTAGGCCCGGTTGGGGCGACCGGCGCCAATGCATCCGCTTTACCGACGGCGACGACTTCACAAACTGGAGCGAGCCGGAATTGCTCTTCCAGCCAGACCCGCTCGACACCGCCGGACCCATCGGGATGTACGGGATGCCGGTCGCGCGTTGCGGCGAAAGTTACGTGGGCCTGCTTTGGATCTTCCATAACTCCAGCAGCCGGCCGGTGGGCAGTTTCAACCAGTTTTTCGGCGTCATGGATGTGCAGTTGGCCTTCAGCTACGATGGCGTGCGCTGGTTTCGCGGCAAGCGGGAGCCGTTTTTGAAGCTCAACCCGCTGGGACAGCCCGGATGCCTCCAACTGCGTCCCGCGGGAATTGTGGAAACCGGTGAGGAGGTGCGCATTTACTCGGAGGCAGCCAAAGCCGCGCACGGCCTGGAATCCCGCGCCCAGCGTCAGACGGATGAGCCGATGAAAACCATCGAGCTTCACACCCTGCGGCGCGACGGCTACATGTTCCTGCGCGGCCGCGGCGATTTTGCGCGGTTCCAAACCAAGCCGTTGGCGATTTGGGAGCCGAAAATCACCATCAACGCGGATGCGCGCTATGGTGAGGCGCGATTTCAGCTAACCGACGAAAAAAGCCAGCCGATCGCGGGATTTTCGTTCGCGGATTCCGTGCCGCTGAGCCGGAAATCGGTCTTCGACGAGGAGTTGCGCTGGAAAAACGCTTCGCTTGGCGATGTGGTGGACAAAGTGATTCGCCTGGAGGTGGAAATGCGCAACGCGGAGCTCTTTTCCTTCACCGCGGCGCATCATTTTCTCGACGCGCAAGATATGTGGCTGCTCAAGGATGGAAAAGCGGTCGATACGCGCTTTTTTGACTTTTAGCGATAACGTTACGCATCCAGGGACAGCTTTTCTTCAGGTGCGGCCTCCTGCGGAACCGAGCGCCGTTTTACGGTTGGCGCCTCCTCTCCAAATCGCTCGCTAAACTCTCCCGCGGTCATGGTGAGAACGCGGGAACGATTATTCTTTTTCACCACGTGAATATAGTAGTCCACGAACGGTTCGGTCACCTTTGCTTTAGCGTCAAACGGCGCCACGATGAGGAGCTGAAGGCCAAATTTCTCAAACAAGCGTAGCGCGTATTCAGCATAGCGGTCGTCGATCTTGGAGAACATCTCATCAATGACAACAAAGTGGAAACGGTCGCTCTGCGACGCCTCCGGATCGATGCCGAATTGATACACGACCGCGGCGACCAAAATGGTGAAAGCGAGCTTGGCCTTCTCTCCGCCGGACTGGCCCATGCTGTCTGAATAGTAGCCGCGTTCGGCGCCATCCGCGCGCACGGTTTCCCGAGCCCCGAAATCGAACCAACGCCGCACGTCGGTCACTTTTTCCCGCCAGCGTGAGTCTTCGCGCAATCGCTCGATCAATCCTTCGATGCGTGCAAACCTGGCCTCGTCCGCCTCGGAATTTCCTTCAAAAGCGTCCGCTAGGCATTCCCGCATAAGACGCTGAAATTCGGCAATCTCCGCGTCCCTCACCGGTTTCGGCTCTAGCTGCATAAACGTGCCGTCTTGCGCGTCGTAGTCGATTGTCTCCAGGCAACGGTTTAGGGTTTCGATTCGTGTCAGGATTCCTTCCCGCTCGTTATCAAGCTGATTGTTTAAAATGCCGATCTCCGTCGTCACTTTCTCGTTCAGCCGTTCCTTGAAGCTTTGCTCGTGCTTTGGCAAATCTTCTTGCTCCAACCGGGAATGCAGGTTGATGAAATCATCCAGATAAGATGGATCGTCGCGCAATTCGTGCTCGAACTGGCGGAATTTACGCAAAAATCGGCTCATCGCCTGAAGCAGCGCTTTTTCCACCGGCGCAAGCTTTTCCCGCGTAGTGTCAATCGCCTGACGGAGGTCGGCAGTGTAGGCGTTTTCCTGTTCCAGCAGTGTCTCCGGGCTTAAAACGATTCCGGCGCCCAGCAGGTCGTCCTCAATGCTCGGGAACAGCTCCGATTGCTTCTCAAAATCGCCCTCCTCACCAATGAGTTGGATGCGCCGCTGGCTAGCTTCCAGCAACTCGTTGGCTTGGGTAATTTCGCGCTCCATAACGCCCATGCGCTTGATCAATTGCGATTCCTTGCCCTTCAATTCTTGCTTGCGCGCGGTTGCGGCGCTCAACTGGCTGGTCATGGCGCTAACGGCTTCGTTAGAGGTCTCCAGCATCTCTTTTTCCCGGCGCAATTCCGCCAATTCGCGATCGATGGATTCGTGGTCGATTTCTGCATACACGCGAATCTCTTGCGCTCGGCGAATCGCTTCCTCGCGGGCACGCAGATTTTCCACCTGATCGCCGTGCTGGGCCATTTCCACGTGGATGCGCTGCAAATCTTCTTCGGTTGTAGCCAGATCCTTGCGTAATACGGTCAGTTTTGCCTCGTTGTTCCAGCCTAATATGTAGTGGCGCGGGTCAGAAACCAGGTCTCTCTCGTCTTTTTCGTGCCATCCCCGGCCCAAATTAACGTGACGACCCCGGGTTATCGCCATAGCGCGCAAGCCGCTGAAGCTCTCGTAGGAATCGCAGCAAGTATAGTTGTAGCGATGTGCCAATTCCGCTTTAACCCAAGCAATCAACGGATGATTTTCCTTGTATTCCAGCTTGTTCAACAACAGCGAGGGATTGCTTGGATCATTTGCGATTCCACCGTCCGTTTGAACTTCGCCCGCCCGATGGTAGACCACTTGCAAACCCTCTTTCCCGCCCTCCCGCAGCGAAATTTCGTCGATATATTGGCTAACCGCGGGGAAATGCTCCGCAGGGATGAGAAGACTCAGCCCAAAGGCGCGCAACGCCGTTTCCGCAGCGCTGGTCCAGTCGGTTTCCTGTTCCTTTACCGAAAATAATTCAGCAGCAAACGGCAACTCGCTAACTTCCAGGTTTAGGTCGGAGCATAGTTGACGCCGAAATTGCTGGTGGCTCTCCGGCAAGTTGGATCCACGCTCCTGAAGGGTGCGAATCTCCACTTTCAGTTCGTCTCGGCGGACTTCCATCTTGTGGGCGCGAATCGCGCTATTGAGCTTGCCTTCCTCCAATCGCTGCACCTCCTGCTCGGTTTCGAGCCGAAGCGTGGACAGCGATTCGGCCGCCGTCTTAAAGCTCGGGTCGTCTGCGACTACCGACGTCAATCCGGTCTTCTCCAGGGCTTTGCGATAGCGATTAGCGCGTTCTCGTCTCCGTTTTGAGTCTTCATGCTTCTGCTCCAACAAAAACGGCAACGATCGCAACCGCTCTCCGCCGGAATTTTCGACGTCGTTTTGCAAACGCCGGATTTGTTGCTCATTTTCTTCGATTTGGCGGTTTAGAACCTCCAGCTCCGCCGAAACCCGCTCACCCTCCACCAAGCGCTCTTCGCGCTTCTTGGAGAACAGATCCACCGTTTTCACGCGAAAATAAGCATCGCAAGCTTTCTCAATGTGCTCGCGGCTATCGAGATCCGCTCTCAATCGCCGAAACTCTGCGCCCTTCTGCGAAATGGGCTGCAACGCCACAGCCTGCTCCCGCGCATCCACCAACATCCGGTGTGCATCTGACAATTGCTGAAAATGATTTAGAATATCATCAATCCGCTCCTTCCAATTCTGCCCTTCCAGCATGTGATCGCGGATAAATTCCGTGAGGCTGCGAATGTCCTTTACCGCCACCGTCTGGTTGAACACATCCATGGCCTTGGGACGCATGTTCGCCTCATTGATGAGCCACTTGTGATACTGTGCAAAGGTCTTAGTCGTCTTAAATCCGCGGGCATCCAGTTTTTTGGAGATTTGATCCACGGCGTTGATATCCGCAAAATCGCCGGCAATATCTTTTTCTTCCTTGGCAAAGCAGAACAGCTTCTCCACTTTTCCGTCCGCACCGGAATAAAGCACCTGCGCAATCGTAAAACCCTTCCCGGTATCCGTATTTTGAAAGAAACCAAGCAAAACGCTCAAATGCCGGCCTTCTTTCCGCAAATATAGCGTGGATGCTTTGTTTTCCGCATCGGAACTGGCGTGCCCGTAGGCGCCCATAAGATAAGAACGCTCATCGCGCTCGCGCTTCTTTCCGCTCGATCCGGCGGCAACGTTGTAGTTGCGGACACCCGGCCGGACTAGCAGTGTTAGCACGCTATCCACCATCGTCGATTTTCCGCTGCCGTTTTGGCCGATCAACAGGGACGTGCGCCCCGTTGGACGAATGGTGTGGATTTGTCCTTTTGAGGAATCAAACGTTCCCCAGTTCATGATTTGCACCTTGTGCAACCGATAACCGGGCAAGCCCGTGGAAATGAAATTGTCGTCCATGGTGATAGGGTTAGCTTTGAAGTCCGACCTCGGTTTCCGCCTTGGTCGTCTTCCTTTCTGCGTGATCTTTGAATTGCTGCTTGAGTTCTTCCAACAACTCGGCGGTGATGCGCGCTTTGATGATTGGGCGGATTTCGTAAGCGACCGGCTGGGTATTGAGCTTGCGAAGAAATCCCAACTCCTGCGCACGAAGCAATAAATGGTCGAATTTGCGGCGTACGCGGACTTCATCCTCTCTGTCGGGGAGCAATTCCATCATCCTGGCCTGCAGATCGCCCAAATCGACCACGCAACGCTCTGAATCCACGTTTTGCTCCTCAAAACGGCGCAATTCATCGCGCAACAGCACGCTAAACAACGTAACATCGTATCCCAACCGGCTGCGCCGGATCAATTTGGGCATATTATCATAGCCGTCAGGCAACTCCTCTTCTTCAATTTGGCGCAAATAGGCAAAGCCCTCCGGCTCATCGACCACCATCAACAAACCAACGCGCCCGAAGTAAGTTTCCAGCCGTGTACGATTTGCCATCAGCAAATCCCAGGTTTTTGAGTCATCGGCGTAAACCGCGCCCTGCAAGAGCCGCACAGCGGGAACGGTAGATTCGTGATATTCAGGTAAATGAGCCATGGAAGGTGGGGTTCGAGCAAAAAGTCCAAGCTGATAAGCTAAGCGTTTACGGTTGAACGAAACACAACGCGCGGCACGCGCATAACACGCTTGCGGGGATGTGATAAATCGTCCGGCAGCACGATTTCGTCCATTTCTTCCGGAATAATTACATGATCGTCGTCCTGAGCAATCTGTACGTAAGCCAGCACTTCCACAGCGCCGCTTTCCGGCGGGTGATCCTCTAACAACCGCGGAAGCGAAACCGAATCCGCAAGCTTCGTTGCATTGCCAATCAATTCGCGCATCCCCTTCCAATCCAAGCGCCGCATTTGTGAAAACAGGTCAAATGCCTCGTCCAATTCATCGCTTCCAGCTTCCGCGACTTCCAGCGCTACCGCGTCGACTTCGGCCGCTGGAGACCAAAACGACCGGCTAAAGGCAACATAAGGCCGGAAACCTTCCTCCACCTCCAAACCCACGCTATCTTCCGGCGGCGCATTGCGCGCCTGACGCGCCTGATTCAATACTTCTTCAATCGTGAGCGCAACCTGACGCCGTTCGTCCGCCACGCGGCCATCCAGGAACCGCCGGATTGATGAAGACAAACGCTGATTCGTCTGCATCACTTGCTCCGCCTCTGCGGTTAACGCGGGTATCATATTGCGCAGCATCTCCAACTCCTCCTCGTTGTCTTCCACCTGATGAATGCGGCGCACGCTCTCGATGAGTTCGCGCAACGCTCGCTGCCGCGTTGGAGATAGTATTAGATTGACGAAACCGTAAAAACTCTTGCCCTGGTCGGACTCCTTCAGCACCGACTCTGAATTCATCACAAACTCTAGCAAATCACCCTTATTTTCTCCTGCTATCTGCAAATCCTGAACCTCGCGGGTAATTTCCTTAAACTTATCTTCCACCTTGCGAAAATCGCTCAACACCCGCTGCAAAAGATCGATCGCAAAGTGAAATCGCTCGCGAATCTGAGAGCGATCGTAGGTCTTAGCGTCACCGCTCTGGCGAATCCGGTCGATCTCCGCCTGCACCTTGTCCCGCTCCTCCTCTAACGCAGCCACCTGGCTATCGGCATCTTCGCCCGAAAAAATGTCGATTTCGCGCAAGGTTTCCACGATCGCCAGCACGCGGCTCTCCGCTCCCACAAACTGATCGTCCCGCGCCACCGACTCCCGGGCAAATCGCAACGCCGCCTCCGTATGCGCGGTTAGCTGGTAAACGGGCTCCTCGCTCGAGCCCTGAAAAAAGCGCTGCAGATACCGCGTATCCGGCTTGCACCAGGCATTCAAATAATCCAGCGGCTCCTCCCCCAACGCATCCGGATGTTTCTCGCGAACCGTCGCCTGATAGTCGGTGAGATCGGCCAACAACTGATCCTGCGGGATAGTGATGCGCTGCTCTTTTTTGAACTGAAGGAACAAGAAATGCAAGATGAACGCCCCATTTTGGGCCCGAAGCAGCCGCGCCGTAGGAGATTGGGCGAGAAAATCTTGGAGATCGTCTAATTCCACAGGCCCGACTATTAGCCTGCCCTAACAATGTAGCAACCTTTTCTTCTCACTTTGCCAAACGAATTGAGAAAATTCTTGCTTCGGAAAGGGAAGCGTGCAACCTACCCGCTTCTTCGCCGCCAAAATGTGGCAAACTGCGCCCGTAGATCAACTGGATAGATCGTCTGACTACGGATCAGAAGGCTGAGGGTTCGAATCCTTCCGGGCGCGCCATTCATTATCAGGGAGTTATGGCTCACGATGAGTGGCGCAACATTTTCCACGTTCTCACTTTGTACCCACTTTTTTGGACACCTGTTGCTGTGTGGGAGCTTGATTTTCGCCACCGCCAACAGCCTTAGCCGGGAACCACCCGGTGGTACTTCTTCTTGCCGAAGCGCAGCAAAATCGCCCCATCGCGTACGAGGCTGGAGTCGACCACCACGTCAATGGATGCGACGCCGTCGCCGTTGATGTAGGCGCCGCCTTGCTGCACGAGCCGCCGGGCTTCGCTTTTGGACTTGGCGAGGCCGGTTTCGGCAAAAAGATCGAGTACGGGAATGCCTTCCTGAAGCCGGGAAGGTTCGATGACGGTGGAGGGAATCGCGGAGAGATCGCCCCCGCCTTTTTTGGCGTCGGCAAAGGCGTTTTTGGCTTTCTCAGCCTCTTTTTTGCCGTGGGTTAGGGCCGTGGCTTCGTAGGCGAGCACGCGCTTGGCTTCGTTGATTTCCGCACCCTGCAAGGCGCCGAGTTGGCGCACCTCATCCATGGGCAAAAAGGTGAACAGCCCGAGAAAACGTTCCACGTCGCGGTCGTCGGTATTGATCCAAAACTGAAAAAATTCGTAGGGCTGGGTTCGTTGCACATCCAGCCAAACCGTGCCTTTTTCGGTCTTGCCCATTTTGACGCCTTGAGCGGTGGTGAGGAGCGGAATGGTCGCTCCGTAGACCTCAGCGCCTTCCACGCGCCGGACGAGATCGACCCCGCCGAGGATGTTCGACCACTGATCGTCCCCGCCGAATTGCAAGGTGCAGCCGTGGTCCTGGTAGAGGCGCAAAAAGTCGTAGGATTGGAGCAGCAGGTAGTTGAACTCGATGAAACTGAGCCCGTCTTCGCGGTCGAGCCGTGCTTTGTAGGTTTCCATGCGCAGCATCTCGTTAACGCGGAAATGCCGGCCAATTTCGCGCAAAAAATCGACGTATCCCAGGTCCAGCAACCAATCCGCGTTGTTGGCAAAAGCGCCCTTCCCGCCATCCAGATCCAGGTAACGCTGAAACTGAGATTTTATGCCGCGTACGTTGGCATCGATGGCCTGGCGCGAGAGCATTTGGCGCATCTCGGTTTTGCCGGTGGGGTCGCCCACCATGCTGGTGCCGCCTCCCACCACGGCGATGGGTTTGTGGCCGGCGCGCTGGAGGTGAGACATGGCCATGACCGGCATCAAATGGCCCACGTGCATGCTGTCGGCAGTGGCGTCGACCCCGACGTAAAAAGTGACCTCTCCCGCTTCGAGGATTTCGGCGATTTTTGCCTCGTCGGTGGTTTGCTTGACGAAGCCCCGTTCTTTGAGCGTTGAAAACACGTTGGTCACTGGCGCCACGTTAGTGTGAGGCCGCCGAGTTTCAAGCGCGGTTGGCGCCGGCGCGGGATTTTTGCCAGTTTACCGCGGGTTCACCCGATCAACTCGCAAACGGCGTCGGCGATGTTCGTTCCGCTGGCGGGGCCGGCCGGATTTTCCCGATTTTTGACCCAACCGTTGGCAAAGCTTTGTGCCAGGCGGCGGGCCAGCGTTTGCGGGCTCTCGCCGGGTTGCATGAGCAGCGTGGGTTTGCCGAATCCTGGGCCTTTTTCGCGAATCGCGGCGGAATCGCTCAAAATCAGCCAAGCGTGTTGGAGCAAGCGGACGAAATCCGGATACGACAGCGGCGGGACGAGGTGCGCGTTGGGCAAATCGCCGAAAAAGTCGTTGGCCAGTTGCCTGACGGGTGCGCTGGGTTGAACGGGAAAAATGAGGCTCACGGTCGGGTGGCAGAGCAAAAATTCGCGAATCGTGTCGAAATTCGCCGCCAAATCGCAGCCGAAGCGGTTCAGATTTTGGGCGCTGAGGACCATGCGTTTGGCGCCGGTGGTGACGCGAAGCAAATGCTGCACCAGCGGCGACATTCCGGTGCTGGGAGTCATCTGGCTGAGGGTGTCGGCAGCGGGATTTCCGCTCATGAAGATGGGAGACGCCGCCGCCGTGGGCCGGTTTTCGCGCTGGTCGGGAGAACGCTCCGGGCGCACGGGTGCGGAAAGGCGCGCCGCGGCGATTTGCCGGATGAGGAGGGCATTTTTCGTCTCTGTTCCAACCGCGCCGGCCTGGTTTGCGCTTTCAATGTGGCCCACGCGGATTTGCCGGTTGAACGCGGCCATTGCACCCGCCAGCGCACTGATGCTATCGCCTTGAACCAGCACCAAATTCGGCTGCTCGGCCTCCAAAATGAGGTCCAACTGGCTCAACAAGCGTCCCAACACGGTGTTGGCGGGTTGATTCGGCTGAATCGCGTCCAATTCGTAGTCGATGCTCACGCGGAATTCCACCGGCACGGCAGTCGACTGCGCAAAGGCTCGCGACGTGCACAAATTGACGGTTTGTAGCCCGGGACGGCGATCCAACTCGTCCAAAACCAGCGAAAACTGAACGACTTCCGGCCAAGCGCCGAAAACGGACAGCACTTTACCGCGGTGGGGAAGCGTAGGCGCCTTTTCTTGAGAAACGGCCGGGAGCTGGGAATGAGGGTTCCACATGGTGAGCGTGAAAAATGAGGTTTCGAACTGGTATGCGTCTAAAATATGGAAATTATTGAGTTTCGCAATATTTTTTCGCAAAACCTGCGCTTCTCGCGATTTTTGGACCTCCCCGCGGTAAGCCTGCTACGGCGCGTTGAGCGATTTCCCGTTGTCGTTCGGCGTCAAATTCACGAGAAACGGAACCGCCGTCCGGGCCCACTCCTTGGCGCTGACGTAGCTGCCCGCGCTGGGCCCAAAACAACTGCGCAGCATCTCGGTATCGATGATGCCCGGATTCAATGCCACCACGCCCAAATTGGCCGGCAATTCCTGGGCCAGAGCCTGGCTCAAGCCCTCAATCGCCCATTTCGTGGCGCAATACGGGGCCACTTCCGGCGAGGTGGAGCGCCCCCAACCGGAGCTGAAATTCACGATGACACCGGGTTGGCCGGCCTCGATCATGTAGGGCACGATGTGGCGAATGACGCTGGCCGTGCCTTTCAGGTTCACATCCATCACCTCGCTGAATTCATCGTCGCTAATCTCCCAAAGCGGGGCGTTGTCGTTGATGACCCCGGCATTGTTGAGCACCAAATTCGGGACGCCGACGCTGTTGACGGCTTGCTCGCAAAGCACCTCCACGCTGGTGTCCTCGGTCACGTCGATTTGGAAGAAGCGGTGGGACTCGCCCAAATCTTCGCGCAATTCGTGCAAATCGACCTGCGATCGCCCGCAACCCACGACCGTGTCGCCCCGGGCGGCGAACCCTTCGGCCATGGACCGGCCCAACCCGCGGGTGCACCCGGTGATGAGCACGAGTTTTTTCTCGGTGGAAAATTGGATGATGTTGTCGCCGTCCACTGAAAGGAAGTTCTCGCCCGTGGCGACTGAGTTGGCAAGTCCAACGCGGTGAAAGGCGCGCTTTTCGCCAAGAAACGCTCGACAAAGCACCGCCTTTACCTCTCATGCCCCCTATCATCGACGCCCCCAGGATCATCATCGACCCGGCCAAACGCACGTTTCCGGAGTTCAGCCTCACCCGCCTGCTCGGCACGGTTTTTGAGCCCACCCAAGGCTGCCGAACCTGCATCCTCATCGATCTGGAAGACCTGTCGCTCATGCGGGGGTTCGGCTTTCTGGATGCCCCGGGCCACGAAGTGCAACGAAAGGCGTTCCAGGAGTTTTACCTGGGTTTGAAGGACGGTGGATTGGCGGAACTGGGGATGACCGGCGGCGAAATGTTCGCCTTTCCCATGACCCACGGCTCCAACCTGGATTTGTGCGACGAATGCGTGGATGAGGCCGGGAAAACGCGGAGTTTGGACCGCGACGTCTACCCGAATTACGACGTGATCCTGTGCATCTCCACGTTTTCGGCCACGGCGCCGCTCACCACCAAATGCAAGGAATTCGGCTTCCGCGGAGCGACGATGCACGGGCTCAACGACGTGATTTTGAGCACCGGCCTGGCCGTCGACTACGATGAGGTGAGCGCCGACGCCGAAAAGCTGCGTTTGGCGATGACCGGCGCAGATTCCATCGAAATCGACTTCGGTTTGGAAGACGGCACGATTTTGACCGCGAACCTGGATTTGGACGCTCAAGAAGCCCAAAAAAGCCACGGCCTCTGCAAGGGAAAAACCCCGGACGTGGCCAATTTGCCGGCTGGCGAGGTTTATTTCGTCCCCGTGAGCGCCAACGGCTTTTTCCCCATGAAATACGCCGACGGCACGCTCGGGAGGCTGAAAGTCGTCGATCGCGACATCGTGAAGGCGACCCTAATCGAAGGCGACCAAGCCACGATCGACGCCCACAACCAGCGCCTGGCCGACGATCCCATGACCGGCACGCTGGGCGAACTGGGCTTTGGGACCCAGGTTTTGCCGGTTTCCGGTGCGGACATCCAGGATGAGAAAGTGCTCGGCACCTGTCACCTGGCCACGGGCCGCGACGATCACCTGGGTGGCGACATCGTGCCGGAAATGTTCAAAAAGCACGAAAATTCGACCCACGACGACATCCTCTTCGCCCCGCACAAAACGCCAAATTTCGACATCGCGCAGGTCCGGATGAAACGCGGCGATCAGCGGGAGATTTTGATCGAGCACTTTCGGCCCAGCGCGTATTTGCTGGATGCGCTGGCGGCAGTTTGATTTCGGGAGTTGCCGACAGCTTGGACCGACGTAAAGTTGTTTCATGCTGACAGTCGCCTTACCGATCAAATTCAAGGCAAAACGTTGGATCAGTCAGGTCGCAGACCCAAAATTTTCACAGCAGGTTGAACGAAAAGCTGGAATCGTCATCAGCGGCAAATCGATCCGGAAATTTGACTTGGCCTTCATCTCCAGAGAACGGCTGAAAGCACAGCCCGACGACAAGGCTGCGTTGGTCGTCGCTCCGGAGTTGATGGTTGAAATCATGTCCCCACGAAAAAAATGGGAGGATGTGATGACCAAAGTCGATGAGTATTTTGCCGTGGGTGTGGACGAAGTTTGGCTGGTTAGCTCCGCGTTGCGCAAGTTGTTCCGCCACCGGCAGGGAGAACCGACGGTGGAGTTTGCCGGCGACGCAAAAGTGCCCGCTGATGTCGTCGCGCCGGGCAAGGAGTTGGCGCTGGAAGAGTTGTTTGGGAAATCCTAGGAGCTGTCGGACTTAGCTCGCCTGGCGCCGAAAGTCGAGGATTCGGCCCAAATTTCCCTTCGTTTTCGTCCCTTATGTCCTCATAAAGTCCTCAAACTCATGAAAATTTTGGCTCGAACCTCGATTTTCGCCGCCAGCCGTTCTAAGTCCGACAGCTCCTAGCCTGCGCGGGCGAGTATTTGCCTCGATCGTTGGCGGGAGGGTGATTTTAGGCTAACGGTGTGTTGGAACGTCCCGATTTTCCACCAAACTCACCTCACTCCATGGCCGAAACCAAAGACAACGTCTTCGTTTTGGGCAAAGAGCACATCCCGGACGGCGGAGCGCTCATTGTGCCCAATTTTCTCAGCTTTCACGACTTGCTGGTGCTCGAAGATCAACTGACCGGGCGCGGCATCACTTACCTGGTGGAGCAAGGTGCGGTTTTTGACGGGTTGTTGCAGGCTCACCTGGAAAAAGACGACGTTTCCGCGCTGGAATTCGCCGTGGACGACGAGCACCTCGAAACCTTTCGGGAGCAGATCCAAGCGAACGTTTCCGGGGGCGATTTGGTGATTTTCATCCCCGGCCGGGCCTCGACGCGGACGGGCGCCCTAACCGGTGTTCCCAGCAAGACGCTCAGCTATCTGTTGAAGAGCGAAACGAACACGATGCCGCTGTTTGTCGATCATCCGGACGAAACGCGGCTGGCCATCGAGCAAGCCGGATCGAGGCGCAAGATCGTGTTTTGTTTCGGCCCGCTGACCGAAGGCGCGGAAGCCAATTTGGCTGTTTACCAGGAAAACCTGCATTTGGCGGGCCAAACCGCGTTTGAAGCTCGCCCGGCGCTGGATTTGCACCTGGCTTACGCGCTGCTGCTGGGGCTGAAGAAACACGCGTCGGCAAACCACGTTTACGACGGGTTTCAGGACAAAACGACGGGGTTCGACAAGCTTCTAGCCGCGGCGATCGCGCTGAGCAAGCACATCAAGCTGCAAACACAGAAGGAGCGCGTGGGAATCGTGCTGCCACCGGGCACGGGCGGGTTGCTGGCGAACATCGCGGTGCTTTTCGCGGGAAAAACGCCGGTAAACCTGAATTTCACCGCAGGAGAGGCCGCCGTGAAGTCGTCGATCGAGCGCGCGGAGCTGGACCGCTTCATCACCGCCGATCCTTTCGTGCGCAAAACCCAGAATTTTCCCTGGCCGCCCACCAGGCAGCTGATTTTTCTGGAACGCACGCTGCCGGAGCTAAAACCCAAGATCATCCTGTGGCTGGTGGCGAGCAAAATCCTGCCGGCGGGGATTTTGGCCAACATGCTGGGAATTCCGCGCAAAGGCAACGGCCGCGAGGCGGTGTTGCTCTTCACCAGCGGCAGTTCCGGCGATCCCAAAGGCGTGGCGCTGACTCACCGCAACGTTTTGGCCAATGTGAACCAGTTTTCCAGCCGGTTGCAGCTTGGCTCCCAGGACAGCGCGTTAGGCTGCTTGCCGCTTTTCCACAGCTTTGGCTGCACCGTCACCATGTGGTATCCGGTCATTGAGGGCGTGAACCTGGTCACCTACCCCACGCCGCTGGAAACGCCCAAGCTGGCGCAATTGATCGAGGAGCAAAAAGTCAGCCTGCTCGTCGCCACGCCCACGTTTTTGCGCGGTTACCTGCGCAGGGCCAAACCGGAGCAACTCGCCTCGCTCAAGCTGGTGGTGACCGGCGCGGAAAAGCTGCCGTCCAAGGTTGCCGAGGATTTTCAGAAAAAATTCGGCAAACCGGTCCTGGAAGGCTACGGGCTGACGGAAACCTCCCCCGTCACCAACGTCAATTTGCCGGATCCCGAGCAAGACGCCGGGCCGGTGCTGCCAACCCACCGGCAAGGCTCCGTGGGGCAGTTGATCCCTGGAATTTCCTTGCGAATCACCGATCCTGAAACCGACGAACCCCTGCCGCTCCACGAAACCGGGATGATTTGGCTCAGCGGGCCCAACGTGTTCGGCGGCTACCTCAATCAGCCGGAAAAAACTGAGGAAATGCTCCACGGCACGTGGTTGCGCACCGGCGACATCGGGCGCATGGACGAGGACGGCTTCCTTTACATCGAGGGCCGGATTTCGCGGTTTTCAAAGATCGCCGGCGAGATGGTGCCGCATGAAACGGTGGAAGAATCCGTCAACCGGCAACTGGGGGTCGATTCCGGCGGCGACCGGCAAATCGCCATCGTCGGGATTCCGGATGAATCCAAGGGCGAGGCGCTGGTGATGCTCAGTTCCGTGCCGAAAATCGACTCCACCGAGCTGCGTTACCGGCTATTGGACGAGGGACTGCCCAGTCTGTGGATTCCCAAGCAAATCATCAACGTGAGCGAAATCCCGCAACTGGCGTCGGGGAAATTGGACATCAAACGGTGCCAAACTATCGCAAAAAACGGCGGAGAAGAGGAAGACGGCGCCGGGGCTCTAGATTTTATTTAGAATAATTCTTGATCTCAATTCGGCCCGCTCTACGATGCGCCGATGCCTCCTTCCAAGCTGCGACAAGACCTCGAAAGCCTCCCCAACGCCGAGTCCAACTCGCCCCGCGCCGGTTTTCGCATGACCAAGCAGCGCAAGGTCGTCTACGACGTGCTGATGGAAAAACGGGACCATCCCACGGCCACCGAAGTTTACCTGCGCAGCAAGACGCACATGCCCGGAATTTCCCTGGCCACGGTCTACAACTGCCTGGAAACGCTCAACGACGCCGGATTGGTCAAGCAAGTCAACGTGGACCGCGAGCCATCGCGCTATTGCCCGAATTTGCACGATCACGCCCATTTTTTTTGCAGCAACTGCGGCCAGGTTCAAGACGTGGCACCCATGCAAGCCCAGGCGCCGTTAGCCGCGTGGCAAGTGCCGGAAGGCTCGCACATCGAGATGATGGAGGTGGCCATGAAAGGCCTTTGCGCCAACTGCGCCGCCCAAGATGACGAACCCGCCTAGCATTGCCGCCACTTTTTTCGCAAACGTATGGACTCCCTTAAAATCACCAACCTCCAGGCAACCGTCGATGGTCTACCCATTCTGAATGGGGTGACCCTTGAGGTTCCCAAGGGCGAAGTGCACGCCATCATGGGCCCGAACGGCTCTGGAAAGAGCACTTTGGCCAAGGTTTTGGCTGGGCACGAAGATTACGCCGTTACCGCGGGTAAAGTGACCATGGATGAGGAAAATCTGCTGGAAATGGACGTGGACGAACGTTCGCGAGCCGGATTTTTTCTCGCCTTTCAGTACCCTTACGAAATTCCCGGAGTGACCAACGCCAATTTTCTCCGCGAGGCGCTTCAAGCGCGTTTGCCGGTTGGTGAGGACATCGACGCGGTGCAATTTTACAAGCACATGTACGCCAAAATGGACGAACTGGGCATAGATCGCAAATTCACCGGCCGCGCCGTCAACGAAGGCTTTTCCGGCGGGGAGAAAAAGCGCAACGAAATCCTGCAAATGACCATGCTGGAGCCGAAATACGCCGTTTTGGACGAAACCGACTCCGGCCTGGATATCGACGCGCTAAAAGTCGTTGCCGACGGCGTCAACGCCATGCGGTCGCCCGGCCGCGGATTCTTGCTCATCACCCACTACCAGCGGCTGCTCGACTATATTGAGCCGGACTTCGTGCACGTATTATCCAACGGAAAAATCGTGCGAACCGGCGGGAAGGATTTAGCGCTGGAATTGGAGGAAAAAGGCTACGATTGGCTGAAGGAGGAGCCTGTGCCGGCATGATATGCCCCGGAAAATTCGCGACGTGGTCAAGGACCTCAAGAAAGCCGGGTTTTACCTGGTTTCCGGCGGCAAGGGTTCGCATCGCAAATTCAAGCACCAGAAAATTTCTGAGGCGGCTATTGTACCAGGAAAAGACAATGACGACGCCCGGCCGTATTTGGAAAAACAGGTTCGCGATCTGATCGATAAAACCAAGGACTGATAAACCAAGGACTGATGAAACCCGGAGATCAATACCACAAATGGATCGAGTGGAGCGATGAAGACCAGCTCTACCTGGCTTGGTGTCCCGATCTCTTCTCCTGCTTTCACGATTCGGACAACAATCTCGAAACACTCTATCTCGAACTGCTTCTCAACCTGGAAGACTGCGTGGACTACCACCTGAAAGAGGGGGATCCGCTGCCAGAACCGCTGGTTCGCCCCGTGACCGGGAAGCGGATGCCGCGGACCGACGGCCCGAAGAATCCGCCTTGTCCCGTTGACCGCTATCATCTGTGGGTTGAATGGGACGAGAAGGCAGCAGTCTATCGTGGCTTGTGCCCGGATCTGGATGTCTCCGTCCAGGGCGCGGACGAAACCCGGCTTTACCCAAAACTGCGGTGCGAAGCTCAGGCCAAGCTCGATGCCCTTGAAAAGGCCGCCGAGCCACTTCCTCCGGTCCAGACGCGTCCCAACGCCAAATGGATCAATGAAGTCACGCGCCTTCAGAAGGCCTCTCAGTCCGCCGCGGCATAACCAGCCAACCCCTTTCCTATCCATGTCTGACTCATCCACCATCGAAGCCGTCTCCGCCGATCGAACGAAGGGCGATTTTTCCTTTCCCGAGCACTACGAACTCGACGCGGGGCGTGGTCTTACCGAAAAGACGATCGACTATATCTCTAACGCCAAAAATGAGGACGATTGGGTGCGCGATTTCCGCAAACGCGCGTTGAAGGTGTTTAATGATAAGCCCATGCCAACGCATTGGGCGAGCCGCGACCTGGAGAACATCAAATTTGACGATATTCGCTACTATCTAGCCAAGGGACAACGCCCTACGCGTAGCTGGGATGAAGTCCCGGATGACGTGAAGGAAACCTTCGAGCGGCTGGGAATTCCGGAGCAGGAACGCAAATTTCTCGCTGGTGTGGAAGCGCAATTCGATAGCGAGGCGGCGTATTCCAACATCAAGGACGAATTCGACAAATTGGGCGTTATTTTCGTCAATAGCAGCGAAGGATTGCGCGAATATCCCGAGATTTTCCGGAAATGGTTCGGCAAGGTCATCCCAACCGGGGATAACAAGTTTTCAGCGCTGAATAGCGCGGTTTTTAGCGGCGGCAGCTTCATTTACGTGCCTCCGGGCGTTAAAGTGGCTCATCCGTTGCAGGCGTATTTCCGGATCAACGCGGAACAATTCGGCCAATTCGAGCGTACGCTCATCATCGTGGATGAAGGAGCCGAGGTGATGTACATGGAAGGCTGCACGGCGCCGAAATTTGAGACGGCCACGCTACATAGCGCGGTGGTGGAGTTGGTGGCCATGCCCAATGCCCGCATCCAATATATTACGGTGCAAAATTGGAGCAATAACGTCTTCAACCTCGTGACCAAGCGCGGATTGGCGCATGAAAACGCGGAAATCCGCTGGATCGATTGCAACATCGGCTCGCGCCTGACCATGAAATATCCCGGCGTTATCATGAAAGGCCGCAAAGCTCGCGGTGAGGTTATTTCCATCGCGTTGGCCAACGACGGGCAACACCAAGACACCGGCGCCAAGATGATTCACGCCGCGGACGAGACCACTTCCAACGTTGTCGCCAAGAGCATCAGCGTGGGCGAGGGGCGCTCGACCTATCGCGGTCAGGTTCATATCCCGCGCCATCTCAAGGGCTGTAAGAATAACACCGAATGCGACGCCTTGTTGATCAACGCCAACAGCCGCACGGATACCTATCCCGCCATCACCGTGCGCGGCAACCAAAACGCCACCCAGCACGAAGCCAGCGTGAGCCAGGTTAGCGAAGATCAGATCTTCTACATGCGCCAGCGCGGCCTAAGCGAAGCGGCGGCGATGAGTTTGAGCGTAAACGGCTTCGTCAACGATCTGGTCCGCGAATTTCCCATGGAATACAGCGTGGAGCTGAAGCGGCTCATCGACCTTGAAATGGAAGGCTCAGTCGGCTAACCCGTCACCTGTGCAGCAACGCAACGCAATGCAATGCCCCAACTCGCCCAACAACACCAGAACTTGTCCGCACCTAACAACTCGCCAATCGCCAAATTCCGCGCCGAAGCACAAGCGCGCTTGGATGGCCTGGATTGGCCGAAGCGGACCGACGAACGTTGGCGGTTTGCCGATCTGAAACGCACAAAAATCCAGGATTTCAGCGATAGCCCGGCCAGTCAGCCAATCGTCGGCGGCGCAGCGGACAAAGTTCAGATTTTGCCGCTGGAAGAAGCCTTTGCCAAGCACGGAGACCGCGTTCGCCGCCAGTTATCGACCATCACCGGCCAACTCGGTTCGGAGATCTACATGGCGCTGGCGCAGGCTTCGGATCAACTGGTGGGAACCTGCATCGTCGTGCCAGAAGGCGCGGAAATCTCCGAGCCGATCACGCTCGTGCGCGAGGCTGAGGGCGAAAACTCCGCGTCCCACGGCCTGACCCTTGTTTTGGCCGAGGCGCGCTCAAAAGTCACCATTTTCGAGCGCGTACAATCCACCGATGAAGGGCCGCATCTCGCCATCCACGCCACCGCCATTTGCGCTGGGGAAGGGGCCCAAACGACCTACGCGCTTTCCCAGGAATTGGGCCAAACCGGCAAATTCGTGCACTGCGCCCACGCCGAAACCGGCCGCGACGCGAAAATTCGCGCGTTTTTCGGAAATTTCGGCGCAAACTGGGTTCGCCAGGATTGCTCGGCCGAGCTTGCGGCACCTGGGGCGGATTGCGATCTGCTGGGGCTGAATTTGGCCCACGGAACCCAGGAAATCGACCAGCGCACCTGGCAGCATCACGCCCATGGCCGCAGCCACAGCGATTTGCTCTTCAAAAACGCGCTTTTCGGGCGTGCAAAGACGATTTTCGCCGGTTTGATCCAGGTGGACGACGGCGCCCACCAGACAAACGCCTACCAAAGCTGCCGAAACCTGCTCCTCAGCGATGAAGCCGAGGCCAACTCGCTCCCGGGCCTGGAAATCAACGCCGACCAGGTCAGTTGCAGCCACGGCGCCACCACCGGCCAAATCGACCCCGAACAGCTCTTTTACCTGGAAGCGCGCGGCATCCCGCAAACCGCGGCGCGCCGCCTCGTCACCCTCGGCTTCGCCAACGAAGCCATCGCCAAGATTGGGGAAAAATCGGTCGAAGAAACGCTGAATTCGCTCGTCGCCGCCCGTTTGGGAGCCATTCTACCCTGATAGACTGGGACGCGCTTTTCCGTGGTGGGGCACCGACGATGTTTTTTCGAGCCTACACCCTGTTTTTCGGCATTTTGCTGGTTCTCCCGGCCTTCGGCGTGGATCTGGATTCGCCCCCCATCGAATATCGCTCCAAAACCCCGAACGATCGCTTCGCCCAGCTCAAATCGCGGATCGAATCCGGCGATTTTCAGCTCGCCACCACCGGGAGGGAGGCTCTGGGCCAGATTTTGCGCGAACTTGAGGTTCCCGCCGAATCGCAGGTGCTCGTTTTCTCCAAAACCAGCGCCCAAAACTCGCGAATTAGCCCCGACCGGCCCCGTTGCATCTTTTTTTCCGACAATTGCTACGTCGGCTGGGTTCAGGGCGGCAGCATCGAGATTTTGACCTACGATCCCGACTTGGGCGCCGTTTTTTACCTCGTCGATCCCACGCAACCGCGCCCGGCGGGGCCAAAAATCGACCGGCCCGCCTCCTGCCTCAATTGCCACGAACGTTCCTCCACCGGCGGCGTGCCGGGCGGGCTGGTGCGCAGCGTCTACGCCCAAAAAAGCGGCATGCCGCTCTTTCACGCAGGCTCGTTTTACGTCGGCGACGACACGGAAATCGCCAACCGCTGGGGCGGCTGGTACGTCACCGGCAGTTCCGGCGATCAGCGGCACATGGGCAACGCCTTTGCCACCGATGAGGCCGACAGCGTCTCCCTTTCTCCGCTGACCGAAAGCCGCGCCGCGCTCGAAAAACTGGACGCCGTCATCGACACGCGCAATTATCCGGCCGGGGGCACCAGCGACATCGTCGCGCTGATGGTGCTGGAGCATCAGGTCGGCATGCACAACGCCCTTTCCGCCGCCAACCTGGGCACGCGCCAACTCATCCACCGCACCAACGCCATGCGCCGCAGCATGGGCGAGCCAAAATTGCCCCGGCCGGAAGGCACCGTGAAGCGAGTCATCGAATCCCAATCCGCCAAGATCGTGGCGCGCCTGTTGTTCCGCAACGAGCACGAAATGAGCGATGACGGGGTGGAAGGCGGCGAGGCCTTTCAAGCGGCGTTCGCGAAAAACCGGCTGGAATCGGCTGACGGGCGCTCGCTGAAGGATTTCCGCCTCTACGAGCGCCTCTTCAAGCATCGCTGCAGCTACGTGATCTACTCCGAGGTGTTCGATCACCTCACGCCGTGGTTGAAGGCGGAAATTTACCGTCAACTGGCCGCCGCGCTCACCAGCTCCTCCGACCCGCTTTCCAGCCACCTTTCGGCAACGGAGCGGGAGCGGATTTTGACGATTTTGCGCGAAACCAAGCCGGAATTCCGGTAAAACGGGCCGGCCTCCCGTCTTTACCGACCTTCCGCCGATGTGTACTCGCCGTTTTGAGGGAAAATTGGCCCGAAATAATCGCGATGTCAGCGTGACCTGAAGACACTTCCTTGGCATGGAAGTGCGCTAACTAACTAGCCTTGCCTAGAGGCTGAAGTTTAGCGAATCGCGCCGATGCCGGCCCCGACCGCCCGCCAACGCCGACGCGCTTCAGGGTTTTGTCCTCGCCAGGCTCGTCGTCGTCTTTTTTCATGCGGTCATACATGTAGCCGCCGGCGGCGCCTGCAGCCGCTCCCTTGGCCGCGCCGCAGGACGAGAGGCCGGAGGCGAAAACCGCGAGGGCTAGGACGAGGATGAGAGTTTTGATGGTTTGGATTGCGTTCATCATGTTTCGCTGGTTTTGACGGAATTCGGCGAAAAAGGCAACGAATTTTCGCCCCTTGCGAGGGTTGGTTTCAAAACGGCGCCGACTTTTGGTCACCTTGCCAGGCTGCTGCCAAAGACGCGGCGCAAAATCTCGCTCACCCGCGCCACGGGATCTTCGCGAATGCGCTTTTCCTCGGAGGCGATGAGCAAAAACAAGCCGTCGACCGCTTCGTTGGTGACATAACCGGCTAAATCCGGGTTGACCTGCCGATTTGCGCGAGGCCAGAGGTTGTAGGCCTTGCTGAGCGGCTCCCAATACTTGGCGACGCGCACGTTTTGCAGGCTTTGCTCGACGATCGGCCGAAACGCGGATTTTAATTGGGTGGAGGTGCGGGAGCGGAAATAATTCGTCGCTGCGTTGTCGTTCCCGCGCAAAATTCCCATGGCGTCGGCGATGGTCATGCCCTGAATGGCGTTGAGAAAAATCGGCTTGGCTTTGCCGGAGGCTTGCTCGGCGGCTGCGTTCAATTTTTGCTCGAACGTGGAAACTTGTTGGCTGAGCCCGGCGTTCATCGCGAAATTCCGCACCGGCGCCGCGTCCGGCGGAAACGCGATCCGCAGCGCGGGGTTCGAGTAGAAGCCACCGGGCCGCGAAGCATTGTTCGACGCGTTTTTCGTGCCGACGCGCAGGGCTTCCTTCAACCCTTGCGCGATCTCCTGCGTGGTGAGCTGACCGCCGCTTCCAGCCATGACCGAATCGAGAATTTCGCCGACTTGGGTGGTTTCGCAGCCGGTCGTGGCCAGGGCAACGGCGGCGGCGAGCAAAACGGAGAGAGCGTGGAGCGGATTTTTTTTCATGCGTGGGAGTCTGGAGCAGTCAAAATGGGGACACAAGCCGGAAAATCACGCGTTTGTCAGGATTTTGAGGGTGAATCGGCGATTCCGGCAAAGCCGCCTACCGCGCCCAATCCGGCGTCCCGAACCAATCGTGCATTTCCTTGACGAAGGGTGCCACAATCTCCGGTGGCTCGGGAATCGCGCCCCGGTCGCCGGTATCCGAGATCCACGCGTCCAATGCCGCTCGAAAGCGCTGCAAAGCGGCCTGATGCGCCGGATTTTTGCTCTGCGCCAGGTTTCTCAGCTCGTAGGGATCGGCTTGCAGGTCGTAGAGTTGTTCGGGCGGAAAATCGTGCATCAGCGCGGCCGGATGACCGGTGAGTTGGCCGCGATCCTGCAGTTGGCGCATCAGCGGTTTGACCAAAAAGCACTTCTCTTTGTAGCGGTTCAGCGTGGCAAATCCGGCCCCCGGCGTGTAGTTGCGCACGTAGTGAAATCGGCCGTCGTGGACGGAACGCAGCCGCATCTCGGTTTCGTCGATCCGGTCGCGCGCGGCAAAGGCGTAGGCGCGGGGCGGGTCCGCATTGGGCCCCAGAAAAATGCGGCTCTGCATCAACGGCGGGCGCGCCACGCCGGCCATGTCGAGGGTGGTCGCGGTCAGGTCCAGCAGGCTAACCACCTGGCCGTTGACCGAGCCGGGACGGTAGTCGGCGGGCGGCGAGAGTTTTTTCGGCCAGTAGACGATCATCGGCACGTGCAACCCGCTATCGAAGCACCAGTGGATGCCCCGCGCCTCCAGCCGCCCGTTGTCGGAGAAAAAGATGACGATGGTGTTGTCCGCCAGGCCGTCGATTTCAAGCTGCCGCAAAATCCAGCCCACCCGCATGTCCATGCCGCTCACGGAATTGAGGTAACGCGCCCACTCTGCCCGGGTGACGGGGTGATCCGGATAATACGGCGGCGGGGTCACGTTTTGCGGCGTCGCCACCTTGGGGTGCCATTCTTCGCCAACCCAGGGTACGCGCGGTTTTTCGGCGCTTTTCCGGTCGTAGATGTCGTATTCTGCCTCGGGCGTGTTGATTTGGGCAAAGAAGGGCTGGTTGCGTTTCAGCTCCGCCCAATCCTTGGTCTGGTAGATGGGCCCCTCGTTCACGAAATTGAGGTCCAGCTTGCCGGTCCCGACGATTTGGCCGGAAATTTTGGTGACGTTGGCGGTGTAGTAGCCGGCATCCTGCAACCAATGCGTGATGGGCCGGACCCCGGGCGGCAAGCGAAAGTTGTCCTCCCGATGCGAGCGCATGTGATGGGTGTCCGTGGTGGTTTGGTACATCCCCACCAAAAACGCGGAGCGGCTGGGCGCGCAGACCGGCGAGGTGGAGTAGACGTTGGTGTAACGAATGCCCTGTGCCGCGAGGCGATCCAAATTGGGCGTGCTGACGTTTTTGGCGCCGTAGCAACCCAGGTCCAGGTCGAAATTTTCGCCCACGATCCAGAGGATGTTGGGTTGCGCGGCAAACAGGGAGCCGGCCAGGCAAAAAGAGGCCAGAAAGGTTAGCTTTTTGGTCATGCAATATTCCTCCACGCGGACGGCAACTCGGTCAACCGCAGCTTCGTAGCTTCGTAGCTTCGATTGGCAATCGAAGCCCTGATTCGACTGCCAGTCGAATCTACAACGCGGCGAGCGCTTCCCGCGCATGCGCCAACTTGGCGGATTTATCCTCGCCGCGGAACAGCGGCCCGTCGGCAAACAACGAGGCGAGGCCATGCACCGCGCTCCAGGCCAGCAACTCTTCGCCGCTCATCGATTCCGCGTCGTCATCGGCCAACGTGCCGGCAAAACCTGCCCGAACCAACTGAGCCAAGCCGCGCGAAGCCTCGTGGTAGGCGGCGTCTTCGGTGTAAATCAGCTCGCTGCGCCACATCACCTGAAACGCGGCCGGTTCGTCCAGCGCGAAGCTGACGTAGGCCAGGGCCACGGCCAAAAACGGCGGATCGCCGGCGATTTTCGCGGTTTCGGCTGCTTGGTTCATTTGGTTAGCCACGCGTTGGTGTGCCCGGGCCGCAAACGCCGTCAACAGCGCGCGTTTGTCGGCGTAGTGGCGAAATCCGGCGGAAGGCGCGACGCCTACCAATTTGGCGCAAGCGCGGAGGGTGACGGCCTCAAGCCCGAATTTTCGCGCGAGCTGATCCACGGCTTCGAGCAGCGCTTCTGCCAGGTCGCCGTGATGGTAGGAACCGGATTTTTCGTTGGAGTTGGAGGCCATTTTGGGGAGAAAGTCGATTTTTTTGGGAATCAGGGCTTGAAGTTGGCGCGACTACCGGTACAACTATGTGAACAGCGATCACATGGCAAGCTCCAACTTGCTTCCCGATCTTCCCACCCAAAATTCTAACCGAACCATAACCAACGACGAAAAATGACCGCGACTGAATCCGTTCATCCCCAAAATACAGGCACTTCCGGCTCTTCCAAATGGACCGCGCCAAACGTTGCCGCGATTTTGATCGGTCTGGTGCTGTTTTGGCCCGTTGGCTTGTTTTTGCTCGTCTGGGTCGCCATGGGGCGGCAATTGCGCGAGCTTCCCGGCATCATCAGCCACCAGTTCAACAAGCTGCTGCGTTGGCTGGGTTGCAAAGCGCCGAGCCATTCCGGCAACCGCATCTTTGATGAATACCAGCAGACGCAGTACGACCGAATCGATGAGATTTTGAGCGAAATTAAGGGACGAGCGGGCGCGTTTCGCGATTTTCGCGATGAAAAGAGGCGCGCTGCCGATCAACGGGAATTCGACGAGTTTATCAACAAAAAGCCGGCCAATGGCGGCACGGAACCCTCGTCCTAGGAGGCTCCGCTAGAGCTTGGCTCGTCCCTTCCAGCGCGATTCCTTGCCCAGCAGGTGGCGGATCAGCCCGACCCACTGGATTAGCATCAGACCCGCCACGCCGAGCGGATGAGTGAGGACGCCGAACCACGATTGGCGAAATCGCAGCGCGGTCATCGCCCGCAAGACGATGCCCAGAATCCCCGCGGCCAAAAACGCGCGCCAAGCCTGGCCTTGCGCGAAAATCAGGCCGATCCAAGGCAAAACCTGGCCGCCGACCAGCAGCGCCGTCATCGGCAAAATCGTTTTCGGCGCGCCCAGGCCTTCGGCGGCGTTTTTCAGCAGCCCGCTCCAGGTTTCGGCGGCGTTGCGATACATGCGGCAGCTCGCAAAATCGGTCAGATCGGCCAAATCGGTCATTTTTCCGGCTTCGCGGGTGATTCGGGCCAAATTCAGCCCGTCGTGGAAAGTGGTGCGGATTTTCGAGTGCCCGCCGGTCGCGAAATAAGCCTCGCGGCTGGTGAAAATCAGTTGCCCCACCGCTGCGCCAAACGCGGGACTCACAAAGCGGCGCATGGCCCAAATCGGCAGGTAACCCAGCAGGACAAAGTGGATGAGCGGGATCAGCATCCGCTCGGCCCAGGATTCCGTGATTTGTCGCGGCGGGCCGCTGATGAGGGAGAACGAGCCGGATTTTCGCAGTTCATCGGTTAGGCGCCGGGCCGCGGTTGGCGCCAGCCGCACGTCCGCATCCACGAACAGCAGCCAATCGTGCTTAGCTGCGTTGGCCAGGCTCCAGCAGGCGAACATTTTGCCCGCCCAGCCCTCCGGAAGGACCTCGCCCGGCAACAATCGGAGCCGCCGGTCGCCCTCGGCCAGCTTTTGCACGATTTCCGCGGTGCCGTCCGCCGAATGATCGTCGAGCACGAGCACCTCCAGGTTAACCCCGGTGCTCAGCAACGCCGCCCGCACCGCGCCGCCGATGTTTTCCGCTTCATCCCGCGCCGGGATGAGGATGGAAACGTCCGGCGCGCCGAGTTCGGGATCGCGTTGCGGCGCGCGAAAAATCGCCAGATTCCAAGCCATGAGCAGCGCCGGGATCGCCGCCAAAACCAGGGTGACGATGGCTGCGGTCAGCATCACAGTTTGCCGTGTTTTTGCGCGTCGCCATGACGCCAGCGCCGCCACGCACCGTAGATTCCGCCCACGCCAAAGCTCCCGTCGACCAGCGTCTCGAATTCTCCGTTCAAGCGCCCGATGGAAAGCTGCGCGAGCCGATTTTGCGCCGATTCCAGCTCGTGGCTTAGTTTCTCGCTTATTCCGGCCACGGGCAAATTTGGCTCGAATTTCAGCCGCTGGCCGACGTGCAACAGCGCCTCTGGCCGGCTCTCCTCCCAAAACGCGTATTCCAGCGCCAACGGCACGAACCAGGCCTCCGGAACGCGCTTGGCCAGGTGAGCGATGCCGCGTTCCAGCTTCACCGGCCGTTCGCGGGCGTCAGCCATCCGTCCTTGCGGCGTAACCAGCAAAATCGTCCGCGGCCGCCGCAAAATAGCCTGCGATTGGCGCAAAAACTGGATCGCGCCGCCAGCCCGACTTTGCCGATCCACGCCGAAAAACCCCAGCCGGCGAAAAATCCCGTAACGCCGGAGCATTTCCGCGTCGATTGGCGCGTAGGCCACGTGATTTGGCAAAAAATGCGCCTGAGCCGTCAACGCCACCAGCGGATCCCACCAGGCAGCATGGTTCGCGTAAGCCACGATGGGCCTGCCGTCGGAAAATTCCGCGTTTTGCCGCGATTCCCGGCTAACGCGCAATTTGTGAAACGCCCGCCGCAACCTGCGCCGCGCCACCCGGCAAAACCACGCCACAAACCAGCGCGCGGGCTCTGGCGGAGCGGAAAAATCGTCTGATTCGTGGGTTTTGGCGGAAATCGCAGCCACCCTCACGTTACGCACCAAAATCGCTCGCGGACCAATCATCTTTGGGCCCGGGTTCAAATCGCGCATCCTGGGAACGGCGAAGGAACGGCGCAAGATCGCCGAGCAAAGTGCGTTCGCTCGACATCGCGGATTTTCGGTGTCAAATTCAAGCCAATGGCCGCAAAAACCAGCCAACCGACCGTCAAAATCGTCCGCTTTGATTGGGCGACCAAATCGCTGCTGCGCGACAAGGCGAATTTCGAGATTTTGGAGGGCTTCTTGCAATCGTTGCTCGACGAAAAGCTGGAAATTGTCGAGATCTTGGAAAGCGAGGGCAACGCGGAGTCCGAGCAGGCCAAATTTAATCGCGTCGATCTGCTGGCGAAGGATTCGCGGGGAAGGCGCGTCCTGGTCGAAATCCAAAACGAGCGCGAAAGCGACTACATCGAACGGATGCTCTTCGGCACCTCCAAGCTGGTGGTGGAATCGATCGGAATCGGTCAGGCTTATCGCGACATCCCAAAGGTCATTTCCATCCACATCCTCTACTTTAATCTGGGTCAGGGGACTGACTACGTGTATTCGGGAACCACGGAATTGCGTGGAGTTCACACCGATGAGCCGCTGCTGGTCTCCGAGCGATTCACCAAGCCCGACGGCACGCACCTCTACAAGCCCAAGGACGTTTGGCCGGAGTATCACGTCATCAACGTGGAGCGCTTCAAGAAGATGGACGAGGAGGATTTGGAGATGCTGGATCAGTGGGTTTACCTTTTCAAACAGAGTGAGGTGCGGGGCGATTTCGATGCGCCGGGGATGGCCTCTGCGCGAGAAAAACTGGCCTACCTGAAGATGGGCGAAGATGAAAAGCAGCGTTACCAGCGGTTTGTTGAAAACGTGCGGCGGGAGCTAGACATCATGTCCACGGCGCATCAGGAGGGGTTGGAAGAAGGCTTGGAGAAGGGTGAGCAGATTGGCTTGGAGAAGGGCGAGCGAGCCATTTTGCTGAAATTGAGAGAAAGCGGCAAAACCGACGCCGAGATCTCCGAGCTAACCGGCATTCCGAAAAAGGAGGTTGTGCGCCTGCTGGCCGACGGGAAGGCGTAGGCAGCTGAAAAATCACCCCGCAAAGGGCCGTGATTTTACCCGATATGGGACAGCACGCCATTTCACGCGCAATCATCTCGCTAAGGGGAATCGGAAAAATAGCTGATCAAATCTGCTGGTTCTCTTGCTCGATGCCGTCGTTGGACCTTGGATCAAATAGCTCGCTATGTTCACCAAGATCCGCCTTGGCCTCGAACAAGAGCCCTGCGCACATTCGATCATCTATTTTCCCGATTCCCCTAACGGCCGCGATTTTGCTGGCGCCGTGGACTGCGCCGGCCACACCCGCTAACAAAGCGGCGTTGGGCCGGTTTCTCGGCGAATTTTTGCCGGCGGCGACGGATTCCTGCGTCACTTGTCACGTCCGCGCTCATGCCGATGGCGCCGAGACCTTGGCGGACTTTCCCCACAACCCGTTCGGCAAGCGATTGGCGAGTTTGGGCGAAAATTTCCCAATCGGCGACCGTTTGGCGCAAATTTCCCGCGAGGATGCCGACGGCGACGGGACCAGAAATTTGGACGAATTGCTGGCCGGCTCGAAACCCGGCGATGCCGCCTCCGCCGCACGGCCTGAAGACGAAAAGCTGGCCGCATTTTCCGAGTTTCAGCGCCGCTACCCGTGGAGACCGTTTCAGCCGGTGAAACGCCCGGAGCCGCCTACGCCGCAAAACCCGAAATTCGCGATTCGCAGCCCCATCGACGCGTTTGTGGCCGAAAAACACGCGAAATTCGGCCTGACTCCGCGACCCGACGTGGCCAAGGAGGTCTGGTTGCGCCGGGTGCATCTGGATTTGACCGGATTAAGCCCCACACCGGCCGAGCGAGCCGCGTTTTTGGCCGATGAATCGGGGCAGGCTTACGCCGCGGTGGCCGATCGGCTTTTGGATAGCCCGGCTTACGGCGAACGCTGGGCTCGGCACTGGATGGACGTGTGGCGTTACAGCGACTGGGCCGGGTATCGGGATGCCTTGCGCGATAGCCAGCGGCACATTTGGCACTGGCGAGACTGGATCGTCGAGGCGCTGAACGCCGACAAGGGTTACGACCAGATGATCCTGGAAATGCTGGCTGCCGACGAGCTTTACCCCGAGGACGAAGCCGCTTTGCGCGCCACCGGCTACCTGGCGCGCAACTTTTTTCGCGACCGCAATCAGTGGCTGGACAACGTGGTGAGCCACACCGCGCAGGGAATGTTGGGCATCACCCTGGGTTGCGCAAAATGTCACGATCACATGTACGACCCCTTCCCCATGCGCGATTACTATGCCATGCGCGCCATTTTTGAGCCCCACCAGGTTCGCACCGATCGCGTGCCCGGCGAGTTGAACGTGATGAAGCTGGGTTTGCCGCGAGTTTACGACGTTTCCACTGCTTCAAAGACGTTCATGTTCGATCGCGGGGACGAGCGTTACCCGCTCAAGGACGAGGTCATCCCGCCGGGGCCGCCATCCGCGCTGGGGGGGAGTTTTTCGGCCAAACCGGTGAAATTGCCCCTCTTGGCGTCCCAACCGGACAAACGCGAGTTCGTCCGCGCCGATTTGATCGCCAAGGCCGAGGCCGACCTGCGCGCCGCGACGTCCGAGGCGCAGAAAAACGCGGCTGCCAGCGCTTTGGCGGCGTTGAAGGCGCTCATCGCGATCGAAAACCTGGAAGACGCCGGAAAAAAGGAGACCCCGGCTTGGGATGAAGCTGCCAAAGCCGTGGCCGACCTGCAACGCAGGGAAAAGCTGGCTGCGGCTCGCTGGAAACTGCAATCCGGCCGAAACGCCGAAAACAAAGCCCAGAGCGAGATGGCCAAGGCGAAGGAGAAAAAGGACAAAGCTGCCGAATCGCGCGCCGGCAAGGCAATGGCGGCAGCGAAAAAATCGATCGCCGGCGCCGAAAAACTCCTCGCCGCGGCGGAAAAAGCGATGGGCGCCAAACCCACCACCAAATACGCGCCGCGTCCGCAAGCCAAGTATCCCGCACAAAGCAGCGGCCGCCGGCTCGCGTTCGCGCGGTGGCTGACTGATGCAAAAAATCCGCTGACCGCGCGCGTGGCCATGAATCACATCTGGCTGCGCCATTTCGGCCAAGCGATCGTCCCCACCGTCAACGAATTCGGCGCCCACGGCCAACCGCCTACCCATCCGGCTCTGCTCGACTGGCTGGCGGCGGAATTCATGGCGCAAAATTGGAGCATGAAGGCGATGCACCGCCAAATTGTGCTCAGTTCCACCTACCGCATGGCCGGAACGCCGGATGATGCCAACGCCGCCGCAGATCCTGACAACGTCTACCTCTGGCGCATGCCCTCGCGCCGGATGGAGGGCGAAATCGTCCGCGATAACCTGCTGCACATCGCCGGAACGCTCGATGCCACGCTGGGCGGGCCGGACATCGCTCACACCGCCGCGCAAAGCTCCAAACGCCGCTCCATTTACCTGCGGCACGCCCACGAAAAGCTGGTGGAATTCGTGCAGATTTTCGATGGGCCCAAGGTGAGCGAGTGCTACATGCGCGACACCACGGTTCAACCGCATCAAGCCCTGGCCCTGGCCAACAGCCAGCTAACCTTCGAGCAATCCAAGGTCCTGACCGGCGAGCTAAGTCGCAAAAACCCGGACAACGCCGCCTTTGCCGAAGCCGCCTTCATCCGCGTGCTGGCTCGCGAGCCAAAACCCGAGGAACGCCGGCTTTGCGAAGAATTCCTGGCCGACGGCGCCGCCCGCGAAAACCTGGTGATGGTGCTCTTCAATCACAACGAGTTTGTGACCGTGCGATAGCTCTCTTCCCGTTTTTTCGCGTTGGTTTTCAGCAAGAGGGCGTGAACGAGCGCTGGGCACAGTTTTGCGGCGACTGGCGACTGGCGACTGGCGCGGTCGAATACTTTTTCCGGCAAAAACCGCCAAAAGTGCTTTACCTTACGCCGTGCCCCACAACACCAACTCTGACACGACGCGAATTTTCTGGACGCCTGTCGCGATGGCGGGAATTGGCGCGATTTTGGCCTGGATCGCCGCCGGATTCCAGGCTGCGGCGGGAAATTGGGGATTGTTCGCCTGTCTGCTGCTTGCCGGTGGCTCAACCGCGGGCGCGGCGTGGTTTTTTCGCGTGAATCTGACGCGCGAACAACACGAGGCCCGGGAGGCGCGCCGGCTCCAAACGCTGGAAAGCGAGCAGCTCCAAGGATTGCGCACGGAGCTGGAAAACGAGGCTCTGGCCTTCGAACGCCGCCGGCAAAAGTTCGAGGACCGGCTCATGACTTACCACGAGTGGCTGGAGTTCCCGAACATGGAGCAAATCGCCGAGGCGGAGCCGGCGAACGAGGAAATCGAGGCTCGGGACAAGGAGGTGTTGGCGACGGTTCAGCAAGCCGCGGACGAAATTTTCGAAGGGTTCCGCAACGATCGCTTCAGCGAAAACGGCTCGTTTGTGCCGCGTTTGTTGATCGATGAGGTGCTGGAATTCGTGACCAACATCGCGCGAATTTACCAGCCTGAGTCAAGGGAGCCGCTGTTGGAGACTAGCGTGGAAAAACTGCTCAAAAGCATCAACCACATCTCCCTGCAGTTGCTCTTTCAGCTCGAACAATTGCCGCTGAATTTGAAGGATTACAGCCTGGCAAAGGCTTACGAGCACATCCGCACCGGGGCGCGGGTTTACGACGCCTACAAGTCGGTTAGCCCCTATTTGCCCTACGCCAGTTACACCTGGAATTTGGGTCGCGTGATGCTGGGATTCGCCAACCCCATCCTCACCGGCACGTGGCTGCTGGGCTCGGAAATCGTGCGGCGCACGGGGCAAAAAATCTCCCAGCAATACCTGGAGCGCTACTCGCTCAAACTCACCGGCGAGGCCATCCGCATCGTCGCCAATGAGACGGCCATGGTGTTCGACGAAAACTTTCGCTACCGCGACCCCAACTGGGTCTACGGGTTGGAGTTGACCGAGATGGTGCACGAGTTTCCGCTCTCGCGCGAGACGCTGCAACACGCGTTGACGGAGATCGGCAACCTGCCGCTGCGCAACAGCTACGACCGCGTGTTCCTCTACCGCTGCCTGGCATCGGGACGCAGCCCGCGGCCGGAAATTTTCGTGAAGCAGGAGGCCCTGAGCGGCGAACAGCGGCGCCAAATCGTCGAACGGCTGGAACGCTTTTTCCGCCACCACGTGCACGGACGCCGGCACGAGCGGGTTGCCAACTGGGCGTCCTCAGCGGGCGCACGATTGGGCATGCCGCTCCAGGTTTTGGACGCCGGCAGCAAAACCGTCTCCGAGCGCGATTTTGGCAGTTCGTTAGCCTCCCTGGGCGCGTTTCTCTCCGCGGTGAAGGAGATGCCACCGGTGGAGATGCGCGAAAAATTGTTGGAATGTCAGGTAGCCGGCCAGTTCGACGAAAAGCTGCGCGACGAGGTTATCGATGACCTGGTCGAGCGGCCGCCGATGTTCTTCGATTTTCCGGATTTGGACCCAGAAAACCCGCTGGTGCCCACCTACTTCGAGGATTTGATGAAGCTGGAAACCGAGGTGCGGCCGGAGGACCTGCAAGGCCTCTGGGCCATTCGCGAAGCTGCCGAATACTTCCGGCGCGACCGCCCGGCGCTGGAGGGCCGCCTCTTCAAAGCTTACGCCGAACGCCTCGGCCGATTGCTCGATCCGGAGTCGCCCGAGCAACATTTGCATCCGCAACTCATCATGGCCCTACCGCGCGTGCTCGAACGCGAAGAGTTCCCCGGTTTCGTCTACCCGAAAGCCGGCCCGGAGGATGAAACGGAGCGTTCGGGGCTATCATCGCTTCGCCTGCCCGGCCTGGCGCCCAGCAAGATCCAGCGCTGGCTCATCGGCACCGACCGGCGGCTGGTGGTGGTGGAAATTCGCGAAACGCTGGAGCTGGACGACTACAACCGCCAACAGGCCATTTGGATGCTGGCCGGCGACGATCCCCTGCTGGAAGACGCCGTGATTGAGCGGGCAAAGGGGATCATGAAGGCGCAGCTCATCATCCGCGGCGGACGTTGGCTTACCAATCTGCGCGACTCTTCCGGCGATTCGCCGGTTGGCCTGCGAATTCCGGGAGACAAGCTCAAGGGCTACGAAGGCTACTTTGGCCCGTTGCTGCGTTGGCTGAAAGACCGGGGAATTGGCGGCTGAAACGCGGAAATCCGCGGAATTTCCCCGATTTTTACCGCGAACCGTTGAACTTGGACTACTAATACTAACAATCAATTCAACGTGCCCAAGAAATCACCGCTTCAGCGGAGTTTGAAATGATATTCGACTTTGCCACTCTAATCTAACGTTGCCTATTGATGCTATCGGCCTCGGTGACCAGTGGATTGCTGCCTTACTGTAGTTCGTTAGCTTCAGAATCCCCAGGTTTGTCCCGCGCGAAGTCCCCATCCAGATCGATCACAACACGGAAACCGATAAACGCCGTGCCAATTCGATCGGCGCGATTGCTCACCTTGGTGAGTGCGATCCACTCGATGTCACTGTCGATCCAGGATCCTCCCCGAAGTAAACTGGATTCGTAGAGTTTGGTATCACCGATGCACCATTCTCGCACATTGCCTCCCACTCCATACATTCCCAGCTTGTTTGGAGGGAATTGCGTCACCGGCGCAGTTCTAACAAATCCGTCGCGATAGCCAAGTAACTGAATGTTTTTGTTATCGTCTACCCTCCCCGGCGGCACGCCAAATTCGAGTCCGCCCAAGTTGGTGATGCCGTTGGAGAGTTGGACCGTGACCGCGGTACTCCACGGGTATACCGGCGCTTGAGCGGTTTCTGCATCCATCCCTGCAACGGCCACTAGTTCCCACTCGAACGCGTCTTTGGGCAATCGGTAGACCAATTGATCCTTCTTAGAAATCCATTCGCAAAAGGCTCGGGCCTGTTCGAATCCAACGCCGGTCACGGGATGTTGCTTCCAGTCTTCAGGGAACAACTTCTTGGCTTCCTTCTCAAAATCCTCCCAAGAAAGACCCTTGGGCTCGTGAGCCTGCCAGTCGTTTGGGTTTCCCGACCAGCCAGTCGCATTGTTGACGGTGGCCTTGTCCGGTTCGTCCTCGGCGAACTTGCGGTAGGTTGCAAAGGTGATTTCGGTCAGGCCTATCATGGCAGTTTTTCCCGGAATCCTCACGAAGTCCAAGCCGAGGGAATTTCGGTAAGTCAGCGTATCATGACTAGCCCGGACTCGTTCGGGTTCGGTGTGAGGCGCCAAGACGTCGGCGAAGCGGTCATAGACTTCGGCATCCAGTATGCCATTCTCACCTAGCTGGCGGAATTCGTTCAAAGCGGCGACAAAGGCTCGTACCGCGTCGGCATCGGGGACGATGCTCTTCTCGTCATCGACGTCGTCCAACTGCTTGAGCATGGCGCGCCAGCGTAGCAATTCGATCAGGGCTACTCGACCGGCCACACTGAGTGAATTGGGGTTTTGCGCCAGATAACCTTTTTCCTTGGGGATTCGCAAGTGGCTGCGGACGACGTTCTTCGTTGTTTCTCTACTTCGCACCACTTCTGTATTCTCCAGTTGGAGCCGCCGGAGATCGATCAGCATGTCGAATTCTATCCCGGCGGGCTTTCTGGAGAGTTTCCGAGCCTCTGTGCTGGCCGCGTCCAGTTCCGCGCGGGCCGCTTCTGCCATGGCATCGGTGATTTCGCTGGTTCTTTCTTTGAGAGTCAATTTCGCCAGATGAGCCCTCCGGTTGTTGATAAGCGCGGTATGGACGTCCACGAGCCGTTTTTCGGGTGCGTTGACTATCAGGCGTTGCAGCATCTGCTGGTTTTGTTCGAAAAGCGCAAAATCGGCGTCCCGGATTGCTTCCCAGCGGTTCCGCCAGGAATCAAACAGGATAACGTCGGCGTGAAACTCGCGTTCGAGGTCCGCGATGTCCTTGGCGGGGTCGCCTGTGGGTTCGAACCCGGTCTCGGGTCGTCGAAAATTCTCAAGCCTTTCCCAGTAGGTAGCGGTAAGACTACGCTGAATGATCCCGAACGACTGTTGACTAAAACTAGTGTCGAAGTCCTCCGGAGACATCACGCTGGCAGCCCTCAGTTGCTCGATTTGGATCCGCAAGCGGTGGAGAGGGACCCAATCGGGGTCGCCGGGGACTGAGTTCAACTGGAACAGTATGGCTGAGGCACGCGCTTCGACCGATCCAACCTGTCCAAACCGGCTGTGACGAATTCGCTCTGCCGCGGTATAGGCTTCGATGGTTCTCGCGGACCAGGCTCGAACCTTGCCGGCTGACTCCGGAGAGGTGTCGATTTTTGCGATAGCCAGAGCATTTCCCAAGCCTCGGCCCGCGACTTCGAACGCGCCGAGGTATTTTTCGACGGCGTCGCTCCATCTGTTTTCGTCTTCGGCAGAGCGAGCCTCACGAAGAGGTTTTTCATAGTTCTCGAGCGTTTCTACCTGTGTGACGGTGGAGGATCCTTGGAGCTTTAGCCTAAGATTCTCCGCTTGAAGTTGAGCGTTTTGCCCGATCAGCCTCTCTTTTTCGAGCTTTGCTTCTCGACGAGCTTCGTTCAACTGGTTCTCAGTATTTTCGATAGCCTCGTTGAGCCTTTGGCTGATTCGTGCAACATCGGCTTTCGCAATTTCGGCTTCGGATTGCGCTTTCCGGGCCTTTTCCGCCTGAGATTCTGCCTTTTTTTGGGCCTCAATCGCTTGGTCGCGAAGGACCTGAGCTTCGATTCGGAGCTTTTCCTCGCTCTTATGCGCAATCCTAACTTTTTCCTTGGCGGCTTCGGCTGTTGTGAACAAAACGTAAAACAAAATCGCTAACCCCGCGAAAATCACCGCACCCAATGACACCAGCCCGAAAATCACCTTGAATTTCCGCGATACCAACGGTGGATCGACCCGCGCCGCGACGACTGGCGGAATCAGGCAATCGTGCGAAAGCTCGTAGAAATCCTTTCCGCGCACCGAATCGTGGCGCACCAACCGCATCGCTTCCAAACGCCGCAAGGTCGGCTCGTCAATCCCGAAGTCGCGGCGGATGGTTTGAACCGGCTGTGATTGGCGTCTCTCATCCGGGGTCAGCAGTCCGCTCTCAAAGAACTGCTGCACCTTTTGCGCGACCGGCGGGTCGAGACTAGCGAGCGATTCTTCATAGTAGTCGTTTACCGCGGCGGCAAAACCCTTCGGACCGTCGAGAAACTCGCGCGGCACAAGCAGGCGCCGAAGTTTGGGATGCTGCTGATGCACCCACTCCATTTTGCGCTCGATGCCTTGGCAGATGATCTGCAATTGAAAGGGCTCGATTTCGGCGAACTCCCGCCATGCATCTCCTTCCTGGTTGGCCCACTCCTCGTGCTTGCGCAAATCGGAAAAGGCCAACAGTTCCAGCACCCCGTCCACTTCCGCCTCGTTGTAATCGAACGGTGGAACGGCGAATTCGTCCCCTTCAACCGAGGCTGGTTCGATGATCGCGGCTTTGGCGGCTTCATAGTCCAACGGGCGCAGAACGATGAGGTTATCGATGCCCGGGAGCATGCGTTTAAAGTCCTTGAGCCGGCTGATGAACTCTTCGCGCATTCCGATGACCACCCGTACTTGGGGGGCGGTTTTGCTGAACGGCGGCGGATCATCGCTGGCAAAGCGTTGCCGCAAGCTTGGCGGCACTTCTTTGGAAAGCACCGGGGCTAATTCGCTGAGGATCGCTTTGCGGCTTTGATCGCTCAAGCGAGTGAACACCTCCTCAAACTGGTCGAGGACGAGAACCGGGGTGAGCAACTCGTCTTCCTGGCTCCAGATTTCGGAGGATTTCAAGTAGGCCCAAAGGCTGGAGCGGTCGCCCTCCTTAAGTTCCAGCCCCTTGCAGTCGTCCTGGAACTGCGCTGTAAGGACATCGACGATGGTCGGCTTGCGGCCGAGAACTTCCTCCAATTCGGCCTCGGAGAGGTGGAACCGAACGGTCATCGGGACGTAGCCTTCCTCGCGCAAGCGGGGGAAAATGGCGGCCCTGAGAAGGGAGGACTTGCCAAGGCCGGAGCGGCCGGTGAGAACGGTCAGCTCATCGCGCAGGATCGTTTGGAAGAGCAACTCCTCCTCTTTGCGGCGGCCAAAGAACAGTTTGCGATCCTCCGGGCTATCGCCAAAGGGCTGGGTCCCCGGGTAGCGGTAGCGGCGATCAGTTGGATTCTGCTGGCTCATGACTCCTATTCCACTGCGTTAGGTGTCAGTCCCGGTGACGGCGCTGCCAATCACGCCGAATCGAGCGGATCAACGCAGCGTAACCGTCTTTCGGTAAATCAACGTAGTGAATTTTGTTCACCTGGAAGTCGTGATAGTCTCCGCAATCCTCCACGCGGACGGGGATGAAAAAGCTGCGCGGTTTAAGTATTTCACGCCGGTCCATGGCCCACTTCACCTCCAGTTTCCAGTAGCCTTCCTGTTGAGACGGTTCAGCCTCGGAAGCATCCGGGTTCTGTGTTTGTTTCGAAAGCAAAAAAACAACGTAGTTGACTTTTTTCCCAATGGCTTCCTCCAGCGGATCTTTCCATTCCAATCCATATTCGAGTTGGTCGCGATCAACCCAGGTGCGAAACCCCGCCTGGCGCAACTCCTTCCGTATCGCCTCCATGTAAGGGGTGTCGCGGTGCGAGTAGCTGATGAAAATGAGCGGTTTGTGCGGATCGTCACCATCTTCCTCTTCTTCATTTAGGTCTTCATCCTGTGCTGTAGTCTCGTCCAATGGGACTCGAATGGTTCGCGACTTTTTCACTTCGGAATAAGCATCGTAAAGTTGCTCGACAAACCTATCAGCCCTGAGATCGCTGAAGGTAATCTTGTGGCCCGGCTGGCTGAAAAAGATTCGAGCTTGCGCCACATCAGGGCCTTCGAGTTGCTCCAACTCGAAGGCGTGGGAGTTGTTGAGCCGGTTGACCTCCTTGTCGATGATCCTCAAAATCACCCGAAAGTGCCAGTGGTGGAGACCAAATCCGAGAAAGAGGCGAACTTTGCCCCTGTCAGCGATTTGGTTCGCAATATCGAGAGGCAGCTTTTGATTTCCGAGCGCGACCAGGTAGTCAATAATGTCGTTTTCAGTGACGACCAGCGAATCCGCGTCGTCCACCGAGCCAAAAAGCTGATAAACCAACGGATTTTGGACCGAACTCCCAATCACATCGGACACCCCGCGTTCCTCTGTGGAGCGGAAGTTGAAAAACCTTTTGGTCGGTTCCTTCAAGCCACCGTTCGGTCCCTTAGCCTTGGCCAGAGCGTTAATCAAGAAGGGATCAAAGGACGTGGTGAAATAATTAGCAAAAGGTAGAGCAGCCAATTTTTCATGCAACGATGGGATAACGTCATGAAACTGCTCAAAAACATCCTCCACCATACTATGAATGTCTGCTAAATCCGCCTTTTGAGATGAAAGAACTCCTTGCGCGATACTGGGCAAATGGATCGCCAATTGACGGGTTCTGGAAAATTCAACTCGTAAAAACTCCTCCATCTCGAGTTGGAGGTTGGCATGTTCAGTGCTGCGGACAATGCCGCGTTGGTGGAGCCATTGGTCTAACCTTTGGCTCACCCTAGATGCTTCCTCGACCGCCCCATCCGGAACCCTGTCGTCCAGCAGCATCTCCAATTTTCGGGCAACTAACTCGCGAGGCGTGTAGTGTCCATCTTCGGTGGGTAACTGGGCCAAATCCGACCCTACAAAAAGGAGACATTTTCCATCATGGAGCCTCCGAGCCAAAGACCGTACGTTCATGAAGCCAACTCACCATCCTGCCCAAACGAATCCTGAACGAACCGGATCAAGGTCTCCACATCCGCCTCATCCATCTTCAGATCTCGTCCCCGTGCCAGGAGAAAACTCCGCACAGGCCCTGAAAGGCCGTGCTTGATCGCAAGCTCGATCATATCTAGCAAATGATCTTCCCTTACCGATCCTTCAGGTGGAACCACATTCAATGCTTGGTTGTCGTTCGGCTTTTTTTCAATTTTCTGCGCGTCCCTTTTTTCAACCTTTAGCTTGTCACGATAATACTCTAACGCTGCAGGTGGTGCGTGAAGAATATCCTGCAGCTGTACAATTTGACGGTAGCGTGAGTTGAGCACCATACGCAGGTTCCCAGTATTTTTGGCCTTTTTTGTGCCGTGTGTAGCCATATCATGCGTGAGGGTTAGAGCAAACCTAGCCTGCTCACCACGGAAAACGCAAGAAAAAAAAGCGCAAGGGAAAAAACGCGGGTGTGAAGGCTACAACGGTGGCAAAACCGCGCTAGGCATTCAGCGGCCTCACCATAGCGAGCGATGCCCAGAAACTTCGATTGAATCTACATCCTTACTTTGGATTGAGATGCCGCACTGCGCTGTTAGAGCATTCTCCACGCTCAAGTTTCGCGCTTGGCAAGTCACCTCCAGTTGGTTCCTTTGGTTGAAAGCGCTCTCCACATCTTCCACGCCGCGAACCCTCTGACGAGTAGTGGTGGAAATTCGTGAAACGCTGGAGCTGGACGACTACAACCGGCAACAGGCCATTTGGATGCTGGCCGGCGACGATCCCCTGCTGGAAGACGCCGTGATTGAGCGGGAAAAGGGGATCATGAAGGCGCAACTCATCATCCGCGGCGGACGTTGGCTAACCAATCTGCGCGACTCTTCCGGCGATTCGCCGGTTGGGCTGCGAATTCCGGGAGACAAGCTAAAGGGCTACGAAGGCTACTTTGGCCCGTTGCTGCGTTGGCTGAAAGACCGGGGAATTGGCGGCTGAAACGCGGAAATCCGCGGAATTTCCCCGATTTTTTTACCGCGAACCCTCGCCGTCGGAAAGAATGGGCGGCAGGCCGAAGTGGAAGCTGTTGCTGTGGGAGGATTCGCCCATTTTTTGCAGCGCTTCCAGTTCCTTGAGCCGCAGCAGGGTAGGGTTGTCCTTGACCAACTGGGCTAGCTCTTTCTCGGATTTTAGCTGCGTTTCCAGGGCTTCGCTCTTGGCGCGCGATTCAATTTTGATCGCCTCAGCGCGTTTTTCGGCCTCGATGAGCATGGCTTCGCTGCGACGCTCGGTTTCCAGCACGTTGTTCATGATTTCGCGCAAATTACCCGGAAAAACCAGGTCCTTCACGTCCGCGCGGGTGATTTGCACGCCGTAGGAGGCCGCAGTCTCCGCCACGTCGGCCTTGACGAAGTCGGAGATTTCGTTGCGGTCGGTCAGGATTTCATCCAGGTTTTTTTCGGAAAGAAAGCGCCGGGCGGATAATTGCACGTCCTCGTAGATTCGCTCTTCGTAGGACGCCACGCGGTGGAGGGCGGCCACGGGATCGGAGACGCGAAAGTTAACCAGCACGCTAATGCGCACGGCGACCTTGTCTGCGGTCAGGATTTCCTGGCCTTTGAGCGTGATGGAGCGGTCGCGCGTATCCACTTGCACGACGTACATCTCCGGCTTGCGCGGTCCGAACCAGCCGCCGTCGCCACTTTCGAATTCGTAGCGGCCGGGGTTGAGCAGTTCCTCGAACACGCCGTCTTTGTACAGCGCGCCGCGGAACCCTTCGCGGATGACGTGGACTTGTTTGTTCATGGTCGGTTTTTGGTTGTTGTGTGAGGAAAAAATTGGTGGAGGAGGGCCAATTTTCGGGCCTATTGGAAAGACGCGCCGGATTCTATGAGAAATCCATAACTCTTGGCTGGAGGAGTCAGAACCACACGTTTCGGACCCGTCAGGCCCCCTCCATTTTTTTTGCAACCGGCGTCCAGCCACCCGCCGGTATCGTGCAATGTGAGGGTAGGTTACACCGCTTTGCCGCCGGGTCAACCGGCAAGTGCCGAACGCCGAAAGGCGCGCTCGAGCAATTTTTTTGGCGCTATCGCGGTCCCTAACGGCCTAACGGCAACGCTAATCCGCGGCGGCGGCGACTTTCAGGTCGTAACACAGGACGCGTTCCCGGTTGCGGACGATCGCCTTGGAGCCAATGATTGCCGGAGAGCTGCAACCCAGCGCGCCGATCTTAACGCGGCCCAGAATTTCGTGACCGCCGGGTTTGGCGCCGATCATGGCCAAAAATCCGCCGTTATTCTCGTAAACCAGCAGTTTGCCGTTGGCGAGCAGGGGAGAGGACAGGTTGGAGGAGCGCTCCACCTCCCACAAGGTGTCGCCGGTCTCCAGATTCAGGCACATGTGCCGCGCGCTGCCCAGGTGATACACGTGCCCGCCGTCGATGATGGGGCTGGAGCCGTAGCGCCGCGCCAGGAACCCCTTGGCCCAAATTTGACGCGCACCTTCGGCTGACAACCGGAACGCGGTTAGGCTCTGGCCGTCGGTTTTGCTGGTCACGATGCAGTGATCGCCGGCCACTACCGGGGTCGCGTCGCCGCCAGCCCGATGGCGCCACCTGACCTCGCCGTTTTCGGAGTCCACGCCGATCAATTCCCGGCCGCCGTTGCAAATCACCACGTCGTTCCAAATTGTCGGAGAACTGTTGGTGGTGCTGACGTCCTTACACTCCCACAACAACTCGCCGTTGGCTGAATCCAGCGCCACCAACTGGCCAATTTGCGCAAAAACGCGGCCCTCGGTCACCAGCGGCGAGCAGGCGATCGGTCGCTTGCGCGGAAGGGCAAATTTCCACCGTTGCTCGCCGGAAGTTGCGTCCACGGCGTAGATTCCGTCGCTCAAAACGGCGTAAACCGTGCCATCGGCCACGGCGGGGGTGCTGGAGGATGTTCGGCCCGTGGGATGCCCCGGAACTTCAAATTTCCACAGCGTCGAGCCATCCTCCAAGTTCAGGCAAATGACCACGTCGTTGGCCTCTTTTTTCGTGTTTGGCACCGTTGTCAGGATTTTTTCGGCCGTGGCGGGATCCTTCCAGGCTTGCGCCTCCACCCAGCTCTTCAACTCCGCGGCGCTGGTGAATTCGCGGTTCACGGCGGGCACAATCAGCTCCAAATCCGCCCACGGGATCGCCGTTTTACCCTGCTTGAACCGGCTAACCACCCAGCCCTTGTACTTGAGCAACTGCTTTTCATCCAGATTCTCGTCCGCCCACTTTTCGGACCACTCTCGCAAAGCGGCGCCGCGCAGGCGGGGGCTCAAATTCATCCGCGCCTCCTCAAATTTGGCCATCACCTCCGGGCTCAAGTCGTTGTTGCGGTGGCCCAGGTTGCCCATCACCCGGTTGTCGATTTTTCGGGTCTCAGTCGGCACGTCGCGATGCCAAACCACGCTCAAATACACCTTGCCATCGGCCACCGACACGCTGCCGTGCCCGCCATCGCGATCGGAGGGGATTTCCTCGCTTTCCCACAATTTAGCCGGCGAAAAATCGTCGCCCCAGGTTTCGGGCAGGTCCACGTTGGTGGCGATGCCGTTGCGGGAGGGACCGCGCCATTGCGGCCAATCGGCCAAAACGCTGCCGGTGAAGAGAAGCAGGGCGAGGAGGGCAAAGCAGGAACGGATGGTCATGTCGGTTTAAGATTGCGTGGCTTTTTCACGGCGAGCAGGGCGGGCGGCTTTCAGCTCAAAGCTTGATCTTCAGCCCCATTTCCGCCTTCATCGCCAAAAGCGCCTCAGCATTGCCCTTGGCGTCGTCCACCGGGTGATGGGTGTGCCGGGTTTTGCGCAGATGCTTGAAATTTTGGAAGCAATCCTTCACCAGGCCCTTGTAGAGCGAGCCCAAATTCGTCGAGCTGAATCCGAACGGATTTTTGCCCAGAAAATGGTGGAAATACCAGTTCACGAACTGCCAATCGAACCCGTTGTTGTCGCTGACAAACATCGGTTGGCCGGCTTTGTTGGATTTCGCGATCCAATCGCGAAAACGCGTCATTTCGGCCTTGGGATCGCCGAACTTCAGCGTTTCCCCGCGTTCGAAGCCACTCACCTCCAACGCATCGGGAATCCAGTTTTCCGAGATCGGGCAAAACTTGCCGTAAAACGTGCAATTCAGCCCCTCATCCACGCGCACGGCGCCCAAACTGACCATGGAGTAATCCCCCGGAATGGGGCCATCGGCTTCAATATCGACCATGAAGTAGCTCATGAGCGACTATTGACGGAGGACGACGAAATTCAACCCGTTCGCATCCTCGTAGGTGAGGAAAGGGTTGAAGGAAGCTCGATCTTGCGCACCCTACTCCCCCCAAAACGGTCGCCAGTTTTGAACTGCGAAAACCTGCCTCAGAATAAATGGAGCGGGTGATGAGATTTGAACTCACGACATCTTCCTTGGCAAGGAAGTGCTCTACCACTGAGCTACACCCGCGTCACGTGGTTTTTAGCCGTTGGGAGCGCAAGTATCTGGCCGCAGGCTCTTTTCCGCAAGCGGAAAAGTCAATTTCGCAGGGAGCGTGTTCAACTCAGGCGAAACCTCCCCCCGCTACTCGCTGGCGGCGACTTTTTGGTTGGATTCCGGGGGATCGTAGGATTGCGCGAGTTTGCGGTCGGAGGTCCAGATGCGCAGGACGCCGTCTTGGCCGCCGGCGATGAAAAATTTGCCGTCGCGGCTCACGGTGGAGGCGAACAAGAATCCGTCAGAGCCACTCAGGGCGCTGGTGTCGAGCTTGATGGATTTGTCGCCGCTGGTGGTGAGAACCTGCTCCGAGGCGCTGGAAACGAAGGAGACGGAGGTGACTTCCTTGGTCCAACCCTTGATCGTCTTGGTTTGCTCGCCACTTTCCACGCTCCACAGTTTCACCTCGGTATCGGCGCTGGCGGAGGCGAGGTGACGGCCGTCGGGGCTCCAATCGACGCCCAAAACGTGGCCGGTGTGGGCTTCGAAGCTTTGGCGGTGCTCCAGGGTGGCAGCGTCGAAGGTTTTCACGAATTTGTCCGTGGATCCGGTCGCGATTTGGCTGCCGTCGGGCGAAAAGGCGATTTCGGTGATGGTGTCGCTGTGGGCCTCGACGTTTTCGGCCAAAACCGTGGATTCTTCGTCGCCGGCGCCGATTTTCGGGTCCCAAACCTTGAGCCGGCCGCTGCGGGAGGGGACGCCGCTGCCGGTGAGGAGATTTCCGGAGGGGCTGAAGGCGAGCGCGGTGACGCGGTCGATGAGAATCTCGGGATCGTCGCCATCGCCGATTTGGCCGGCGTTTTCCCAGGTTCGCTCGGCATTCCAGGCGATGGCTTTGCCGGCTTTGGTCTGCGCGACGAGCTGATTTTTCGGCGAAACGCGGATTGCGGTGAGTTCCTCGCCCAGGGGCAGCGTTTCCAGGTGAGCGCCGGTTTCAGCGGCGAAAATGTGGACGTCGCCGGTCTTCAGTGCGGTGTAAACCCGGGCTCCGTCGGCGGAAAACGCGATTCCGGCCAGGGCCAGCTTCGGGACCTCTTCGGCGATGCGTTTCTGGATGGCTTCGCGCTCGGTTTTTAGCGTTTCCTTGGCGGAATCCGCGGTGGCCTTCTTGGCTTTGGCTTCGGCGACTTTTCGAGCCGCGTCACCGGTCAATTTGGCGGCTAAATCGCGGTTGCGGATCGCCAGCGAAATGGCGCGCCGGGCGCTGGCGACTTCCGCTTCGGCGGCTTCCAGCTCGGTCTTGGTTTTTTCGGCGGCTTTTTTCAGATTTTCGTCGTCCGGCGTCTTTTTCAGCGCATGAACGGCCAATTGATGGGCCCGGGCTTTTTTGGCGAATTCAGCGCGCTTTTCGGCCCAGGTTTGGCGTTTGGTCGGGATTTCCTGACCGGCTTTGTCGGCGGCCTCGCCCTCCTTTTTCCAGGCTTCCTCCAGTTTGGGGATGGCGGCGTTGTAAATGCCGCTCAGCCGGTTGGCGCGGGCTTCATCGCGCTGAATTTCGGCGATTCTGACCGGCAAATCCGGCGTTAGGTCGAAAGTTTGCAGCGCTTTGCCGTCGGAGAGCTGAAACAGCTTGGCCGGTCCGGTGGCCGCCATCACCAAAAGCTGGGTTTGCTCCGAATTCAGCACCACCTGAGTCGGCGTGACGCCGGCGGCGATTTGCTTGGCGACTTTCCAGGCCGGCGGGGCGGGAGCGGGCTGGCCTTCGGCCGGTTTTTCCGGTGCGGGCGGGATATCGTAAATCCGGACGGTGGCGTCTTTGCCGGCGGTGAGCAGTTGGGCGCCTTTTTCGCCGATTTTGAAGCGAATCGGCGCTCCCGCGGCTTCGGCGGGCATGCCCTCGATGCTAACCGGCTCGATTTTGGCCGCTTCTACCTCAGCCTGGGGCAAAACGTCCGGCCTGCGCCAGAATTTGACGGTGCGGAAGCCGCCCGAGGCCAAAGTTCCGTCGGGCGCAAAGGCGAGCGAGTGCACCAGATCGCGATGCGCATTTTTGAGGTTGGCGACGAGCTTTTGCTGGCGCAGATCGTAGATTTGGATGCCGTGACCGCGGCCGGAGGCGACAAACCGGGCGTCGTCGGAAATGGCGACGGTGTAGATGGACTGGCTCTCCACTTTGAGCCATTTTTTTGGGGCTGCCGCGGCGATATTGGCAGTTCCCTTGGCGCCCTGATCGATCCAGAGCTTGAGCAGGGCCAGTTGCTCGGGATTGAGGTCGTGCGCCTTGGATTTGTTCTTGGCCGGCGGCATGATCGGCTCCTCAATGTGCGCGGCGGTGGTGAACACGAAGCTGGCCGCGGCATTGCCGGGAACGATGCCCGGGCCGGTGTCGCCGCCCTTCAGGATTGCTTCCGGCGTTTCGAGGATGAGCTTGGCTTTTGCCTTGGTTTCGTTGTGGCAGGCAAAGCAGTTTTTCTTGAGGAAGGGGACGATTTCGAAGTTGAAATCGACCGGACTTTCCCGCTTGAGATTGGCGACGGGAAGGGCCTCTTGCGCGGCGAGGAAGCCCGGCGCAAGCAGGCAAGCGGCGAACGCGGCGGTTAGGTGGCGATTCAGGTTCATGGTGAATTTGTGCTTGGTTCTTTGTGCTTTGTGCTTGGTTCTCGGGGCTACTTTTTGGGATCGACGATCTTCAGGGCGATGGGCTGGGAAAAGACGGTGAATTTCACGTCTTTTTCCTTGGCGCGGTCGGTCGCTTTCTTCAATTCCGCGGCGGCGAGCGTTTTAGCGGCCTTGGCTTTGGCGTCGAGCCGCGTGGCTTCCGCGGCGGTTTGCTTGGTGGCGGCGGCCTTGGCCTTGGCAGCGGCGGCGGCGGCGGTCAGGATCGATTTGGCGGCTTCATTTTCCGCCTGCGCTTTTTTGGCGGCAGCGAGGGCGGTCGCGGCGGTTTTCAGCGCGGTGTCCGCGGTGGTTTTTGCGACGGTGAGTTTCGCCAGGGCGGCGATTTGAGCGGCCGCGGCGGCTTTTTGGGCTGCTTGTTCGTCGGTCAGCGCTTTTTGGGCGGCGTCGGCGGTGGTTTTGGCGGTGGCGGCGGCTTTGGCGAGATCGGCCTTATTGGGGGCGTTTTCGGCTTCGGCTTTTTTCGCGGCGGCTTGCGCGGTTGTCAGGTTTTTGGCGGAATCGGCGGCGGTTTTGGTCAGGGCGGCGATTTTATCGGCTGCGGCCTTGTTTGCGGCGTCAACGGCGGCCTGCGCGTCGGTGACAGCCTTGGCCAGAACCGGGGCGGCCGCGGTGTTTTCCGCGAGCGCCTGATTTGCGGCGGCGACGACCATTTCCGCGGTTTTTTTCGCCAAATCGGCGGTGTTTTTGGCTTTGGTCAACTTGGCGAGATTCGGCGCGTGGGCGGTTTCCGCCGCCTGGATGGGTGGTTTGGCGGCGGCCACGGCTTTTTGCGCGGGCTCGATTTTTGCGCTGGCGTCGGTCACGGCTTTTTCGAGCGCGGCGCGGCGGGTATCGTGATCGGTCAGCGGTTTCAAGGCCATGGTGAAAGTGGCTTCGGCGGCTTGGGCGACTTTGGCCGTTTCAGCCTTGTTGGCGGTGAGTTTGGCCACGTTTTCGGTGTTGGCCTTTTCCGCGGCGGCAATGGCTGCGGTGGCGTCATCGGCGGCTTTTTTGGCTTCGTCGAATTTGGCTTGGGCGGCGGTTAGAGATGTCTCCAGAGGCGCGAGCTGGGTTTTGCCGGTGGCGACGGCTTTTTGCGCGTTGGTGAGGGCGGTTTGGGCGGTCTTTACGCCGGCGTCCGCCCTGGTCTTGGCCGCGGCAAGCTTGGCGAGCTCCGTTTTGTGCGCGGCTTCGGCGTCAACGACGGCTTTGGAGGCAGCGGCGGCTGCTTTTTTGGCGGCGTCCACTTTGGCCTTGGCATCGGCGGCTGTTTTGGCCAAGGCCGGCTTTTTGGCTTCGTCTTTGTTGGCGGCCACGGCTTTGTTGGCCGCGGCGAGCGCGGTTTCCGCATCAGTCGCGGATTTGGCGGTTGCGGCCTTGGCGGCGTTGAGTTTTTGCAGATTTTGGGCGTGAGCCGCGGTTTTGGCCTTGATAGCGGCATCGGCGTCCGCGGCGGCCTTCTTTTGCGCGTCGAATTTCGTCTGCGCGTCCGCGGCGGTCTTGGCCAGGGTGGCGTTGGCGGTCTTTTTGTCGTCAGCGGTCTTTTTCGCCTTGGCCAACGCGGCTTCCGGGGCTTTCAACGCCGCTTCCGCCTTGGTTTTGGCCTCGGTGAGGGCCTTGATGTTGGCCTCGTGAGCCGTGGCGGCGCTGGCGATGGCTGCTTCGGCCATGGCGGCGGCTTTTTTGGCCATGCTAGCCTGAATTTCGGCGTCGGCGGCCTTGTTGGCGAGGGGAACGCGCGCGGTCTCGAAATCCGCCAGCGCTTTTTCGGCCGTGGCGAGGGCGGTTTGATTGGTTTTCAGCGTTTGCTCGGCTTTGGTCAGCGTGGCGGTGAGATTTTTCACCTTTTCCTCGTGCGCCTTGACCGCGGCGGTAAGAGCAGCGTCAGCCTGGGTCGCGGTTTTCGCCGCGGCGTCGAATTTTGCCTTGGCAGCGGCCGCGGCCTTCTCCAGGCCGGGTTTTGCCGCGGAATTGGCGGCCACCGCTTTTTGAGCCGCGGCCAACACGGCGGCGGGAACGGCCTTGAGCGCGGCTTCGGCGTCCGTCACCGCTTTTTTCGCGGCGTCGAACTTGGCCTGAGCAGCGGCGGTTGCCTTGACCAGCGCGGCGTGCTGCGTGGCGTTGTCGGTGACGGCTTTGTCCGCGGCGGTTTGAGCGGCGGCGGCGGTTTTGGAGGCGGCATCGGCCTTAACCTTGGCGGCGGCGAGTTTGGTGGCCTTGTCGTTGACCACCTTCTGCCAGGCCGTCCAGCGTTCCACGGCCTCGGGATTGGTCTTGTACTTGCCCATCACCCCGTCAACTTTGAGCACAAATTTCCCTTCGCTGGCCATCGGCCGGTTGTTGCCATCGACGCGGAAACTGATCTTCACCACGCCTTCCTTGTCCTTTTCCGCGATGTTGAGCGCCGGTGGCCGGGTGAAATTGGGAAGGCCGTAGGGCGTGACGGTGACGTTGCCCTTGAGCCCGTCGCCCTTGGTCAATTTGACGGGAATGTCGAGCTGCTTCTGAAGCTCGACCTCGTAGACCTTGGCCTCGGCCAATTCCAGCGCGAGCGGCGACTTTTCGGCCTTCACCACGAGCGGAAAACTGCCGGTAAGCCGCGAACGGATGCGGTTGCGCGAGGTGTCGGTCGCGCTCCAGGTCAGGGTGCCCGGCAGAGCCTTCACGCTGACCTCGCGGTCGCCGATTTTCGCTTTTCCGGTGATTTCGACCTCGCCGATCCAATCCTGCGCGTTGGCGGCCGCGGTGACGATGAAGTGCGCCTCGTCGTTGTCTTTCCAAATCTGAGCCGGAGGCGCCACCACGCCGGGCGGGAGCCCCGCGGCGGTCAACTCGATGGCGCCGTCGAATCCGTCGTGCCGCAAGGCCAGCACCCGAACGAACGTGGAACCGCCCGCGTTCACGGTGGGGACGCCGGGCATGGCGTTGCGGGCTTCCTGCCAATTTTTGTCGGCCACGGCGAGCAATTGGAACCCGGGCCGCGCGGGGCGAATGCCCAGGCGATAAGCCGCCAGCGGTCCCGCCTTGCTGAAATTGTTGCCGACGATGACGCGATACTCGCCATCAGCCGGGGCGGTGAATTTCAGCCCCACGTCGCGGGTGCGGTTCGCGAATCCGGTCGGGAGGATGCTGGTCATGACGATGTCGTCGCTTTCGGCGATGAATTTGGTCTTCTCGCTCTGATCTTCGGCGTCCGGCGCGGGTTTGAGGATCTGTTGGACGATGAGATTGGGATCTGCGCCGACGGCCATGCGGTCGCAGATGACCTCCAGGTAGTAGGTTTCGCCGGCTTTGGCCGTGAAGCGGTACAAATCCATGTCGGCGGCGAAATTGAAGCGTCCGGCGACTTCGCAAGGCAACTCAACGGTCAATTCTTCGGACTTCGGGTCCTCTTGCACGATTTTGTCCTTGGCCAGGCCGATGCGGACGGAATTGGAAGCTCCGTCCTTCCACTCGAACCCTTCGGCCAGCGATTGCAGCGCTTTCAGCCCGTTGACGGGGACGGGATCGCCCGAGGTTGGAACCTGGATTTCCACCTCCTTGGCCTCAAGCCAGCCGCCACCGGATGTTTGGCCCTGCACCGGGCTGCCGCCGGGGATGTTGCGGCCGTAAATCGTGAATTTTTGCTTCGTTCCGGGCTGACCAGCCGGCGGGAACACGCCGTCGATGTGCGGCGCGGTGCTGGCCATGAGCCGGTAAAAATACTGGCCGCCGCCGGTGAAGAGGTAGTCGGCCACCTTGATGATGTACTCGCCCTCGGCCTCGGCGGTGAAATCGCCCATCGGGTCGAGGCCGATTTCGTTCAGTGACTCGGCGATGGTGGCGCCGGTGGGATCCAGCACCGATACCATGGCGTCGATTCGCGAATCGATTCGTTCGCCCCACACGTGAACCAACACGCGCTGGCCGGCGGCGACTTTGAGCTTGTAGTGATCCGAGCGACTCGTGCTGGTTATGGCGTTGACGACCTGGTTCAGCGCAATTTCCTTCGCGGTTTCGGGCGTTTCGTTGCCGCTGCCGACGGTTAGCTCCTCCGGGCCCTCTTTCGCGCTCACGGCGAAGAATCTTGGCGTCGAAATGCCGAATTTGCCGACCGTTCGCACCTCGTAAAGGCCCGTGGGGACGTTTTCAGCGATGTTGATGGTGAATTTCAACCCGTCCGGCCGCGGTTCGGGCCAAATTTCGTCGGCCGGGAGCATTTTTTGCTCCGCGGAGATGCCTTCGTGGCTAAAACGCAGCCCGGTCAGGTCATCCAGGTCCGTGCCGGTCAGGGCGACATCGACGGACTTGCCCGCCTGGCCGCCCGGGGGATAAATGGTGTCGAGTTCGGGCGTCGGCAGTTGAGCCAAGGCTACGTTTGCAGCGGCAACAACCAGTGCCGCCGCAAGAAATGTGGCGCGTTTCATGGTACGAGAAAGAGGGGGTTTTTTAGTGATTGAAGAGGAACTCCTTGGTGTTTACCAACGCCCAGAGGATGTCCTCAAATCCTTCGCGAACAGCCTGAGCCTCGCTCAGTTTTTCGTCCGTAGCGGCCTGGCCGCGTTTTTTCTCCAGGTGAGCGGTTGCGGTCTTCAACTCATCGGGCCGCGGAGCGCGGGCGAAGGCGTTGAAATAAAGCTCGCCGATTTTGGCCTCGTCGCTCTGTTCGGCATCCGCGGCCAAGGTCGCGGCGCGTCCGGTGGAAGCGGTCAGCTTTGACTGGATGGTGGTCGAATTGATGAGGTGCAGGCTCTGGGCCAGGTTGGCGTCGAGGGTGCGCTCGCACTCACAGGCGCTGTCCATCTCTGGACGGCCGAATACGCTCAAAAAGTAGATGTCCTTGTTGTACTGGTCGTCCGGCAAGGCAACGGCGCGAGTGCCAACTTCCTGGTTGCGGAAATTTTCGCCGGTCTTGGCCACGGCGTTGATGGCATCGAGCAAAATCTCCGCCGGGAGACGCCGCGGATAGTAGCGGGAGTAATTCTGGCGGTCGTCGGTGTTGTAGCCGTTGGGGTCGGCGCTCAACTGGTAGGTGCGGCTGTTGCAAATGACCCGGATCAGGTCCTTCAGGTCGTAGCCGCTGGCCACGAAGTATTCGGCCAAATCCTCGATCAACTGAGGGTGCGTCGCCGGATTCGTCACGCGCATGTCGTCCTCCGGTTCCACGATTCCACGGCCGAAAAAATGCTTCCAGTAGCGGTTGACCAGCATCCGTGCGAAGAACGGATTCTCCGGATCGCGCATCCAGCCGGCCAACGAATGACGCGGGTCCTGCTCATCGGGAATTTCGATCGCCTCAGCGCCGAGCGGGGTCGGTTTGAGCGTTTCCTTCGTGTTTGGATTCTGCGAAGTGGCCGTCCTGCGGCGGTGGAAGACGATTTCCTCCGAGGGCTGCTCGCCGGGCTTGCGTTGCAGCGTGGAAAAGAACGCGGTCATGCCGTAGTAGTCGTCCTGGCTCCATTTTTCGTAGGGATGGTGGTGGCACTGGGCGCATTGCATCCGAATTCCCAGGAAAACCTGGGCCACGTCCTGCATTTGCTCCTTTTGGTCCTTCACCGCGCGATACCAGGCAACCGGCGGATTTTGGCCGATTTCGCCCGAAGCGGTGACCAGCTCGCCCACGAATTGGTCGAACGGCTTGTTGGCGTGGAGGCTGGCGCGAATCCAATCGTGAAACGCGAACGTGCCTCGTGCGTATTCGGTCGCCGTGCGCTTGTTGCGCAGCACCGCGGACCATTTGTTGGCGAACCATTCGGCGTATTCCGGCGAATCCAGCAACGCGTCGATTTTCGCCTCGCGCTTGTTGGGGCTGGTCTCGGCCAGGAACGCTTCGACCTCTTCCTGAGTCGGAAGCCGGCCGGCGATGTCGATGGTGACCCGGCGCAGGAACGTCGAGTCGTCCGCAAGGTCGGACGGCGGCAAACCCAGCAACTCCAGCTTCCGGAAAATGTAGCGATCCACGAAATTATTCGCCTTGGGCAGCTTAACCGGCGCTCCCAGCGGGATGTTGGCGATGAAGACGCCCACGTGCTCCTGAAAACGCACCATCACGGAGGTGCTGCCGGGCAATTCGTGCAACGTCACCACGCCGTGCTCGTCAACCTCGGCCATTTCCTTCTGGTTGGCCTCGTACTGCACGGCGCGGGTCACGTCGCGCGTCGCTCCGTCCGAATAAAACGCGGTGACGACCAATTGCTGCGTGGCGCCGGCCGTGGCGGTGCGTTCGCGGGGAAAAACCTCGATCCGCTCGATGGTTGGGTCCTCTTCCGAGCCGTAGGGCATGCCCATGCGAATCCAGCGCGTCAAAAACTCGTAGTCGTGGCTTTCAAGGTCCAACCGGGCGCCACCGCCGTGGGGAATTTCACCCGTGGACTTGGTCAACAGCAAGCTGTGTTCCGGCGCGGCGGGGAAAATTCGGCGGCCGCGGCCCTCGTTGATGAGGTAGTCGTAGTCGTTCCAGGGCTCGTAACCGAGCAAACTAAGGCGAAAACCGTTCTGACCGCCGGATTTTCCGTGGCAGCCACCGCTGTTGCACCCGTATTTCGTCAAAATCGGCACCACTTCGTTGCCAAAATTGATCGGGAGCGGCGTTTGGCACTTTTCCACGCTCACACCGATGGAAACGGGGCTTTGGCCGCTAATTTGGGCCGTGATCGTCGCTTTTCCGTCGCCAACCGGCTTGAAATAGCCTGGCTGCAACATTTCGACCACGCCGGCGGGTTGAACGGAGAAGCTCGCCTCGTGCGTCACGTCGCGTTCGCCCGCGGAAACGACGATTTGCTGGCGGGCGTCGGGGCCGATGAGCGCAAAATCGGCGGCGGAGCCGTCACGGCCGTTGATGGTGAGATCGGCTCCGATCACGGAGGCGACGGGGATGAGTAAGCTGAAAAGGAACAGAGATTTCATGATGGTCTCGGGGCTTTAAAATCGGCCGCAGGGTCCAAAGGGGAGCGGTCCAGTCAAACCACGGGCCGTGGAGTTTCAAGTTTTCAACCAGCCCCGCTTAAAACTCAAAACTTGAAGCTGAAGACCGGTTTTCCCGTCTTGTCCCGGATCTCCACGGCGCCGGTGATGCCGCCAATCACGACCCATTCCTTGCCCGGAAGCCAAACCAACGACGTCAGCGCGCCTTCGGTCTCCGTCCAGGCCCGGGCTCTGGCGCCGCCGCTGCGTTGGGTGCCGTCGTGGACCACAAAATCGGTGTAGGCACGGGGTTTTCCGTCGTCGGTCAACGCGACGATCCAATCGAGCGGTCTTGGCGTCTCGCCTTCCTTGGGTTCGGGCGGTTTTTTGGTGGGATCCACGCCCCAAACCAGGTCGTTGACCGCCAGGGTCGAAAGCCGGTCCGTGAAACCGTGGATTTGCTTGAGCGTGGCCAAATTCCACACCTTGATCACCTCATCGTCGCCCGCGGTGGCCAAACGGTCGCTCTGCGGGCTAAATTCCGCGGTCAAAACGTAGCCGGTGTGGCCTTCCAGGACGGGACCAGGTTTCCAGGTTTTCGGGTCCCAAAATCGGGCGAGTTTATCGGCGCTGACCGTGGCCAAACGCTTACCGTCCGGGCTTACGGCGATGTCGAAGATGCTGTCGGCGTGGGCCTCGATCGTGCGGTCGAGCCTCCAGTCCGCCAGGCTCCAAATTTGGAGATTTCCCCGTGAGGCCGGGATGGAATCGGCCGAAACCAGGCTCGCGCCGACGAATGCCAGGCTGGTGACGCGTCCGGTGATTTCACCCTCCAAATTCGCCGCCAAATCCCAAATTCCCGCGTCCCAAATCCGGATTTGCCGAAATCCGCCGGAAGCCAGGGCCTTGCCGTCCGCGCTCCAGGCCAGCGATTGAACGGCGTCGCGATGCCCGCCCAAATCCGCGACGCGCGCCGGCTCTTCGCTGCTCAAATCGTAAACCTCCACCCGGTCGCCGCGGGCCATGGCCAAAAACCGCTCATCCGGCGATGCGGCCAAATCCAGCACCGGGCGATAATTTTCCGGCAAAACGCCGATTTTGACCTCGGCATCAGGTTGGAGCCGGATTTTCGCCAACAGCGCGGCATCCCACTTCGCGCCCTGGTCGATCCAACGGCCGATCGCCTCGATTTCGCCCGCGCTGAGCTGCTTTTTCGGCGGCATGTGCGGATCGCCCTCCTCAGCCAGCAGCTCGAACAAAAAGCTCTCGGCCCGTTTGCCCGGGACCAGCGCCGCGTCCGTGTCTCCGCCTTTCAGCAGGGCCTCCCGGCTGGTCATGATGAGCCCGCCCTTGCGTTTTTCCAGGTTGTGGCAGCGGAAGCACTCTTTTTTCAAAATGGCCAGCGGTTCGGCGGCGTGGGTGACGACGATGCTGAGAAAAATTGCCAAAACCGGGATTGTCGGGTACGAAAGGCGCATGACTCGAATTTCGACAACTTTGGTGCTGCTTGCGCTCATCTCAAGCGCTGGTTCTCTTTGGGCTCAGCAGGTAAAATTGCCCGCGCGCGAGAATTTTCACCTCTTCCTGCTCGCCGGCCAATCCAACATGGCCGGGCGCGGCAAGGCCGACCAGCAAGACAAAACGCCCCACCCGCGCGTTTTGGTGCTAACCAAGTCGCTAACCTGGGTTCCCGCCGCCGATCCGCTGCATTTCGACAAACCGGGCATCGTCGGCGTCGGTCTGGGCAAAAGTTTTGGGATCGAGATCGCCAAATCCGACCCCAAAATCACCGTCGGGCTCATTCCCTGCGCCGTTGGCGGATCGCCGATCGAATCCTGGCTGCCTGGCGGCTATCATCCATCCACCAAGACGCATCCGTGGGACGACATGCTGCCGCGGGCCAAGGAAGCGATAAAATCCGGCACGCTCAAGGCCATCCTCTGGCATCAGGGCGAATCCGACGCGAATTTCGAGCGTGCGCCGCTTTACCGCGACCGTTTGCGCTGGGTCGTCGCCAAATTTCGCACGGAACTGAAAGCGCCGGAGGTTCCCTTCATCGTCGGGCAACTGGGTCAGTTTCCCGAGCGGCCCTGGGACGATTGGAAGCGGACGATCGACGCCGCGCACCGCGAATTGCCGAATTTGGCGCCCAAAACCGCGTTTGTCCGCTCCGACAGCCTGACGCACAAAGGCGACCGGGTTCATTTCGATGCCTTGAGTTACCGCAAGCTCGGGGTGCGGTATGCCTCGGCCTACCAGGCGTTGAAATAAGGGACGCAAGGGACCAAAAGGACGCAAGGGACCGGAAAAAACGTCCATTTGGTCCCTTGGGGTCGGAGCCCGGCCTCAGTCGTTGTAGGCGCTCTCGCCGTGGTCTGTGGTGTCGAGACCTTCTTCCTCACCTTGTTCGCTGGTTCGCAGGCCGATGGTCTTTTTCAGCGCGTAGAGGATGACGAAAGAAACCACGCCGCTCCAGGCGATTGTGACGAAGACGCTGAGAATTTGTTTCCCGACGTCGCCGCTGTAGCCTTCGCGGACGAATACGCCGGTCAGGACGGCGCCGACAATGCCGCCCACGCCGTGAACGCCAAAAACGTCCAGGCTGTCGTCGTAGCCGAGCTTGCGCTTCATCGTGGTGGCGAAATAGTAGCAAATGATGCCGGAGGCGATCCCGATCATCAAGGCGCCGGCCACCGTCGTCGTGCCCGAGGCCGGGGTGATGGCAACCAAGCCGGCAACCGCGCCCGTAGCCGCGCCGACGGCCGTTGGTTTGCCGCCAACGCACCATTCCACGGCCAACCAGGCCAAAACGGCGGCGGCGGTGGCGATTTGGGTGACTAACATGGCGTAGCCGGCTTGCCCGGTGGCGGCGACGGCACTGCCGGCGTTAAATCCGAACCAGCCGACCCAAAGCAACGACGCGCCGATGACGGTGAAGGCGACGTTGTGCGGATAGAGCGGTTTGCGCAGGAATCCTTTGCGCTCGCCCACCATGATGCAGGCGACCAGCCCGGCGACTCCCGCGTTGATGTGGACGACGGTGCCGCCGGCAAAGTCGAGCACGTCCCAACCCCAAAAAAGCCCGTTTTCGTTCCAGGCCATGTGCCAGATGGGCAGGTAGGAAAAAGTGGCCCACAGGACCACGAAAATCAGCACCGCGGAGAATTTCATGCGCTCGGCAAACGCGCCCACAATCAGCGCGGGGGTGATGATGATGAACGTCATTTGAAAAACGGCGTAGATGCTGGTGGGAATGCCGCCGGTTAACGCGGATTCATCGACGTTTTTCAGGAACAGGTTGCTCGCGTCGCCGATGAATATCCCGGTCCCTTCCACGGCGAAGGAGTAGCCGTAGACGACCCAGACGATCGACATAATCGCGGCGATGACGAAGCACTGAACCAGGATGCTGAGCACGTTTTTGGCGCGAACCAGCCCGCCGTAGAACAATGCCAGACCCGGCAGCGTCATCATGAGCACCAAAACGGTGGCGACCAGCATCCAGGCGGTGTCGCCGGAATTCAGCGCCGCGGCAGGGGCAGCATCAGCAGCCGCTTCTTCGGCTTGGGCCAACAAATTTCCGCTGCCTAACAAGAGCAGCGCCAACAAGGGAAACCACCATCGTGGCTTGTGCGATTTCATGGGTTGAATCCGAAATAATGTGGTTGAGGCGCCGTTTTTGAGCAGGTTGCGTGCCAAGGCAGGCAAAACGGGGCAAATTCACCAAAAAACCGCCGAAAATGGCCGGAATCGCACACCGCTGAGCGATAAGTGACAAAGAGCCAGGGCGCGAAATCTGCCGCGGCGTCGAATTTTGGCCGATTTTGCCCGTTTTCGTCCTTTGGTCCCTTTTTTGGAAATTTCAGCAATTCTCGCTCCAATCGTTGACACTCGCACCACCAGACCTAGCTTCGATTCCATGCGCCAGTATTACGCCACCCTGCTAGTTGCAGCGGCCACCACTCTGCCAGGAGCCGCATTCGCCCAAAACCAAGCCAACCAAGCCAATCCAGCCAAGGAACCCGTTCCGCACTGGATTTGGGCTAACGAGGCCAACGCCAACACGGCCTATCTTCGCAAGGAATTCGTCGTCCCCGCGAATTTGACCCAAGCCACGCTTTCGGTCTCCGCGGACGACAGTTACCTGCTTTTCATCAACGAGGAACGCGCCTTCAACGGCCGAAATTGGAGCCAGGTCCAGACGGAGGACGTCACCAAGCTCCTGGCCAAGGGCAAAAAGAACGTCATCGCCGTGCGTGCGGCCAATGAAGGCGGGACGGCGGGATTCATCGCCCGGCTGGCCCTGGAAACGGACATGGGAGCGGGCGGAAAGCGCGTCATCGTCACCGATTCCACCTGGAGGGTCAGCGGCAAGGCCGAGAAAGGCTGGATGGCGGGCAACTTTGAGCCGCGGATGCCGCAAAACTGGGTTCGGGCCAAAAAACTCAACGCCGCGGGCACGTCGCCGCGGGAACTGGTGACCGCGGACGCGTTGAGCGGCAAAGGCGTGCGCCAGCCGGAAGCAACGCCGGTCGACCGCATCAACCTGTTGCCCGGTTTTCAGGCTGAGCTGCTCTACAGCGTGCCCAAGGAGGAGCACGGTTCCTGGGTCGCGATGACCGTTGACGACAAGGGCCGGCTCATCGTCAGCGACCAGTACGGCGCGCTTTATCGCGTGAAAACGCCGGGGCCGAAAGAGACGGTCCAACCCGGCGACATCGAGAAGATCGACCTGGATATCGGCGGCGCGCAGGGCCTGCTTTGGGCGCATGACTCGCTCTACGTCGTGCTCAACACCAACGCCCACGGCGGACGCGGCCTCTACCGGCTGCGCGACACGAACAAGGACGACAAGTTGGACCAAAAGGTGCTCCTGAAGAAATTTGAGGAAAAGGGCGGCGAGCACGGCCCGCACGCGGTGATTTTGGGGCCGGACAAGAAGTCGCTCTACGTCATCTGCGGCAACCAAACCGCCTTGCCGGGAGGCTACAAATCGCGCGTGCCGCCATTTTGGGCCGAGGACCAGGTGATGCCGCGAATTTACGGCCGCGGCTTCATGAAGGGCGTGATGGCTCCCCGCGGGTGGATCGCGAAAACCGATCCCGACGGCCAAAGCTGGGAAATCGTCGCCACCGGCTTCCGCAACGAGTATGACGCCGCGTTTAACCGGCATGGCGAGCTGTTTTCCTACGATGCGGACATGGAGTGGGACATCAACACGCCCTGGTACCGGCCCACGCGGGTCAACCACGCGATTAGCGGCGCGGAATTCGGCTGGCGCAACGGTTCGGCCAAATTCCCGGCGTACTACAGCGATAGCTTCGGCGCGGTGGTCGATATCGGCCCCGGTTCGCCGACCGGCGTGGTGTTTGGCTACGGCGCAAAGTTTCCCGCCAAATACCAGGAAGCGTTCTACGTCTGCGACTGGAGCTACGGCAAAATGTACGCGGTTCACCTGAAGCCGGACGGCGCAAGCTACACCGCGGATTTTGAGGAATTCATGGCCGCGCAGCCGCTTCCGCTGACGGACCTGGTTGTCCATCCGGACGGGAACATGTACGTCGCCATTGGCGGCCGCCGCGTGCAATCCGGCCTCTACCGCGTGAGCTACACCGGCAAGGAGCCGACCAAACCCGCCCCGCTGCAAAAAGGCGGCGAGCAGGCCCGCCAAACCCGCAAAAACCTGGAGCAATGGCACGGAAAAACCAGCCCCAGCGCGATTTTGGAAGCCTGGCCGCATTTGGCCAGCAACGACCGCGCCATTCGCTACGCCGCGCGGGTTGCCCTGGAGCACCAGCCGGTGGACCAATGGATCGGCCTGGCTGTTTCCGAGCCTAACCCGCAGGCTAAGCTGGCCGCCCTCATCGCCGCCGCCCGGACCGGAATCGAGCGCGCCGGCACGTTGGACGACCTACTCAGCGCGTTGAGCGCCTTCGACTATCAGCGGCTCAACAAGCAGCAGCGGCTGGACCTCATCCGCGCCTACGGGCTCACCATTTCCCGTCACGCGGGTGAGTTTCCCTACAAACTCAACCCCGCGCAGAAGCAGGTCGTCATCGGCCACCTGGACCCGCAATTTCCCGCGAAATCGCCCGAGGAGAACATCGAGCTTTCCCACCTGCTGGGGGCGCTCGGCGCGGCTTCGTTTCCCAAAAAAGTCATGGCGCTGCTGCAATCCGCCCCATCCCAGGAAGAGCAGATCGCCTACGCCAAAAACCTGCGTTTCGCCAAGCAAGGATGGACGGCTGACCTGCGCAAAAAATACTTCGAGTGGTTTGTTAGGGCCCAAACTTACAAAGGCGGCGCTTCGTTCGGGAAATTCCTCGAAAGCATCAAAAACGACGCCGTGGCCCAGTTGACGAACGAGCAAAAAACCGCGCTGAAGGCGACTTTGGAAGCCAAACCAAAATCCACCGCCCCGCAGCCTACCGCCGTCCCTCGCGGTTTCGTGAAAAACTGGACGGTCGAGGACTTTGACGACGTCATTAACGTGGGGCTGGAAGGCAACCGCGACTTTGAAAACGGCCGCCACGTCTTCGGAGCGGCCCGGTGTTACCTCTGCCACCGCTTCAACCAGGAAGGCGGCGCAATCGGGCCGGACCTCACCGCCGTGGCCGGCAAATTCAGCCCGCGCGACCTGCTGGAATCGATCGTCAACCCCAGCAAAGAGGTCTCCGACCAATACGAAGCGATGATTTTCGAAATGAACGACGGCAGCACCGTTATCGGCCGCATCATGAACCTGAGCGGTGACGGATTTCAGGTCAGCACCAACATGTTTGCGCCTAGCGACACCACCAAGGTGGACCGCAAGCTGCTCAAGAGCGTGCGCCCGTCTCCGGTCTCGCTCATGCCGCCCGCGCTCATCAACAGCCTGGAAAAAGACGACGTTTTGGACCTGCTGGCCTATCTTTTGGCCAAAGGCGACCGCAACGCGCCGGTTTTCAGCACCAGCGTCTCCAAACCCGCGCCGAAGCCTGCCAAACCCACAAAATCCACCGCAAAAGCGCCGGTTACCCCGCCCAACGGCTTCGCGGCGCTCTTTGACGGTGGCAGCCTGAAAGGTTGGCACGGCAACAACCCGCACGGCCTGGCCAACGCCCGCAAAAAAGGCGACGAGGCCCTAACCGCGGAAATCGCCAAGCAAAAGCAGGAATTCACCCAACACTGGACCGTGGAAAACGGCGAGTTGGTCAACGACGGCCACGGCCCCTACGCCACCAGCGACCGCGATTTCGGCGACATGGAGTTTCGCATCGACTACAAAACCGTCGCCAAGGCCGACAGCGGCATTTACCTGCGCGGCACCCCGCAAATCCAAATTTGGGACTACACCGAGGCCGGCGGAAAGTGGAAAATCGGCGCAGACAAGGGTTCCGGCGGGCTTTGGAACAACAGCAAGGGCGCCCGCGGCAAAGATCCGCTGGTTTTGGCCGACAAACCGCTGGGCCAGTGGAACAGCTTCCGCGTTAGGCAGCTCGGCTCGCGCACCTGGGTCTGGCTCAACAACCAACTGGTGGTCGATGGCGTAATTTGGGAGAACTACTGGAATCGTGGCACGCCGCTCCCCGCCGCAGGCCCCATTCACCTGCAAACGCACGGCGGCGAGATCCGCTGGCGCAACATTTTCGCCCGCGACGTCATGGCCGACGAAGCCAACCGCATCCTGCGCGGCGACGACGAGGCCCAGGGCTTCAAGAGCGTCTTCAACGGCAAAAATCTCGATGGCTGGCAAGGCGCGGTTGAAAACTACGAGGTCGCCAACGGCGCCATTCGCTGCAAGCCCGGCCACGGCGGCGTGCTCTTCACCAAGGACCAGTACGCGGACCACGTCATTCGCCTGGAATTCAAGCTCCCGCCCGGCGGCAACAACGGCCTGGCCATTCGTTACCCCGGCAAGGGCGACGCCGCCTACGGAGCCATGTGCGAGCTGCAAGTTCTCGACAACACCGCCGAAAAATACGCCAAACTCGACCCGCGCCAATTTCACGGCAGCGCCTACGCCATGCTCCCGGCTCACCGCGGATACCTGCGCCCAATCGGGCAGTGGAATTATCAGGAAGTGACCGTGAAAGGCTCCACGATTCGCGTGGAGTTGAACGGCTCCATCATCCTCGACGCCGACTTGAGCAAGGTGTCCGAAAAGGACTTCATGAAAGAGCGTCCCCACCCTGGCAAGGACCTCAAAAAAGGTCACTTCGGCTTCGCCGGCCACAACGACCCGGTCATGTTCCGCAACATCGCCATCAAGCAGTTGTAGGCTGAATGGACGAAAAGGACCCAAGGGACCAAAACGACGCCAAACGTGTCCTTTTCGTCCCTTGGGGGTCCTTTCGGTCCCTTTTTAAGTCCCTTGCCCGGGTCGTGGAGCTTAGTCTAATCGATCGGGACAGAGCCGGCTGCTTCGGCGTCTTTCTTTTCCTTGCGGTCGGTGTAAACCCGGCCACCCACGGCTCCCGCCGCGCCGCCGACAATTGCGCCAGTGGCTTTTTTGCCGGAAACTGCCGCGCCCACCACGGCTCCGCCCACGCCGCCGATGACGGTGTTGCGATCTTTTTTGCTCATGCCGTCCCACTTTTCCTTGCCTTTATCGACGGTTTCGCAAGAGACCATGCCGACGGCAAAAACGAGAGCGAAGGTGAATTTGAGGAGTTGGTTGAGTGATAGGAGCTTCATTTGCGTTAGAGAAGCGAAATCGCGCCCGAATTGCAAGATCAAATCCAATTTCCCGTCGCCGCCCACCTCCACGGGCGCAAAATTCGCCGGGGATGAAGGCAGACGTGCCCTGTGCCATCGTTTCTTACCGCTTTCGGAAACAGCTCCGAAATTGCTCGCGCCGATTGCTCGAATTTGCTTGAATGGGTTCGGTGAGAACCGAAAAACAGATTGTCCAACGCATCAAGAAGCTTTATCTCAAACGCCAACCCCTGAACATCTCCGCGATGAAACGCCGCGAGCCGAAATTGCTGCGCGAAGCCTTCAAAATCCGGCCGTTCCTGGGCTGGCGCGGCGCGATTGAGAAAGCGGGGATCGAGTACTCCGACATTAATGTGGAGTTGAGCGAATTTGTGGAATGCCGGATTTGTGGCGCGGAGGTAAAGTTTGCTGTGAACCACGTCATCCACGGGCACCACTACACCAAGGAGGAATACGTGGAAGAATTCCCGGACGCCGAGTTAATGAGCGACGTTTCCCGCGCAAAGAGGTGCCGCTTTCACCAGCAGCCGATCCTGCCGCATTGGGAGCCGTTTTGGACTCCGGAATACATCGTGGACCGCGTTTTTGCGCTGCATCAGATGGGTTATCCGCTCACGACGTCCGCCATGGCGACGGCTGATGGCGGCTTGGGAAACGCGCTGGTCCATTGGAAGGAACACTTGGGTTCTTGGGAGGAAATCGTTCGCGGCCGGCTAGGAATGGAACCGGCGGATTGGCGAAACGGAGAAGTCGCTCTGCCGGCTCAGCCCAAGATCGCCCACGAGTTTGTACGCTACCCGGACGGGGACTCGGTCTGTGCCGAAATACGGCTTCGGGCCGAACAAGAACGCTCCTTGACCAGCGTTGCAATTCAACGGGGGCCGGACAGTGATCCTTCCCTCTTTTCCTGTGCGCGGCGCGTCTTCGGCAAATGGGAGAACGCAATTGCCGAGTCCGGTATCGACCCGAAATTGGCCGAACCGGAATCTTACCGGCTCTACCCGGATAAGGAAAGTGTGAAGCTTGGAATCCAGCTCCGGGCGAATCGCAAATTGCCGCTCGGCCACTGGGAAGTAGCTAAAGGCAGCGATGCCGATGGCGCGCTCCTCATCTCAGCGAAGGATTACTTTGGAAGCTGGGACGCTGCGTTGGAGTTTGCCGGTTTCGCCCCCAAAAAGATCCGCAAGTGGCAGGTCCGCGACTACACAACGCGCAAAAAAGTCATTGCTGGGATTAGGCGCCGCCACGAGAACAACGAACCGCTGAGCGCAGACGGCATTAGCCACTGGAACGGCGCCGACGCCCGACTTTACGACGCGGGACGAAAACTGTTCGCATCCTGGCCCGCGGCGTTGAAGGCAGCCGGAATCGATCCGGAAACCGTCAAGCCGCCACGCCCCAGAAAATTTCAACAGCGTTTTCCCGATGCGGGCGCCATAGCCACGCAAATTCTGGAGCGCAACGAGCAAAAAAAACCGCTTCACCGGAGTGGCGTGGAAATTGGCGAGGATCGCGATCCAATGCTGCTTCGGGCCGCCATCCACTTCTTCAAAAGCTGGGACGCCGCTTTGGAGGCTGCTGGGTTAGATCCCGGCAAGATCCGCAAATGCCCGCGCCGGAATTTAACTCCGGAGCGAGTCATCGCTCAAATTCAGGCTCGGTTCGAAAGCAATTTGCCCCTAAACTCCGCAGCGGTGAAGGAAGGCAGCAATCCCGACAGCCGTCTCTTGGTCATGGGTCGCCATCACTTCGGAAGCTGGGACCAAGCCCTGAAAACGGCGGGTCTGGATCCTGGTCAGATTCGAAAATCCCGAAAACCGCGCTTTCCAGCTCCGCAGCCCTGTGATCAAGTTTCGGGATGAAACCCTTCATTTTCCTGATTTTCCTCCTCGGTCTAGCCACCTCCGGCATCGCTCAAAACGCCAAGCCCGATCCAAACATCGTAGCCGCCGAACGCGCCCAACGTCTGCTCGACGCCGCGGAGTGGACCGAGCTTTTCAACGGCAAGGACCTTTCCGGTTGGACCGGCGACACCACCGGCTACGTGGCCCGGGACGGCATCCTGGTTTGCCAAAAAGGCGGTAAGGTGCTGCAAACCGAGAAGGAATACGCCGATTTCGCGTTCAGCTTCGAGTTCAAGCTGGAGGAAAACGGCAACAACGGGATCGGCATCCGCGTGCCGGCAGGTGGGCATGCTTCGCGCGACGGGATGGAGATCCAGGTGCTCGATCACAACGGCTCGAAGTATCAGGCCGAGGCTGACTTCGGTGGGAAAAAGCGCAAGCTCAGTTGGCTGAAGCCTTGGCAGTATCATGGGTCGATTTACGGGGTTTATCCGGCGCGGACGGGATATTTGAAGCCGGCCGGCGAGTGGAATTCGGAGACGATCGTGGCGATCGAGGACCACATCCTGGTGATCCTGAATGGCGCGGTAATCGTGGATGTGTTTCTGGACGACATCACTCCAGTGGATGGGCACGAGCATCCAGGAATCCGGAACAAGGCGGGTCACATCCTGTTTGCCGGGCACAGCGATCCGGCGGAGTTCCGCAACATCCGACTGGCCAATTTTTCGCCGAGCCCGCCAAAACCCGCGACCAACGAGGACAACACGCCGCCGCCCGGTTTCACCGCCATGTTCAACGGCAAGGACCTGACTGGCTGGAAGGGCTTGGCGCACGGAAACGCCATCCAACGCCGCGCATTGACGGGCGACGCGCTCGCGCAGGCCCAAGCGGCCGCCGACGAACTCATGAACGCGCATTGGTCGGTCGTCGATGGCGTTTTGACCTACGACGGCGCCGGCAAAAGCCTCTGCACGGCGCAGGATTACGGTGATTTCGAGCTTTACGTCGATTGGAAGATCCCGCCCGGCGCCGACAGCGGGATTTATCTGCGCGGTACGCCGCAGGTGCAGATTTGGGATCCCTGGCAACCGCAGTCCAAGAACAAAACGAAGCCAACGACGGACGAGGAATGGCTAGCCGCTTATCGCAACGGCGTGAACCTGGGTTCCGGCGGGCTGTGGAACAATCGCCGCGCGCGAAACGCGCCCCTGACCCGCGCCGACAATCGCTCCGGCGAGTGGAACACGTTTTTCATCCGCATGGTCGGCGACAAAGTCAGCATCTGGCTAAACGGCAAGCTCATCGTCGATCGGACGCGGTTGGAGAATTTTTGGGACAAAGAACGCAAAACTCCCCTGGCGCGCGCCGATCAAATTGAGCTTCAACACCACGGCAGCGAGCTGTTTTTCAAGAACATCTACATCCGCGAGCTGCCTTACTGATCTAACTTGCCTTCACCCAAGCTCCGGCAGCTCAAATCCTGGCCGGTGTTCGCGGCCGACGAATTGGTTGGCTTCGGCATCGTCAAACGTCTCCGTTTTTGCGTCAAAACGCAGCTTTTTGCCGGTGCGCCAAGCGATGTTTCCGGCGTGGCACATGGCAGTGCTGACGTGGCCGGAGGCGATCTCCTGGTTTAGCGATTCTTGTTTGCGGCTGCGCACGGCGTCGAGAAAATTGCGAACGTGCGCTTGCTGGCCCACGTCGCTGCTGCCTTGCTTCACCACCTTGCCGCCGGCGTCGTAAGCTTTCCAGGAGGTGTTGTTGAGCAGCACCCATCCATTTTCACCGTAGATAGCTGCGCCTTCGCCCTGACCGAACAACCTCGGCTTGGACCACAAGCGCATCTCGTACTGGAGGATTTTGTCAGGGTAATCATAATTGACGAACATGGTGTCCGGCCACTCTTGATCGTCCTCAAAAAAGAATTTTCCGCCGGAACACGAGATGGTCTGCGGCATGCCTTCCAGGCCCATTACATAGCGGCAATAATCGATGCGATGAACCCCGTCATTGCCTAAATCGCCGGTGCCGTAATCAAATAACCAACGCCAGGCTCCGCCCACGATGGAGCTATTATATTCGCGGTCCGGCGCCGGTCCCAACCACAGCTCGTAATCGAGGTTTGCGGGCGCTTGGCTGTCTTGCGCCAAATGCACCGGGCGGTTGCGCGCGGTTTCCCACGCCTTGCCGGAGATCACTTTGCCGAGGGCGCCGCTTTGCACGTAATCGCGCGCTTCACGCAAGAACGGTGCGCTGCGGATTTGCGTTCCCATCTGGACCATCCGCTGGTGTTTGCGTGCCATTGCGACAGCTACCTTCCCTTCCAAGATATTGTGACTGGCCGGTTTTTCGACGTAGACGTCTTTTCCGGCCCGGCAACCTTCGATCGTCAACATGGCGTGCCAATGATCCGGCGTCGCGACCATGAAAGCGTCGATCGAGGGATCGTCGAGCAATTCGCGATAATCGCGCACTAACTTTGGTGCTAACCCGGAACGCTCCTTCATCTCCTTGCCGCGTTGGTCGCGCACGTCGCTACGCACATCGCAAATGTGGGTGATGGCGCAGTCCGGCTCCTTGGCGAAGGAGTGCATCACCGAATTTCCACGCCCGCGCACGCCAATGCACGCCACGCTGATTTTTTCGTTGGGATTGGCCGAAATGAGCCGGGGCGTCGAAATAGCCGCGGAAACGGCGCCGGCGGATTTGAGGAAGTTGCGTCGAGTCTTCATCCTTGCAGGTTGGCGAGGGACGTCGTTCTTTCAAGCGCAAGGTGAGGGTCGTGGCCGCGAACGAGCAAGAAACCGCGCCGGGGCCGACTTTGGCCGGGAAACTCGAAACTCGAAATCCGAAACTCGCCGCGCTGGACCGGAAAGAAGACGGTTTGGGCTCAGCTACTTTCGCAAAATCAGCGCATTGGCGACGTCCAGATCAAACGTGAAGCGGACACCGCCGTTTTCCGCGGTTTGGGCCAAATCCGCGCCGCTGGCGAGGGTGGCTTTGGCGCCCGCGGGAAGCCGCACGGTGACGTTGAGCGCTTCCACCGGTTTTCCGGACCAGTTCACCAGCGGGATCACCGTGCCGGCCGGCGATTCAATGACCGTGCTCTCCACGAGCGGCTGGCTGCATTCCACCGGACGGGCGACGTCAGCGGCGGGCGATGCGATGACGCTGGCGGCTTTTGGGTCGAAATCCACCGGCAAAAAGTGGATGAACGCGCTATCCGTCGCGCCGCGGTCCACGGGACGTTTGGGGACGGCGGGGCGATAGTAGCTTAGCCCGGGGAGGTAGGCGCAGTAGATCGCCTGGCCCTTGCCAACCGCGCTGCGGGTCAACGCGGGCGCGCCGCTGGCGAAGGTTTGCTCCGCGCTGGCGGTGGTGAGTTTTGCCTGGCTGCGGGCGCTGAAAACCGGCATGCCGTCCACGGAATCCAGCGGCTCGGCAAAGGGCAGGTCTTGCTTGATCCAGATGAGCTGCCGGTCCTCGGGCGCGTCGAGGCGGGTTTGATCCACGCCGAGGAGTTCACGCAAAATCCGGTTCGGCTGGTTGAGTTCGTCGAACATCCCCGCGCCGGCGGTGGCGAAGAGTTTCCCGCCGTTTTGCACCCAGGCCGCAATTCGGGCCGAGGCCGCGTTGCTGACGTGTTGATCGGTCAGGTAGAGCACGCGGTAGGCGTCCAGCGTGCCGTCGAGCGCGTCCGGCTCCACCACGAAGTCCAGCGGCAATTGCTGGTGGCGAACGGCGGTGTAGAGCGCGCGCTTGGCCGCGGCGAAGGCGCCGTGGTTGTCGCCCCAAATGTCGGCGGTTTCGCTGAACCACAGGGCTACCTCTCCAGGTCGGACGCGGCCGGTTTGCACGATGTCCTCGAACGTGCCCAGTTCGCGAAAACTGCGCAAAACCATGCCGTACATTTCCGGCTCATCCACGTGGTTTTCCGTGTAGGCCACGTGAACGGGGCGGAATTCAAAGAGGTTGATGATTTGGGCGCCGTGAGCCAGGGCGCCGTAGAACAGCCGCCGCCACTGGTTGGGGGTGTTGTTAGGCATGTGCGGCATCACGTAGTAGAGGATCTTGCGCTCCGGGTGATGGCGCAAACCGGCGCGAAACAGGTCCAGGTTAATGTGATTAACCTGCGGGGTGGCGACCGGCACCTGCCAGATGTAGTCCTCCCCCCACGGCAGGGTCATGCCGTCCTGACGAAACACGCTGACCCACTTGTAGACCTCCCCCAGGTAGAGGTGCTCTTGCGGATAGTGCGGCGAGTAATTCGCGCCGATACCGGCATTCGGCAGCTCGCGGCGCAGGATGTCCGTGCGCTCCTTGATTTTGGCGATGCCGTAGTGGTAGAGGTAGCGGTGCGACCAGTAAAATGCGGCCGGATCCGTCTCGCGGGCCGCTGGGTCGAGGTTAAAGGTTAGGTCCGCGGCTTGGATTCCCTGCGCTTGAACCCAAGCCTGAAAATCCGCGTCCGCGGCTTGCTTAGCCGGCCCGGGAAGTCGAATTTCGTCGCCCAGGCTAACCACGGACATGGATTCGCGCGAAACGCCGAGTTTTTCGCGGCAATACGCCGCCAACTGCTCGGTTTTCACGCTGCGCACGTCCGCGTAGCCGCCCTCCGGCTTGGTTTCGCGCAGGGCGAACAGTTTCTTGAATTCCGCGACCGCCGCCGCGTGAGGGCCGCCTTCATCCAACGCGTCGAAGGTGTAGGCGAAGATGGGCGTTAGCTCCGGTGTTTTGCCGTGGGCGGGCTGCTTTTTGAGGTAAGCCAGCAGATCGAACAACACGTCTTCGCGAAGGCGGAGGCGCTTGGTGTAGCGCGTGTCGCAATCGGCCGCCAAAACCAGCGGGCCTTCGCCGGAAAACAGGCCCAGCCGCTCCATTGCGCCGCCCGCGGTTTTGAGCGCGAATTCGGCCTCGTAGGGGCCGTCGCCGGTCCAATACCATTGGCCGTGAGCCAGGGTGTCCATGGTGCCGCCAACCTCGATCCAGTCGCTGGTTTGGCCGGGGTTAACCTCGATGTTGGGCGCCTCCCAGTTGCGCAGGTGCACCCAGTAGGGCGAGTGCTGCGTCCAGTTGCCCTTCCCGGCTCCGGCGGCTTTTCCGCCGCCAAACGTGAGCTTCTGCGCACCGCGATTTTTCACCCGCAGCCAGACGTCGCCGGATTGGGTCAGCATGCCGTCGAGCGGGAGGTAGCGCTCCTTTTCGATCCGCTCTTTCACCTGCCCGGCGTCAGTCGTCAGCATCACCAGGTCGATGTTGCGGCGCGCCGCGGGTTCGGGCTGCTTTTCCGCGATCAGCGTCAGGGTTGCCGGCCCTTTTTCGAGTTTCGCGACCGCGTCGTGGCCCTCCCACACGATGTTTTCGGCCGCGCCCCAGCTCCAGCCCACCTCGGTCTGAAGTTTCTGGCTAAACGCCCAGATTTTCACGTTTTCCCGCGCGCCGTAAGCTCGATCGAAAACGACCTTGCCCTGTTGCTCGATGCGAACCTGAAACTGCGTTTCGAACCGGTACGCCGCCTCGTAGCGGACCAGCGCCAGGTACTCGCCCGCCTCGGGAATTTGCACCTGAATCGTCGCCAGCGACTCCTCACACTGCTCCGGCGCGCCGAGGAAAGCTTTGCGGCTCAGGAAGCAGTTCGCGAACGTCGCCGCGTAGTAGTTCTGGCCGAAATTCCCGGCTTTCCAGGCGGAATCGCCGGAATTTTGGAACTCCTCGCCTTCGCAAATGATGAGGCCATCGGGTTGTGGCAAAACGATCTTGCGAGCCTGGCCGAATTCCCGGGCAAGGCGGGGGCGATCGGCTTCTTCCGCGATGAGGACCGCGGTTAGGCCGGCAAATAGGAAAAGGAACGTGGTGAAGGGGGGGCTCATGGTGGCAACCACGTCGAACGCCGGGGAATTCTAGCCTGTCAGCCCGGAAAATTTGTGCGCTTGAACGTCATCCGGTTCATGCGAACGTCGTTTTCATGGGATCGCTCAACGTCGGCTGCCGCGTAGAGAATCACATCGACCGCACGAAGTCATTTCAGATCAGGAAAATGATGGTCGATACCGGCAGCGAATTTACGTGGGTTCCAGCCAAGCGGCTCGAACAAATCGGCATCGAGCGGGAGAAGAAGGACGTCCAGTTTCGGATGGCCAACGGTCAGACCATCACGCGCTCCGTGGGTCTCGCAATTCTGCGTGTCTCGAAAGAATTCACCACGGATGAGGTCGTGTTCGCAGAGCCAGGCGACCTGATTTTGTTGGGAGCGCGGACCCTGGAAGGCCTCAACCTCATGGTCGATCCAGCACGGAAACGCCTGGTGGCGGCAGGCCCGGTTCCTGCGGCGCCGATGGCATAGCAGTTAGCCCGGCTACAGGCGAACGTGGACGCCTTCCGCAACCGACCGCTCGCAAGCCTCGATCATTCGCTGACACGCAATCGCGTCCTCAATCGTTGAAGGCGGCGCGTCGCCGTTTTCAAGGCAGCGATCGATGAAATAGGCCACCTCGTTGCGAATCCCGTATTCGTAGGCGCTGTAGGTGTGATGGTGCACGACGCCCGGCTGATTTTCCACCCAATCGCGGTAGCTGAACCGCGTTGCGCCCTTGGTTCCAATGACCTTGACGACAAACGTCCACGGATCGCCGGCGTTGTCGTCTGCGGCGAAACTGGCGCAAAAATGCGCGATGGCGCCGCTGCGCATTTTCAGGTTTGCCATGGCCAAATCTTCGCCTTGGAAATCCTCGTAGTGCACCACCGATTTCATCGCGGAAACGGCTTCAACTTCGCCGCCAAGATAGAGCAGAAGATAAGAGTGATGGGTCAAAATATGGCGGATGACGCCGGGATAGCGCTTGGCGACTTCTTCCGGGTGCTGGATGTTGTAGAGCACGTAGATCGATACGAGTCGACCCAGTTTTCCGGTGTCGATCAACTCCTTGGCGCGTTGGATGCCGTCGTCGTTGATATAATTATGTCCCGGCATCAGGATCACCTCGTTTTTCGCCGCGCAGTCGCGCATTTTCTCCAATTCCGCGATGTTTGCGCCGACCGGTTTTTCCACCAAAACGTGTTTTCCCGCGTCCATCGCCAGGCAAGCGTAGCGGCAGTGCGTTTCCAGGTTTGTGAGGATAAAAACCGCGTCGATTTCCGGGTCGGCGACCAGCGCTTCGGCCGATTCGTAGATTTCGCAGCCAAAATTGGCCGCTTTCTCCTTGGCGAGGTCCGGCGTCACGTTCCAGAGACCTTTGAGTCGTGCGTTTGGGCAACGGCGAATGGCTTCGGCATGGAGCAGCGAAATATCGCCCGCTCCAATGAAGGCGAGCTGTTTGGGCATGCAACACCGCATCGGCGCAAATGACTTTTGCCGCAACCCGGGATCTAAAACCGCCGAAGCTTCCCGCGATTGCAAAAATCCGCGGCCCGGCGTAGGAAGCCGCACGTGAAATCGGCCAGAAATCCCTCCACCCGCCCGTGGGCGATCGTCTCGGCGCTGTTGTTCTGCGTAGCCCTCATCATGGGGGCGGGACCGGGCTTGTTGCTGGTGAATCCGCCCCCTGAAACGGCCGGCTCGGAAGCATTCGTGCGCGGCGTGCCCAAAATCTACGTCTGGGCCGTTTTTTGGTTCGCCGTGCAAGTCTTCGCGGTGACGATCGCTTACCTGAAGGTTTGGCGGGGGTAAACTCGAAATCCGAAACCCGAATTTCCCAGTGTCCTCAACTTACGTCATCGTCCTGGTCGTTTACCTGTTCATCCTTTTCACGCTGGGTGTTCTCGGTTACCTCAAAAGCAAGGCCACCGAAGAAGACTTCTACCTCGCCGGACGCGGCCAGGGCATCATCGTCACCGTCTTCACCATCATGGCGACGATGTTCTCCAGCGCCGCGGTTCTGGGCATTCCGGGCGCGGTTTACAGAGAAGGCGTGGCGTTCGTGATCTTTGCGCTGAATCTCCCGGTTGCCGGAGCGTCGATCTACATTTTCGGCTCGCGATTCATGCGAATCGGGCGCAAACGCGGCTACGTCACCCCGGGCGACATGATTGCCGGCCACTACGGCGACGCCGGCGTGCTGCGCATCCTCGTGGCCATCACCGGCGCGCTTTACGTGCTGCCCTACGTCATCATGCAGATCAAGGCCGGCGGCGTTCTGGCGCAAACCATGTTTCCGGACGCCGGCTCCGCTTTCGCCTGGGGAACCGGGATTTTGTCGGTGGTGACCGTGTTTTACGTGCTGGTCGGCGGGATGCGGTCGGTCGCCTGGACCGATGTCCTGCAAGGCGCGTTGCTGCTTTTCGGGATGGTCCTGGCCGGCGTGGCCACCATCGTGGTTATGAACCGCAACGGCGGGTTTTGGGCGCAGATCCAGCAAATGCCGCCCGAGGCCCTGCGTTTGCCCGGGGCGACGGGCGATTGGCCGTGGAGCAAGCTGCTGACCGTGGTGATGTATGCCAGCGTCGCCTCCATCATCCAGCCGAGCCAATGGATGCGGCTTTTCGCGGCTAAAGACGCTAGCACGCTGAAACGTAGCGCGCTGATTTTCGCGACCGTGCTGCCGAGCTGCTTCTTGTTTGGCGTCATGTTAGTGGCGCTGGGCGGGCGAGCCATGTATCCGCCAGACAGAAGTGTTACTGGTGAAGACATACTGGCCGTCCAGCCCCCAAATCTTTACAAACTCGACTTCGGAGAAGATCCTCATCCCGACGTTGGCGCTTGGGACCAAATTGTCCCCGTCATGATCCAATCCCAGCTACCCGAGTTGTTGGGAAACATTGGCGTAATCCTCGTCGCCGTCATCTTCGTCGCGGTCCTCGCCGCCTCCATGAGCACGGCCGACAGCAACCTCCACGGCTTCAGCGCCGTGTTCAATCGCGACATCTACGAGCGCTTCTTTCGCCCGAAATCCAGCGAGCGCGAACGCGCCTGGGTTAGCCGCATTTCCATCATCACCGTCATGGGCGCCGCTCTCGCGCTGGTCCACTTTGGCGACGCGCCGGGTTCCTCGCTCGGCTCCATGATGGCCATGATCGCCACCCTCATGTTCGTGGCCATTTCCTTCTCCTGCCAGCTTCTGCCCATGGTCATCGACATGCTCTTTATCCGGCGGGGGACGGCTGCCGGCGCCATGGCCGGTTTGGCCGCGGGAATCGCCACCGTGCTGCTTTTCACCCCCCTCAACTCCCTGGCTCCCCCGGTTCGCGACGCCACCAACACGCTCAAAGCGCTGCTGGACGTGGGTTTTTGCGGATTTGCGGTCAATTCCGTGGTTTTCGCGGTGGTCAGTTGCTTCACGCCGTCACTTCCGCGCAAGCATCTGGATTCGATTGCCGAGGATCTGGGTTAACCTGCGTTAACCCGGAAAGGCCCGGTGACGCCCGGAATCAAACCCCGCCTTTGACGAAACGGCGTCCCTACCCTATCCGTCCCACCAGGATGGACGCCTTTCCTCATGCCGCCGAGCGTTACCGCGCGTTTTTGGAGCAGATTTTCGACCGCGTTCAAGAAGATCCGCCGTTGATCGATCTGCCGCCGCGGCCGCCGGAATTGGAGCTGCAAAGCCTCTGGTTTAGCGGGGCGTTTGGGCGCGATTTTCGCTCCACGTGCGGCAAATCCGTTCGCGTGGCGCAGTTCGGCCACTGGAACCACGGTTCGGGGCCGGACTTCACGGAGACCGCGGTAATCGTGGATGGCGAGACGCTGGCCGGCGACATCGAGCTGGATCCGGAGGCAGCCGATTGGGAGCGCCACGGTCATGGCGCGAATCCTGAGTTTAACCGCGTAATTCTCCACGTTTTTCCCGCCGAGCCGGCCGGCGGAGCCAGGTTTTTCACGCAAACGGAGGATCATCGCAACGTAACCCAGGTTGAGCTGGATTTAGCCACGATCACCCGGATTGCCCCGCGTCACGGGACCCTGCCGGAAGCGAAATTGGGGCGCTGTTCGGCGCCGTTACGCGAAATGGAGCCCAAACGGCTGGAATCGCTGTTTACCGCCGCGGCCCAGTTTCGGCTCCAGCAAAAAGCCGAGCGCCTGGCGGCCACCGCGGAGCTTCACGGCCGCGACGAAGCCATTTTTCAGGGTGTGGCTGAGGCGCTTGGTTATCGCCCTAACAAGCTGCCCATGCGCGTGCTGGCCCAGCGCTTCCCCATCCGCGATTTGCGGTCCCTTCGCCCGGCGGAGTGCGAAGCCCGCTGGTTCGGCGTCGCCGGATTCTTGACCGGTCAGCCGTTTGAAGCGGCAGATCCCGACACCCGCGCTTACCTGCGCGAACTGTGGGATCACTGGTGGAAAATTCGCGACTCGCTCAGCTCCCTGCCGGACCTAACCTGGAAACTGAGCGGAATTCGCCCCGCCAACCACCCGCAACGCCGTATCGGCGCCATGGCCGCGTTCATCAGCAAGTGGCCGCGCTTCGCCAAATTCATCCCCGGCCCTAACCAACCGCCTCAGACCAATTGGCCCAAGCGCATCCGCGAATTGCTCGCCAACCTGGAGCACCCCTACTGGAGCCACCACTACACCCTGCGCTCCAAGCCGCGTGCCAAACCCATGGCCTTGATCGGCAAGGACCGGATCAGCGACATTCTCGGCAACATCGTCTTCCCGTTCGCCGTGATCGATCATCCCGATCAGTGGCAAGAATTCGTCCAATTGCCTGGCTCGGTGGACAACGAAAAGCTGCGGCGCGGAAGGATTCGGCTCTTTGGCGAAACCTCCCGCCGAGAATCGAAGGTCAAGCGCTTCCACCAGCAGCAGGCGGTTCTCCAGATTTACGAGGATTTTTGCCTGGAGGACCTGTCGGAGTGCGAGGATTGCCCGTTCCCAGAGCAGTTGGCGCAGTGGTAGGCTTCCCACGCAAGCGGACGCTTGCGCCACGGGAGTTCGGGCACAAGGTCAATCGTCAATCCCCAGGTTTCGCCGAATCCGGCTGGGCTCCTGGCGCAGATCCTCGATGCCGAGAACGACAATGCCCCGGCTTTCGTTGCGATAGAAGACTCCGTAGCGCCCATCTAGCGCAAGCACACGCCGAATCGGTAGTGCATACGGATGGCCGCTTTCCGGAAACAGGGCCACTTGATCGACAGCCTGATTCACGGAAGCGTAGAAGCTCTCCGCCCGATCTTCCGAATACCGGTCGATGCGATTGTAAATCTCCTGAAAATCCACCTCCGCTTTTAGCAGCCAAATAGTTTCGCGCGACTCAGGCACGGCAATTGCGGTGGAAACGGCGCTTCATCTCCTCAGCGGGAACCCCCACCTCAGGATTCTCTTCAAATTCACGGAATCGCTCATTCAACTTTTCCACCAGATCAGGATCGGATGTGCCCGGTGCGTCACCGGTAACCTCCCGCCAAAGCTCGTCAGAAAGCGTGAGCTTTTCCTCTGGGGAGAGTTTTTCGAGTTGGGGAATTGTTTCGGCGATCATCACTGCATCCTATCTGCGCCGGTAGGTGCATTCAACGTGATTTTCGAGAATCCCCGCGACCAGAATTGGCTGCTCCCACGCAAGCGGACGCTTGCGCCACGCCCGTTCCTGCCTAGCGTGTCGGCCCAAACCAACCCAGAATCTTCACCTTGCAAGCATCCACCCTAACATCCTTCCCTAACGGTCAACTTTACTCCCTGGCAGCGCTCGAAAAGCAGGGCCTCGGCAAAATTTCCCGCCTGCCGGTCAGCATCCGCATTGTGCTGGAGAGCGTCTTGCGCAACGTTGACGGCGTGAAGGTTACGGAGGAGGATGTGCGCAATTTGGCGGCTTGGAACGCGAAAAATCCGGCGAAGGTGGAGGTGCCGTTCACGGTGGCGCGCATCGTGCTCCAGGATTTCACCGGCGTGCCGTTGCTAGTCGATTTGGCGGCGATGCGTAGCGCGGTCGAAAAACTGGGCAAGGACCCGAAACTCATCGAGCCGCTGGTGCCCGTGGACCTGGTGGTAGATCACAGCGTGCAGGTCGATTTCGCGGGAACAGCTGACGCGCTGGAGCGCAACATGGACATGGAGTTCACCCGAAATCGCGAGCGCTACGAGTTCCTGAAATGGGGCCAGCAGGCGTTCGATACGTTTAACGTCGTGCCGCCGGGAATCGGGATCGTGCACCAGGTGAACCTGGAATATCTGGCCCGCGGCGTTTTGTCGAAAGACGGCGTTTTTTACCCGGATACCCTGGTGGGGACCGATAGCCACACCACGATGATCAACGGCCTGGGCGTCGTCGGTTGGGGCGTCGGCGGGATCGAGGCTGAGGCGGGCATGTTAGGCCAGCCGATCACGTTTTTGACGCCGGAAGTGGTCGGCGTCCACCTAACCGGTAAGTTGGGCGAAGGCGTGACGGCGACGGACCTGGCTTTGCACGTCACCCAGCTTTTACGCGCCCAAGGCGTCGTCGGCAAGTTCGTGGAATTTTACGGCGAAGGAGCGGCGGCACTGCCTCTGGCGGATCGCGCGACGATTGCGAACATGGCCCCGGAATATGGCGCGACGATGGGCTTCTTCCCGGTTGATGGCGAGAGCGTGGACTATTTGGCGAACACCGGGCGCAGCGATGACGCTTGCGGGGCGTTCCGAAATTACTTCGAAGCGCAGGAAATGTTCGGAATTCCGCGCAAGGGCGAGGTGGATTACTCGGTCGACGTCGAGCTGGATCTGGCCAGCGTGCAGCCGTCGGTTTCGGGCCCAAAACGACCGCAGGATCGCATCGAGCTTTCCGCGTTGAAGGGCAAGTTCCGCGATTTGTTCGAGACGCCTGCGACGGACGGCGGTTTTGGCGAGCCGGGCGCGGATTTGGGCCAAAAGCACGCGGCGACGGTGAATTCGAAGGGCGTTTCGGACGAAATTGGCCACGGATCGGTCGTCATCGCCGCGATCACGAGCTGCACGAACACCAGCAACCCCAGCGTGATGATCGCAGCAGGTTTGTTAGCCAAAAAGGCCAACGCGCGGGGTCTGAAAGTGCGTCCGGCGGTTAAAACCTCGCTCGCGCCGGGTTCGCGCGTCGTCACCGATTATCTCGAAAAATCCGGCCTCAACGCGGAACTCGATCGGCTCGGCTTCCAAACCGTCGGCTACGGCTGCACCACGTGTATCGGCAACTCCGGCCCGCTGGATGAGGGGATCGAATCGGTCGTCAAAGGCCAGGATTTGGTCGTGGCATCGGTTTTGAGCGGAAACCGGAATTTCGAAGCGCGGGTGCATCAAGCGGTGCGGGCGAATTTCCTCATGTCGCCGCCGCTGGTGGTCGCCTTCGCGCTGGCCGGCACGGTGGACATCGATTTGTCGTCCCAGCCGCTCGCGCAAGACGCCGACGGCAACGACGTGCGGCTTCGCGACATTTGGCCCAGCCTGGAGGAAATCCGCGACGTCATGCAAAGCGCGCTCACCGCCGAAGCCTTCCAGCGGCTCTACGGCGACTTTGCCGCGGCCAACCCGAAGTGGAACGAAATTCCCGGCAAAATCGGCGCAGCCTACGCCTGGGACGAGTCGTCCACCTACATCCAGCGCCCGCCGTTTTTCGAGGATTTTTCGATGGAACCGCGGGAAATCGGCGAAATCAAAGGCGCGCGTCCGCTCGGCATTTTCGGCGACTCCGTCACGACCGATCACATCTCCCCCGCCGGCGCGATCAAGGAAGATTCGCCCGCCGGCCGGTATTTGAAGGAGCACGGCGTCGAGAAGGCGCAGTTCAACAGCTACGGCAGCCGGCGCGGCAACGACCGCGTGATGACGCGGGGGACTTTTGCCAATGTTAGGATCAAAAACCTGATGGTTCCCGGATCCGAAGGCGGCGTCACGAAATTTCGCGATGGCGAGGTGTGCGACATCTTCGACGCCGCGCAAAAATACGCCGCCGAGGGCACGCAGCTCATCGTCCTGGGCGGCGACGACTACGGCATGGGCTCCAGTCGCGACTGGGCGGCGAAAGGCACGCGCTTGTTAGGCGTGCGCGCGGTGGTGACGAAAAGTTTCGAGCGGATTCACCGGTCGAACTTGATCGGCATGGGCGTCTTGCCGCTGAATTTTAAGAACCCAGCTGACTACGACCGGTTAGGCCTCGACGGCAGCGAGACGTTCGACGTTTTGGGGCTGAGCAACGACGTTAAACCACGCCAAGACGCGAAATTAGCCGTGCATCGCGCGGATGGATCGAGTGAAGAGGTGCAGTTAGTGCTGCGGATCGATACGCCGATTGAAGTGGAATACTACCGCGCCGGCGGGATCTTGCCGTTTGTGTTGCAGGAGATTCTGCGGGGGGCGTAGGCAATTGCGGAGCCCTCAAATCGAGGACTCCGCGTTGGATTTAGCACTTCTTGCGAATCGGTTTTGGCTTCGTTCGCTTGTGCGGCTTCACCGTGACCGTTTTTCGGCCAGGTTTCGTTCCGACTTGCTGAGGTCTGCATTTTGTCTTCTTTGACATCATGAATCTCCTTTTGTCCTGCTTCAGTCGGAATCGGACAACAGCCGCTTTGAATTAAGGGAATGCTCCGGACATCCAAACCATCCACATGTCCAAACAAAAGCGTAAACGATACAGCCCCGAAGACAAAGTCCGAATCCTGCGCCTTCACCTCCTCGAAAAGAAACCGATCTCCGAAGTCTGCACTGAACACGGCATCGCGCCCTCCCAGTTTTACACCTGGCAGAACCAGTTCTTTGAGAAAGGCAGCGCCGCCTTCGCCCCGGTCGGGAACAAACGCGGCATTGATGCCCAAAAAGCCAGAATCGAGCAACTCGAAGCCAAGCTCGCCAAGAAAAACGAGGTTTTGAGCGAAGCCGTCGAAGCGCTCATCGAGGCAAAAAAGCTCTCTGGGGATCGCTGAACACCGGCTGGGCCGCCCCGAAGCTGCGCGATGAAATTGTCGACTTCATCGGGCATTGGCACCAGCGGGCCGAGTTGAGCGTGAGCTGGCTCGTCCGCTGGTGCGGCATCACTCGTTCCCGGTATTATGATTGGAAAGAGCGCCGTGGCCTGCCCAACTATCATAACTCAACGATCCCCCGCAAACATTGGCTGCTTAGTTGGGAAAAGCAGGCCATTATCGATTACGCCGGCCAACATCCCGGCGAAGGCTACCGTCGCCTGAGCTACATGATGCTGGATGCGGACATCGTCGCCGTTAGTCCATCCAGCGTCTATCGCGTGCTCAAAGCGGCAGGCATAATGCGCGTCCGCGGCTTTAAGGCGAGCAAGAAAGGTAGTGGTTTCGATCAGCCCCTGGAGCCGCACGATCACTGGCACACCGACTTTGCTTACCTTAAACTGGCAGGCACGTTCTACTTCCTGGTCAGTGTGTTGGACGGCTGCAGCCGGGCGATTTTGAGCTGGAACATCGGCGAAACAATGAGCGAGGCCGACGCCGAAATTGTATTACAACAAGCGCGGGAACAATACCCAAAAGCCAAGCCGCGAATCATTAGTGATAACGGCCCTCAATTTGTGGCCAAGGAGTTCAAAGAATTCGTGCGCCTATGCGAAATGACGCATGTGAGGACCTCGCCCTACTATCCACAGTCCAACGGCAAGATCGAACGCTGGCATCGCAACCTGAAGGAGGAGTGTGTTCGCCCAACCTCGCCGCAGAGCCAGGAAGATGCCAATCGAGTGGTGGGCGATTTTGTGCATGCTTACAACAGCGAGCGCCTGCACGGAGCGATCGGCTACATCACGCCGTACGACCGGTTGGCGGGCCATCACAAGGCGATTTTCGCCGAACGCAAGGTGAAGTTGGCGACCGCGCGCAAGAATCGGATGGCCGAGTTTGCGAAAATGGGTGAGTTGGCTCAAGCGGCCTGAGAAAAGGAAAAGGTCAGCGAGCACGTGCCCGCCGACCAGGGGCAACCGTCGGTCGCCTCGCCCGATTATCCCTCGGAAGGTTGCTCTCCAGCAGCGCCCTCGTCCGTTTCACCGGGTAAGCGAACATAGCATCAAACCGAGGAGAGGACAACTGGAGGGAGCCTCCCATGCCTCAAAAAACTCATGCGCAGCCCGTGCGCGGAGCCCGGAAATTGCTCCAGACAGAATGCGTGCTTGACGGGGCAACGCCTCTCGGCGAGTCAGATGGTTCAACCAAAACTAACCACCGAAGATTCTCTTAACTCGGACCCTCGATTGTCCGATTCACGCTGAACCAGTACACTTTGAAGTTCCGCCTCATAAGCCATCTCGGCTTGACCCCACGCCGCTTTGGGTGACTCTTAATCTTAAGTGTCCGAGCAGAGACTGACGATAAGCAAAAGAACCAAAAGCAATGACATGAGAATCGTTTCAGCCATCGCACTACTGCTGAGCCTGTCTGTCTGTCAGGCTCACGAGAAAACAGTCACCATCGGCCTCATCGGCGATTCCACGGTCGCGGAACAATCCGGTTGGGGGCCAGCCTTTGCGGAGCTTTGACCGTCGCGCACAGATAGTCAACTACGCCAAGAATGGGGCTACTCTTCAAGCCTTGTCAAAGAAACTGGATGAGCTCGTCCAACTCAAACCCGATTACGTCCTGATCAAGTTCGGCCACAATGATCAGAAGCGATATGACACGACGGTCTATCGTGATCACCTGAAGTCGTACGTGGAGCGCATCAGGAAGTCTGGAGGCTAGGCGGTGATTGTGAGTTCGGTGACCCGTCGCAGCTTCGACGAGAACGGGAAGATCGTGTTCAACCTGGTCAAAAACGAGAAATACAGCTACCAGGCCACGCTGACCGACTACGCCAACGCCGCCGAAGCGGTGGCGAAGGAATTAAATCTGCCCTTCATCGACCTTCACCGGGCCAGTATTGCGCACCACAACGAGATCGGCCGCGAGGCGAGCATGACTTACAATTTCAAAGAAGGCGACAAGACCCACTTCAATCGAAAAGGAGCGGAAGCGATCGCCGATTTACTACTCGAAAAACTCAAGGCGGTCCTTCCAGAGTTGGCGACCTATGTGAAAGTGGCAGGACCTTCAGAGTAGAGGTCCACCGGATCCGAGGAATCCGCAGTTAGCCTACGGCCAGCCGGCCTCCTTGTAGTTAAATGGGGTCCACCGACATATCTCGAATTTTCAATACCTCCAAGCCCACCTACGGCTCCACGCACTGAATCCCAAAATTCACTGCCGCCTCTTTCATCCTTCGGTCCGCGGTCACCAATTTTGAAATCCTGGCCGACTTCAGCGCGCCCAGATGAAGTCCATCCGCGGTCCGTAAAGTCACTGGCGGGTTCGACGCCCGACTTAAATCCAGCACGTGGTGGACTGCTCCACCACATCGAGGCCCCACGGGATTTCGAAATAACGTTCCTCCCCCAGATGTCGTTCAAACAATTCAAACAACACCCTAGCGGAACCCGATTTGATCTCGCCTCTTTGCTCCTTTCCTGCCAGTCCGTAGTAAAGTTCGACACGATGCAGATAAGATAGGGCGATTGCTTCGCTCTGCCCTGACCTCCTGGGCTTTTCTTTTCTGAAATGCCCGTAGACGTAGAGGCAAAACACCCCCGCCGGAGGCGATCGGCGCAGTCACAGGGAGGCTCCGACCGAGGCTCCGAAGTGTTCCGCAGGAGCGCAGCGACGAGGACAGGGTTTGGATACGGTTGGATGCCCTTTACGGCGGCGACGCCGTAAGGCGTTTAGTTACCCGCGGAATCTGCGAAGCAGTTTCCGGCAAGCACCGGGGCGGTTGCGGCGGGGCAACGGTCGAGCGAACGGGGAGCGGCCTGGGTAGGGCTGTGGGCTCGACCCTGAGTGAGACGGTTGCCGGGGTGGTGGTGCGGAGCGTTGGGGGCGTTGCGGGGGTGTCCCCCGCTTGAATGGGTAGGGCCGCACGAAGTAGGCCCGAGGGAAAGGCTTTTCCCTCCAGATCAGATCAAAAATCTGTTCCTACTCCCCTTAGCTTGCCATCCTTTTCGCGATCAGATTTGTCGGCGATCTTCTTCGCTTCCGCGCGGATGGCCTTGTCGCATTCCCATGTCCAAAAGAAAATTGGGCCTGGCTCCGCGATCCTGAACTCGCTTGGTCTGCGGATCTTGTAGTCGTCTGGTTCGGCGAGTTCCGGGGAATCAAAATTCGTGTTAGGCCTCCGATTCCGGTCAAATTGAGTTGATGTGAAAACGCAAAACGCTTTGCGGTCGCTACGCCAAAAAGCGGTGCGGATTCGTTGGCGCCCGTTAACTGAGAATGTGGTTTTTGGAGAGCTAGAATCGTATGCTTCCCTGCTTCCCAAAGGGCGCCACTCAGTTTTCTCGGGTAAATTGGCTTCGAGAATTTTTTGGATCACGAGGCTCTGAGCATCGGCGTGATCTGTGTGGCTCCATTTAGGCTTTGGGTCAACGGCGGTTGAATGCGGATTCAGATTCTCAACGGTAATCATCGGATAAAATTGCTTGAGGACCTCAACCATCCCGCCAGGTGAAGCCAACACGGCTTTGGCAGCTTCGGGAAGAAGCTCTGGGTCCAGGAATCCGTTTCCGATGAGATCCCCAACGTTGTAAGCCCAATACTGCGATTTGTTCCGGAATTCGATCCCGGCATCGAGACAAAGAACGCGAAAGGCGTAGGCGTTGAGGAAATAGGTTCCATCGACGGAAGGTTCTTCCTCGAGATCATTTTTACTTCGTTCGTTGATCTCGGACATGGCCTCCTCGAGCAGGCCTTTCGCGTCCCGTTTCCAGAAAAATTCTCCCATATTCCAGAGAACGGGCTGGTACATGATGGTCCAAGCGCGACCGTTTTGGTCAAATTCAACATCGATCCGGAGTGAGTCCTTTGAAAAAACCAAACGTGACGAACTCCCAGGCATTCTTGGGGGCCACTCGTGATAAACGCCATCCCGGGTTTTGTACCGGGCTATGCATTCCTCCTTCGTTTCGCCAAGCCTGGCCTCGGCCGACACGATCGACAGAGCCCAAAGAGCAGCAAAAATATACGACTTAATATTCATGTGATGGCCCGCTTGTGCGGTCTAACCATGGTTCCAATTGGGTTCGACAGAAATGCTCGATCTTCGGGTCATAACTCGAGATGTCTTCAAAGAGACACGCAGTGCTCAGCTGATAATGGGACAGCTGACCAAGAACGATGGAATTTTCAATCGCAGACAGGTGCCCTGTGAATCGCTCAATAAACCCTTCGGCAGAAAGATCGCCCTGTTTCACGGCCCAGGCAGCTTCATCGGCAAATTCCGGGAAAGCCCGGGCGATGGCCACGAGCTGCTCGCCATCTTCGCGGCCCATATCTTGCGGGAGCAAGAGTGTGTTGTGGGCAGCGGAGACAAGAAGGCTAGGAGGATCGAGGACCTGCACCACTGCGTCGTTTGATAGCTGATAACCGACAGCATTTTTCTCAATCGTGTTGTAATCGAGACCGGGAATCTTCAGGTGACAGTGAAATGGAAGCGTTTCGTGGTTCGGTCCTTCTATTTGACCGAAACCCCACTTCCCAAACGGGTCTTCGAGGGCTGGATACTCTGCAAATCTTCCCCGGCACTCAATTGCAGAATCAGCGAAGGCAAAAATCGTTTCATCGTTTGAAAGAGCTACCAAATCGAGATCCTTCGTCATATACGGGTTGTCCATCCACGTCGTGCCGGTCCAGAGATTCACAGCAGCACCTCCGACGACAACGGAGTCCAAATTCTTTGAAGCCAATTTCTCAAGGAAGGGCTCGTAATCCGCGAATGCCTGCAACGTTGAGGGTCATTCATTTCTTTTGAGTGGGTTTGGTTAGGCAAGGAATTTTGGAGGAAGTTGATTCAGAGATCGGTTCGACTTCTCTGCGAGCCAATCGTGCGCTGCATAAGCAACTCTTTTGGTGACAATTCCTTTCAACTCGAGTTCCTCTGAATCGAGGATTCCCTTGGCAGGAAGCGCTGCGGCGTAAAGCTCTTCGGGCGAAAGCACGACTCCGATTGCCTCCAAATAAGCAGGGTTGTACGGTTCTGCTCCCCAGTCATCCATTTCGGAAAGTCGTCCCGGAAATCGCTGCTCGACCAGTTGACGGCGCTCTTTGGGATTCGTGGTTCGAAGCCGCGGTTCTCGATATGTGAAGGAGTCGCTCATGAAGGATTAGATCGGACGATTAAGCGGTAAACTTTACAGAATTCGTCATTCATTGAGTTTACTTCGCCGAAGGACCGCCATCGTGTCCACGGCCTGCTGTTTAAGCACTTCCCCGGAAGCCCTCGCTTTTTCACCAAGTTCTCTAGCAACTTCCCTCGCCGTCTTACCCTGATCGACCAGTTGAGAGCCTCGTGAGACGGTTGGTAGAGACGCGCTTCGACGAGCGCCGCAGTTCGAATATTGAACGCTTCAGGATCACGGCGCTCAGTCTTAATCCCATTTACGAAAAGTTCCCCGAGATCTGAAATCACAAACCAGTTTTCGTCCTGAAGATAGCATTCGTAGCGGAGCCCCCGGGTAAGCGGAGCATGGTCGAAACTTGCGCCTCCAAAGTTGTGATTTCTTCTGACCTGGTGAAGAAACCTTCCATAGGCCAGCTCGAATTGACTGTCCGGCCGGTTCACATCCTGCCACCTACTCCACTCGGAATCCCCGAAAAACCGGAACAATTCAAATGAGAAAATCGCTCGGCCTCGAAAGGTAATCCCGTTCAGCCGATCGGCCTTAGAGACGGGCAACAGTTCGAAACGATCGTGCATGCTTTCCTCGGTGAACTCGATGAACCGAGGAATCTGTTTTTCCGGAACGGGATTTGCGCGGACGGGCTCTGGCTTCGGCTCCTGGAAGAGCCCAACCCTTTTCAAAAACTCTTCGTATTCTTCCGGATCCGTTATAGGAGGATCGCCTGGGGGCGGCTGATTTGGATCCTTCTTTTCCGGAGTCTTAATCTCGAGGTCGAGAGTCCCCTCAGTGCCGGCAACGAGCGTTCGACGTTCAATTTCAGGATCGAATCTCGTTGTCCAGTAGTAGGTCATCGCCTGGGTGATGACATCGAAAGCCTTTTGGCTGTTGTTTCGGTTCTCAATCTGAAGAGGCGTTGCCGGAGTCACCGAGAATCGGTAGTCGAGCTTTCCAACTCCATCGAAAGCGAATTTTGCCTCCCAGCTTCCCGGCTGCTGTTTGTCGGGGTCTGGTTTCACCAACACTGCAAAACGGCCCTTTCCTCCGTTTTGTTGAAACGGTTCGGAAAGGGTCCAGGGAACTTCCTTTCCAGATCGATCCCGAATTTTGATTTCTGGCTCCGGGTACTGTTTTGCAGAATCGAGCTGCCCGAAATAGGCCTGGATAATGAAGGGTGTTGCAACCGAACCCTCTTCTTGCGGCCGATAGAATCCGTTTTCACGCTCCAATTGCTCTGGGTCGCCGAGAATGATCTCGTAAGAAGCTGGGGCGCCTTCAACTTGACGAAATTCTTCGGGCGTAGCGAGGGAACCGAGACCACCGATAGCGGAACTGAAAATCTGCCAGATTCCCGCTAGAACGAGGGTGAACGTCACAACAAACAGGAGCACCCTTTGCCAGATAGCGCGGCTATTCCAAAAATCTATGAATGAATCTCTCATGCTGATTTTTCAATTTCATCTGGAGGGTCTTGATCCTGAGCGCCCTTGTTCGGCGGTTTGGAATCCCCCCAAATGAGATGATCGTAGACGGACGGATCTCCTTTCCTGGTCGATTCCGTCCTTCGAAGCACTTGGTTTTCCCCGCCAATAAGTTCGGGAGGGTGAGGCCGGAGTTAAATGTAGTGTAACTTAGTTGATGAGTTAACAGGTCAACGATCTTCACATGAGAGTTGATTTAGGCTTTGGAGGAAGATGTGAGTCCAAATTTGGTGAGTTTCTCCCAGAATTCCGCCCAACGTGATGGTGTCAATGCCAGGGCACGCAAAGTCAGGACGGTATCCGAACCTGATTGGCCCCACTTCATACCTGAACCGCACATTCTGGTTTTGACCAAAGTCTTACAAGCCGCCTCAGTCACACCCGAACCGATTGGTAAGTGGCTCTTGCGATAACTTGCGTAGTTCATTCGCTCGAGATTGTTCGAAAAGTAGGAAATGGCGGAATCAAGATCACTCTGGATCTTTTTTGAATGATTCTTGGTATAGGCCAGCTCCAACTCTGCCAAGATTTCTCTTGCGGCACCATGATTGTGCTTGAGGGCGTGACAAGCATCTTCAATCCAAGCCTCACGCTCCGACTTCTTGCGATGAATTGCTCCGGCCGCCGCGTTGATATATTCACTCACGTGCCAAAAGTCGAGAACCTGCGTTGTCGTGTGCTTTTTTAGCCACGGCAGGTAGTCAGTTGCCCCATCGCTAATGCCCACATAACGCACATCTGTGAATTTGGATTTGATTCGTGCAATTTCTTCGTCCATGCGATCTAAAAACGTGGCTTTCCCGTGTTCGGGCGCTGAGCCGACGTAGTTGGTATGCAGGCGTTCACCGGCTGCATCGTAGAATGCAATCGTTCCCACCATGGCTTGGCGGTGCCCTTCGTCGCAAAACAACAGGCAAGTGCCATCGATACCAAGAGAGATGAAGGCTACTTCTCCAGCGAGGGGCTCGCTGGCTTCGTAGTTCCAGTAACGACTTTTTTGATCGACTTGATTGGCAACCAGTTGCGAAAGATCCTGAATGTAGCATCTCGATACGTCCCGATGGAGAATCTGCAGGAGGTTGGATCGCACCACACCAGCATTGTTGTGAGCATAATTGAAGCCTACGATCTTGGCAAACCGTGGTGTCGTTCCACCAATGATTCTCGCATCCAGCTCCATTGGGATATGCACACTGCCTCCACTTGAATCTTGATAGATGTATCGTTCAACACTCGCCACCCCGAAAGGAGTTTCATAATTTTTGGCGATTTTTGTCTTTTTGGCCGTCAACTTTTTGCCCGCTACGATAATGGGCGAGCCATCGGAGTCGAAATCTTCAAGGCATTTGCTCGTAGCCAATTTTCCGACCTGATTTAAGGCGTCTTGGATGTCCTCTTCGCATTGCAGAAATTCCCTGGATTTGGAAACGGTCACTTGGATCACTAATTCATTGTCCGTTTCGCTGATTAATGTGGCAGACATATAGGCACCTAACCACACAATAAAATTTGTACAAATTATAAAATACCGCCCGATTTGCCCACTTTATGCTGAAAAATTTTACATTTAACTCAGGTCTCACCCGTTCAGGATAGTCAGAAAGATTAAGCCGGTCGAGGTCATCGGAATCCCAAGGTCGGAGCCCCCCTTCCAAGGCACCTTCTGGGAGCAGCTGAAAGTCGGCAGCTTCCTGGCCTCCCTTCGGTGAGCGAAGGGTGATCTGCATTTTATAAGGCCGATCGGCAGCGAAGGATTTGCAGTCGGCAAAGCCCTCAACAGTGGCGCGGTAACCTTTAAGAGGACGGTTAATGCTCTTGATTTCGCCTTCCGTGACGACCGGTCTTGTCACTCGGTTCGATGAGGTTGAAAATCCGCGCTGCTCCTTCCCGTCGGTCTCGCTGTAATTCAAACTGAGTTTGCGTTCGATGATTTCCTGCGTTTTGAAGTAGTCTGAGGCAAATTTCACGGTTTCCGGATCACCGTGACCAAGAAAGGTGACGTGGGCACAGGAGCCGAAAATTCCGGCCACATTGTCGTCTCCGTAGGTGCCACGAATACGCGCAATGTCTTGGAATCCAAGGGCAATGCAGGCGCCTTTTGATGCCGTCTTTGTCATCAACGTCGGAAGACCTTCGAGGCTGCCAACGTTCCCAAGTTCATCGATAACCACACCCAGGTTTGATCGGTTCCCGCTTCTGTCTCTTCGCGCATTTCGAGACTTTGAAGAACGCGGAGGAAAATGAGCCGGTTCAGGGACTCCAAGCTAGCCTGGTAATCGGGATGGGAACCGAGAACGGCGATGCTTTCTGATTGAAGCCACCGCTTGAAACTGAGCGGCATTCGCCTCGTACGCCGATCCTTCTTTTCTTCTTCCTGATAAAACCCCTCCCAGGCGATCGCCACATCAGTGAGAAATTGAAGATACGTGTCAACGGTCACTTCGACGTCCCCGCGCGTTCGCTGACTCAATCTCTCCCCATACATCTCCTCGACACCCTTTGTGCCGGGGCACGAATCCAGGAGGATCTTTCGAACCTCAGCTGATTCCAAGGCGATCATCACATCGCGAAGACGCCAATCACCTCGATGGAAAGCAAGCGCCTCAATGATTGCAGCCAGGACGCGCTGTGCGGCGCGGGGAAAAAATGGCTCCTTCGCTCCCTCATCAAACGGTATCAGCTGAGAAGCAGCCTGCTTTGCCTAAGCTGAATCAACGATATCCTTTGCCATATCCCATGGCACGCCCCTAGCATCAAAGGGGTTGAGGATGATCGGATTTCCAATACCCATTGCTGCCAACGCAGAGATGGTATCGAGCTTTCCATCGTAGATCAGCGCTCGCTTTTTTGCTCCCGGAACGATCCGAGGGAGAATCGATCTCATCAAGACCTGGAGGGTGTGCGTCTTTCCGGTTCGGGACGCTCCGATAATGCAGAAGTGTTGGTTGGCAAGGGTCTCGGGAAGCTCTAGACCTGACCACGAAATTCGCGGAACAAAGGGATCGATTTTTTCGGCGATTTCCTGGACCTCGCTTTGCGGTACAAGCCGTGGCCCGGAAACAATTTCTTCCTCATCTTCGGGCCAGTTCGGCTTGAAATTGGCATGATTCCAAAAGGCCAAGACCGAGAAAACTCCCGGCAAAATGCGCCGGTCCCCAAGGGGTAAAACGACGCACGAGCAAAAAATCGAGCCAGGTCCCCACTCCCGTTATCTGAGAAGCGTTTCCAAGGGTCACGCAGAAGCCATACAGGAGAAAGAATCCGATGAAGGCTTTGATCGACCAGTGGAAGGCGAAAAAAGCGGCAAAATGTTTCGGCAACAACCCAATTGCCGGCACCAAAATCACGGCGGCAAGAGCGAGTCCAATAATCCAGGTCTTCAAATCACCGGTCATTTCCGGGATCATCCCGAAAAAGAAAAACAGGAGCCCAGCGCCAAACGCAGCAATCATGGAACCCGCACGGAAGACCGTCCAGTAGGGATCGGGACGTCCCAGGAATTGTTCGATCGAGTTCAAAGGGAGTAGCGGTATTCGTATTGATTTGGCGGCGGAAGCTCGTGTTCCCGGTCCTTTCTCTTCCGCTCTTCGACGGAAAGGAGCGACGGTGGGAGAAAATCGTTAGCGAAGTGTTTTTGCCGCGAGCGATCCATCGTTTTGGCAAGATGGGAGAGTTCGGGGCCAGCCTCAATCTCGGTTGTGAAAATTTGCGTGCAGTTTTTGGCGCGAGATCCTTGCACGTAGGAAAGCTCCCGGTCCTGCATGCTCTCATCGGTTAGAACGTAGGAGTTTTCAGTCGTCATCCCCTGGCTCTTGTGGGTGGTGACGGCGTACCCAAGTTTGATGTGATCGTATTCATCGAGCTTGATCATGACCTGTCTGCCCGAATCGAGGCGGACATTCAAAACGCCGTGCTCGACGTCGGGCTGCGCGATTTGCTCGACCGTTCCAAGGGCTCCGTTTCGGATTCCTCGAGGAGCGGAGTTTTTTGTGAACAAAACGCGGTCACCTTCAAAAAAGCGATCGGCGCCGTGGTCGACGCTGTAGCGGTTATCGTCGATGACACCGCTTTCGATGCGGCTTGCTTGCGCGTCGCGGTTCAAAATCGCGGCATCGCAGTTGGTGCCGGCGAGAATCAGATTGTCCTCGGGACGATCAACGCCGCTTTTTTTCCAAGTGGTGATGAGATCATCTCTTGCCCGCTCCCGGTCTTTTGAAACGGTGAGTTGTCCCCGGTCGTAAAAGGCGCGAGGATTGATGATCGTGCAGAGAATGCCAGAGCTGCAAAACCGCGCAAAGTGGGACCCTCGCGAGGAGAAATCTATTCTTGGGATCCTGCCGGACTGAAGGTCCACATTTCGGGGACGTCCTCGTCGTAGAGAATTTCGCAATGGTAGGCGCCGCAGAGTGCGATTTCCTCATCGGTAACGGCAGGATATTTCTCGGTGGCCTTGAGCTGGTTGAGGGTGGTAACGCGGTAAGTGAGGATTTGACGGTTCTTGTGGACAGGGAATTAGACGTCTGGAGTCAGCACGCTACCTAACACCTTCACTCAATCGTCACACCTTTGGGCAAAAACGTAATCTCTCGGTCGTTAGGAATCTTGGCCCCGGGAGTGCAACGACCATTGTCGACTTCCCTTTTCAGAATCTTGAGGAGCTCCTGGACACGTTCGGGATGCGCATCGATCAGATTTTTCTGCTCGGCTTTGTCGTTAGCGAGGTTGAAGAGCTGCATCGGCGGCAGGCCTTGTTTCTGAGCGTCCTTTTCGCGGGGGAGACTCCAGCCGCCGCTGCCGGCAGCTAGGCAAAGCTTCCAGACGCCCTGACGGATGGCGAAGTGGCCGCTAATAGAGTGGCTGACGTGATATTCCGGCCACACGTCCTGGGGTTGATACCCATGCGTTCCGTCCGGCTTGGTGAAGCGCTCGGAGACGAGCAGCGGCTCATCGGTATGCACGCCGCGCAATTCGGTCGTGCCAGAGTAAACGTAGTCGGTGCCCTGACCGAGGTTGAAATATAAAATGTGGATGGAGATGACCTTGGGAATGTCGCGGTACGCTTGGCCAATGCCGATGGACTCGACCACCAGCTTGGAGCAACCAAAGAGCATCCGTTCTATATAGTCGCTCTCGCGCTCGTTTTGGATTTCGACCAGCACGCGCCGGCCTTGAGAATCCTTCGCCAACAGATCCACCCGGTTGTATTTGGCTTGCTCCGACTCAGCATTGCCTTCGCTTTCCAAGATCTCGACAATTTCCAGCTTCTCATCGAGCAGCGACTGCAAGAAGCCCTCCAGAATCCCGAAATTCGCCTTATCGCGCAACAACGACTTGGTCGCCCAATCGAAACGGACGATCTTGACGTTTGGTTGGCTGGTTTTGGCAGGCATTGAGTGATTTTCGCATGCGAATCAGGCGGTGTCGAGCCAGATGCCTTCACTCCTCTACCCCGCCACCGGCCAGCCATCCGCATCCAACTTTGCGCCCCAACCCTCATTGTAGCCGGGCGAGCCGGGTTTGAGGCGAAAATCGCCAGTTTCGGCGAGCCATTGATAGCGCGTTCACGGGGGGGAGTCGAGTCACTTTTGCGGGGGTTCGGTTAGCAGTTGAGTTACCTCGTCTTCGGGGAGGCCGGTTAGTTCTGCAATTTCGGCGTTGGTCTTGCCGTTGTCGCGCATCTTCAACAAAATGGATTGCCGCTCGATTCGTTGTCCCTCCTCCCGTCCTTCCTCCCGTCCCTCCTCCCGTCCTTCCTCACGCCCTTCCTGATGCGCGGTTTCCATGATGTCCAACTCGCGCACCACGTTGTCCATGAAACGATTGTATCGCGTTTTCTCCTCCTCGCTCATCTTGAGATAAGCCAACTTCTCCCGCGCCGAAGCCATCCCGGGTGCGTCGAAATCGCCCCGCACTTCGCTCTCTTTGAAGAGGTAAATCCACTGATCGAGCATCTCCAAATCCTCCTCGTCCATTTTGTCGAACCGCCCCACGTTGATGACGTGATACTCCGGCCAAACATCCTTGGGTTGATAGCCGTGAGTCCCATCCGGTTTGGTGAAACGCTCGGAGACCAGCAACGGCTCATCCGTATGCACACCGCGCAATTCCGTGCTTCCGGAATAAACGTAGTCGGTCCCCTGACCGAGGTTGAAATAGAGAATGTGGATGGAAATGACCTTGGGAATATCGCGATACGGCTGACCACTGGCGATGGACTCCACCACCAGCTTGGAGGAGCCGAAGAGCATCCGTTCGATGTAGTCGCTCTCGCGCTCGTTTTGGATTTCCACCAGCACGCGACGGCCCCGGGAATCCTTGGCCAGCAGATCGACCCGGTTGTACTTGGCCTGATCGCTCTCGGCATTGCCCTCGCTTTCCAGGATCTCGACGATTTCCAGCTTCTCATCCAGCAACGACTGCAAAAAGCCCTCCAGAATCCCAAAATTGGCCTTATCGCGCAACAGCGATTTGGTCGCCCAGTCGAAACGGACGATTTTGACGCTTGGTTGGCTGGTTTTGGCGGGCATTGGGCGAATTTGGCATGCGAATCAGACAGTGTCGAGCAAATGCCCGACACTACTCCGCCACCGGCCAACCGTCCGCGTCCAGCTTCGCGCCCCAGCCCTCGTCGTAGCCGGGCGAGCCGGGTTTGAGGCGAAAATCGCCCGCTTCGGCATTTTCGAATTGCACCGGCTCGAAACGCACGTTTTCCAGCTTGATGCCGGCTTTCGATTCGAAATCCGCCGGCTTGGCGGGGTCGAGCACGAAGCCCTGATTTGGGCCATCTTCCAATTTGCCGAACGGATCTGTTGACCCCACGAGCGAGTTGCTCAGGCGGATGCGGTCGGTTTCGTAGAGCGCGAACGGGTGCTGCTGGGTGACGATGACGTTTCGCGATAGCTCCAGCGCGCCTCTCAGTTGGTGATTCGAGGATGCCGATACGATGGTGCAATTTTGAACTTGCGCCGACTGCTTGGCCCAAGACTTTAGATTGCGAACCACGCTGTTGCTCAAACTCCACGTGTTGGTGGGCGAGGAATTGAACACCTGGACGATCGACTCTGACACGCGTAAGCCGTTGAGCCCCGTCACGCCGCGCAGACGAACTCCGGAAATGGCCACGTTGTAGGCGCGAACTCGAAATTCGGAAGGAATCATAGAGCGGTGGCCGCGCACGACCAAGCCTTCCTGAAGGATGATGTAGTGTTCGCGCAGATCAACCGCGTTTGGATCCGCCACCGTGCTCTTAGGATACTCACCCGGCGCCAGCCACAGCGTGTCGCCTTCCTTGGCCTGCGCGAGGGCTTGGTCCAGGGTCACGGTTAGGCCACCGCCCTTGGGGCTGACGAAAATCGTGCGGCCGGGCGTGGTGGCTACCGCGGTTTGGGGCGAATCGGCGGGGTCGGGCGCGAAATTCGGATCGCGCAGGGCATGGGAGTAGTTGTCCAGAAGTCCCAACTCAAAACAACCCCGGGCGTTGGCGTTGAGCTTCTTGGGGACTTCCGGATCGGTGAATCCTTTGCCGAAAAACAGCCAACCCCGGCTGCGGCTGTGGATGGCGGCGAAGACGTCCGGCGACAGTTGACCGGCGCGGCCCACGCGAATCGCGTCGATGTCTTTGGGCACATCGGGCGGAATCGGGCTGCCGGTGGGATAGTGGTTGAGCGGCCAGCCAAACGCAAAAACCTCGCCGTTGGCGCGCAAAACCAGGGAGCTGAAACCGTAGCAATCCACCGCTACCGCGTCACGCAACCGGCTGATGGCGCGCAGGGTGTCTTTGTCGGTGATTTTACTGCGGGGATCCACCAATTCAATGCGGCCGCCGCGCTTCAGCGCAACGCCGAAGTCCGAGTGGCTCGCGGCGTAGTCCACCACTTGGCGCAACGCAGAAATCGCTTGCCGGTCGCTGATGCCTTCCGGCGGCGCCAGATCCCCGTTTTTGCGAATCGCCACCACCGAGCTTTCGAGGAAGGCTAGCTTTGCCACGTTGCTTTGGCCTTCGCGCGGAATTTCCCGCGCACTGGGCCCAAAAGCTCGAACCGACCCGTCCTCGAACAGGGCGTAGAGCCAATCTTCGCCGGCCAGAACCTGGACGTAGCCGTTTTTCGGCAGATCGGCGCGAAAGTTGGCGGCGATGGTGTCATCGGTGAACCCAAGGCGGCCTTCGGCGTCGATGAAGGTGGTCCCCTGGGGTTGGACGGCGACGATGTTGCTGCCGAAGTCCGGGATCTCCAGAATTTTTCCGTTGGAGGCATACCACCGAATCAGTTCCCCCCGCCGCTCGGGCCGTTTTGGCGGGAAAACCAGTTCGGGGATCGGCAGCGGCTTGTCGAGGACGGCGGTTTTGGTCTCTTCCTTCGCATTTTCCGTCTTGCGCGCGGCAAGCTTCTCCATCGCGGCGCGGGCGGCTTCCAGGCGCACTTGCAGCTTCTCGCGCTCGGCGCCGATCGCCGCGGTAGGGGCGATGACTCCCGCTGCGACTTGGGTTTTGGCCAAATCGGTGAGATTCGAGGCGGTTTCCTCCAAAATGGGTACGACTTGCTCCAGGCGGGTGCGTTCCAGGTTTTGATCGCGGTAGAGTTTTTGCGCTTTGCCGAGCGGTGTGTCGGCCCCGGCGGTTCCGAGTTCGCCCCAGCGGACGCGTTCGCGCTCTTGCGTTAGTAGATTGGGGGGGAAGTTGACCTGCTCCAACTTGGCGAGGTATTTGGCGGGGAGGGCCGAATCGGGAATCGCCAGGTTTTGGTCGAATTCTGCCAGGAGCTTGGTTAGGTCAGCCTGAATTTGCGCGGCGGCCCGGGTTTCATCGGGTGGATCCGGCAAACGCGGGAACTGCGGCTCGGTTGGCGGCGGCTCTGGCGCGGGTGGCTCCGGCTCTGGCGTGGACGGCGTTTCCAGCTTGGCGATTTTCATCGGCTGCTCCGGATTCGCGGGTGATTCCGCGATTTCCGGCTCCGGCTCGGCATTTCCAGGTTTCGGCTCGGAAGTCGCCACCGGCGCGGTTGGAGACTCCGTCGGCGCGCCCTGACTTTCCGCGATCGACTCAGGATTCGGTTCGTTTCGCTTCGGCAACAAAAACATGGCGCCCACGCCACCCAGCGCCAATAACGAAACGCCGGCGAGCACCACAGTTAGTATTTTACGCCGCTTGGCCTGCTGCTCGGCAAGCTGTTTTTGCCATTCAGCCGCTTCGTTGACCTTGGTCCCAGCTTCGCCCTTGAGGTGCGGCTCGGATTTGAGCTCCTCCAGCGTGGCCTCGTTCAGCGCGATGTGCGTGAGGTCCTTCTCGACCAACTCCACGGTTTGGTAACGCGCGTCGGGATCGCTGTGCAGGGCTTTTTCGATCACCGGGTCGAGCCGGCGGTCGAGATTGGGGTTGCGAATCGAGGGCGGTTGCCAAACGCCGCGCGGCAGCTTGCGCGTCAGCATCTGATACATCAGCACGCCGAGGCTGTAGATGTCGGCGCGGTGATCGGCCTGGCCGTCGTTTTCAATGATCTCCGGCGCGGTGAATTCCGGGGTGCCTATGGCAACGTTGGTGTTGAGCGATTGCAGCGATTCGCTGCCGGTGACCTTGACCAAGCCGAAGTCGGCGACCTTGACGCGGCCTTCGGAGTCGATCATGACGTTGGCGGGCTTGATATCGCGGTGCACCATGCCTTGGGCGTGGGCGTAGGACAGGGCGTCGCAGAGTTGGGTGATCCAACTGAAGGCGTGTTCTTCGGTGAGCTGACCGCCGCGGATGAGTTCGTGGAGATCGCTGCCCTCAACGTATTCCATGGTGAAGAAGCGCAGGCCGTCGGCGGTCTCGCCGAATTCGTAGACTTGGATGATGTTAGGGTGGTTGAGGCGGGCCATGGCCTGGGCCTCGCGCTCGAAGCGTTCGGCGAAATCGAACCCGCTGCCGCTGGTGAGTTGGGCGATCTCAGCGGGGAGGACTTTGATGGCGACGGGGCGGTTCATTTTGACCTCGGTGGCCTGGTAGACCGCGCCCATGCCGCCTTGGCCGAGCATTTTTTCCACGCGGTAGGCCTCGCCGAGGGCGGCGTCGAGTTCCTCCGGCGATGGTGGGCGGAAGCCAGCGAAGAAGCTGCCAGCGCTGCCCGGGGTTGAGTCTGGCATGCTCATGAGTCCTTTTGCGATGGTAGCGCGTTGTGCGGGAGAGTCGAGCTACTTTTACGGGAATGCAGGGATGCCTGTTCCAAATCGGACGAAATCCTCTGAACACCGCGGTTAGACGATCTCCACTGGATTGAAAGCGTTGCCTTCCGGGCCACGTGCGTACCGAAAATGAGAATTTTGCTCCTTGCTACCATTTTGTTGGCTGCGACGCTTGATTTCACCCTTGCGGGGGCGCCGGAGGCGAGCCAAAAAATCGATGAGTTGTTGGCGCGCCAGCATACCAAGATGAATGTGCGGATGAACGCGCCCATCTCGGATGAAACGTTCCTTCGCCGCATTTATCTGGATGTGATGGGGCGTATTCCGACGCTTGCTGAGGCTTGTGCGTTTCTGGATTCCGATGCGCCTGACAAACGTGCGAAATTGATCGGCCGGTTGCTGGATTCCGAGGGGTATGTTTCGCATTCTTTCAACTATTGGGCGGATGTTTTGCGCATCAGCGAGACGGTCGGCAACAATCGCCTGCAAACCTACGTTTATACACTGTGGCTCAAGGATGCGCTGCGCCGTAATCTGCCGTTCGACCGCTTCGTTTGGGAACTGATCACTGCTCGCGGGTTTTTGTGGGAAAACGGCGCCACGGGCTATTATCATCGCGATCGCGGGATGCCGCTGGATAATATGTCCAACACCATTCGCATTTTTCTGGGTACGCGGCTGGAATGCGCGCAATGTCACAACCATCCCTTCGATCGGTGGACGCAGATGGATTATTACCGAATGGCGGCGTTTAGTCACGAAATGGACGCGCGAATTTATATCCCGCGCAACCGCGTGGCGGCCAACGAATATAAAAGCCGGTGGATGGAAGAGGTCCGCGCCGCGGCGGGAGGAACTTTGGATCCAGGTAGCAGGGAATATCTGAAATATAAGGCGCTGGGGCAGGTGATTGCCGACCTGTTCGCACGGCTCAAATACATCGAGGTGCGCGAAACTCCCGACACCCTGACATTGCCACACGACTACCAATACGACGACGCTGCGCCGGAGAGCGCGGTACTGCCGGCAACGATGTTCGGCCGCGAGATTGGCGAAAAAAATTCGGTCGATGAGCGCGTCACCGCTTACGCGGATTGGATGACTTCACCGGAAAATCCCAGATTTACGCGCGTTATCGCCAATCGGCTCTGGAAACGCGCGATGGGACGCGGATTGGTCGAGCCGATCGATGAATTTACCGGCGATACCGAGGCTTCGGTGCCCGAATTGTTGGATTATCTCGAAAATCGGCTGATTTCCCTTGGTTATGACACAAAAGCGTTTTTGGCGGAGATTTACAACACACGCGCCTATCAAAGTGAGGCCACCAGGCACGATTTGTTCTACGGCGAGCCGTACTATTTTACGGGGCCGGTTTTGCGCCGGTTAAGCGCGGAGCAAATCTGGGATTCGTTGGTGACCTTGGCGATCGCGAACCCGGATTACTACATGCCTAAGCTGAACGTGCGCCTTTCGCAGATTGAGCTACTGCGCCAAATTTATGTTGCCATGGAGGGACGCACGGAAGCGGAGATCATCCAGGTGGTCCAGGATTCCGCGGACTCTTACACAGACACCTACGAGCAAAACGAGCAACTCACCCGCGAACTGCTGGATGCTCGCGCGCGCAAGGAAGACGAATTGGCGGCAAAATTGGCCAAGGAGCTAAACAGCCTGCGCAGCAAGCGGCAAAGCGCGCTTCGGCAAAAGGCTTACCAGGGGCAGGTCAAGGGTGGCAACGCGCGGGAACTTTATGCCGTGTTCGGAATCGGCGGCGATCGGCTTCCGCTGGAAAAACTCACGCGAAATTTGCCAAAAAATCCTGGAATCACCAAGGAGAGCTACGCGGCTTGGCGCAAGGAGGCGGTGGAACTCATGCGTGCCTCGGAAATGCCCAAACCTGCGCCGCGCGGCCATTTTTTGCGCGAATTTGGGCAGTCGGACCGCGAAGTGATCGACAACGCCAACCGGGACGGTACGGTGCCGCAGGCGCTGAGCCTTTTGAACGGGCCGTGGCCGGATTTGCTCGGCAATCCAAGCTCTGCGCTGCGGGCCAATCTGGCGAAGGCGGCGGGTATTGAGGGGCAACTGGAAACGCTGTTTCTCACAATCCTAAGCCGGCGCCCCACCAGCGGCGAAGTGGCGTTGTTCCGGCCGGAATTCGAGCGAATCGGAAGCGAGTCCGAAGCCGCGGTGCACCTCGTGATTTGGACGCTGGTCAACAGCCAGCAGTTTCGATTCGCCTCGTGAGGGCGTGCGCGGCGGCTGTAACCAAACGATCCCAAGCAAAAATTGCCGCTACCGACGCTTTATCGGCTCGAGCAACTCCCGTCAAATCAGAGTCGTGGGGTCACCTCGTCGCGATAGGCATTGATCGCCTTCACGGACTCGGCAAGTCCGGGGCGTTCGGTCAGGTTTTCGCCAAAGAAGCCCTGCTTGACTCCGGGATTGCCAAAGCCTTTTGGAGTGTCGACTGGATTGCACCAGAACGACCCGATGATGTAGTCGGTCTCCAGCGCGGCGCGGATGTAGTCGGCATATTGATTGCCTGCCTCCACGGAATCGGCTGCGGGCTTCCAAACGCGGATGTCTTTGTCGCCGTCTTTGAAGCGCACCGCAAAATCGCAGAGGAGGATGGGCTTGCCGGTCAGGGCGTAAATCTCGTCGTATTTTTCCCAGGGAAACAAATCACCTCGAAAGGGTGGCTGGATCGCGATGGCGTCGATGTAGGGCAGCATCTCTTTGAACACGACGGGCTCGATCGTGTTGAAGGCGAAGCGATCGCCAAACACCAGCTGTCCGGGGGCATACTTGCGATTGGCCTCGCCGACGACACGGAAATACTCGCGGGCGATCAGGCGAAGGAATTCGAGATCGCGAGCCTGATGATCCTCCCCCGTCCAGGAGCTGAGAAATTTATCGTAGGCTTTTCGCCCCGGAGCCCCGGCGGGAACTTGGCGGGTGAATTCGACCCAGTTGGTGCCGGAGGGATTGTCGAGCGGCCACGCCAAATTCGTCATCCACGCCGTTGGTGCCCGGTTGGCACGGCGGCGAGCGTGGCGAGGACGAGTTGCTGCCGGGGTTACCGGACGGCGCTGCTGCTTTAGTTCAATCCGCCGGCAAATCCCGCCAAAGCGCCAATTCCTGCTAAAATCGCGAGCGAAGGCCCAGAATCGGCGACGGCGTGCACTAAGCCGCCCAATCCCAGACCGGCAACCGCACCGCCAAGGGCCGAAAACTGAAGAATCAGCGCTTTGGCGGGCGAGGAGGAGCTAATCGATTGGGCAAAACTCGGATTGCGAGCTACTTCTCCTCTGATTGCGCGGAATCGCCGTCCGCGTCCTTTTCCAAGCCAAGCGCCTGCATCGCGTCGCGAATTTCTTCCTTGGTCAGCCCCTTCAAGCGCTCTTCCGGCGTAGCTTCGGCTAGCAACTCTTCGCGCCATTCTTTGCGGTAATCTTCGACGGTTATCGGCATGATGATTCCTTCTTTGCTGTAGTTTCGTTCCAGCTGATTCGTCAACATATCGAACAGCTCGCGATCTTTCAACTCGCAATGTTTCAGGCCATATTCGATCCGCTCCGGAACGCCGCTCAACAAGTGCCACAGCGCATTTCGCGGGTTCAACTCCACCTCGCGCGGGACGATCAGCCGGATCGGAAGCCCGAAGCCAAAAACGTCGTAAACGCCGGGTTTCAGCTCCGTTTGCCAGGGGTTCTTTCTTCGCCTTTCGCCTTTCAATTGGGGCCGTTTTGACCGATCGCGAGGCGATCGCGCACGGTGCGGGGCAAAACCCTGCCGGCAACGCGCAACCATCGCGGCCACACGGCGTTGAAAACGAGCGCCAGCGCCAATCCACCGGCAAATCCCGCCAGAGCGCCAATTCCGGCCAAAATCGCGAGCGACGGCCCAGAATCGGCAACGGCGTGCACCGCGTGCACCGCGCCGCCCAATCCCAGGCCGGCAACCGCGCCGCCAAGGGCTGAAAACTGAAGGATCAGCGCTTTGGCGGCCGAGGACGGTTTGCGCGTCAAAAATCCCACCAGCGTGGACGTCGTGACGACGCCGAATCCTACCATGCCCGCCACGGCCGCGGCCAGGATCAGCCCGGCAGCAACTCCGATGCCTACCAAAATCACGAATCCCACCAAAACGAAGAAAAAGGCGAAGGCGATCATCGGCGAGAAATCATCCTCAAAACCGTGCGGATCGGCGGATTGAACGGCGCCGAATGCGAAAACGAGGAGCCTGAGGAGGAACGAGGCCATGCGCCGGTCAAGGTAACAGCGGCCTGCGTCATCGCGCAATCAAACAGGACCGCGAATTCAATCGCGAATTCCGCCGGAAGAGGCTTCCCGCCAAAAAATTCGGCGTTGCCCCGGCCGAAAGTTGGCGCGATGAACGGGGATGCGCTCCATCCTCCTTTTCCTCATCTGCGCGGCGCCGGCGTTGACGTCAGCGGCGGACCTGGGACCTTCGTTTTTAGCCGAATGGTCCGTCTTGCGCGAGGAAGCCTCCGAAATCCAGGTTTCCGGCGGCATCCTGCGTTTGCGCACCCAACCCGGACGAATCTGGGCCGGGAACGGCGCGCGCAACGTGCTGCTGAGCAAACCCCGCGAAAGTGAGGAGCCGATCCAGCTTAGCGCGCGAGTTAGCCTGCAAAACCCGACCGTAAAATTCGAGCAGGCCGGCTTGCTCGCCTACGTCAACGACGATCAGTTCGTGAAGCTCGCCGTGGAGCACATCGACGGCGAATCGTGGGTGGTTTCCGCGCTGGAAACGCCAAAGCAGCGCAAGGTTTTGAGCAAGGTGCGAATTTCCGGACCGGCCGCGGATCTGGCCTTGGAATTGCACGGCGAGGTGGTGCTGTGCCGCTTTCGCGATGCCGCAAACGCAGGTTCGGGCTGGAAATTCGCCTCCAGCGCGGTTTTGCCGGAAACGGAGATTTGCCGGCCGGGATTTTTCACCCAGGACGGGCCGGAAGACCGGGTCAATTGGGCGCGGTTTGCCGATTTTCGCCTGGAATCCGCGTTTTTGATCGATCCTGAGTTTGGCGTCAAAAAAGCCGCCACGGGCTGTAAATTTACCGAGGGCCCGGCGATTTCGCCCGGGGGCGAGTTGTATTTTTCCGACGGCCCTAACAATCGCATCGTCAAGCTGGACCGCGCCGGCCAAATGTCGGATTTTCTCTCCCCCAGCCACGCCGCCAACGGTCTGGGCTTTGACGCGGAGGGCCGTTTGGTGATGTGTCAGGGTTTGCGGGAGGAAGGCCGCGCCGTGGCGCGCATGGCCCTAACCGATGCACAACCCACCACGCTGACCCGCGAATTCGACGGCAAACGCTACATCGCGCCCAACGACCTGACCATCGACAAACGCGGCCGCATCTACTTCACCGATCCGTTCTACTCCGGCGAAAAATCCCAGCCCGTTTCCGGCGTTTACCGGCTGGACCCGGACGGCACGGTGGAGCGCTTGCGCGAGGATTTGCTCAAGCCCAACGGCATCTTGCTCACGCCGGACGCCGGCACGCTCTACGTCTCGGATCGCGGCACGCAAAAGCTGCATCGCTACGCGGTGTCCGATGACGGCCAGCTTACGCCCAAGGGCATCCTCTACGATTTTTCGCCGGACCGGGGCATCGACGGGATGTGGATCGACGCGCTGGGCAACGTCTACGGCGCCGCGGGCAAAGACGCGACCACCGGGCTCTTCGTCATCAGTCCGCACGGTCATCTGCTGCTGCACCTGCCCATGCCAGAGTTTTCCACCAACGTGGTGATCGGCGGCGAGGATGGGCGCGATCTCTTTCTCACCACGCGGACCACCGTCTACCACATGCGGACGCGTTTCCCCGCGCCGGCGCCGATTTTCGCCAAGCGGTGAGGAATTTTTCTGAAATTCAGCAAGAGTTGACCGGCCCCAACCAACGCGCCAAGATGCCACCGCTATGTCTCACCACTTTTTGACTCTCACCGTCCTTACCCTCGCCCTAACCGCAAGCCAACTTTTTGCCGCACCACAGTGGCCGCGATTTCGCGGTGAAAACGGCTCCGGCGTGGTGGAAAGCGCCAACATTCCGGCTACCTGGAGTGAGGCAGACTACCTGTGGCAGACCGATCTCCCCGGTGTGGGGCACGGGTCCATGGCCGTGGCCGGCGAGCGCATATTTCTGCTCTGCGCCGATGAAAAAACCAGCGAACGCAGGCCCGTGTGCGTCCACGCGGCGGATGGCTCGGTTTTGTGGTCCAAAACCTACGAGACGGCGAAATTCAAGGGCCACCGCTTCAACAGTCCCGCCTCCACCACGCCGGCCGTGGATGATGAAAACGTCTACTTCACCTGGGGCACCAAGGAGCGTCTCACCGTGGTGGCGTTGACCCATGCGGGCGAGGAAATTTGGTTAGCCGATTTGGGCCCGGTCAAGGGCGGTCACGGCTTTGGCGCCTCGCCCATGGTTTTTGACGATTTGGTGGTGATTAACGACGACCAGGACGGCGAAAGCAGCCTGGTGGCGTTGGACAAAAACACCGGCAAGGTCCGCTGGGAGATCCCGCGCAAAAGCGTGCGGCTCAGCTACTCCGTGCCGGTGGTGTTGCCCACGGAAAATCGCGGCAACATCCTGGTTTTCACCAACTGGCAGCACGGATTCACCGCTGTGGACCCAAAAACCGGCCAGGTTCTCAGCGAGTTGAGCGCGTTCGACCTCGAAAAGAAGGAGCGCGCCATCAGTTCGCCGGTTTTGGCCGGAAATCTCGTCCTGGGCACCTGCGGGTTCACCAACGAGCCCAAGCACGCCGTCGCCGTGAAATGGAACGGCCAGGCGCTGGAGGAAGTGTGGCGCATCGAGCGCAACGTCCCGCACATTCCCAGCCTCATCGTGGTTGGCAGCCGCGTTTTCTTTTGGGAGGACAAGGGCATCGGCACCTGCGTCGATCACCAGACCGGCGAAGTGATTTGGCGCGAGCGAATCGGCGGCGCCACGTTTTTCAGCTCGCCGGTTAGCGATGGGGACAAGCTCTTTTGCATCGATGCCGACGGCGTGGTGGTGACCCTGGCCGCGAGCGACGAATTTCGGGAATTGGGCCGAACGAAGCTGGGCCGGGACGTGGTTTGCCGAAACACGCCGGTTATCGCCCACGGCAACCTCTACGTACGCACGTTTGGCCGATTGATGGCGGTGAAAGGGAGGTAGGCAGGCCGGGCGCCGCGCCACAGCCCTGCAAAAGTGGCGTTTTTCGCCAAAATCGCCCAATTCTTACAACTGCGATGGAAATTTGAGAATTTAGTCATTGCGGTCGCCTGCGGAATTTCTAAGGATGGGGGAAGCGACACGAAAATTTGCGCAATTCAACAACACCATGAAGCACACCCTGAAACCAACCCCCGTTTTTCCGCTGGCCGCGGCCATTGCGTTTGCCGGCCTCTCCATCCTTCACGCCGAACCCCAAGCCGAGGTGCCCAAGGACCAAAAAAGGGGCTTTTTCAGCAAAGTTTTCTCTTCGGCGGCTCCCCGGACGACAACGCCGGAACGCGCCATCCGTTACCGCTCCACTCGTAGCCGGCGCAGCAACAGCAGCAGCAATTCCGCGGTGACGAACAACTGGAGCGGGATTTTTCGGCCCCGCGCCCTCGCCATCGAAGAATCGCCCAAACCTAAGCCCAAGCCGAAGCCAAAACCCAAACCGGAGGCGCCCAAGCCGGCAACGCCTTCCTACGTGGTGAATCAGCGCGCTCTGGATCGCAGCGACAGGACCAACACCCGCGTGGTGGTGGATATCGGCAAGCAGCGGGCCTATTTGCTGGTCGACGGCCAAATTGCCATCAACGCGCCCATTTCCTCCGCCCGGCCCGGCAAATACACCCCGCGGGGCACGTTTTCCATGAGCGAGCGCGTCCGCAGCGGCAAAATTTCGACCATTTACCACGTCTCCATGCCCTACTGGATGCGGCTGAGCGGGACGGTTTTCGGCGTCCATGCGGGATATTTGCCCGGTTATCCGGCATCCGCGGGATGCGTGCGCCTACCCTACAGCGCCGCGCGGCTCATTTTCGACAACACGCGGAGCGGAACGCGGGTGAACATCTACAGCTCGTGGTCGGGCGGCTGAGCTAAAAATCCCAGCGGGCGGCGCGGAACTCGAATCGGCGAAGGTCGCCGCCGGATCCTGCCAAACGCGAAGCGCTGGCGATTTTGGCCGATGTTTGCGCGGAAACTCGCTAGCCTGCATTTCTCACGGGTTTTCGTCGCGAGGCGCCGCTCTGGACGCGTTCTGCCAAGGCGCGCGCGCAATTTGCCGCCGGGCTGTGTGAGGACACACTGTCCAAGGCGAATTTCGCGCGGAACGCAGGCAGAATGCGCCGCAGCAAGCCGCAGCAGAAAACCCGTGAGAAATGCAGGCTAGGCCGCATCAAGCGGCGAAAATTCGATCCAAATTCACCGAAATCGGCGTTTGGGGATCGGTTGCCTCGCCCTCGGTGAACGTTTTTTTGGACGTGGGGCTGGTGAAAAATGGTGATGGTCGAAGCCAAGCTAAAGCGCCGGAAGCACGTGATCGCGCAGCTTGGCGATTCCGCGGCGGATGCGCGCTTTGATCGTCCCCAGCGGTTGATGCAGGCGGTCGGCGGCCTCGCGTTGGGTTAGCCCCCCAAAGTAGACCAGTTCGATCGCCTCGCGCTGGTCGTTGGTTAGGCTGGCGACGCCGTCGCGGATGATGCTGGCTTCGTCGCTTTTTTCCGCGTGGCGCAGGGCATTGTGATCGCTGTGAGTCGGTGCGAGGACGTTTTCGTGCTCCTCAAAACGCTCGCGAAGCCGAAATCGCCGCTGGTTGGAGCGTAGCCGGTCGATGGCGCGGTTTCGGGCCATGGTTGCGGCCCAGGTGAGTGGCTTGCCGCGTTTGGGCTCGTAGAGCGAGGCTTTTTCCCAAATCTGGGTGAAAACGTCCTGCGTTACTTCCTGGGCGTCGTGCGGATTGTTGAGCACGTGGTAGGCGGTGGTGTAGACGATGCCGGCCATGCGGCCGTGAAGTTGGTGGAAACTCTCGGCGTTGCGATTGGCCGTGCCCAGCATGAGATCGGCATCGCTGGGATCGGACGGAGCGAGATCATTGGGAGGCTTCATATTAGAAATTCTTATCTATAGAGGTCAAAATGCAAGCGGAAGATGCCGAAATCTTATAAATTGGCCAGAATAAATAAGTTTTTCTAATGTCTAGGTGCCTGGCGCCGTTTCGTCACATTTTGTTCTGCACGAAAACTGACGCTCCTACACCTTCCCGTCCTGGATCGCCCGCACCAATTCCTTGATGCGATGCGGTTTGCGCACGCCGCGAAATTCCACCTCCACGCTTCCGGATCCCGCGGAGGCAAATTCCACGTTCCCGACGCCGAGCAACCCCTTCAATCCCCTGGCCCTAACGTTGATGGTGCGAATGTCGCCGATCCGCACCTCGTGCGAACTTTTCACGAACAGCCCGTAGATGATTTCCACCCGCTTGCGCGATATTGAGTAATGCCGGATGGCTCGCTGGATGGAGATGTAAACGTAGGTGAACAGCGCAAACGTCAGCCCCGCCAGCAGCACCAGCCCGAAGGCGGCCCAGGTGACGACTCCGGCCGCGATGAGCCCTGCGGATGTCGCGATGAGCCAGGGAAAATTCAGCACGCTGGGGTGCCCGCGGTAGATCACCCGGCTTTCGTCCGCCGTTTGGCCGGATGGTTGCTGGGCGCGGGTGTTGTAGGGCATGAAGACGTCCGGTTCGGCAGGCGAAACCGGCACGGTCGGCGCGGCCGGCGCCAGCTCAAAGCTGGGCTCTTCCCAACCTAACACGTCGCGCAAAAGCTGGGTTTGCTTCTGGCCGGCGCGCACGCAAACATCGTCGTAGCTCAGTTGACCGCCGCCGATCAACTCGAGAACGTCCTCCGGCGTGTAGGGGCCCAGCTTCTCGGTTCCCCGCAGCACAAAAATGTCCGCAATCGCTTGCATGGCCTCAAATTAGCCGCCTTCACCGGGGTTTGGCAAAAGATCATCGCGCTGCATCAACGCCGCGACGTCCATGGCCGCCAGTTCCGCCGGATCGGCCTTGAAAATGATGCTCAGCAACGGCGTTAGGCGGTCCATTTCCACGATCGTGGCCTCGATGAGCATCACCAGAATTGCGGGATCGAAGCCAGCGGGCGCAAACACGTTGGTCGCCCGAAAAATCGTCTCTCCCCGGTCCCAGCGAAGCTCGAAGTTCCCCAGCGTCAGCTCCTCGTTGGTCCGCATGATCAACTCCACCAGCCGCGCCCGCGCTTCGGCCCCCGTCACCACGATCGGCGACTGTGAAACGACGGAAACCGCGTTGATCTTGGCAAACGCCTGCACGTGGAGCTTCACCTTGGTGTGGTGCGCCTCGAAACCGGCCTCGATCACCTCAACATCGGCCACCGTTTGGCAACTCCAGCCCTGGTCCTCGAAGGTTTGGACGATTTGGTCGAGCATCACGATTCATGGGACAAATCCAGGTTGCCTGCAAGCCTAACCTGGTTGCGGTGGGAGGGCAGAAGGGCGGACGATTTGACAATACGCCACCAAAAATCTAGGCTCAGAGGGTGAAGACAATTTCCGTGGAAGTTTCAGATCCGGTCTACGAAGAGTTGCAGATTTTTGCCCAAAAAGCCGCCCGCAAAACTTCGGAATTGATCCAGGATGCGATCGAAGAGTACCGTCGCGCTCATATCGCCAAGCGTGGCACTTCGCTTCGGGACCGCCGGCCGGCCAGCGTGGGAGGCCCCATTCAGGCGCTCCACACGGACGACGACATTTTGGCCGAAATGCTCGATGACGCACGGAGTTGACACGGATTTTCTCGTTGCGGTCGAAGTGACCGATCATCCGTTTCATCAGCAAGCTGATGCACTCGATCGTGCAGAACATTGGTGGCAGGCAAAGGAAGTGGTTAGGGTGTTTCCGGATGGAACGACGGTGACCGACTTTTTCTCTTGGTTGCGGAAACATCAATTGGGTCGCAAGCGCCTCCTTGACAGCCTACTTGCGGCTACGTTTCAAAAGGCCGGTGTTCAGCGCATCATCACCAACAACGCCAAGGACTCTCAATTGTTTGGCGTATTCACCATCGTTGATTTTTGTTAGACTAACCTACGAGGCTGTCGGACTTAGCCTGCCCGACGTCGAAAATCGAGCCTGCGAGCAATGACAGCCCACCCCAACATCATCTTCATCCTAACCGACCAACAACGCTTCGACACGATCGGCGCGCTGGGGTTCGATTTTGCCGACACGCCGAATCTCGACCGGCTCGTCAATGAAGGCGTCAGCTTCACGAATTGCCACGTTACCGCGCCCAGTTGCGCGCCGTCGCGGGCCAGCCTTTTCACCGGGTATTACCCGCACACTACCGGCATCCAGAAGAACGCGGATCGTTGGGAGCATTCCTGGATCGAGGACCTGAGCGCGAGCGGCTACCACTGCGCTAATGTGGGAAAAATGCACACCTGGCCCTTCACCACGCCGTGCGGATTTCACCAGCGCTACGTCGTGGAAAACAAGGATCGCTACCTGGAGGGCCGCTACTTTTTCGACGAATGGGACAAAGCCTTGGCGGCGCGCGGATTGGTCAAGCAGCAGCGCGAGCAGTACCGAAAAATCCCGGATTACGCCAAACGGTTAGGCGCGTTTACCTGGGATTTGCCGGAGGACGCGCACAGCGACATGTTCGTGGGCAACACCGCCACGTGGTGGATCGAAAATTACCCAAAAACCGAGCCGCTTTTCCTGCAAATCGGCTTTCCGGGGCCGCATCCGCCCTACGATCCCACGCCGGCCTACCTCGAATGCTACGCAAACCGCGAAATCCCGCTACAACCGGTGACGGAGGCGGATTTGGCCGGTCAGCCCGAGGCGTTCAAGGGCATGCGCCAGCACAACCACGAGGTCGATCACGACTCGGTCGTCCTCGATCTCGCGCCGACCGAGGAACAGCGTCTCAACCAGCGCCGGCACTACCTGGCCAACGTGACCATGATCGATCGTCAGGTCGGGCAAATTCTCGATGCGCTGGAAACGCAGGGTTACCTGGAAAATGCCGTCGTCGTCTTCACCTCCGATCACGGCGATTGCCTCACCGATCACGGTCACAGCCAAAAATGGACGATGTACGAGCAAGTCACCCGCGTTCCGCTCATCGCGTGGGCGCCGGGGCGATTTGAGAGTGGGCGCAAGATCGACGATTTGGTGAGCCTCTTCGACATTGGCCCGGCGATCCTGGAACTTGCGGGTTTGCCGGTTCCACCTACGTTTGAGGCTAAAAGTCTCCTACCCGCGTTGTTGGGAACTCCCGGCTGGCGGGGGCGCGATCACGTCTTTGCCGAGCACCCGCGCGATGGCAATTTCACCACCGCTGACTACATGATCATGGTTCGCTACGAGCGCTGGAAACTGGTCCACATCATCGGCAGCGATGCGATCGGCGGCGGCACGGAGGGCCAGCTCTTCGACCTCGCCAACGATCCTGACGAAACCACCAATTTGTGGAGCGATCCGGCTCACGACGCCACCAAACGCGAGTTGACCGAGGTACTGCTGGAATGGCGCTTGCGCAGCGGGATAACGACCGCGGATTGGTCGAGCGAAAGGCGCTAGGCACGTTCAACTCGCGGGTGCGAGTTTGATGCTGAAAGTTGGCGATTCAATTACGTCGAGAAGCTGCATAACCAGCGTGCTGCCGGCGATTTTGGCTGCGTTCCAATTCTCGGTTGCTTCCCCATCGACCGCGACGGCGCTTGGAACCGGCCCTTGCCAACCCACAACCTTGAAAGCGGGTTGAAACCGCTTCAATCCGCCGCTTTCCAGCGTCACGGACAGCCCATCGCCGCGATCGGCCTTCAGCACGTAGCAACCCTCGGCCTCGTTGTAACCGTCGCCGTTGCGATCGCCCGGATCATCCGTCACCACCGTGCCGCCACTCACCGCCAACTTGGCCGGCGACTGGTAATCGGCCACGTAAGCCGCCGCGGCTTCAAACGAATCCAGATCGCGCGGAAAAACGCGCATTTGCAGGTCGAAATCGGCCGTCTCAGCGTCAAAATCGGCGGAAAACTTGATCGGCGCGCGCCGCCAGGAAAACGGGAATTCGTTGTTGATGAACGTGATGGTGTTGCGCTGGATTGGGGTGCATGTTAGGATGTCGTCGGGCATCGCGGTTTGGAAAGAAGGGATGTCGTTGCTGCGGCTGAGCAAGAACGGCGTTGAATAGGGATGGCCGCCTTCGCCGCTCATTCGCGACGCTCCTTTCACGGTCTCCGCCCAGTTAATCTGCGTGTTTTTCACCGTGTAGTAGCTCACTCCGGCGAGGCGAACGGTTAGGGGATCGTCCGTCTGCAAATCAAAGTGACCGGCCACGAAAATCTGCCCGGTGGGATAGAAAGTGTAGTCGTGAACCTCGAACGGCCAGGCGTCGTGACGAGTGCGGGTGCGGACGCGGGCCGCGGTGTCCTCCAGCACCTCAAACGTGACCTCCCCGCGTTGTGCCCGGGTGGCGCCTTTTTGCAGGCCCAGGTTCACGTCCAGCACCTTGGACAGCTCCTTTTTGCGATTGGAATTGACGCGTTTCCACGAGCCGTCCACGCGCTCCACGTAGCCAACGTGATGGGGCTTGATCAGCGGGAAATAGCCTAGCCCGGCCAAGTTCGTCATCTTAAACGGATCATCTTCCAGGTTAAACCAGGCGGTGATCCAGCCGTAGCGGTTGTCGCCGAAAAAGTGGGTGCCGACCGGTTGCAGCGCGATGCGAATTTCGAACCGGCCCTCGGATTCCACGGCGAAATAGCCGGGCGCCTTGCGCGTGCGGAGTTTACCCGTGGGCGGCGCGGGTTTGAAGGTCCGGCCCTCCGCCACAGCCGCGGCCGCTGCGCGTTGGCGCTCGTCCAGGCGCGAATCGCCGTCTACTTCGGCCAAGACCGCTTTCGCCCGGTCCGAATCGCCGGCCTGACGATGGAGCGAGGCCAAATTCGCCCTAACAAAGGTGCCAACTCCGGCTAACTCAGGTGCCCGGAGCGAATCCGCCGTGGCACGCAGCAACGCGACGGCTTCCGCGGTTTTTCCAGCTTGGTGGAGGCAAATCGCGGCGTCCGTCTTGGCGCGCGCCTGCCAGACGATCGCGTGTCGCTTGCCATCCAGCACGGTCGCGGCTTTCTGGAAAAATTCCGCGGCTTCGGCGAATTTTTGTTGCTTGGTCAGGACGCCGGCGATGCCTCGGTTCGCGGCAAAATGCCAAGCCTGACGCGGTTGTTGGCCGCTGAGTTTGCCTTTCGCGCCCAAATCGTCAACCAGCGCGATCAGCGCCTCAAAACCGCCAATCGCGTCATCACGCCGGCCGGCTCCTTCCAGCGCTCGCGCCAATCCCAGCTGTGCGTTTGGCGCCAGCGAGTCATCCCGCCCGGAATCCAGAATTTCGCGATAAATCCGCGCCGCGGCGTCCCAATCGCCGGATTTCAACGCTCGAGCGGCGCTTTCGTGCTGGGATTTGAAGGCGGACGGCGTATCCGCGGCAAAACCCGGGTTTGCGGCACAAATGGCAAGCGCGAACATCAGGTGACGAGATAGAGAATGGAATTTGGAACTCGGCATCCTGCAATACTATTGGATAAAACTATTTGTCAAATGTTTTTGCCGTTTGCGACTTCGGGTGCGCCCCACCCGCGGTCATCTAGTTCGGCAAAGAGTGGTTGACGTTCACTCTTTGCCGAACTAGATGAGACCATGTTTTTCGGTCGTGAATACGAGGCTGGTCTACTACGAGAAGCGATCGCTTCAAATCGCGCGGAATTGTGTATCGTCTACGGGCGCAGGAGAATTGGAAAAAGCACGCTAGTTCGTCGGGTCCAGCCCGATTCCGAAGTGGCGCGCTCGCTCTATTTCGAGGGCCTCCAGGGCGGCAGCCAGAAATCCCAGATCGCCCACTTTCTGAACCGGTTCAGCGAGCAATCCGGCGCCCCCTTGCCAAAAGCGGATTCGTGGGACGACGCCTTCAAGGCTTTGACCTGGTATCTCGAGAATGGCCGGCACTATGTGGTGCTGGATGAATTTCCGTGGATGGCGCAGGGGAAAACCGAACTCGTTTCGCTGCTCAAGTATTATTGGGACAACCATTGGAAATCCAACGCGGGCGTTACGCTGGTGATCTGCGGTTCGATAGCCAATTTCATGTTTCGCCACATCGTCCACTCTAAGGCACTGCACAATCGCAAGACTCTGGAGATCAAACTTCCTCCGCTTTCCGGGATCGAATCCGCACCGTTTTTTCAAGACAAGCGTTCGCGGATGGAGATGGCTCGCTTCTTGTTCGTATTTGGCGGCGTTCCAAAATACCTCGAGCAAATTAGACCGGAGAGAACTCTGGCCGAAAACATGGATCGGCTCTGCTTTCAGCGCAGCGGATTTTTCGTCAACGAGTTTGAAACGATCTTCAAAGAGCAATTTCGAGTCACCCATCACTATGAGCGCATTGTCAGAGAGTTGGCGACTCGGAGTCATTCCCGCCAATCGCTGGCCAGGGCATTGGGAATTGAGCCAGGTGGTGGGTTGTCCAGTTATATCCACAATCTGGAACAAGCTGACTTTGTCGAAACCTTTGGCTCGTTACCGATCGGTGGAAGCCGCAGCCGCACGAAGAGAATCGTGCTGTGGGACGAGTGGCTTCGCTTCTTTTTTACCTATATCGAACCCAACAAGAGTGCGATCAAACTCAACACGAAACGCGGGTTGTTTCGTCGTTTGGCGGCGGAAAGTTTCGATACCTATTGTGGATTGGCTTTCGAGCGATTTTGCATCAAGAATTTGCCGATGCTGTTGGACGCGCTGGGAATCGGATTGGAGGAAGTTGTCCGATACGGTCCGTTTTTTAGGCAACCGCAGCGGAGTGGGAAGAATCGCGCATCTGGCATGCAAGTGGATTTACTGATAGAACTGACGGGAGACGTCTTATTATTGGTAGAATGCAAGTTTACCAAACGAGCGGTCGGCAAGCCTGTGATTTCCGAGGTTGAGCGCAAGATTGAGCTGCTTAACGCTCCTAAACGATATACCGTGGAACGAGTGTTAGTCAGTGCGGCCGGAGCGACCAGGGAACTGGAGAAAGCGCGGTATTTCCACCGCATTTGCGAATTGGATGAACTCTTTTCCGCATCTGGTGACCGCTAGCTGCCAGGATGTCTCCTAACATCCACACAAATCAGTTGCCCCGCCTTGGTGCGCAGAAAGAGACGGCCATCTGAAAGCACCGGAACCGCGCGGTAACCGCCGTAGTCGATCTTGGCCGAAGCAAGCAACTCGTGCCCGTCCCCTGAAACACTGGCGACGACCAGTTCCGCGGCCCAGGAAATGATCTTGCCATCGGCGATCGCGAACACGCCCGTCGGCGCATTGGTGCGGGTTCGCCGAACGGGTTTGCTGCCATCTTGACCGAATCCATTGACCGACCAGAGTAACTCGCCGCTGGCGATGTCGTAACATTGCAGGGCGCCCATGTCCTTGGGCCGGCCGCGCGGGGCTTGATCGACGCCGTAGAGGCAGCCGTCATAACCAATGCAACTGAGATACCAATTCGCCAGATTCCGGGATTCCCAAGCGACCTCAGCCTTGCCGTCTTCGATCTCCAGACAAAACGTGTAGCCGCGGGCGTGTGGCGGATGATATTGCGCGACGACGCGGTTTCCCCAAACCACGGGCGTGGCCGCGGCGCAGCCGGCTTTGCCGTTTTCTTCGGGAATCTCGTATTTCCAGATGGTTGAGCCATCGGTCGGATCCAACCCCACGACTGAAGGACCTGGCAGCCACACGAGCGTGGGCCGATTTTCGATCGTCGCCAGCACGGGAGTGGACCACATCGCATAATTCGCATGCCCGCGGTGGAAGGCTTTCCACCGGATTTCTCCGGTCTTAGGATCCACGGCAACCAGCGCCCCGCCATCCAACCGCGCCGAAACCACAACCAAGTCGCCCACGAAAACCGGCGAGGCCGCGTAGCCGTAAGCGCCGGATTTTTTGGGTCCCCGCGTCCGGCCGCCGCCCTCGTGCATTTCGCGGGTCCAAACTTCGTCGCCGGTATCCGTATTGAGGCAGAGCAGACGACCCTGCGTGCCGTAGACGTAGACTTTGCCGTCTTTCACCGCCGGAGTCGAATGGGAGGCCGTAAACGGCGCCTTCCACACTTGTTCGCCGGTTTCCACGTCCAGCCGAAGCACGCAATCGGTCCCCACGACGAATACGCCGCCATCGGCGACGGCAACGGTCGATGAGCCGTCGTTGTTGTCCGCGGGCCGGGTGTTGACCTCGGTTTTCCAGAGAATTTTGGGCCCGTCCTTAGGCCAATCCGCCGACCAGTTGCTTTCGTCGGAAACGCCGTCGCCACGCGGGCCTCGCCACTGAGACCAGTCTGCGTTTTTGGTCGATCGGCCTTCTTTCGCCGGCGCGAATGAGCTTGAGGCGGCACAAATCAGGATCGCAAAGTAGAATGTTGGAAGCTTTGTCATGGCTCTGGAGTTGGGTGATTGAAGGGTTTTGCATCTGCATCGCCGGGGGAAGAGGGAATGAAATTTCGAGCCATGCATTTGTTAAAAAGTATTGGGTAAAACTATTTGTCAATGATTTTTTGCCGATCAACCAAGTGAAGCCCAACCGATCCTGACTTGCCCAACAAAACTCCCGCTACGTCGCAAACGCGGCCATCATGCTGGAGAGTTCCTCCTCCAGGTCGTCATCGCTGGCCAGCGTCTCCAGAACCTCGTTCTCCAAAACGGAGCGAAAGCGTTTGCGCATGCGGCTGACGTTGGCTTTGACCCAATCTTCGGAATTCGTCCAACTCCGTGGCTACCTGGCGATACGGCTTCAACTGCTCGTCCCTGGTCAGGTAGGGATAAAGCACGTCAAATTCGCGGCCGCGGCCTTTTTTCAGGTAATAGTTGCGCAAGGTACGATGGGTGCGGCGAAGCATTTCCGAAGCCCAGCTTCGCACGTAAACGCGATCCGGACTCAAGCTGTGTGCCATTTCAGCCGGTGTAGTAGCGCTCGGCCGCTCTCGTAGTCCAGCTTGGGCTCCTGATTGCCGCCGCCGCGCTTCTGCGCCGTTTCCTTTTTCCACTCATCGCGCATGTAGGATTTGAGGCGGGTGAGGAGGAAGGTCCGCAGCTTGCAATCGTCCGGGTTCACCTGCTCCAGCCAGTTGCGTTCCAGGAGTTTTAGGATGAAGCCTTGGGTCAGGTCTTCGGCTTGTTCCTGGCTTTTTCCGGAGCGGCGGACAAAGGCGTAGAGCGGATACCAGTAGCGTTGGCACAGGGTCTCAAAATCGGCCTCACTGCCGGCCCGGGCTCTGAGCACTGTGCTCCAGCCCGTGGTTGGGAATGAGGCGTTTCCTTGCGGATTCCATGGTGTTGTTGCGTGGTGTTGGATGACTCCAAGTCCAGTTTTAGCGAGGAAACCGGGACATTCGCCAGATTTTTTTCACAAAAGTTGTCACTTCCCCACCGCTCTTGCCTGGAAGCATGTGAGATCGCCAATTTGAGGGGCGATCCTCCCAACCGAAACCGAACACGGGAGGGCAACCCGGACTCGGAAATCGGGAGGGGAACCGCGGAAGAGTGCGGCGGCGAAATCTGCCGCCAAGCGAGAGGGGTGTTAGGGCCACCCTTCAAGCAGGGTTGGCGGTCCGGGCGGCGCATGGTTGTAGGCGCCTCCGGACCGCGGCAGGGGGGAGGCAAACAATCTTCCGATTTGTGAAGCTGGCCGCCGAAGTTTGAGCAACTTTACGGACGCAATTTGGCGCCGCCGCCTGTCTCTCCAACGTGGACGAACCAAAACCCATGGCAATTGCAGGGCTTGGCGGGTATTGGTGAAAGCGCGGGTGCGCTATTTCAGCGACGGGGTGGCGCTGGGCACCAAGGGTTATGTGGAGGAGGTGTTTCGGCAGCGGCGCGAGAAATTCGGGGTGAAGCGGATCGATGGATCGCGCGTCGTTCTCGAGGAAAGCCAGTAGGAGACTGATTGGGACGAAGCCGCCAAGGCTTACCGCGTTTGGATGTTCGGACGCGCGGCGGAGAAACGATCACCCGACGGGGAAAAGGTGGTGCGGAAAGGCATCACACGCGAGCAAATCGAGGAAGTCATGTCCGCCAAAGATACCTATCACGACGAAGTGGTCTCCGCCCTGCAAGCGGACGGATGGCAGATCACGGACGATCCCTACCACGTCCGAGTTGGTGACCGCCAGTTGTTCGTGGATTTGGGAGCCGAAAAGATCGTCGCCGCAGAGCGTGAAGGCGGCGTAGGGCTGCCTCCGATTTTGAAGCTGGCCACCGAAGTTGAGCAAATTAACGGACGCAATCTGGCGCCGCCGCCCCTGTCTCTCTAGCGTGACGAACCGAAACCGATGGCGATTGCAGGGTTGGGACACGTTTGCCGGCGAAGCTTACCCGATTCGGGAAGCTACCGAAGCCGCGAACGCGCCATCACGGCGGCGAGGAGAGAGTTGCGAAAAATCGAGCGCCTGCAACCCTCGGAAACTTCCGGCGGTCAGGATGGCATCCAGGATCAGGTTCACGTCATCGAGCCAGACGGTGGGAGCTTCCGGGTGTGGCCGTGAATCTGAAAATCCCGGCTTGTTTCCCGGCCCCGGCTCGCTTGAGTGCCGAATCGTGGCGGCGGAGCCAAACAGCACCGGAAACACCAAGCAGCCCATCGTCCTGCTCATTCACGGCACGTTCTCCAACCTGCCGGGGCACGAGGACATGGCGCCGGATGATACGCCGGATGCGGGCAACCGTTGGTGGCAGATCGGCAGCGATTTCTGGCAGCACCTCAAGGCCAAGCTGACGCCCGAGGGCTTCGTCCTCGCCGGCGACAAGGAGGCCCTGGGCGCCGATCCCGATAACCTGGATGCATCCGGCGAACTGAAGCCGCACCTGCGCCCCTTCAAGTGGTCCAGCGAAAACAACGAGCGCGCCCGCCACAAGGCCGGCCGGCAACTCCTGGAGCACTTGCTGGAATTCGAGCGCGAAGGCCGCGATTACCACCTCATTGCTCACAGCCACGGCGGTTCGGCCAATTGGATCGCCCTCCAGCAAGCCATCCTGCACCGCTGGGATTCGCGCAAAAACGCGGGATTTACACCGCCTGGACCGCCTCAAATCCTGGACCACCATCGGTACGCCCTTCATGCATTACCGCGGGGCGTGGATTGGGCGTTGGTGGGGCAAATTCGTCACCATTCTCATCCTCATCGTCAGCGTGCTCTTGGCGTATTGGGTGGGGCTGCGCGAATTTCAAAACTGGGGGAATGAGAACAACCCCATCACCCGAGTTTGGGAGGAAACTCAAGATTCCACGGTGGCGGCGCAACTCCGCAGTTTTCTTCGGATTGAGGGCACAACTCCCCGCACGATGTCTGCCGCAACGGCCGGCACGGAAACCACGTCGGTCCCGCTCAAAACGCCAATTGGCGCCACGGACTGGGCGGCGGCGATTTTTCGGCTGGGATTGGCGCTCGGGCTCCTGATCGCGCCGTTTTTGACGCTCTACCTGTGGGCGCGCGCCCAACGGACGGAGGCGCGCAACGTCCATCGCGAAAATCGCGCCCAAAACCAGGCTATGCTCGATTTCGGCCCCCGCTGGTTGGGAATTTGGTGCACGGAGGACGAGGCCATCGGCGGTTTGCGCGCCACCACGCAGCTTGCGGAGACCCGGGTCATTCCCCGGCTCAAAATTCCCCGAGAAGTCGTGTTCGGCTCGGATCGGCTCATCCGCATCTACCGCGGCTTCATCCGCGCGTTCATCGCGCCGGTCTACAACCGCATTTTCGGCCCGCGCGCCGATTCCTTCCTCCTCACCAAGGTCGCGAAGGGCGCCCAGGGCCACAATCGGCTCGCCGCGCAGCTCATCGATGTGACCGAAGGGCCGGTGCTTTTGGAGGGCTACCGCTTCCCGCCGCTGCCCCGCAAAATCAACCGGGAGTTGATCGATCGCGCCAATGCCGCCATCGGCCGGCGTTCGGAGGAAATCCTCGCCAAAACCCGCCAGGGCATTTCCCAACTGGCCTGGGGCGGGACCACGGAGCTGTCCGCGGTGGTGCGCAACGTGAAGGAGGATCTGCGTGGCGACGAATTGATCCACAACGCCTACTTCGACCACGATTTCATCCGCGAAGCAGTGTGCCTGCACGCTCGGGAGGCTGCCGATCGCGAAGAAGAGGCCGCGGCGAAGGTGGAGGAGGAATCGCCGCCCAAACGGGAACGCAGCAGGTGGCTCGGCGGGTTGATCCGGCTGTTTTGGCTCGCCGTTGGCATTACCCTGGCCGTCCTTAGCAACGATCACGCGCACTACGTCTGCGCCGGGGCCATGGCCGCCACCGGCCTAACCACGCTGCTCGCCCGGGGATTTGCACGCGGGCCGTCCACGCCGCGGTGGACCCGTCTTGCCGCGCTCGGCTTGGGGGAATTCATGATCCTCGTCGCGGTGTTTTTCGCGATTCTGCTCCCCCGCCTTCCTCATCTGGCGGAACAGCTTCAAGCGTTTTGCCAGAGCAACTCTCCCTTCGTTCACTGGGGCTTTGTCACCGGTTTTTTCCTCAGTTTGGCCGGAGTGCTCTACGTCTCCGGCCTCACGCAGGCCCGAGCCAATCCGCTTTGGTCGAAAACCGGCGCGCTATCGGCCCTGGGCATTCTCATCGGGCTGGTTTGGTTATCGTTCGATGCCGATGACTTTGAACCTCCGTGGCCCATCGCGCTGGCCGTCGTTTTTGGCCTCTACCGCGCCATTTTGCCCGCCAGAAAGCTGGAGGACGTCCTGTGCATCCAGCAAGTAGACCGCGAAAAAGTTCCCGAACACCCCGTATTTGCCGATGAGTCCGGCGCGGAGGACAAACCGGCCCGGTGGGTCCGCCTGTTCCGGTCAAACGTTGCGGAGTGCCTGCGAAACCAACCTGATTTGAAACTATTTTCGCTGCCTAAGCTCGGGAGGAACAACCCGTTGGCGATCGCGTCGGTATTGCTGCTGGCGCTGGGGATTGCTGCCTTCGTATCAATATTGACGCTTGCTGAGCTAAGCAACGATGCTGCTGAGCGCGGAGAAGAGGCGCTTTTTATTGGGTTCTATATGGCGACCATCCTGGCCATCGTCTTCTCTTTCCGCTCCTCTCTGCACGCAGCCAGAGGCGCCCGGCGGCGAACCTGGGCCTTGGTGAACGTGAACCTCCTCTCTTTGGGGCTAGTGATTGCCTTGGTCACGTTAATGGGCCGGTTTGTTCACGAGTCCTTCGTCAAGCCGCCACTCGCACCGGCGCGATCTAGCTTGGTTGCTTTTGCCTCTTCGGAAAACGGCCACCCTATGTTGGCGACGTCAGATTCCATGGGCCGACCGTTTCTTTGGGACGCCAGTGACCGCCGCGCCACTTCGATCTACCATAACTTCGCTAACAGAGCCTTCTCCGCCAGCCCAAATGGCCGTTTTGTGGCAAGCGTTTTCACGCTAATCAATAACTTCCAGATTTCCGTTATCGACTTGGAAGAGAAAGACGGTTTCGGCTTCCGCCACCGCGCCGATATTTCCTCGATCGCCTTCAGCCCCGATAGCCACAGGGCCGTAGCTGGCGCCATGGATGGAGCCTTGCTGGTGTTTTCGCCCACTTCAGCATCAAAACCGCGCATCATAAAAGGCAACCGCCCCGTTTTTTGCATGGACCATCATCCAACCGAAAGACGCGTGGCCGTGGGCCGGGCCAAGGGAATGGTGGAGGTTTGGGATCTGGATTCAGGGTTGCTCGCTGCCGACGCCCGCATCCATCGCCGCGACGTGAGGCACGTGCGCTACTGGGGCGACTCCATCATCAGCATCGACGGAGGGGGCATCCTGGCACGGTCGCGCTGGCCCGCAGAAGGGACATCCACACTCGAACGGCTGGTCTTGCCTGGCGCGATGGAAGAACGAGCGCGGGACGCCAAGGCTATCCTCCTGGCCGAGGGCCCGCGATCCGGTGAAATCGCCATGCTCTTTGCCGAGAAAGAGGGCAACCACCAGTTCCTTAGCATCTTTACGCCCATTGTGGAGAGGGCTCTGATTCCGCTCCCGGACCTGAACCCCATCGTCAGCCTGGCGTTTCTCCCGGACGAGCAAGGAATCGTCCTGCGAGATCGAGACGACCGCATTGAAATACGCGATATCGATGGACAAAACCCGGGACGCTTGCACATCGATGCCGACCCGCTATTATCCGTGGCCTGGAGTCCAGACGGGACGGCGCTGGCCAGCGGATCAGACAACGGCGAGGTGCGAATTTGGGATGCAGCCTCCGCCCGGCAGACAGCTGCGATCAGCGTAGTTACCGCCGAGGAGAGAGAAGAACTGGTTTCGGGGGCTAAAGTCGAAAGCATCGCCTGGAGCCCGGATGGCAAAACTCTTGCCGCAACTGTAGACGATTGGCGTGGCTTCACGAAGCTCCTGGACGCGACAAGTGGCGAGGTGCTGCCTGGCGCCACCGACGATATCAGCAACATGGCCTGGAGTCCGGATGGGACGACGGTTGCCGGCAACAGATACGATGTTGTGCTCTTGGACGTCCGAAACCGAGAGGACCTGCCCGATACCTATTTTTTGACCCATCCCGGGCAATTCAGCAGTTTTGCCTGGAATCGGGATGGAACCGCCCTCGCAGCCGGATCCGGGCAAGGAACGTTGAAAGTCTGGAAAACGGCCAAAGTCTGGGAAACGGAACGATTCACCGAGATGATGTCGGCAAGCGTGGAGGCCGAAGATGATTCGAACCTCCATCCTTTGAGCAGCGTTGCGTTCGGTCCCAACGGCTCGGTCTTCCTGGCTGTTCCCGACCAGTCCTTCAGAGGGAACGAGCATTACCTCCGCATTCTCGATGCGGCAACGAATGAGCACAGCACCATCCCCATCACCGAAACCGTTAGCAGTGTAGCCTTCAGCCCGGATGGAACGGCCCTAGCCGCCGGATTTTGGCCGGGCGATGTGAAAATTTGGAATGTGAAGACCAGAGAGGAAGTGCCAATCTCCAAAAAACACTCGGGCAAGGTAAATGGCCTGGCTTGGAGCCCCGACGGAAAAACACTCGCCAGCGCCTCCGAGGACGGCACGATCAAGCTCTGGGACGCCGAAACCGGCGAACGCCTCGAAACGCTCACCCAAATCCGCTTCGAACCGGCGGAAACCAGTGGCGCACCATAGTCCGAAAAACTTTGGTGCTCGCACGAAGCCACGAAGGCACAAAGAATTCAGATTGGCTCAGGCGCGTGGAGAGCTTTCCAGGATCAGCCACCCTTCGTGCCTTTGTGCCTTTGTGCGAGGCCCATCAATCGATCGAAAATCCGCTTCGAGACGGCGGAAACCGGTGGCGCACCATAGTCCGAAAAACTTTGGGGCTCGCACGAAGCCACGAAGGCACGAAGAATTCAGATTGGCTCAGGCGCGTGGAGAGCTTTCCAGGATCAGCCACCCTTCGTGCCTTTGTGCCTTCGTGCGAGGCCCATCAATCGGTCAAAATCCGCTTCGAACCGGCGGAAACCAGTGGCGCACCATAGTCCGAAAAACTTTGGTGCTCGCACGAAGACACGAAGGCACAAAGAATTCAGATTGGCTCAGGCGCGTGGAGAGCTTTCCAGGATCAGCCACCCTTCGTGCCTTTGTGCCTTCGTGCGAGGCCCATCAACCAATCAAAATTCCTCGCCGCGCCCGGAATTCCAGATTTCGTGCATTTCCTCCGGGGATGGCGTTTTGAGCGGGCGGACGATGCGGAATCCCAGCCACACAGCATCGGTGTGATACCAGATGCTCTTGGGCAACTGCGGGTCTTCCTGCTTCCAATCGCCGTGGGAAGGGAACCGCATGGCGCTGCGGCAATACTCCGGACCGTCGTACCAACTGCCGCCGCGGGAAACTCGGGGGTAGAGCGCTTTGCCCGGCTTGTTGTAGGGCGCAAGGACGGGGTCGCCATCCAGGCTGGCGTAGAATTTTTCGTCGAACTTATCCAGCACCCATTCCAGGACGTTGCCGTGCATATCGTGCAATCCCCAGGGGTTGGGCTTCTTTTCGCCGACTTTTTGGTACTTGTCGTTGGCGTTGTCGGCATACCAGGCGTATTCGCCGATTTTCTTGGGATCATCGCCCCAACTGTAGGCAGTCGTGGTCCCGGCGCGGCAGGCGTATTCCCACTCCGCCTCGGTCGGCAGGCGGTAAAAGTGGCCAGTCTGGGCGCTGAGCCACTGGCAATATTTTAGCGCGGCGTGTTGGGTCATGCTGATGGCCGGGTAGCCGTGGACGCCCATGCTGAAGCTCATCTCCACGTAGGGCGAGGTGGGCTTGCTGGTGATGTCCGCCGGGCTCGCGTCTGCGGGGAGATTGGGGAGCGAGCCGTCCTTGCGCCGGCCGCCGTCCTTGGTGGCCATGAAGGGGTCGTATTCATCCCAGGTCACCTCGCATTTGCCCATCCAAAAGGGCTCCAGCTTCACCTTTTTTTGCGGTCCTTCCTCGGGAAAGTGGCTGGGTTCGGTTTTGGGGCTGCCCATTAAAAATTCGCCGCCGGGAATGGGGAGCATGGTGAATTTTGCGCCCGTTTTAGGGATGGTGGCAGTGTACTCCTTCATCTGGCTCTCGGATTGTTCGGGGGAATCCGCGACGATTTTTTCGTGAATCACCTTCACCAGGTCCAAATCATCCTTGGGGCCGCCGGAACCGGCAATCGAGTAGCCTTCCGGCCAAACCGCGCCCTGAGCCGTCCAAAGGCGGAGGGTTTGGCGTTCCAGCGCGGAAAACGGGCCTCCGCGGAGCAAAAGCATCTCCACGCTGGCGAATTTGACCCGCGATTGCTCGGTCAAAACCACGCCATCCGGCCAATCCGCGCCTTGCTCGATCCAGGTTTTCAGCACATCGATCTGCGTTTTGGACAGTGCACCGCTCTTTTTCGGCGGCATGGCTAAATCGCCTTCTTCGTCGTCGTCAGGATCGATCGTCGTGGTCCAGTAAACCGAGCTACCACTTGGATCGCCGGGAACAACGCCCGGATTGTCGCCATTGGCCTCGAACGCCGCTTTTTTCGTGTCCAATCGCACGCCGCCTTCGTCTTCATCGGGTCCGTGGCACTGAACGCAGGCGCCTTCCAGGATCGGCTTCACGTCGCGGACAAAATCCACCTTTTTCGGGTCAAAATCCGTCCCAAAACTCGTTGCGAGCAGGGCGAGGGAGAGAGCAATCGTCGTTTTCATTCCACCCGGTTCACGGCGAATCGATCGGTTTGCCTTCAACGATGTCCCAGATTTTTCCCTCAAAGTGGCCCCAAAACCGCGCTACGGGCTCATTTTCGCCGTTTAGCTCGACGGTGCGGACGATGAAGCCCGGTTTGAAGCGATTCGCCTTCATCGGCAGGACGCTAAACGCCGTTCCCAGGCTGTCGCTAGCCGTGGCGTTGTCCGCGATGACGTTGACGCTGCGCCGCTCTGTCAAACCCAGACCGGTCGCCGGATTGACGATGTGTGAGTAGCGCGTGCCGTCCAAAATCACGAATTGCTGGGTGTCGCCGGAGGTGGAAATGCCGCAGTTGCTCACGATGACGAAGCGATCCGGTTTTTGGGGCGAAGCGACGCTGGCCAAGCCGATTCGCCAGCCCAATTCGCCTGGCGGGGCCACGCCAACGGCCAAATCGCCGCTCGCAGCGACAACCGCGCTCGGAAAACCGGCATCACGCAGCATTTGCAGCGCTTCGTCCGCCGCGTAGCCCTTGGCGATGCCCCCGAGATCGAGGCGCATTTTTTCGACCGCGAGCGAGGCGGTTCCGTCCTCGAAAAGGCGCAATTTTTCGTGGCCGGCCCGGGCGAACGCATCGTCGAGTTGCTCGCGAGACGGCAGGCGATTGAGCCGGCGCGCCTGACGCCAGAGCCGGATGAGCGGGCCGATGGTGACGTCAAACGCGCCCTCCGTCGCCCAGGCCAATTCCTGCGCCTGCGTCAGGATTTCGTGCAATTCCGCGCTGAGCTTAACCCGCGTTCCCGCCGGTTCGCGGCAAAATCGCAGCAACTCGCTCTCGGCATCGTAATCGGAGAAAATCGCGTTCAACTCGCCAACGCGCGCAAAAGCGGCCTCGGCGGCGGTTTTAGCGGCTTTTTCGTCGGTTGTGTGGATGCGAATCGCGAAAATCGTCCCCATCGCCGGTTGGCGAAATTCCACAACCCGTCCGTTCGCGATTTGTTCCTCGTTCTTCGCCGGTTGCAGGCCCAGGGCAAAGAACCAAGCACCAAGAACCAAGAACCGGGAACGAGGCATGTTACTCGTTCTCCTCGCCCCGGCCGGAATTCCACATTTCGTGCATTTTCGTGGCCGGTGGGACTTTCAGCGGGCGCACGATGCGAAATCCCAGCCACTCCGCGTCGGTGTGGTACCAAATGCTCTTGGGCAACTGCGGATCCTGGATTTTCCACGATCCCTCGGACTTGAAACGCGTCGCGCTGCGGCAGTACTCCGGATCGTCGTACCAACTGCCGCCACGGGCTACGCGGGGATACAAATCCTTGCCCGGCTTGTTGTAGGGCGTCAGGACGGGATCGCCCTTCATGGCGTCGTAGAATTTTTCGTCGTACTTGTCCATGACCCATTCCAGCACGTTGCCGTGCATATCGTGCAAACCCCAGGGATTGGGCTTTTTCAGGCCGATTTTTTGGTATTTGTCCTCGGCATTGCCGTAATACCAGGCGTATTCGTCGATTTTCTTGGGATCGTCGCCCCAGCTAAAGGCGGTGGTCGTCCCCGCGCGACAAGCGTACTCCCACTCCGCCTCGGTCGGCAGCCGGTAAAAATGACCGGTTTGGGCGCTGAGCCACTCGCAATATTTCTGCGCGGCCAGTTGGGTCATGCTGATGGCCGGGAAGCCGTGGATGCCCATGCCAAAGCTCATCTCCGTGTAGGGCGTGGTGGGTTTTGTCACGATATCCGGCGGCTCCGCGTCGGGCTTGACTCTCTCCGGGCGGCCGTCCTTGCGCCGGGCCACGTCGGTGATCATGAAGGGCTCGTATTCGTCCCAGGTCACCTCAAATTTGCCCATCCAGAAGGGCTCGACGCGCACTTTTTTCTGCGGACCCTCGTCTTCGTAACGGCCGGCCTCTTTCGCCGGGCTGCCCATCATGAACTCGCCACCCTTGATCGGCACCATCGTGTATTCGGCGCCCGTCAGCGGAATCGCGGCGGTGTATTCCTTCATCTCGCTCTCGGATTTTTCCTTGGACTCAGCCACGACTTTTTCGCGAATTTTCTTCACCAGCTCCAGATCGTCCTTGGGCCCTTCTTCCTCGGGGCCGGACAAACTCAGTCCCTTGGGCCAAACCGCTCCCTGATCGGCCCACAGCCGAATTTGCTTCAATTCCAAGGCGTTGAACGGTCCCCCGCGGCGAAGGAGCGGCTCGATGTTCGTTTTGAAGCGCATCCGCGGTTGTTCCACCAAAACCAGCCCTTCCGGCCAATCCGCGCCCCCTTTGATCCAGTTTTCCAGCACATCCTGCTGCGCCTTGGTCAGCGTGCCCTCTTTTTCCGGCGGCATGACCAGATCTCCCTCGTCGGGGTCCTTGGGATCGATGGTCGTCGTCCACCAAACCGAGCTGTCGTTGGGATCGCCCGGGGTGACGCCGGGATTGTCGCCGTTTGACTCAAACGCGGCTTTTTTCGTGTCGAGCCGGACATCGCCTTCGGCTTTTTCCGGTCCGTGACAATGAATGCAGGCGCCTTCCAAAATCGGTTTCACGTCGCGGACGAAATCGACTTTGTTGGCGGCGAATCCAGGCGTGGCAGCCGCCAATGCCAAGGCGGCCAGGAATGTGACGATCATTTTCATAGCAATGCGGGGCGGACCTATAGCGGGAAAATGCGAAATTCCAACCAAAAAGCGGGCTTCGGCAAATTGGGCAGGTCTCGGACCTCTTTCCACGTCCCGGCCCATTTCGGACCCGAAATTTCCCTGAAAAATGGGGTTTTTCACTGGGGAACGTGCTCGGCGTCCAGAGCGGTTTGCAATTCCTGGACCTGGCTGGGATTTTCCGCCGCCAGGTCGTTTTCTTCGCTCAAGTCCGTGGCGAGGTTAAAGAGACGAACGGCGCTTTTTTGGGCATTCAGCGTATTCAGCTTCACCAGCTTCCATCCTTCGGCCGTAAGCACGGCTTGTTTGCCGCCCTGCTCCAAAAATTCCCAGTAAAGGTGGGCGTGCTTGGTTTGCTCCTCGTTTTTGCCCAGCAACGTGGGTAGAAACGAGATGCCGTCGCAGCGTTTCGGCGCTGAAATCCCGGCAAGATCGGTGCAGGTGGGCAGCAGATCCTGAAAACCGGACAAAAGGTCGCTTTCTCCGCCCGCAGCGACCGTTCCCGGCCACCAGGCAATCGTCGGGACGCGAATTCCGCCTTCGAAGAGATCGCGCTTCATGCCGCGCAGTTGGCCGTTGGAATCGAAGAACTCCATGGTGTGCCGGCCCTCCTGATGCGGGCCGTTGTCGCTGGAAAAGAGGACCAAGGTGTTTTCCGCGATTCCCAGCTTCCGAAGCCGATCCAGCACCCGGCCCACGTCGCGGTCGATGTTGCGGATCATGCTGGCGAAGCCTTTTTCCGGGTTGGGCCAGTCTTTGGCCGCAAATTCGCCGTAGTCGGGCACCTCCATGCCGTCGGATTGCGGTGGGCGGCCGCCTTCGTTGTTGGCGTGGGGCACGTTCATGGCAAAGTAGAGGAAAAACGGGCCAGCCTGGTTTCGATCGATGAAATCCAGGGCCTCTTGGGCGATCAAATCCGGCGCGTAGTCGATTTTCACCTTGGCCACGCCCGAGCCCTCGGTCGCGCCGCCATCGGGCCGCTGCTTTTTCCAATCCGGCAGGGTTACGTTGCGCAATGGGACGCGCTTGCCGTTCCGGTAGAGGAATTCCGGGTAAAAGTTGTGGGCGTGATACATGTTCACGTAGCCGTAAAACTCGTCGAACCCCATGCGGGCGGGATCGTCGGCCGGCGGCGGGTTGCCGATGCCCCATTTGCCCATGCAACCGGTGCGATAACCGGCGCCGCGCAGCAGTTTGGCCACCGTGACGGTGTCATCCGGCAGTTGGCCGGACTTGTTTCCGCGCACGGCGCAATGCCCGGTGTGCAACCCGGTCATCAGCACGCAGCGCGATGGCGCGCAAACCGTGGAGCCGGCGTAGTGGCGGGTGAATTTTAGCCCCTCGGCGGCCATGCGGTCCAAATGGGGCGTCGCCAGCGTTTTTTGGCCAAAACAGCTCAGGTCGCCGTAACCCAGGTCGTCGGCCAGGATGTAGACGATGTTCGGTTTGGCCGCTAAAATCGATGGAGAAAGGCAGGCGAGGAGGGCGAAAACGTAGCGCATGCCGACAATTGGCCGAGGAAGCCCGGATTTTCAAATTTCCAGCTCCAATTGCTCGCCATGCACGGCCAAGGGCACGAAACGAACGCCCGCGCCGATCAACCGGACGGTCCGGCCTTTGCGGCGCTCCCAGGCTTCGCTCAGCAGATTTTCGTAAATCTCCGATCGCAGGGAATTTGCCGCGCATTCGGCCGTCGTGGTCTGGAAATCGTTGAATTTGAGCTTGATGAACGATTTTGCGACGCGGCGTTCGCTCACTTTTTCCAGATCGGCGGCCAGTTCCTCCAAAATCGCGTCCAGCGTGGTGCGACACTCCTCCAGCGTCGTCAAATCTCGCGAAAACGTGCGCTCGTTGCTCAAACTCTTGCGCTCGCGGTCGACGCGAACCTCGCGCTCGTCCAGGCCGCGGCAGAGTTGGTAGAGATCGGCCCCGAACTTGCCGAACTCGCGCGTTAGCGTGGACAAATCGCGGTTTTGCAAGTCGCCGCACGTTTTCGCGCCCAAACGCTCCAATTTTTCCGCGGTGCGCTTGCCCACGCCCCAAATTTCGCGCACCGGCAGGGTTTTCATGAAATCGGGGATGTCGGCCTGGCCAAGCTCAAACTGGCCGTTGGGCTTGTTCCAGTCGCTGGCGATTTTTGCGAGAAATTTGTTCGGCGCAATGCCCGCGCTGGCGGCCAATTGCGTCGTCTCGAGAATGCGCGCGCGAATTTCCGCAGCGATGGACGCGCCCTTGGAATTGAGGTGGCTGACATCCAGGTAAGCCTCGTCGAGCGAGAGCGGCTCGACGGTGGGCGTGAATTGCTCGAAGATGGCGCGGATGCGGCGCGATTCCTCGCGATAAAGCTCGAAACGCACCGGCAAAACGATGAGTTTGGGGCAAAGCTGCATCGCCCGGTAGGTGGGCATGGCCGAGCGGCAGCCGAATTTGCGCGCCTCATAGTTGGCCGTGGTCAGCACCCCGCGATTGCTCGCGCGGCCGCCGACGGCGACCGGTTTTCCCGCCAAATCCGGGTTTTCGCGCATCTCGATGGCCGCGTAAAAGCAGTCCATGTCGATGTGGATGATTTTTCGAGCGTGAGGCGGTGGTGATTGACGGTCGCTGATTGTTGATTGTCGATTTTTTGAGGGAAAACTTCAACCCATCATCGGTCGTCACCCGGTAATCGGCGTCTTTAGTGCCTCAACCCTGAAGTTTCGACACGTTTGCGCAACATTTGGTGCATCTGTCAGGACTTCCAAATAACAACCTTGGCAAGGCTTATGCCGCAACGAGTTGATATCCAAGGTTTTCGGCCTGTTTTTCGAGGTTCTTGATTCGGCGTTTCAGCACCGCCTCCGGAACCTTACTCACCACCTCCTCTTCGTAGCTGCGTTGGGTGGTGATCAGCGCATAGATGATTCGGGCCATCTTGTGCGCGGTTGCCGAGATCCCTTCGGCTTTGCCCAGCTTCGCCTTCATTCGCCGGCAGAAGTTGCCCAGTGCGTTGTCGCTGCGCCACAGCGTCATCGCGCACATCCGAAGTTGATCGGAGATGCGGCTCTTGATCCGCCGTGTTTTGGCCCGGCCTAACGGTTTGCTGCCCGAAATCCGGTTGTCCGGACAGAGCCCCAGCCACGAAGTGAAGTGCTGGCTACTGCTGAAGCGCTCCCGAAACGCATCGCCTCCCCCAATCTCACAGATCAGCGTGCTGAGCAATCCGCTGGAGACTCCGGGGATGAGGCTCAAGTCGGTCCCGTAAATGCGCGCGGCTTCGCCCCGGATGTCGAAGCATGGCTCGTGCTTGGTGGCTTGTTTGCGCGCGCTCACGCTCCCGGCTACGGGCAGACTCGCCGGGCTTGAAGGCGCCGAGTCCGAATCTGCGTTCTGCAACGCGTAACAACGGCCTTCGGACTTGGGTTCTTCGCGCTTTTGGTAGGCCGCCATCAATTGGGAGAGCTCCTGTTCGATCGCTTCGATTTGCTCGTGAAGCTGCTTCCAGCGCTGATAGGCCAGCTGGAGGGATAGAACGTATTCCTGGCGAAAGTTGCCGTCCAAGGCCTTGATCACGGTTTGTTTCGGCGTCTTGCAACGTCCGTCGCGCAGGCTCTCCAGGTAAACCGGATCGCGCTGGCCGGCGATGATCGCTTCGATGATGCGCCGCCCGCTGACTCCGTCAATGTCGCTGATCACGTGGTGCAGTTGCACGTTCATCTCGGTCAACACTTTTTGCATGTGCAAGATGGCCTGGCATCCGCCGCGAATCAGCTCCTGGCGCTGGCGGTGCAAAAAGCGCATGCCGAGCACTTCTTGGTCCGGGACGAAGGATTTGCGCAGCAACCCCGCGGTATGCAGGCGCTGGATCCATTGCGCGTCCTGGACGTCGCTCTTGCGCCCGGGGACTGATTTGAGGTGGCGGGCGTTGACGACGAAGCATTCGATGCCGTTTTCCTCGAGCACTTGGTAGAGGGTGACCCAGTAGTTGCCCGTGCTTTCCATGGCCACGGTGGTAATGGAGCATTGCTTGAGCCATTGCACTGCTTCGCGCAGGTCTTCGTTGAAGGTGCCGAAGGTGCGAACCGCTTCGGGGTCGCGATCTGCGGGCACTGCCAGGACGATTTCTTCAGCGCCGACGTCGATGCCGGCAGCGTCGGGATTGCACACTTGGTTGAGAAGCGTTTTTTGGGTTTTGGTCTTTTTGGTCTTTTTCTTTTGCGATTTCTTGGCCATGTTGAATTTCGTTTGAACTGAAAATCGCAGTGCGAGCGGACCGGCTTTTCGAACAAATAGCAGACTTCCAAACGGGATAGCGCAAAGCTGCAAAGCCCTGCGCTTCACCAGGAACCAGCCCGCGAAAAGTCGGGACCATGCTTAAAAACGGGTACGTAATCACCAAAGTAACGACGGCCTTGGTTTCCGCTCGCACTGCATCCCGCCATGTTGGGGGAGCGTCAGTCCGCCTGCCAAGTTATTTCCGCGTCAGCGTCACCTGTGATTCTTTTGCTTAAAACTTGAAACTTAACACTTAAAACTCCGGCTGGGCCGGTTCAGGTTTGCGGGTGAATTTGGTTGCCATTTGGCGCGATTTCGAAAGAGTCTCGCGCCTCAACCCTTTCCAACCCGCCAACTCCATGACCACCGACGCTTCCAAACCCGATAAAAAGCTGTTTTGGGCCTGTTTTAGCGCCCTCGTCGCCACTTCCTTCTTTTTCGGCTTGCGAACCATCGTCGTGGGCGACTTGGCGCAGGAATTCGGCTTGTCCGGCACGAAAATTGGCGAGGTGTTAGGCGTGGGGCTTTGGCCGTTTGCCTTCAGCATCATCATTTTCAGCCTAATCATCGACAAAATCGGCTACAAGGCCAGCGCGGTGTTCGCGATCGTCGCCCACACTCTGGCGGTCATCGGCACGGTCATCGCCATCCAAAACAAATCCTACGCCTGGCTTTACTGGAGCACGTTTTTGGTCGCGATCGCCAACGGAACGGTGGAGGCGTTCATCAATCCGGTGGTAGCCACCGCTTACAGCAAGGAAAAATCCAAGTGGCTCAATATCCTGCACGCCGGCTGGCCGGCCGGGTTGGCTTTAGGCGCGGCGGTGGCGATTTTGCTCGGTTACGCGGGCGTTCCGTTGCTGGTCAAGTTCGCTATCTGCGTCATCCCGGTGATTTTCTACGCGTTGCTCACCATCCCGCGCACGTTTCCGATTCAGGAGCGCGTCGCGGCGGGCGTTTCCTACCGCGATATGCTCAAGCGAAGTGGGCGGGCTGGGATTTTTCCTCATCGCCTGGCTGGTGGTGATGGGTGTGGGCCAAATGACGGGGCCTGAAGATTCATCCGGTCCATTTCGTTAGGCATCGCCGCGGTCGTTGGGGCCGCGGCGGGCGTTTACACACGCGCTCGGCCGGCAACTGGATGTTCGTGCTCATCCCTCATCACCCATGCCGTTTTTGGCCACCACGGAGTTGGGGGACCGACGGCTGGATGGGCGAGCTGTTGGCGGCGGATTTTGCCCAAAATGGCGGGCTGGGTTTTCGTGATGGTATCGATCATCATGACCGTGCTGCGTTTCTACGCCGGGCCCATCGTCGAAAAGTTTTCGCCCATCGGTTTGCTGGTCACCAGCGCTGCGTTGGCGATTGTGGGCCTTATTTTTCTGGGTGTGGCGCCAGCTAAGATCATGGTTTTGGCCGCGATCGTCTACGCGTTTGGCAAGACGTTTCTGTGGTCGACGACCTTGGGCGTGGTTAGCGAGCAATTCCCCGAAAGGCGGCGCGCTGACGCCTCAACGGCGTATCGGCGGTGGGCGTGTTAGGCATGGGCATTTTAGGTTCGCCGCTGATGGGCAATTTTCTGGATCGCGGGATCGACGCCGGGTTGAAAAGCCGAGCATCCGGCCATCCACCAAAAAGTCGACGGAGGCTTGCGCGACACCATGTTCGGGAAATCGCCCACCATGAAACCGGAGGCCGTGGCGGCGCTGAGCGAGGATGAAGCCGCCAAACTCGGCACGGTGGTCAATCGCAACAAAAAGCGCGCGTTTTTGCGTCAAGCCGTGCTTCCGGCGTTCATGCTGATTTGTTACCTGGCGTTGTTCCTCTATTTTCGCGCGCGTGGCGGATATAAACCGGTTGAAATTGGCGCTGGGGCGCATTGACGCGTCTAATCCCAAAAAGATGCACGAAAATCCAGGTTTTTGGCGAAAAGTGGCGGCCGGCGTGGTTTTGGCCTTCCTAGGGGCCGTTTTTGCCGGGGAACCCACCCCTGAAGCGAACACCTTCTCCATCGTCGCGCTCGATTCGGAAACCGGCGAAATCGGCGTCGCCGTTCAGTCGAAAATCGTGGGCGTCGGGGCGATTGTTCCCTGGGCCAGGGCAGGTGTCGGAGCGATCGCGACTCAATCGCTGGCCAACGTGCGTTACGGCCCGGTGGGGCTGGATTTGCTCCAACTCGGCACCACGCCGGAGGCTGCGATCCAGGTGATGACGCAAGCCGATCCGCATCGCGACCGGCGCCAGATCGGGATCGTGTCCGCCAAGGGCGAGGCGGCGGCTTTCACGGGCAATTTGTGCGAGGATGCGGCGGCTCAGCGGGTTGGCGAGGGGTATGCGGTGCAGGGAAATCTGCTGGCGGGCGAGGAAGTGGTGGAAGCGATGGAGAAGGCGTTTTTAGAGGCTGAAGGCGAGCTGGGAGCGCGGCTCATCGCGGCGTTGCGCGCGGGTCAGGCAGCCGGCGGCGACAAGCGCGGCAAGCAGAGCGCGGCGTTGTTGGTGGTGCGTGAGGGGTGGGGTTACGCCGGGCTAAACGACCGGTTTCGCGACATCCGCGTGGACGATCACGAGGCGCCGATCGAGGAATTGGCGCGGGTCTACGCGTTGCACCAGAAGATGTTTCCGCGGCCGGCGGAGATACGCTAGCCGAGGCCTGAGTCCTGCAAAGTCCGATTCGGGTCGACGAACGTCGCCAAATCCGTCCGCCAACCGCTACGCCACTCCCTGAGCGATAGCCGTTGACCCTGTGGAAGTTGGGTCGGACGAAGAAAAAGATTGCCAGATGAAAAATTTCCGGTAAAAAGTCGTTGTGTCAGGGCCTGAGGCGGCTAGGCGTTGGTTGCGTTTACTCTAACATTCACAGAAACCAACATGAAAGTCTCGCCACTCGCACTCGGCCTTTTTTCCATCTCAACTTTCGCATCCGCGGAACCGGCGATTTCGCAGGAAGAGGCCCTAATTCCGCAGGATCCCATCACGTTTTGCGATCGCTACGAGGGCGCCCTCGACATGGCCACGCTTTACGAAGGCGATGGCCCGTTTTTGCAGGAATTGCGCCTCATCGGCCGATACCAGGGCCAATACTACAACGTGGAGTCGGAGGGCGACCACAGCGACTGGGAAAATCGCCGGTTTCGCTTCGGTTTTGCCGCCCAACTGCTCCAAAACGTCGAATTTCAGACCGAATTCAACCTGAAGCGCGATTTTGACGAATCCGGCCGGTTTTTCGAGGACGTGGACACGATGTTTTTCACCTGGGAACCGCGGGAGCGGATCGGAGTCCGGGTCGGCAAACTCAAGCCGGCGTACACGCGGGAATACTCCACCTCCTCCAAGCGAATCAAGACGATCGAGCGCTCGCTCATCGTCGATGAAGTGGCGCCAGAAAAGGCTGGTGGCGCGGTTTTTACGTTCCGCGACGTGTTGTGGGGCCTGACGATCGATTTTGGCGGTTTTTCCGGGCAATTGACCGAGGACTGGCGGCTGCCCGAACGCGGCTCTTGGGGGCAATTCGGCCGAATCTCGCGCGATTTTGGCGAAAACACCAACGTGCGGATTGATTGGTTTCACCGCCACGGAAACCGCAACCAAAACGCCTTCGCGCCCTACCACGAAAATTTCTCGCTCAACAGCCTCAGCGACTGGGGCCGCTTGCACCTCCTCACCGACCTGATTTACGCCGATGACGCCTTCAACGAGCTGGCCTCCGACCTGAACGGCGCCGTGATTATGCCCTACTACGACCTGACGGACAATCTGGAAGCCGTGTTGCGCTACACCTACGTTTTGGCGGACAAACGCGATGGAATTCCCGTCCGCAAACGCTATGAGCGCGAAGCCTCGCCCCTGGCTCGCGGCGACGAGTACCACGCAATCTACGGCGGGCTCAATTGGTACATCTGCGGGGACAAGCTAAAAATCATGAACGGCGTGGAGTGGTCGACGATCGACGGATTCGACCGGGACCACAAGTTCTGGACGTTCATGACGGCGCTGCGGATGTATTTTTAGCGGCTCAAGATCTAGTCTAGTCAGCCAGGCCAGGCTGGCTGGAGCCTCCATCGGCGGTTGCGGTTAAGCCGCTCAGAAATCGGTCGTCATCACATTTCTCCGTGGGTTTATCCTCCTGCGGCCGGCCAACCGAATGTTCAACTTTCGCGCCGGAAACGGTTCTTGCGCACAACGGCTTTTCTCAACAGCCCGACTTCGGCGAAGTTCGTTCCCGCTTCGACGGCCAGCACGCCGAGCGCATTTTCCCAGTAGTTTTCGTGTCCGGATTCCGTCAGGTGAATGCCGTCGCGGGTTTCGAAAGGAGCCGGAAGACAAAGAGGCCGAGCAGTGTGAAGATGTGGGTGAGAGCTTTGATCATTTAAGGTACTCCGATTTCAGAGGAAGCGCAGCTGCTCGGCTTCTCTGGAGCGTCCGATGAATTCCATGTTTTTCAGCGCAAAACGTGATTGAGTAACATTTTGCGCTGGAAAATTTTCATTAACCCGAGATGCGAATGGCGGTGAGGTAGTGCTCGAAGCGGGCGCGATCACTCGCGTCGAGTTGGTGTCCACTGTGCTGAGAATGATGTCAGGGGCGGGCGTGCCGTTGGCGTCGAAGGAGAGAGGATTCCCCGCTTTGCCGGTAGCACCGATCTGCCGTCGACCGAAGCGGGTCTGCCGGGACTGCGCGGCGCCTACGAAACGGTGACGGTTTCTTTCGAAACCCAGACTCCGTTCGGAATCAGCCCCTACCGCGCAAAGTGCAACGTGGGCTACGGCAGGGTGGTGGCCTGGGACGACTCGCCGCTGGGCAAAGCGGCTAACCAACCTTGACACCAGCGCGGGTTTCGGCGAGTGATCCCGAACGGAAAAATCGTGCATCGGGGCACGCCGTCAACCTAACCCATTTACCTGTGTAACCATGCTGGAGGATTTCTTCAACAATATTCCGGGAGGCGACACCGCGGCGTTCATCGTCGGGGCCATTCTCGTTCTCCTTGCCCTCGTTTTTTTCTTCATTTTCCTCAAGTTTTTCAACATCTGGCTGCGCGCGCTGGTTTCGAATGCGCCGGTCAGCATTTTCAAGCTTGTGGGCATGTGGCTGCGCCGCGTTCCGGTGGCTTTGGTGGTCGATAGCCGAATCACCGCCAGTAAAGCCGGCTTGAATTTCTCCACCGATCAACTTGAGGCCCACTATCTGGCCGGCGGCCAGATCGACCACGTTGTCCTGGCCATGATTGCCGCGGACAAAGCCGGCCTGGGGCTGAATTTCGACCGCGCATGCGCCATCGACCTGGCAGTGAAAGGGACCACCAAAACCGTGCTGGAAGCCGTGCGAACCAGCATCAACCCCGCCGTCATCGATTGCCCTCCGCAAAGCACCGGCCGCGGCAGCATTGACGGTGTTGCCGCGGACGGGATCGCGGTGAAAGCCCGTGCCCGAGTGACGGTTCGCACCGCGTTGGACCGCTTTGTCGGCGGCGCCACGGAAGAGACGATCATCGCCCGGGTTGGCGAGGGCATCGTCTCGTCGATCGGTTCGTCCAAGAGCTACAAAGACGTGCTCGAAAACCCTGACGCCATCTCCAAAATCGTGCTCCAAAAGGGCCTGGACGCCAACACCGCCTTCGAGATCCTCTCCATCGACATCGCGGATGTAGATGTGGGCGAAAACATCGGCGCCCGCCTTCAGGCCAAGCAGGCTGAGGCCGACAAACAAATCGCCCAAGCCAAGGCCGAGGTTCGCCGCGCCGCTGCTGTCGCCAGCGAGCAGGAAATGGCCGCGAAAACGCAGGAAATGCAGGCCCGCGTGGTCGAAGCCGAGGCGCAGATCCCGCTGGCAATCGCCGAAGCCTTCCGCAACGGGAATTTGGGGGTTATGGACTACGTGAAGTACAAGAATATCGAAGCCGACACCGGCATGCGCGACAGCATTGCCGGCACCAAACCAGGAACTGCCGGCTCCGGCGACACCACTCCCACCGATCAAGCCTGACCCCGGTTTTTTGAGCCTTCCTGCCAGCAGCATGCTCGCCGACCTTGGCGACTACTGGATCATCATCGCGATGATCTTCATCGCCTTTTTCCGCTGGCTTTTTTCGGATCGGAGAAGGGTCGATCAACCGATGGAGGAGGACTTTGAGCCGGAAATTGAGCCCCAGCGTCAACCGCAATCCGCTCCACCGCCCGTTCCCGCCCGGCCGGCCCAGGAACAGGCCGACCCCGCCGCGGAGCTTCGGCGATTTTTGGAGCAAATGACCGGGCAAGTTGCGCAACCCGCGCCTCCCCCGCCCGTTCCCAAACAACAACCGCCGGCTAAGCCCGCGGAAACCCGGGTCGAGCTGACGCAAGAGGAAAAACGGGCTCTGGAGCGGTTGCAACGGCAGGAACGGTTACGAGGATCGGCGTTGTCAGCGAGCGGGCCGTCGCCATCGCTTCAAGCGTTGCTCGCCACCCCGGATTCGCTGAAAAAAGCGGTGTTGCTCAAGGAAATTCTGGATCGGCCGGTTGCGTTTCGGGATTTGCGCCAACCGTAGATTCGATTGGCAATCGAATCCGGCCACGGATTGGCAATCGAATCCGGCCACGATTGCCAATCGTGACTACTGCGGCTGTGCACTCTCAATTTCGTGGCACGCGGCGAAAGCGGCGATCTTTACGAGCAAAACCTGCATGTTGTAGCCCGTGGCGTGGAATTCGCGCTCCAAAATGGCCATCAAGTCCGGGCGAAACGCGGCTGCCGGCTGCTTGACGACGTGGTGGAAGAGTTGGCGGATGAAGGCGCGGTGGGCTTCGGGATGATTCGCGGCAAATTGCGCCAAATCACGCGCTCCCTTCAGTTGGATGGTCTCGCCGGAGCCGGTCACGAAGTCGCCGCTGGCGTCGATGGGCTTGTTGAGGCGCGCGTCGCGGGTTCGCCAACGGCCGATGGCGTCGTAGTTTTCCAGGCTGAAGCCGAGCGGGTTGATGGTGGAGTGACAGGCCATGCAGGCTTTGCTGCGGGTCAATTCGGTCACTTTTTCGCGCATGGTCAGGCTGGGATCGAATTTTGCGTCCTCGAAGGCCACGGCTTCCGGCGGCGGTTTCAGGCTCATGCCGACGATGTTGCGGGTTAGGAAAACGCCGCGGTGAATGGGGCTGGTGTCGTTGTGGTAGGCAAAGGTGGCCAGCAAATACGGGTGGGTCACGATTCCCGAGCGTTGGCGGGAATCGACCGGCAATTTGGCAAACCCGCGTTTTTTGTGCTCGACGCCGTACATCGGGGCCAGGCGCTCGTTCAGGTAGAGGTAATCGGCGAGCAAAAGTTGCCGAAAATCGGGTTTCTGGCTCCAAAACACCTGGTCGATGAACAAATCCAGCGAGGTGCGCAAATCCGCCATCACTTCGGGCCCGAATTCGGGGAAAAGCTTGGCGTCGCGGCTCACGTCGCGGGCGCGTTCCAATTCCAGCCAGCGATCGAAAAATTCGCGCAATTTTCCGCGGGCCCGCGGGTCGTAAAGCATGCGCCAGCCTTGATCTTCGATCTGTTTCCAGGTTTTCAGCCGGCCTTTGCGGGCGGCGTCGGCTAATTTTCGATCCGGCACGGAATCCCAGAGCGCCAGCGCCAATCTCGTGGCCACGTCCCACTGATCCGGCGAATCGGCCTCGGCCAGTTGCGGGTACAAAAATTGCGGCGAGGTCAGGGCCATCATCACGCTGCGTTTTGCCGCTTGCTCCACGTTTTTCGCGCCTTCGAACCAACGGCCGACATACGCGCGGCGCTGTTGATCGGTCAACGGACGCCGCAACGCTGCTTCAGCGAAATTTTCGCAGTATTTTCGCACTTTTTGGGCGCGATCCGGCGCATCGCGCTTCGTCTTCGCCAATTTGTCCAGCCGCGCGGAAATTCGCTCCGCCGCCTGCATGGCTCCGGCGGTCACGGCATCCATCCAACTGCGCGAAACCGACGTTCCGCGCTCGTAGCCGACGCTGCGGTCGTCGGCGGGAAAAGGCGTGTCCACGATGAGCATTTCGTCGTTGGAACCCGGGGCCAAAACGCGGTTCGGCACGGTTTCGCGGATTCCATGCGGCGGTTTCCAAAGCAGCTCGATCGACGCCGTTTTTTCCTTGTAGCTGAAGTAGTCTAACCGCAGCGCGTAGGCGCGTTGACCGAGCAAAAACACCTTCGCGCTCTCTTCGCGCACGTCCTCGCCCGTGCTGACGTAGGCGTCGATGAGCCGTTCCTCCTTGTCGCGCCGATTGATCCACAACAGTGCCCCGTTTTGCGTTTTGAGCGTGAACTCGTAGACGCCGGTTTCCTCCGCCAAAATCAATCCCTCCCAACGCGCGGAAAACGCCTCGGGATCGAGCTTTTTCGGGTCCGGGCTCTGCGTCCCGAAGTCGAATTTCACCACGGGATCGATCCGCTCCATGGCGCCGCCCAGCTTCTTTTTCGGGTCCGGCCGATATTCGCGCGTTCCCCAGTATCGCGCCTTCAGCCCGCGATTCTCGGGCATGCCGGCGAGCCAATCGTTGCCCGGCCGGCGCGCTAAATCCGCCACGGAGCGCCTAAACTGCGGCACGGTGAGGCGGCTGAGCTGAATTTCCGGCTGTTGGTTGCGATTCCGCGCCTCCACGGAGTAGAACGCGTGGTAAATGTAGGCCGCCACGGCTTTGGCGTCGTTTCCCACGCAGGCGCCCTCATCGTCCTCCGGCATGGTGCGCTCGATCCGCCGCGTGAGCGAAACGAGGTCGCGGCTGCCGTAGAGCGGATCGTCGGCCTTGCCGTCCACGCCTTCGCCGTTTTTGCCGTGACACTCCGCGCAGAGTTTCCGGTAAATCGCCGCGCCGGGATGTTGCTCGGCAAGAGCGAGCGAGGCGAAAACGACGAGGAAGGTGGTTCCAAGCAAAAAACGAACGGCCATGGCCCTCACTCTGACCGAAATGCGCTTGCCACGCTCAAAAAAGCGCGCTCGGGGCGCTCAACCGTTGAACGAGGCCAGGATGAGGAGCAAAAACCCGAACGCCGCGATTTTCCACATCCAGACGAGCGATAACTTCACAGTCGCCGGCTCCGGCATGGCTGCTGATTCGTTGAAAACGGGCTCGACCAACGGTTCGCCGCCGTAGAAATTGGTCCCTCCCAGCCGCGTTTCCAGGGCGTGGGCGATCGCGGACTGGCACAAGCCGGAATTGGAATCGCGCTGACGCCGGGATTCGAGCGCGATGCGGCGAATCGAGCGAAATTCGCGGAAAGTTTCCGACAAAACGGCGAGGATTCGCGCCGGCAGCCAATTCAGCACGTTTGCCAGTTTTCGCGCCGGTTGGCGGAAATTTCCGGAGCGCGTGGCTGAACCTGGCGCCTCGCGGTTCAAGGCTTCGGCCACGGAGTAGATGAGCGCGCCGGCCGGCCCCAGCAGGGCTCCCCAAAACAGCGGCGCGATCAACGCCCGGCAAGCGCGTTCGCCCACGAATTCCACCGCGCCGCGGCTAATCGCGGTTTCATCCAACTCGGCGGTGTCGCGCGCGACGATTTTCGCCAAGGCTTCGCGCGCTGCGGTCAGTTTTCCCTCGCCAAGCGGCCGCAAAATGGCCCGAACCCGCCGTTGAGTCTCCATGGCGGCGAACGCCTGGTAAAAAACGACGATTTCCAACAAACCGGAGAGCTTGTCCGGCAAAACCCACAGCGCCACGCCAAATGCGGCGACCATCCCGGTCACGATGAGCGCCACAAACAGCCAGCCAGGCGCTTCCGTCCGGCCGGATATGGCGATGCACGGCCGTTCCAGCACCTTGCCGAGCATTCCGGCAAACCGGCTGGCGTGCGGCATCCACCGCGGATCACCCAGCAGCAAATCCAGCAGCAATGCGGCGATGACCTGCCAGACGTTAAGGTCCCACATGCCGCTGGGTCGGATGGAAGTTGAGATGGCCGGTCATGGCGAGATGATGGGCGACATTGGTGGTGATGCCAGGATTTTTCGGGATGTTTCGCCGGATCGGCCAACGTAGCCCCGGCTTCCGGCCGAACGCGTTGAGTTTGAGGGAGATTTTCGGGCAAAATCCTCGCCCCAAGCAAAAATTCAGGATTTGTGAGAGACTTTGTGAAAAATTTCACAAAATCCGGTTGCTCGCCCGTTCACCCGTCGCATCGTGCCGGGCCAGAGCCCTAGCTCATCACCATGGATTGGTTTTTGATCGTCAGTTCGCTCGTCAAAATCATCGGCCTCGTCTTTTTGACGATCCTGCCAATGGTGGCGTATTCCGTCTACGCCGAGCGCCGGGTCAGCGCGTTTATCCAGGATCGGCTCGGGCCGAATCGCGTGGGATTCAACGGGTTGGCGCAACCCATCGCCGACGGGCTCAAATTCCTGCTCAAGGAGGACATCACACCCGCGCACGTGAACAAATTTTACTTCTGGCTGGCGCCGTGTTTGGTGCTCATCCCGGCGTTGCTGAGTTGCGCAGTGCTACCGTTCGGATCGACGCTCGACTTGGGTTGGTTGGGGTTGAATGAGGACATGAAACTGGTCATCGCCGACCTCAACATCGGTCCGATCTACATTCTAGCGATCACTTCGCTAAGCGTCTACGGCATCGTCCTGGCCGGGTGGGCGTCGAACTCAAAATACCCGTTTTTTGGCGGTGTTAGGTCGAGCGCGCAGATGATTTCCTACGAAATCGCGCTCGGCTTGTCGATCGTGCCGATTCTCCTGATTTACGGCACGCTGAACCTGGGCGACATCGTTGCCGAGCAGGCCAAGAACGGTTGGGCGCTGTTGCCGTTTTGGGGCGAAAACGCGGTGTTCCGCTGGGGCGAGGGCGGGTTCGAATTTGTGGGCGCGAAGCACCTGCTGCTGTGGATCCCGGTTTTCATCTCGTTCGTCGTTTTCACGACGTCGATTTTCGCCGAAACCAACCGCTTGCCCTTCGACCTGCCCGAGTGCGAAACGGAGCTGGTCGCCGGCTACCACACGGAGTATTCGTCGATGAAGTTCGCGCTGTTTTTCCTGGGCGAGTACGCGGCGATGATTGTCGGCTCCGGCTTTGCGGTGACGCTGTTTTTCGGCGGTTGGACGCTGCCGTTCGGCCTTTCCGCAGGGCAATTGGAATCTGTGGGCCTGCCGGTGGCGTTGCTGCAATTCGTCACGTTTTTGGTAAAGGTCGTCGCGTTCATTTTGTTCTTCATTTGGGTGCGTTGGTCCATTCCGCGGTTTCGCTACGATCAGCTCATGAACCTGGGCTGGGTCTGGTTTTTCGAGATCGCTCTGTTCAACGTCCTGCTCACCGCCGGCCTGCTCGTTTGGCTCAACCACGCTTCCTAACATGCCCACCAAAGTCGTCCAGCGTCCCAAACTCACCCTCGGCGAGCGGCTCTATCTGCCCACCATTTTTAAGGGCCTGATGATCACCCTGGGCCACTTTTTCCGCATGTTCTTCGGCAAAACCAAGGTGGCCATGCAATATCCCGAGGAAAAGTGGGACGAAAACCTGCCGGAGCACTATCGCGGCGCGCCGGCGTTGGTGACCGATGAGTTGGGACGCGAGCGCTGCGTTTCCTGCCAGTTGTGCGAGTTTATCTGCCCCCCGCGCGCCATCACCATCGTGCCGGAGGAAATCCCCGGCAACGACAAGTGGGCCAAGGTGGAAAAGCGGCCCAAGGAGTTCGACATCGACATGATTCGCTGCATTTATTGCGGCATGTGCGAGGAGGTTTGCCCGGAGCAAGCCATTTTTCTGCGCAAAGACTACGCCATCACCGGAACATCGCGCGAAGAGATGGTGCACGATAAAGAGCGGCTCTACGAAATCGGCGGCGTGCGCGAAGGGTTGGTCAACAAGTGGAACGAGCTAAAATAACATGCCTGCGTATCTGTTTTACATCTTCGCTGCAGTGGCAATTGTGGGCGCGTTAGGCGTGGTGGCAAATCGCAACCCGGTAACGTGCGCGTTTTGTATGATTGGCTGTTTTTTGGGCGTGGCGGCGCTGTTTATGGGGCTAAACGCCTATTTTATCGGCACCATCCAGATATTAGTCTACGCCGGCGCAATCATGGTGCTTTTTCTCTTCATCATCATGCTGCTGGACCTCAAAGCGGAGAAAGTGAAGCAGTTTAGCTTCACCACGCTGATTGGCGGGATCGGGACGGCGGCTATGTTCGTTGCGCTTACCAGCATGATTTTGGCAAAATCGCAGATCGGCGCCTTCCAAGCCCTGGAACTCGCTGACCCGGCCGCCAACGACGTTCGTGAAGTGGGCAAAGTGATCTTCACCGACTTCAACTTCCACCTCCAAGTCCTCGGCGTGTTATTGTTAGTCGCCACCGTAGGCACTGTCGTCCTAAGCAAGCGCGATCTTCGCTAGCAAAGCACAAAGCACAACAAAATGGTAACCCTAAACGCCTATCTCTTCGTCAGCGCCCTGCTCTTCGCGATCGGGCTGGGAGGCGTATTGGTGCGGCGCAATGTCATCGTTATTTTTATGTGCTTGGAGCTGATGCTCACCGCCGCAAGCATCTCGCTGGTCGCTTTTTCGCGCTATAACCTGGTGGATGGCGCACCGGCGTATAATGCTCAGGTTCTCGTCTTCTTCATCATCACCGTGGCCGCCGCGGAAGTGGCCGTGGGTCTTGCGATTATCGTCGCGCTCTTTCGCGCCAAGCAAACGACCGATGTCGCCGACATGGTGAGCATGAAAAACTGATTTTTCTCGCCGCATGGACCTTATTCTCTCGCCCTGGACTTTGCTCATCGCCCCGCTCGTTTCCGCGGTGCTGGGAGGCGTGTTTTTCCGGCGCTCGGGCATGTTGGCCGCGGCGATTTCCGTCTTTTCGGCGCTGCTGACGCTCACCGTTAGCGTAATGCTCTTGCGCGCGCCGCGCGAGGCGGCTTCATTCACCTGGATCGATCTGCCGGGCTTCCAGGTTAACTTCGGCCTCAAGCTGGATACCCTCAGTTTCGGGATGATGTTCGTGGTGACCTTCATCGGCGCCCTGGTGCACCTCTTCTCGCTCAGTTATATGGCTAGGGACGACGGCAAAGGACGCTATTTTGCCGGCTTATCGCTCTTCATGTTTTCCATGACCGGCATCGTCCTGGCGGATAACTTCGTGATGATGTTCGTGTTCTGGGAATTGGTCGGCGTTAGCTCGTACATCCTCATCGGCCACTATTTCACGAAGAATAGCGCGGCTGAGGCGGCGAAAAAGGCGTTTTTGGTCAACCGCATCGGCGATTTCGGTTTTATGATTGGCATCCTCATGCTGTGGGCGCTGACCGGTACGGTTGCGTTCGCGGAAATGGGGCCAAAGCTGGCGGGGATTGCCGCGCCGGTGCTAACGATCGCGGTTTTGGGCGTCTTTCTCGGTGCGGTCGGTAAATCCGCGCAAGTGCCGCTCCACGTGTGGTTGCCGGATGCCATGGAAGGCCCCACCCCGGTCTCCGCGCTCATCCACGCCGCGACCATGGTCGCCGCCGGCGTTTACATGTTAGTGCGGGTGGAAATCGACAGCGGACTCATCTCCGCATCTGCGCAGGCCAGCGAGTGGATCGCCTGGATTGGCGCGCTTACGGCGACGTTTGCCGCATTATGCGCCGTACAGCAAAACGACATCAAACGCATCCTGGCGTATTCCACGTTATCGCAGCTGGGTTATATGGTGATGGCCGTTGGCATCCATGCCTTTGAGCCGGCCATGTTCCACCTCTACACCCATGCCTTTTTTAAGGCGCTGCTCTTTCTCGGCGCAGGCGCAATTATCCACATGGCGCACCACGAGCAAGATATCTGGAAACTAGGCGGAATCGGCGTGCGCATGCCCACGACTCTGTGCACATTTTTCTTCGGAACCGCGGCATTGGTCGCTTTCCCGGGCACCAGCGGCTATTTCAGCAAGGAATCGATCTTGCATGCCGCTCACGAGGAAAACTCGAAGCTTTTTTGGCTGGCGGTCTGCGTAGCCGGTCTAACGGCCTTCTACATGACGCGGCTGTTCGTTGTCGTGTTTATGGGCCGGCCACGGAGCGAAAATGCGCGGCACGCGGACGACGCTCCCGCCCTGATGCGGCTTGTGCTGATCGTCCTGGCCATGTTGTCGATTTTCTCGGGCTATGCCTATATCTATAAGCCACTGCAGGCCTACTATCCTCTCGGAGAAGCCGCGCATGGAGGGGCCGTTGCAACGATTTCCAAGATTAGCCTGGCCGCTGGCGTTCTTCTCGCCGTTCTTATCTACCGCGGCAAGACGAAAGAACCCCTGCGCATCGCCATTTTGGAGCGCAAATTCTGGATCGACGAGATTTACGGCGCAATCGTGCGTGTGGGCCAAGATTTGACCGCAAACATCCTCTACGCCATCGATCAACTCCTGATTGGCGGCGCGTTAGTGACTGGAAGCGCGAAATTGACCGAAGGAATCGGCAAAGGCCTGCGCCGCATCCAATCCGGCAATATATCAGCCTACGGCCTCGTCATCGCCCTGGGCGTCCTCGTTCTCCTGGCGGTAGTTTTAACACGGTAGCACAAAGCACAAAATGTCCATCCTCCACGCCATCATCCTGCTACCGCTCCTCGGTGTGTTTGCCATCCTCCTCGGCATGCCCGCGCGCGGGACGGCGTGGCTGGTTTCGCTGGTTAACGTGGTGTTGGGGATCGTGGTTTGGCGCACGTTCGATTCCGGCGAAGGCGCGGCGCAGTTTCAAATGTTTACCGAGCACATCATGCTCGACTCGCCCAAACTGGCCCTGGCCTTCGGCGTCGATGGGATGAGCGTTATCATGTTGCTCCTCACCGTTATCGTCACGCTGTGCGCTATTTGGCTAAGCCCGCCGGATAAGGAGCTAGGCGGCAGAGAGAAGCTCTATTACATCTGCTCGCTGCTGATCTCGGCGGGCGCATTGGGCGCGTTTCTCTCCACGGATCTCTTTTTCTTCTACGCCTTCCACGAACTGGCGCTGATTCCCACGTTTTTGATGATTGGCATGCTCGGCCACGGCAGCGACCGCATCGACGTCGCTTGGCGTATAACCATTTACCTGGGCGTCGGCAGCATGGTACTGTTGGTTGGCTTGCTGGGGCTACTCATCGGCTTGGGCGGCGATACGTTCGATATGCGCGAGCTGCAACAACTGGCCGACCAAGGAACCATGGCCGCCGGGACGCAAAAGTGGGTATTCGGCACGTTGCTAGCTGGGTTCGGCATCCTTATTTCGCTATTTCCGTTCCATTCCTGGGCCGCACCGGCCTATGCAGCTTCGCCCACGCCGGTCGCCATGCTGCACGCGGGCGTTTTGAAGAAATTCGGGCTCTACGGCTTATTGCGCGTAGCCGTGCCCATGTTGCCCGACGGCATCCAAGCCTGGACAAACGTCATCCTCGTTTTGTTGCTGGGTAATATCTTGTACATCGGCCTCGTCACCATCAGCCAGAACCGCATCGACCGCATGTTGGGCTATTCCAGCGTTATGCACATGGGCTACGTTTTCTTGGGAATCGTGGCGAACAACACCATCGGCCTGAACGGCGCCGTTTTGCTCATGTTCGCCCACGGCGTGGGCATTGCGCTGCTTTTTGGTCTAACCGGCCAACTGCGCCAACAATTGCCCACGCTCAACTGGGAGACGCTCGGCGGTCTGGGCAAACAAGCGCCGTTTTTCTGCTTTGCCTTCGCCCTGGCCGCATTTGCATCGATCGGCCTGCCGGGCTTCGCGAATTTCACCTCGGAGGTGATGGTTTTCTTCGGCGGATTCAAGGACTTCGACGGCGAGTTCAAATTCCTGCAATGGGCCACGATTTTAGCCGTCTGGGGCGTGGTCATTTCCGCGGTTTACATGCTGCGCGGCTTCCGCAACGTCTTCCTGGGCCAACCGCTGGAAAAACGCGAACTAACCGACCCCAGCGTCCTCAACGTGCGCCTGCCGATCTGGATTCTGCTCGCCGTTTTGCTCGCTGTCGGCATCTATCCGGCCGCCTTCCTCAAAATGCTTCAGTTTTAGCCATGCCCGCCTACTATCTAGAGATCGCCGTTGTCGCGCTGGGGCTGATTTTGCTCATGGCGGAGGCTTTTGTGTCCGGGAGCGACAAACGCGGCCTGGGTTGGATCGCCATCCTGGGATTAGCCGGCGTTTACGCCATGACGTTTTATGCCAAGGGCGGCGAAGGCGGGTTTTGGACGTTTTATACTTACGACGAAGGCAGCTTCGCCGGATTTTTCAAAGGCATCGCCCTCATCGCCACCATCATCGTCATTTTGATGAGCATGGACTATCATGGCGTGGTGCAAGAGTACACCGCCAAAACCTACGGATTGGGGGAATTCTACGTTTTGCCCATCTTTACCTGCGCGGGGCTCATGTGGGCGGCCTCAGCAGTGGATTTGATCTCCATGTTCGTCTCCATAGAGCTAGTCAGCATCTCGTTTTACGTGCTGGTCGCTTTTATGCGGCGCAATGTGGGATCGCTCGAAGCCGGGGTGAAAAATTTGATCCTTAGCGCACTATCCACCGGGTTCATGGTTTATGGTATAACCTGGATCTTCGGCGCAACCGGCCAAACCAACCTGGCCCTGCTGGAAGAAGCCCTGGCCGGCGGCGGCGTCAACAAAACCGCCGTCCTCTTTGGCTTCGCCCTGCTCATGGTCTCGCTCGGCTTTAAAGTGGGCGCGTTTCCGTTCAATGTGTGGATTCCAGACGTCTACCAAGGCGCACCCACGCCCATCACCGCCTTTCTCTCCGTTGCCTCAAAGGCGGCGGGTTTCATCGTCCTGGTGCGCGTCATCCAGCCGTTCATGAACTCCTCCGCGGTTAACGACGGCGTGGTGCTCATCCTCATGATCCTGGCCGGCGGCACCATGATCTTCGGCAACCTGGTCGCCATCCTGCAAACCAACTTCAAGCGCCTTTTGGCCTACTCCAGCATCTCCCACGCCGGTTTCCTCCTCCTCGCGCTAGCCTGTGCCCCGGCCCGAGCGCAGGAAATGACCATCCACCCCATCAACGCCATTTCCATGAACCTGGGCAGCTACACCATGATGACGCTGCTCGCCTTCTTCGTCCTCACCATCGTCCGCGCGCAGCTCGGCGGCGAAGATTTGGCCACGTTCAACGGCCTGGGCCGCCGCTCGCCGTTTTTAGCCTTCGCGCTCCTGATGGCCGTCGTCGCTTTGGCCGGCGTACCGCTTACCTCCGGCTTTTTCGGCAAATTCTTCGTCTTCCGCATCGCCGTACAGGCAGAGCAATGGGTCTTGCTGGGAATCGGAGTTTTGGCGGCGGGAGCCGGCTTTTACTACTATCTTAAGGTGGTGCGCGCCATATATTTTAGCGAGCCGGAAGGTGTCCTGGACAACGCTCCCAAGCTCAAAGTCGGCCCCCTGGCCTACGTCGTTATGTTGACGCTAATTGCCGGGATCGTGATCTTCGGCATCAACCCGCGTCCGCTGCTCAATTTGCCGGCGAAAGGGGCGCAGCCGGCGGTTTCGCTCACCGCGCCGAACAGTCTGGATAATGCAGGACAATAGATGGAAAGCAGGCCGAACTCAAAACCGAGCGCCTCAGACGCCAAAACGCCGGCTTGGCATATAACTGCCGGATTTGGGTTTGACGGAAATCGACGCGCGGCCCCGCTTGCAAAGCCGCCCTGCCCTCTCCAGATTTGGCAAGCTTCATGACCGCCTTGCTTCGCCACGCCCCGCTTTTCTCCGCCGTCGTTCTGACCTCTTGCGTGAACTACGAGGAACACTTCACCATCAACGCCACGGGTTCCGGTTCCATCCATTCTGTCGTCCAGCTCAAGGGTAAAATCGCCCAAAACGGCGACGATCTGGGCGAAAAGCTCGAAACGCTCCTGGCCGATACCCCGGGCGTGGAGCTGGCCAGTTACACCACCCAACTCGACGGAAAATTCCGCCGAACCGAGTTCCAGATCGATTTCGACCACGTCAAAGACCTCCAATCCGTCGTCGGAGCCGAAGGCGGCGGCGAGGTGGCCAAATTTTTCGGAACCTTCAGCGTCGAGAAACTTAGCGACCGCTACGCCATCGTCCGCACCGTCGATCTCTCCACCGGTTTTGTCCCGCAAAAGGACCCGGAGAAGGAAAAATCGCGCTTCGGCCAAGCGGTGACCAACGCCGTGCTCAACAACTACGCTTTCACCTACCACATGCACTTTCCCACCGGTGTGCTGGAGAGCAACGCGCTGGAAATTGGGGAAGAACAACGCTCGGCAACCTGGCGTTTTCCCCTAAGCCAGCTCGTCACCGGCCCTGCGGAGATGCGGGCGGAAATTCGCCGTCCGCCGGTCAAAACCTGGCTGATCGGCGGCGCTTTGGTTGCCTTGATCGGCGCGTCCCTAACTTGGCGCCAACTCAAACGCCGCAAACCGCGTTAAATCCAAAAATTCCGCATTTTCTTCCGACGCTGACACAGTTTCGATTTTTCCAACCCCGGTTTTCGCGGTTAATTCGCCGTCATGGCTAGAACACTGAAACTTGGGGTCAATATCGACCACGTCGCCACGCTGCGGCAGGCGCGCTACTCCACCATGCCCACGGCGCACAACGTGGAACCGGATCTGCTCGCCGCGGCCCAACTTTGCCTGGACGCCGGGGCCGATTCCATCACCATGCACCTGCGCGAAGATCGCCGGCACATCCAGGATGCCGACGTTTTCCGGGTTCGCGAGCAACTGAGCGCTCCGTTGAACCTGGAAATGGGCGCCACGCCGGAAATCCTCGAAATCGGCCTCCAAATCAAGCCGGATTTCGTCTGCCTGGTGCCGGAAAATCGCCAGGAAGTGACGACCGAGGGTGGCCTGGACGCGATCGGCAACGCCGCGGAGCTGCAACCCATCATTCGCCGCCTGCAAGACAACGGAACCCGGGTGAGCTTGTTCATCGACCCCGATCCCGCGCAAGTCGCCAAATCCGCCGAACTGGGCGCGGAAATGATCGAGCTGCACACCGGAGCGTTCGCCAACGGCGCGCCGGAGGGGTGTCTGGACGAGCTAAGCGGTCTGGTGGCCGCGGCTCGCTTGGGGCACGAAGCCGGTTTGCAGGTAAACGCCGGCCACGGCATCAATTTGACCAATTTGCCGGCGTTGCTTCGCGTTCCCCACCTGGCCGAACTCAACGTCGGCCATCACCTGGTCTCTCGCGCCATTTTGACCGGCATCCGGCAAAGCGTCGCTGAGATGTTGGAGGTGATGGCGGGATATTCCGGTGGCGATCGCGAGGTCTAGGTTAATTTTCGATCGCGGCGAGGCGAGTTTGCTCAAACCACTCGCGCCAGGATTTGTAGGTCGATTTGCCGCCGCCCTGGCTCATCTGGCGCATGGCCGAGCGGGTGCGTTGGGGGGAATCTTCGTTCCACGCCGGTTGCCGGTTTTCGTCATCCAACCGGAAACCGAGGAGCGATTCGGTCAGTTCGGCAAGCCACGCCGGCGCGGTGCTGAAATCGGCGAATTGCTCGAAAAACGGCGGCGGTTCGGCTTCGATTGGCGTCATCGCGGGTTCGTCGTCCTCGTCCTCGCCTTCAGCGCCGCCGGCAAGGAGTGAGGCGGTCGCCGCGCCCGGGAAATCCAGTTTCGAGCCGCCACTGGCCAGGTCCGCCATGCGCCAGCGGCCGGATTCGTCGAAGTGGAAGAACCACTCGTGGTTGGGGGCCAGCGAGGCGTATTCCGGGTAGCCCTGACGCGATTTTTGCGCGCCAACTTCGCGTCCCGTCGCCAAATTGTAGATGCCGATGCGCGCGCCGGGAGCTTTTCCCTGGGCCACGGCGACGCGTTGGAACATGGGGCTGAAAGCCAGGATTTTGCGCGAATCGCCGCTGGTGGGGAGATCGAAACTGGCGAGTTTTCGACCCGTCACGGACACGGCGTCGATGTGGTTGCGGAAAAGAAGGATCACGCTCTCCCCGGCGGGATCGAGGCTCCAATCCTCCAACCGCGAGCGGGAGACTGCGGCGCCTTTTCGGCTGTAAACCGTCGTTCCGGCCGCGATGAGCCGAATTTCGCCGCTTTTGCCGTCGAACGTCAGTTTCCAGGTTTTGCCGGAAGCCAGCTCCGAAGTCTTGCCGGGCTGAAGGTCGAGTTTTTGCGGCGATTTGGCGAAATTCGGGTCGAGACTGACTCCCGGGGTCGTAGCGAACTCCCGAACGCGGATTTTTCCGTCCCCGCTCCGCGTTGCCAGGTAGAGCCGCTCCAGCCCTTCGTCAAAGCAGCTTGCCACGACCGGATCACGGGCAAAAATCGGCGTGATGACGTGAGTTTGCGCGCCGGAATCGCCCATTTCCCGGCGAATGGAGGTGACGCTGGAAATCGCCGGCGCATTCCAGGATGGGGGCGAAAACTTGACCTTAGCCGTGCTGTAGGCCGGCGAAAAAATGCCGGAAATCTCGTCGAGCGTCTTGCCGTTTTCGCGATCGACGATCAACGCGGGTTGGTCCGCGTCATTGGCCGGGAAGAGCGCGATTTGCTGGCCGTCGAGCGAGATTTGCAGCTCTTTGGCGAATGATTTTCCCTTCCCTGCTTTCACCTCGAACGGGCCCCAATCGTTCAGCGGCACGGCGAGGGATTGGTAGCTCAGCAGGTAGACCAAGGCGGCCGTGGCCGGGTTATCGTGCGGATTTGTGCGGACCGAGCGGGCTAAATGAGCCAGGGCCATGGGCGCGCCAAATTCGCTTTCGTCGGCCAACCAGCGTCCGGCGCGAAACGTGTCGGCATCCGGCGGCGCGCTGGTTCGGCCGGGCGTTTGCAGGTAAAACGGCGGAGAATTTTGGGGCGAAACCCAGGTTTTTTGGCGGTTGCGGGACCATTGCGCCACTTGTTGGGCGGTTTGGGCCAGCGCCTGGCGAAATTCCACGTTTTTTGCCAAATTCCCGGCCAAAGCAGCGGCGAAGTAGGAAAATTTGCCCGCGCGCACGCCCCGGCTGGAAAACGCGCCCGGCTGGGCCGGCAGCGCCACCAGCATGTTCTCCAGCGGAGTCATTTCCGCCAAGCCACTCTGGGTGAGGACGGTTTTGCCGCCGAGATTCAGCCCGGGAATGCGCAGCAGCAGATGCGTGGCCGGGTCGGCGTGGTTAAACGGATTTTGCCGGCTACCGTCCAGAATGATGGCCGCAAATCGCGGATTAAGCTCCGCAATTCGCGACACGATGTCGTCCACGGCGACGGCCGACTTCAAAACCGCCGCTTTGTCCAAAAAGCTGATCCCCAGCGGCGCCAGATAGTTTTTCCCGTTCAATTGCAGGGCGTGGCCGGCGTAGTAGAACACGAACGCGTCCTTTTCCGTGAGCGAGCGGGTGGCTGTTTCCAGCGATTTCAAAATTTCGCCGGCCCGCAGGTTTTTCGCCACTTTCACCTCGGCGCCCGCTTCGCGCAGGGACTTGGCAACCAGATCGGCATCGGCTTCGGTGGTGGACAGATTGAGGTTGCGCTGACCGGGATTGGCGGCGGAATAGCGGCTGTTGGAGATGGTCAGGGCAAAAACTCGCGGCGGGCCCGGCGAGGCCGGGTTGGGGCGGACTTTCGTCAGTTTTGGGCCGGAATTCGGCTCCGGCGCGGTTTTTGGCTCTGGAGGCGAGATTTTTCGCGAAACGTGGCCGTTCAGCCTCGCCCAATTCGGTTCGGAACCGCCCAAAGCGCGATTCCAGCTCCAGGTGGAGGCGTAGTAAACCTCACCGTTGTCCAGCGTCAGTTCCGCCTTGGCGCCGATCGTCGATTTTCCGGTGATGGTCTTGAGCAAACGACCGCCGCGCGGCTTGGAAAACAGTTTGTGGCCCTTCGGCGCCGGAATCTTCTGCTCTGAGGAGAAAACGTTGATTTTTCCGCCAAATCGCTCCTCCATCCGCGCGATCAGGCTGAGCGATTTTTGCTCTTTTTTCGCCTTTTCCGCCTCGACCGACAACACGCAAATCCAGTTGGGCCGTTGCCCCTTGCGGTAGCGGTTCCAACTCCAATCCGACATGTAGTAGGTCTTGCCGCCGTGCTCCACACTGGCCTTCACCCTCACGGTCTCCGAGCCGGACACGCGCTTGATGATCGCGCCTCCCGGCGAGCTGTGGATCGTGTGGCCATCGGGCGCGGAAAGCGATTTTGCGGGCGAAATTTCGACCACATCGCTCTTCCAGGACTGGGCCGGGGCACCAGCCTGAAACGCGAGGAAAATCAGCGACAGGAACAGGAATCTCATGTGAGCGCGAGGAGAAAAGGGGGGTGAGGTTGTTGCGAGGTTGGACGAAAGAATCGCGAAAAACAGCGAAGCAGAGGCGAAGATTTCGGAAAAACGTCAGGGTGCTTCGGAATTTCGAAAATAACGTAAATCTTGATATTCCGCAACGCTTTGGTTGTTAATTTTGTGAAAAACCCGCCCCGCGAGTCGCGTTTTTGCGAAATCCGAAATCCGAAATCCGAAATCCGAGTTTCGAGTTTCGAGTTTCGAATTTTACTCCCCAATCGCCCCAACAACCTTACACCCGTCCGCGCTCACTTCGAAAATCTCCAGGCTCACCTTGATTGGGGCCTTCCGATGCCGCTCGGCGATGCCGCTGGCGTAGAAATCCAGTTGGCCGCCGTATTTCGGGAACACAAACACCGTGTCGCGCTCCGGGACCAAGGCGAGGAATTCGGCGCCGAGCATTGCCTTGAGCTTGGCGTGGAACGCGCGGGAAAAAATCACGCTGGAGATGAAGGGATGCTCGCTGCGGATCATGCCGTAGAGAATGACCTCCCGCTCGTCGCGAACCCAGGTTGGTTCGGCGCTTTTTGCCAATTTATCGGCCAATTTCAGGGCCTGGGGCAGAACTTCCGGCCAACCCAGCTTTTCCGCGTTCCACTCGGCTTCGGTGAAGGTATCGACGCCGTATTTTCCGTTGCGCGCCGGAACCAGGACGGTGGATTTCGCGCCTTCCACGGGGTGAAAAATTTTGGGAGCGGCAAAGGAGGGCTCCAGAAGCACCCCCAGCTCGTTTTTCGGATCGTTTTCGGCAATAACCAGCCACGGAGCTAGGAAAATTGCGAGAGATGTTAGAGTTACGCGTCCCATGAGTTTCGTGTTTTTGGTGGTGGTAAGACGGAAGAGATCCGCTGCGGCGTCAAACGCGATTTTTCCGATTCAACGTGCCCGCGGAGCGCCTCATCGTCAAAATGCGCGCTTTAGGCCCGGGCGCGGCGGGATTTCCCTCGCGGATTCTTCATTGGCCGGCCGATGGTTCGGATAGGCCTTGGCGGCTTCCAAAACGATTCGGGTGGTGTGCTCGTCGAGGAAGAATTTTCGCAGGTTGACCTCCAATTTGCCGAGCCGATCCCATGCGCCGTAAAAATCGATCAACTCCATGGGGTCGCCGCCGATGGATTTGTGGAACAATGCCAGGAGAACGCGCTCGGCGTCGCGAAATTGGCGGCGGGAGGTCAAAAATCGGGCGTATTGGGTGAGAAAATGCTGGTCGTTGCGGGTCAGGATGCGCAGGCGGTGGTGGTGGTGCTCGTAGAGGCTGGCGGCAAGGTTAGGGTGGCCGATTTCCGCGAATGCGCCGGCCAATTCGGCAATGTCTGCGGTGGGTTGGTTCCAGTTCAGCGCCCGCTGGCGCCACTCAAGGATTGCTGGGCCATCATCCAGCTGGCTTAGGATGGTGAGAATGAGGCGGCCGTCTTCCAGAGGATGGTGTTCGTGCCGCGCATGCAGCGTTTCCAGCAGGTTCCAGGCGAGCCGAGGCTGTTGGGCGCGAGTCGCGGCTTGGGCGACAAATCGCAGGTGCGCGGAGGGAAATCGCGAAGCTCGGGCCGCGAAATTCGATGCTTCGGGCGCATCCGCGAGCATCAATTGAACGGCCAGGGCCGCGGCGGCGCCGTTGCGGGCGCGGGTCATGGCGCCGGCTGCGGCTTGCCACATTTCGTTAGCCGCGGGCGCGGTTTCCTGGACTAGGTCCAGCAACATTTCGCCGGCCTCAGCCGTTCCCGGCCAAGTGGCGAGCAACTGCTGCAGAGCGGCGGAATTAGCGGAAAGTTCCGCGTGAGTCAGGCGAAGCCGCGCCCGGTGAATCAGGAGCTGAAACCGGTCCGCGGGTTTGGCTGCCGAGCGCGCTTTGAGCGTCAAAATCGCGTCCGCTTCGGCTATTTTTCCGGCGTCGGCCAAGCTGGCGGCGATGGCGGAAATGGACGACGCGGACCAACTTTCCTTCGGCGCTCCCACAAGCTTGGCCAAGCGCTCGGTGTCGTCCGGATTTTGCTGCGCGTACCAGCGCGCCAGCCGCTCGTTGACGTGGTGGCGGTGGGAGGTTTTTGCGGCAACCTGGAGTTTTTCCAGCAGGGCGATTGCGCCCGGCAAATCGCCGTTTTCGACCATGAGACCGCCCAGCATGAGGGTATCGCTGAAGCCGAGCGGCCGGTCGTCGGCCAGGCTGAGGTAGATGCGAATTGCAGCATCCAGGTTACCCTTGCGCTCGTAAAATTTGGCCAAGTGACGCCGGTATTGATTGCTCCTCCAGCCCTCCGCCACTTCCTGGTCGGCGCGAGCCGTCAGTTCGTCTTCGTTGCCGGCCAGGTAGAAGAGGTTGGCGTAGTTTTGGTGGATAAATTCGTCGCTCATCGTGTCCGGCCGGGGCACGCCTTCGATGTAAATCTGGTCCAAAAAATCGATCGCCTCCTCGTAAGCGCGGGCCTGGCGGCAGGAGCCCAGGTAACCGGCCACGGCGCTCATTTCCGTGGATTTTTCGCGCACCATCTGGCGATAAATCGGTAGCGCGTCCGGAGCCAGACCACGCACTTCCAGGCTGCGCGCCAGCTCCATCGGCTCCTCCTCCGCGGTGACGTTGGCCAGGAATTCCTCGATCAATTGGCGGCGCCGAGGCGGGACCGCGGTTTCCAGCTCCCAAAGCAGCCGGATCATGCGAAACTGTTGAAATTGCGCCGCGCTGGACTCCTCAGCGGGCTGGAGGACGCCGTCGAGATCGAGCGCCCGGGCTAACGAAGCAAGCTGATCGCGCGGAACGCGTTGCCCGGCCAGATTCATGAGCGTTTCCAGCTCCACCCAGGTTTCCACGCCCTTGTCGCTCTCGCGCTCGCCGGTAAACTGTTTGCGGCGCTCGGTGGTTAGGCGGGCCACCTCGGCCAGGTGACGCATGGCCTCGTCAGGACGGCCGGCGGCCAGCGCCAACCACATTTCCGCCTTGGTGCGCACGCCCCCGATGCTGTCGGGCATTTGCTGGATTTGGCGGCGCACATCGGCGATGACGCGTTGCTGACCTTCCGCGTTAGGCTGCATGCGATACATCTCGCGGACCGTCGTGTAGAAGGCGTAGTAGGGTAGGCGCGTGCCGAGCGTGAGGCTGCGGAACGCCCGGTCCAGCCAGCGCCGGCGCCCCGTTTCAAAGCCGGTTTGCTCGCAAATTTGCGCCAGATCCACGAAGAAAATGTGGTCGGCGATGTTTTGCGTCTCGACCGCGGCTTCGCCAAATTGCAAGGCTTGGCGAAAACGCCGGGCCATGCGCAATTCATGGACCACGGCCCGCGTTTGGCGCAGGGGCAACTCCACCAACGCCAGGGCCGACTTTAGCTCCTCCACCTCGATCTCGAAGCTGGGCTCTAACAGAAGCAAAAACGCGGCCAGCGTGAGGTGCGCCTTGCGCAGCGGATCTCCTTCCACCCAAGTTTTCAGGTTCGCCGAGCCGCCGTGTTGCAATGCCATGAGCGGGTAGAGCAAATCCCAGCGCGTGCCGGAATTCCGGGTTTTTGGCCGAATTTCGCGATCCAGCAGGTCTAACGCTTCGGCTCGTCTTCCGGCGTGGTGATGCGCCCAGAGCCGCTCGGTGGCGTCGGCCAATTCTTCGTCCTTCAACCCGTCCCCATTCCCTAGCTTGGCGAGTTCCTCGATGGCGCGGAGGCGCAATTCCCCGGCGGAACCGGGATTGCGAAGAAACTCGGGTTTGGGCTGGCGAAACCACTCGGCCAGCCAGTCGAGTTGCCCCGCGGGCAAGAAGTCGTACTCGTCAATGGCCACGGCCATGTCTTCCAGGTTGAGATGACCGGGTTGACCGGGGACGGGGCGGGTGAGCTTGGCCGGGACGAAGGGGACGGTCTCGATCGTAGCATACGCGTTAGGCACGGCTTGCCGGGTTTCGCGCAAAACCTGGCGAAACGCGGCTTCGGCGCGCTCCACGTCGCCGGTTTCCAGCCGCAACAGGCCCAGCTCCAGCACGGATTCCGCATCCCACGGGCGCAAGGCGGCGATTTTGCCCAAAATGCGCCGCGCGGCGACTTGGTCGCCAGCGTTGAGGTAGTGGCGGCTTAGCTGTTTGAGGAAGTCCGGATCCTGGCCGAACTTGCTCTCCAACCGGCGCCGGGTTTGGTCCGCTTCGGCCACGCGCAGGCCGCGTTCCAGCCGCTGAATGAGTGCGAGCCAATCTTCCGGGGTGGTTCGGTCGTCCTCCGCGGCGATGAGCTGGCGCTGGTAGTAAATGGCCGCTTTCAGGTCGCTGGATCGGCTGGATAATTCGCCCAATTCCTTGAGCAACTGGGGATCGTCGTCCGCCATGTAGTAGGCGCGTTTCATCGCCACCAGGGCCTCGTCGATGCGGTCGCGAGCCAGGTAAATTCGCGCCAAAGCCTCGGGATAAAAGCGGTCGAGCGGGTTTTGGCCCATCAGCTCGCCGTAGCGCGGCAGCAGCCATTCAGCCGCCAGGCGATGGCGCAACGCGGCGGTGAGTTGCTCCTCAAAAAGCTTGCGCCGCTGCGCCAAATCGCTCTCTGCCTCGATCATCTCGCCGTAGAGCTGCAACGCCTCAGGCACGCGCTCCAGTTCGATCAACGTCTGGACGTAGGGCTTCACGATTTGCCGTTTTTCCAGGATGTTGGCCTCGGCGAACGTTTCCGCCCACAGCTCGCTCAGCGCGTTGAGCCGCTCCTGCTCGCGGTAGGCCTTGGCCAGGGCCTGCACCGCTTTCAACGTCGAATTGGGGCGATCCACCAAATCGCGCAACTTGCGGATGGCGCGGTCCTCCAGCTTTTGCTCCAGCATCATCATTGCCTCGCGAATTTCGGCTTCTTCCTGGCGGCCGGGATCGATGGTGGCGATGAGTTTGAGTTGGCGGACGATGAGCTGGCGGCTGTTGGTTCGCTCCGCCAAATCCAGCAGTAATTCTTCGTAGGCCAGGGTGGGATTGGCGGGATCGTGCAGGAGCGGGAGCTGCGTCCAGGCGTCTTCGTAATCCGTGGTTTTGACCGACCACCAAGCTAAGCGAAATCGGTTTTCCGGCGTGGGCGCGTCGTCGATGCGTTGGCGCAATTTGTGAAAAAAGCGCCAAACCGACGCCATGGCCTCGCCTTCGGTGATTTTCGCCGGTTTTTCGAGCTTGGTTTCGTCGCTATTGGCGCGCAGCACGTTGAAAATGCGTTGATCGACCTCGATTCGCCGCTCGGTGGTCTCGCTCAGCTCCCAACCGCGCTCAAACGCCGCAATGGCCTCCTCAATCCGGCCGGCGGCGACCAGTGTTTCGGCGAAAACCAGAAAATGGCCGCGCGTGGCCAAGCCGGCCTCGATCGCTTGTTCCGCGGCCTCGCGCGCCGCGCCAAACATGCTCAAATCCCGAAACGCTTCGGCGATTTGGAGGAGTCGCTCGCCGCGTTGGGCGTCGTTTTTCGCCGCCGCAGCGTAATCGCGCAAAACTTCGCGAACCGCCGCCAGCCGGCCGCGTTCGTGGTGGAAAGACGCCAATTGCAGCTCCGGCGTTCGCCCCTCCTCGCCCCAACCGTGTTTGTGCTGGTCGATCAGCAGACGCTCGGCGATGGAGTCGAGGTAGTGCGTCTGGCTGAAACGCAGGAGCCGCTTCAAACCTTCCTCGTTAGGCCGCGATTGGTCGAGATGAGCGGCAATCAGCGCTTCCGCGGCTTCCACGCCTTGGGTCGTGAGCTTCACTTTTGCCTGGAGCAACAAAATGGCGAGAGGAGTCGGGCGGAGCCGCTTGGCCAGGCCGGCCAGGATCGCCTCGGCCTCCGCGTAGTGGTCGTTGTCCACCAGCCGTTGCGCCAGTTGCTGCCGATATTCCGTGCTGGAGGGGACGCGTTCGACGAGCCGCCGCAACCACGTTTCCTCCTCGGTCGGGTTGGCCGCAATTTGGGTGAAGCGCACCATGCGCAGCAGGGCCTCCTCGGTGGGATTGCGCGTTTGGGCGGCTTTGCGCCAATCATCGCCTAACGCCTCAGCTCGGCCAAAACGCTCGTGCACGCGGACCATCCGCACCAGAAACTCATCGTGCAGGTAGTGCTTGAAATGCACGGTTGCCAGCGCCTGGCGATACATTTTCACCGCGTTGTCGAAGTCATCCACAAACTCGTGGAGCCGCGCCACCTCTTTCATCGCCAAAACTCGCGTTTCCACGTGAGCGCTCTCCAGAAGGGGCGCGTAGCTGGCAATGGCGGCTTCCGTTTGCCCTTCCTCCAACAGCAGCGCCACGATTTGCTTGCGCAAACCGAGATCGCCCGGACGCGTTTTCAACGTCGCCAGCCAAAGCTCGATGGCCTCGCCGTTTTGCCCCAGTTTTCGCAACAATTCGGCCCGTGCCATCTGGATTTGGGCCCAATCCTCCGCTTCCGGCCCTAACAGGGTCCCCAGCCTGGCGAAATGCTCCAGCGCCTGGTCGTGGAAGCCCAGTTGGCGCGAAATCTCGGCCATCGCCCGCAAAGCGTGCGCGTTGTCCGGAAATTCGGCGCTCACCGCTTGGTAGGCCTCCAGCGCCGCCTCCGCGTTGCCTTTTTTTCGCAGCAAATGCCCGTTGATGAGCCGGGCAATCGCGTTGTCGTCCCGCTTGGCCGCGGTGTCGAAATATTGGAGCAGAAGCCGGGTTTGGCCGTGCTTTTCGTAGTGCTCCCACAGCAGGTGCAGCACCTTGCCGTACTCCGGATTCTGTTGCAGGCTCAGGATGTAGTGGTTGGCCAGCCGGGTATCGCCGGCATCCCAGGTTTCCTCGGCTTCGGCGGCCAAAATTCCAAGCGCAGCCGCGAAAATCACGGTGTTGCGGAGGCTGGCCAGCGAAGAAAACGGGATCACTTGGGCCGCATCCTAGCGTGGGCAATCGGATTCGTAAAGCGCGCCTTAAAACGCGAAAACCGCCACCGGAATCGAACCGGTGGCGGTGGTAACCCAACAAAAACGAACTCTACACGTCAAAAATCCAAAACCAAAACAATCAAAACACTAAAACGAGACGCGTCCTGAGATCAGGACCGGGATGGACCAGAAGTTTCCTTCGGCATCGTTCAGCTCTTTCAGGTCGAAGTGGGACAACGCGGAGTCGTCCTGGTCGAGCCCGGTCTGATAGCCGATGCCGCTTTCAACTCCAAGGGTGAAATTCTGAGTGACGTCAAAGTCGATTCCGAAGGAGAAAAGCAATCCTATGGCGACGGAATCATCGTAGAGGTTCACATTGTTAAAATCGTGACTGTTGTGGCCTTCTTCAGCAATGAGATCGACCTTGATGTCGTCCACGAATTTCAGTCCGGCTTCAAAACCAACGAAGGGGCGCAGGCGGCCTTCGCCAAAATCGCGCTCGAAACCGACGGCGAATCCCCAATCGCGGTAATCGTGAAACTGACCGTCCAGCGAGCAATCGCCAATGTAGCCGAGGTGCGCGTAGTTGCCGTCAAATTCCGTGCGCGACACCCGAAAATAGACGCGGCCGTGATTGGCACTCGTCACGAACGGATTCTTGCCGCTGGTGGTCAAGGTGCGGTCCAGGTTCAACCCGATGCGCAGGCCATAGGTATGGCCGTTGTCGTAGATGTCCTCGACCGAGCGGCCCTGAAGCCATGCATCGGACTTGGTCTTGCCCTTGCCAAAGGCGGACTTGCCCAGGCTTTTGTCCACGTCGCTGGTCAAATCGCCCCGAGTGGCGAAAACCCAGCCGCCGGTGGCTTCCAGGAACAAATTGCGGGATTTGGCGTAGTTGCTCTCCAGCACGGCCTTGCCCAGGGAGGAAGAAGAGGGAGGCGCGATGAGCGATTCAAGCGAAGGCGGCTCGCTGGCGGGAGTGGTGAAGTAGTCATCACCGGCAAAAACGGGAACGGTCGCGATGATAAGGACGAAGAGAGCTTGTGTGGTTGATTTCATCAAAAACTGAGGTTCGATTCGCTGCAAAATGCGATAGATTCTGTAATTGTCAACAAAAATTAAATATTTGGCGATTTAAACAACTTTCAGGCTCTCCCGCTGCCCATGAACCGAGGTGAAATCCAGGATTTGCTCGCGGAAATCGGCCTGACGCCCAGCCGTAAGCTCGGCCAGAATTTTCTGACCGACCAAAACCTCGCTGCCTGGATTTCCGGCCAGCTCAACGCGGAAAATTCCGATACCATCGTGGAAGCCGGCCCCGGCGCGGGAGCGCTGACCCGCCAATTGCTGGAACGCAGCGAACGGCTCGTTTTGATCGAAAAAGACCGCCGATTGGCCGAATTTCTCCGCCAAACGCTTTCCGAGCGCCCGCAAGTGGAGGTGCACCACCAGGATGCCTGCCAATTCGACGTCCGGACGCTCTTTCCCCGCCAACCCGTCAAATTCATCGGCAATTTGCCTTATTCCGCGGGTGGCGAGATTTTGCGTCATTTTTTGGGTCCGCACTCACCGGTTTGCGAAGCGGTGCTGATGCTGCAACGCGAAGTATCGGAGCGAATTTGCGCCCAACCGCGAACCAAGGCGTTCGGGGTTCTAAGCTTGCGCGTGCAATCGCGCTGGGCGCCCGAGCTGCTGAAACACGTGGGGCCGGAGAACTTTTATCCGCGCCCGCAAGTTGAATCGACGGTGCTTCGGCTCACGCCCCGGCCCGCGGAAGAATTGCCGGTTTACGATTTGCGGCTGTTCGATTCGACGGTGCGTCGGGGATTTTCGCAGCGGCGCAAACAATTGCGCAAATGCCTCGGGCTCGACCCCGCACGTTGGCGGGAATTCGCGGAAAACCTGGAAATCGCGGAGACGGCCCGGGCTGAAGCGTTATCGCTGCGTCAATGGGTTGAGCTAACCAACTTGCTGGACGAACACCCGCTCAAAAATCTCCCGCAGAGCGATGCGGAACTCTTCGACGTGGTTGACGGCGAGAACAACGTCATCGGCCAGGCTCCACGCGCCAAAGTCCACGCTGAAGGGCTCAAACATCGCGCCACGCACATTTTTCTCTTCAACCCGGCGGGCGAACTTTTCCTGCAAAAGCGCAGCCGGCTCAAAGACGTGCATCCCGGCGCTTGGGACTCCAGCGCGGCCGGTCATCTGGACGCCGGCGAGGGCTACCAAGCCGCCGCGCAACGGGAAATTACCGAAGAATTGGGCATCACGGCCGACGTGGAGCCGGTAGGGCTGCTCCCGGCCTCCGAGGCCAACGGCCGCGAATTTGTCCAACTTTTCCGCGCGACTTCGAAAGCCAAACCCAAGTGGCCCGCCAGCGAAATCGAGTTCGGCCAGTTTTTCCCGATTGACGTCGTGGAACACTGGGTAGCGGCGCGTCCCGAGGATTTTGCCGGCGGTTTTTTGGAATGCTTCAAGCTCTGGCGCGGCTGATGCTAACCCAGGACCTGGGCAAACGCGGCGACCGCGTCCCGCAACCCCCGATCCAACTCCGGATCGCTCAGCCCCGATCCTCCCGCGGACGGAAAATGATCGTGAATTGGGAGACTGAAGGTTCGCAAATCGAGGTCCGTAACCTCCGCGTCAGGCACCTGCGCAGCAGCGAAGAGGGCGAGTTTGCGGTTGATGGAGGTGGAACTGGTCGAACCGCCAAAGGCAAGAATTTTTTTCGTCATGAGCTTGGAGTTTCGGATTTCGAGTTTCGAGTTTCGGATTTCGAGTTTCCCCACCGTTCACTTCCCAAAATGTTCCGCCAAATCTTCCAACTGATCCGGCTCGGGCTCGGCCTCCACGCTACGAATCGCCTCCCGCTGCAACTCAACCAGTTCCTGGATGCCTTTTTGGCTTAATTCGACCATTTCCAGCATCTGTTCGTGCGTAAAAACGGCCTCCTCGCCGGAGCCTTGCATTTCCACGAATTCCAGCGCTTCGGTCATGACGATGTTGAAATCGACCGCGGCGTCCCGGTCCTCCACGTAGCATAAATCCAGGCACGGCGTGTCTTCCACTACACCGGCGCTGACCGCGGCCACCAGTTGCTTCAACGGCGATTTTTTCAGCTTCCCCCGGTCGATCAGCCGGTTGAACGCGATGGCCGCCGCGACGCAACCGCCGGTGATCGACGCCGTGCGGGTTCCCCCGTCAGCCTGCAACACGTCGCAATCCAGCCACAGGGTGCGCTGACCCAGCGCCTTCAAATCAACTACCGCACGGAGGGACCGCCCGATAAGCCGCTGAATTTCGCTGCTGCGCCCATCGATTTTGCCGCGGGTGATGTCGCGCTGTTTGCGATCCAGGGTGGAATACGGCAGCATGTTGTATTCCGCGGTCAACCAGCCGCCCGGCACATTTTGGTGCAGCATCCAGCGCGGGACTTTGTCCTCGATCATGGCGCTGCAAATCACCCGCGTATCGCCAAACCCCACCAGCACGGAGCCAGTCGCGTGGGGAGCAATGTCAGGCTGAAAGGTGATAGGTCGAAGCTGGTCGAGGGCGCGGTCGTCGGAGCGTTGCATGATGGTTGGAGTGGGTGGATGAAGGAATGCGGCAGTATGGAAGCACGCCGCGCAATTCTCAACCCTAACCGGCTTTTCGCTCGGATTTTGGAAGTCGAATTCGATTGCCGGATCGTCGGTCGTGATGCGCGCGATCCAGCTCGGACGTTTTCGGTTTGCCCGGGATGGAAAGGACTCGGCGGTTACAAACCGGAGATTCTGATCCCTCTGCCGGGACAGCGCCCTAACCTGACAAAGTGCTGAATTTCGGCCGGCGGCGGCGGGGTTTGGCGATTTTTGCCAACAACCAGAGCACCGGCAGCGCAAGGAGCATCCACAACCACCAGCGTTTGCCGCCTTCGGCTGCGTTTTCACCGGTGTTGAGGGCGGCGACGACGTGGGTGTCGGCTTTGCTGGCCAAGGGCAGGAGAAATTCCGCGCCGGACGAATCCGCGGCGGAGCGCAGGGCGGCCGCGTTCTCGCCACTGCCGACGCTGACAACTTGGATCGCGGCTCGACCGATCGATTCGGGCGGATCGCTTTCCGAAAAGGCGAGAATTTGCAGCGGGTGAGGGGATGAGCCGCCCCACCGTCCTTTCACCCAGAGACCGAATTTTCCGCGGGGCAAATCCACCGGTTGCGCGACCCAACTATGGCCGGAAGTGCTCGCGCCGATGCGTTGGGCCAAGGGTTGCCCCCGTTCGTCGGTCACGCCGAATTCCAGGCCTTGCTTGAAGTCGCCCAGGCGGCCATCGGGCGAAAAAAGGCGAACCTGGACCGAGGCGGGCCGTTTGAGGCGAATGGCGAACCAGTCGATGTCGTTAGCCGGGTAGAGGTAGAGCGGGCGGGCGCGGCCCAGTTCCAGCGATTTGCGCACGTCGCGGGAGTCGTTGGGCTCGTTGGGATCCAGATCGGGCTCCACGTTGGTCCAGAGGGTGGCGGGTTGGATGGTGTAATTGCCCGATTTTTCGGAAAACGTGGCGGCGACCAACCCGCGGTCTTCGCGAACCCAAATCGGGTTGCCCTTGCGCCCGCCTTTGACGGTGAAAAGCCCGCTCAACGATTCCGGGATGCTGCCGTGAAACCAGACGATCGAAGGTTGGCCGACCCTCACCGCCAAATGGTCTTCGGCGTTCGGGGATGCGATACGGATGCGCTGCGTGTGGCCGGTTGGGACTTCGGTGGCTTCTTCCATCCGGGAGTGCCGCGGTGAAATGTCGGCGAATTCCCGCCACACGACCTGAAATCGGAACGGTTTTTCGGAAAACTGCGTTTCATCCCGCGCTTTGAGCCGCAAAACGTGGTCGCCGGCGGAAACGGGCAGAATCCAGCCATCGGCAACGGTCAGGCCGGACGCGGCTTCGACGATTTCCCAGGTGAGGTGGAACTTTGGGGGGTCGTAGGCGCGCACCTGAATGTAGCCGGGACGAGCCACGTTGAAGCGGAAGTGGTCCACGTCTCTGGCCGGCATCACCGCGGCTTCGTGCCAGGCTCCGATCTGCGTGTTCACGGCTTCGGCCAGCGTGTTGTTCGGCTCGGCGAAGTCCATTTCCGGGATGAAGCGCACCCGCAGATGAAAAGGGTCCAGCGAGCCGAAAGCGCCCCAACGGTCGGCCACCCGAATCGTCACCGGGCCGCCGGCGGGAGAGTGACCGGAGACGACGCCGATGCTTCCGCCGTAGGCGTCGGCCAACTCGGGCCAAAGTTCCAAACCTTCCGGCGCTTTGGGCGCATCCACGATGACGTAACCCCGTTTTCCGGGTGAAACTCGCAAAAAATCGACCTCGCCGGTTGGGAAAAGCCTCACCGGGATCGAATCGCCCATTTTTACGTCGCGCGGACGGCTGCTCCGGTCGTTTTCGGGTTCGGTGGAATCGGTCTCCGCCACCAGATACACGCGGAATTTCACCCCGCCGGGGGCCGATTTTTGCGACCGCTCCCAGATTTTGATTTCGTGCCTGCCCTTGGGGACGCGGAATTCCATTCGGGTGCGGTCGCGGGCTTGAGCGGAGACGATTTCGGCCAGGTAGCTGAGCCCTTCAGGAACCTGGATGGGTTGGATGCGGATAAGGGCGTTTTGAGGGGCCTCCACGGCGAGACTGGCCTCGCGTTGGCCGGTTTCCAGCTCCCAATCCCGTTGCAAGGCCCTTTGCTGAGCGAAAGCCACTTGGCCCGGGATCAAAAGGACGATCGTAAGGGCGCAGGCGGCGGCGATGTTCCTCACGGCGCGAGGCATCCTCCACTATGCGGACGCATGCTGCTTGCGCAAGAACGTCGGCACGTCCAAATCCTGACCGTCCACGATGGTTGGCTGCGCTTTGGCAAATCGCCCGCGAACGCGAGGATCGAGGTTGACCGGGCCGGTGCGCGGCGTGGAACCGGCGGGGCGCCCGGCCAAGGAGGGCTTGGGTTGTTCCAGGGTGATGGTTGGCGTGGTTTCGCTACGGCTGCCGGAGTCATTCGGCTCTTCGTCGGTGAACTCGATCTTCACCTTGGGTTGTTGGGGAGAAGTCTGCACCGGCGCGAGGGGAGTGGCGGACTCGATGCCCTGGTCTTCGGCGATTTTGAAGATGCTGGGCGCTTTTTTCTCGACCGCGGGCGCTGCTGGAGTTTGCGGCGCCGCCATGGGAGGCGGCGAGGCCGGATTTTCGCGCTCGATCGCCGGAATGTCGTGTTTTGGCTCGTCGCGCAGGTAGGCCGGGTTAATGAGTTGGCGCGCCGGCTCCGGTTTGGGAGCTACGGGCGGGGTCAACGGTGCGACCGGCAAAGTCGGCTCCGGCGCGGGTTCGGCCACCGTTTCCGGCTCGTTGGCGACCGGCGCCGTCGCTTGGGAAGGCGTTTGCACCGGCAAATTCGGCTGAACTTGCACTTTTGGCGCGGGAACAGGCTCCGGCGATTGAGGCTGAGGCTGAGGTTGAAGCTGTTTTTGTGCGGGCTTGGATGGAGTGATCTCCACCTTCACCTTCGGCGCGGGAATTGGCTCAATTTGCGCCGCCGGCTTGCGAATTTCCGGTTCGGGTGACGGTGAGGGTGCTGGCGCGGGTGATGGGATGACAGCGGCGGTATTGGGTTGCTCCAGGATGCGGGCCGGCGGGTCCAGCGGACGAATTTGCTCCGGTTCGGGCGGCAATTCCGACACGGATGGGGCCAGGGCTTCGTCCTGGCCGGCTTTGGATTCGCGATCCACCGAGCTGATGATCGCCACGCACAAATTTTCCTCCAATTCCGGGCTGGTGGAGACGCCGAAAAGCAGCCGGGTGTCGTCATCCAGGTGCTCGTTGACCTGATTCATCACGGTTTCCACCTCGGCAAGGGTCACCGACTCTCCGCCGGAAATTTGCACCAAAACGCTGGAAGCGCCCGTCAACAATTCCCCGCCTTCGAGCAGCGGATTGGCCAGCGCCTCCTCAAAAGCCTTGGAAGCGCGTTCGGCGCCCGAGGAGTTGCCGTAGCCGAAGAGGACGCGGGCGTTGCGGCCGTTCAAAACGGCCAAAATGTCGTCCATGCCCACGCGGATGATGCCGGGTTGCTCCACCAGCGAGGTGATCGCCCGAATCGACTGGCAAATGGTCTTGTCCGAGGCGGAAAAAGCTTTGTCCACGCCCGCGGTGGGGACGATGAGATCGCCCATCCGGTCGTTTTCAAACGTCAGCAACGCTCCGGCATGCGGCTTCAACTCTTCCAGCGCGGCTTGGGCCTGCTGCAAGCGGCGCCGGCCTTCAAAGTGAAACGGGATGGTCACGGAGGCGACCACGAAGGCGCCTTCTTCCTTGGCAAAACGCGCCACGACCGGCGCGGCTCCCGATCCCGTGCCGCCGCCTAGACCGGCGCACAGGAACACCATCGCCGTGCCCCGTACCGCGGCGCGAATCTCGGCTTCGGCTTCCAAGGCGGCATCGCGGCCCATTTCCGGATCTCCGCCGCAACCCAGCCCGCGGGTGAGGTTTTGGCCGAGCTGAATCTTGGTTCCGGCGTTTGAGGCGCTCATGGCCCTAACGTCGGTGTTGAGAATCACCAGCCGCTGCCGTTGCCCCTTGTCCTGGGCGATCCGCTCCAAAATGTTGCTTCCTGCACCTCCGATGCCCAGGACCTTGATGGCAAAGTCTCGGTCGGAGGTGGTTTCGTTTCCGTTTCCAGGTTGTTTGTGAAACTCAATCATGGCGGGGCAGGTGGCAGGATGGCGGTTGGACGGCAGTTTTTCGGTTTTTCTTCTGCTTTTCTGGTAGTTATCGGCCTTTCAGCCAGTTCCCAATTTTGTTGCCAATTCCCGTTGTTTCCTGATTTCCGGTTTGCTGATCCAGCAGCTGCGCGTAGCGGATCAAGCCGATGGGGGTGGCGTACTGCGGATTTTCGAAAGCGGTGCGAATTCCGCTCGGGGAGCCGGGTTCGGCCCGATGCACCGGCATTTTGAAGATGCTTTGCACCAAATCGCCGATCCCGTCCAGCAAACTGCTTCCACCGGTCAAAAACACGCCGGAATTGATCTGATCCAGGTAGCCGGTGGGTTCCAAGTTGTCGTGAACCAATTGCAGCGTCTCCTTCATTCGGGCGTGGATGACGTGGTTGAGGGTGTTGGAATCCACCTGGGCGCCGGCAAAGTCGCGACCGGGCTCGATGGTGATGGTTTCGCCCCTTGCCTTGCTGTCAAAATAGACCGAGCCGTGCTTGGTTTTGAGCCGTTCGGCGGTTTGGAGCGGGAGTTTGAGCACCACGTGGATGTCGTTGGTAACGTGGTCCCCACCCAGGCCGATGCAGCCCGATGCCGCGACCGATCCCTCGTGATAAAGCACGTAATCCGTGGTTCCGCCGCCAATGTCCAGGAGCAGCGTGCCCTGGTCTTTGTGCGCCCGGTTCACCACCACCTGGGCCGATGCCAGCGGCGCAAAAACGATCTCCTCCACCTCCAGCGGAACCTCGCGCACGCAGCGGATGGTGTTTTGGATGCGGGTGCGGATGCCGTGGATGATGTGGTAGTCGGCCTCCAAAACCTGGCCCTGCATGGCCACCGGGTTCAAGACCGGTTCCTGCCCATCGACGAAATAGTGGCGCACGATGCTGTGCACGAAGGCGTTGGTTTGCGGGATTTCCACGTCGCGGGCGATTTCCTTCACCTCTTCCAGGTCGTCCTCGGTAATCGGCGCCGGCCCGCCGGGAACTTCGATCCGGCCGCGGTTGTTGATGCTGACGATGTGCGCGCCGGTGATCGAGAGGTAGACGGATTTGATGTCCACGTCGCTGCGTTCCTCCGCCTTGATCAACGCCTCGTGCAAGGAAGCCTGCGCGGCCTCAAAATCGACGATTTCGCCCTTGCGCACGCCGCGCGAGGGAGCCAGCCCAACGCCCAAAATCTTGATCCCTCCGTCAGGACGCACTTCGCCCACCACGACGCTGATTTTGGAGGTGCCGATTTCCAGTCCGACATAAATTTTGGAGCGAGCCATAACGGGGACAAATGGGGGTTACTATCCGAAAGTTTTCTAAATTATCAACAGATTCAAAAATTACCGCGAAACCGGCCCAGAGACCGGCCGCAGCTCCGTGGGTGGCGAATTGTTAGGAGCGACCGTTGGAGCGAATTTGACTGGGATGTTGCGTTTCATCAACAAATTCACGGCGGCAAGTTGCTGATTTGACGAATTTGCGTGTTTCAGGATCAATTTCAGGTCGGAAATCTGTCGTTCCAGGTTGGTGACGCCGAAGGTGGCTTTCAAGCCGCCCTCGAATTCGGCCTGGAAAGAATAGGGGCTCAGCAAGCGAATTTCGAGCAAATTACGTTGGTCGTTTGGCCAAATTTTCACAAATCGGGCCGCGCTGCGCAAGGTTGACGGTTCCGGCGGTTGGTTGGGTGCGACGATGACGGGAAGTTGCGCCAATTCCGGCCGAAACGGCTCCGCGGGGATGAGGACCCCGGCGGCATCGACCACGAACTCGGCCTCGGCCAGCCGGGCGACGGCGCGGCGTTCTTCCAGCTCGATCGTCAGGGTGTGCGGAAAGCGGCGTTTCACGCGAACCGTGCGGAAATAGGCTTGCTTGGCCAGACGATCGCGGATTTCGGCCGGATTGATGCGTAAAAGGTTGGCTGAGTCCGGGATTTCGGCCCATGCCAGGATTTGCTCGCGCGAAAGGCGGCTTTCGGGCTGAATTTCGATGTTTTGCAGCGCGAATCCTCCGTTTTCGCGCAAAAGTCGCCGCCCGAGCCAAAAACTGCCCGCTACTGCCACGGCAATCAGAAAAACCGTCCCCAACCAACGAAATCGCGCTCCAAACGATCGGCGGGCTGGGGGATTGAGCCGCGGTTGAAACTCGCCAGCCTCGCGAATGGCGGGATTTCGCCGATTTCGCCGATTTCGGCCCGGAAGCGGAGGATTTCTGCGATTGGTGGGTGAGCGCATTTTTTGCGCGTAAGTTCGCCCGAGTCCGCGCTGCCCGCACCCGGAAACATTCTGGAAAATCTGAAATTCTAGGTTTTTTTAGCTTCCAGCGCCGCTTGCGCCTTCGCTGCCGCGTCTTTCGCCCTCTGCTGAATTTCTTCCGGCGATGGCAACGACGCCAAATCCAGCTCAGCCAGTACTTCCTCGGGGATGATCCCGTCGCTCTGCAGCTTGGTGAGGCACTTTTTCCGCTCGTTCAGGGCCTTATCCGGGCTGCGCTCCTTGGAAAACCGCGTTTTCGCGGCCTCGCTGCGATCGCGCAGGTTCGAGTAAATGTCGCCACCCAACAGGGCGGAAATGTCCACCTTCATTTTCTCGCGATTGACGTCTTGCTCGCTGACCGGCGCGCCGTTGATGGGACCGGAGGCGTATTTTGGGAACATGATCGCCACTTCCGGGCAAACGCGGGAACACGCCGGGCAGTTGGTCTTGCAGTTGTCCTGGTTTTGCACCTGAATCTGCTGCTCGCCGTCCACGCCGTAGACATCAAACAGGCAGAAGCTCAGGCACTGCATGCAGTTGGTGCAGCGCTCGTAGTCGATGACCGGAAACCACGGCTTCCAACTCGTGCCGCCGGCTGCCGGTGGCTGATTCATGGGCCGGTTTTCGCGAAAAGCGTCCGCCAGGGCGAAAATCTCCTCCGCGCTTTGGGAATCAAGGTTGCGGGTTTCCACTTCCACCTCGTTCGCGGCGTCTTGAAGCTCAGGAGGTTCGTCGTTGCCGAAATATCCCAGCACCAGGAGGCGTTCCGGCACGTTTTTCGGCACGGTTGCTCCCGATTTGACCCGCGAAACCGCAAAACCGCGGTCGAGCAAGCCCGAAAAAACTTCGAACCGCAAATCCTCGTCGATCGGGTTGGAATCTTCGCCCTCGTAGAGGACGACCTGCAAGGGGCTGGCGTCGTTGTCGATCATGAGTCGGTGGTATCATCCAAAAGTTCGTCCAAAATGTTCTCGGCGGGTTCCTCGCGCATGTTGGCGACGTTCACAGCCTCGCCGTCATCGGGAAAATCAGCCCCGGCGTTGTGAAAAAGCCACTTCACGGCCCGGGGATAGCAGGCGGCGATTTTTACGGGTTGATCCTCCAGCAAATCGTTCAGCCGCGGATCCTTGCGCGCCGCCATTTCGCAGAGATCGGCCACGGTTTCAAAGCTGGCCCCGGATTCGCAAAGCCCCTTTAACACCGCATCCTTCACGTCGTCGGGCACGACCTGAGCGTAGGCGCAACGGCAGTAGAGGATCTTCGGCATGGGCCAGACTCTGCGCGGGAACGGAGATTTGGCAAGAAACGGCTACCTACCCCAGCCCCGATGCTCGCGCGTACCAATCCAGGATTCGCTGGCCCCAAAACAGAAAAACCAGCGCCGCCAGCGCCAGGTAGGGGCCAAATGGGATCGGTTTGCCCCATTTCTCGTGAGCGACGAATTTTTGGCCAACTCCGCCGATGGAGCCGAAAATCGAACCCGCGATGAGGGTGAAGACCGTGGCTTTCCAACCCAAGAAAGCGCCGATCATCATGACGAATTTCACGTCGCCCAGCCCCATGGCTTCCCGAGGCTGGTCGATTCGCTGCGTGGTGCCCTGAATCGTCTCCATGTCGTCCAATTCGATCGTGTTTTCGCCGATTTCCGCCCGATTCCAAAACATCACGATCGAATCGCCCGCGAAGCTCTTGCCGTCGATGGTGACGTCGGAGCTTTGGATGACCAATTTGTCCGTGGGCCGGGAGAAAAGGTCGCCCCACTTGTAGACGTCCTTGCCGATGTCGAACTGAGGCTCGCTCTCGGAGCCGGGTTGGTGGATTTTCCAGGAAAGCGGGCTCTCAAACTCGTGGACTTTGCGCCCGAAAGCCAGTTTTCCGCCCTCCACCACGGCCTTCAGCAGTCCCCAGCCAACAACCGCGCCGATTCCGGACCACATCAGCCCCCGGAACCAGACCGGATTCAAAACACCGTCGCCCAGGGCCTCGAGCTTGAGAATTCCCGCCGCGGGAAACCAGGTTGCCAGCAACGGCAACAGCCCCGCAAACAGCAGACCCACCACCGCTCCGCCCCAATTGATGCTATCGGGGATGATGTAGTGCTCGAAGTCGATAAACGTCGCCGCAACGAGCAAGGAAACCAGAATCCAGGCGACGATCGGCACACCCCAACCCCAGGGCAGAAACGCCCGCCAAATGCAGAGAAACAGCACCGCGGTTAGCGCCTCCACCAGCACGTAACGCATGGCGATCGGCGCGCTGCACTTGGCGCATTTTCCCCGGAGCAGCACCCAACTGACAATCGGGATGTTCAGGTGCCAGGGAATCTGGGTTTCGCACGACGGGCAAAAAGAGCGCTTGGGTCGATCGACCCTCATTTCCCGGGGCAGCCGATGGATCACGACGTTCAGGAACGAACCCACGCAAGCGCCCAAAACCAGGACAAACAGGCTAAAAATCGGGTGTCGCAGGGCAAAATCGAGCGATGGGCTGGAATCGGCGAGAATCATGGGAGCGAGGCGGATGAAAGCCCGCTAAGCTAACACAATCCTCAAGCAAACAAAGGCCAATGGTTAACAAAAGCTAACCTTACCGACGTTACCGCCGCGAAAATCAGGAAACCAAGCGATCGTTTCACAACGCGCGTTCGCGCCGTTCGCGCCTTGACACATGGAGCCGGCCTTGAAACTGTTTTCGCCGCATGGAGCTGAATCTCATCCCGTGTCCGACCAGAAGGAGCGCCCGTCATTCGCGCCGCCAGGCGTTGCGCGCTTTGTCGGCAGGAACGGCCGGGCTTGGTCTTCCCCAAATCCTCACCGGCGCCGCGGCGAATCGCGCGGAAGGACCGGCAAAACACTGCATTTACCTCTTTCTCTGCGGAGGGCCCTCCCAACTGGACATGTGGGACCCCAAGCCTGAGGCGCCTTCGGGAATCCGGAGCGTCTTCCGGCCAATTTCGACCTACGTGCCTGGCATCCAGCTAACCGAACTGCTGCCTGAAACCGCGAAACACGCCGACAAATTCTCGATCGTCCGCTCGATGCACCACGACAACCCGAATCACGACGTGGGCATTCTCTACACGCTGCTGGCGACCTCGAATCCGCCTAACAAACGCGCCTTTCCGCCTTCGCGATCCGATCGTCCCGGATTGGGCGGCGCGTTGGCGAATTTGCTTGGCGCCCCGGGCGAACTCCCGGCTTGGGTGACCTTGCCGCGCCATTTCACGACCGGATCGCGTTTTTACAAAGGTCAAACCGCCGGATTTCTCGGCGCGGAGTTCGACAGCTTCACGCCCAACGAGCCAAAGGTCGATTCCTTAGGCGACAAAGAGTTTGAGGTCAGCTCGCTGGGACCGGTTGAAGGTTTGGACCTCGAGCGGATCCGCACGCGGCAACACTTGCTTGGCCAGTTGGAACGGCTTGAAACGCTCGCGGCCGATTTGCCGGAAACGTTGCCCGCAGAGCGCTATCGCGAAAAGGCCTTCGAGATGCTGACCACCAATCGCGCGCGCGACGCGTTCGATCTGCGCCGGGAGTCGGAGTCGCTTCGCGATCGCTACGGACGCAACGAATACGGCCAGAGTTTTCTCATGGCCCGCCGGCTCGTTGAATCCGGCGTCCGCACGATCAACGTTTTCTGGACGTTTTACGGCAAGGACGGCTGTCAGTTTAACCTCTGGGATAATCACGGCAGCGACAAAGAGGTCTGCGGCGGCTACAATCGCGGCATCGACATGATCACCGCGCCGTATTGTTGCCCGGCCTTTGACAAAGCCTACTCCGCGCTGCTCGAAGATCTGCATCAACGCGGGTTGCTCGACGAAACGTTGGTGGTTGTGGTCGGCGAATTCGGCCGGACGCCGAAAATCAACAGCCGCGCGGGCCGGGATCATTGGCCGAACTGCTACTCCGCCGTGCTGGCGGGTGGCGGGATTCGCGGAGGCGAGATTTACGGGAAAAGCGACTCCCACGCGGCTTACGTCGAGGAGAAAGGCGTCACGCCGGATGATTTCGGCGCGACGATCCTCCACGCGTTCGGCATTCGGCCGGAAACGCCGATTTACGATCAGCAGAAGCGGCCCATCCCGGTCAGCCGCGGAAATCCGGTGAAAGCCCTGTTCGGATGAAGCCTCATCTTTGGCTTCCGCTTGCCCTTGCGGCGGCGTCAACGGTGGTTGGTGAGGATTCCTTTGACGAACGTCCTCAGCCGTGGCGTCGGCTCGACGAACCGGTGTTGTCGGCGCGATCGACGAAGCAAAATTGGGCTAAGGTCGTCTGTTACTCGCCGCACGTCATCCATCACGCCGGCAAATTTCGCATGTGGTATCTGGGAACGTCAGAAGCGTCCCGCACCAATGACATGGCCATGGGTTACGCCGAATCCGACGACGGCCTAACATGGCGCGAGCACCCTGACAATCCCATCTTCACCGGCGTCGACGTGCCGTGGGGCCGAACCGTCCAGACGCCGTTCGTGCTTTTTGATGAGGATGCGGGCCTCCACAAAATGTGGTTCGTTTCCGGCGATGGCGTGACGCGCGATGGTGAGAAAAAAATCGTTCGCAACGACCAGAAGCTTGGCTATGCAACGAGCCTCGATGGGCTCAGTTGGGAGGTTAGGCCAGAGCCTGTCTTTCCCTCCGGGCGATCGCCGTGCGTGATCAAAGACGGTCCTGACAACTACCAAATGTGGATGGGTTCGCGCCCCGATGTGACCGACGAATCATCCGGCGAGTTGTATCAGAACATCTACCACTTCCGATCGAAGGACGGGATAAACTGGACGCGCGGCGCCAAGCCCGTTTTGCGTCCGGATGGGCGGGCGACGACCGTCGTCTATCCGTTTGTGATCCGCGATGGCGACGGATACCGAATTTGGTATGGCTGTCATCTTGCGACGAAGACCTTCGAGATCTTCAGCGCCGATTCCGACGATGGCCTTTCGTGGCGGGTAGATCACCACCGTCCCGCATTCCCCGCCGCGCCGGGTAAAAGCCGCTTCGACTCTCGCTACACATCGACGCCGTGCGTTATCGCGCTGCCGGATCGCTATTTTTTGTACTACTCCGCGCGAAACTGGGAACGCGAATATCAAACCGGCGATGGGCGGGACCGCCGCGATGGAGCCGGAGTTTATTCTTCGATCGGTGTTGCGATTCTGAATCGCGATTGAACCTTCGCGCAACTGATGAAACCGTTTCTGACACCGATCCTATCGACCATCTTGTGCATCGCCTTCGTTCCACGCGCGAACGCGCAACACGAAGGCAAGATTCAAATCCTCCTGCCCGGCACAGGCGCAACCGAAGGAAGCATTCCCCGACGAATCAAACCCGCTGGCCCGCATCTCGAACGCGTAATCGAACAATTGCTGGCGGCCGAGGGTGATTTGCCGCCGGCGCACGCAATCGACTCCGGGCGCTACAACCGCGCGCGCAAGATTTATCTCGCTAAACTCATCCGCGAACGACAATGAACCGGTTCTCGCTTTCAGTTGCTGCCGGTCTCGCGCTGGTCGGACCGACGATCGGCGCCGAGCCAGAGGACATCGCCTTTACTGCCGAGATCGACGGAACCGGCCAGCTCTACGTCGAGGTTTTGCCACCGAATTTCGATCCTGACAAACCCACCGATGCGATCGTCGCGCTTCACGGGCACGGCAGCGACCGTTGGCAGTTTGTCAGGCAGGGACGGGCGGAATGCCGCGCTGTTCGCGATGTCGCCGCAAAGCGCGGGATGATCCTCATCTCGCCGGACTACCGCGCACCGGCTTCGTGGATGGGACCGGGCGCCGAGGCGGATCTCGTCCAGATCATCGCGGATGTGCGGAAGCGGCGTCGGGTTCGGCGCGTCTTCCTGACGGGCGCGTCGATGGGCGGGGCGTCGTGCCTGACTTTCGCGGCGCTTCATCCGGAACTGGTCCACGGCGTCGCCTCAATGAACGGCACGGCGAATCACGTCGACTACGACCGTTTTCAAGACGCGATTCAGGCGTCGTTCGGCGGCATGAAAGCGGAAATTCCAGACGAGTATCGCAAGCGCAGCGCCGAATTTTGGCCACACCGATTCACCATGCCGGTTGCATTCGCGGTTGGCGGCCAAGACCAAAGCGTCCCGCCCCACAGCGTGCTGCGGCTCGCCGAAAAGCTGAGGATAGACGGTAGGCGCGTCCATCTCATCCATCGCGAAAACGGCGGCCATTCGACGAATTACGAGGACGCGGCCGCGATTCTGAAATTTGCGATCGATCGGGCCGATTCGCCCGCCGATTTGAAGCCCCTCCGCATCGCCGATCCCGTTGGCGGGCACATTCACCCGGCCATTTGCGTCTCTGGCGACGGCACGATCGTCGTCACCTACGGCCGCGTGAATCATCGCGATTTGCGCATCACGCGCTCGGCCGATGGCGGCAAAACCTGGAGCGAACCGGCGCCTTTCGTGCACACAATCGCCAAAACCTACTACCCGGGATCGCTAACCGCGCTCAGCGACGGACGCATCGTCCATTGCTGGAATCGCTGGGATACCGACACGACGGAGAAGGAGCCGCGCTCGGTTTTGCTCTCCATCTCGGACGACGACGGGGCCACGTGGGGCGAACCGATCCCCCTGCCGCGCGATCCGGCGATTCGCAGCATCATTCGTCACCCATTCGTCGAGCTAGAGCCGAATCGTTGGCTGTTCTCCCTCTGTGGCCGGACCTTCATTTTCGATCCGCGAACGGGTGAGGCCGAGGATTTTGGGCAGGGGCAAATCCACACCAAAATTCCGGTGGTCCGCACGCCCAAGGGCACGTTTGTCAGCGGCGGCGGGCTCCGTTCGACCGATGGCGGCGCAACGTGGACGGAGATCGCCGAGTTTCCCAACATCCTGGAGCAATGGTGGCGACACGAGCTGATCTGCCTTTCGAATGGCTGGCTGCTGGCTTCGGAAATCCTCGGTCCGGGCACCGGCGGCGAACGCATCCGCTACGTCATTTCGCGCGACGACGGCCTAACCTGGAGCCATCGGTTCGAATTCTACAACCCCGGCCGCGCAATCGGCGGGCGCGCTTGCCCGCGGACGATCGAGTTGGACGAAAACACGATCGGCGTGGTGTTTTACGACGTCAGCCAAGCGCAGGACGGCGGGCCCGGGCTCTTCTGGCTGCGCATCCCGCTGGAAACGTTGCGGTAGCGGATATAGGCGCGAGATGAATCAAAGTTGGCTCGAGCACTGGAAATGGATCCACGAATTCCAGATTCGATCCTTTGAAGCTCAGCATACCAATTCTCAAGTTCTGTTTTGGATTTCGATCCTGGTTGTGATTAGTGGTTTAGTTTTCTCGGGCTACCACATCTTTCGGGGCCAACGCCTTCGAGAAAAAGCCGGCAGCGGCGCCGCCAATCATCAAATCAAGTTCGGCAAGGATGGAATCGAGTTGAGTTCACCGGTCCTGGGACTGGCGATTCTGTTTCTTTCCCTGGCCTTCTTGTTTCTCTATTTGAAGTTCGTGTATCCGATCACGATCGTGGATTTAGAGGCGGTGGCAGAAGCTGGCGCAGGGCTCATAGGCTTGGCTTGACGCGAAAGTCAGTCCCAAAACACAACGATTACGCCTTGCTCGAAGATTCTTCTTTTCTTAGCTTCCACATTAACTTGGAGGCCAGAAAAGCTCTCCATAAGGCGGTTCCCGTGACAACCACTCCTATCCAGGGCAACCACCAACCGTAAGTGATTCCATGCTCTGTAATTTCCGCTTTGTCATTTATCACGCTTTCTCGGGGAGCATTCAGCCATAACTCGCCTAAACTTGAATCCACCTCATGGCGAAGCCACCAAAAAAAGTGTTGGTACCAGTTGGTAATTATCTGCTCAGTTCCACGGTGGACATTCATTCCCAAGAAGTCGAAAAATAGGTAAATTGCCATACAGGGACCGATCAAGACCGCTCCCCAGCCCAGGAGACGCCGAATGAACTGCAGTCCTTCAAAGTTAAGCGGTGCTCCAATTGGATGTGGATAGTCATTGGCATGCATAATATGTGCGCGACTGCACTCCGAAATTCCAATACTCAAAAAACAAACCAAAAGTAGGGCAATCGGAATTAGCCCACTTAGCTCCGCTTTTGAAAGGGTCTCGCCATTGGAGAGTTTCATGTCGTCCACAGTGAGGGGCGAATACAACGAATGAAGAATCGCGTTAAATCCGGTGATGAGCAGAATTGGAGTCAGCACCGTCCAGATAATTCGCGCCGACTTGGCCGCGACCTGTGAATCTGTCGTTTCTTTTGTTACAGCAGATGACATATCAGAGAAAAACTAGGGTCGCATCCCGGTTGAAGTGCACTGGTTTAATGGAAAGCGTTCTTATCGGTCGATCGCACCAAGAGCTGTGTCCATTCGAACAAAACCGTTCTGTAACATCCCAATTTATAAGTCGACGATCACACCCTTTGTCGTTCCCTTCGCCTCCAATACAAGCACAATCGAATGCGTCTCTTGCCCAGTGCCTGCAAGCAGATAGAGATCGCGAAGGGCTGCGCTTTTCAATTCGATTTCGGCCTTCACCCCATACGGGAGTTCAAGGGAGGCTAATTCCTGGTTTGCCAATGCCACCGCCCCTTTCAGCTCACCGGAAAGGTCGAACCTGAGGCTATCTTGTAGGCTTTTTAAGATGGTTGGCTCCAGCATCCAAACAGCCAATCGCTCTAGCTCGCTTGTTGTTTCCACGGTGAAGTCCAATTCGGTAAACTAAATCTGTTGGGAACTCAGATCAATGAGCGGCTTGGCTTGAAACCACAGCGTTCCTTTGCTCCCTGATCTCGCACCCCCCAGACTGGAGCGAAATGAGGTTTTGACATGTACCTGTCCGGAATTGCGAACTTCGATGCTTGGATTCCAGATTTCAAGACTAAGTCCATCATGGATTTGAACTGGGAATTGCACGTTTTTGATTTGTTGATTGATCGCGTCAATTGGCAGAACCACCGGAATGGCGACTTGGAAGGTTGAACTGATACCCTTGCTTTCGACCAATTGAGGCAGCCTTCCCACGGCAGGTTGAGGCGGTCTTTCGGTATGAAGCGAACTGACAAAGCTGATGGCGAAAACTCCTCGAATTCGGTCCTTTGCCGTGTAGTCTAAGGGGCGCATTTCGACACCAGTTGGGCGGACCGAAATCCACAGTTCCGGGCTGCTCGAAATATGCTCGACCAGATGGAGGTCAATCTGATTGACAATCGACGCTACGGACGAAATTCTCGATGAGTTCAATCTGGCGGCCGAGATGGTCGAGTTTCCACCGCGTTTCGGTTCCCATGGGGTCGATGCTGCCTTTGCCTTTGCCTTGGCCATCTTCACCAAAGAGGTTGGCGGAGACTAACACGCCGTCGCTGCGTTCCGGTGCGACACCCAGGCGACTGAGAGTCGCGCCTCCATTCGTGCCGAAACCGGCGGTGACGCGGAGGCGGCCGATAGGATCGGGATAGTTCGCGACATAGGTGCGCCGGGCTTTGGGTTGAGCGTCGTTCGGACCGTTAAGCGCGCCCGTGCCGGTGGAATCGTGGAAGCGACGCCAGTTCGTGCTCAAAATCAGGTTGCTCGCCGCGTCCCAGGCCGATTCGTTTTGCTCGACGATGGTGTCCGCCGTGAAGTTGTTGTCATTGCTGGAGCCGCTCGGGTTATAGCCGATATATTCGTGGGTTTGGCGTGTCAACCCGTCGTAAACCAGTTTTGTCACGGCTTCGCTTCCGGCATTGATCTGCTTGATGGAATTGCCGTCGGGATCATACCACGTTTCATCGCGTAGCGCATTGCCGACCGTGCCGACCGTGCCGGCAGGTATGGCCACCGCGTAGGTCTCTGATTTATATCGGCTTTGATCATCCCAAAAGGTCTTGCCCAGTCCGGTCCGATTTGCGTCAACCACGCTGGTATGATAACGCGTTACCTCAGTGATGCGATCGATGTTAATCGCCATTTGGCGTGCTGAGTAGAATAGGCAAGTGATTCGACAAGCAACACCAAGCCAACGCCTCCAACCCGCAAAAGCTGAGCAACTGCTCCATGATTCGGCGAAAATGCTCCTTCTCCTCGTCATGTTGGAGAAACTCGCCGCCTGCAATTCTGGAGTAAACGTGATAGCAAGGTTCTGAAGTAAACGTTATAGCAAGCCAATTCCTTCTGCTCGGCAGCTAATATGCGTGTGTTCATGGGAAATATCGGGGGTCGCAGACGATTTAGGGCAGCGCTTTTCAACAGTCAAGATGTTTCAATGTAAATTTTAATGTAAATTTCCAAATGTAATTCTTATTGCTCATCTTGCAAGTTCGTACCACTCGACGGAATAGATGGGTTTTTCCTCCACAAAACTGCACACGGCCTGATTGAATAGACAACGCCAGTCTTATCCGTTAATGCATCGAGAATGTCGATAACCGAAATGTTGTCCGCCTTGAAAGTGAATCTTATGTCATCGAGTTCCGGGTCATGTACGAGAGGATGACCAATCGCGATATGAATGCCTCCTGATTGTGGATTGTCTTCAAAGGAACGACACTGAAGAAACTGAATGAGGTCGGCCACGCTATCATCTTCCATTACAATTTCCTGAATGACTGTATTTCGAAATAAAGCGCTCATCGACGATTTTGGTTTGTCTGCGCCGCTCGTCGTAGAATTGGGTAAAGCTGTAATAGCATTTTCTTCCGCCATAACCCTCGTTGCAGTCTTATTTTCCTTAACACATCCCATGCGAAATCCGATAGCCGCTCCAGTGGCCACTCCAATCAATAGTGCGGCAACAGTAAAAATGATGTAATTGTCTTTCATGGGGTGCAGGGAGACTTAGGTGGACTATATGGGGTGTACGGAGTGCCTGATGCAGGATGAAATCTGGCGTCGCTTGTCCGCATCACCCATTTATCTTGGTCAGTGCTCCAACGCCAATCGATGTAATCTCTCCTTCCCTTCTTCTTCCAGCAATACTTTTTCTCACCTGTCTCCTTGTCTTCCACACCGTCGCATTCAAGCCAATTGAACCTCAACATCATTGAGACGGCGGAAGCGCCGTCGCCTTGAGCCGGTCAACCAGGAACGAAAGTATCGGTCCAAGTCATTTGATTTATCTGTCGTTCATGGTCTTTTCCGGCTGCCCAAACACAGTTAGTCCAAAAGAATACTCCTTCCTTACAGTTTTCAAATTCGACCTTCGAATGCATGGTAATTTCTTGATCTTTTGCAAATGATCGCACTCGATCAATTACAAGGCTTTTGATGCTACATTGCCATGTCTTCGCATCTTCTGGTGTACAAGGCTTGTTCTCGCTTTTAAGCGCGAATGTGCCAAACTTATCCAAACTATTGAGGCCATTGTTCTGCACGAAGCTATACAAATTTTTGCCCCCATGTTCAGCGATGGGGTCTCTTGCTGCCCAGTGACCAATTTTGGGCGAATAATACCTAAACCCATAATTATAGTATTCCGTTTCGTGATCATTGAATTGCCCCTGAAACCCAAAGTCCCAATCGAAGGTGCTTGCTGCCCGACCTGTGAAGTCCGCTCCCATGATCCGCCTGACTCCAAACGCACTGTACCCGTACCGCTCTTGAACGGCTCCCGAAGTATTCAGAATCGCTGTCGAATTAAAATAGTCGTGGGTTGCGTAGAGGCGCTCATCAAGCGATCCAGAGCTGTTAGTATCGCGATCACGCAAAATTAGATCATCGCGGTAGCGGTTCCCCCAGATATACTGGCGATTCGCATTCGTGCCTGAATCAATTCGTTCCTCCACCTGCTTCCATTTCTTGTTGTAGTAGAAGTGCGTGGTCGTCCCGGAAACCGTTTTCGTCGTCCGCCGAGTCATGCCATCATACGCATATGTTGCGACGAGAGCATTGCCTACGCCCCGCACATCAACCAACCGATTCCACCCATCCCACTTCAAGCGGTAAAACCCGCTCCAATCGCCGTCCTTATCCGGAGGCATTTGGGTGGCGTTGCCGGCCCGGTCGTAGAGGATGCCAGTGTTTGAGCCGTCAATTTGGGTGATCTGGTTGTCCTGGTTGTGGATGCGGGTTTGGTCGAGGGTTTCCGTGCCGTCGTCGGCGTTCGTGTAGCGGTCCCAGTTTCCGGTGGGATCGTAGGTCCAGGTCTGCTCGTTAGCGGGAATTGCACCAATGGCACTGCGGTTGATGTTCAAGGTGCCCCGGTCGAAATCGGTGACCTGATAGAGCATGTCGTACTCGTATTTTTCGTCCTGACCGCCGCTTGTGGCCGCCAAATTCGCTTTCCAGCTGCGATTGCCGGCGCGGTCGTTGCCCCACTGGAATCGGTCGCGGATTGCGCCATTCGCCGTCGTCGACCAGCGCATGTCCACGGTCCGGCCAAACCGGTCGAAACCGGTGTATTGGTCGCCGGCATCACCAAGCGGTTGGCTCGCTGTTTTGATGTAGGTGAGGTTCACCGCAGGTTCAGGATACAACACGCAAACCGGCCAGTCCAGCCCAACATAGGTGTAATCGACGGCATTTTGGGCTTCGCCTTGAATTTTGAGCGAGGTGACTTGGCCGAGGCGGTCGCTGTCGCTGCCGGCGGAGCCGTAGCCAATTTCGACGATGCGGCCGTTTGGGTAGATGACCGATGTTCGGCGCGTAGTGTTGCCGGTGGAGGCGTCCTCGTAAGTGTAGCTGACGGCGGGGGTGGATGCATCAACCGCGCCGCTGTGAGCCTGGCTGTCCTTGATAAGTTGAGCGAAATCGTTGTATTAATCCGAAAATTAAATAGCCGACACCTAATGATGTGGTATTGTTAGGGATGAAGAGAGACGCCAGAAAGCTTTCGCCTGACCAGCAAGAGCACCTCCGAATGACTGCGGTGCGTATGGTTGTTGAAGAAGGCTACACCCAACGGGAAACAGCTCGTGCGCTTGGAGTAAGTCGGCAAGAAGTAAACCGGTGGTGTCGTAAGTATGAAAAGAGAGGGTGGGACGCACTCCGAGCAGTGAAGCGGGGTCGTAAGGTCGGCGAAAAACGGTTACTATTGCCTTGGCAGTGCGCCACGATTGTTAATCTGATCACCGATAATATGCCCGATCAATTGAAATTGCCATTTGTCCTTTGGACGAGGGCTGCGGTTAGAGATTTGATCGAAGAAAAATTTGGGATCACCTTGAGTCTAATTACAATGGGAAACTATTTAAAGCGCTGGGGTATGACTCCTCAAGTTCCAATTCGCAAGGCCTACCAACAGAATAGCGAGTCTGTCCGGCGCTGGCGTGAGGAGGAGTATCCAGCTATTGAAAAGCGAGCCAAGGAAGAGGGCGCAACCATATTTTGGGGCGATGAAGGCAAAACCACTAACGAAGTTCACGCTGGACGAAGTTATTCGAAGAAGGGCAAGACTCCCGAAGTTCGCGAGAGCGGCAAAAAGCTGAAGCTCAACCACATTTCGGCTGTCACCAACAAGGGAGAAATGCGATTCATGACCTACACAGCTCGAATGACCCAACTCAAGTACATCCTCTTTCTGGGTAGATTGATTCAGAGCCACGATCGAAAAGTGTTCTTTATTGCAGACAATCTTTCTGTGCATCATGGCAAAAAAGTCAAAGCGTGGGCCAAGGCGAACGAGTCCGAGATAGAGCTCTTCTACATTCCCGCGTACTCCCCTGAACTCAATCCAGATGAATATCTGAATCGCGATATCAAGAAGAACGTCCACGGGAAGAAGGCGCCAAGGACCCTCGCTGAATTGAAGGCTAATGTCATAAGCTTCCTGAGAATGCTTCAGAAATCCCCAAGCAGAGTAATCCAGTATTTCAACAGCCCAAAAGTAAAATTCTGTGCCGCGTGAAGTGTCGGCTATTTAATTTTCGGATTAATATTCGTAGCCAATTTCATTCACCACATTGCCGCTGCCGACGGTTGCGTCATCAAAGCTGGTGACTTTGGCGACCATGCCGCGCACTTCGTATTCCGTGGTGATGCGTTTGACGGCCTGGTCGATGTTGTCGCCGAAGGCGGTGATGCGATCCTGAATTTGGCCGCCGAGCAGGTCGAAATCGAAGGCGTGGATAGTTTCGTTAGGATCCTTGGTGGTGATGATGTTGCCCTGGATATTGTAAGTGTGTTCGATGCGATTGTAGACACCATCCAGACCGTCACCAAGCGGCTCGGTTTCGTCGTCGCTTTCGGGGTAGATTTTGGCGCGGAGCAAATCAGAGCGCGCCACCAGCGAATCATCCAGCGCTGTGCCGTAAACCCATCTGGTGACTTGATTGCCGGTTTCGTCGTTGATCAGTGTTAGGCGCGTCATTTGGCCATCAGGGCCGTAGGCGAACTCTGTGATTCGTGGCGCTCGGCGCAGGGGTTTATTTGTTCCTTGTTCTTCGTGCTTTGTGCTTCGTTGCTGTAGCATGGGTCGATTCCCTCTAAAAGGCGGATTTGGCGGCCCGCGGCGTCGTTCTTCCAGCGCGTTTCGATGCCGTTGGGATCGATGGTGGCGTTGCCTTGGCCGTCTTTTCCGTAGCGGGTGCTGGTGACGAGAATCACGTCCGAACGTTCCGGAACCGAGTCAGGACGCGTCAAGCCCGCCCCTCCATTCGTGCCGAAATCGGCGGTGGCGAGGCTTCGCCCGATTGGGTCGAAATAGTTGGCGGCATAACTACGCCGCGCTTTGGGCTGTGCGTCATTTGGGCCGTTGAGCGGGCCGAGACCGGTGGCGTCGTGAAAGCGTTTGAAAGTTGCCGTCAAAATCACCTCGCCGACCTCGTTGTAACCGGTCGTGGTTTGCTCGTAGATTGTGTCGCCGGTTGTTTGATTGGCAGGGTTGTGCGTTACCGGAATATTCCCAAAACCCGTAGCCGAGCCGTCATCGGCATAATAGGCGCAATCATAAAACGTGGTTGCCGGCTGGTTGGTCTCCGGATAAACCGTGTTGCTGGCAAAGGGATGGATGCTAACGCCGTTTACGGTGTGGGTGCGATAAGTGGCGCTACGCATCGGCAGCAACGCGCCTTGGTTGCCTTGTTTGACGGAGAGCTTTTTTTGATAGGTCGCCACATGGCCTTGAGCCGGGTCGGTGGTTGCATAGTACTCGTTGAGGTAAACCAGGCCATCGTGTTGCTTCAGGGTGACGGTCAGGTTGGTGTTGCCCGGCGTGGGTTCGGTAACGCTCTCAATCGCCGATGGTTTGGCGGAAATGGTGACCCGGCCATCTCCATTATATTGCAGGTATTCGAACCATTTCTTGCCCGTGGCGACTTCTTCCAGCTTGCTCAAAATGGTGGTGCCCTTGCTATTGGTATAAACGGTGCGGCGATTTCCGTCGGGCAGCGTTTCGGTGGTTTTCCGCGTCCAGATGTTGTAATTCGTGGTCTGGGGCGGGTTGGGGTTGGATTCGTAGATGTAGGAATACGTTTCGCGGCCGCCGCGGATCTTTTCCTCGGCCACACGCTGGTTGGCGTCGTATTTGAAGGCCAGCATGCTGGAAGCGGCGATTTCCGCGTTGCTGGCCGTCAGCGGATCGATACCGCGCTTTAGTAGCTGCGCGTAGCCCTCCGAGCCGACAACATAGCGAAGCGCATGAGCGAAGCCATTTGCCTGGCCCTCCCGGTAATAGCGGTAATAGTTTTGGCGCAGCAACCGCCAGCTAGCGGCCTCGGCATCATAAGCGCCGATGGATACGCGTTTCAGGTCGCCCAAACTGCCAAACGGCAGCCCGTTGCCGTAATACTCGTAGTCCGCGCGGCGCACATCGGCGCCATGGACGCGCAAGGTCACTGATTTGAGCCGTCCGGCCAAATTGCCGCCGAAATAGGTGTAGTGATAGCCGCTGGTCAGTTCGCCGTCTTCACTGACGAATTCCATCCGTTCCAGCTCAAAGTTTCCGTTGTAGACAGCCGAGGTAATATGCCCGAAGCGGTCGATCATTTGTTTGAGCCGGCCGCGCAATTCTTCGGGCAAGGAATCATCGTTATCAAAAAACACCCAGCGCGTCCCGTCTTTGCGCAATAGCTCGAATTCAATGGTTGCTAATTTTCACCCGGCGCTCGAATCACATCGTTGCGCAGATCGCGCATCGAGCAAAGGCCACCCCAATCGCCAAAACGCATTGTTCGCGCTCCGGTTTTGCGATTGGAACTGAAAAAATCGCGCCGCGCCTCGAACACGCCGTTCACAAAACCTCGCGATCCGATGGCGACGCCCTTGGTGAGATAACGCACCCGGCAATGAAGCAACTCTCGCCGGCTCAACTTGCCGCCCTGGCTCCAAACCGCCTCCACCTGCTCGCGGCTTACCCCGCGCCGGGTAGTTTTACCGGATTCATCGAATTGCTCTTCTCCACGTCCAAACAACCACGTGCGATAAAGCGCAATCGCCTCCTTCCATTGGACGATGCCACCATCTAGACCCAACTCATCACCCACCGCTGTCCGGATCGCATTTTTCGCCCGCTTCTTCCCCGCCAACGCCTCAGCATATCCGCACCAGCGATAATCCTTGGGATCAGCCACCAAACCAGCACGCACCGGGTTAAGATCAATATAGGTCGCCATGGTCATCAACGCATCGCGCTTGCCCTCCACCAACACGCTTCCGTAACGCGATTCCCACAGCGTGCCGCGCCTATTATGCTTCTTATTGTACCAGGCCGAGAACCGGCGCTTGAGCATGTGCATGAACTTGGAGATGTCGAACATCTGTCCCTTGATGCGCTCGATAATGTCAGTAGCTCCGGCTTCATTGCTTTGGGAACGAAAGTGATTCACCCGCCAGCGGACTTCCTGGATATATTGTTCGCTGAAGGCGATTTTCATCCGAGAGAAAAGCGCTTCCTCGCCAATTTCATCGCGCATTTGCTGGGCATAATCGCCGTTTGGCGTAGTAAGAAGAATGTGAAAGTGATTTGACAAGCAACACCAAGCCAACGCCTCCAACCCGCAAAAGCTGAGCAACTGCTCCATGAGTCGGCGAAAATGCTCCTTCTCCTCGTCATGCAGGAGAAACTCGCCACCTACTATTCTGGAGTAAACGTGATAGCAGGCCAAATCCTGCTGCTCGGCAGCCAAGATGCGTGTGTTCATGGGAGATTTCTGGTTCGCCGATCATCTAGACCAGTGCTTTTCAACAGTCAAGATGTTTTAATGTAAACTTAGACGCGGTAATTCGCCCAGCGGAACGAACTTCAGCCACTTTTCGCGCTGGTACATCCATGCGGGATCGCCATTGCGTTTTCTGACGTCGTTGGTCATCGACGCCCACCATTGCAGCCGTCGGCCGGGGCGGATCGAGCCGGGGCCTTCGAGTTGGGTGTACTTCGCCGGGATGCTCTGCGCGGCCATGCACACCAGTGCGGGAGGCGCGGCGGCGGCGGTTCGCCATTGCAGGAACGCGTTGTAGGAACCGCCGAAGGTCCCAACTTTACCGTTAGCTTTAGGGAGCATGTTAGGATCGGCGCACCACTGAACGGTGTCGTAACCATCCTCGTCGTCGTTGGTTTTGTCGGCATCCCACCAGCCGTCCCAGACTCCATCGGAGCCATGGCGGCCGCGCGCATCCTGACAAACAACGATGTAGCCGTGGCCGGCAAAGTATCGCGCGTCTTTGTGGAAGCGCTTTCGTCCGTAAGCGGTGCGGGCCATAAGGACGGGGTAGGTGCCTGGCTTAGCCGGCCGGAAAACGTCGGCGCGCAGGATGGTTCCGTCGCGCATTGGGATTTCGACGTCGTTTTCGACGGTAGTCGGCGGGTTTTGCTGCGCGTGGAGGGTTGCGGCGCTGAGGAAAAGGAAGAGGGAAAAGAGTTTCATCGAAACGTGGGGTTTTCAGGAACACGTGCAGACGAACGCCGGAATTGCACCTCAGCAGGTTGGGGGTTGCCATGAAAGCGCGGGTCGCCTAACGATGACGACATGGCCGAAGATGATGCCCAAACCCACGACGACGAGCCGGATGAGGAACGGCTCTATCATCAGCGCAACGATTCGTTCTACCGCGGCTACTTCAAGCAAGAGGCCGTTTCCCGTCCCCTGCTGGAGTGGAAGGTTCCTCCCGCGGTCATTTCCGCTTACGGCGGGCTGGGCGATTTGGAGTTGGCGCCCAATTCCTATATCGACAAGGATCTGCGTCCCTTCGCCTCGGATCTGTTGTGGAAAGTGAAGGGCAACAACGCCGCTGAAGGCCCTGGAGGCTGGTTCTATAACTTGTGGGAGCATCAGAAAAATCCCGATGCGTTCATGCCGCTGCGCACGTTGCGTTATCTGACTGGGGCGTGGATGGATTGGGTCAAATCGGCCGATCGCGAGCGCGGCGAGAAGCTGCCGCCGGCCGTGGCGTTGGTGCTTTATCAAGGAACGCAGGAGTGGACTCAGCCGCTGAATTTTACCGCGATGGTCGATTTTTCGCCGGGCGCGAAGGAGGATTTTGGCGATCTGACGCCCAGTTTCGAGATCATTCCCGTGCCGCTGGACAAGATCCCGGAGGAGGAGTTGCCGCAGTCGAAGCTGTGTTTTCTGGGCCTAACACTGATGCAAGCCGTGGCGCGGGGTGAGATCTTTGAGTGGCTCGATGACAAGGAGGCGATCTTGACTGAGGTGTTGAAAGAAAGCGGAGTTGGGGATAGTTTCCTGATGCTGCTGACCTACATCAGCGTGTCGATTACGGTCGATCAATCGCCGAAACTAACTGAGAAACTCGCCGATTTGGGGCGAAAATCCGAGAAAAAAATGAAGACAGCTTACGACCTATTTATTGAAGAAGGCCTTGTGAAGGGCCGCGAAGAAGGCCTGGAAAGGGGCCGTGAGGAAATCCAACACGCCGTCATTTGGCGGATGACGGACAAGGGCCTTTCACCAGCGGAAATCGCCGATCTGACCGATTTTTCTGAAACGGAGGTGCAAAAAGTGCTTTCCGAAAAGCCTCAAGAGGCCAAATAGACGGAGTCGGTCAATCAACCGCCGAAGCTCGCCGATTTGGGGCGAAAATCCGAGAAAAAAATGAAGACTGCTTACGACCTATTTATTGAAGAGGGCCTTGTGAAGGGCCGCGAAGAAATCCAACACGCCGTCATTTGGCGAATGGCGGACAAGGGCCTCTCACCAGCGGAAATCGCCGATCTGACCGATTTTTCTGAAACGGAGGTGCAAAAAGTGCTTTCCGAAAAGCCGCAAGAGGCCAAATAAACGGAGCCGGGACTACTCCCCATTCGCCTCGCGCCACGCTTCCCAGGCCACGGTTTGCATCAGCTTGGCATCCGCCGCGGTAAGCGTCTCCGGCGGCCAGCCGAAGGGTTGATCCATGGGGAACACGTGCGTTAGCCCGACCGGACTCTTGCCGGTGATCGCGGCGAACAGGCAACACGCCTTCAGGTAATTGCCCTCGCGGCCGGCGTGATGAAAATCGGCGTGGTAGAGCTGGCGCAGCGCGATCATCGGATCTTCCGGGCTGGCGCGGCGCACGTATTTTGTGAATGCTAGGGTCCCCGGCGCGATCGGCAGGCCTGCTTTTTTCGCAATGCCGCGGTAATCGCGTTCGAGCCGCTCGAAACCCTCCGGCCAATGGTGCAATCCCCACGGCTGCCAGTTGTAGAGCACCATTTGCGGCGGCGATTCCCGTTCGGCGAACCAGCGTTTCCACTCCGTTTTGCGGGACAGCTCGGCGGGTAGGTCTTCGTCGTAGGGCGGCTGCGACCAGGTGCAAATCGCGGCGAAATCGAACGGCGCGCCGGTGAGAAATGCCTGCTTTTCGGTGTTCGGCGAACGCGTAACCTCGATGCTGCGCTCGATGATGCCCTTCTCGACCGCGTCACGGCCGAACTCCTCCAAAATCGGGATCACCCCGCCGGTGACGCTGTGGCCGTCGATGAACAGCTTGATGGGTAGGGCCGTTTCCACCACCGTCACGTCGTCGATCCAAGCCTTGCCCGCGGTAAAACTGGCCAAAATGTCGAGCGAGCCGCCATCGACCGGTTCGCGGGCCGATCCGATTTCGACCGAGACCTTGCGCCAGTCAAAAGTGCCGCTAACCGGTTGCGTCGCCCAACGGCGGCGTCCATCTGGCTCGACGTATTGCAGGCCGATCCCGCCGCCATGCACGTTTTCGCCGCGAACCCAGGCGCTGAGCCGATAGCGTTTGCCGGAGCGAAACGGAAGCTTCTCCAACCCCGCGAATTGGGGCGAATCCCGGCTGTCCACGCGCAGCGAGTGCGTCCCCGACCGCGCGGTAGTTTCGCTTTGGGCAAAGTGATAGGGTTCGGCGATCGTCCAGCGCTCCGTGCCGTTCTCAAACGACTCGTTAGCGATCAAACCGGGCGGCGGCGGGAAGTCGGCGATGGTTAGGCGGACCTCGGCGCGAGCCCGGGCGCCGCGCGCGTCCTCGACTTCGTAGAAAAACGCATCGTCACCGGCAAACCCCGGCTGAGGACGATAGGTAAACCCGCCATCGGGCGAAATTCGCACCGTGCCGTGGCTCGGCTCGGTCGCGGAGACAAGCTTGAGTTCGTCGCGCTCCGGATCGTCGTCGTTGCGCAGCAAACCGGGACCAGCGATGCCGAAAACGGCGTCTTTTTTCACTTCGAAGCGATCGCTGCGAAGGCGAGGCGCGGTATTTGGCGGCTCGGGCGGCGCGTCGCCTTCGACCAGGCTAACGAAATCGAATCGGAAGATGCCCTGCCCTGACAAATGCCAAACCACTTCGACCTGGCCGGTGATTTTGGTGGGTTTGTCAGGCGTCGTGAAGGTCGTTTGGTAGAGCGTCCACTCCGAATGGCCCTGCAAGGCACGATTCGTTTCCCAACCCGCCGGTTTGGCCTCGTCGGCATCGGTTCGCACCCGTGCCCAAGCGTTACCCCGCGCCGCGTGCCCCCTGATCCAGCAGCCCAGCGTGTATCGTGTGCGCGGCTTCAGCTCCACGGGCTGCGAGATGGTCTGCTCGCCCTCGTTTTGGAAGACGACGGTGATTTGAGCGCGACCATTCATCGGCAACGCCTCGTCCAGGGACCAGAAATGGGGACGGGACCAGAAATGGGGACGGACCAGAAATGGGGACGGTCTATATTTGCAGGACCAGAAATGGGGACGGTCTATATTTGCATGAGACATCGTGCATTCCTGAAATCTAAGTCGCGTTGGTCGATGCGCAACGCATACCGGCACACAAACCGGCCAAAACCTCGCTAACGTGAAATTCCGTTATCCTGGAGGGCCAAATCCGTCGGCTCCGGGCAAAATTGCCCTATTGGATCGCTCTGATCGTCATTCCGCATTCCGCAAAACCTAGCAGCGCAATATGGGCCACCTCACACCTCGCCGCGTAGATCCCGCAAATTCATCAATCCACCCCAATCCACGTCCTTCATCTTGCGGGCTCCATCCAACCGTTTGACTCCGAAAGCTCGCCGCCGCACATCGAACAACTCCTCAACGAACGCCTTGGTTCCCAGCGCCACACCATCGCTGAAGTAACGCACCCGCGCCCTCACCAAAACCCTCCGCGCCAACGCTCCTTCCCGCGCCTGAACGTCATCGGCAATCTCCGCTGCGAAACCGCGCTTCGTCACGTTGCCCTCTTCATCTTCCCGCTCCCGACCGTCTTCATACAGCCAACAGCGATACATTCGCTGCACCGCCGGCCACGAATCCGCCTCGAAATCGCCCTGTATCACCTCACCGACCAGCGCCTTCAGGCCCCCGCGCGCCGCCGCTTTTCCCGCGACCGCCTCGGCATACCCGCTCCAGCGATAATCCTTCGGATCGGCTACCAGTTTCGCGCGCACCGGATTCAAATCGATATACGCTGCCATTGTTCTCAACGCCGATTCGCTGTTCTGCACCACCACGCTCTTGACGCGATCTTGCCAGAGCGGTCCCTTACGTTTGGCGCGCTTGTTATGCCATTGGGTGAAGCGTTGTTTCAGCTCGCGCATAAAGATGGAGAGATCGCGCATCCGCGATAGATAACGTTCCCGCAACGCCTCGGCTTGCGAGTGCATTCCGCTATCGCGATAGTCCTCCAACTGCGTCGCGATCATCTCGACGGTCTTCTTGCTGTATAATATCTCCAGATGATCGAGAAACGCGGAATCCGGCGCATCGCGCAGCGGATTTTCATCGGGATGGGGCACTTCCACAAGCAGATGAAAGTGGTTGCCCATGATGCAGAAAGTGATGCTGCGAATCTGGGCAAAACGCAGGTGAACGTCGAGCAATGCGCGGAATTTCTCCTTGGCGACGTCATCGAAGATCATGCGCCCTCAATGGCGCGCGACATGACGTGGTAACAATTGCTACCGTAAGTGCTCGGACCAAGGATTCGGGCGATTCTCATATCTGAGAATGAGCAGGTGTCGAGAATAGGCAAGCTGAAATTGTGAAAAATCTGATTGTGGCGATTTCTTACGTAGATTTACCCTGTCCCCAATCTTCCCCAATCTTCTCCCCCAATCTTCTCCCCAATCTTCTCCACCGTTTAGGGAGATTCCAGAATCCATTCGTTGCAAGACGGGTTCTGCTTGTGTTGTGCGCGCCATGGTAATCGCCATCTCTTATCTCTTAACCAAAATAACTTCTAAGCTACGCAATCATTCATCGGGCTGTTTGTTTTTTTGACACTACGGGCTCCCAAGGGGCTCCCAAGGCCTACCTGCTTAGCTCACCCACGCCCCGTGGTGGGCCACACGCGCCCCGGGAGTTGGGGGAACGCTGCAAACTGCGAATAATACTGGTGGACGAGGGCGGTGCCTGGGAAGCTAAAAAGTCATCGGGCTAAGTTTTCTGACGCATCGCCTGCCGTTGATTGTGCACTAAACCTCTTTCCAGCCCCATCGAAATCGTGGGTGCTGACGACCCTCTTCGCAAAGTGATGTACGCTACATAATTTTATACCCGCCCAAGTCGTACTTTCAAAATTGTCACTACCAATATCGCCCACAAAGAGGAAAGGCGCCGAAATCCAAGATCGTTCTCCAGTTTTTCTCATCGAAACAAGTTCCAGTTTTCCGTTGCACCAAACGGCCAATGCGATCGGGTAATCATAAGGCTTATCAGTTTTCGCCTCCACATGGAAACGGTGCTTTCGACCCTTAAACTTCTCTACTTCGCTCAAGTTTGGAAAATTCTGGAGCTTAGTAGGCCCGGCAATCAACTCATGGCCTCGACTATTGATGTATCGATATGACACTTTCTGTTCTTCCAGGTAATACCGTGGTACGAATCCTTCTGGAATTCTATGTGACTTCTGGCCTAAGAGAAATACGCCAATACACAACAAACCAAAAACTGCACCAATCGCGTATCGAATCTTAATCATCGTAAGAACCGTTATTCATCGTGTTCTTCCTGTCCCACACCTGGTGTTAGATCATCAGGTTTTCCGGACATGTCGAGAAAGAAGGTGAAATCAGCACAAAGCGTTTCTTGGAAAGTGATGTTAATTGAATACTTAATCTTTCGATCATTGTATTCCAAAAGTTCATCGGGTATAGCAGGAGGAGCATCAATCCCTCCCAATTGATCCATTTTAAAGGCGGGAAGATGGTTGATCGGTCGTTGGTCTTCAAATCCGACAGCCTGAACCGTTTGACCTCCTGCCCCAATCTTGTCCTCTTTCACCAGATCGCCAGGACCTTTGTATGGATCATTCAGGTTTGAGTGGTCAGGCTTGATTTTGCGTAACTTCACTTGCAAGACTGCACCCTTCCCTCTGACCGATTTACAACAATCTGATTCAATCCATTCAGAAAGAATCATCCAATTAATATCAGCGCCACCGCCAAGCCCAATCGGCCCTAGTTTCCTCTTGGGTGTTTTGACGGGGATCGTGCCACCATCGGCTGGCAATTTGTATTTTATGCCACCTCTACCGGAATTCAGATCTTCGGTTTCGAGGTAGAAATTTAGGCACTTACACACTTTTTGAGCATCAAGATCGTTGTCCTGGGGAACAGCCAATCCAAGCAGATCGAACGAAATTGTCGGTGAATTTTGTACAAATGCATACAGATTCGCCCCACCTCTTTCCCTGATGGGATCCCGGCTAAGCCAGCGACCAATTTCCGGCACATAGTACCTGAAGCCGTAATAATTAAACCCGGTCTCATCATCAAAATACTTCGTGCTGAACCGGAACGGAATCTCCTCCGCCAAATCGCCGCTTCCGCTGATTAAATTCCCAAACGGTCCATATTGAAACGCAGCACGGACCATCCCGTTGCTGTCAACCACCTCCGAAATGTTCCCGTTCGCATCGTAGCTCGGATACAGTAGCTCGCCCTTGGAGTCGTCACTTTCGATCCGAATGCTCAACAATCCGCCTACACCACCAGCGCCCTGTAAAGTTCCGCTGAGATCGCGTCCCCAGGTGTAGTAGCGCGCGGCGCTGTTCTTTGTGTTTTGTTCTTTGTGCTTGGTTGTTTTCGTTTCGAACTCGGCAATCACGTTCCAACCGTCGTAAACGAATTCGCTTTGGGTCGTGGAACCATCGGGCTGACGAACCGTTTTCCGAGTGCGGCGGCCCATATAGTCGTATTGGTAGGTCGCCACAATGCCGGAGTTCTTTTCGACGCGAACGAGGCGATTGTTTGCGTTCCAGATGTAGGTGGCGTTTTCGTCCTCGATCAGGTTTCCGTTCGGATCATATTCGGACTTTTGTTCTCGCTCCCCTTTCGCAATCGCGGTGTATTGATTGAGCGCGTTGGTTTGGTAGGTGGTCGTGACGTGGCCTTCGGTGGCGGTTTCACGGTTGCCGAGGCCGTTGTAGGAATAAGTGTGAAGTTTTAAGTTTTCAGTTTTAAGCAAAAGAATCACAGGTGACGCTGACGCGGAAATAACTTGGCAGGCGGACTGACGCTCCCCCAACATGGCGGGATGCAGTGCGAGCGGAAACCAAGGCCGTCGTTACTTTGGTGATTACGTACCCGTTTTTAAGCATGGTCCCGACTTTTCGCGGGCTGGTTCCTGGTGAAGCGCAGGGCTTTGCAGCTTTGCGCTATCCCGTTTGGAAGTCTGCTATTTGTTCGAAAAGCCGGTCCGCTCGCACTGCGATTTTCAGTTCAAACGAAATTCAACATGGCCAAGAAATCGCAAAAGAAAAAGACCAAAAAGACCAAAACCCAAAAAACGCTTCTCAACCAAGTGTGCAATCCCGACGCTGCCGGCATCGACGTCGGCGCTGAAGAAATCGTCCTGGCAGTGCCCGCAGATCGCGACCCCGAAGCGGTTCGCACCTTCGGCACCTTCAACGAAGACCTGCGCGAAGCAGTGCAATGGCTCAAGCAATGCTCCATTACCACCGTGGCCATGGAAAGCACGGGCAACTACTGGGTCACCCTCTACCAAGTGCTCGAGGAAAACGGCATCGAATGCTTCGTCGTCAACGCCCGCCACCTCAAATCAGTCCCCGGGCGCAAGAGCGACGTCCAGGACGCGCAATGGATCCAGCGCCTGCATACCGCGGGGTTGCTGCGCAAATCCTTCGTCCCGGACCAAGAAGTGCTCGGCATGCGCTTTTTGCACCGCCAGCGCCAGGAGCTGATTCGCGGCGGATGCCAGGCCATCTTGCACATGCAAAAAGTGTTGACCGAGATGAACGTGCAACTGCACCACGTGATCAGCGACATTGACGGAGTCAGCGGGCGGCGCATCATCGAAGCGATCATCGCCGGCCAGCGCGATCCGGTTTACCTGGAGAGCCTGCGCGACGGACGTTGCAAGACGCCGAAACAAACCGTGATCAAGGCCTTGGACGGCAACTTTCGCCAGGAATACGTTCTATCCCTCCAGCTGGCCTATCAGCGCTGGAAGCAGCTTCACGAGCAAATCGAAGCGATCGAACAGGAGCTCTCCCAATTGATGGCGGCCTACCAAAAGCGCGAAGAACCCAAGCCCGAAGGCCGTTGTTACGCGTTGCAGAACGCAGATTCGGACTCGGCGCCTTCAAGCCCGGCGAGTCTGCCCGTAGCCGGGAGCGTGAGCGCGCGCAAACAAGCCACCAAGCACGAGCCATGCTTCGACATCCGGGGCGAAGCCGCGCGCATTTACGGGACCGACTTGAGCCTCATCCCCGGAGTCTCCAGCGGATTGCTCAGCACGCTGATCTGTGAGATTGGGGGAGGCGATGCGTTTCGGGAGCGCTTCAGCAGTAGCCAGCACTTCACTTCGTGGCTGGGGCTCTGTCCGGACAACCGGATTTCGGGCAGCAAACCGTTAGGCCGGGCCAAAACACGGCGGATCAAGAGCCGCATCTCCGATCAACTTCGGATGTGCGCGATGACGCTGTGGCGCAGCGACAACGCACTGGGCAACTTCTGCCGGCGAATGAAGGCGAAGCTGGGCAAAGCCGAAGGGATCTCGGCAACCGCGCACAAGATGGCCCGAATCATCTATGCGCTGATCACCACCCAACGCAGCTACGAAGAGGAGGTGGTGAGTAAGGTTCCGGAGGCGGTGCTGAAACGCCGAATCAAGAACCTCGAAAAACAGGCCGAAAACCTTGGATATCAACTCGTTGCGGCATAAGCCTTGCCAAGGTTGTTATTTGGAAGTTTGGGCTCCGCGCGGAGCAGTTCACTGCGGTCGTTGTAGCCCCAATCCCAACCGGGGTTTTCCAGGCCCTCGCCCGCCATGGCAACTTCAACGCGGCGGCCGATTTCGTCGTTTTTGTAATCGAACGAGGAGATTGTTCGATTTTGTTCTTGGTTTGTTGTGCTTTGCGCATTGGCCAAACCAACGCGGCGTTGATTGTGAACTTGGGTGATTAGGTTGCGGTTGGGTTCGTACTGGTAGGTCGTGTGAGTAACGGAACCGGTGACGGATGCCAACAAGTTTGGCGCGCCATCGGCGTAGCCGTATTCGAAGAGGTCCTTGCCGGAGTTCACGGAAGCGAGGGTTCCGTTTGGGTTATAGCTGTAATCGGTCTGATACACGTTCTGTCCGTTGGGATTCAACAACCTTACCACACTCAGCTGTCCATTGTCATCCGCATAATCACGCTCAATTCGTTGGCCATTCGGGAGAATTTCGGCGATCTCTCGCCCGAATTCGTCGCGCTCGAAGGTGCGGCGGCCGGTGGCGTCGTCCACGGCGATGACTTGGCCGCTGCGGTTGTGTTGCAGAATGATGGGGGCAGAATGAGTTTCTTCGATCGCGTTGCCTTCGGCGTCGGCATACCAGGTTTTGGTTTGGGCGAGGGTGGCGGGGTCGTACTCGTAGTGGGTCTGGAGGCCGCGGGCCCAGGTTCTCTTCTTCAATCGGCCGTCGGGATGGTATTCGTATTTCGGGCCTTTGCCGTCGGCGTAGATCTTTTTCAAGAGGACGCCGGTGGCTTCATCGTGGACCCAGGTGGTCACGTCGGGAGTGGCGATGCTGGCGAGCATTTCGGCTCGGGTTGGCGGGCCGCCGGCAGCGCCTTGTTTCGTCTCCTTGAGCGGTTCTTCGCGGAAGGTGATGAGTTTCACCAACTGGCCGTAGTCGTCGTACTCGTGGCAAGTGGGATAGTCGGTTTCGCCGCTGGAGGTGATTTTTTGGCCGCGGGGGTTGTAGGTGAAGCTCTGGGTTTTGCCGAGGGTGTTGGTGATGCTCTTGAGCTTGCCGGCATTTGGTTCTTCGGGGCCGTAATACGCATAAGTCGATGCGTTGCCGGCGGCGTCGGTGCTTTTGGCGATTTGTCCGGTTTTGGCGTCGTACTCCACGGTCGTTTTGCCGGTTCGGGGATCGATGGTGGCCACTTTTCGTCCTAACGAGTCGTACTCGTGGCGGACGATGCGTTCGTTGTACTTTGTGTTTTGTGCTTTGTTGCTGCGCGGTGCTTGGTTCTTTGTGCTTTGTTCTTTGTTCTCTATCGTTTGGCGCTCGGTGACCGAATGGACCAGGCCGGCTACGCTTATTGATATAACCTCGAAGTTGGGTTTGCGCTGGATGGTGGTGGTTTGGCCGGTTTCGCGATTGATATATGTTAAGGTGGTCGCAGGTTGCAAACCTGCGCTACGTTGGATGGTTTCGCTCACGAGGCGGCCGTAGTTTTCGTCGCTTCTATCTGCAAAGCCGGTGACGCGGCTTTTCGTCTGGCCGAGCAAGACTTTGGTGGCGTCATTGGTTTTGGGCCAGGTCCAGGATTTGGTGATCCGCCACCAGTGGCCGGACTCGTCGCGGTCGAAACTGGTTTCGGAGCGAGTTAGGCGGTCGTTGCTGGCTTCATCGAGCTGGCCGTTTTGGTCGATGTCCAGACCGCTCAAAAATACCTCGCCGTTTTCGCCGTAAACCACTCGATTCGGCGCGCCGAGGGGTTCAGATTCGGAATTCGGAGTGCGGAATTCGGAATAAGAAGCGATGAGGCGAAATTTACATTAAAACATCTTGACTGTTGAAAAGCACTGGTCTAGATGATCGGCGAACCAGAAATCTCCCATGAACACACGCATCTTGGCTGCCGAGCAGCAGGATTTGGCCTGCTATCACGTTTACTCCAGAATAGTAGGTGGCGAGTTTCTCCTACATAATGAGGAGAAGGAGCATTTTCGCCGACTCATGGAGCAGTTGCTCAGCTTTTGCGGGTTGGAGGCGTTGGCTTGGTGTTGCTTGTCAAATCACTTTCACATTCTTCTTACTACGCCAAACGGCGACTATGCCCAGAAGATGCGTGATGAAATTAGCGAGGAAGCGCTTTTCTCGCGGATGAAAATCGCCTTTAGCGAGCAATATATCCAGGAAGTCCGCTGGCGGGTAAATCATTTTCGTTCCCAAGGCAATGAAGCCGGAGCTACTGACATTATCGAGCGCATCAAGGGACAGATGTTCGATATCTCCAAGTTCATGCACATGCTCAAGCGCAGGTTTTCGGCCTGGTACAATAAGAAGCATAATAGGCGCGGCACGCTGTGGGAATCGCGTTACGGAAGCGTCTTGGTGGAGGGCAAACGCGATGCGCTGATGACGATGGCAACTTACATCGATCTTAACCCGGTGCGTGCCGGATTGGTGGCTGATCCCAAGGATTATCGTTGGTGCGGATATGCTGAGGCGTTAGCTGGGAAAAAGCGGGCGAAAAGCGCGATCCGGACAGCGGTGGGTGATGAGTTGGGTCTAGATGGCGGCATCGTCCAATGGAAGGAGGCGATTGCGCTTTATCGCACGTGGTTTTTCGGACGTGGAGAGGAGCAAATCGATGAATCCGGCAAAACTATCCGGCGCGGGGTAAGCCGCGAGCAGGTGGAGGCGGTTTGGAGCCAGGGCGGCAAGTTGAGCCGGCGAGAGTTGCTTCATTGCCGGGTGCGTTATCTCACCAAGGGCGTCGCCATCGGATCGCGAGGTTTTGTGAACGGCGTGTTCGAGGCGCGGCGCGATTTTTTCAGTTCCAATCGCAAAAGCGGAGCGCGAACCATGCGTTTTGGCGATTGGGGTGAACTGTGCTCGATGCGCGATCTGCGTAACGATGTGATTCGAGCGCCGGGGTAAAATCAGCAACCCATAGAATTCGAGCTATTGCGCAAAGACGGGACGCGCTGGGTGTTTTTTGATAACGATGATTCCTTGCCCGAAGAATTGCGCGGCCGGCTCAAACAAATGATCGACCGCTTCGGGCACATCACCTCGGCTGTCTACAACGGAAACTTTGAGCTGGAACGGATGGAATTCGTCAGTGAAGACGGCGAACTGACCAGCGGCTATCACTACACCTATTTCGGCGGCAACCTGGCCGGAAGGCTTAAATCGGTTACCTTGCGCGTCCATGGCGCCGATGTGCGCCGCGCGGACTACGAGTATTACGGCAACGGGTTGCCGTTTGGCAGTTTGGGCGACCTGAAACGCGTATCCATCGGCGCTTATGATGCCGAGGCCGCTAGCTGGCGGTTGCTGCGCCAAAACTACTACCGCTATTACCGGGAGGGCCAGGCGAATGGCTTCGCTCATGCGCTTCGCTATGTTGTTAGCTCGGAGGGCTACGCGCGGCTGCTAAAGCGCGGTATCGACCCGCTGACAGCCAGTAACGCGGAAATCGCCGCTTCCAGCAAGCTGGCTTTCAAATACGACACCAACCAGCGCGTGGTTGAGGAAAAGATCCGCGGCGGCCGCGAAACCTACTCCTACACCTACGAATCCAACCCCAACCCGCCCCAGACCACGAATTACAACGTCTGGACGCGGAAAACCACCGAAACCCTGCCCGACGGCAATCGCCGCACGGTTTATACCAATAGCAAGGGCACGACGATTTTGAGCAAGCTGGAAGAAGTCGCCACGGGCAAGAAATGGTTCGAATACCTGCAATATAACGGCGATGGCCGGGTCACGATTTCCGCCAAACCATCGGCGATTGAGAGCGTTACCGAGCCTGCGCCGGGCAACAGCAACCTGACGGTCACGCTCAAGCAACACGATGGCCTGGTTTACCTCAACGAGTACTATGCGGCAACCGACCCGGCTCACGGCCATGTAGCCACCTATCAGAAAAAGCTCTCCGTCAAGCAAGGCAACCAAGGCGCGTTGCTGCCGATGCGTAGCGCAACCTATCGCACCCACACCGTAAACGGAGTCAGCATCCACCCCTTTGCCAGCAACACGGTTTATCCGGAGACCAACCAACCGGCGACCACGTTTTATGATTGCGCCTATTATGCGGATGACGGATCGGCTACGGGTTTTGGGAATATTCCGGTAACGCATAGCCCTGCAAATCAAACAGCCGGCGACACGATCTACGAGCAATCCGCAACCGGCTACAACGAAGCAGGCGAAGTAGTCCTGATCACCACCTACAAACGGTTTCATGACGCCACCGGTTTCGGCCCGCTCAACGGCCCAAACGACACGCAACCCAAGGCGCGACGTAGTTATACAGCGAACTATTTCGATCCCATTGGGCGAAGCCTCGCCACTGCGGATTTCGGCACTCAAGGAGGGGCGACTCTTAGCCGCCCGGATAGCATCCCTGAGCGCAGTGATTTGGTCTTGGTTACCAGCACCCGCTACGGAAAAGACGGCCAAGGCAACGCCACCATCGATCCCAACGGAATCGAAACCCGGTGGAAGAACGACGCAACCGGAAGAAGAATCCGCCTCTTGGAGGGCATAGATCCGTACTGCAACAAAGCACCAAGCGCCAAGAACAAGGAACAAACAAATCCCTGCGCCGAAGCGCCACGAATCACAGAGTTCGCCTACGGCCCTGACGGTCAAATGACGCGCCTAACTTTGATCAACGACGAAACTGGCAACCAGGTCACAAGATGGGTCTACGGCACAACGTTGGAGGATTCGTTGATCGCGCGTTCTGATTTGCTCCGCGCCAAAATCTACCCCGAAAGCGACGATGAAACCGAACCCCTCGGTGACGGCCTCGATGGAATCTACAACCGCATCGAACACACCCACAACATCCAGGGAAACATCATCACCACCAAGGATCCTAACGAAACTATCCACGCCTTCGATTTTGACCTGCTCGGTCGCCAAACCCAGGATCGCATCACCACTTTCGGCGCGGAAATCGACCAAGCCGTCAAACGTATCGCCACTGAGTACGAAGTGCGCAGCATGATCGCCAAAGTAACCAGTTTTGATGACGCAACCGTCGGCAGCGGCAATGTGGTGAATGAAATCGGCTACGAATACGATGATTTCGGCCAACTCATCAAGGACAGCCAGGCTCACAGCGGCTCGGTCGATGCCTTAACCCCCGCTGTTAGCTACACTTACGAGGACGCCTCCACCGGCAACACTACGCGCCGAACCTCGGTCATCTACCCAAACGGCCGAGTCGTCGAAATTGGCTACGGCGCCGCCGGCAGCGACAGCGACCGCCTCGGTCAGGTTGTGTCCCTCAAAATTCAAGGCGAGGCGCAAAGCGCCGTCGAATACACCTATGTTGGACTGGACTGGCCGGTTCGCGTGTTGTATCCTGAGCCCGCGGTGAACCTCACCTACATCAAAACAGCCAGCCAACCGCTCGGCGATGCTGGAGACCAATACACCGGCTTCGACCGCTTTGGACGGACGGTAGATATGCGCTGGTCCACAACGGCAAATGGCGCAATCCGGGATCGATTCCAGTGGGGCTATGACCGCGCCGGCAACCGCATCTGGAAAGCGAATCTCGCTGCCACAAGCGGCGGTCAGGACGAAAAATACGAGTACGATACGCTCTATCAGGTTACGGACTTCGCTCGAGGAACGCTCAACATCAACCGAAACGCCATTGGGGCGATTCCTGCCAATGGGCAGACCTGGACCTACGATCCCACCGGAAACTGGGACCGCTACACCAACGCCGATGACGGTGCCGAAACCCTCGACCAAACCCGCATCCACAACCAGGACAACCAGATCACCCAAATCGACGGCTCAAACACTGGCATCCTCTACGACCAAGCCGGCAACGCCACCCAAATGCCACCGAACAAGGACGGGGATTGGAGTAAGTTTTACCGGCTGAAATGGGATGGCTGGAACCGGTTGGTGGAGGTGAAGGACACAGCAAACGCTCTGGTTGCAACGTATGCCTATGACGGGGCTACGCGGCGGACGACGAAAACGGTTTCCGGGACGACAACGCATTTTTACTACAACGAGGAATGGCGACCAGTTGAAGAACGGGTCGATTCAAACACCAGCGCGGACCGCCAGTATTTGTGGGGCAACCGGTATCGGGATGATCTGGGGCTACGCGACCGCGACAGCAATGCGTCCGGTTCGCTCGATGAGAGGCTTTACGTAACCCATGATTATTTCAACCCGACGGCGATTCTCGATACTTTGGGGAATATTCAGGAACGATATAGCTACAGCGCTTTTGGAATTTGCAATATTATAGATGCGGGTTTTGCGCCAACGACGAACGATTTCGAGTGGGATTTTGGGTTCCATGGGCAATTTGTCGACGCTGAAACAATGTATCAAGATTTCGGATATCGCTATTACAGTGGCTTTATCGGCCGTTGGTTTTCAAATGATCCAATTCAAGAAAAGGGCGGACTTAATCTGTACGCTTATGCGGCGAACTACCCAACCGGAGCAGTAGATTATCTTGGCCTTAACCCAATATTGAAAAAACTTATTGCGCCGCTGGAAAGGCGCGTTATGGCGCTAATTGGGATAACAGTCTCAGGTATCTTCGCCGACGCATTATGCGGCAGCTTTAAGTATAAGTATTGTTGCGAACGAAGGATTTGTTGTACTACAGCCGAGACTGCTGCTCGAATAGCTGGACTCGCTGTTGCACTCGTTGGATTCAACAAATGTGCGGAAATAGTGACCGCGATTTCTGGCGGAACAGCATTCTATACGCGAAACCCCAAGTTCGGTTTTGGTATTGGCGTTGCTGGGATTAGCGCTTGTGCGGCGTTAGCTCTTAGATTTAATTTTAGACTTCAAACCGAAATTGAGGTCTCGTTCGAAGAATGTATCCGTGATTGTGAGCCGGGAAGCGGATTCCAGGAAGTTGACATAGAAAGAATTTTAGATTTGGTGCCTTCTACCGTTCCAATAATTTAATGATCCGACCGAAACTTAATTTGATCCGATCGATTGCATTTATTCTCACTTTGATCGGACTAGGCTTGGGATACTTTCCGCAAACAAGAGATTTGGGGTTAATTTACACTGCGGTTGCAGTGTGTCTCATTCTATTAGCGGGCTTGTTGATTATGATATGGCCTTCTTAATGCCTCAATCATGAAAGGCTAACATTAACATATTTTCGCAAGATTTGGGCCTAATGTCAGGCAAAAGCCGGGATCAAAATTCGCTTTTTGATTTGCTCCACGGCGACCAACGCTTTGCGGTCCAACAATCTACGAAAAAGCCACGACCGGTTACAACGAGGCAGTGAGGTGATTTAATATTTCCTGGGTATTCACTCAGCTCCAGTGATTACAATTGACCTATTCATTTAAAACCAGTAATTTTGGGCATTTCCTTAAGCAAATGCTGGAATTATGTAAGCGTCACGCCGCGCCCCCGTTGAAATCGTGAGATTTCGTAAGTGTCGTAGGTGATGACTACGACACTTACGAATCCTCCCGATGAAAAACTCCTCAAAGTTGATCGGCTCGGCCGCGTCCGGACTCCGCGCAAAGAGCGTGAAGCCCTTGTTGACGAATTCGAGCGCAGCGGCCTGCCGGGCACGAAATTCGCCGAACTCCACGGCCTGAACTATCAAACCTTCGCCACCTGGGTCCAAAAGCGGCGGCGCAAGACTGGTTTCTACGAAAAATCGGATTCCCGAGAAAATGCCCCGCAACCAAAACCCAAAACGGCTACCTACCCTACACCGGATCTCAAATTCACCGAGGTGATTTTGAGTCCGAAGGCCGACGAGACTGATAATTCGCAGGGGACGCCTATTCGTATAGAACTGGCTGGCGGCGCCTATCTTCACATCAACAGCTCCGAGCAAATTTCCCTAGCTGTCGAGTTGCTCCAAGCCCTCGCCACCTCGCCGCCATGCTAAGTTTCCCTGGCAGCCTCAAAATCTACATCGCGCTGGAGCCCTGCGATATGCGTAAGAGCTTCAACGGTCTCTACACAACCGTGGCCGAGCAGTTGAAAGAGGATCCACTTAGCGGAGCTTTGTTCGTCTTCACCAACAAACGGCGCAATCGCCTGAAGATCCTCTATTGGGATGGATCGGGCCTTTGGGTGCTGGCTAAGCGCTTGGAGAAGGGAACTTTCAGTTGGCCGACAAGTTCCGATTCCAATTGCAACAAGATCAGTCTCGCGCCGGAGGCGTTGGCGATGTTGACCGATGGGATCGATCTGCGTGATGGAGCGCGCCGCGCTTGGTATGAGCGAGGTAAATAAAAGAATAAAAGAAAACAAAGTTGGCGAATTTTGGCACGCATGCTAGTGTCATAACGTGGAAGACAACATTCAGTCTTTAACCAAAGAGAATCAAGCCCTGAAGAAGAAGGTTTCGCTTTTGGAGCAAAAGCTCGATGTGCTGATTCGCAAGCTCTACGGCAAGAGTAGTGAGAAGGTCGATCCCAACCAGTTGGAGTTGCTGGGCCTCGACGCCGATGAGCCGGGAAAGGATGAAGCCTCCGCCGCAAACGTTGAAACGTTGTTGGCGGAGGCCGAAGCTGCCAAGCCGAAAAAGAACAAGCGCGAACGCAAGCCGCGCATCCCTGAAGACCTGCCCCTCGTCGAGGAAACCGTGATCGATCCCGACGCAGTGAAGGCCGAGCCCGAAGCCTGGCGGCGCATTGGCGAGGAGGTGACCGAGTTGTTGGACTACGAACCGGGCCGCTTCGTGCGCCGCCGCATTATCCGGCCCACCTACGTGAAACGCGCCGACAACGCCGCACCACCAATTACCGCGCAACAGCCCGCTTTATTGGTCGAAGGTGGCATCCTCGCCCCGGGGCTTCTCGCGCACATTGTCATCGCTAAATATTGCGATCACCTTCCGCTTTATCGCCAAGAGCAAATTTATAAAGAGCGCCACGCCGTTTATCTACCGCGTCAAACACTCTGCCGATGGATCAGTATGGCAGCCTTCTGGTGCCGGCCAATTTACGAACAGATCGCCCGGGAAATGTTCGCCCAAAACTACCTTCAGGGCGACGAAACGCCCGTTCGCTATCTGCAGCCGGGAAGCGGCAAAGCTCAACTGGGATATCTCTGGACCTATAACGTCCCGGGCGGCGATACCCTGTACGACTGGCACGCTAGTCGCGGACATCAATGCCTGGTCGCACGGCTTGGTTTGGATTTTTCCGGGACGTTGCAATGCGACGGCTACGGCGCCTACCAAACCTACGCGCGGCTGTGTGAGGACGTTACTCTGGCCGGTTGCTGGGCGCACGCGCGACGTAAGTTTTACGATGCGCGCGAGCAATACCCGGTTCGCGCCTTCTGGATATTACGCCAGATAGGCCATCTTTATAAGATAGAAGCGCGGCTGCGCGAATCGAACGCCGGCCCCGCCTTGCGTGAAGCCGTGCGATGCGCCGAAAGTGTGCCGATCGTCCACCGCATCCAACGGGCGTTGTTCCGGTTCCGGGCGGATCCGCGCTGTCTGCCGCAAGGCCTGCTGGGTCACTTGGAGAAAGTACGACAAATCGCCAAGCAATGCGTGGGCCACAATGCCCGGGTGCTGATAGATCGCCTCAACCCAGTCCTGCGTGGCTGGGCCAACTATCATCGGCACATCGCAGCCAAAGGCACCTTTGCTGATGTGGATTATCACGTCCATCGAGCCATTTTTAGGTGGGCCAAACGGACCCATCCGAAGAAGAAGTGGCACTGGATTTATGGTAAGTATTTCCTGCGGCCCAACCCCGCCAGTGGGAGCGTATTTACGGCTAAAACCAAAGACAAAAACGGTAAAATTATCTTCAAGAGCCTGTACAAATGCGCCTCCACCAAAATCGTTCGCCGAGTCAAGATCCGGATGCACGCCAACCCATTCGATCCGGCGCAGGCGAGCTATTTTGCGATGGGGGCCAAGTCAAAGGGAATGCGGGAGACCGGAAAAAGCTAGAAGCAGCATCGCCGAGATCAGTGATGATGAAAGACTCACCAACTGGTCGCGTAAAGCCGGGTGGGACGTTAAAGTCCACGCCTTTGGGGTTGCTTGAGCCGTATCTCAGGAAACTGGGATGTCCGGTTCTGAGGGGGGCAATGGGGCCGCGAGGCCCCTGCCCTACTCGAGCAGTCCACGGAGCTTCGCTCGGAAGAATCACTTTTTGAATCCCGGCTGTTCTGTGGCAGCCTAACGTGGCATGAGTTCCCTGACACAACTTCCTGATTTCGGCAGTCTTAAACTTAAACTCGCCATCGCGGTGGTAGCGGTGGTGTTGACCTTTGTTTGCCCGTTGATCGCGGTGCCCGGGCGCACCATGATGGATGGGGCGATCACCAAACGCGGTTGGCTGGCCATCTTCATCGCGCTCTTGGCGCTGCTGGCGCAGGGCGGCCGCGAGTTCCTGCAAGAGTGCGAGGAGAAACAATTCGCCAACAACCTGGACCAGCGTTTCGACCGCCTAGAAACGCTCCTCGCCAGCCAGGCCCAAGGATCCGCCCTGACCGTGGGTGCGAATGCAAAAACCACGGGAACGGCCGCTGATCCCACTGATCCTGCCGATCCGCCACCCGATTCCGGATTTCCCGATCCGCCGCGTTTGCCCCCCGCGATTCAGAACGAAATGGACGGGTTGCGGAAATTCGTGCGGGGTGAACGGTAGGGGACGAAAAAAGCGTGAAAGAGAACATGTTGGGCTGTAGACATCGCTTCCTTCCCGTCGCCATGACCTTGGTGCTCTTGCTGCTGGCTGAGGGCGGCGAGCCGCTTTTCGCGCAACAGCAGGATAATGATGCGCCGGAGCCAAAACGCGGGTTGTTCCAGCGGCCCTTTGAGAAGAAGCAGGGCGAGGACCTCCCCACCACCCCCATCCTCCGCATCAACACCGAGATGCACACCGCCACGATCACGCGCATCGCGGTGAACGCGGCGGAAACTACCCTTGCGACCGGCTCGCACGACAAGACGGTCAAGCTGTGGGATCTGCGCGAGGGGACGGTCGGAGAACTGAAACGCACCCTGCGCCTGCCCAGCGACGTCGCCGGGAAAATCGGGATGGTTTACGCCGTGGCCCTCAGCCCGGATGGGAGTCTCGTCGCGGCGGGGGGATTCACGGGAAGTGCGCTACGATGGAAGGAAAAACAGGGAATCTACCTCTACGACGCCGCAACGGGGGTGATGGCCGGGCGCATTGGCGGGTTGCCCAATGTGATCCTCCACTTGGCCTTTTCGCCCGATGGCCGGTTTCTCGCGGCGACTTTGGGCAAGGGACGTGGGGTGCGGGTGTATCGCGTGACATCGACTGGCCATCGACGTCCAACCGCCGAAAGAGAACGACGATTGCCCATCGGCGCCACGGCTACCGAAGTCTTCGCCGATTCCGATTACGGCGGGAAAGGCAGCTACTGGGTCGATTGGGCCCCACTCTACGCCCCTGCGTCCACGGATGGAGCTGGGATCACTGCGGGCCCGGGCGAGCGCCGCACCGATAACTATCGCTTCGCCACCACCTGCGTCGATGGGCGGATCCGGCTCTATTCCTTTGCGGGAAGCGATCCGGGCGGCGCGGTGCGTCAATCGGTCGCAACCGGCTCTCATGGCGGCAATGAACCCTTTTCCTGCGCCTTTTCGCCCCATCAGCCCCACCAAAAGGGCAGTCGCTTCCTCGCCGTCGGTTACGGCGACACTACCGGGGTGGACGTCTTTGGTCTGAGCGCACCTGACGAGCCGGGAGGAGGAGAAAAGATTCGCCACGCCTTCGCGCCCGACACCGGGGGAATCGCCAACGGCAGCCTCCACACCGTGGCCTGGAGCCGGGATGGAACGCGGCTCCTCGCGGGGGGAAGGTATTGGGATGGAACGAGCCGCTCAGTCATCGAGTGGGAAGAAGCGGGCCGGGGTGGGCGCCGGGCCTGGCACGGCACGCCAAATACGATTATGCACTTGATCGGGCTGAGCGGAGGGCGGACGCTGATCGGGGCTGGCGATCCGGCGTGGAAACTGAAAAAACGGGAATCTCGAACCTCGAAACCCGAAGAGGTCGAGGATCAAGGGGAAGACGTGGCGCGGTGGGCGGAAACCGCGGATTTTCGGGACGCGAGGGACGAATTCCAGCTTTCGAACGATGGCAGCGTGGTCCGGTTCGGGTTCGAACATTGGGGAAAATCCCCCGCCGTGTTTTCCACGATCGAGGCGCGCTTTCTCCAGGAGGAAAACGCGGAGAATCTGGCCTCGCCCAAAACGACGAGTTCCAAATTTCAAGTTTCAAATGTTAGGGACTCCACCAACCCTACCTTCAACGGCCAACCTCTCCTGCTCAAACCCCACGAATTCTCTTACCGCCTGGCCATTGCCCCGAATGACGAGCGCTTCCTCCTCGGTACGAACTTCTGGTTGCGCTGCCTCGATCACGCGGGCGAGCCACAGTGGGAACAACCCGTTCCCGGCGAGGCCTGGTCGGTCAACATCAGCGGCGACGGACGGCTCGCGGTGGCGGCGTTTGGCGATGGGACGATCCGCTGGTTCCGGCTCAGCGATGGGGAGCCCTTGCTAGCCTTTTTCCCGCACTACGACCGCTCCGCCGGAAATCCGAAATCCGAATCCCGAAATCCGAATGGTCCGGACGACACGACACCCGAAGATTCGGATTTCGGATTTCGAGCTTCCGACTGGGTCCTCTGGGCACCGGATACCGGCCACTTCCGCTGCTCGCCCGACGGGGCGCGGCTCATCGGCTGGCAGGTCAACCGCGGCAAAAACGCCAACCCGGATTTCTACGCCGCCGAACAACTCTACAGCGTGCTGGAGGATCGGCACGGGATTCTCCAGCAGGTGCTGCGAGAAGCCCGTCCCGCCCGGGAGATCATCGCCGATCTGGTGGCCCGGGGCGAGATGAAGGAACCGGTCCCCCTGGCCGAGGCGCTCTACGGCGTGCCTGAGGTGGGGCTGGAAGTCCAGGGCGGGTTGGGCGATCTCGCCATCGCGCCTACGGAGTGGGCCTCGGTCACCGCCATCGCGCGCCAGACCGCCGAGAACGTGGGCATCACCCGGATTAACCTTCTGGTCAATGGCAAACCCATGCGTCCCAGCGGTAAAATGACGGTTCGCGACGGGATCGCCCGGCAACGCTTTCAGGTGCGTCTTCTGCGCGGGCGTAACGAGATTTCCGCGCTGGCCTACAACGAACGGCGCGTTTCCTCCTTCCCCGTCAAACAACGCCTGCGTTACGACGGGCCGGTGGCCACCAGCGATCTCTGGGTGCTGGGCGTGGGGCTGGAAACCTATTTCAACCCGGCCTACAACCTGCGCCATTGCCTGCGCGACGTCACTGAAAGCGCCGCCGCCATCCAAAGCCGCGGCGCGGGGATTTTCGACGAGGAACACTTCGAACTCTTACCCGACGACCAGGCCACCAGGGCCGCGATCGAGGCCAAGTTCGCCGAGTTGGCCAAGAAAGTGAAGCCGGAGGACACCTTCATTTTCGTCTACGCCGGGCACGGGGCCATGAACGAGGAAAGCCAGTTTCACCTGGTCCCCTACGACGTGACCCGGATCGTGAACGAAGATCAACTGGCGCAAAAAGCGGTCCCGGCCGAGGTTCTGGAGCTGCTCCTGGCCGAGGTCCCCGCGCAGAAACAAGTCATGCTGCTGGACGCCTGCCATTCCGGCGCCATCACGGCCCAGTTTCGCGGCGCGGCGGAGGAGGTGGCCATCGCCCAACTCTCCCGCGCCACCGGCGTGGCGATCCTGGCCAGCAGCAGCGCGGACGAGTTCAGCCGCGGAGACGACGATCTGGAACACGGCTACTTCACCTACACCGTGCTGGAAGGACTGCGCGAGGGAAGGGCGGACGGAAACGGGGACCGAAAGATCACGGTGAAAGAGCTGGATGCTTACGTAGACGACCGCCTGCCGCAACTGACCGTGGAACGCGGGAAACCGCCGCAGTTCCCGCAGGGTTATTATCGTGGAGCGGATTTTCCGTTGGGGACGGTTCGGTGAAAGTGAGACAATGAGAAAGTGAGACAATGAAATCAGCTACAAACATCATTCTTCATCCAGTGAACCTCAGCCGATTGGTGAGCCTGAGCCTGGTGGCGCTCATCCTGCTGGCTGGAGGCCCGATGGAGGTCATCGGCCAGGATTCCAAGGAATCGGTCAAGCCGCGCAAGGGGTTTTTGCAACGTCTGTTTGGGAAACAGAAAAAGCAGCAGGGCGAGAAGCAACGGGGAGATACGTCCCGCATCGTGGTGCCGGCGCCGCGGTCGTCAGAGGTCGAAACTACGGTTTATGACGACGACGACTTCCCCACCACCCCAATCCTCCGCATCAATACAGAGATGCACACCGCTGCGATCATTCGCATCGCAGTGGACGCGGCGGAAACCGCCCTCGCGACCGGCTCCGAGGACAAGACGGTCAAGCTCTGGGATCTGCGCGAGGGGACGGTCGGGGAACTGAAACGCACCTTACGCCTGCCCAGCGACGTTGCCGGAAATGTCGGCAAGGTCTTTGCCGTGGCTCTTAGCCCGGATGGCAGCCTCGTCGCGACGGGGGGGGTTCACGGCGATACCGAATTCTGGAGCAAACATCTACCTCTTTGACGCCGCAACGGGGGCGATGACCGGCAGCATCGGTGGATTGCCCGAAGTGATCTACCACTTGGCCTTTTCGCCCGATGGCCGGTTTCTTGCTGTGACCTTGGCCACGGGACACGGGGTGCGGGTGTATCGGGTGACGTCGACAGCCAATGGCCCCGCTGCCAGGGAAGTCTTCGCCGATTCCGATTACGGCGGAGAGGACAGCTATTGGGTGGATTGGTCCCCGCTCTCCGGCCCTGCTTCCACGGATGGGCCGGCTCCGGTCGGAATCACTGCGGGCCCAGGCCCGCGTCGCTTCGCCACCACCTGCTACGATGGGCGAATCCGACTCTATTCCTTTACGGAAAGCGATCCGGGCGGCGCGGTGCGTCAATCGGTCGAAACCGCCTCTCATGGCGGCAAATTACCTTCTTCGTGCGCCTTTTCGCCCCATCAGCCCCACCAAAAGGGGAGTCGCTTCCTCGCCGTCAGTTACCAAGACACCACCGGAGTGGACGTCTTCGTGCTGGGTGCCCCCGGCGAGCCGGGAGGAGCAAAGATTCGCCACGCCTTCGCGCCCGATACCGAGGGAATCGCCAACGGCAATCTCGGTCTCGTGGACTGGAGCCGGGATGGAACGCGGCTCCTCGCGGGGGGGATGTATTACGATGGAACGGGGAGACCGGTCATAGAGTGGGAAGAAGCAGGTCGAGGCGGGCGCCGCGCCTGGCGCGGCACGCCCAATACGATCATGCACCTGATCGGGCTGAGCGGGGGACGGACGCTGATTGGGTCCTTCGATCCGGCGTGGAAATTGAAAAAACTCGAACCTCAGACCTCGAAACCCGAAGAAGGCGGGGACCTAGGGGAAAGCGTTGTGCGCGCTGGGCGGAAACCGGGGATTTTCGGGACGCACACGACGAATTCCAGACTTTCGAACGATGGCAGCGTGGTCCGATTCGGGTTCGAACAGTGGGGAAAATCCCCTGCCGTGTTTTCCACGAAAGAGGCGCGCTTTCTCCCTGAGGAAAACGCGGAGAATCTGGCGCCGCCCAAAATGACGAGTTCCCAATTTCGAGTTTCTGATTTTAAGCATTCCTTCAATCCCATCTTCAACGGCCAACGCTCTCCACCCAATCCCCGGCGAAGTCTCCCGCAGCCTGGCCGTTGCTACGAATGGCGAGCGCTTCGTCCTCGGCACGAACTTTTTGGTACCGCTGCTTCAATAACGCAGGCAAGCAGAGTTGGGAGCAGCAGTGGGAGCAGGACGTTCCCGGCGATGCCTGGGCGGTCAACATCAGCAGGCGACGGGCGCCTCGCAGTGGCGGCGTGCCACGATGGAAGGATTCGTTGGTTCCGGATGAGCGATGGCGAACCGCTCCTGTCATTCTTTCCCCACTATGATCGTTCTCCCAGGCTTCGGACGAATCCGACAATCCAGAAATGCAGAAGTCGCCAAGAAACGCTCCCGCGACTGGGTCCTCTGGGCGCCGGACACAGGTCACTTCCGGGCTTCGGAAGGCGGTGTGGGCTTGATCGGCTGGCAGGTGAATCGGGGCTGGGCCGCCAACCCAGACTTTTACGATGCCGAACAGTTGCGATACGTGCTAGAGGACAGTCGCCATGAAATTCTCCAGCGCGTGCTGAAGGAAGCCCGACCCGCCCGGGAAATCGTGGCCGACCTGGTGGCTCGGGGCGAGATGGAGAAACCGCCGACCCTGGCAGAATTTCTCCACGGCGTACCGGAGATCACGCTGGAAGGATTCGAAGATCGGGAGACCGCGCCCACGGATCTGGTCACGCTGACGGCCACGGCCCATCCCACCGCTCCAGACGTGGGTTTGACCCGGATGGAGTTCTTCATCAACGGCTCCCGAATCCATGAGAACGACCTACCCTACCCCTTGCAAAAGCTGCCCGATGGCCGGATCCGCCAGAAATTCCCGGCTGATCTGTTGCAGGGGACAAACGAAGTCCGCGCCGTGGCCTTCAACGAACGCGGCGTAGCCAGTTTTCCAGCCACCTTGCGGATCAAGTATGCCGGCACTCAGGCTACCAGCAGGCTCTGGGTCTTGGGCGTGGGGCTGGAGGATTATCAGAACATCGGGTACAGGTTGCCTTGGTGCGTGGATGACGTGAAGGAAATGAACGCCGCGCTGCGGGAACGCGGGAGAGGCATTTTTGCCTCGCACCACTACTTCCTCTTGCCCAACGAGGACGCCACCCGGCCCAAGATCGAGGCCCAGTTCGCCGAGTTGGCGACACAGGTGAAAAAGCAGGACGTGTTTGTCTTCCTCTTCGCCGGACATGGCGCTTTGAACGAAGAAGGCGAGTATCATCTGGTGCCCTATGATGTAGTGAAGTTGACCGATGAAGAGGGCGAGCGGCAGTTGCGGGAGAAGGGATTGAGCAAAACCCGACTCGAAATCCTGGCAGCCAGGATTCCCGCCCACAAAAAAGTCATGCTCCTGGATTCCTGTCACAGTGGCGCAATGGCTCGGGGCCCGGCTGAAGAGGTGGCGATCAAACATTTGTCGCTCTCCACGGGAATGGCTATTTTGGCCAGTAGCGGGGCCGATCAACTGGCGCGTGCTGATGAAGAGAAAGGGCACGGCTATTTCACGTTGGCGTTTTTGGAAGGATTGCGCGATGGCAAAGCCGCCAACGCATTTGGCTATGTGACGGTGAACAGTCTGAAAGACTACATTTGGGCCCGGCTGCCCCAGCTAACCAACGACCGGCAGTATCCCAAGAGCTTTGGTGAAGGGAATTTTCCTCTGGGCATCGTGAGGCCAGGGGAGTGAGCGTTGACATTCCCGCTAATGCCGAACATTTTCCCAATATCGTGAGAACATGAAACGACCCAATCTCCTCATCATCGTGCCGACGGCCTTTTCGCTGTTGGCCATTCGCGATTTTGTCGGCGCAGAACGCGGCTCCACCGGAGCCCCCGACTTGCCTGGAGGTCCCGCCTCCGAGTGGACCCCGGGCGGTAGGGGATCAGGCATTGGTTTGGTACAAACGGACTTTGCGGGTCCAGTTTCTGAACGCGTCCGATTGGCAAAAAGCGCAAGTAAAGAGGTTTGCAGCGGACTGGGAGGAACCTTCTGGAGTGCGATTCCTTTGGGATATCAGGCGGAATGCGGACATCCGGATTTCATTTCGCAAAATCGGCTCCTGGAGTTACGTGGGCACCGAAGCCGAAGAAGTGAAGGCCAAGGGCGCGACCATGAACCTGGCGATCGACGAACAAACACGGCCGGACTACGTGAAGGCCACCATTCGCCACGAGTTCGGCCACGCCTTGGGTTTGAAACACGAACATCAAAACTGGAAGAAGGATTTCACCTGGAATGAAGCAGCGATTCTCGAATACTACGCCGCGGCGGGCTGGACGAACCAAAAGACGGTTCACAATGTGCTCAGATCCTTGAAGGATGGGCCGGAGAGTACTCTGCGCGCTGAGGAATTCGACCCCAAGTCCATCATGCTCTATCCCATAAGAGCGGAGCACACCAGCGAGGGCTTCAGCAGCCAAATGAATCTGGAGCTGTCAGCGTTGGACAAGCAGACGATTCGGCAGCTTTACGGACAGTAGTCCGCCGGCGGAGGCGAGCGAGCCTATTTCCAAGGATCGAAGGTCGGCACGCCCGGAAAATCGGCCACGTTCCGCGTAACCACCGTCAAATTGAAGTGCAGCGCCGTGGCTGCGATGACGCTGTCGATGGTTTGCAGGTGATTGCCTTGATTTTGCTGAGACGCGCAGTATTGCCCCCACGTTTTCATCACCGCTTGGTCCGCAGGCAGAATGCGGCCTTGAAAGCTCGCTTCGATGTCGCTCGCCCACTTGCGATAGGCCGTGCGTTTTTTGCCCGGTGGGTGAAGCAATACCCCCTTCCAGATTTCGCCGATCGTCATCGTGGAAAGGCCTGAGGTCAGTTCGTTTTGGAGCAGCCAATTCAGCACCTTCGGGTTGGGTTTGGCGCAGGTTGGCTCGGAAATAATGTTCGTGTCGATCAGAAAACGCATGCTCAATCCAGATCGATGGATCGAACCGGCGACTGGACGCGGTTGTTCGCGATTTCCTGAAAAATTTCAGGCGACGGACAATCCTGCAAAATCTCCACCAGCGATCGCCGCTTCTTTTTCGGCTCCACGGTGGGATTTTTGAGCCGCGCGTATTCTTCCGCCGACAAAACGACCGCCACCGGCTCACCATCCTCCGTCAACGTCTGCACGCCTTCAGAACACGCCTGCTCCACCACCTCACTGAGGCGGTCACCGGCGTCTTGAAGCTGCCATTCGTCTTGCATGGCGACAATTTGCCCGAATTTTGCCACGTTTTCAACGCCTTCGCGAATTTTCGAGTTTTCGCGGGCCAAATTAATCGATTGATCTCGCCGCAAGCCCAAAAAATCGCTCAAACCTCGCAAAAACTGGCCGCGTCGGAGACGGGATTTCGAACCAGGGATTCGTAGAGCTTGCGGTAGCGCGCGTACATCACTTCAAAAGTGAATCGTTCCTCAAAACGCTCCCTTCCCTTCTGCCCCATCGCCTGGCATTTTTCCGGATTTGCCAGAATTTCGCCGAGGGCGGCGGTGAGTTGGTCGAGATCACCTTTCGTGACGATTCGGCCGGTTTCTTCGTCGATTGCTTCCTTGCATCCACCGACATCGCTCGCCACAACCGGCAAACCGGCACGCATGGCTTCCAGGATGCTGCGGGGAAAGCCTTCCCAGTTGGACACCAGCAAAAAAACGTCGCTTTGGGCCAAGTGTTCTTCAACCTGGCTGCTGTAGCCGATGAATTGGAGCCGATCGGCGATCCCTAGTTCTTCAGCTAACGCGACGCACGCGCTCTTGGTCGGTCCATCACCTACCAACGTGAGGTTCCACGAAAATTCCTGAAGGCGGGCCAGGGTTCGGATGAGGAGCGGGTGGTCTTTTTGCGCTTCAAACCTGGCAACCATGAGAAGCTGGAGGTTTCCTCCTTTGCGGGTTGTTTTGGCAGACGGCGCTGTATCGATAACGCCGTTGTGGATACATACGGTTTGCTCGGGTGTGCCGACGCCTTTTTCCAGGCCGAAGGCGCGTTCGTCTTCGCAAACGGCGATGATTTTGGTGGTAAATCGTGCCAGCATGCTCTCCACGCGCTGGTAGAAGTCTGCTTTGGGAAAACCATCGACAAACGACCAACAATGCGGGGTATATAGTACCGGAACGCCGAGCCCGAGGCAGGCAATCCGGCCGATCGCGCCGCCTTTGGAGGCATGGCAGGATACGAGGTCGGGTTGGAAGGTTTTGGCGATTTTTCGGAGTTTTAGCATCGAACGAATATCCTTGGCCGGATCGATGGAACGGCCCATTTCCGCGATGCAGTCGAAATCCAGGTTCTTTTCCGCAAATCGCCGCGGCACTTCCATGTCCGCCGTTCCGCCGACGGCGATTTTGACCTGGTGACCGTCATCCATGAGGCGGCGGGCCATGTCGCGGACGTGCAGGGAAGCGCCGCCAAAGGCGTCTCCGCGCGCGGATACAAAGAGAATACGCATGAGTTAAGTGCTCGGTTGGGGGAGGCCCACGGGTTGGGGATCGCGGACCGATGTTGGGACGGTGTTTTGGTCGCCCAAGCGTTCGTAGATAACGGCGGGAAGATAGATGATCCAAAGCGCGGCGATGGTGGTGGGGCCGAAGCTGTCGCTAAGCTGGTTGCATACCACGTAGAGGCTGGCGGCTGTATAACACGCCCAAATTCGGCGGTCGGCGATGGAGTCCGCGCCGCTCAGGACGGAAAGCGTTTTCGCCGCGCATCGCCACAAAATGCGAAAACAGAGCAAAACCACGGCAATTGCGCCAAAAAGGCCGATCCCGCGGAAATAATCGAGCGCCAGGTTGTGCGAGTGCGAGACTCCGAGGACTTTTTGCCCGGCTCCGGAGCCGATGAGCCAGTGTTGGCTGCCCAGGCGAATCGATTCGGCCCAAAGCTCTTGCCGCGACTGGATGGAATAGTAATTCTGGACGCCACCGGAGAAAATCAGGCGCAGTTTTTCGGCGAGAATCGGGTCGATGGCTTCTGCAATTTTCAAGCCGAAAACCAGGATTCCGGCGGCCAGGCCAACCATGCCGAACAGGAACAAAAATCGCTGGATCGGCGTATAGGAGCGCACGTTGGCGAGGAAGAAGAAGAGCAGCCCGGCGGCGAGGCCGAGAAGGAGCGCTGTTTTGGAGCCGGTTCGCACCAGCATGTATAACAGGCCGAATAGCACAAAAATCCAGCCAATCCGGATTTTGCGGGATCTTGAGACGGATACTTCGCCGATGACCAGCGGTATAAGAACGGCGAGGACGACGGAGTGTTGGTTGGCGTTTTCAAATCCGCCGATGAAGCGATGTACGCCGAAAAAATAGCCCGGGCCGATCAGCATGGATAACACCAAAAACGTGGCTGTGAACACCAAGCCAACGATCATGAAAATCCGCGGAACGGATAACAGTTGGCGCGGCGCGACCGCCCAAAAGGCGAGCAGTTGGAAAAAGAGCAAGAACGGGAGCACGCACGGGAAAAAGACGCGAAACGCGCGAAAGGGCTCGGAGGTATTTAGCAAGGAAAACACGGTGAGCAGCGCCATGGTGGCCAGCAGGATGAATTCGACGTTTAACTCGCGCAGTGCGGCCAAAAACTGGGTTCTGGTGGTTTTTAGCAGTAAAAAACCGAGGAGAAACGTGCCCGGCAGCAACGAAGACAGCGAAATGTTCGCGCCAAGCGTAAGAGGACGAACCAGCCAGCACGTTACGATATAAGCCAGGAGCGGCAGGCTCAGGACCAACGCGATTTGCGCGGGAAGTTGCAGGGCGTGGGATCTGGTCAGGCGGAGGATCATCGCGGCTCGTCGGTCGAAGGTTGTAGCTTCACGCGAATTTCCACCAACTGCTCGCAGACATAAGCCAACCACAGGAAAATGACCGGGAAGACGGGGATTAAATATCGCGGTTCGGCGGGAAGGAGGATGACGCCGCAAAAATAGATGCCCACGCATAGAAGCAGCAGCTTCAATTCCACGCGAAGCTTGCGCCAGCCGTATAACGTGGGAATGAGGGCTAAAAAGATCAATCCGGCAAACAGGGAGCCCGTCAGCGTCCAGACCAGCTTGGGAAAATTCTCGTATTTCCGGGAGCGCGGCACGTTGAAGAAGACGCGGCAGAGATTCGCTGCATAATTGCGCACCAGAGCGGATTTGATGTTCTCCGCCTCCAGGTTTTTGCGCACGCCTTCCATCCAGGCGTCTGCGCGTTCTGCAATTGGCAGCTTAGCGACGGATTGGAGATAGGTGAGGTGGTTTTTCGCAAGCACGGGGTCGTCGATGACCCATTTTTCCTGCAACCAACTGCCGTACTCGCCTTCGTGCGGGCTGGTGATCCAATAGAGCAGTTCCGGTCCATTGGTGGCCCAGCAAAAGAGTTTTCCGGTATGGTGATGGGTGTAAGCCAGGTAGGGCAGGCAACCTAGCAACGCTACGGCGAAAGGCGCGGCGGCTTGTTTCAGCAGCCTAACATGGCCATCCAGAAAACAGAAGACGGGGATGGAAATGAGCGCGCCGAGGGCAACGTAGCCAAACATGGTGCGGGTTAGCGCCAAGACACAAAACGCGAGGCCGGCGAGTAGCGTCCATTTCCACGAAAACCGGCCGTGCTGGAGGCCTTTTATATACGCCCAGGCAAAAGAGCCGAACAACAGCGGGGTCACGTTTTCCGTCATCATCAATGGCACCCAGCGTAGTTGCAGCGGATTCAGGGAAATCGCCACCGCAATCAACAAAGCCGCTTTTCGGGAGACTATCAGGCGCGAGGCGCGGTAGATGACAAATGCGCCCGCGGTTAAAAACAGGACGTTGAGCAATCGCAGCGGCAAAAGCGGCCATTTGAGATCCGGAAGATAGTTTCCGGACGCACCAGGCACGAAATATTCGTAATTCGCCGGATCCTGAACCAACCCATCGAATTCGAAGCCGAGCAGACTCATCACCGGGGTGAGAATGAGCGGAAATCCCGGTCCGTTGGTGAAATCCGGAGTATCCGGCGCAACAAAGTAGCCCTTGGTCAAATTGTTGGCGCCGGTGAAGTAGCGTGGTTCGTCGTTTTTAAGCTGATCCGGGCTAAACGCCAGGACCAGGACCAAATAGAAGGCGGCCAGAACGCCAAGGCACGCGTAGAGCGGAATTTCGTGGGCGCGAACCTGATTTCGCAGCCATGCATTCCCGTTTTCCACGGGCATGGCGGGATTAAGCTCGAACGGTTTGGTTTCAGGTTTCATCGGTAAATTATGCCCCCGCATAGTTTACAGAGTGACGGCGGAAGTGCCAAAGACAAAGTCCTTTTTGCAGCAGGATCCCTATTCCTACAGCGATGGCCATGCCAATGGCTCCGTGGTGTGGTACGAAGTATAGCGACAAGAGGACGGTGGCGGCCATTCGAGCCATGGCGAAGGTGGCCATGCGGCCGGTGTGGCCCATCATCAAGACCAACTCGTTGGCGGGCCCCATCAGGAGGGAAACAGCTCCAAAAACGAGAAACGCGCGCAAAACCGGCGCTGCTGGGACAAAGCTATCGCCAAACATGGACATAATGGGCGCAGCGGCCACGATCGACCCCAAAAGCGGGATTCCGAGTACGAGGAGGCCGTTTTTGATGGAGTTGCGATACACCTTGGCGGTGAGGGCCCAATCCTTGGCGTGGCCGGCGCGGGAAAGTTGCGGCATGGCGATGGAATGAATCGCGAGCGCCAGGAGATCGAAGAGCATGAAGAGCCGGTAGGCCGTGGTGAGAAAGGCAACCGACTCCGAGTTATGATAACGCTCCAAAATGGCCAGCGGGATAATATAATTGGCCGCGACAAACGCCGCCGAGATGAAAATCGGGAAACCGCGCTTGAGTTCCCGAGCCGCCTGGCTGACCGCGGGCAAGCTAAAGTGCGGTGCAAGGCCCTTGAAACCCGGCCCGCCGGGTCCCAGGAAGCCGGTTATGGCAAAAGCCGCCGCGTAGCCGAACATGGCGGTTTCTGAGGTGAGCCCGCCGCCCATTGCCAACAGCGCGAGGAGAAAAATGGCGCCGGCGATGAACTGGCGGTACATAATAGCCAGCATGGGATGGCCCATGCCCTTCATGGTCTCACCGTTGATCCGGCAAAGAGCGATTCCCGCCATGCAGAGCGGCAGCATAAGATACCAGGGCACGGAGCGCGAAATGTCGCCCTGGGCGATGAGCGCATAACCGATGCAACCCAGCCCCAAAAGCGCGGAAAACAGCATGGCGATGACGCGTATGGGCCCTAAAAACCGCGAAAGCGCGCGGGAATCCTCGTGAAGCCGGGGCACTTGTTGCAATGCCAGGCCGTCCAAGCCAAAAGCCGCCGCCTGGCCTAACGTCATCAAAATTCCGGACCAAAAGAAGAAGTCGCCGGACTTTTCCGCTTCCAGGGTCCGGCCAATCCAGACCGTGGCGATAAACTGCAGAAACGCCGCCGCCATCCGCAACGCGGGAACGGACGCCGTGCGGACCAGACGCACGTTGAAGAGCCGCGTTAGCCGGCCATTGAGCTTTGCAGCCTGACTCAAATCCTCGGTCATCTTGGGGAGGCGACGTTTCCTGGCTGGCTACCGATAGAGCTGGATGGGCCGGGGCGAATCGGCATCCACCATGATCAGCGAGATGGGCGGCGTGGCCCCGTTCTTCAGACGGTTCACGCTGTCGTCAACGGTCTGCTTGGTCGCGACGCCCTTGCCCACCACCACCACGTTTTGGTCGGCGAGCGGCGAAAGCGATTCAGCCAGCGCCAGCCGGTTGGGACCGCTGGCCTCGATGAAGATGTGGTCGAAATCCGCCTTCATCGCGTCGAGTTTCGTGGCCAATCCATCGCGGCCGAGGGCGACTTCCGCGTGCACGTCCATGCGGACCAGGTTTTCGTGATCGGTGTGGACGTATTCCGGAGGCGCGCCGTTGGAGTTTTCCGAATCGACGGTCAAAAGCAGGCACTTTGCTCCAGTGCCGGCCGCGGCCTCCGCCACCACGTTGGCGACCGACTCACCGGCCCCGTTCAACTGCGGCGCGGAAATTTGCGTGGTCTT
>CBDCZR010000019.1:0-412165 GCA_965224535.1 Verrucomicrobiales bacterium
ACGGATTGGTCTCGCGGACGCACGGCGGTCATTCCCACGCCCATCGTCGCCGGCAACGAGGTTTACATCACCTCCGGCTACGGCGCGGGGAGCAAAAAAGTGCGCGTGGAAGGCAAAACCGCCACCGAAGTGTGGGACAACACGGATATGAAGAACCATCACGGCGGCGTGGTGAAAGTGGGCGAGCACGTCTACGGATTTTCCGATGGCGGAGGCTTGGTTTGCCAAAGCTGGGAGACTGGCGAGATTGTGTGGAACGAGCGGGGCCAGTTCACGCAAAAAGGCTCGCTTCACGTGGCCGATGGCAAGCTTGTTTGCGTGAACGAATCCGATGGAACGGTGACGTTGGCCGACGCCACGCCCGACGGATTCAGTCAGAAGGGCCAGTTCAAGCTGGAGCCGCAATCGCCGAATCGGAACCCGAAAGGCAAGATTTGGAGCCACCCGGTCGTCATTGGCGGCAAGCTGTTCCTGCGCGACCAGGAATTCATCAGTTGCTACAACGTGAAAGGCTGATTTTCAGCGGAAAACGTAGCGTTTCCCGCGAACCGTCACATCCGGCGGGATTCGGCTGGTTTCGAACGCGTCGTAGCCTTCGCGCAAATTTTCCCAAAACGCGAAATGCCGGTTTTTGGCCTCTCTGGCCATGCGCGCATCGGTCATGCGGAAGGGAAAGACGTGAACGCGGAAAAATTTTTGCCCGCCGTTTAGCGCGGCCCGCGCCAGGGTGTAAATTTGCTCGATGGAGGCGTCCGTCATCGCAAAACAGCCGATGGAGGCGGATTTTCCGTGAATCATGATGAGGCTGCCGGTCCGGCTGTGCGCGCGGTCGAAGGCATTTGGGTAGCCGATGTCAAACGAGAGGTGGAAGCTGCTGTACGGGTTAAAACGGCCGCTGGACACGTAGTAAAACCCCTCCGGCGCCTGGCGGTCGCCCTGTTTCACCTTTGGGCCCAGTCTTCCGGACATCGCGGAGATTCGGTAGTTCCGGAATCGCGAAAATTTGCCATCCCCGCCTTGCACCCACAGCTCCAGCTCGCGGGTTTCCTTGAAAATGCGGATAAAAACGGGGCTGCCGAATTTTAGCCCCTTGGCCGCCAGATCCGCCTTCAAATCCGGCGTAACGCGGGCCGCGGCTTTGGAGGCGCGTTTCGGGTCGTTGCTCCTGATGGGGCTGGACCCGCCTTTGAAGAGCTGTTGCGCGGTTCCGGACACGGGTAGCAGGTGGGGGATGGATTCCTTAGCCGGCTGAAACTCCCGAACCGCCAACGCCACCACAAACAGGAACACCGCCAGAAAGGTGAGACTCAGCATCGAAAGCTTCATCCCTCCCAAATCGCCGATTTCGGGGAAAAATGCAAGCCGGGCGGTGAAAATCCCATTTCGCGCGCTGGCTCAAAAATCGTCGTCGTCATCATCGGCCGGCGGCGGCTCGTCGTCATCATCGGCAACCGGCGGGGGAGCGCCTTCCATCAGCGCATCGACGATCTGTTGCGGCGATTTGAGCTTCTCGAGCTTGGCTTTGGTCAAAAACAGGCTCACGTCCGCCCCACCAGCCACCAAGCGCTCGACCAAATGGCGGTGATGGCCGAAAATCGCGAGAAAAAGCGGCGCGCCGCCATCAAAATTGAGATCCGCGCCCTCCTCGACGGCTCGCTCGAAATCGGGCAGCGAACCCACGCGGCAAGCAACTTCAAGTTCGCGATCTGCAGACCAGCCTGGCATGGTGAGAATGTTAGGTTTGGCGCCGAAGTAAATGTAGCCGCAGCCCTTACTCAAACACGTATTTGTCGTTTTTGAGGCTGGTGTTTGGCGGTTTGCCCACAATTTCGAAGTAATCGTAGCCAATTTTCAGGTTGGCCCAAAATTCCAGCAACTCCTTGCCTTCGGCGGTTTTTTCCAGCTCGGTGAGGGCGCGGTTCATGCGCCCGTCGGTCATGCGAAAGGGGAAACAATGCACGCGAAAAAACTCCTGACCAGCCTGCAAACTGGCCTGGGCCAGGGTGTAAATTTCCTCGATTCCCGCATCGGTCATGGCAAATCCGCCGCTCGTCTCAGCGCCGCCGTGGATCATGATGAGACTGCCGCTCCAGCGCCGATTTCGGTCGAATTGGTTGGGAAAACCGATGTTGATCGACAAATGGTGGCGGCTGGCCGGGTTGAGATGGCGCGGCGCCACCCAGTAGAACCCCTCGGGCGTCTGATCGTCGCCGGCGCGCCTTTTGGGCCCCAGTTTTCCCGTCCAACGGGCGATGGGGTAGTTTTTGTAGAAAATGAAGGTCTCCGAGCCCTTGGGTTGGACCCACAGTTCCAACTCGCTGGTTTCCTTGAACGTGCGGATGAAGATGGGATCGCCGATTTTCATCCCCAACCGGGCCATCTCCGCCTCAATCAACGTGCCAACCCGCCGCGCCGCCGCCTCGGAGCGCTCCGTGGGTCCCGACATCCTTTGGATGCGGTCGACGACTTCCTGACGCTTCAAGAAAATCCAGCCCACGCCCAAAATGATGAGCAGGAGGACGGCGAGGTTTTTCATGGTTTGGAAATTGGATTTAACGTTCAAGATACCCCCGCAGTTCCTCTTTCAACTGCCCGCGTGCACGAAACAGCAGACTTTTCACCGCGCTGAGCGACATTCCCAGGATCTCGCCGATTTCCTCGTAAGGCAACTCGTCGTAGCGGCGCAAAATCACCGCCAATCGCTGTTTTTCCGGCAATTTGCCGATTGCAGCGTCGATCGCCCGTTCCAGCTCTTGCTGCAACGCCTCCTCGTCCGGACCAGGGGCGCTCGAAGCCGGTTCTGGAGCGTGAAACTCCTCCTCCCGCTGCTCCAGGGAAACGGACTGCTTGCGCTGGCGGCGGCGCAACTCGTTGAAAACCAGGTTGCGGGTGATGGTGAACATCCAGGTGGTGAATTTAGCCCGCGGTTGGTAGCGCGGCGCGGATTTCCAGATGCGCACGAACACCTGCTGGGCCACGTCCTCGGCGTCGTTGGGATCGCCCAACATTTTGGCCACCGTGCCCACCACCACGTGCTGGTGCATCTCCACCAACTGCGCGAACGCCTCCACGTCGCCGCCGCCAATTTTGGCCATCAAATCGATGCTCGTGGCGTTCAGTTCATCGTCGGGGCCGTCCATGGGAGTTGAATCGGGGAAGCAGGGAAGAGCGGGAAAAGCAGTTTGCCGCGGGAATCCGTCCGGGCCAGGACAAACTCTCCCGGGAAGGGAAGACGCCGCTTGCCGCCTCCGGTTTCGGCGAATTCTTCGGCACGGGAAACCGAGCCTTGAGAATCGGGCTAACGCACCCTAACCTCGTGCCTTTTTCGTGAACGACTACGCATTTCTCAAAACCGACTCCGGGCAGTTTGTCTGCGGCTGGGGACCTTTTTCCGAAGCCGCGGCAGCGCCGGAAAGCGGCGTGGCTTTTTACGAAAACGACTTCGAGCTAAGCGACCCCAAACCGTGGAAAATCCCCGCCAGCCACGCCATGACGCCGAATCTCGACCCCATCAAGGCCGAGCTGGCCGACGCCGGGCAAACTCCGCCCACCGTGGAGTGGGAAAGCCTCCGCAACGGCCTGTTTCAGAACGTTTACGACGACATCATGGCCGACATCCGCGCCGGCATCCTGGAAAAATCCGTCCCCGTGCTCACCGAGCGAGGCCGCCTGGCCGGCGGGCGTCCAGAAGCCTGGATCCACGCCGCCGATCGCCTGCCCGCGGCGTTTTTCAGCTACGGACGGCGCCGCGGCAAAAGTGGGGCCATCGGGGCCACGCCGGAGCTGTTTTTTGCCCTGCACGGGCGCCGTTTGACCACCATGGCGCTGGCCGGCACGGCTCCAAAACAGCGGGTATCCAGTTTCGAGCGCGATGAAAAAGAGATCCACGAGCACGAGTTCGTGGCCGAATATTTGGTGCAAAAACTCGGCGCACTGGGGCCGGTTCGGCGAGAATCGCGCCAACTGCTCGACCTGGGCGCCATCGCCCACTTTCTCTCCCCCATTCACGTGGATCTGGATGAGGAGCACGACCTCGGCTCGCTCATCCGGCTCATGCATCCCACCCCGGCGCTGGGCTCGTTTCCGCGAACCAAGGCCGCTCTGGAAAAATTGCGCAGGTATCGCAGCCAATTGCAAGCGCCGGCCGACTTTGGCGCGCCTTTTGGCGTGTGGGTGGACGGCTCCTTCCACGCCGTCGTCGCCATTCGCAACATCAGTTGGCGCGACGACCGCGTCTTTCTCCCTTCCGGCGTTGGCGTGGTGAAAGAGAGCGTTTTTGAGAACGAATGGCGCGAACTGACGCTCAAACGAAAGGCCGTGCGCGAGGTTTTTGGGTTGTAACCGGGCTGTGGCTGGGTTGGAGGCGGCTGGAGAGGAGGAAAAATTGACTTCGCGGACAACTCGCCGCAATCTTGGGGTGGATGAGCGTAGCCAATCCATCTTCTGATTTTGCGGCAATTTCCTCGCTGCCCTTCACCGACGATCCCTACCTGGCTCCGGACGAGGGCCGGCGCGTCAGTTTGGAGGAATATTGGGAGCATTGGTACGAACACCCCGATTTCAACTACGAATGGAACAACGGAATCCTGGAGGGAAAAGCTGTGCCAACCGCCGATCAAACCAAACTCTACCGCTGGTACTTCAACATCCTCGGCGCATTCGTCGATGGGCTCAACGCAACCTTCGCCTTTCACGACATCGGGTTTTTGCTCACCATCCCCGACCCCAAAAAACCGGGCTCGACCAAGCGAGTGGTTCGTAAGCCGGACCAAGCCGTCATTTTGCCGAGCAACCCCGTTCAGTGGGTCGGCAAGGAACGCAGTTACAAGGGCGTGTTCGACCTGGTTGTGGAAGTCATCTCCGATTCCCACAAACGCCACGTGACCCGCGACACCACGACCAAGCGCCAGGAATACCAGGACGGCAGCGTGCGAGAGTATCACATCCTGGATGCGCGCGAGGGCGACAAAAACGAGCAAACTTTCCTCTACGCCACGAAAAAAGGCGTGCTGCGGCCCATCAAGCCGGACAAACACGGCGTGCTGCACTCCAAGGCGCTCCAGGGCTTTCGATTTCGCCTGGAAGACTTGGTCAAGCAGCCATCGATCGAGGAATTGTTGGGCAACCCGGTCTACGACTATGTGCAACCCGGCACGGTGGCGACATTGGCGGAAAAAGATGCGGAAATCGCCAAATTGCGCTCGGCGCTTCAGAGCCTTGGGAAAAACCCCGACGACCTGCTGCTCGAAGACGCCGATTGAGTCGCGAATTCAGCCCAATTCGTAACGCTCCAGGCGCTTGCGCAGGGTTCCGCGGGTGATGCCTAACAATCGTGCGGCGTGAACCTGATTTCCGTTGACTTTCTCCATCGCGTGCCGGGTCATTTCGCGCTCCAGCCAGGGTAAGAGCTGAAGTTCGCTGTTTTTCTCCGCTTCCTCAAACAACGTCCGGACCGCTCGATCGATGGCGCTTCCTTCCCCGGTGTCAGGCCCGGTTTTCTCCGCATTTTCCGCGGCGGCAGGATGGCGGCGGGGAACGGCGCCGAGCGGGATGTCCTTGGCCAAAAGCACGCTGCTGGTGGCCAAGACACAGGCCCGCTGGATGGTGTTTTCCAATTCGCGCACGTTTCCCGGCCAATCGTAGGTTTTCAGCAATTGCATGGCGTCCTCGCTCACCCGAATTTTCGGGCCACCCCGGTTTTGGGCGATGCGTTCCAGGAAAAAATCGACCAACAGCGGCACGTCTTCGCGACGCCGGCGGAGCGGAGGGATGTGGATGCGCACGACGTTGAGCCGGTAAAACAGGTCTTCGCGAAATTTGCCCCGTTCCACGTCGCCTTCCAGGTCTTTGTTGGTCGCAGCCAGGATGCGGACGTCGCTGGATTGCGTTTGATTGCCGCCAACGCGCGAAAACTCGCCTTCCTGGAGCACGCGCAGAATTTTGCTCTGCACCGCCGGCGGCATATCGCCGATTTCGTCCAAAAACAGCGTGCCCCGGTCGCATTGCTCGAAACGGCCAATCCGTTGCGCGCTGGCGCCGGTAAACGCGCCTTTTTCGTGGCCAAACAGCTCGCTTTCCAGCAAGTCAGCGGGGATCGCGGCGCAGTTGATCGCCACGTACTCAGCCTTGGCGCGCTGACTGAAGCGGTGAATGGCGTTGGCGACGATTTCCTTGCCGCAACCGCTTTCCCCGGTGATCAAAACCGGCGCATCAGACCGCGAAACCCGACCGATCATCTTGAAAACCTCCTGCATGGCCGGCGATTTGCCGATGATCGTCTCGCGATAGTCCTCAGCGCGGAGTTTTTCCGATGTTTCGGGCGTTTTCGCCGTTTCGGTCCGGATTTCCTCGTGGGCGCGCAAAACGGCCTCCACCACCGGCCGCAGATCGAAGTTCAGCGCCTCTTTTCGCAAAAATCGTAGGCTCCCAGCTTCATCGCCTCAATCACCGCGCTGGTTGGCGGAAAAGCGGTGGTCAACAGCACCATGGCGTTGGGCTCCAAGTGCCGGACGCGCTTGAGCAGCTCAAGCCCATCAAACGGGCCGATCCGCAGCTCGATGACGACGACGTCGTGACGCCGGGCTTCAAACCGTTTCAGCGCCGCTTCCGCGTTGGTCGCGGTGTCGATGGCGACGCTCGGCGCGGACAAATGGCCCTTGGCCCACGAAAGAAAATCTTCCTCGGGATCCACGATGAGGATGGTTTGGCGCGCATTTGCCGGCACCCGTCATCCATCGCCGTTTTGCCGGGGTTTGCAAGGTGCAGCGTGGATTTGGTGATCGCGAATTTGGGCCTCGGAGCCCGGAATCCGAGGCATCCCCGCAACAGGTCTTGCCCCGCCGAAAAAAGCTTCGCCACACGAATGCGGCCACGGTTAGGCCCACGATCGCCAACGCGGCCCAGCTTTGCCAATCGCTCGTTTCAGCCAGCGCGCTCATTTTCACGAAAAACCTAGCAGTTGCCCGCCTTGATAGACCAAAAACGCGGCCAGCCAGGCAAACCCGGTCATGTAGCCGACCTGAAACAGGGGCCATTTCCACGAATTCATCTCCCGCTTGACGATCGCGACCGTGCTCATGCATTGCATGGCGAAAACGTAGAAAACCAGCAGGCTCAAGCACGTGAGCGGCGTAAAAACGGGCGAGCCGTCCGGCCGGGTCGCCTGGCGAATTTTTCCCAGCAGTTTGCGCATGGTGGACTCCTCGTCGTCGTCCTCTTCCACGCTGTAAGTCACGGCCATGGCGCTCACGAAGACCTCCCGCGCGGCAAATGAGGCCACCAGGCCGATGCCGATTTTCCAATCGTAACCCAGGGGGGCGATCGCCGGTTCGATGGCGTGGCCAACCTTGCCGGCGATGCTGTTGGCGAGCTGCTCGGCCGGGTCGTCGCTGGTTTTGGGGTAGGTTTCCATGGCCCAGAGCAAAATGGAGATGCCCAGGATGATGGTCCCGGCGCGGCGGAGAAAAATCTTGGAGCGTTGCCACATTTGCAGCCCAATTGCGCCGAACGAAGGGGCTTTGTAAGTCGGCAGCTCCATGATGGCGGCGGCCGACTCCTTGACGGCGCAACATCCGGTTGAAAAATCCAGGCGAACGCGAAAACGCCGAGCGTTCCCAGGACGTAGAGGCCTAAAATCGCGCCCGTTTTTTGCAGGGCGTTCAAACCCGGCGCCATGGCGGGAATGAGCAGCAGATACACCGGCAAACGCGCCGAACAACTCGTCAGCGGCGCGATGAGAACGGTGATGAGCCGATCCTTGGGCGAATCGATCGTCCTTGCGCCCATAATCCCGGGAACGGCGCAGGCGTAGGAGCTGAGCAGGGGCAAAAACGACTTGCCGCTCAGCCCCACGCGCGACATGAGCCGATCCAGCATGAAGGCGATGCGCGGCAGGTAACCGGTGTCTTCCATCAGCCCGATGAAGAAGAAGAGGATGAGGATTTGCGGCAAAAAAATGATCACGCCGCCAACTCCGGCGATAATCCCGTCGGTGATGAGATCGCGCAGATCTCCCGCGGGCACGAAGCTGGAAACCAGGGAGCTAAGCCAGCCGAAAAACCCGTCGATCGCATCCATCGGCATGCCCGCGAAGCTGAAAATCAGGTAAAACATCACCACCATGATCGCCGTGGCGATTCCCGGCCCAAGAAACGGGTGCAACGCGTAACGGTCGATCTGCTCGGTGGGATTGCGCTTGCCGGGATCGATCACTTGGCTGGCGTTTTCACACAACTCGCGAACCGCGCCGTAGCGATTCGCGATGAGCTTGTCTTGCCAATCGCGGCCTTGAAACCGGTGATCCGGTTGGTCCGGCTCGTAGAGATGCGCCCGGTTTCCGTCGTAGCTCACCTCTGTCAGGATGGCGTGCAATTCCTCCGGAAGCGGCACGTGATGATGGCTGGGCTTCAGTTCCGAGCCGGATAGCGCGATGCGCAACTCCGCCAGCCCTTCGCGCGTCGTCGCCTTCATCGGCACCACGGGAACGCCGAGAAAATCGCTGAGTTTTTGCGGGTCGAACTGAATGCCCCGGGTTCGCGCGATGTCGGTCATATTCAGCACGACGATTGCCGGGATGCCCAGCTCCAAAATCTGGGTTGCGAGGAAAAAGTGGCGCTCGGCGTTGGAGGCATCCACCACGCAAATAACCACGTCAGGCTGGGGAGTGTCCTCACGCCGTCCCAGCAACACATCGCGCAAAATTTCTTCGTCCGGAGAGTTGGCGTTCAAGCTGTAGGCGCCCGGCAAATCGATGAGCCGATGGCACTCGCCATGTTGGTCGAAAAACGTGCCTTCCTTGCGCTCGACGGTGACGCCCGGGTAATTCGCCACTTTTTGGCGCATCCCTGTCAACGCGTTGAAAATGGTGGTTTTGCCGCAGTTAGGATTGCCCGCCAGAGCAAAAACGCGCCGGGCTTTGGGAGCCTGAACCGGGGCACTCATGAGGAAAACCGCAGCCCGGAGCCCGGTAGGCGACTTTCCGCCGGAAACCCGGAAAAACGCGGAAATTGGCTGCAAACCGACGTGTTTTGGCGCATTTCGACCGAATTTTTGAGGCTAAGCCGCCTGAACGAGGATTTGGCCCGCCTCCTGCTTGCGGATGGAGAGCAGCGAACCGCCGACGCGGATTTGGATGGGATCGCCAAGCGGGGCGACGCGCAAAACCTGGACGGTGGCCCCGGGCCGCAGACCCAATTCGGCAAATCGGAGGCGATTTGGCGCGTCTGGCGAATATTCCAGAATTTCCGCGGCCGCGCCGGGCTTGAGATCGCGGAGTGAGATGGTTAGGGGTTCGGTAGTGGTCATACTCGGAGCAAGCGAGGGTTGATCTCAGTTTCATGAGATTGAGACTCATTCTCAGTCTCGGCCTGCTTCAGTTTTGAGGCTCCCGCTCCAAGATGCAAGCAGAATCGTCGCCTCGGCTAGGCTGCCGCCCGGAGCGACGAATTTTCCCCGACGCTTTTCCCCCTCCCACTTTCCTCACTTTCCGACCTTTGACCTTTCCCGAAGGACGATGCGTGGTATGGTAGTGACAATCCTCGCTGCCAACCAAAAAATTGTCGAAACCTCCAGCTGATTCATCCGTCTCCCCACCTACCGAAGCCACCGAAACCCGGTTGCTCGTCAGTTACGGCTTCGATCTTGCCAGGCAGCTTGGAATTCAAAAATTGCTGGTCTTGGCCAACTTGGTGATCGACCGGCGGCTGGTGGAAAAACATCGCGAAGAGGAGCAGCTCATTTGGGTAACCCACGAGGATGAAGGCGGCATTAAAATGGCCAACGGCGACGTTCAGGTTTCCATCCCGGAGAGCAAATTCGACCGGATGGATCAGCTAACCTTGGCCCTCATCATGGCGGCAATGGCCGATGCCGTGGACGTGGAGGAATCCGTGGTTTGCCTGACCGGAACCGCCGGCTCCAACCGGCTGGACACCCTGCTCATCGCCAACCCCATGCGCGATTTTCCCTGGTTTTCGCGCAAACCGATGAACGAGGGCCGCGAACAACTGCGCAGCCGCGAATTCGTCCGGCTCATCGAGATCGCGTTCAAATTCGCCGCGGAGGGACGCGAAGGGAGGTCGCTCGGCACCATTTTTGTGTTGGGTGAGGTGGCGGAGCTGGAAAAGTATCTGCGGCCGCTCATCTTGAACCCTTGCCTGGGTCATCCCCGCCGCGTCCGCAGCATCCACGATCCCGCGTTCGTGGAAACCATGCGCGAATTGGCGGCCATGGACGGCGCCTTCGTCATCGACCCCAAAGGCGTGGTGGAGCACGCCGGCGTGTATCTTTCCGCGCCGCTGAAAAAGGCGGTGAGCGTGGAAAAAGGGCTCGGTTCCAGGCACCTGGCCGCGGCGGCGCTCACGGCTTCGGCCAATGCAACGGCAATCGTCGTCAGCGAATCATCCGGCACGGTGGTGGTGTTTTCCCAAGGCGCGCAAGTCATGGCGCTGGAAAGTCGCGTCACCTCAGCCTGACGAAAAAGCGTTGGCAAATCGCGCAAACCCGCGACACGATTGCCGGCATGAGCGAGCGAGACGTTTTGCGCGAAAAACTGTCGCCGGAGCAGTTCCGGGTGACCTGCGAATGCGGTACGGAGCCGCCGTTTGACAACGAATTCTGGGATCACAAGGCTGAGGGCATCTACGTCGACGTCATCAGCGGAAAGCCGCTTTTCGCCTCCGCGCACAAGTTCGATTCCGGCACGGGCTGGCCCAGTTTTTGGCAACCGATCGAGCCTGACGAAATCGTCGAAGTGCCCGACCACAGCCTGGGCAGGGCCCGGACCGAAGTGCGCTCGAAAACCGGCGATGCGCACCTGGGACACGTGTTTGACGACGGGCCGCAACCAACCGGGCTGCGCTATTGCATCAATTCCGCAGCGCTTCGATTCGTCTCGCGCGAGGAGCTGGAAGCGCAAAATCTCGGCCACCTGAATTCGCTGTTTCAACCATGAAAGTGCTGAGTTTTGACGAAGCGCGGCGCACCCTGACACGGCGCTACGAACCGCTGGATCACGTCGCCTCCACCGTGGCCGAAGTCTTCCAGGCCGTGCGCGAACGCGGCGATAACGCGTTGTTGGAATTCGGCAAAAAATTCGACCGGGTGCAGTTTCCCGACGCCGGCCGGCTCGCGGTGAGCGAGGCGGAATTTGCCGCGGCGGAGGCCGGAATCGACCCCGAGTTGGAGGAGGCCATTCGGCTAAGCCGCGAAAACGTCACCGCGTTCGCGGAAAAAAGCCGGCGCAGGGATTGGCGGGACCGCAATGCGCAAGGCGCTGAGGTTGGCGAGGTGTTTCAGCCCTTCGAGCGGGTTGGCATTTACGTGCCGGGAGGGACCGCGCCGCTGGTTTCGACGGTGAACATGACGGTTAGCATCGCCCGGGCCGCCGGTTGCCCGCAAATCGTGGTTTGCACCCCGCCGCAGCCGGATGCGAGCGTCAATCCCGCCATGCTCTACGCCTTGCGGGCCGCCGGAGCCACGGAGGTCTACAAAATCGGCGGCGCCCAGGCCATTGCCGCGATGGCGCTCGGCACGGACACGATTCGCCCGGTTCACAAGATCTTCGGCCCCGGCAACAGCTACGTCATGGAGGCCAAGCGCCAGGCTTTCGGCGCCGTGGCCATCGATCTGCTGCCCGGCCCCAGCGAAATCCTGGTTTTGGCCGATAAAACCGGAAATCCGGCCTGGATCGCCGCGGATTTGCTCGCCCAAGCCGAGCACGGCGGAGACAGCGTGGCCGTGCTCGTGTCTGATTCGCGGGAACTGCTCGATGCCGTCGATGCCGAAGTCGCCCGCCAGGCCGAAATGTTGACGCGGCAAGGCCCGTTGCGCGAAGTTTTGGAGAAAAATTGCACCCTGGTCCGCGTTTCGACGATTGGCGAAGGCATCGAGCTAACCAACGACTTCGCCCCGGAACATCTCTCCCTCATCGTGGAGAACGACGAAGCGCTGATCGCGAAAATCCACGCCGCAGGAGCCATTTTTCTCGGCAACTACTCGCCCGTCGCCGCGGGAGACTTCGTCGCCGGTCCCAGCCACGAATTGCCGACCGGCGGCGCGGGAAAATGCTTCGCCGGGTTGACGGTCGATCAATTTCAGCGCCGCACCAGCGTCGTACGCCTGGACCGCGACTCGCTCGCAAAATCCGCGCCCGTCATCGAGGCGTTCGCGCAAATGGAGGGGCTCGACGCGCACGGAAGATCGGCCTCGATCCGGTTGAGCGGAGATTAGCTCGTCGAAAGCTTGACGTTTCCCAAACAGGGGCGACTCTGACCTCGATCCAATGATCCTGAAATTCAGCTAACCAAGCCCGCCTACGCTCCCTCCGCTCTGAGGAAGCGCTTGGGCAGGGCTTTGAATTTCAGCGCAGCGCCCGTTACACTTCGGTTCATCCCGCAAAGTCTCCGCGGCGCCGCCCTAACCTAACCATCCGGTCCCATTTGCGCACGACCTCCGCGCGGGAAATCCGGCTAACCATCGAAAGGAGGTTCTCTTATGAAAACGAACCCTAACAAACGTAGAAATATCGGCATCATTGCCCACGTTGATGCCGGCAAAACCACCGTCAGTGAGAAGATTCTCTTCTTCACCGGCAAGATCCACAAAACCATCGAAGTCCACCAAGGTGGGGCCACGATGGACAGCAAATACCTGGAGCGGAAGCACGGGATCACCATCTCCTCGGCCGCAACCACGGTGCTTTGGCGCGATTGCGCGATCAACATCATCGACACGCCCGGTCACATCGACTTCGGCATCGACGTGCGGTGTGCGCTGCGTGTTCTCGACGGTGCGGTCGTCGTTTTCGATGCCGTGGCCGGCGTGGAGCCGCAGACCGAGACGAATTGGCGTTTGGCCGATGACTTCGGCGTGGCGCGAATCGCGTTCGTCAACAAGCTGGATCGCGCCGGGGCGGATTTCGACCGCGTTTGCGCGGAAATTCGCGAACGACTCGGCGTTGAGCCTTTGCCGCTGCAAGTACCCATCGGCCGCGAGGCTGAATTTGCCGGAGTCGTTGATATTTTGCGTCAGTGCACCCTAACCTGGCCAAAAAATGACGGTCGTGAGGTTCGCGAAGAACCGATTTCAGCCAATCTCCGCGAGGAGGTCGAAAACGCGTGTTTGCGACTTTTCGCGCAAATCGCAGATTTTGACGACGGGGTCGCGGAAGCCTTCCTGGCCGGCGACGAAGTCTCGAACAAATCCGCGATGCGCGCGATTCGCCGAGGTGTTCGGGTAGGCGCGTTTGTGCCCGTCCTCTGCGGCAGCGCCCTGAAAAACAAGGGCGTCCAACCGCTGTTGGACGCGGTCGTCGACTACCTGCCTCCACCTGATGAAGCGACTGAGCACGCTGCGTTTTCCGCGTTGGTCTTCAAGACCGCGATCGATGAAAACCACGGTCATCTCAGCTACGTCCGCGTTTACTCCGGCGAGCTGAACCCGGGCGATTCGGTCTGGAATCCGCGCGAAGCGAAGCGCGAACGCGTCAGCCGCGTTTACCGGATGCACGCCGCCAACAAGGAGGCGATCGCATCGGCCGTGGGCGGCGACATTGTGGCTTTGTCAGGCTTCAAATCGGCGCGAACCGGCGACACGCTTTGCGAGCCCGGGCACGACATCGTGCTCGAGCAAATCGAAGTGCCGCCACCGGTCACCAGCGTCGTGGTTGAAGTCGCGAACCGCGAGGAACGCGACAAGCTTGCCACCGCGCTGGAGCGCCTGTTGCGCGAAGATCCGACGCTGCGCCTGAAGACGCATCCCGAGACGGGCCAAATGCTGCTCAGCGGCATGGGCGAGTTGCACCTGCAAATGAAGCGCGAGGCGCTCGAAGAAGACGGCATCGCCGTGCAATTCGGCGCGCCCCTCGTGGCCTACCGCGAAACCCTGACCCTACCCTGCGAAGTGACCCACCGTCACAAAAAACAAGGCGGCGGTCCAGGCCAATTCGCTGAAGTCACGATCCGCTTCGAGCCGTTGCCGAGAGGGACTGGCGTGGAATTCGAAAGCCGCATTTCCGGCGGCGCGATTCCGGCTGAGTTCATCCCGGCAATCGAGCGTGGAATCCGCGAACGCGCCGCCAGCGGTCTGCTGGCCGATCATCCCCTGATCGACTTCAAAGCAATGCTCCTGGATGGCGCCACGCATCCCAACGACTCGTCCGCGTTAGCCTTCCAAATCGCCGGAAACGCAGCCCTTCGCGCTGCTGCCGAGAAATCAGCGCCGGTGATTCTGGAACCCGTGATGAAGGTCGAAGTGACCGCTCCCGAGAGCCAAATCGGTGACGTCATCGGCGACCTCAGCCGGCGGCGCGGCATCGTCCAGGCCCAACGCAATCGCGGTAACGCCAAACAAGTTGAAGCTGAAGTTCCGTTGGCGGAGATGTTCGGCTACATCGGCGATCTGCGCTCGGTCACCGCCGGGCGAGGCAGCTTCTCGATGGAATTCGCGCACTACGCTGAGGTTCCTCGGCAGGTGATGGGCCAGTTGCTCGTTGCCTAATGCTCGTTCTCGTGAAAGGGCGGTCGGGGGCGGTTTGCACATTACCCCCGGCTGCCCAAGCCGAATGGCAGGGTTGGAATCAGAGCCAGGCCTCCAAATTCTCGCCGCGGCTCCCATCGACGTAGGGCAACCAGGCCAAGCCGCAGGCTTTTACCTCGATGTTTTTCTTCAACGGCGTAATTTCCACGGTCTCCAGCGGCGTGGTGTCAGGATCGAATTGCTCCTCCAGTTTGATGATCTCGCGGTCGAGTTCGTTCTCCATCCGCTCCAGCTCTTTTTTGGCTCGGGCCACGTCGCGGCCCTCCTTCCAGGCTTTGGAGGTGCGGCTGCTGGCGGAACGCGCCTTGGTCGATGAAAATCGGCTGCGGCCACCCATTAACGCGCCGAAAATCGAGCTGCCGATCGACACCACGGCGGACATTTTGGCGGAGCTGGCTTGGGCGGCTTGCTCGGCGATTTTGTCCTCCAATTTCTCGAGTTTGGGCTCGTATTTCGCCCGCAATGCGTCTAGCGCCTCGTCGCGCAGTTCGTGAGCGCGATGCCGCAACCGACCGCGAAATTCGCCCTCCAGCTCGCCCGGATTCGAGCACATTTCGAAGGCGGACGCTTTGAGCACCTCCAGTTTTTCGTGGTGGTAGAGCCAGTCCTCAAATTCATCCTTCATGGCGGTGTAATTGGTCGAATCTTGGGCTGACGGCGGCAAATCGCCCCAAGTTTTGGGGTTGTGAGGCTTGCCGCCCTTGAGGTGGCTCATGTCCATTCCCTCGGGCAGGGTGATGGTTTCGTCCCAGTTCACATCGTCGGCGCGATCGTCGATTTTGTTGAGCGTGGTGACGGTTTTGTCGCCAAAGACGTCGTATTTCGCCTCGGCAAAGCGAACGTTTGCCGAGCGCACGACGGCGGGCAGGTAGTTGATTTCGTCTTCCAGATAACCTCCGGAAACCGGCACGAAAAATTCGTCGATTTTCTTGGGGACGGTGGGTTTTCCGGATGCGCCGGTGTTGGGCGCCGCGCCGGCCTTTGAGTGAGCGGTGGAAACGCCGGTTTCGTGGGCCATGATCTGAAATTGGCCCCGTTTGGGGTCCATCAGCTCCTTGATTTGGCCGCGCGCCAGGGGGCCACGCAGGTAAGACATGACCCAGCGGACGTGAAACGTGCCGGGCGCTTCTTCGTGCACGTTGTTGAGCAGGAAAACCCGGCTCCCTAACCCAGCCAAAATTTCCTCCATGCGCGCTTTGTTGAAACCGGCGTCCTGCGAGGCGGCGGCCCCTTCTAAACCGGCGAGAACCCGTGCTTTATCACGCTCCGTCTGCAAGCGGCCCAGGAACCAGGTCCCGATGTTGGAGAGCGCCTTGTAGTCGAGATCGACCGGGTTTTGCGTGGCTAACAAGACCCCCAAACCGAAGGCGCGGGCCTGCTTCAGCATGGTCATCATCGGCTTTTTGGATGGCGGATTGGCCGTTGGCGGCAGGTAACCGTAAATCTCGTCCATGTAGAGCATGGCGCGCAACGAGCTGGTGCCGGATTGCGCACGCATCCAGCCGAGAACCTGGTTCAACAGCAGCGAAACGAAGAACATGCGCTCCGCGTCACCCAGGTGAGCGATGGAAAAAATGGAGACCCGGGCCCGGCCGTCCGGCGCGTTCATCATTTTGTTGATGTCCAGCGGCACGCCCTTGAGCCAGGTGCTGAAACCGGGCGAGGCCAGCAAATTGTTCATTTTCATGGCCAACGCTTGCCGCTTTTTCTCGCTGTAAAACTCTTCCACGCCCACCACGCCAATTGCGCCAAACGGGGGCGTCATGATGTGGGAAATCAGCGATTGCAGGGTGAGGCTTTCGCCGGCTTGCCAGCAGTGGCTGAAGATGTTGGAGAGCAGGATGTGCTCGGGACTCTGGATGGGATCGGCATCCACGCCCATGAGCGAAAGGAGGCTGGAAACGGTGCTTTCGATGCGCTCGGCAAAGAGTTCCCCGTCGTCGAGAATCTCGAACTCCGGCACGTCGAGCGAACTGAGGATGGAAACCGGGACGCCGGCGCTGGAACCGGGCGTGAAGACGTTAATGTCCACCTTCCGGGCTAAATCGCGCATGCGGTCGCCGCTTTGGCCCCACTGCGCGAGGCCGTTTTTCCACAAATCGGCCTGTTTTTGGGCGTATTCGTCGGGCGAGACGCCCTTCTTCTTGGCGTCGTCTTCGTTGATCCAGGGGCGGAAGCTGGACCCCTGAAAATCGGGAAACTGGAGCATCATGTTCGGGATGTCGCCCTTGGGATCGATGACGATCGCCGGGATGCCGTCCATGGCCGCTTCCTCCAGCAAGGCGAGGCAGAGGCCGGTCTTTCCGGAACCGGTCATCCCCAAAACCACGCCGTGAGTCACCAGGTCTTTGGAGTCGTACATCACCAACTCATCCAGCATCTCTTTCTGCTCGATGTCGTAGGTGCGGCCGAGGTAAAATTTGCCGAGTTTTTCGTAGTCAGCGACGTTGATTTCCATGGAATGTGGCTGTTGGGGATTGGGATTTGGGGAATGTGTTAGACCCCCAACAATGCGGCGAGAATGCCATCTGTCAACGCCCGCCAACCTGGAGTTTTCAGGGTGTCTTTCCTGCGAAATTCCCGATTGGACTACAAAACTCGCTGGTTTTTGTCCTATGCCGCCAAACCTGGATTTGCGAAACTAACCGCATGAACGAACGATTCTACCTCGGCATTAAAGGCCGCATCGTTTGCCTGGAACGCGAAACCGGCAAACGAGTGTGGGAAACCAAACTCAAAAACGGCCAAATCACGAACATCATCCTCGATTCGGGCAGTGTTTTGGCCCACGTCGGCGGCGAATTGTTCTGCGTAGACGCCGACTCCGGCCAGATCAAGTGGCGGGAAGGTTTGAAGGGAATGGGATATGGACTAGCCACGTTTGCCTCCGCGACGGCGGCTCCTGCCGGCCAAATGATGTCCGCGATCCAACAGATCCGGAATCAACAAGCCACGACGGCGGCAGGTTAGGCGATAGACATTTTCGCGAAGAAAAGAGCCCCGCCGCACCTCCTGAATCTTGAAGGCGCGGCAGGGCGTCGAGCCATAACGGAAATCGATAAGTTGGCCCTTTCCCTAAAAAAAATCGGATGAAAATCTAACGCGAGGCGTAGGCACTCAACCCGGTTTCCGGGTTCCAGGATGAGTGGACGCTGATTTGGCTGCCGCGGGACGTGTTGTCGTAAATGATGCGGGCGGCTTCCCGCGGAAAACGCACGCAACCCGCGGAAGCAGGCCGCCCTGGCAGATAACCCGCGTGGATGCCGAATTCCGTGTTGCCCATGCGCTGCCAGTAGGGCATCAGCACGTTGTAAAGGTTGGAAACTTTGCCGCTACGGACGCGGTCGCGAATCGTGAAGGTGCCCGTGGGCGTGTATTTGCCGGAACGGGCGCTGGAAATGGGGCACTCCAGGGCAATTTGGTTGCGAACCAGCAAATAACCGCGCTGCCCGGCCAAATCGATGACCACGCGGCTGTTGCGGCCGTCACTTTGGCTCAGAATATTGCTGCGGACGAAAACCTTGAAGTCCGGGGCCAATCGGGGATCGGTCACAACCGGTTCCGAGCGTTTGCGGCGCGAGCGGTCGTTGCGCAGCATGAGCGAACTGAGGCTGCGGCGAATCGAATTTTCGCGCTCGGCCTTTTCCCGTGCTTTGCGGCGGCCGAAAAAGAGGAAACTGCGCGGTTTGGAAATTCCGGCTTCCGTGGGCACTTCAACCACTTCCAGGCTGGTGCTGTAATCCGGCGGAGCGGCGGACAATCGGGCGCAGAGCAGCGCAATGAGGAGGGGGAGGAAAATTTTTCGAGGTTTCATGAATTTGTGCGTGGGGAATGCGTAACAACAACCCTAACGATGGTGAAGAACTTGTGCGCTTTTGCAATCTTCGAATTCGATTGCAAGAAATTTGTGCGTTTTGCAAAGATACCGCGCAAATCGACGATTCCCGGCCCCTTCGTTTGCCAGGGGCCGTCAGCAGCGCTACATCCGCCCGCACTTTGAACCTGCCGCTCTACCTTCTCTTTCCCCTGGCGGCCGCCGCCATTTACGCGCTCAGCAGTTTGTTCGTAAAGCGGGCTCTTGGGGATGGTGTGAGCCTGAATCAGGCCTTTCACATCACCAACATTGCCGTGGGTTTGGTAACGCTTCCCGTCATTTTGTGGCAACGTGAGCCGGTGGCGTGGGAAAAGCTCCATTTGCCCCTGGTCATGGCGTTATCCTTCTTCGCGGCCAACTGGTTCACCACGTTGGCCATCCGTAGCGGCGACGTTTCGCTGGTGACGCCGATCATGGGGACAAAAGTCGTGTTCGTGGCGCTGGGAACGCTGTTTTGGCTGCGCGAATCCCTGCCTCAGTTGCTGATTTTCGCGGCTTTTTTAGCCACGTTGGCCATTTTCATGATGGGTGTGCCGGACATGGCAAAAGGCCGCCATTTTTTGCGAACCACGCTCTTTGCCCTGTGCAGCGCCGCTACTTTTGGGACTGGCGATCTGCTGCTTCAGGCTTGGGCGGATCATTTTGGCCGCTTGGCCTTTGTGGCGGTGGCGTCGGCGGGCGTGGGGCTGTTTTCGCTGATCGCCATCGCCGCCAGCCAACTCTCCGCCAAGCCGTTTCGCTGGCCCAAAGCTCCCGGGGCACGCTGGATTTGGATCGGGACCACGCTCGTCGGCATTCAGGCCATTTTCATGGGCGTCTCGCTAGCCACGTTTCACGACGCCACCGGCATCAACGTGGTCTACTCCCTGCGCGGCTTGTGGGCCATCGTCTTCGTCGGATTGCTGGGCAGTTGGTTCGAAAATCGCGAACGCCACACTGCGGGAAAGATGTTCGTCTGGCGGGTTTTGGGAACGGTCGTCCTGACGGTGGCAATCGTCCTGGCGGTGATCGCCCGATCGAAAATTGCACCGTGATGGCTACTCTTTCCACCAATTGGGGTCTCGTTCCCACGGTTTGGGAGCGGGCTTGCGGCGATCGCGCTCCGGGCCGCCCTCGTCTTCGAATTCATCCAGCAAACGCATGGTTTCAGACGGAAATCGGCGGCGCTTCTGCTCCCGGCGGGTGTGCCACACGAAAAACGCGCCCATCGCCAAAACGCCCGTCAGCAGCCCCAGCAGGAAAACCACGAACAACAACTCGGCGGAAGCCAACTCTCCCTCACCTTGCGCGAAGGATTCCCGGTAAACTGCGGCCAGAATGCTGTGGAGCGTCATTTTCACTCCAAACTCAACCGCATCGGGATCATTTGCGAGAACTGAAAGCCGGATTTTTGAAAAAATCGCTGCGATTCGGCGCTAATGCGGTCGGTTAGCAGGGTAATCCGCTTGAAATTCTTCTTTTTGGCGAAATCGATGATGTAATCGATCAACTGGGTGCCGTAGCCGTGTCCGCGGTGGTCGGGATGCACGACAACGTCTTCCATTTGGATGACGAATCCGCCGGCGGCCGTGCTGATGGTGAAAAGCAAGTTGGCCATGCCGATGATGCGGTGATCGGTGCGCAGCACCATGATTCGCCCCCGGTTGGGGCTTTCCAAAATGAGCCGCAACCCGTGCTCTTGCCGGCTGCGGTCGGGCTCGAAGTCCTCCTCCATGCGAAAGAGATCCATCACCAGATCCACCAAATCGGTCAGATCCTCGATGGTGGCGGGTTCCACGCGGGCTAATTCTGTGGCGGCTGCTGGCATCTACGGCAAGCAAAGCAGAAACCGTGCCGGGCAAAAGGTCAAATCGCAAGGACGCGAAGCTCAATCGGCTCGATCCTTGGCATGGCGTGAAGGGATTGACTTGCGTGCGGTCACGATTTCTGCGCGCGAAGTTTTTCCAACTCCGCCAGGAGTTTTTCCCGCTCCGCCGCCGCTTGAGCCAACGCCTGGTCTTTTTCAGCCAACGCCTCCTTCGTTTCGGTTAATTCGCCCACTTTCTCGGCCAAGGCTTTGTCTTTCTCAGCCAAAACGTCGTCTTTTTGGGACAGCACTTCGTCCTTTTCGGCCAAGGCCTCGTTCTTCTTAGCCAAAACTTCCTCCTTTTCGGCCAAGGCTTCCTTTGTTTCGGCAAGTTCGCCCACTTTCTCTGCCAGCACCTCCTCTTTCTCGGCCAGAGCTTCGTCTTTTTCCGCCAGCGCCTGTTTCGGGAGTTTGCGCGGCTCCAAGGTCACCGCATCGTAAAACGTAAACGTCTTGCGAGGACTCTTCGCGCGAACTTTCAGGCCGAGTTCCGGTAAATCCAGGTAACCTTTCGCGTCCGGCTGCCGTTCCTTGCCATCCTCCCCCCAAACCCTGACTTTCACCTCGTTGCCGATGTTGCCATCCTTGTCCAATTGATCGACGACGACGTGGCATTTGATCCCGTGGGAAATGAAAATATTCTTTGTCGGCGCAACTGCTTCGTCTTCATCGGAAAGCACCTCCATGGTGATCAACGGCGCGTCTTGCTGGTCGAGATACCAGGCCCTTGGCACGGGATCCTTGAAGGGGACCACCATCACGTCCGCGGCCTTGTGGTTGCGCTGCAGCACGCCGTTTTTGTCCCGGAAAATGATGAACACGTCGGATAGTGACATCAGGTTGCGCTGTTCGACATCCGATTCGATAAGATTTTGAATCCGCCAAATGATTGCGGCATGAGCGCCTCCTTGTGGCATGAGTTCCTCCTCGGTTTGGTAGGCATAGGGGTCGGAATCCCAGTTTTCGGTGATGTGCGCGGGTATCCAGCCCGGACGGTCGAGCGCCGGGCGGGCGGGCGCGGTTTTCGGGGCTTTGGCAGGGAGTTCTGCGATGGTAGCCATGGCTTTAGTTTGGCGGAAAATCGCGCGGTTGGCAACCTGCGGTTACGGCGTGGGGGCGGCGTTGGCTGCTGCTGCGGCCGCGGCGTTGGCGTCAGGCTCCGTTTCTTCCTCGATTTCAACCACGAACTCCTGCTGACCGGCGCGTTCGAGCGCGGCGACAATCTCCGCCACGACTTCCTGCTCGGTTTGACCCTGCAAATTCGCCGAATTCGTCCGCACCAGGTCGATTGCGGCCGAAATCTCGCTGGCTCCGGCGGCGCCTGAGTTGGCGTCGAAAATTCCCGCACCACTGGGGTCGGCGGTGAGGATGAACCCTTCCAGCCGTTTGGGCAATTGCGCGGTTTCCCGGGTCGTCGTGGTCACGTTGGTCGCCGCGTCAGTGCTTGAAATGTTGGCGCTGACGGTCGTGTCCAGCTCACCCAGCGCCATGAAGAAATTGACCGGTGTGCCCGTCCCCGTGGCGTTGGCAATCACGCCTTGGCGCTCGTTGCCCTCCGTGGCGATGAAGTAGGTTCCCAACTCCGGCGCCTGCACGAAGTAGCGGGTGGAGCCTTCCTGAAATTGCAGCACAAAATCCACGTTTCCGCCGTTTAACGGCATCACGAAAAAACCGCTGTCGTAACCCCGATAGTTCGCGCTGGGTCCCGCCGCGTCGAAATCCACGTTGTAGACGACCACCTGGCCATTGGCGGCGATTGGCAAGACTGCCAGGGCAAGGGCAGCAGCGAAGAGAGCGTTTTTCATGTGTTTTGGGAGTTTTTGCGGATGAATTCCAGGCGATCGGCGCTTGCCGGTGAGCGTTTTCAGCAACACGGTCGATCTGTGTCTAAACTTCACCGATTGGCAAAAGTTTCGGAGATTCCCGCCGGCAAAGCCAAGAGTTTCGAGTGCGCCGGCGTGCAAATCGCGGTTTTCCACGCCGAAGGCCGCTTTTTCGCGATCGAAGACCGTTGCACCCACGCGGAGGTGAACCTGTCCGCCGGCTGGGTTGAAGGCAAGTGCGTTTCCTGCCCCTGGCACGGCGCCCAATTCGACCTGGAAACGGGCGAAGCGCTCAGTTTGCCGGCCGAGAACCCCGTCAGGACTTTTACCGTGCACGTGGCGGGCGATGATTTGTCGGTTGAGGTTGATTGATCGGCCATCGCGGCTCAATTTGCCGAAAACAATGCAAGTGGCCAAAGATGGGGTTCGCTCGATCGTCCACGTCGGCTACGACGGGCGAGTCCACAAAAAATTTCGCGGCACCGACCGCGACAAACGCTTCGCCAACGAGGTGCGCGTGCTGAAAGTGCTGGAAAACCGCGGCTGCGACTTCGTTCCCCGGCTTTTGGACAGCGACGAAGAGACCCTCACCATCATCACCACCAATTGCGGCCAACCCATGGATACGCAGATGAGTGATGAAAAGGTGAATGCCCTGTTTGCCGAGTTGAAGGAAAAATACGGCGTGGTGCACGACGATCCGTTTCAGCGCAACATCACCTACCACCCGCAACTGGGCCGATTTTGCGTCATCGACTTTGAGCTGGCCGAAATTCTGCCCATGGAAGGCGGCGACGGCGACGATCGACAGCGACTCTCCATCTCCTGGGCCGGCGAAAGCCGCTCCGGCCGCAAAAAACCGGACAATGACGACGCGCTGGCCGTTTTTAGCTCTCACGAAGGTTGGGCTCACGAACGCGATTTGGAGGGTGAGATGCTCCTCAGCGGCGAAGGCGTGGTTTTCGCCGTTAGCGACGGTATGGGCGGCACGGACGGAGGCGCCATAGCCAGCAGGCTCGCCGTTTCCGAATTGCGGCGGTTTTTGCCCGGGCGCATCGGCGATTTTCGCCAAGCGGCCGAGCCTCTCTCCACGTTGAGCGCGGCGGTCCAGGAATTGCACGCCCACGTCATCCGTACCGGCAAAAAACGCGGGTTGGAGGGGATGGGCGCCACCTTGGTCTGCGGGCTCATCGTCGGTCGCGAGATGCACTTCGCTCACGTGGGCGACAGCAGGATTTACCGCTTCCGCGCCGGGGAACTGGAGCAACTTACCTACGATCACACCCGCGTGGGCCACATGCTTCGCGAAGGGCTCATCAACGAGCGCCAGGCCCGCACCCATCCCTACCGCAACATGCTCATCCAATCGATCGGCGCCGACGTTCAAAAAGTGCGCCCGCAAGTCGGCACGGTGCAATTGGACGGCGGCGACTGGATTCTGTTTTGCTCAGACGGCGTCATCGACGGCCTGTGGGACAAGAACATCCGCGCCTTTTTCCAGACCGCCAGCGCTGAAAACTGGAGTGCCCGCCAAACCGCCACCGCCATGCTGGACGAAGCCTCCGACGTAGCCGGAGACGACGACGCCACAATGTTCGCCGTCAAGGTTCAGCCGATCAATGACGACGCGGCGTGAATTGCGTGGTAGTGTGAGGGAGGGAAAATCACCAAGATGAGCAACGAATTTATCGATCCTCCTTCAAGCTACGTCCAGATTTTGACCCCAAAAGGCGAAGAATGCGTGGTTACCCAGGGCGTGGCCAAGGATCCCGTGACCGGCCTGGAAGCAGACCTGGGCGAGGTGCTTTCCTAGCCTAGCTGCTTGCTACCATTTTGCTGGCTGCGGCGCCTGGTCTCACTCTGGCGGAGGCTTGGCGTTTCTGGATTTCCGATGCGCCTGACAAACGTGCGTGCGCGGATACTGGAACCCAAACGAACCCTACCAAAAATTGCCGCTACCGACGCTTTATCGGCTCGAGCAACTCCCGTCCGCGCCGTTTTACCTGGTCGTCGGGGTCGCGCCGGTCCAGGAACTCTAACACCTCTCTCATCTCGCCGATTCGCTCGTTTTCGCGCAAAAATTCCGCCAGACGAATGCGCAGCCAGTCCGCCTCGCGCTCCTCGCCCTCGAAATCCGAGATGCCGCGACGCAGGATCCGCTCCGCCAGGCGTGCATCGTGTGAGGCGACGAAATTTGCCAGGCTGCGGGCGAATTCCGGGTGGTTGCGGACGTGAGTTTTCGCGAGCCGTTTGGCGTTCGTCAGGATTTCCTCCGTGCTCAGGAGGCCCCAGTTATGGACGTGGTAAATCACACCCTCTGGCCGGGAATACGCCGCGCGATACCAACTATCCGCCGCGATTGCTTCAAACAGCCGAAGCCGGCGCTCCAGGTCCATCGGCGGGCCTTTCGCGAGCAGATGGCGGACCGTGGTGTAGACGTTAGGGTTTTTGCGGAAAGACTCTTGCGTCTTCATTCGGGCGCCGGAGCCGGGGGGCTCCCGCCACGCTTCCAATTCCGCGGATTTGCCGGCTACGGCGTGGTGGACGATCTGCGCGCTGGGAAAGACGCCAAACTTGCTGTCGTGCAAGCTGTCCGGCAGCATCACAAGACGCTGGTAAACATCCGCGCAGGCCTTCCAGGCGGCATCGTCGTCCTCGAACTGCGCCCAGCATTCGGTTGCGGCCTGGTAAAAACACTCGCCGAGAGCAGCGACGGCGGACTGTTTGTAGCCGTTCGAGGCGTTGGGCAAATGCTCGATGGCGTCAATTGCATCGAGCAACGGTTGGGCTTGGCCACTGCGCGCCATTTGGGCGAGATAGGCGCCCGACAGGCGCAATTCGTCCTTCATCGCGGTGGAGGAACGCCGGGCGCGGATAGCGGATTCCACCTGCCCGGGATCGTAGGCCGCGCGCAGTTCTTCGACCAAAAACGGCCAGGCGCCGGAGCAGTCCGCCAGCAAAAACAAGGCGCGCTCGCGCATGGCCGGCTGGGCGAAATCGACGTCCGCGAATCGGCGCGCGAGTTCGGAGAGGCGGTCGTTTTCGATCGAATCCGCCAGCGGCAGGGGATTGCTGAGCGTGCGGTCCGGCGTGGAGTTGAGCTGGATGGCGGCGAGGTAGCGCAGGTCCTCAGCCGCGATTTTCGGCAAAAATTCGGGGATCGCCGCTTCAAGGCGCGTGTCGAAGTAAACGTCGAACTCGAGCGATTCCGGCAACGCGCGCCAATGCCGGGCGAAAAACTCCGCGGCTTCGCGATGAGCGCCAAACCGCACCAATTGCGCGAAAACGCGGCTCTCAGCGGCGAGTTTTGGCGCGTTGTCCGCGAGAAATCCGGCAATTTGCTCGGGCGTTCCAGCGCGCAGATAAACGCCTAACATGCTCACCACGGTGTTTTTCACGGGATCGAAGTCAAAGGTGCCGTTTTGCGGTAAAAACCCGCGATTGCACTGTTGTTCCCAGCCGGCGATGAGTTTTTGCGCGACCGCATTCCATTCCTCGCCATCCGGCAGGCGAGTGAAGGCGTAAAGCAGGTCCTCCATGAGCCCGGAGGTAAACGTGGCGTCATTTTGCAGCGCTTCGGCAGTCAAGTTGGCGGCGGCCAGGGTTAGTTCCGGCCCGGTCTGGTGCTTGGCCCATAGGTAGACGCTCCACACCGCTTGCATGCGTTGGGAATAGGTTAGGGTCGGATCCGCGCAAATTTCCGCGTAGTGGCGCTGCCAGGCATTTGGCTGCGAAATGTGCACGTCCAGGTTGGGCTGCTCCACCGGATAACGCGCGGCGATGCGCCGCAGGCACATGCCCAGTTCTCGCGCCAATTCCGGGTAACGCTCGCCCTCAGCCTCGCGATCCACCCATTCCAGCGCCAGGTAGCGCGCCCGTTTGTCGAGCATCCGCATCCAGTAGTAGCATGCCGAACTCAGGTATGCCACGGGCAGCCCCTCCCGAGCTTTTTCGAGCTTTGTGAGGGTGAGGTGGAGGCTCGCCGGAAGATTTTTGTCGCCGCCGCCGTCATCGTAGGATTCGCGGATCGGCTCGGCCAAACGGAAGCGGTAACCGAAGCTGCTGCAAATTTCCGAGCGGCTGTCCTCGGCCATCAGGCGCAGCGCCAGGGTGACGCCTTCGAACGACTCGCATTCGTCCAGGGTGCGGTAGAGAAAGTCCGAGGCGATGGTGTAGCCGTTAAAAAAACGGTGGTGCCAGGAACCGGCGGCGATCTCCGCTTTGACCAGGTCGCACACTTTCCAAAACGCGCGCCGCGCCAGCTCGAGATCGATTTCCACCAGCCGTGGCAACAGCTTGTCCACGTAGTCGCGCACGGCGGTGTGGTTCGGCAAATTGGCATCCGCGATGCGTTCCGCGCGCAACAGCGCCTCCGCCTCCCAACGCGGCAGCAGCACATTGTCGCTGGAGAGATCCTCCGCAATTTCGACGAATTTTTCGCCGCCAGCGCCATTTTCGCCCACCACGTTGCGGTAAAGCCGGCCGAGCGTTTTTTCCAAAAGTTGCCGGGAAGCGGGCTCGGCGCTGGATTCCAAATCTTCGAACAGCCACAGGGCCATTTTCAGCGTTTCCACGTCGTTCAGTTGGTCGACGGGGATTTCCGCCAGGGCGTTGACGAGCCAGAGCGTGCGATTCCTTTCCGTCTCATTCGCCACCTGCAAAGCGGCGATCAGCGCCAGTCCGGGACGCGGCTCTTTGAGAATTTCGTAGGCTCGGCGGTAGGCTGGGAGGAGCACCTCGCCCGTGCGCGCGGCGGTGCGAACCACCAGCCCGGCGTGCAGCGGCAGCGAGTCCGGATGCTCGGCGGCGTAGGCCGAGAGCGGTTGCCACTTGCTCCAACCGGGGAATCCGCGGGCCAAATCCACCAACCACCTGGCGTCGCCCTGCAGCTCGCGGATTCTCGCGGCTAACGCGCCATCCTCAGCCGCAAAATCCGCCTCGTCCACCTCAGCCAGGCGATGCAGCGCCGCGGTGCGCAGATCGTAGCCATTGCCCAGGCGAAACAGGGCCCGCATGTTTCCCACCTGACGCCGGTTGTTGGCCGAACGCAGCAGTTGTTGGGCGATTTCCTCGGGATCCTGCGGGGAAAAGTCCGGCAAACCGGCGAGCGCGCGCCAGTGCTTGGGTTGCCGGTTTTGAGCCGGCGCGTCTCCACGGGCGACGCTTTGTTCCACCACCCTAACGAAGTGCCGCGCCGCCTCGGGACGCCGGTCTGCCTGCCAAAGCGCCTCGCCCATCAAAAATCCCAGTTCCACGGAAAGCGGGTGAGCTTCCAGGGCAGGCGCGGCAAATTGCACGGTCTGGTGGAACTCGCGCTTGTCTAACAATGCCACCAACGGCCCCGTCAGCAGGCTCTCGTTGCCGGCGGCCTGGCGGATCAATTCCGGCCACCAACGCTCGGGCTCAGCCGTCCGGCCGATTTCCAGCCACAGGGAAATGAGGCCGGAAAGCTGCGTGGGCTGCATCTGGTGCATAAGGCCTGCTTCCAGCAGGTCCAGCGCTTTTTCCGGCTGGCCCATGCTGCGGTAAACGCCGGCCAAACGGCCGCGCAGCGCGGCGTTGCCGGGATCCAGGCGCAGGGCGCGTTCCAGCAACTCCGCCCCTTTTTCAAAGCCGCTGTCCACCGCCAAGTGCGCTTCCGCCAGCGCGCGGAGGGGCAAAACCCCACGTCCGGCCAGTTTTCGGCGCTGCTCCAGCTCGGCGATGACGTTGCCGTGGCGGTTGTGCTCTTGCGCGGCGCGCGCCCACTTTTTAACCCACTGCAGCTTCAGCTCCGGCGCCTCCGCATCCAGGTAAAGCCGGCGATACATGGCCTGCGCCTCTTCGTCGCGATCCGTTTGCAGGTAAAGCTGCGCCAGTTGATCGCGCACGTTGGTCCGGTCCGGAAACTTGGCGGCCATGCGCTCTAACATGCGCCCCGCGTCCTTCAATCGGCCCAGTTCGCGCAGCACCCGCACCTCCGTCACCCAGGGGTCCAAAAGGCCGGGAGCCAGTTCGCGCCAACGGCGAATCCACCCTAACGCGGCGCGAAAATCGCCCACCTGCTCGTAGGCGGCCACAATCTCCCGGATGGTGTTGGCGTTGCGCCCGCCGGGCAATTCCGCGATGCGTTCCAGCAGTTTCACCGCTTCCAGGTAACGCCGCCGCCGCTGGGCCAGGCGTACCCGCTGACGCAGGGCCAACAGCTCCTCCCGCTCCTCCAGTTCCGCCAAAACCGCGTCCGCCTGCGCGAATTGCCCGGTCTGGGTCAACAGCTCCGCCACCAGGCAAATCTGCGCTGGCGTGGGAGCCGGCAACGCGCGAATTTCACCGATGGCCTCAACCGCGCGCCCGGCCCTGGCATACACCGCACGCGCCTTGCCGATGGTGTCCACCAGATCCCGCACGTTTTCCACCTGCGCCATGCGTTTGCCCATCCAGCTCACCGCCTGGTCGTACCTTTCCAGCTTCAGCGCCACCTCAATCAGCTGATCCAGAAACGTGCGATCCGCGCCGTGTTTGGGCTCCGCCTCGGTCAGAACCTGAAATTCCAGGTCGAACTCCATCCGGCCGTGCAAGGCGCTGGCGATCCGCAACGTCGCCTCCACGGTTTGCGCGCGATTCGCCTCCGCCAGCCAGTAGTCCAGCGCCTCCTGCTTGCGGCCGTTGCGATACCAGAACGCCGCCTGAAAATCGTGCAAATCCACGGAATCCGGCAGTTTCCCGGCATAACCGGCCAACAGGCGGGCGGCATCCTCCGTCTCGTTGGCTTGTTCCAGCCACTGCACCACGCGCACCGCGGCAGTCTCCGGATTTGGGGAAACCTCAAAAAATGCGCCGAACGCGGCATTGCGCGCTTCGCGGGCCTCCGGGCTGCGAATTTCGTGCTCCAGCTCGGCCAGCTGAAAATGCAGCTCCGCATCGCGCGGGGTGAGGTCCAACAAGCGCGTTAGCTGATCGCGCGCCTCTTGCGCTGCGCCTAACTCGCGCAAAAACCGCACGAAATGGCGTCGAATCTCCAAATCGCCCGGTGTTTTGCGCAACAACTCCGCGAACACCTCGCGCGCCTGTTTTTCGTCCCCCAGCTTGGCCAATTGGCTGGCGCGTTTTCGCATCAAACCCGCGCGTCCGGGATTTTTCCGCGATTGTTCGGCTAACCAAGCGTCATAACCCGCGCGATCGGCCAAACGCAGAAACGCCCGCTCCACGCGGGCCAGAATCTCCTTCTCCAGCCACGAATCCGCGCCGGATTTGGCAAACGCCTCGGCGTAAACCTGCGTCCCTGCCGCCACGCGTTCCATGCTCACCAACAGCTCGCCCAACCGCATTTGCCGCTCCACGCGCTGGAACGCGTCCTTGGCCTTGGCCATGAAATCGCGCTGCCACTTCAGCGCTTGCTCTTCCAACCCGGAACGCGCCGCCAAATCGATCACGTCCTCCCAAATCGCCGGGTCATCGGGCGCGGATTCCAGCAATTTCGTCCAAATCGCCAACGCCGCCTCAGAATCGCCGCGGTCCAGCAGCAACGACCCGCGCGCTCGGTCGATTTCCGCGCGCAACTCCGCATTTTCCACGAATTCGTGCGCCTTTTCCAGGTCCGCCAGAGCCTCGGCCGCGTTTCGCTCCGCGATGTGGATTTCGGCGCGCTCCCAAAAAATTCGCGCATTGTCAGGCTCCAGCCGCACCGCATGCTCCAGGGCGGCAAGCGCGGCCACAGCGTTGTTTTGGGTGAGATGGGCGCGGGCCAGCAAGCGATAGTCGCCGGCGCGCTGGTGGGTCTTCGCCTGTTCGGTCAGGAATCGCAGCAACCCCGCGCGGCTGTCCTCGGCAATCCAAGTGCGCAAAAACCGGTCGAAAATCGCGCCGGGATCCGGGCGTTGGATCAGCACCCGGTGGTAACGCAGCGCCTCCGCCGGAGGTTCCTGCGCGCCAACGCCGGCATGAGCCAGGATGACGGCAAAAACGAGGGAGGCGGCGCGCAACGCGTTCATGGGGCCTAAGACGTAGGCCAAAATTTCGGCAAAGTCACGGAAATCGCCGGAGTGGCCTGGTTACGCCGGCACGTCCGGCATCTCAAAGCGCCAGGTTTTCGCGTCATCGTCCCAACTGCGCCAATTGATGAAGCGCCATGCGCCCTCGCTGGCGTGGAGGATTTCAGTGCGAGCGCCGTTCACCGAGGCCCAGTCGCCGTCCGGGCCGTGGAAGTAGGTGGCAACCTCCGTGCCGCTCTGCGGGTCCCAGATTTTCAGGGTCCCGTCGCCCGAAGCCGAGGCCAGCAGGGTGCCCTCCCGGTTCCAGGCGCAGGCAAGGACCGCCTCGCCGTGGCCCTGGCAGGTGGCCCGGCAGGCCCCGCTCTGCGGGTCCCAGATTTTCAGGGTCCGATCGTCTGAAGCCGAGGCCAGCAGGGTGCCCTCCCGGTTCCAGGCGCAGGCACGGACCGAATCGCCGTGGCCCTGGCAGGTGGCCCGGCAGGCCCCGCTCTGCGGGTCCCAGATTTTCAGGGTCCGATCGCGCGAAGCCGAGGCCAGCAGGGTGCCCTCCCGGTTCCAGGCGCAGGCAAGGACCGCCTCGCCGTGGCCCTGGCAGGTGGCCCGGCAGGCCCCGCTCTGCGGGTCCCAGATTTTCAGGGTCCCGTCGCCCGAAGCCGAGGCCAGCAGGGTGCCCTCCCGGTTCCAGGCGCAGGCGGCGACCGCGGCGCCGTGGCCCTGGCAGGTGGCCCGGCAGGCCCCGCTCTGCGGGTCCCAGATTTTCAGGGTCCCGTCGCCCGAAGCCGAGGCCAGCAGGGTGCCCTCCCGGTTCCAGGCGCAGGCAAGGACCGCCTCGCCGTGGCCCTGGCAGGTGGCCCGGCAGGCCCCGCTCTGCGGGTCCCAGATTTTCAGGGTCCCGTCGCGCGAAGCCGAGGCCAGCAGGGTGCCCTCCCGGTTCCAGGCGCAGGCGGCGACCGCGGCGCCGTGGCCCTGGCAGGTGGCCCGGCAGGCCCCGCTCTGCGGGTCCCAGATTTTCAGGGTCCGATCGTCTGAAGCCGAGGCCAGCAGGGTGCCCTCCCGGTTCCAGGCGCAGGCGGCGACCCAATCGCCGTGGCCCTGGCAGGTGGCCCGGCAGGCCCCGCTCTGCGGGTCCCAGATTTTCAGGGTCCGATCGTTTGAAGCCGAGGCCAGCAGGGTGCCCTCCCGGTTCCAGGCGCAGGCGGCGACCGCCTCGCCGTGGCCCTGGCAGGTGGCCCGGCAGGCCCCGCTCTGCGGGTCCCAGATTTTCAGGGTCCGATCGTCTGAAGCCGAGGCCAGCAGGGTGCCCTCCCGGTTCCAGGCGCAGGCACGGACCGAAGCGCCGTGGCCCTGGCAGGTGGCCCGGCAGGCCCCGCTCTGCGGGTCCCAGATTTTCAGGGTCCCGTCGCCTGAAGCCGAGGCCAGCAGGGTGCCCTCCCGGTTCCAGGCGCAGGCAACGACCCAAGCGCCGTGGCCCTGGCAGGTGGCCCGGCAGGCCCCGCTCTGCGGGTCCCAGATTTTCAGGGTCCGATCGTCTGAAGCCGAGGCCAGCAGGGTGCCCTCCCGGTTCCAGGCGCAGGCAACGACCGAAGCGCCGTGGCCCTGGCAGGTGGCCCGGCAGGCCCCGCTCTGCGGGTCCCAGATTTTCAGGGTCCGATCGTTTGAAGCCGAGGCCAGCAGGGTGCCCTCCCGGTTCCAGGCGCAGGCAACGACCGCCTCGCCGTGGCCCTGGCAGGTGGCCCGGCAGGCCCCGCTCTGCGGGTCCCAGATTTTCAGGGTCCGATCGTTTGAAGCCGAGGCCAGCAGGGTGCCCTCCCGGTTCCAGGCGCAGGCAAGGACCGCCTCGCCGTGGCCCTGGCAGGTGGCCCGGCAGGCCCCGCTCTGCGGGTCCCAGATTTTCAGGGTCCGATCGTCTGAAGCCGAGGCCAGCAGGGTGCCCTCCCGGTTCCAGGCGCAGGCACGGACCGAATCGCCGTGGCCCTGGCAGGTGGCCCGGCAGGCCCCGCTCTGCGGGTCCCAGATTTTCAGGGTCCCGTCGTTTGAAGCCGAGGCCAGCAGGGTGCCCTCCCGGTTCCAGGCGCAGGCACGGACCCAAGCGCCGTGGCCCTGGCAGGTGGCCCGGCAGGCCCCGCTCTGCGGGTCCCAGATTTTCAGGGTCCGATCGTCTGAAGCCGAGGCCAGCAGGGTGCCCTCCCGGTTCCAGGCGCAGGCGGCGACCGAATCGCCGTGGCCCCAAACCGCCTCCGCGGAGAGAGAAGGGCTTCCCGAAGGGAAGCCTTCCCCTTCTCTCTCCGCGGATGGGCGGATTTGGGGCGGATGCTTTTCCGGTGAGGGGACCTCATTTTTCATCCACCGCACCCCGTACCAATTTGCCCCGGAATCGCGGAGCCCCTTGACCTTACAGCGCCGCCACGCGCTTCCCGCCAGTTCGGCGTCTTGCACCACGGCACTGGTGGCGTCCACGTCAATAAATTCCGTACGCCAACACCGCGCCCCGGTTAAATTCGCTCCACGCAGGTCCACCCACTCCAGCCGCATCTGGGTGAGGTCCGCGCCGCGCAAATCCGCGCCCGACAGCGGAAAACGCGCCCCTTCGCTTCCCGAGAAGGGGAATTCCCGCAAATCTTCACCCGGCAGACAGACCTGCTGCGGCGCAGGTTCGGGATAGCCCGCTTCCCGGGCCCGCAACCAGGCTCGAAACGCCAGCAAACTTGCCTGAGGCCGGTGCGTCTCCATCAACGCGTTCCAGGCGTGGAACCACGCTGTTTGCTCCGGCGCCTCCTCCGCGGCCCGAGCCACCAGTTGGCCAAAGAAGTCGATGGTTTCCCGGCTTACGTTAGGTAGGTTCCAAACCTCCGGACGGCCCTCCTCCAGGGCCCTGAACAGCAACCTGGCCAGGAAATACTCCTGCAAAGAGGTGTGAGCAAAGCGGAACTCGTCCTTGCTGTCGTCCGGACGCAAAATGAACGTGGCCGTACGCATGTCCTGGTAGAGCACGTGCCGCTTGTCCTTCTGGTACTGGTTGTCGATGGCGGCGTGACTGACCAGAAACTCGCGCAGCCACTTTTCAACGCGTTGCCATTTCCAGGTTTGGCTTCCGCTCTTCCACAGGGCAGCGGCGATCTCTTCCATCAGCTCCTTTTTGTCCAACTCGGTCAGGAAGTGCTTGCCCTCGTCGCGGCCCAGCCATTCCTCGACGATGGAGTCGTAGAGATCCACGCTGCGCACGGATTTGCCCTCGGTTTGGCGTTTTTCCAGCCAGGCGCACCGATTGGTAATGAGCTTGAGCAGGTAGGGCCGCTGCGCCAGTTCTTCCAGGTTGTGGACCTTTTGGATAGTGGCGAAAAATCGCGCCGCGCGCTCCCCGCCCAGAACCGCACGGAGGTAGTTTTGGATTTGCTCTTGGGTGAAAGGCAGCATGATGGAGGAGGCGTAGTCCTTGGCCTCCACCCGGGTGCGCTGATAGACCAGCAGCGCGTTCATTTGTTTGTCTAACGTGGGGAAAAAGTGGGAGCGGCAACTGATGATGAGGTGGCCTCGTTGCGGTGCGGCGTCTTCTCGCTCAATCGGCAGAACGCGTTGCAATTCGCGAATGAACGAGCCGGCCTGATCCGGGCTGAGGTGGACGATTTTTTCGTCCAGACCGTCGAAGATGATGAGCGCGTTCTCCTCGCGCACGAGCCGCAGAATTTCTTTCACGGTCACAGGAGATTCGCCGAAATCGTCCAAAGTGCGTCCGATCACGTCGTTGATGATTTCATCGCGTGTGGGGACCGCGGATTTGGCGGTGTCAAAGTGGAAGCGCTTGAGATCGAAGAAAATGGGTAACGGCGCACTGGGATCGGATTTGCGCAACTCCAGCAAATGGAGGGTCAAAGCGGCGAGGAGGGTGGTTTTTCCGGTGCCGTACTCGCCCAGGACGGCGCAATAGGGGGTGGTGTCCTCATCCGCGAGCCACTTCATGAGGGCCTCCACAGCCGTCCGTGCCGCGCTTTTGCAAGTCTGGTAGGGCGCGCTCGTTAGTCACCTCGTTAGGTGTCACCAACGCTGCATTAAACCGGGCTCGTAGTAGCTCGGGAAACTCTGTTGCAATGGCGGCAAGGCGGCTGGCTTCCTCCAGCCGTTTTCGGGGATCGGCTTTTTCGCGCTTGGCAATTTTTTCGGCGAGTTTTTGCCCCTCGTGGATGCGCTTGTCGATGTGCTTGGCCAACTGCTCGGCAAAACGTTCGGCCTGGTTGCGCCCGCACTGGTTGTACCAATGGAGGCGCTCGCCGCCGTCTTCCTGCAGCAAGGTGACCATTTTTTCAGCGATCGTGGCGACTTTGGGCTCGGTGCGGTCAGCGAAGTTGATTTTCGAGATGCCGGGCAAAAAACACGGCTTATCGGGATGCGGCCCGACAAAACGCGGCGCTTCGTGCTCCCAGATGAAGTCGCTTTCCAGGTAATCGGGGCTCACCAGCAGCAGCCCAAAGTGGCAGAGGTTGATTTGCTCGATGATGATCTTCGATTTCTGCTTTTTATTGCCGGACAAGACGCGGGCGTCGCGCCAGAAATTGAAGCGAAACACGCTGAAATCGCGCAAATGACGCTCCAAATCGTCGATCAGCTTGTTCATGTAGCGCTTGTTGGCGCGAGCATAAGAGACAAACACGTTAAAAATGGGGTGTTCCCGCCCCATGTCGGCGAATTGCTCGATGAAAGGAGGTTGGAAGTTAGGCGCCATCAGATCGGCAACTCCCTCGACGGAGAAACGCTCCGCGGAAGCGGCGATGCGGGCCAATTGGGCGATTTTGGGGTCTGGGCCGGTAAACCAGACGATGCGCTTGGCGGGGTCGCCCTTACCGGTGTCGCATTCGAATTTAACCGGCGTCTCGCCCTTGTCGTCGTCAACCAAGGTCGCGGCGATTTTGTTGACGGCCTCGCGCAGCTTGCGGAAGTTCGAGTTGGCCTTGGATGTGTCCATCCCATGGAAAGCGGTTTCGTAACACAGCGCAAGGGAGGCCGTAGCGCGGGGCGACCCCTTGAAAAGCGGGATGAGGTCTTCGAGCCGCTCCTTGGGTTTGCCGGCCAAGGCTCGCAACACCGGGGCCAGGGCGTCCGGCAGGTCTTCTTCGGAAAGCTCGTGAGCTTTGGGTGATTTGGGAGGGGAGGTTGTTTTCATGGCTGGACGGGTTGGGAAAATGAGGGAGCGCCCGCAATGGCGCGGGCACTCCCGGTGGTGCGGGTTAGGGTGTGGTTAGACCTGGATGGGCGGAAGTACGCCCTGAGCCAGGAGGTAGACGGCAGCCGCCACAACGGCTAGCAACGCCAACACGGTGACGCGGCCGAGAAGGACGCGGAATTCCTTCCACGCGAGAACGCCGCTAAGCACGCGAGCCACGAGAGCGAGCAGGATGAGACCGCCGATTCCCGGTGCACCCCGGCTGAGGAACGGGTCCAGGAAAGTGACGGCGCAGTCGAGAGACGACCGGCCAAAATCCTGGAGCTCCCCGCCGTAGGTGGCGATGAGGTCGTGTGCCCGGACAGGATGGTCCAGGGTGGTTGCGGTTGAAGCCAACTGACTGCCGTGAGCGTCAAGGTGGCGTTCGAACGAACCGCGCGCTGCGGGGCCCACGATGAGAATGAGGGCCGCGAGTAACGCGAGTAGCTTGGTGGTGGGGGTTTTTGGCATATTTTTTTGCAGTTTTGGAGGTGGTTTTGAACGAGCCGCCAACCCTTGGGCTCCACGCTTGCAAAACGGGCAAATCGTGGTTTTATGCCATCACCTCTGATCGCAGCCTTCGGGTTGGCGACCATGGAGCCCCGGTTCGGCAGTCGCCGTGCCGGGGCTTTCCATTTCGGGCATCATTCTGTGGCGAAGCGGTGTGGTGTGTCAAGGATTTTTCGCGGCTCGCTCTCTCTTTTCGCTGGTTTTCACATTTATTTTCGCTAGTTTTCACATTTAAGGCGCTGCCCCGCTCGACAATTTCGGTTCGCGTCCCGGAGGCTTCAGTTGTAGGTGGAGGGATGAATGCTTGGCTGCTGTTTCCATTGTTCTTGGCGTTCCTGTTCGTTGGCGTTTCGGGCGTCGTTGCAGCGCCCATCACCGTGAACGAGGACAGCGGGCCAACCTACGATTCTCACCCGTCGGCGGCGGAGGTTGAGGTGGGCGGTGAAGGGCGCACGTGGATGGCCTGGCATGCTTACCACCGCTCTCGCGACCGGGTCTTGGCCCGCGAAATCCGGCCGGGCAGCTTGGGGCCGGTTCATGCGCCCCAAAACAAAAGTCAATCTGGTTTATTTTCCCATTTTCCAGCCTTGCTCCGCCTCTTCCGCCTTGCCTTGCCTACCTCTTGCGGCGAGAACCAAGCGTCAGCATGATTTTCCAAATCACGTCCTTTCAGTCCCTTAGGTCCCTTTCGATTCTCCCTTTTTCGCTTTGTGAGTTGACTAGGATGGGCGGGTGCGGAATCATGGATGGTAGCCCTGTTAGAACAGGTGCCCTGAAATTGAAAAAAACCGACTCTGCAGCGCAAAATTTTTCTGATATTTCGCCCTCCCTCCTGAGAATTGCCGCAAAATTGCAATCATTTCAAAAACCGCGAAGGTTTAAGGATATGAATTAGTTGGATTATAATAATTTCCATATAAATTACGCGTTGTTTTTGATCGAGTTGTCCCAAAACCTGATCCCATTCTCCAAAAATGAACGCCACGCATACCATCAGGACCCAAATAAGCGCCTGGAGGAGAGAAAAAGGCCCTTTTGCCCGGCCAAATTCCGTGCTCTACGCAACTGCCGCATTGCTTTGCGGGCTCGTCCCAGCCTCCGCGGAGGAAGAGAAGAAAAGAGCCGCCTCCGGTCTGGCTTTCCGCTGGCAACGGCCGACTGAGCTGCCTCTTCCGCCGGAACTGGCGAATCCCGGCCGGCGTGGCCGCATTCCGCCGGCCTCCAGTTTGCGCACCGCTCCAACCACCGCGTCGGTGGAAATCGCCCGCAAAGCGCCGTGGATCAGCGATTTGATCGACGTAGATTTGTTCGCCGGTTACTACGAATTCGACGAGGGCCCGGAGGACGATTACTCGGTGATGAAAGCCGGTTTGGACATGGCCATCACCAATACCCTCCACTTTGAAGCGTCGTATTATGAGGACCATGATTTGGACGCTTCGAGCGGTTTTGTGGGTTTGTGGGCCTCTCTGCCGCTTGGCGACCGCAAGGATGACGAAGGTGAAAAAGGCGTGGTCAGGAGCCTCTGGAACGCGGTTACCCCATCGGGCGTGAATCGGTTGCGAACGCGAAAATCGGCGGAAAACGAGGGAAAATCGAGCAACTACGAGCATCGCGTGGTTCCCGTTCCCGTTCCCGTTCCCGTTAGTGAGCAGCCCGCCAAGAAAAACGAACGTCCCGGCTTGTTTTCGCGCGTTTTTGGGTCGGGATCCTCCGAATCGAGGCAAAACTCGGCGCCAGCCGCGGAAAAAGCCGAAAAATCCGCTGGTCCGGTGCGAAAAATCGTTCGCAGGCTCGGCCGAAAGGCAAATCGGCGGTAACACCCCGAACCGTGCTGAAAATTTCGGCCAACAGCCTCCTAGCCCTGGCGTTGGCCATAGCTCCGGGGATGGGTTACGAGCCGTTTTTGCGCAGGGTTCTTCGGGAGAATCCTCACCGCGAAGTGCGCGGCATGGCCAATATTTCGCTGGCGCAGTTTTTGAACGACAAATTGCGCGCAATTCGATTGGCCGGTGACCGTCCCGAGCTGGCCAAGCGCCTCCAAATTCAGTTTGGCGAGGACTACCTGCGTGAGATGCGCGAACTTGGAGACGAGAAGCTGGAATCGCGGATTGAGGCGCTGTTCCAGCAGGCCGCGGAACAATACGGCGACGTCAAAATTCGCATCGGCGGGACGGTCGGCGAAAAAGTCGGGGCTGAGCTCCACAAACGCGCCACCTGGCGATCGGAAAAATCGCCCCCGACATCAAGGGGGTGGATCAGGACGGCAATTCGTTCGAGCTGAGCGAGTATCGCGGCAAGGTCGTGCTGCTCTATTTTTGGTCGGACTGGGGCGGCGGATAGCCGTAGTGAAGGGCGAGCCGCGGGTTGAGCATGGTCCAGTCCGAATGCAAAAACTCGGCCGCGCTTGGCGTTGCGGTCGTAGACTTCGCCAAAGAAGGCCACCGTTTCGGAAAACATGCTCTGCTGCAGCCAAAGATCGTATTCGGGATAAAGCCTGGAGTCGGGCGGAAACATGCCGAGCCGGTCGAGCTGCAGCGATTGGCGTGGAAAGGAAGATTTGAAACGCGCGGCCTTTTCATCGCCTAACATCCGCCGAACTTGTTTCCGCAATATAGCGGGTAGGTGCAGATTCCCGGCCTGCGCCGCGGTAAGGAGTTCTTCGTCAGGCAGGGAACTCCACAGGAAATAGGAAAGCCGGCTGGCGAGTTCCCAATCATGAATCCGATCGCGCTTTTGCCCGGCATCGCCCCCCACAAGATAGAAGAAATTCCTCGACGCCATCACTCCAAGCATCCCTAGCTTATAGGCAGCGCGGAAGTTTTCGCCCGCATCCAATTCATCCTCCATCAACTTCGCATAACGTGATACCTCGGCATCGGAAGCCGGCCGGTGCCAGGCTGCTTCCGCGAACTCGGCCAGGTTTTGGCGCGCCGCAGGTCTATCTTCGCTTTTGGGGTAAAACTGCATCCGCTTCGCCAAATCCGCGGGCTTCGTGATGGGCCCTTCCCACTCGATCCAGTCGATCATCAACAAGGGAAAGACGACCTTTCCGTGTTCGTCCGTGATCCGCGCTTATTATCACATTTCGCGTCACCGAATGGCCGGCTGTATTCACATTGGCGATTCCGTTATCGCAATTGCGATAGACGGCCCGTCCAGCAGGGTTTCGCAGCCATCGTGCGCGCTAAAACCTTCGTCGCCGCAGTCAGATGCGTTGCAGTTGTAGAACTGCGCGTCCTTGACCGTCCCGTGGATATTAAACCCGTCGTTATACACATAATTCACATTCAGGTCTCTGATCACAAAATGACTCTGTGGACCATTCATCTGCACGCCATTACCGCGAACCGCGGCTCCATTTTTCCATCCACCAAGAGGAACAACCGTGATACGAGATCGCTGCGTTGAACCGTTCCGTTATCTAAAGAGGGCTTCCAACCATCCGGCGAACAAATATCCGTGCCGCGAAGAATCGCGCCATTGCCGTTGAGCGTGATGGGCTTGCCGGGTTCGCCACCGGGATGTCCGTAGAAATTGGCGCTGTCGCGATATGGCTCGGCATGGGCGGCCAGGTGAATGGTATCTCCCGGCTGCGCCTTGGAAATGGCAAGCGCGATCGTGGCCAGGGCATCGTTTGGTATCGTGCCGGAATGATCGTCATCACCAGAAACGTTATCGACATACCAATCCGCGGCGAATAGCGAAGTGGCGATGAGCAGGGGAAGAAGGAAGAAGAGCTTCATGGTATTTAGAGCTTCAATTCTGACGTTTGGACATGTTTGCGTAGAATTTGGTGCATCTGTCAAGATTTAAGACTTAACACTTCAATCTCCGGCTTGGCCGGTTAGGCTGGCTCCAAGCCGGACAACATTCCGGTGCTGCTGGCAAACCTATCGGCCTCGATTCCCATGCGCTACAACATGCTCGCGAACAAATTGGGCAGCGGAGCGTTCTTCTTGCGATCGAACGCCAGATGCTGACCATGTTTGAACCCGCCGCCTGCGAGCAACATCGGCATGTTCTTCGTATCGTGGTTATTGCCATTGCCCAGGTTGCTGCCATATAGCAACATGGTTCAGTCGAGCAGCGATTCACCACCCTCATCGCTATCGCGCAGACCGCCTAGCAAGTTTGCCAACGCCCGGAATTGCGCCAACTCCAGGTTCTTCAGTTCCTCCAGCTTCTCTTCCCGGCCGACGTGGTGGGATAGATTGTGGCTCTCAGTTTTTTACGCCGGGAATGTGCGCCGAAAACCCGTCCAATCTGATCAGCGATGTGATGAGCCGGGTCGAATCCGTGGCCAACGCCAGACGAATCAGCTCATACATCGTGGTGAGCTTGTCAGGGAGATATTCCTGAGGCCGCGGTTCCGGCGCGTCCACCTGCGGTTTGGGCTTGCGGGCCCAGGCTTCAGAGATTTCCAGCCGCCGCTCCACTTCGCGGACGGAGGTGAAATATTGGTCCAGCCGCTCCCGGTCGGCTTTGCCGAGCAGCTGTTACAGTTCCTTGGCCCGGTCGCCCACGGCATCGAGAATACTGCGACCCACGCGCATTTCGTGGATCTGCCGCGCGACATCCGCTTCCTTCCCCGCCACGAACAAGGTGCGAAACACGGCGGCCGGATCATTCTCCGCCGGACGCTCAAGGAAATGCACGATTATGGCGGGGTTTAGAGGCGGTGCGTCACGAGCAAACGTGCAAGGTTCTGGCTTACAATATGCGTCGGATAGTGCGATTGGAAGAAGACGCAGCCAAGGCACAGCACAAAGCGTTGTTGGAGAAGCAACGCGAACGGATCGAGCGACAGGCTGCATAGAAGGTTGGTTTGGGAAGAGAGCGAACGGGACCCATGAGGGAGAGGTGCGCCCGGGTATCTCGATTTTTGGGAAAAGTAAGCTGATTTTCGATTTTCGCACGCGCCGGTGGCCGCGGCGCAATATTGGCTCCACCGCGTCTACCGAATTGATGGGAAATTAACTCCAATTGCCCCGCATCCCCTTTTCGGCTAGGGTCTCGCTAACGCCCTAACCAAAACACCCAAACCCGTGCAACTCGCCTGCCTCGACCTCGAAGGAGTCCTCATCCCGGAAATCTGGATCAACGTCGCCGAACGCACCGGAATCGACGTCCTGCGCGCCACAACGCGCGATATCCCGGATTACGACGAGTTGATGCAGCTGCGTCTCCGGGTTCTCGCGGAAAACGGCCTGGGAATCGCGGACATCCAGGCCGCGATCGACGAAATGGGGCCGTTGGAGGGCGCCAAGGACTTTTTGGGCTGGTTGAAGGAGCGCTTTCAGGTCATCATTTTGTCCGACACGTTTTACGAGTTCGCCGCGCCGCTGATGCGCCAGCTCGACTTTCCGACGTTGTTCTGCCACCGGCTGGAAATCAGCGAAACCGGCAAGGTGGCCAACTATCACCTGCGCCAACCGGATCAAAAGCGCGAGGCCGTGAAAGCGTTTCACCGGCTCAAATTTCGGGTCATCGCCGCGGGGGATTCTTACAACGACACCACGATGCTTTCCGAGGCCGATGCGGGGATCCTATTTTGCCCGCCGCAGAACGTGATCGATGAATTTCCGCAATTTCCGGTGACGCGGGATTATTCGCAGTTGCAGGCGGCGTTTTTGAATGCGCAGGCGCGGATTGACGATTGACGATCGGCGATTGTTGCAGGTTGATGGACGCACTTCCGCGAAATCGAAGCTCAGCAATCACCAATTCCGCAAAGTGTCCTGGCTGCCCTACATTTGGCTCCCCATCGGCTACCTGGTTGGCAGCACGCCGTTTGGCTTCATTGCCGGCAAACTCAAGGGGATCGACATTCGCGAACATGGCAGCGGAAACATCGGCGCCACCAATGTTCTGCGCACGCTGGGCAAACCCATCGGCGTCACCGTTTTTGCAATGGACTTCCTGAAAGGCTTCTGGCCGGTTTTGCTGGCGCGATTGACCGCGAATGAAACCGGTCAGGACGGTCTCATCCCGGTTTTCACCTGCGCAACCACCATCCTGGGCCACAATTTCCCGATTTGGCTCAAATTCAAGGGCGGCAAGGGCATCGCCACCTCCGGAGGCGCCATGTTGCCGCTCATGCCGACGATTATCTTCGCGGCGCTGGTGCTCTGGGGCATCACGTTTTGGGCCACGCGTTACGTGAGTCTGGCCTCCATCGTCGCCGCCATCACCCTCCCCGCCGGGCTGGTTGTGGAGGGGATGTTCGGCCACTGGCGGCTCCCGCTGCTCATCGTAACCGCCACCATCAGCGCCATGGCCATTTGGCGGCACAAAACCAACATCATCCGCTTGATGGCGGGGACGGAAAACCGCTTCACCCGGAAGAAAAAGCGGGCGATTTGACGGTTGGTGAGCGCATGCGCTGAAGCTCACGGCTTGGGGACGCGCGTGCCCGCCGGTCGCGAAAGCGGCTCGCTGTCACTATTAGCTTAGGCCGTTTCGGCAGACTCTTCCTGCGGTTTCAAGTCCGGCAACAAGCTTTCCAGGCGATCGAGTTGTGCCGCGGGGATTTTTTCCACGTTCACCCGCTCTCCGGAGTGCAGCAGGATGCTGAAAGTGCCCTTTTTATCGTCGTATTTGATGCGCTTGGCGGCGTCGCAAACGTCGTCGTAGCGATAATTTTCGAACTCCAGTTTTCCACCAATTTTGTGGTGGATGATGCAAATGCGCTGGTTGGTGATGGCTACGGATAGTGGACTTGTTAGGCGGACCCTGCCAGTCAACGGGATCGCGGGCAGATCCTGCACGGCGATGTAGAAAATGTCTTCTTCTGGGGCCAGACCGTTGCTCAACTGGCCAAAGGCCTCGGAAACCAGTTGCTGATCCTGGCCGTCATCCTGAAAATTAGCGATCGTTTCGTGCAGATCAAACACCTCGGAAATGGGCTTCCAGCCGTCGAGTCCTTCGTAAAAAACAAAGTCGCTGGAGCTAATCTCTCCTTCGTTGAGCAGTTCTACCAACTGGTCCTGGCTGTAGGGCCCGATCGCCTCTTCCTGTCCCTGACGCAGAACGGAAAAAATCTGATACTCGGGAAGTTCGTTCGTGTTCATGTCGTGCCTTAGGTTGCTGTTTGTCTCAAAAAATCGGTTTGAACTTGAAAATTCAACCTACCAATGGGCTGTTAGGTTTCAGGGAACAAGATCACTTCCAGCCAAAAGTCTACGCATAATGCTCAATTTTTGTGCGAACGCTGGGGCGGCCGGCTGAGAGGATGGACCATTGCGTTGCCGCTTTTTCCCCGTATGGTCCGCGCCATGTATGACTCACGCATTGATGATCTCGCCCGCCAAATCGTCCGTTATTCCACCAGCGTTAGCCGCGGAGACCATGTCTTGATCGAGGCATTTGACGTGCCGCCTTCCATCTCGGTGGCTCTTGTTCGAGCCGTGCGGGCGGCCAAGGCGACTCCATTCGTCAACATCCATCAGGCGAAAATCAGCCGGGAACTGGGCATGAACGCCACGGGCGAGCAGTACGACGTCATCGGACGCCATACGCTCAAGCAGATGGCAGATATGGATGCCTACATCGCCGTGCGCGGGAGCAACAACATCAATGAGTTGAGCGACGTGCCCAGTGACAAAATGAAGCTGATCGCGGAAAAAATGCGCCCGACGTTGAATTATCGCGTGAACGAAACGCGGTGGTGCGTCTTGCGCTGGCCGAGCACGGCGATGGCTCAGCAGGCCAACATGAGCACCGAGGCTTTTGAAGACTTTTATTTCCGCGTGTGCTTGCTGGACTACAAGAGCATGTTGCCGGCAATGCGCTCGCTCAAGCGCATGATGGACGAAGCCGATCACGTTCACATCATGGCGCCGGAAACGGACCTACGTTTCAGCCTGAAGGGGCAAAAATCGATCGCTTGCGGGGGAACGCACAACATCCCAGACGGCGAGTGCTTTACTTCGCCCGTTCGCGACTCCGTTGAGGGAAAAATCACCTTCAATGCGCCGACAGTTTACCAAGGCGCGTCTTTCGACAACGTGTGCCTGGAGTTTGAGAAAGGAAAGGTCGTCAACGCCACTTCCACCGACACCAAAGCGCTCAACCGCATTCTCGATTCAGATGAAGGGGCGCGTTACATCGGAGAATTCGCCATCGCCTTCAACAACGAGATTACCGAGCCGATGCGCGACATTTTGTTCGATGAAAAAATCGGTGGCTCGTTCCATTTCACGCCGGGCCAAGCCTACGAGGGCGAGGCGGACAATGGCAATCGCAGCCAGGTCCATTGGGACATGGTCCAGATTCAACGCAAAGACTGGGGCGGCGGAGAAATCTACTTTGATGGCGAATTGATCCGCAAAAACGGCGTATTTTTGCCGAACAGCCTGAGCAAACTGAATCCGGCGGTAAAATCCCGCGTTACACGTAAAAAAGCGGCTGCCAATGCCAAGAAATCCAGATGAAGTTGGCGTTGATCGTGGGATTGGGAGGATTTTTCGGCGCAATAGGCCGCTATTTTCTGGTGGATGCCATCGAGCGTGTTTGGCAAGGCCCTAACGGCTTCCCGTGGGGAATTTTCGCCGCAAACATGCTGGGTTGCCTCGTGATTGGCGCGTTTTTCGGCTATTCCACCCACGTGCGCGTTATTTCCGATGAAATGCGCCTGCTCGTGGTAACCGGTTTCCTGGGAAGCCTGACGACGTTCTCCACCTTTGGCCATCAGACGCTGCAATTGCTTCGGCGCGGCCAGATCGGCCTGGGTTTGGCAAATATTGGGGCCAGCGTCCTCGTCGGGCTGTTCGCGGTCTGGATTGGTTTTTGCCTGGTCGAGCGGTTACGCGGAAGTTAACCGCTGACCTAAGGTGAAGACGATTTTCCAAAGGGATTGAGGCGAAGCCGCTTGGTTTTCGCCTTTTTCCCGTTGGCTGCGTTTGAAGCAGAAATCGGCTTGGCCTTTACTCGCACGGGGCGGACGGGCGTCGTCGAATCCTTTGGCAGGCCGCTAACGGGACGCAGATTTTCCGGAGGCGTTACTTTGCCGTAGTCGTCGGCTATTTTGTCCGGATCGTGGTCCAGATAATCCCGAACCACTTCCTCGGTCACCAGCAAGTTGGTAAGGCTCCCCTCCACGCCCTTCAAACGATAAGCGGTTGTATCTACATTGTAGCGGGAATCGATGAGCTTGGTCTTGGCACTGTATAGCTCTCCCTGAACGTCCAGGATGCTGAGCAGATCCTGCCGGCCAACCTTGAATTGCTCGCGGTAATCCGCCAAGACACCTTCCAGTCGATCGACGTAAGATCCCAAGGATTTCACCGATGCTTTGGATCCTTCGCGCTCCTTCCACAGCAATGAGGTGAGGTATTCGCCTTGCTCGCGGGCGGCTTTGGCGAGTTCTTCGGCCTTGCGCACCTGCCAGTGTTCGCGTTGCTGAAGCGCCTTGTTTGCGCCGCCGCGGTAAACGTCCCAAGACATCACTACCATGGCGCGCAACTCATCGTCCTCGCCTTCTATGCCCAGAACGTCGCGTCCTACGCTTCCACCGGCATCCAGGTAGATTTTTGGTCCGCGATTTCCTCTTACGCTACGATGCTTGTGTTCCGCTGCGGACAAAGCGGCGACCGAGGCCTGGTAATCCCAGTTTCCGTTGACGTCCAAGCCAGATTGTTGTTTGGGCAGGGGCGGAATCGCAGGATATTTCAAGCTTGAGGCCGGTTCCCCGGTCAAACGCACAAAACGAATCAGCGCATTTTCATAGGCCAATTGCTGACTCTCTACCGCGTTAACCGCCAAGCTGAGCCGGCCGTCAACCAGCGCCAAATCCGCGCGATTCCCGCTTTTGCCAATTTGCTCCTGAAGCATGTCGCGCATTTCCTTGTGCCGGTTCACTTGCGCCTGTGCTTCTTGAACTTGCTCGCGAGCCCGCAGCACTTCCAGATATACCTCGCAAAGATCGACAACGCGTCCCTCCACCATGCTGCGTTCCACCAGTTCTTGCACCTCGTAGCCACGCGCGGCAGAGATCGTTTGATGGCGCGCGAGGCCTCCATCGTAGATCAATTGGCGAATCGAAGCGCTAATTTGGCGGCTAAACAATCCTTCGCCGGTTGAAGTCACCAAACCGTCCGTCGTGCGGTCGCGCTCCAGATAACCGGCGTTTGCATCCAAGGTAACCTGAGGCCGTAAATCGCCACGGACGATTTTCCAGTCTTCATAGGCGCTAAGCCGGTCGTAATTCGCCGCTTGTATCTCAGGCTCGTTGTAGAGCATGAGTTTAACGGCTTTTTCCAGGGATTGTGCGTTTGTTAGGCTCGGTAGAGCCAAAACAAGCGCAAACGCGAGGTGGGTGGGGACGTATCGATTCATTTTGGCAAAATTGGATGTTTTTTAGGCTACATCGCAGCCGCGGCGGCACTGGCGGACGCGTCATCGGCTGGCGGGGCCGGAGGAGGAGCGGCTTCCAGTTCTTCGATTGGCGCAACGTCCACCGGCTCCACCTCTACCGGCTCAACGGCCGGTGTTTCAGTGGCTTGAGCATCCGCGGCGGCGTCCGGGCCAGCGATTTGCGACTCATTGGCTGCCGCTTCGGCCGGCGCATCCAAATTGACGCTCTCGCCTTCCGCGGTGGCAACCTCCAGCGGCGCTTCGGAGCCGGCGGGCTCGACGATTCCGGTTTCTTCGTAAGCAAACGTGGCGTCGGCAGCGGTTCCTGTCGTTCCGTCTGCATAGTTAACCGTCGCTTCTCCGTGAACTACTACATCGCCACCAGCGGCGGCATAGCTCTGTCCGTCGCTAACCAGCGAAATCGACTCGATCCCGGCTTCGCTAAGCGATTGCAACTCCCCTTCGCCGACAACGCCGTTGCCGTCCGCATCCTGCCAGACACCGAATGAGGCAAACTCCTCGTCGCCGGAGGATAACATCATATCCTGGTCTGTATCGAAGGCGCGCAGGCCTTCCAGGTCGGTTTCGGCGCCCTCCACGTAATCGGTGAAGACAACTTCGCCGCGCTCGGTAACTTGGCCGTCGTTGTTATAGTCGTAGACCAATACGGCGTCGCTTTCGTCCGCCCAGGCGACTTGCTCGGATTGGCCGTCGCCGTCGATGTCGAATTCAATACCTTCCTCAATTGTGTCGAAGGTGGCTCCGTCGTCGTTCATATCCAGAACGACCGGCGCCTCTCCGGATTGTAGCAATACGCCGATGGATGTGAGTTGCGAGTCGCCATCGGAATCCGTGATCTCTGCGTTGAAGTTCAGATCGACCGTTCCCATCGATTCTTCCGGGATAATCTGGATGGTGCCGATGCGGAAACTATTAGTGCCTGCCGTGGCCGGAGAGATTTCCACCTTGCCAATGTCATTACCTTCAAAATCGACCCACATCGTTCCATGTTTCAGCGTGCCGTTATCAAAAGTGCCCGATGCGATGACATTCGTGTCCGTCGCGTCGTAGGCCACCCAATTGATCGCCTTATCCGTTCCGCTGCCAACAAACTCCATGGTGATACCAATCGAAACCGCCGTTTGTTCGACATCGATGGCAATTCCAGACTCATCGCTCTCGATCAGGTTGTTGTTCAGGCCCATATAGTTGGCGTTGGCGTTGACCAATTCCCCAGCAGCAAGTCCGTGGGCGGTAAAGATGACGGTTTCGCCTGCCGGCAACGCATCTCCCGGCGAAAGCAGCGAGCCGCCGCTGGTGAACCGGTAGTTATCTTGCGGACCGGAGGCGCTCAGGTCGCTGAAGTCAAAAACGTATCCCTGAAAGACATCGATCGGCGCATGCATCTGCATTTGAAACTGATCGCTGTTCGGCTCCAGATTTAGGGTAAAAACCAGCGACTGGTCGGAGTTCGTAGCGCTATAGCCTGTGGGCGATCCGCTCACATCCGTATAGGCGACGAGCACGCTGGTGTTAGATGGATCGACGTGGTAGTAAACCGTGTTGCCACCGGAAGTCATGTCGGTCGCCGCAAAGGTGGCGCTCGGGCTCCAGTTGCCGATCGTTGCCGTCAACGAGGCGCTGTAGGTGTCGTTGTCCGCGCCCAGGGTATCCAGCGTGCCAACATATGTGGCGGAGGCGGTGTTGGTGATGGTCGCGTCCGAGGGCGGCGTTACACTGATGGTATCGTCAACGATGTTGAAGGTCATCGCCAGTGGTTGAGAATTTGCCCCGCCGTCGGTCGCCACTACCTGAAATTGTTCCAAATCCGCGGCATTGAACGTGGAGTCGTCGCCATCGTGGGCTACGTTTGTGTTCAACTGATACGTCCACGATCCGTCGCCGTATATCGTTAGCGTTCCGGATCCATCTTCACCGGGAATAGCGCCCAAAACCGTGCCGGCGTCGCCATTCAAGGCGCCTAGCGCTGTTCCGTTTACCATCAGCGAGATGGCCTGGCTGTCGGGATCGGAAACAGTGAAGGTTCCCGAAACCGACGTGGTGGTCGGCCCTTGTCCGGTTCCTTCGGCCAGCCCGGCTTCATAGACCGTTCCGTCGGTGATGGAGCTGGAAATCGTGGGCGCGTTATTGGTGCCATGGATGGTGATATTTAGGCTGGCAGGGGCCGTTCCGCCATTGCCATCAGAAGCCAGATAGGTGAAGGTATCAGTCACGGCTTGGCCTTCTTGTAGCTGTTGAACTTCGGGCGCGTTGTTGTTGAGCGAGTAAACATAGTTACCATCGGCGCTAATCGTCACGCTGCCATAGGTGCCGGCAACCGTCGTGCCTACAGCGCTTTGCTCAGCGTTCACCGCGGCCACGGTGAGGTCATCCCCATCCGGATCGGAGTCGTTGGCCAAGACGTTGCCGAAAATCGGTTCGTCGCCTTCGGAGATGCTGTCGTGATCGTCATACACGCCCACACCACCGCCGTCGGGATTCGGGTCCGGCGCATCGTTTACCGGATTTACGTTGAAGGTGATGGTGTTTGGCGATTGATCCAGGTCCACGCCGCCGTTTGCCGTGCCGCCGTCGTCCTGAACCTGGAAGGTAAAGCTGGCGTAGGCCTCGCCATTGGCATCGGGCGCGGGGGCGAAGACCAAATTCGGCAAATCGGCGACATCGACCATCTGTCCGGAGGCAATCGCCGCGCCATTCAGCGTCAGCGCGCCGGCATCCGGCAGCGTAGTGATCTTTACCGCCTGGAAGTTGTCGCCTTCGGCAGGGTCGGAGAAGCCAAAATCGGCCGCATCGAACGCATAACTCGTGTCCTCGTCCAAACTTACCGTTTTGTCGGTCCCTTCCGGCGCGTCGTTGACCGGCGTGACGGAAACCGTCGTTGTTGCCGGCGCGGAATCGACTTTGCCGTCATTGGCGACCACTTGCAGCGTTCGGTCCGTCGTATCAGGATTGTCGCTGGTGTTCTCGAAGGTGATCAAGGCCAGTGCCTGGGCGAATTCCACCTGCGTCGCCGGTCCGGTCAAGGTCACGGTAATCGTGCCGTCGGCGTCGATCGGCGTGGTTGCTGAGGTGGTGAAGGTAATGCCGCCGGGAAGGGGGGCGCTATGTCCTAACACGTCGCCCACCTTGCCGTTCAGCAGCGTCACGGTAGCGTGGGCCAGGTTTGGATCGTCGATATCCGCCACCGCGGCTTCGTCGGTGATCGCCACCGTTGGGCCGCCTTCGGTAAACGCCGCCGTGTTGTCGCTCAATTCCACGGTGGGCGCGTCGTTTTCCGGCGTAACGTCGAAGGTGATCGTGTTGAGCGTCTGGTCGGTATCGATGCCACCGTGCACCGTGCCGCCGTCGTCCTGAACCTGGAAGGTGAAGCTGGCGTAGCTCTCGCCGGCCGCGTCCGGCGCCGGGGTAAAGACGAGGTTGGGGATGTCGCCCACAGCCACGGATTGACCCGCGCCGACGGCACTACCGCCCAAAGTAAGCACGCCGTCGGTTGGCAGTGTGGTGATGGTCACGGCCTGGAACGCGTCGCCTTCCACGGGATCGCTGAAGCCGAAATCGGCCGCGGCGAACGTGTGGGCGCCATCTTCTTCCACGGCAATCGTGTTGTCCGTGCCCTCGGGCTCGTCGTTCACCGGCACGTATTCGATCGAGGGATCGGCCGTCACCGTTTCGCCGCCGTCGCTGATGCTGAAGTCAAACGTCACTGGCGTCTCGCTGCCGTCGTGCACGAAGGTGATGGCGCCGTCCAGCACGTCCTGGTAGGTAAACTCGCTAACCGGCGAGTTAGACCCATCCACGAACTGCCCGGCCACCACGCCGGTGGGCGTGATCGAAATCTGGCCCGGCGTGTTATCGGAATCAGCGATGGTGATGACGGAGGTATCGATCGTCGCAGTTCCGCCTTCGTAAATCGTCAAACCGCCGACCGTGGGAACCGGCGCATCATTCACGGCCGCCACGTTGAAGGTGATCGTGTTAGGCGTTTGATCGGTATCGACGCCGCCGTTGGCCGTTCCGCCGTCGTCCTGCACCTGGAAGGTGAAATCCGCGTAGTTGTTGCCCTCAGCGCCCGGCGCGGGGGTGAACACGAGGTTGGGGATGTCGCCCACGCCGATGGACTGACCGGCACTAACATTCACACCATTTAGCGTCAACGCGCCCGCCGTCGGCAAGGTCGAGATCGTCACCGCCTGGAACGCGTCGCCATCCGGATCGCTGAAGCCGAAATCCGCCGCGTTGAACCCGTGCGAGCCGTCTTCGGTCAAACCAATGGTGTTGTCCGTTCCGCTCGGCGCATCGTTCACCGGGCTAACGTTGAAGGTGATCGCGTTTGGCGATTGATCGGTATCGATGCCGCCATTGGCCGTGCCGCCGTCGTCTTGAACCTGGAAGGTGAAATTGGCGTAACTCTCACCGCTTGCGCCAGGCGCAGGTGAGTAGGTTAGGGTCGGAATGTCGCCAACCGCGATGGATTGACCCGCCGCCACCGTAACGCCGCCCAAAGCCAGCGAACCGGCGGTTGGCAGCGTGGTGATTGTCACGGCTTGGAAGGCGTCGCCCTCTGCCGGATCGCTGAAACCGAAATCGGCCGCGGAGAACGCGTGCGATCCGTCTTCTTGCACGCCGATAGCCTTGTCGGCGCCTTCCGGCGCGTCGTTGACAGGCAGGAAGGTGATCGCAGGATCGGCGTTAACCGTTTCCCCGCCGTCGGTGACTTGAAAGTCAAAATCAGCCGGCGTTTCGCTACCATCGTGGACGAATGTGGCGTTTCCGTCGAGCAGGTCCTGGTAGGTGAAGGATGGCGCGGAATTGCCGCCGACCTGAAATTCGCCGCCAGCAACACCGGTGGGCGTGATGGTGATTTCACCGGGCGTGTTGTCAGGATCGGCGATGCTGATGACGCTGGTGTCAACTGGCGCGGTGCCGCCTTCGGTTACGGTAATCGCGCCAGCCGTGGGAACCGGCGCGTCGTTCACCGCTCCGATGTTGAAGGTGATCGTGTTAGGCGATTGATCAGTGTCGATGCCGCCATTGGCCGTGCCGCCGTCGTCTTGGACCTGGAAGGTGAAATTGGCATAGGCGTCGCCGTTCGCGCCCGGCTCAGGAGAGTAGGTTAGGCTCGAAATGTCGCCAACCGCGATGGATTGACCCGCCGCCACCGCAACGCCGCCCAACGTGAGCGAGCCCGCAGTCGGCAGCGTCGTGATCGTCACGGCTTGAAAGGCGTCGCCCTCTGCCGGATCGCTGAAGCCAAAATCGGCTGCGGAGAAGCTGTGGGAGCCGTCTTCGCTCAAGCCGATGGCCTTGTCCGTGCCTTCCGGCGCATCGTTGACCGGCACGACGCTAACCGTCGTCGTAACCGGCGAGGAGTCGTTCGTGCCGTCGTTGGCGACCACTTGCAGGGTGCGATCGGCGGTGTCCGGATTGTCGCTCGTGTTCTCGAAGGTGACCATTTCCAGCGCTGCGGCGAAATCGGCCTGCGAAGCGGGGCCGCCCAACGTCACCGTGATTGTTCCGTCGCCTTCCAGCGGGGTGGCGGCGCTGGTGGAGAAGGTGATGCCGCCGGGTAGCGGCCCTGACAAACCCAGAATGTCGCCCGCCTTGCCGTCGGTAAGCGTGATGGTTGCTGATGCCAAATTCGGGTCATCGGCGTCGCTTACCGTCGTTGTGGGATCCGCGATCGCAACAGCCGGGCCGTCTTCGGTAAACGTCGTTGCGTAACCGTCGCCTGGATTGCCCGGGCCGTTCAAATCGACCTCTGGCACGTCGTTTTCCGGCGTAACGTCGAAAGTGAGCGTGTTTGGCGATTGATCCAGATCGACCCCGCCATTGGCCGTCCCGCCATCGTCTTGAACCTGGAATGTCAGGCTAGCGTAACCGTCGCCAGTGGCATCCGGCGCTGGCGCGAAGCTGAGGTTGGGGATGTCGTTCACGGCGATGGATTGGCCTGCTGTCACCGCTACACCGCCCAAAGTGAGCGAACCCGCGGTCGGCAGCGTGGTGATTGTCACGGCTTGGAAGGCGTCGCCTTCGGCGGGATCGCTGAAACCGAAATCGTCGGCCGAAAACGCGTGGGAACCGTCTTCGGTGATGCTCAGGGTGCTGTCCGTGCCTTCCGGCGCGTCATTGACGGGCACGAACGTGATCGCAGGATCGGCGTTAACGGTTTCCCCGCCGTCAGTGACCTGGAAGTCGAAGTCGGCCGGCATTTCGCTGCCATCGTGGACGAAGGTGACGTTTCCGTCGAGCACGTCTTGGTAGGTGAACGACGGGGCGGGATTGCCGCCAACCTCAAATTGGCCGCCAGCGACACCGGTGGGCGTGATGGTGATTTGGCTGGGCGTATTGTCAGGATCGGCGATGCTGATGACGCTGGTATCGACCGGCGCGGTTTCGCCTTCGGTCACCGTGATCGCGCCTGCGGTGGGAACGGGCGCGTCGTTCACGGCGCCAACGTTGAAGGTGATGGTGTTAGGCGATTGATCGGTGTCAACGCCGCCATTGGCCGTGCCGCCGTCGTCTTGGACCTGGAACGTGAAATTGGCGTAGGCGTCGCCATTCGCGCCAGGCGCAGGTGAGTAGGTTAGGCTCGGAATGTCGCCAACCGCGATGGATTGACCCGCCGTCACCGCCAAGCCACCCAAAGTGAGCGAACCTTCGGTTGGCAGCGTGGTGATCGTCACGGCTTGGAAGGCGTCGCCCTCTGCCGGATCGCTGAACCCGAAATCGTCGGCCGAAAACGCGTGGGAACCGTCTTCCTGCACGCCGATGGCCTTGTCGGCACCTTCCGGCGCGTCATTGACGGGCACGAACGTGATCGCAGGATCGGCGTTAACGGTTTCCCCGCCGTCGGTGACTTGGAAGTCGAAATCGGCGGGCGTTTCGCTGCCATCGTGGACGAAGGTGACGTTGCCGTCGAGCACGTCTTGGTAGGTGAACGACGGGGCGGGATTGCCGCTAACCTCAAACTGGCCGCCGGCGACGCCGGTGGGCGTGATGGTGATTTGCCCGGGCGTACTGTCAGGATCGGCGATGCTGATGACGCTGGTATCGACCGGCGCGGATTCGCCTTCGGTGACGGTGATTGCGCCAGCGGTGGGAACGGGCGCATCGTTCACCGCGCCGACGTTGAAGGTGATGGTGTTAGGCGATTGATCGGTGTCGATGCCGCCATTGGCAGTCCCGCCGTCGTCCTGGACCTGGAAGGTGAAATTGGCGTAGGCGTCGCCGTTCGCGCCAGGCGCAGGTGAGTAGGTTAGGCTCGGAATGTCGCCAACCGCGATGGATTGACCCGCCGTCACCGCCACGCCGCCCAAAGTGAGCGAGCCTTCGGTCGGCAGCGTCGTGATCGTCACGGCTTGGAAGGCGTCGCCTTCGGCGGGATCGCTGAACCCGAAATCGGCGGCGGAAAACGCGTGGGAGCCGTCTTCGCTCAACCCGATGGCTTTGTCCGTGCCTTCCGGCGCGTCGTTGACCGGCAGCACGCTAACCGTGGTCGTAACCGGCGAGGAGTCGTTCGTGCCGTCGTTGGCGACCACTTGCAGGGTGCGGTCGGCGGTGTTCGGATTGTCGCTGGTGTTCTCGAAGGTGACCAACTCCAACGCGGCGGCGAAGTCGGCTTGCGAAGCCGGACCGGTGAGCGTGACGGTGATGGTTCCTTCGCCGGCCAGAGGCGCCGAAGACGATGTGGCGAAGGTGATGCCGCCGGGAAGGGGTCCTGACAAACCCAAAATGTCGCCGGCCTTGCCGTCGGCCAGCGTGATGGTCGCGGAGGCCAAATTGGCGTCATCCACGTCGTTAACCGCTACGTCCGTGTCAGCGATGGCCACGGCGGGGCCGTCCTCGGTGAAGGCCGTGGCGTAATCGTCGCCCTGGCCGTCGCCCCCGTTCAAATCGACCGTAGGCGCGTCGTTTTCCGGGCTAACGTCGATGGTGATCGTGTTTGGCGTGGGATCCAGGTCTTGACCGCCGTTAGCCGTACCGCCGTCGTCTTGAACCTGGAACGTGAAATTGGCGTAGCCGCTTCCGTTAGCCTCCGGGGCCGGCGTGAAGACCAAATTCGGGATTTGCGCGACGGCGATGGATTGGCCGGGAGCAACAGGATTTCCGTCCAAAGTCAGCGCCCCGGCTCCCGGGACTGTCGTGATGGTCACGGCTTCAAACGCGTGGCCTTCGGCGGGATCGCTGAATCCGAAATCGCCGGCCGCGAAGGAGTAGGAGCCGTCTTCCGGCGCGTTGACGGTGTTGTCGGCGCCTTGCGGAGCGTCGTTGACCGGCAAGAAGTTGACCGTGGGATCGACGGGAACCGTGCTGGTGCCGTCGGTGACCTGGAAGTCGAAATCGGCCGGCGTTTCGCTGCCGTCGTGGACGAAGGTGACTGCGCCGTCGAGCACGTCCTGGTAGGTGAACGTGGGCGCCGGATTTCCGCCAACCTGGAACTGGCCGCCCGCGACTCCGGTGGGAGAAATCGTGATTTGCGCGGGATTCGTGTCAGGATCGGCGATGGTGATGACGTTAGTATCAACCGGTGCGGTTTGACCTTCGGTGACGGTGATCGCGCCCGCGGTGGGAACCGGTGCATCGTCCACAGCGCCAACGTTGAAGGTGATCGTGTTAGGCGACTGATCGGTATCGATGCCGCCATTGGCCGTGCCGCCGTCGTCCTGAACCTGGAAGGTGAAACCGGCGTAATTTTGGCCGGTCTGGTTTTCGGCTGGTGTGTAGGTTAGGCTTGGGATGTCGCCAACCGCGATGGTTTGACCAGTGGCGACAGCAACGCCGCCCAACGTCAGGGCACCGGCGTCGGGGAGCGTGGTGATGGTCACGGCCTGGAAGGCATCGCCCTCCACCGGATCGCTGAAGCCGAAATCGGCCGCGGCAAAGGTGTGGGGGTTATCTTCGGCCAGGTTGATGGCTTTGTCCGTGCCCTGCGGCGCGTCGTTAACCGGCGTAACGTCAAAGGTGATCGCGTTTGGCGTGGTATCCAGATTTTGCCCGCCATTGGCCGTTCCGCCAGCGTCTTGAACCTGGAAGGTAAACCCGGCGTAGCCGTTGCCGCTTTCGTTCGGCGCGGGGGCGAAAACGAAGTTTGGAAGGTCGGCGACGGCGATCGACTGACCGGCTGCGACGGGAACGCCGCCCAACGTCAGAGAACCCGCGTTAGGCAGCGTGGTGATGGTCACGGCCTGGAAGGCATCGCCTTCAACCGGATCATTGAAGCCGAAATCCGCGGCGGAAAAGGCGTGGGAGCCGTCTTCAGCGATAACCAGCGTGTTGTCCGAACCTTCCGGAGCGTCGTTGGCGCCCTGAACGTTCACCTGCACGGTGGCGGTGTCCGTTCCGCCGTTTCCGTCGTCGATCGCGTAGGTGATAGTGTCGGTTCCCGTGAAATCCGGGTTAGGCGTGTAGGTTAGGGTTCCTCCAGCATCGATCGTCACGCTTCCGTTCGGCGCGCCCGCGTTGGTGATGATAAGCGGGTCGCCATCCACGTCGGAGTCGTTGTCGAGCACGGGAATGGTGACGGGTTGCTCCTCGATGGTGGTGGCGACGTCGTCTTGCGCGATAGGCGGATCGTTGACCGGTGTCACGTTCACAACTGCGGTGCCCGTGGCCGTTCCGCCTTTGCCGTCGCTGATGGCGTAGGTGATGGTGTCGGTGCCGGTGAAATCGGGATTTGGGGTGTATGTCAGGGTCCCGTCAGGCTGAATCTCAACCGTTCCGTTAGGCGCTTGGGCGCCGGTCACGGAAATCGGGTTGCCATCGGGATCGCCATCGTTGGCAAGCACGTTCAGGTTAACCGGGGTGTCCTCCGGGGTTTGTGCCGCGTCGTCGTTGGCGACCGGAGCGCGGTTTGGAGCGGGGGTGGGGCTGGGCGCAGGCCGCGAAGGAGCGGAAGGTTGCGGGGGCGCCGGAGCCGCTGGTGGCTGAGGCGCCGACCAACCGGAATCTGGCGGAGGGGCATGGCCCACAATGTCGCTGGGATCATGCTCGTGGTTATCGGAGCGCGGTCCGCCAAAACCTTCGGGCGGAGGCGTTTCGTCGGGTCTCAGGGAATCGCGCAGGTCGTTTCCGTAGGCTCCGTAGGTTTCGACAAAGTTGGCGTATCCCAAGTTGGAAAGCCGCATCAGGGTGAATTCATCGCCCGTGGGCGTGTTGGCGATACCGCCGGAAAACGTCTCCGGCACGTCCGCCATCTCGCCGCCCGCGACCATCCCGGAGGTTGCTGGAGGGGCGGCTGCGGCCGAGGCGTGCGATTGCGCGGAAGCGGCGTTTGTCTGCATGGTCAGCATGACTTCCCCGCCGGGCGCACCGGAGTAGTAATCCTTAAGCGTTAGGTTTCCGCCGCCGATGAATTGCACGTTCAGGTCGTGGGCATCGGGCAGCAGATTGGCCGAGGCAGGCCGGCCCACGCCATCCAGCAGCTCGATGCGGTCGCCAGGCATGACGTCGATGACCTCCGAATCGCCCAGCATGCGGTCCAGGCGCACGTCTCCGTTGGCGTCGCGGATCATGATGCGGTAGTCGAGCATTGCGGCGATGTCCTCGGCCTTGGGCTCAACTTCATCAAAGGCGCCACCGGCTGTGGCGACGAAGTAGTTTTGCACCATCACCAATTCGCCTTCCGGCAGGTTTACCAGGAGGTCGGCGCCAACTTTTTGGGTGTCGGGGGTGATGAATTCGCCGTTTTCGTCTAAAACCAGGGCCTGGTCGCCAGGCGTGGCTTCCACGACGTCACCGTGTTGGACTGGCCGAATTTCTTTTGGCTGCCCGTCCGCATTTTTGAGGAGGATCTGATACTTCATGTGAGTGGTAGCTTGAGTGCCGAACGCCCGCGGGGACCTTCCCGACCGGTCCGGTTATTGTTCCCGTTCGCTGGGTTTGAATTGGGGCGATTTGGGGAGTTTTGAACCGGCTACCGACTGGGGAAAAGTAGGCGAGCGACAGCAAGGGAGAGTGAGCGCGGAGAATGAACGATAATTTCCATAAAAATCAAGTTTTTAGCATAGATTAATTCGGGTTTTCAATTATTTTAGAGTTCCTGATGAAACAGTCTCCTCCCGACCCCCTTCTTCAGGCGCTGGAGTTTCTTGGCAAATATCACGGACGCACCGTCAATTTGGCGGGCGCGATTCATGGGTTGCCTTTGTTCACCGGACGCCTCACACCTGAGTTGTTCGACCGCGCGGCCCAACGTTGTGGCTTTACTTCGCGGATCGTGCGGCGTCCGTTGCGAAAAATTCACCCAGCGACGCTGCCGGTGGTTCTGCTGCTCAATGACGACGAGGCGGTGATGTTGCTGAGTTTTCCGAACAAAAACACCGCCGAGTGCGCCGTTTTAAATTCGGGAGGAGGCGTGCAAACCATCGCGCTCAAGGAATTGGATCCGTATTACTCGGGGTTGGCCATTTACGTCAAGCCGAACTACGATTTCGAGCGCCGGTCCGATTTTGCGCCGCCACCGCCCAAGAAAAACTGGTTTTGGGGCACGCTTTGGCGCTTCCGCAATTTTTATGCGCGGGTCGGCATTGCGACCGTGATGATCAACATTCTGGCGCTGGCCTCCTCCCTGTTCATCATGAACGTCTACGACCGGGTGGTGCCAAATCACGCGATCGACACCCTGTTTGCGCTGGCCATTGGCGCGACGGTGGCTTTTACCATGGAATTTGGGCTAAAAACGCTGCGAACCTATTTCGTGGACCGTGCGGGGCACCGAATCGACCTGATTTTGGGCGGCGATCTCTTTGGCAAGGTGTTGGGGATCAGTTTTGGCGCGAAGCCGGCCTCAGCAGGCGCGTTAGCGGGTCAAGCGCGCAGTTACGAAGGTCTTCGCGAGTTTTTCACCAGCGCCTCGATTTCCGCGCTGTTCGATCTGCCGTTCGTGTTTTTGTTTGCCGGCATCGTCTTCCTTCTCGGCGGGCCGGCCGCCATTCCGCTGCTGGCCGGGGCGGTTTTTGCGCTCAGTTTCGCCGCTCTCATGCAGATTCCCATCAGCAAGGCAGTTGCGTCCAGCTACCTGGCCGGAAACCAGCGCCAAGCCCTTTTCGTGGAAGGCGTGAATGCTCTGGAAACGATCAAATCGACCAGTTGCGAGTCCGAATTGCAGGCCAGGATGGAGGAGAGCGTTCACATTTCCGCCAAAGCCGACGGCAAGGCGCGCGCGTTCTCCCAACTGGCGCTGAACGTCACATCCCTAACCCAGCAGATCGTTACCGTGGGCATCGTGTTCGTAGGCGTCTTCCAGGTAAAGGCGGAGGAGATGACCATGGGGGCGATGATTGCTTGCGTGATTTTGGCGGGCCGAGCCATGGCGCCGCTGACGATGATTTCCTCCATCCTAAGCCGCCTCCAGCAATCGCGCCGCTCGCTGGAAGGGCTCAACAAAATCATGGAACTCCCCTCCGAACGCGAGGACCGTGGCGGCCAATACATCAACCTGGACCGCTTTACGGGCAACATTCGCGTTACCGACGCCGGTTTCAGCTACGATCCGGAAAGCGACCCCGTTTTTGGCCGGCTGAACCTGCAAATCGAGCCCGGCGAGCGCGTGGCTCTGCTGGGACGCATCGGCTGCGGCAAAAGCACGTTTTTGCGCATGTTGATGGCGCTCTTTCACCCAACTCAGGGGCGAATCGACATCGCCGGCATCGACACCCGCCAGCTCGATCCCAAGCAACTTCGCCGCCACATCGGCTATCTCTCGCAAGATCCCACGCTGCTCTACGGCACCCTGCGCTCCAACATCAAGGCCGGCTGCCCCTGGGCCACGGACATGGACATGTGGGTCGCGATCGAGCACGCTGGCTTAGCTGACTGGGTACGCTCACTGCCGCGCGGGGTCGATCATCCCGTTGCCGAGGGCGGCAAGTCGCTTTCCGGCGGCCAACGCCAAGCCGTCGCCTTCGCGCGAGCGATTTTGCGCGAACCCAGCCTGCTGGTCCTGGACGAACCCACCAGCTCCATGGACTGGACCAGCGAGCAACTGCTCCTGCGCCAAATCGACGACTACCTCATGAAAAATCCGCTGCGCACGTTGGTTGTGGCGACGCACCGGCGTTCCGTCCTATCCATCTGCGAGCGAATCATCGTCATCGACAAAGGAAGCGTGTTTGCCGACGGGCCGAAGGAAGAGGTGCTGGCCCAGCAGCAGCAATCGCGGCGCGGAGGTGGCCAGCAGCAGGTTTCCAGGGGCCCATCGCCCATCCAACTGCCGCAGGGTCCCTCAACCCCGCAATCCGAGGATGAGGAGTTTGTCGCGCTGTATTCCAATCATTCGCCCGCGGCGGCCCAGACTCCCGATCTGAGCCAAATTGGGCCAATCGGCGCCAAACAACCCACAGATCCCAGCCTCAATCCCTTTGCTCCGAGCTAACCATGAAAGCTAACGACTCCATTCCGCCCGACGACATCGACTTCGCCCGCAGCGCCCGCGAAGCCTTGCTGGGCGACAAGGTTCGGGGCGCCAATTTGCTGCTTTGGTTCATCGCCGCGATCATGGCTGCGTTCGTGGTTTGGGCCTCGCGTGCCAAGGTCGACGAGGTAACCAAGGGCATGGGCAAAGTCATCCCCTCGTCCTCGGTGCAAACGGTGCAAAACCTCGAAGGCGGCATCATCGCCGAGATTCTGGTTCGCGAGGGCCAGCGCGTCGAGGAAAATGATATTTTGGTGCGAATCGACGACACCATGTCCAACGCCTCGTTCATGGAAAACAAGGCCGAGGCCGAAGCTCTGCGCGCCTCCCTGGTTCGATTGCTGGCAGAGGCCGAAGGCAAGCTGCTGCTCGATTTTCCCGAAGAAATACGCACCGACTTGATCGAGCGCGAAACGCAGCTTTTCGACAAACGCCAGGATGAACTGGCCGAAGCGCGAAAAACGCTAGAAAGCAGCCGCCGCCTCGCCGCCGACGAGTTGGCCATGACCATCCCCTTGGTGGAAAAGAACATCGTCTCCAAAGTCGATAAAATGCGTCTGGAACGCGAGGTCAACGAGCTGGAGGGCAAACTCAAGGAGATCACCGGCGCCTTCCAGAGCAAGGCCATGGAGCAATACAACGCGACAAAAGCCAAGCTGGAGAGCCTGGAACAAGTCTTGCAGGGGCGCGAAGACCGCGTGCTCCGCACGGTGGTGCGTTCGCCGGTGCAAGGCACGGTCAACAAGCTCCACGCCACTACGTTAGGCGGCGTGGTTCAGCCCGGCGAACCGATCGTCGACATCGTCCCGGATGACGATACCCTGTTGGTTTCTGCGAAGGTGCGCCCCCAAGACATCGCGTTTTTGAGCCCCGGTCAGGAAGCCGTCCTCAAATTCACGGCCTACGATTTTTCGATGTTCGGCGGGCTCAAAGGGCTGGTCGAAAACATCAGCGCAGACACCATCGAGGACGAGGTGGATCGCCAGCATTACTACGAGATCAAGGTCCGCAACCATTCCGGCAAACTCACCTCCAAAGAGGGCGAAGTGTTGCCGATTATCCCCGGCATGGTTGTGGAAGTGGACGTGCTGACCGGACGCCGCTCGGTATTGCAGTATCTGCTCAAGCCGTTCCACCGCATGCGCTACAATGCCTTGCGCGAACCCAACTAACCCCATCCGAAAGGCCGATTTTCCGGGGTGACGATCCGCGGTTTTGGGATATCGTTAGCCTTTTCCGGAAATTCGCATGTTTTTTGGCATCGACACGGTTTTTGCCCTCTACAGCCTGATTGGTGGCGCTGAGGCGGCCGTGGCCACGCACGATCAAGCCCACGACCGGCCAAGCTACGCTGCTTTGGAGGCCGCCTGGAGCGCGGTGGAGCGTTTGAAGATCGATCCGGCCACCATTCAATGTCTGGCGGTGATCGACTTTACCAAGCCATCTTACCTCAAACGGCTGGAAGTCTATCAACCCGGCGAATGCCGCGCCCGGCGCTATTTTTGCGCTCACGGCCGCAAATCGGGCGGGATTTTCGCGAACGACTTCTCCAATCGCAGCGGATCGAACCAGACCAGCCTGGGACTGTACCGAGTTGGCGAACCTTACCGCGGCTCCTGGGGCCAAAGCCTGAAGCTCTACGGTCTGGAGGCCGGATTGAACGACAAAGCGGTGGTGCGCAAAATCGTGCTCCATTCGGCCTGGTATGTGAGCGATGCGATCATCGGCCAAAACATCGCCGAGGGCTACGGACCCCGCATTGGCCGCAGCCAAGGTTGCCCGGCCGTCCGGGCCGAAGATTTGAAAGCGGTGACGGGGCTTTTGCAGCCCGGCACGCTGCTCTACATTCACGGTGTGGACGGAGATTGACGCCGCCCGGCGATCCACCGCACCCAGCCGCCCAGGTAGAAGAACATGAGCCACTGGGAAAACAGCGTGAGCGGCAGGACCATGGAAATAAACCGGTGGATGGAGAGGCTGCTAAGCAAGGCGAAGGTGAGGATGACGGCGAAGGCGATTCCCAGCACCAAAAGCACCAATTTGGCCTGAATTCGGGCTTCGGGGCGCTGTAGGCGAAAATCGGCGGCAATCCCGATGCCCGTGGCGATGAGCATGAACGGAAACGCGGTCCCCAGGGCCGCCAACAGGCGTACCGCGAGCCTGGGCGGGCGTTTTTGGATCAAATCGCGGCTTCGCTGGAGCCGGGCGAGTTCCCCGTGATCGTGCAGCACGTTCTCCACCTCGCCAACGCGCTTGCGGAGTGACGCCCAGGTGTGTTGGAAGCGCATGGAGGCGTCGACGAAATCTGTGTTGTAGACCCCGCGTTGGAAGCCGTAGTACCAGCCCAATTGGCGAAGCACTTTCCACGCGTAGAGATGCGGGCGGGTGCGGAGCGCTTCCAGAAACAGGCCGGTGTAGATTTCGGCGCGCTGTTCGGGCGGTTTCAGGTGGAGATACTGGTTCAAATCCAGGGCAAGCAACTCCGGTTTGTAGCCAAATTTGCCGTAGTAGAGGCGAAATTCGTCGGGAGCCTTTTCGCGCGAAAATTCCGCTTCGAAAGCCCGGTTGAGCCCCAGCACAAACGGATCGGTTTCGCCGGAATCCACCCGTTTTTGCAAGACCGGCCGGATGAGGTCTGCCTGCCACAACAAGAGGTAGCGCGGCGTGAAGAGCAGGGACGCCTCCGCGTCGTAACGGCGCTGCAAATGCGATTGAAAGAGGTACAAGGGGACGAACGCGGCAACCAGGCCGATCGCGGCCACGAGAAGGGCGCGAAATTTTGCCAAAACGGAGGGTGGAACGAGCAACGCGAACCAAACGGGGCTCAAAACCGCCAATCCCCACGATTTTTTGGCGAAAAACAGGCTGCCGCCCAAAATCGCGAACACCGCGGTCCAAAGCATCGCCGCGCGCCCGGATTTTTTCCGCCAAGCCGCCACCGCCAGGACCGCCGTCAGCAGCAAAAAACATTGCCCGGTCATGCTGACGATTTCCGGCCGCAAACACCATTCGGCCATGATCAACCCGGGCGCGAACAGATAGGCCGCGTAGATCGCCAGCCCGGATCCGCACGCCAGCCAAAGAGGAGCCGAAAAGAGGCGGAGCGCGGCAAAAACCGCCGCGCCACAGAGCGCCAGGACAGCGGCGAAGGAGAAAATTTGCTGAAAATGGGTGACGTCTTCCAACGTCGGCTCGTCCAGCTTCCAAACCAGTCCGCAAAAGAGCGGGTAGACGAACGAGCGGTTGCCGTGGACGCTGATTTCGCCGTTTTGGTAAAAACCTAGCGCTGGCTCCAGGTAATCCGGGTAATCCCCGTCAAAAAATGGGAACAGCTCGTTGTCTTGGCGAAATTCCCACGCCGCGCAGCCAAAAGCCATCAATCCTGCGCCGAATCCCGCCCAAATTACCCGCTGACGCGGCAGCCAATCTGGCCTGCGCCAGGATAACGCGCCCATTCCGGCAAAAAGCAGCCCCAACAGCCACGGCGGCATGCGGCGGGGGACGACCAGGTGATACGTCCGACCGTTTTCGGCGATTGGGCTGCTATCCGACGACGAAACCCAGAGGTTGCCGCTGCTGGTCACGAAAAAAACGGCCGTCGCCTTGCTCGATGACGCGCCGATTGGAGGTTGCGCGGATGCTGCGCCGCCGCCAGCCGTCTTCCTCGATGTGGGCGTGGCGATTGACGTGAGCCGGACTCCCGGGAACGAGATTTCTGGGGAATCGCACCCCAAAACCGCGTTGTTCCCGGATGTCTTCGCGCTTCAGCGAAATTCGGTGGTTGCCGAGCCCCAAAAAATGCAGCGCGCAGGCCAACAAACTGGCCGAAAACAGAATCCAACCCCTGACGGGGCCGGGAATGCTCTGAACGAGCCTGGGCAGGGGCAGGTTCATGGATTCAATCGGAAATTCAGGGGATTGGACGCAAAACGCCCGAAATCAAGCCGACGAACATTTCCGGAGGTTTCGCGGCAAGATTGGAAATCTAGCTTTCTTCGGCGCCTTCGTCCTCGCTCGGAGGTGGCGGCTCGCCAAGGGCCAGGCGGTCGTCTTTTTCCAGCAACTCCGTCAATTCCGCCCAGCCGCCGGGCTGTTGGAGCTGAAAAACGTGCAAATACAGCGCTACGGTCTCCCGCGGATACTTCTTCAACAAAGCGTCGACCGCGGATTTCAGTTTTTTGGGGTCGAAACTTTCCGGCAAATCTTCGGCCGTCCCCTCGTCGTCATGCTCGATGCCCATCTTGTCGAGAAACACCTTCAGCATGTCCTGCTGGGATTTCAGCAACCAGAGTTGCAGCGTGTTTTCGGTGACGCTGTTGCAGCCCATGTTTCGGCTGGTTTGCTCCAACCACTGGATCTGCTGCGGGACCGACTTGCGTTGCACGAAGACCGGCCGCAGGCGTTTTTCCTGCGCCAGGGAGATCAGCACGCTTTTGTAGACGTCCCGGTGGTTGTCGCGCAAATCTTGAAAAATGCTCGTCGCCAGGTCAGGGGAGATGGATCGAAAAATTTCGTAGGCTTTCACGCTGGTGTGGTGTGCCTGTTAGTGGACCACTTCCCCGCGCCCGTCAACCCGTCCGAGGGCGTAGGCGCGAAAAACCTGGCGAATCTCGTCCCGAACCCGGCAAAAAACGGCCATTTGCTCCTCCTCGGTCCCTTGGGCGTGCGCGGGATCGTCGAAAGGCCAATGGTAGCGGTTGACCTGGCCGGGAAACACCGGGCACGCCTGGTCCGCGTTGCCGCAAACCGTGATTACCGTCTCCACATCACGATCCAGGAATTGGTCGAGATGCTTGGATTCGCCGCCGGAAATGTCGATCCCCGCCTCACGCATCGCTTCCACCGCCAGCGGGTGCACGAAGCCGCTGGGCTTGGAACCGGCGCTGGCCACCTCCAACGATTCGCCCGCGATTTCGCGCAAGAAGCCTTCCGCCATCTGGGAGCGGCACGAATTTCCGGTGCAGAGGATCAAAACGAGAGGTTTGGCCATGATTCAGCCCATAAGCGGCGGAAACGCCCCGGCAAGTTAAAAATTCGCTGCGCGCCGCATCCGTCATCTGTCGGCCTACATGGCCGCTGCAACTGCCAAAGCTTCGTCGTTGCTGACGGATGCCGGTTCCGGCGCGGGGGCCGGGGTCGGCTCAGGTGCGGGTTCGGGCGCTGGTTGGGCGAGCGACGCGGCATCGGCGGAGGCGTCTTGTTGGGGGGCAAGTGCAGGATCAGCCACCTGAACCGGAGATGACCGCTGGATCCGCCACAGATTCGGGTGCATCCAGATTCACCGTCTCACCGATGTCGTTCACCACCTCCAATGGCGCGTTGTTTTCCTCTGGCTCGACCAGTTCGGCCATATCAATCGTCTCCGGTTGCGTAGGCGCTACGCCTTCACCAACCGTTTCCGGAGTCGCGACCGTCTCCGGCAGTTCCGCGTAGGCGAAACTCGCATCCGCGGCCACACCGGTGCTGCCGTCGGCGTATTGCACCTGGGATTGGCCGTGCACCAGCACATCGCCACCGGCGGCGCTGTATTCGATGCCGTCGCTCACCAGGCCGATGCTCTCGATTCCGGCTTCGCTCAGGCTTTGGAACTCGCCTTGTCCCACCACGCCGTTGCCGTCCGCGTCCTGCCAGAGGGCGAACTTATCGAACTCCGCGTCTTGGGCGGTCAGCATGAGGTCGCCGTCGCTGTCGAAGCCCTCTCGCAGGCCTTCCAGGTCGGTCGCGCCTTCGTTTTGGGCGTAATCGGCGAAGGCAAACTCGCCCCGGCCGTCCACCTGACCGTTTTGGTTGCCGTCGTAGATTAATACCGCGTCGTCTTCGTTGGCCCAGGCGGTTCTTTCCATCTGGCCGTCGCCATCCACGTCAAACTCGATGCCTTCCTCAATGCCGTCAAATTCAGCGCCGTCGCCGTCCATATCAAGGACAACCGGGGAAACGTTGCCGCTGGAAGTATCGGTGGCCCCCAGAGGATCCGAAACCGTCAGGGTATAGTCAATTTGAGCGCCATTGTTGTGACCGGACTCAAATTGAATCAACCCACTGTCGATGTCCGCCTGAGTAAAGCTGCTTACGCTGGAACCGTTACTGGCTAGCTGAAAATCGGCATTGTTTAGTCCGGAAACCGCGTAGGTCAGGTCCGAGGCGCTGTGGTCGGGATCGGTGGCGCTCACCATAGCGGTTGTGACGAGAACCGTGTTGTCCTTACCCGGATTGGGAATTGTGTTAGCTACAATAGTTGGCCCATCATTAACTCCATTGATCGCGATGTCCAGGGAAGCGCTGTCGGTAGCGCCGTTTCCGTCGCTGGCTACGTAAGTTATGTTCTCCGAATCCGAATCACCCGGCAACAGATTCTCAAAGCTGCCATTCGGATCATAGGTAAGTGTTCCGTTTGCTTCCAGCGTGATCGTGCCGCCCGAAGCCAGGACCACGGGCACGCCCACGGAGATGCTCGTTCCATTTACCTCGGTGATTGTTAGTGGATCCAGGTCCGGATCGTTGTCGTTGGATAGAACGTTCACATTGGTAGAACTATCTTCATCGGTTGTGGCGGTGTCATCCGCGGCAACAGGCGCCTCGTTAATATCTATGTTCACCGTCGCGGTATCGGTGGATGCGCCGTCGCTAATCTGGTAGGTAAACGTGTCTGTCCCGGTAAACCCTAGGCTTGGTGTATATTTTAAGGTGCCGTCGCCGTTATCCGTCACCGTGCCGTTCGCCCCCTGGGAAAATGAAGTGATCGTCAGATTCTCTCCGTCCGGTTCCACGTCGTTTGCCAGGACGGAAATGTCCGTGGGAGTATCTTTTTGCACGACTACGGAATCGTCATTCGCATCCGGAGGATCGGGAAGTGGTGAAACGGTAACCGTCACCTCGGCGGAAGCGCCATGCCCATCCGGATCTTCCACCACGTAGGTGATCGTGTCCGTTCCGTTGAAGTCTGGGTTTGGCGTATAGTTTAGCGAACCGTCTACGTTAATTGCTACGGATCCGTTCAGCGCGGTAGCGGACGTTACCGTTAGTGGATCGGAATCGGGATCGGTATCATTTGCCAGAACGTCGATATTGTTGATGGAACTGTCTTCGACCCCGGACGCTACGTCGTCCTGAGGTGTGGGCGGGTCCGTGATGATGTGGATGGTTGTCGTTCCAACGTTGCTGAGCAAGTTGCCATCGTTCGCCAGCACATCGACCGTTCGGTCGGTGGTATCGAGGTTGCCTTCCGCGTTGGAAAACTGAACTGACTGGATGGCAGTTTCAAAGTCGGCCACCGGCGCGCCTGAGAAGTCAGTCGCATAGAGCGTAGCCACGATTTCGCCACCCGCGGTAGTTTCCACCACCGACGAAATTCCGGCCGGAAGCGTATCTACTGAAAGTTGGTCCCCGGACTGTGGATTGGTTAGCGTCATACGAACCCAAAGCAGTTCGCCGGTTCTAACCGCACTGAAATCTACATCACTATCGGCGACGCTTTCCGCCACTCCGCCCACGCCATAAGTGGTTTCGAAATTGTTTCCGGCCTCACCCGTGCCGTTAAGATCAGTGGTTGGGGCGATATATTTCTGGCCCGCATTGAAGGCAATACCCTCCAAGTCTCCCGTTCCGCCAAATGTTGCCGCTGGAGTCAAGTTCCCGGTCGAAAGATCGACCTGATAGATCGTTCTTCCGCCCACAGCGCCGCGATCTTCTTCGATGTAGAGGTTTCCGTCGTTGGCAAAGGCCAACCCTTCTCCGTCGATGTTCAGATTCGTTCCCACGACAAAGGTCGTCGCGCCCGTTGTCAAATCCAGCGTATAGATGTCCACGTTTTCCGTATTTCCATCTACTGCGCCGGATGGCCTGTCGTCGGCGACATAGGCAACGCCGGTATCAGGGTCGACCGTAAGGCTCTCAATATTGGTGATCGCCCCGTTGATGGTAATTTCGCTGACTCCGGATCCAAATCCATCCGGATCGACGTCTCCCGTTGCCGGATCCAGCGCCCAAACCTTGTTTCCGTTAGTGACGTAGAAAGTCTCTTCCAAAGTCGATGGGTTAATGTAGAATGTAGCACCGCGCGCGGTTCCGTCATCGGGTGATCCTTCTGGAAGCGCATTCGCTTTGATCAAAGTCTGGGCGCCGGTATCCGGGTCCATCGAATAGAGGTCCAAGCCATTAAAAACGTAGAGTAGGTTCGTGAACGAGCTGTAGGCCGTCCCCTCACCGGTGATCATCGAGTCGGTCGATATTGTCTCCGCCAGCGGGACAGTTGTGGTATCGGGATCGAATCTATAGAGTTCGGCGGCGGTATCAGGCGCTGCGTATCCAATTGATGAATCCGCCGACTCACCTTGCCCAAGCAGGACGATTTCCACCGTTTCCGTACTGGTTCCACCGTTTTCATCGCTAACGGTGTAAGTAAACGAATCAGTTGCGCCCACGTTTCCACCGGCCATTGACCAAAAGTTTGAGTTCGCGGTGTAGTCCACCGTGCCCCCCGCGTTTAACGTGATGACCGCTCCGGAGGCAAGCGTGATATTGCCGCCAACCGAAACGCTCTGGCCGTTTAGCTCGGTGATTGTGAGCGCGCCCCCTTCGGGATCGGAATCGTTTTGCAGCGGAAGGGTGGTGACCACGTCATTTTCGAACACCGTATACGCATCCGAGTTTGATACTGGCGTGTCATTCACCGAATTGAAGGTTACGTTCACCGTGGCCGTATCGCTAAGCGTGCCGTCGCTCAAAGTATAAGTCACCTGAGGAACGGTACCGTTGAAGTTCGTCGCGGGCACGAAGGTAAACGAACCGTCGCTGTTGATAGTCAAGTCGCCTTCGGCCAGATTTGCTGTCGCGCCGGCCGCATAAGCCCCTCCGCTCACCACAAACTGAGTCACGCTAAGCGAATCACCTTCAGGATCGCTGTCGGCGCCTGCGCCTGTGTTATCCGTGATGATATTGCCGGTGACGTTGATATCCTCCGTTCCAGTATAGACATTGTCCGTTGCGAGAGGCGCATCTTCGACGCCGTAAATCGTTACCGTCACCGTCTCGGTATCTCCCGTGTTGGTCGTATACGTAAAAGTGGAGGTGGCGCTTTCGCCGAAGTCCAGCGAATTGTAGTCGCTGCCGGGGTCAAATGTGAACGTCCCATCCACGTTTTGCGTCACTGAGCCTTGGCCCGCGCCCGGCTGCGTAAAGCTAGCGATCGAAACCGGCTCGTCGCTATCGTTCTTCATCACATTAACGGTAACAGTCTGGTCTTCGGTCGTTAGCGCCTGGTCCACGATCGCGGAATCCGCGGTTTGATCTGCCAGCGATCCAACGGTGCCACCGGTGACGAACACTTTCGAAGTGGCTGTGCTAGTCGCACCCTGGCCATTGACAATGGTAACATCAATCATGCGCGGATAGTTGCTGGTTGCTGCCGCGCCGTTATCGAACGTGATATTGCCGATAGCGGTTTCGTAATCAGCTGCCGTGGCCGCGCCGGTGAGTGTGACAATGATTTGTCCGCCCACAGTCTGGGTGGAAGCCGCGATGCCGCCTGGGAGCGCTCCGATATTCAGCGAATCACCCGCTTGGGGATCGCGCAAGGCGATTTGGGCCGAAGCAACGCCGTTGCCGGCAAAATCCGTGATTTGAATGTCGGAATCGGTAATGGAAACTGGCGTGCCGGTTGTCGTGTCGAACTGGCGATAAGCATCGAAGCCGTTTCCGCCCGTGGAGCTATCCGGATCGAGAGCAAGCTGCGCGGAAAAGATATAGCTGGCCATTGCATAATTGGCGGCGCCATCGTTCGCCCCGGAGGGTGTAGCGTCCGTAATATAGGTCAACTGCCCCGTCGCGGTATCCAGAAAATAGAGGTTGCCTGTGTTGTTGCTAATGACTGCGACATTGCCGTTGGCATCGGAAAATGCAGCACCAAAGACGCCGTTGTTCCCGTCGCTCGGAACCCCGCCAGGGTAAACCGTGTATGAACCGCTGGAATCCATTGAGTACACATCGCTACCGTAGGCTCCCCAAAACAACTGAGTTACAGGATCATAAGCGAAGTCCGCAACCGGGTCCATGCCGTTCGTGGTGAAGGTGCGAACTTCGCTGCCGTCGCTCACGTCAATCACATGCCAGGTAGCCGGATCCTGGTTGCTTTGCGTGGCGTAGAGATAGCCGTCCTCCGGATTGAATTCGCCTACGTTGAGATTGCGGTAGCCGGCGGTAACCAAGGTGATGTCGCCGGTTTCCGAATCTACGCGAATAAGATCGCCGCTGGAACTGTCGACCGCGTAGAGCTGACCATCGGCCGGATTGATACCCATCGCGTTGTAGTTGCCATCCGGGCTAACCGGACCGATGGGAGTATTGGAAAACGTCTCCGTCGCAGGGTCGAAACTCAGGTAATTGAGTTGGCCGGAAGCCACTTGATAAGCTCCTGTTGCATTTGCATCCGGCTCTCCGGTAATTGCTACCGTCACGGTTTCAGTTGCCGTGCCGCCAACGCCATCGCTGACGGTGTAGGTGAAGGTTTCCGTGGCCGATTCCTCTTTGTCGAGCGAGTCATACTGACCCATCGGATCAAAATAGACCCGCCCATCGCCAAGAACGATTACGGAACCCTTGCCCGCGCCCAGAGAGATCGGTACACCCGCGCTGACGGCGTTGCCATTGATTTCGGTGATTGTTAGGGTGGCCTGCTCCGCATCCTCGTCGTTTTGGATCACGTCGATCGCTGCGCCCTTGCTCTCGATGACGTGGATGCAATCTTCGTGGGTATTCGGGGCGGAATTGACTGGGTTCACCGTCACATTCACCGTCGCCGTTTCGGTTACGCCGCCGCTGGTGACAGTGTAGGTGTAAGAATCGGTGCCACTGAAATTGGCGTTCGGTGTGTACTGAACCGTGCCCGTGGAGGCATTGACGATCGTCACCGTTCCGTTGGAGCCGTTGGTCACACCAGTGATGGTCGGCGTGCCCTCAAAGCTGTCGTTGGTGAGCACGTTAGAGGTCACCGCGGTGTCTTCGTCGGTCGTTTGCGAGTCATTGGCGATGTCTACGACCGGGTTGACTGTCAGGTTGATCGCTTGGGTCGTGGTGTTGCCGAGATCGTCGGTGATCGTCACCGTGAAGCTGTCCGCGCCGTTGTAGTCGGCATTCGGCGTGTAGCTCCAAGCGCCGGTAGCCGCGTCAATCGAAGCCGATCCGTTGCTTGCTGCTCCGGTCAACGTGAAATAGGTGCCGTCAGTCAGCCCGTCAGGATCACTCGCCGTCAACGTGCCGGTGATTGCGCCACCGTCCTCATCCTCGGAGCCGGACGTGTCGCCGCCTATCACCGTCGGATCATTGATCGGGTTCACGGTCACATTCACCGTCGCTGTTTCCGTCACGCCGCCGCTTGTGACGGTGTAAGTGTAGGAATCCGTGCCGTTGAAATTGGCGTTTGGGGTGTAGGTTAGGGTGCCGTCGTTGTTGTTGGTCACCGTGCCGTTGCTTCCCTGCGTGATCGCGGTGATGCTCGGGGTGCCTTCGAACGAATCGTTGGTGAGCACGTTAGAGGTTACCGCGGTGTCTTCATTGGTAGTTTGCGTGTCATCGGCGATGTCCACGATCGGATTGACCGTCAGGTTGATCGCTTGGGTCGTCGTGTTGCCCGCATCATCGGTGATCGTCACCTCAAAGCTGTCGTTTCCGTTGTAATCGGCATTTGGCGTGTAGCTCCAATCGCCGGTTGCCGGATTGATGCTCGCCGAACCGTTCGCCGCCGCGCCGGTGACGGTAAAGTAGGTGCCGTCAGTGAGTCCCTCCGGATCGCTTGCCGTCAGCGTCCCGGTGATCGCCCCCGCGTCTTCGTCATTCGAGCCGGAAGTATTCCCGCCAACCGTCGTTGGATCATTGACTCCGTTGACGGTGATGGTGACGGTCTCGGTCACCGTGTCGCCGTCAGGCGTGGTCGCGTCGTAGGTGAAAGTCACCACTTCGCTTTGGCCGTCGGCCAAGTGTTGGAAGTCGCTTCCAGGATTGAAAGTCACGTTCGTGCCGTCGGTCGATACCGTGCCTTTCCCGGCGGGAGGCTGGGTCAAATTGGTGACTGAGAGCGGGTTATCGCTGGTGTCCGGATCGCTGTCGTTGGCCAATACGGCAACCGTGACGCTCGAATCCTCGTCGGTAACACCGGAATCAGGCGCGGTAACGGTGGGATCATCGACTCCGTTGATCGTTACGTAAACAGTGGCCGTGTCCGTTCCACTAACTCCATCGTCAATCTTGTAAACAAAGCTGTCGTTAGCGGTTTCCCCTTCGTCAAGATAGTCAAATGCCCCAACATCATCAACCGGGACTACCTCGATTGTTGCAACAGCGGTGTTGGAATTGGCCTCGCCATCATTGACGGTCACATGGATAGTGCGATCGGTGGTGTCCGGATCGTCGGACGTGTTTTCGAAGCTGATGGACTCGATCGCGGTTGCATAGTCGGTCAGGGTGTTCGTCCCACCCAGCGTGATGGTATAGCCGTCCGCGGAGACGGAATAAACGACTCCTGAGGAGCTGGTGCCGGCGCCGCTCGCAACGACAGGGTTCCCGTCGATCAGCAGCCGATCATCTGTTAGTGGATTGGTTAGGGTTATCGTCGCCGATTCAAGGTTTGAGTCGTCAACGTCGCGAGCCAAGGCGTCGATATCTGCGATAGCGACAGCGGGTCCGTCTTCAGTAAACGTCGTCCTGTAGTCCGTATACTGCACTTCGGCACCGACTATAGCGAATTGAAAGTACTGACCGGAAGTTCGCTGGATCGTAATATCTTCCATTCCGGTGACATCGAGCACCACCAGCCCGTCGCGATAATTGCTGCTGGTAGAAGATAGTTGTCCGGTTAAAGCGTTGTAAGTCGGGAAGCCACTGGACTCGCCCGACAGCAGCTCGAGATTTTCAAGATGAACCGGGGTCGATCCATCTGCTGCGGTAATGCGCACGCCTTCGCCGGCATCGACATCTCGCATCACCAGCAAGGTGCCCTCAGGCGCGGGACCGCCGGAGAATTCCAACAACGTGGTATGATGAGTGCTCGGCGGAAAGGCCAGCCAGTCGACTTGTGTCGAGTAGGTGTCCCGGAACTGTGGATTTTCGACTGAATCGTCGTTGATATAAAAGTCCACCTGACCGCCAGTCAGGGTAAACGTATCACCATTTGGCAAAGTGCCATCCAGTGCGCCGGCCGTGCCGGTTACCTGCGCCTGGTCGTAAAGTCTGATCAAGTTCGGCTCCCCGGCGGAATTGTCTGAATCCAGACTAATGACCGGAGCATCGTTGTTCGCCACGACATTGACGGTCGACTGAGCGGTTGCGGTCTCGCCGTTTTCATCGGTGATCGTTACATCAAAGACCCGGTCGCCGGTTGTCGGGTTGTGAGATGAATTTGTATAGTTGAGAGCCTCCAGGACGTTCTCCACCTCCGCCAGCGTCATCGTGGGCTGGTTCCAGTGAGTTATCGTCAAGGTCGATGTCGGCGCATCAAAGTTGTACCTAAAGAATGTGCCACCCACGTTTCCTGCAGAGGAAATTGAATCACCATCCAATGGGAAGCTTCTGACAGCCGAACTCGTTATCGCGTAGAGGATTTCAGAGCTACCATCCGCGATTGGGCCATTGAGCGTGATTTGGATCTGCGAAATGTTATCGCCGTCGGGTTCCAAGGCCAACACGTCGCCGACATCAACGATCGGTGTGCTGGGCGAATCTTCGGTGTAAACGGTTTGAAAGTCGGAACCCGATGCGCCGGAATTGTTATCATCATCAAGATCAAGCGATGGCGTCAACTCTCCAACCCAATTCGACGCATCAATGGCCGCCGCCTCCACCGATCCTTCCACGTCCTCGAGAACCCAATCTCCGCCCAGTGTAGAATGACCAGTGTCATCTGTCGATGCGGCCACATCCGCTCCCGTCAGGGTAGCAAGAGTTTCGACAAAGGCTTCTCCGGCGGGAGTGTCCGCCACATCACAACCATAGATCAGAATATCACCCGAGGCCGACAACGTGCTGCCAATGGCAGCCAACTCATCGGCATAAACACCGTTGGCCGTGGTATCGTCAAGAACGGTCGAACCGCCCATTTGCAGTTCACCAGGTTCCCCGTGACTGAGAATGTGAATGGCGTCGAGGTTGGTCGCTCCATTCAGAATCGCCGCCATCTGCTCCACGCTGTCGCCGTCAGCGTCTAGCACAAACACGTTTTCGTAAGCGTTCAACTCGCCGATGAGTTCCGATGCATTGGTGATGTCCCCGGCAAGAAAAACCACCTCTCCGCTCAGCGGCGAAGCACTCACAGTGGGTTTAGCTGTTTCGTAGAGCAGAGTTCCGTCTGCCTGTAAAGTAACAGTCGCTCCACTATCCAAGGTAACGGGAACACCCAAAACCGGAGTTACCATGCTACCGCCTACCTCGATGCCGCAGACATTCAGAGGATCGTCATCGGGATCGCTGTCGTTGGAGAGAATGCTGATCGCCAACGGCGTGCCTTCGGTGGCCACGGCATAGTCATCGACCGCAATTGGAGGATCGTTGACCGGATTGACTGTAACATTCACCGTCGCCGTTTCTGTCACTCCGCCGCTGGTGACGGTGTAAGTGTAGGAATCGGTGCCATTGAAGTCGGCGTTTGGCGTGTATGTCAGGGTGCCGTCGTTATTGTTGGTAACCGTGCCGTTAGTTCCCTGCGTGATCGCGGTAATGCTCGGCGTTCCTTCAAACGAATCATTGGTGAGCACGTTCGTGGTCACCGCGGTGTCTTCGTCGGTTGTTTGGGTGTCATCTGCGATGTCCACGATCGGGTTGACGGTCAGGCTGATCGCCTGAGTCGTGGTGTTGCCGAGATCGTCGGTGATCGTGACGGTGAAGCTGTCAGGGCCGTTGTAGTCGTCATTCGGCGTGTAGCTCCAAGCGCCGGTTGCCGGGTCGATCGAGGCCGAACCATTCGTCGCCGCGCTGGTCACCGTAAAATAGGTGCCGTCGGTAAGTCCGTCAGGATCGGTCGCGGTCAACGTGCCGGTGATCGCGCCTGCGTCCTCGTCCTCCGAGCCGGAAGTGTCTCCGCCGACGGTCGTTGGATCGTTCGTGGGATTTACCGTCACGTTGACCGTCGCCGTTTCCGTCACGCCGCCACTGGTGACGGTGTAAGTGTAAGAATCGGTGCCGGAGAAGTCGGCGTTTGGCGTGTAGGTCAGCGTGCCGTCATTGTTGTTGGTCACCGTGCCGTTAGTTCCCTGCGTGATCGCAGTAATGCTCGGGGTGCCCTCGAACGAATCGTTGGTGAGCACGTTAGAGGTTACCGCAGTGTCTTCATTGGTGGTCTGCGTGTCATTGGCGATGTCGACGACCGGATTGACCGTGAGGTTGATGGCCTGCGTCGTCGTGTTGCCAAGGTCATCGGTTACTGTGACCGTGAAGCTGTCTGCGCCGTTGTAATCCTCGTTCGGCAGGTAACTCCACGCGCCCGTCGCAGGATTGATGCTCGCCGTGCCGTTGCTGGCCGCGCCGGTGACGGAGAAATAGGTGCCGTCGGTGAGTCCGTCGGGATCGCTCGCGGTAAGTGTGCCGGTGATGCCGCCGTCCTCGTCCTCGTCCCCGGAACCGGAAGTGTCCCCGCCGATGACCGTTGGATCGTTGGCCGGATTGACCGTGACGTTGACGGTGGCTGTTTCGGTGACGCCTCCGCTGGTGACGGTATAAGTGTAAGAATCGGTGCCGTTGAAATTGGCGTTCGGCGTGTACTGAACCGTGCCGGTGGTCGCATCGACGATCGTCACCGTGCCGTTCGAACCATTCGTTACCCCGGTGATGGTCGGGGTGCCCTCGAACGTGTCGTTGGTGAGCACGTTAGAGGTTACCGCGGTGTCTTCGTCCGTGGTTTGCGTGTCGTTGGCGATGTCCACGACCGGATTGACCGTCAGGTTGATCGCTTGGGTCGTCGTGTTGCCAAGGTCATCGGTTACCGTGACCGTGAAGCTGTCTGCGCCGTTGTAATCCTCGTTCGGCAGGTAACTCCACGCGCCCGTTGCAGGATTGATGCTCGCCGTGCCGTTGCTGGCCGCGCCCGTGACGGTGAAGTAGGTGCCGTCGGTGAGTCCGTCAGGATCGCTCGCGGTAAGCGTGCCGGTGATGCCGCCGTCCTCGTCCTCGTCCCCGGAACCGGAAGTGTCACCGCCGATGGTGGTAGGATCGTTGGCCGGATTGACAGTGACGTTGACGGTGGCTGTTTCGGTGACGCCACCGCTGGTGACGGTGTAAGTGTAAGAATCGGTGCCGTTGAAATTGGCGTTTGGGGTGTAGGTTAGGGTGCCGTCGTTGTTGTTGGTCACCGTGCCGTTGCTTCCCTGCGTGACCACAGTAATGCTCGGGGTGCCTTCGAACGAATCATTGGTGAGCACGTTCGTGGTTACTGCGGTGTCTTCGTCGGTCGTTTGGGTGTCATCGGCGATGTCAACCACCGGGTTGACGGTCAGATTGATCGCCTGAGTCGTGGTGTTGCCCAAATCGTCGGTTACCGTGACGGTGAAGCTGTCCGGACCGTTGTAGTCGTCATTCGGCGTATAGCTCCAAGCGCCGGTTGCCGGGTCGATCGAGGCCGAACCATTCGTCGCCGCGCCAGTCACGGTGAAATAGGTGCCGTCGGTCAAACCGTCAGGATCGGTCGCGGTCAGCGTGCCGGTGATCGCGCCTGCGTCCTCATCCTCCGAGCCTGAAGTGTCACCGCCAACCGTCGTTGGATCGTTCGTCGGATTCACGGTCACGTTGACCGTTGCCGTTTCCGTCACGCCTCCGCTGGTGACGGTGTATGTGTAGGAATCCGTGCCGTTGAAGTTGGGGTTTGGGGTATAGGTTAGGGTGCCGTCGTTATTGTTGGTCACCGTGCCGTTGGTTCCCTGCGTGATCGCCGTGATGCTCGGGGTGCCTTCGAACGAATCGTTGGTGAGCACGTTCGTGGTTACTGCGGTGTCTTCGTCCGTGGTTTGCGTGTCGTTGGCGATGTCCACGATCGGATTGACCGTCAGGTTGATCGCCTGCGTCGTGGCATTGCCCAAGTCATCGGTGATGGTAACCTCGAAGCTGTCAGGACCGTTGTAGTCGTCATTCGGTGTATAGCTCCAAGCGCCGGTTGCCGGGTCGATCGAGGCCGAACCATTCGTCGCCGCGCCAGTCACCGTAAAATAGGTTCCGTCGGTGAGGCCGTCCGGATCGCTCGCCGTCAACGTGCCGGCAATCGCGCCGCCGTCTTCGTCCTCGGAGCCAGAGGTATCCCCGCCGATGACGGTGGGATCGTTGACCGGGTTGACAGTGACGTTCACCGTGGCCGTTTCGGTCACTCCGCCGGAAGTGACGGTGTAGGTGTAGGAATCCGTGCCGCTGAAGTTGGCGTTTGGCGTGTAGGTTAGGGTGCCGTCATTGTTGTTGGTCACCGTGCCGTTGCTTCCCTGCGTAATCGCCGTGATGCTCGGTGTGCCCTCGAAGCTGTCGTTGGTGAGCACGTTAGAGGTTACCGTGGTGTCTTCATTCGTCGTTTGAGCGTCGTTGGCGATATCCACGACCGGATTGACGGTTAAGTTGATCGCCTGGGTCGTCGTGTTGCCGAGATCATCGGATACCGTGACCGTGAAGCTGTCTGCGCCGTTGTAATCCGCGTTTGGCGTGTAACTCCACGCGCCGGTAGCCGGGTCAATCGACGCCGTGCCATTCGTCGCCGCGCCAGTCACAGTGAAATACGTGCCGTCGGTAAGACCGTCAGGGTCCCTCGCCGTCAACGTGCCGGTAATCGCGCCGCCGTCCTCGTTCTCGGAGCCGGATGTATCCCCGCCGATCGTCGTCGGATCGTTCACCGGATTAACCGTCACGTTGACCGTGGCCGTTTCGGTCACTCCACCGCTGGTGACGGTGTAGGTGTAGGAATCCGTGCCGCTGAAGTTGGCGTTTGGCGTGTAGGTTAGGGTGCCGTCGTTGTTGTTAGTTACCGTGCCGTTAGTTCCCTGTGTGATCGCGGTAATGCTCGGCGTGCCTTCGAACGAATCATTGGTGAGCACGTTCGTGGTCACCGCAGTGTCTTCGTCGGTTGTTTGCGTGTCATCGGCGATGTCCACGACCGGGTTGACCGTCAGGTTGATCGCCTGCGTCGTGGTATTTCCCGCATCGTCGGTAATCGTCACCGTGAAGCTGTCGGCGCCGTTGTAATCGTCGTTCGGCGTGTAGCTCCAAGCGCCGGTTGCCGGGTCGATCGAGGCCGAACCATTCGTCGCCGCGCCAGTGACCGTGAAATAGGTGCCGTCGGTCAGACCGTCCGGATCGGTTGCGGTCAACGTGCCAGTAATCGCGCCGGCATCCTCGTCCTCAGAACCGGAAGTATCCCCGCCGACGGTCGTTGGATCGTTTGTGGGATTCACCGTGACGTTGACCGTTGCCGTTTCCGTCACGCCACCGGAGGTGACGGTGTATGTGTAGGAATCCGTGCCGTTGAAGTTGGGGGTTGGGGTGTAGGTTAGGGTGCCGTCGTTGTTGTTAGTTACCGTGCCGTTGGTCCCTTGCGTGATCGCCGTGATGCTTGGCGTGCCTTCGAACGAATCATTGGTGAGCACGTTCGTGGTCACCGCGGTGTCTTCGTCGGTCGTCTGCGTGTCATCGGCGATGTCCACCACCGGATTGTTCGTCACGTCGATAGTCTGGGTGGTCGTATTTCCCAGATCATCGGTGATGGTCACCTCAAAACTGTCGTTGCCGTTGTAATCATCGTTCGGCGTATAGCTCCAAGAACCCGATGCCGGATCAATCGCAGCCGAACCATTCGCCGGATTACCACTCACCGTGAAATACGTGCCGTCGGTCAATCCATCGCCGTCAGTTGCCGTCAACGTGCCGGTCACCGCGTTGTCCTCATCGGCCGTGCCGGAAGTGTCCCCGCCAACCACCGTCGGATCCGCCACCGGATTCACCGTGATCACCTCATTGGCCGGAGCCGAAGTCGCGCCGTCGTTGTCCGTGACCGTGAACGGGATGGTCACCGTGCCGTTGAAATCCGCAGCCGGCGTGAAAACCAGCGTTGCCGCGTCGCCGGGCGTCAGCGGCGTTCCGGCAACCACCGGAGTCGTCCCGTCCGGGTAAAAAAGCGTGCCCTCAGCCGCCGGTGGCAGCGTCGTCACCGTTACCGAGGCAATCGTGCCGTCGATGTCCGTGCCGCTCAGGCTAACCGGAATGTTCGTATCCTCATCGCCGCTGGACGTGGAGGGCGTGGCCTCCGGAGGATCGTTCACACCGGTCACCGTCACCGTAATCGTCGCCGTATCCGTCGCGCCATCGGCATCCTGGAGCGTGTAGGTGAACGTGCTAGTGTCCGTTTCGCCCGGCCCCAAATCCTGGAAATCCGCGCCCGGATTGAAGGTCACATTGCCGCTGCCGTCGATGCTGAACGTCCCGCCATTCGACCCCGCGCCGCTAGCCGGCACGGTCGAAAGAGCGTCGCCGTCAGGATCGCTATCATTGCCTAACACGTTGCCAACATTGACCGCTCCATCGTCCTCGCCCGCGGCGAAATCGTCGTTTTCCGCTTCCGGCGGCGGGTTCTCCACGGTCCAGTCGAAAGTCTGCGTCGTCGTTGCGCCGGTGGGATCCGTTGCCGTGATGACCACCGGGTAGGTGCCGCCAGTCGAAGCATCCTTGTCGATGGCGCCCGAAATGATGCCCGTGTTAGGGTCGATCGACAACCCCGGCGGCAACGTCCCGCCATCGGTGAAGGTCAAATCATCGCTGGTATCCGGATCGTCGAAAGCCCCGCTCACGTCGAAACCAGTCACCACATCGCTGTCATCGTTGGTTCGATCGCCGATCGTGCCGACTGGAACCGGCGCATCGTTCACCCCGGTCACCGTCACCGTGATCGTTGCCGTGTCCGTATCGCCGTCGGCATCCACCAGCGTGTAAGTGAACGTGCTCGTCGTCGTTTCGCCCTCGGCCAAATCGTTGAAATCGCTCCCCGGATCGAAGGTCACCTCACCCGCGTCGTCGATGCCAAACGTGCCGCCATTCGACCCCGGCCCGGTCGCCGGCACGGTGGAAATGGCGTCATTGTCTGGGTCGCTATCGTTGCCTAACACATTGCCAACCACAGCCGCTCCATCGTCTTCGCCCGCGTCGAAATCGTCGTTCTCAGCAATCGGAGGCGGATTGGTCACGTTCCAGGTAAACGTCTGGGTTACCGACGCGCCGGAAGGATCGGTCGCGGTGATGGTGACGTCGTAAGGACCGCCGGCGGAAGCGTTGGGATCCACCGTACCGCTGATAATGCCCGTGTTAGGGTCGATCGCCAACCCCGGCGGCAAGGTTCCCCCATCGTCGAACGTCAGCCCCGCGCTGGAGCCGGTATCGGGATCGGTGAAGAAGCTGCTGATGTCAAACGTGGCCCCCGTGCTGTCGAAATCATCCTGCGTCGGCGGCGTGCCGGAGGCTTGGGGGACGTCGTTGACGCCGGCGACTTGAATCGTAGCCGTCGCCGTGGAAGTGGCTCCGCTAGGATCGGCGATGGTGTAGGTGATCGTGTCCGTTCCGTTGAAATTCGGATTCGGCGTGTAAATCACCCCGCCGCCGGAAATTTGCACCGTCCCATTGCCCGCGCCAACCGACGTGATGCGAATCGCGTCGCCATCCGGGTCGCGGTCGTTTCCGATGAGGTTGATGAAAGCCGGGTTGTCCTCCGTGGCGGAAGTCAGCAGATCGTTGACGGCGATGGGAGGCCGGTTAGGAATTACCGGGGGGGTTGTTGGCCCAAAGCCCGATGTTCCGGTCGGTCCTGGCGGAATGGGCGGAGGAGTTGGCCCTCCGGTCGTGCCCGGCCCCGGGTCTGGCGTGCCGGGCTGCGGAGGCAATGGCGCAGTGGGATCATTGTTAGTCCCCCCGCCGAACCCTTCCGGCGGCGGCGTTTCGTCCGGTGTCAGGGCCAGGGACAACTCCTCGTTGAACGCACTGTAGGTCTCGTCGAAGTTGGTATAACCCAGGTTGCTAAGCCGCATTAGCGTAAAATCGTCGCCCTGCGGCGTGTTGCCCACCGCACCGGAAAACTCCGCCGGCGCCTCGCCGGATCCCGGTTCCTGGCCGGCAACCGGAGTCAATGGAGACGCGGGGCTGCCGTCCGGATTCGTTCCCGGCTGGTCCGCGCCAAACCCGGGCGAACCTTGAGAATCCCGGGTTTGCTCCGGAAATCCCGCGTTTTCGCCTAACTCCACACCGGCCCGGGTCAGCATCCCCTGATCGGCGATTGCGCCATTGGAATCCACTTGGCCCATACCCGCGATGTTGGGATGCTGCGCGAAATACGCCTCCACGGCGCTGGCGTCCGACTGGCTGGAAAGATTGACGAAAATCGGCAACCCCATGCCGGCGGAGGAAAAATACTCATCCAGCAGCAACGTCCCACCTTCCGGAAAATCGACGCGCAAATCGCTGCCAATCGGGGTAAGCGTGACGATGGCCGGGTTTCCGGCGGCATCGAGAATCGTGATGTCGTCGCCGGCTTCAACGGTGATGACCTCGCCGTTGTCAATTGAGCGCTGGACCTTCAGATTGCCTTCGGGATCTTTGATCTGTATCTGGTAGTTCATGATAGCGTTGAGGAGAGTGTTAGGGGAAATTTGAGGATTCAGTCGGCTTGTTTGCGCTTGCCGAATTTGAAGGGTTGGAATCTTTTCCTGGCCTTGGTCTTGGCGTCAGCCGCCGCATCTTCCGGGCCAATTTCCGCCACGACCTTGCGCGGCGAGGAGTCTTCAGCGGACGACTCCAAATTTTCGCCAATTTCGCCCGGCAAGCCCCTAACAGGGCGCAAACCCTCCGGCGCCTCGTCCTTGTCCGGATCGCGATCCAAATATTCCTGGACGAACTCTTCGCCGACGAGCATGTGGGTTAGCTTTCCCTGCGCGCCCACGATTCGATAGGCGGTGGTGTCCACGTTGAAGCGCGAGTCGATCAGTTTTGTGCGCGCGGTGTAGAGTTCGTTGAGGATGTCCAGAATGCTCAGCAAATCCTGCTTCCCCACCTTGAATTGCTCGCGGTAGTCCGCCAAAACACCTTCCAAACGGTCCACGTAAGCGCCCAACGACTTCACCGACGCCTTGGAGCCTTCGCGCTCTTTCCAAAGCAGCGAGGCGATGTAATCCGCCTGCTCGCGAGCCGCCTGCATCAGCTCCTCGGCCTTGCGCAGTTGCCAGTGCTCGCGCTGCTGCAAGGCCTTGTTGGCGCCACCACGATATAGATCCCAGGACATCACCACCATGGCCCGCATTTCGTCATCATCGCCGCTAACGCCCAGCACGTCACGCCCCTTGCTGGCGCCGGCATCCAGGTAAATTTTCGGCCCGCGATTTCCCCGCACGCTCTTGAGCTTGTGCTCGGCCGCCTCCACGGCAACGCTGGAGGCCAGAAAATCCCAGTTGCTCTCCAGCTCTAATTCACCCTGAGTGGCCGGCATTTCCGGCACCTGCGGGTAGGTCAGATTGGAAGCCGGTTCACCGGTTAGCCGTACAAAACGGATGAGCGCGTTTTCGTAAGCCAACTGCTGGCTTTCCACGGAGTTAACCGCCAAGCTCAGCCGGCCATCCACCAGCGCCAGATCCGCGCGGTTGCCGCCCTTTCCCACCTGCTCCTTAATCATGTCGCGCAGTTCCTGCTGGGCGCTCACCTGCCGCTGCGCCTCGTCCACCTGCTTGCGCGCGCGCAGCACTTCCAGGTAAACCTCGCACAAATCCACGATGCGCCCCTCCACCATGCTAAGCTCCACCAGTTCCTGAACGTGGTAGCCTTTTTTGGCCGAAAGCGTCTGCTGACGCGCCAAACCGCCGTCGAAGAGCAGTTGGCGGAGCGAAACGCCGATTTGCCGGCTAAACAGGTCCTCACCGGTCGAAGTGACCAAGCCGTCCACGCTGCGGTCGCGCTGAACCAGGCCGGCGGAGCCTTCCACGGTGATTTGAGGCCGCAAATCGCCGCGAACGATCTTCCAATCCTCGATCGAACTGAGGCGATCGTAGTTTGCGGCTTGAATTTCGGGCTCGTTGTAGAGCGTGAGCTTGACGGCGTGTTCGAGACTTTGTGCTGGAAGAATCGCGGGAAGAAGGAGACAACTCCACACGACAATAACTCCAGCCCGAGGGGGTAAGGGCTTGTCTATCATGGTTTGGTGGCGGGAAATTATCTATAATTTACATAAAATCAATAAAAATCAGACGGTGGGCGCTCGGCTGACTTTTGGCGCGGAATTGACGACGAAAAATCTGCCGTTAAGCCGGCTGGTTTTGGCGCGAGCGCAAAAAATGGAGGGCGGAATCCATTTTGCCGACGCCAGGCTCGATTATTTTGGGTTTCGCGCGGGAATCGCAGCACCATGCAGGTAACGGGTAACGTCGGATGATGCTCGCGGTAAGGTTGTTAAGGCGTGGTTCGTAAAAGTTGGCACGATTCCGGCTGATCACCGTCCGCTCATCCAAACCAACCAACCAACCAACAACAACTACCATGAACGACAACAACCAACCTAACCAACCCAACTCTCCCCGCAAAATCAGCGACGCCGACCTCGAGCAAATCGCTGGGGGCCGCATCAAGCTGCCATCCAGCACCCCGCGCGGCTCCGTGCTCACTTCGGCCGATGGCTCACCGGTGAGCGTCTACGTGGATGGCGTGAAAGTGAACAGCGTCATCACCGGCTAAAAACTGGGGATCAACCCCTCGGCAAAATCCGGGCTTGGCTGCATTCTTCTTGCGGCCAAGCCCTTTTTGCGGGCTAAAATCCCGATTTCCACAGCTTTTTGGGCGTTGACCGGGCTTGGGCCAGCGGCAAGGTGAGTCATGCGCCAAATTTTGCTCGCTTTCCTGCTGTCGGGCGCGGTTTTCGCCCAGGATCTGCAGCCGCTCAAATACAACAACCCGGGTTTGGTCGTCGATCTCGGCGTCGGGCTCTGGGCCTGGCCGCTGCCGATGGATTACGACGGCGATGGCGATTTTGACCTCATCGTCGCTTGCCCGGACAAACCGTCGAACGGCGTCTATTTTTTCGAAAATCCGAGCAACGATCCCAAGGTGAAAATGCCGGTGTTCAAGCCGGGAATTCGGCTCGCCGGCGCCGGTCAAAACATGCAGGTTAGCTACGTGGATGGCGAGCCGCGCGTTTTGATGCGAAACGAGGAATTCGTCGATTTTCGCGAGAACAAGTTCGGCGAGCGGACCAAGATTTATCCGCGCAATAACGTGCACGAGAAGCCGGTGCGCGGGAACATGTGGCGCTACGTCGATTGGGAAAACGACGGTGATTTGGACATCATCGTGGGCGCCGGAGATTGGACCGATTACGGCTGGGATCACGCCTACGACGCGCAAGGCCGTTGGCGCAACGGACCGCTGCATGGCTACGTGTATCTGATCGAGAACGTAGATTCGACTGGCAGTCGAATCCAATACGCCGAGCCGCGCAAGTTAGCCGCCGGCGGAGCCGAAATCGACGTTTACGGCTGGCCCTGCCCGAATTTCGCGGATTTCGACGGCGATGGCGACCTGGATTTGATCTGCGGCGAGTTTTTGGACGGGTTCACGTATTTTGAGAACGTGGGATCGCGCGAAAAACCGGATTTGGCGCGGGGACGCAAGCTGATCGCCGCCGACGGCAAGCCGCTGAAAATGGACCTGCAGATGATCACCCCTGTGGCGCTGGATTGGGATCGCGATGGCGACGTGGACCTGATTTGCGGTGATGAGGATGGCCGCGTCGCGTTGATCGAAAAGGTCGGTGGATCGGCAAAATTCGCCCAACCCGTCTACTTCCGTCAAACGGCTGACACGCTGAAATTCGGCGCTCTCGCGACGCCGTTTGCCTTCGATTGGGACGACGATGGCGATGAGGACATCCTTTGCGGCAACACGGCAGGCTACGTTGGTCTGTTCGAAAATCTGGGAGGCTCGCCGCCGAAATTTGGCGAAGTGAAGTTGCTCGAAACCAACGGAGAGCCCCTTCGCATCGAAGCTGGGCCAAGCGGCTCGATCCAAGGCCCTTGCGAGGCAAAATGGGGCTACACGACGCTCTCCGCGGCAAATCCCGGGGACCCCACGATTTTGGTGAATTCCATCTGGGGACAGCTTCGGCGTTACCGAAAACAAGCCGATGGCTCGCTGATCGCTGACCACCGGTTCGGCGCTTCGAGGATGCAAGATCCGGCCTGGGCTTGGTGGGATCCGGGATCGCGCGATGCCGTCTCACAATGGCGCACGACGCCGACTTTGGTCGATTGGAACGGCAATGGCGCAAACGAGTTGCTCATGCTCGACGAGGAGGGCTTCCCGGGTTTGGCGCATGCGCTGAAAACCGGCGAATTCCAGCCATTTCGGCGAATTTTCGTCGACGAAGACAACCAACCCATTCGCCTCAACAATCGCTCCGCCGGCCGTTCGGGACGCTACAAACTCGCCGTCGTCGATTGGGACGGCGACGAGCGCATGGACGTCCTCGTCAATTCCGAAAACGCGGCCTGGTATCGCAACTGCGAAGAGCGCGACGGCAAGATCGTCCTCAAAAAAATCGGCAATCTCGCCAAGCGCAAGGTCTCCGGCCACACCTCCAGCCCGGCGGTCTGCGACTTCGACAAGGACGGGAAACCGGACCTGCTGGTTGGCGCCGAAGATGGGCGAATTTACTTCGCCAAGCACGATAATTGCGTGCAGTTTCCGACCGGCCAACTCCAGGCCCGCGCGCCGAAGCCGAAGCCCTTACCCCGCATCCCCGGTCTCGTGAAAGAAGAGTTCGTTTTCACCAAAGCCAAGTTTCCGCAATGCCACGCCAGCACGATTTGCGAGAATTCGCGCGGGCTGGTTTGCGCTTGGTTCGGCGGGACGCGGGAGAAGCACGAGGACGTGGGAATTTGGGTGAGTTACCACGATGGCGGCGGGTGGAGCGCGCCCCGGGAAGTGGCGAACGGCGTGCAATTCGCGGGCCACCGGCATCCGTGCTGGAACCCGGTTTTGTTCCAGACGCCGGGCGATCAGGAGACGCTGCTCTTCTTCAAATGCGGGCCGAATCCGCGCGAGTGGTGGGGTGAGGTGATCACGAGCTACGATCGCGGACGAACCTGGCGCGAGCGGCGGCGTTTGCCCGAAAAAATCGACGGCCCGGTGAAAAACAAGCCGATTTTGCTGAGCGACGGCACGCTGCTTTGCGGCAGCAGCACCGAATACGACGGGTGGACGATCCATTTCGAGAAAACGCGCGATTTCGGCAAAACCTGGGAGCGGCTCGGCCCGATCGAGGACGCCAGCCGGTTCAACGCGATTCAGCCGACGATTCTGCAGCACGGCGGCGGCAAATTGCAGATTTTGTGCCGCAGCCAGGAAGGCAGCGTGGTGACGAGTTGGAGCGAGGATTCCGGCAAAACCTGGAGTCAGCTTCAGCGTTCGAACCTACCCAACCCAAACGCGGGATTCGACGCCGTGACGTTGCGCGATGGCCGATTTTTGCTCATTTACAACCACACCACCCGCGATTCCGGCGAATGGCGCGGCCGCAACATGCTGAACCTGGCGCTGAGCGAAGACGGGCTCAATTGGCAAGCCGCCGGCACATTGGAGCAGGAGAAAAAGGCGGAATTCAGCTACCCGGCGATCGTCCAGACCGAGGACGGCCGCGTTCACGCGACTTACACCTGGAAGCGGCAGCGGATCAAGCACGTAGTGCTGGATCCGGCGGAGTTGCGGACGGAGCCCATCGAAAACGGGACGTCGGCCATTCGATAGTAAATATCCGGGCGATGGCGATGGCGATGGCGATGGAGGGCCGCTGATTCCCCAGCCGGAGCCACCCAAGGCCGAAGGCTTCGTAGTGAAACGCGTGCTGTATGGGACGAACCGGCGACGCACCGCGCACTTCGACGATCCCAACCGGTTTTTCGGCTCGGAACGCGGCGGGTTGCAGACCGGATTTTGCTATGTGAGCGTGCCGCAACATCACGCCACCGGCGAAATTGAGGAGCCGAGTTTGTTGCGCTTCGAATTTAGGGAAAACCCCAAGAAGCACCTGGTGCTGATGCAGGTGGAGCCGACTTCGCGGCGCGGGTTTGGCCAGCTTTTGCGGGAGGAAACAGGTTCGGCAAAGAAGGCGTTCGTGTTCGTGCATGGCTACAACGTGGCGTTCAAGGACGCGGCGCGGCGCAAGGCGCAGTTGGCCCACGATCTGGAGTTCGATGGGGCCCCGATTTTCTTCAGTTGGCCTTCGCACGGTGAGCTGGTGCGTTATTCTCACGACTTGAATCTCAACGAGCAATCGCGAACCCACCTGGAACGGTTCTTGAACACGGTGGCCAGCCAAAGCGGGGCCGAGGAGATTTTCATTATCGCCACAGCATGGGGAATTTGCTGACGAGCGAGGTTTTGGCCGGGATGCGAGTTCAGAGCCGGGTGAAAGCGATCGTGCTGGCGGCGCCGGACATTGATGCAGCGATCTTCAAGGAGCAAATCGCTCCCAAGCTAGCGGCGTGGCAGGCGCCGGTGACCGTGTACGCCTCGCGCCGTGACAAAGCGCTGATTGCCTCGAAGGAGTTCTGGGGTCACGAACGCGCCGGACACGATGCCGCCGCGCTCGCGGGCTTGCCGGGGATCGAGGCGATCGATTCCACCTCGGCGGTGACGGATTATTTGCACCACGGTTACTTCGGCGATTCGACGAGGCTGCTGCACGACTTGAATCTGGTGTTTGAGGGCGTTCCGGCGGACGACGCGCGGAGGGGGAGTTACCTGAGCCCGAAGACCAATGCGGATGGGAAGCGGTATTGGATGCTTAAGGGCCCAAAATAGATTGAGCCATCTATATTGTGCCCCCCATCCTGTAAAACTCCCGGCGAACCGGGAGCTTCCGCGTCCGTTGCGTCCGTCGTCGGTGTTAGCGGGGAAGAGTTGCCTGCGACGGCCGGATTGACCGTGGGAAGCCCCGCTCAGCCCGGCAATTTCCAGGGATCGCGGTAATTTAGCGCGGTCAGCATCTTTTGGGCATCGGCGTCGTCGGAAATCGTCTCCGTTTTGGCGTCCCAGGCAAGCGGCCTACCCAGTTTGTTGGACACATAGCCCAGGTAGCCCGGCGTGATCGCGCGGTGGCCGATTTCCGACGGCGCAACGCAGGGTGTGCGCGTTTTGACGCCGTCGGTGAAGTTGCGCTGATGCCCGCTGTGGGTCGTCACTTTCCACGAGCCGGGGTCGAAATCCTGCTTCAGCCAAGCTGGGTTGGAGCCGGTCAGTTTTTTGATTCCCACGTGCAGCCAACCGTCCTCACCAACCCACTTTACGCCCGCGGCAACCTTGGAGCTGACCAAAGAGCGAACCCCGCCTGGATACTCGCAGTGAATCTCGTAATTCACCGGCGTGTTGTAGATTTCGGTCTCGGATTCGGTCCAATTTTTGGCTTCCACGCGGATGGGCCCGCCGTATTCCTGATCCAAGCCCCAGTGGGCGATGTCGTTGTAGTGCGGGATGAAATCCTGGACGTTGCCGCCACCGTAATTCAGGTGACCGCGCCACCAACGGTGATGCCGCGCGCGCATGTAGGGCATGATCTGCGCCGGCCCCGTCCACAGCTCAAAATCCAGCCCCTTCGGCGGTTTTGCCGGCGTGGGATCGCCCATCGGCTCGGGATACCCGGTCGGCAAACCCACCTCAACGTGGGTGAGCTTGCCAAGATGCCCGTTGCGCACGATTTCCACCGCTTTGCGGAATACATCCTCGGAGCGGTGCTGGCAACCAACCTGAAAAATCGCGTTCCGCCGCGCCGCCTCCCGGTAAACCCGCTGGCCTTCGGCAAACCAGTGGGTCACCGGCTTTTCGCAGTAAACGTCCTTGCCGCTTTGCAGCGCCTCCAGGGTCACCAGCGCATGCCAGTGGTCGGGAGTCGACACCATCACCGCGTCAATATCCTCACGCGCCAACAATTCGCGGTAATCGGCGTAAGCCTCGCAGCCTTTCCACGATCCGCTGCGTTTTTGGGCCGCGTAAGCCTGCTCCACGGCGGATTTTCCCGGTTCGCGGCCTAACACGCGCCCCTTTCCCCATTCACGGTCGCGATAATGCAGGTCATGCACGTCGCAAACGGCCACGCCCTGCACATCGGCGTGCTTCAGGAAAGCCTCCATCACCCCAAACCCGCGATTTCCCAAGCCAATGTAGCCCATCACCACGCGTTCGCCCGGAGCCGGTTGCGAACCCAAACCTAACGCGGATGCCGGGACAATCGTCGGCGCGGCCAGCGCGGCGGCGGTTCGTTTGAGGAACTGGCGGCGGTTTGGAGATTTCTGCGCGGTCATGTTCATTCCACGCTTCAGGCGGCATGGGCTATCCAACTTTCCGCGGTTGAAAGAGGTCCGCGGAACTTTGTCTCACAAAAAACGCGAAATCTCCGCGCCTAACCAAGCCGCAACCGGCGCAGGGCTGCTTTGGCCGCGTGGTAGCCGCACATGCCGTGAACTCCGCCCCCTGGAGGCGTGGCGGCCGAGCAGAGGAAAACATCCGCGGCCGGCGTGGTGTAGGGGTTGAGCCGGATGGCCGGGCGGGCGTAAAGTTGACGCAAATCCTGCACTCCGCCGATGACGTCGCCGCCCACGTAGTTGGGGTTGTAGGCCTCCATGTCGGCGGTGGTCATGGTGGCGGCGGCGAGGATGCAATCGCGAAAACCCGGTGCAAAACGCTCGATTTGTTGTTCGATTCGGCCTTGCATATCCTCGGTGGAGCCGTTGGGGACATGGCAGTAGGCCCACGCCGTATGCCGGCCCTCCGGCGCCCGCGTGGGATCGACAACCGTGGGTTGAGCCAGGATGAGGAAGGGCTTGTCCGAGTGGTGACCTTGCCAGGTCAGGCGCTCGCTTTCGGCTACCTCCTCGAAGGTTCCGCCGACGTGGAGGCAGGCGGTTTGCCGAGCTTCGCGATTCGTCCAGGGGATGGGATCGCTCAGCGCCCAGTCGACCTTGAAGACTCCCGGGCCGTAGCGATAGGCCTGGAGCGCGTTGCGATACCCTTGCGGCAGGCGGGAGCGGCAAATTCGCGCTAACGCCGGTGCTGAGACGTCGAAAAGGTACACCTGTGCGTCCGGCAAGTCTTCCACCGCTTGCACCCGCGTTTCGCAGGCTAATTCGCCGCCCAGATCGCAAAGCATCGCCACCAGCGCGTCGGCGATGCTTTGCGATCCGCCACGCGCGACCGGCCAGCCGACACTGTGCGCGCTTACGCCTAACATGAGCCCCACCGCCGCCGTGGCCGCGTTTTCCAGGGGTTGAATGGAATGAGCGGCGTGACCGGCAAACAGCGCCCGGGCTTCCGCGGTCCGGAATGCGCGAAAAGCCAGGTTTTGCGCGGATTTCAGCGCGTGCCTGCCGAATTGCAGCATGGCGCCGGGATGCTTGGGCAAACCCAGCGGCCCGAGGAGCGATGCGTAGAGTTTGGGCGCGTTTTTCGTGAGCCGGGCAAAGAGGCGGACGTAAGCCGCGCGATCCTCCCCCAAGCGATCCGCGGTTTTCTCCACGCAGCGTTCGTGCACCGCCGCTCGTCCGTCATCCATCGGCTGAACCACGGGAAACTCCGGTTGAACCCAGGAAAGGCCGTGCTCGCCCAAGGGCAACGAGCGCAAGAACGGCGAAGCGATGCCCATGGGATGAATGGCCGCGCAGACATCGTGAACGTAGCCCGGCAGGGTCAGTTGCGCCGAGCGCATGCCTCCGCCCGGCGTTTCCTTGGCTTCCACTACCAACACGGCCGCGCCGTTGCCGGCCAACTCGATGGCGGCGGCCAATCCGTTGGGTCCCGAACCCACAACCACGGCGTCGTAGCTCGTTTTCACCTTCGACGCTCAGTCCTGAATTTCGACCTGATCGCGCCTGAGCTTGAGCCAGATGGTGTCGCCGTACTGCACGCCGGGAAGCTCGGGCGCCAGCACCTCCAATACGTTGGGAGGCTGAAAATGGCACGGTTTTGTCTCAGGATCCGGGTAGTAGATCAGGCCGTCGTGCATCTCCTCAAGGTTGACGCCCACCCGGCAATCCAGGAACCAGAAATTCTCCGCGGGATCGTCCGGCGACCACTTGATGTTCTCGAGCCGGAGCGTGGTTTCGTGCACCTGGTAGAGTTTCGGCGCGATCGAGACATTTAGCGTGCCGGGAAAAAACGGCGAAAGGTCCAAACCGCGTTCGGCGAAAAACGGCGCCTGCATTTGGAGCGTTCCGCCCGGATAACGCGGGTCCTCACCGCGCCCGGAGGCGACTTGATGTCCGCGCACGAGTTGGCCGACCACGAGGAGCCATTGGTTGATCATGTTGCGCCGAACAAATCGTCGGCCAGCGTTTTGGCAAATTGCTTTTGCTCGATGGGATCCAAATCCCCGCCGCCATCGCGGTTGACCGAAGCCAGCAACTGACCGGAACGGGCGTCCGTCAAATCGAAGCGCAGGTAGCGCAATTTTTCCACGCTGCCCTTTTGCGCGTCCTGGCTTTGCCCCGCGTGCTTGAGATTCAGCACCATGGAGCGCCCCTTGTCTTCCTCCAGCGGTTCGCCGACTTTCACCGCATAGGAGCGGCGCTGCATTTCCTGCTGGAGCAACTGCACGATGGTGTGGTTGGCCGCCCAAGCGTCCTCAAAGGTGAAGTAGACGATCTTGTACCTGCCCAAATCCGCGCCGGGTGTCACTTGCACGTCCGCACGCGGCTCGGATGTAAGGCAGGAGGAGAGAACCAGCGCTAAAAACGCCAAAACCGGAAGGCCGAGATATCGAAGATTCATGGCCGGTTAGTCTCGCTGAAAGCGCGGAAGTATTCAAACGCTTCGCCTCCCGAATCAGCGGAATTGAAACGAAAACAGGTCCGCCTCTTTCAGCACGAAACGCAGCCGAACGGGCTTGCCCGCCAGTTTCGACAAGTCCGGGTCGCCCTTCCACCGAACCTTGCGCTCGAGCGAGTCGCCAAACACCGCGATGGCGTCGCTCATCCCGAATCCCTCGATTTCCTTGTGATTCACGTCGCGAATCACCGCTTTGATGAAGCCGTTGGCGGAAGTGGCCAGGTTCAGGACCATTTCCCCGCCATCAAAAACGATCGGGTTGGTGCGCAGTTCGCCGCCCTCCACCGAGGCGTGAACCGAGGCAAAACCGTCGGTTCGCATCGTGTAACGCCGCAGGTGAGTCGCCTTGAGCCAATCGCCCTCCGTGCCGTAGATGGATAGCTCGTCCGGCATACCCTCGATGCTCGCCGCCGTCCTGACAAGGCCACAAGCGGTGTAGAGTTGGCCGTAGAGCCACGTGCCCGTGCGTTCGGGGCCCGGCCAGATGAACGCCTCGTTCCAACGGTGAAACTTGGTCCCGTCGCGGCTGCTCATGAGCGTGCAATCGGTCAGCGCCGTGCCGTAGCGAGGGATGGTTTCGGCGCGCAACTCGCGATTTTTCGGATCCGGCAGCTCCTTCATCGAGCCCCTCCAACCGCGGTCGACGTAGCGGGTTGGCAGGCCAACAAACAGGTTAGGCGCGCGAAAATAGGGCTGAATCTGGTTGGTGTAGAGATGCGCCCGCGGCGCGCCGGAATATTCCAGCCAATCCCCGCCCTCCCAGGTGAGAAAATCGCGCGACGTAGCGGTGCGGATGTCGCGAAAGCCATCGCGGAAATCGCGGTAGTAGGCTCGGTATTCGCCCCGCGTTTCATCCCAAAAAGCCAGGTTCTGCGAATCGAACGCGCCCTCGGTGATGACCGGTTTTTCGCTCAAAAGCCGCCAGCGAACGCCGTCGGCGGATGCGAACGCCACGAGCCCCTTTTTCCCCGGTGCGGAGGCCAGCGCTTTGTAGCGCTCATCGTCCGGGACATCGGGCCGCGCGTCCTTGAACGGCGCAAAATTGTGCGTGGAAGGCTCGTCGGTCCAGATGATGTTGTTTTCCCGCGAGCCCTCCCATTCGTACAAACCCAGGTTTGGCCGCGTCCAGTGGATGCCGTCCTTGCTTTCGGCATAACACGTCACCTGAGCATGCGCCTGGCGGATTTTGCCGTCTTCTACCGCAAATTCCGCCCCGCGATAGTACAAACGGTAAATTTCGCCGTCCTGGAAGATGGTGTGATAGTTGCTGCCGCCGCCTTCCCACGGCGCATCGTGGATCATCACGACTTCCCGCGCCACTGGCCGATGCAGCTTATGCCGGGCCGTGCCCATGAACTCCTGGAACAATCGGCCGTCGATGAAGAGCTCCGGCTGTGCGCCAATTTGAATCGGCGTTGACTCTGCGCCTTGGCAGCGTGCGATGTCGGCGAGGCCCAAAAACGCGGGCAACGCCAGGAAAGCAAGAGTTTGGCAGTTCATGGGTAGGAGCTTGCCAGATGCCCACCAAAACGCCAGCCGAGGCGCCAAAAAAGCGCCCCATCACTCTAGCTTGCCCCAAATTTCGACCAACAAGTCGTGAAACACCGGGTCGTGCTCCTTCAGTTCCGCCCGCACGAAGGGATAAAAATCGTTCCGGTTGAAATAGGCCTCGGTGCCTTCGGCAAAGTATTCTTTGTGGTTGGTCATGCCGTAGTGAAGGACGCGTTTGCCGCTGTAGAGCAGCACTTCGCGGTATTTGCCGGATTCCCGCGCCGCATCGTAGGCCGCCTTGATTTTAGGGTGCTCGAAGCTCAAAATCTGGTCGTGATAGGCGTGAGCCAACTCGTGCAGCACGACCATGGGGTGCTTAAGCAGTTGGTGGCGCTGAACGAGTTGCCGCGCCACGGGAATGTGGACTTTTTTCGTCAAACGCGGATCGTGGCCACGATCGACGAGCCATTTTTTGCCCGGGTGATACTGCATGGCCTTCAACGTGGGATGCTCGCGCTCGATCCAGATTTCGCAGGTTCGCAACTCGGCCAGCCGATCTTCCGGAACGAGCAGCGCGATGAAAAACAGGTGATTGGCCAGCATTCGCAACGAACGCGCGCCTTCCTCGGCATGCTCGCCTTCCAGAAGCGCGGGATCGACGTGGACGCTCCAGCCTTCGATGTTTTGCGCGATGGGGTCGAAGCGGGCGTTGGGTTGGTCGGCATTGGCCAATTGGCTCAGCCAAAACGCGCAAAAAATGGTGAGGAGGGCCCGGCAAGCGGGAGCGGTCGCGGCAGTCATCGCCCACCCCACGGAATGCGGCCAAGGTTTGTTTCGCCGAATCCCTGGCTCGTTTTTCGCGAATTGGAATCCCAACGCACCCTACTAACCGACCCTAACCGGAAGTCGCCCGCAAGGCCGGTCTGTCGCCGGTCAACACCAGGCGGAAGCCACGACGCTCGCTGGAGGAGACGTTGCGGCGGTCCGTGTTCCAGTTGTCGCGATTGCGGTCTTCAGCTCCGGACGGCAAGCGGTAGTATTCGCTGAAACCGATCATGCCCTTGGCCCGGTGCACTTGCGTCAGCCAATTGGCGAAATCCTGCGCTTCAGAGCGGGTGACCTGCGCGATGCCGCCGGGAACCATGGCGCGTTTTCGTTGCCGGGCGAACGGCGCGTAGAGCGTGCGAGAAATCGGTTGGCTGGAGACGTAGCCGCCGGCCCCGGCGGAGGTGAAGGCGGTGTTGCCCACTTTTCGTTGCCGGCGCGGTGGATTTCGCGGCGATTGCGGTTGAATGGCGGGGCGCTTGGCCTTGGGGGGCTGCGTGTGGGTGGATGGCGGCTGAATTTGCGGAATGTCCGCAGGTCCTGCGGCGTCCGGCAGGGGAATTCGCCGTGCAACCACGATGGGAGCCGGTTTTGGCGCGGAAGTCGCCTCCGGCGCGGGTTTTGGCTCGGGATCCGGCTCGGGTTTCGGCTCTGGCTCCGGTATCGGCGGCAAATCTGCTTCCGGAAGCGGATTTGGCGGCAAAACGGCGGCAATTTCCGCAGGTTTGACCGGTTCGGGCTCTGGTTCCGGGATTGACGGCGGCGGCAGCGGCGGGGCTGGTTCGGGGATGATTTCCTCCGCGGGTTGCAGCGCCTCGATTTCCGCCGAAAACGGCTCTGTCCGGGCAATTCCACCTTCTTCCGGCAATCCTCCGGCTGAGGGGAGAGCCCTTTCGCCCGACAACTCCCCGGGCTGCGGCGGAACGTAAGCGCTGGGCGGCGGCAAGGTGGATTCCACCGGCTTTTCCTCCGTTTTGACCACCTGCGGCCCGTTGCGCGCGCCGCTGTGGGAGGCGCGCAAAAACGTAACGACCAGCACCCCGCACAACACCGCGCCCAAAAGGACGATCGGCAGGGGACCCAACCCGCCGCGTTTCATCCCGCCGTCGAGCCGTTTTCGCTCGTCTTTCCAGCTCAACTCCAGGCCGTCGAGATCCGGTTCCGATGAGTGTGAAGGGTCTTCAAAGGGCGTTGGCATTTTGGGGGGCTAGGCAGTCGAGATTTGGACGAAAAGACACCCGGGAATCGTCAATTTGCGCTTCCGCCGGCCAGGAAGTCGAAAAAAATCCAATCTCAGGTGAAATGCTCGGCGTTCCAGCTAGTTTTCGGCGTGAAACCGCTAGCCCACCTAACTTGTCTCTCGATGGCCGCGCTTTTTGCGCCGTCGATTGCAGCGGCCAAAGAATCGCCCGAAGAAGCCGCAGCGCAGGAGAAAATCCGCGCTGAAATACCTCTCGGGGGCAACTTCGAACCGAAGCCGGAACAAGGTATCTTCGTCGCGGCGGGCCATGGCATGAACGTGGTTGTTTCGCGCGACGACGGCAAGACCTGGCAGCGGGTTTTCTATGGCGCACCGTGTGGAGATCATGGCCGTTGGGCCGTCTGGAACTCCGTCGCCTACACCAACGGCGTTTTCGCAATCGCCTCGGGTTGGGGCGCTCCGGGAACGGTTATCGCGTCTGAGGATGGCGAAAACTGGCGGCACCTGACTAACGGCGACCGCAAGCCGGCGCGCAAGGGGACCCTGCCTTACGACATGAAAACGACGATGGAATTGCTTGGCGTCGATGGCGCGTTTATCATGCCGCTGGAGGCGACGCCGGACTTCGGGAAGACGTGGTTTCAGCACTCGGCTTACGGCTTTCGAGATGCCAACGACGAACGAGTCAAAATCGACATCGGCCATCCGTCGTTGACCTGTGGCGAGCATGATGGGAAGCGGCGGATTATTGTGATCGGCGACAACGGACCGGGGATTTACAGCGACGATCTCGGCAAAACCTGGGTTCCAATGCGGGTCAAAGCCGAGCCGTGGGAAGGACGGGGCGCGAAAGGCATAATCGCGAAGGGCAAAGTGTTCCTCATCGTGAAAGGGGAAGGTGAGACCGCGTTGCGCTCCGTCGATGGCGGGATGACGTGGCGAGCACATCCGTTAGGCGTGAAGCGTCCCGTGGGGCGCTCGTTCGGGCTTTCGATTGTCCGCGATGAGTTTTGGGTGACGGGCGAAACGTCGAAGGCAAGCGAAGACGGCATCACCTGGCGCGATCTTCCCGCTGATCTGCCCGCCGGCCGCATGGCGGAGTCTGATACCGGTGCGTTGATCAATGTAAGCAGGAAACGCCACTCGATTTTGCGCAGTGAGGATGGCGGAAAATCGTGGAGCGAAGTCTACGCATTCGAGCCCGATCCCAAGGCGACCGGCGGCGCTCAGGGATTTGCCGATGTGGCCTTCGGGCGGGTCAAAACCATTCGATGAGATGTTTGCGATTCGTTCCTGTGACATGGTTTTCCATCTTCGATCACTTGGCACTGCCACCGGCGGCGTTCCTTCGACTGCGGGGTAAGAGTTTTAGTTGCTGTGATCATTTCGACTCGGAGCGGGTAGCCGGTTGTCCAGCACCGTCTTCTGCTCGTTATCCGATTACAGTTTGGATGAACCAATCTACCAGTTCCACGCTATTGGTCTCGCCAAACTTGTCGCTAAAACGTGAAAAAGCCGAAGCAGTTCCCGAAAATGGAGGGTCGGATGCAAAAAATGGGCCCGACAAGCCTAAGAGCCAACCAGTGCCGGCCCAATGACCTTCCTCCATCCGGTAGCGGAGTGCGACAAACGTGGCAGTCTTGCCATCAATCGTCCGCTCAATCGCCTCAACTGGTTCAATCTCTTTTGGTGGGTTTTGCAGCTCGTTTGGATGCATCATCCAATAGCTCAGCGATGCCCTGGCTTGCTCGTCTCGCGACCGCCACTCTCAGGGAACAAGTCAAGCTTCTCGAAGTGCTTCAGCAGTTCATACAACATTGGGCGATTCTGTGGCGGTGTCCCCAAACGAACAACTTTGCTGCTATTAACGTCGGAGCCTTCCTCCAGCGCAACTGCGAGAGGATTCAATTCCGCAATAATCTGATCGTCTCGCTTCGTAGCACCTCGCCCAACTGATGTCCAACGCCAGTATAGGAAAGCCACGATCAGCACGACGGGAATTGCGATGTAGAGCCACATTTTTTTCAGCCGAATGTTAAGGTTAAGGCAAGTATGCCGTGAAGCCGCGTTTTGCTTTGCGTGTTCAGATTTGGGGTGATCGGCCTCATGGCATACTTGCCTGTTGAACTATAGCCGACAACCGGAATTTCCGCGCGACAAACCGGAATTTGCCCGCTATAAAAGTGGGATGATGCCGTACACCGACGAAGAAATCGCAGCCTATCACCGCGACGGCTACGTTTTCGCCCGCGGCCTTTTTTCGGCCGAGGAAATCGAGTTGTTGCGCGAAACCGCCCACAACGACCGCGCCATGGATCAGTCTTCCTCCACGATGGACGATGGAAAGGGCAACGATGTGCGGCTGGCCTTGTGGAACCACCCCGGCGACGGGATTTACGGCATGATGGCGCGTTGCCGGCGGGTGGTGGATGCCGTGGAGCAACTGCTGGAGGACGAGGCCTATCACTACCACTCCAAGATGATCCTGAAGGACGCGAAAGTCGGCGGCGCGTGGGCTTGGCATCAGGATTACGGCTACTGGTACCAGAACGGCGTGCTGTTCCCGAACCTGTGCAGCGTCATGATTGCCGTGGATGCCGCTACGCGCGAAAACGGGTGCCTGCAGGTGCTGAAAGGCTCGCATAAGATGGGCCGGGTGAACCACGTTTTGTCCGGAGACCAGGCCGGCGCGGACATGGAGCGGGTGGAGCAAGCCCGCAAGCGGCTGGAATTGGTCCACTGCGAGATGGGCCCCGGCGATGCGCTCTTTTTCCACGCAAACCTGCTCCATTGCTCCGCCGCCAACAACTCCGACCAAGCGCGTTGGGCCATGATTTGCTGCTACAACGCGGCTTCCAACGACCCCTTCAAGGATTCCCATCATCCGCGTTACACCAAGCTGCACAAGGTGGATGATTCTCGGGTTTTGGAGGTGGGACGCGACGATGCCCGACGTTCCAGCGTTGAATTCGCCGACCTCGTTGAAGAGGATCGGAGCGCGAAAAGTTTGGGTTGAACTCGAAACCCGAAACCCGAAACTCGAAAACAGTTCGCGCCTCAGTCCAAACATTCGATCCTAACCAACCAACAACCCATTCGGATTTCGAATTTCGAATTTCGGATTTTCCCCATGAAACTCGGCATTATCAACAGCGCGTTCGATCAGGCGGGCGTGGACACCAAAACCGGCCTGGAACACATCGCACGAATCGGGTTCGACTCGGTCGATATTTTCACCGAGGCAACGACCATCAGCGACGCTGAAATTCGTCTAATTTTAGACACGTGTCAGGCCAAAAACCTGCCGATTGTCTCCACCGTGGTGGTCGCCGCTGGATTGATCGATTTCAACGAGCCCGTGCGCGATTTTCACGTTCAAAGGGTCAAAAAATTCGTCGATTTGGCGAAAACATTCGGTTCGCGAAACATCCTGCTGGTGCTGGGCGAATACATCTGGCAACGCGAGGTCATCCCGCCCGACGCGCAGTGGAATTGGGGCGTGGAGGGCGTTCGCGCGATTGGCGAATATGCGGGGGAAGCGGGCATCGAAGTAGCGCTGGAACTGGAGCCGTTTCGGCTTAGCTTGTTGAACAGTGTGCCGGAGATGGCGCGTTTTGTCGGTGATTGCGCGATGCCGAATGTGAAGGCTAACATCGACGTTAGTCACCTGGTTTTGGCCGACACCTCACCCGCGGATCTCGCCGCGTTGAAGGGCAAAGCCGCTCACGTCCACATCAGCGACTGCGACGGCAAAGTGCACGGCGATTTACCTCCCGGACGCGGCGTGGTGAAGTTCGCGCCCTACCTTCAGGCCATCAAGGAGCTGGATTTCGACGGAGCAGTGTCGATTGAGCTGGAATATTCGCCGGATCCTTCAAAAATCGTCGAATGGGTCGAAGAAGCCTACCAGGCGACGGACAAATTGATGCAACAGGTGGGTCTGCGATCCTAACCAACACACCCCATGCCGGATGACGATGATTACGGGCTGAGCCCAACCAAGGAAGTAAGCCAAATCGAGCCGCCCAAGGTCGATTACCTGCCGCCCAAGCCGAAAAACTACCAACCGAAAATCGGTTTGATCGGCACGGGCGGGATTAGCGAGTTTCACCTGAAAAACTACCGCGCTTGCGGTTACGATGTCGTTGCGCTGGCCAGTCGAACGCGCGCGAAAGCCGAGGCGCGGCGGGATGAGTTTTACCCGGACGCGGAGGTTTACGACGATCATCGCGCAATCCTCGAACGCGCCGACATTGAGGTGGTGGACGTCACCCCGCATCCCGCGGATCGCCTGCCGATTCTGCGCGAGGCGCTGGAGGCCGGAAAACACGTGCTGAGCCAAAAACCGTTCGTCTTGAACCTGGCCGACGGCGAGGAATTGGCTGCATTGGCTGAAAAACGCGGCGTTCGGCTGGCAGTGAACCAAAATGGCCGCTGGGCGCCGCATTTCAGCTACCTACACCACGCGATCGCCGATGGGCTGATTGGACGCGTTACGTCGGTCGATTTTTCGCTGCAATGGGACCAGACGTGGATCGCCGGCAACGCGGAATTCGAGAAAATCCACCACCTCATCCTCTTCGATTTCGCGGTGCATTGGTTCGACATCGCCACCTGCTTTATGGCCGCTCAGGAGCCGCAGCGCGTCTTCGCCTCCGCGGTCAAATTTGGCGAACAAGCCTACCAACCACCGGCGTTGGCCTCGGCCATCATCGACTACCCCGAGGCTCAGGTGCGCCTCGCTTTCAACGCCCACACCCGCCTGGGCGAGGAAGACGTAACCACCGTGGTGGGGACACGCGGCACGCTTCGCACCCGCGGTCCCGGCCTCAACGACCAACCGCGCGCCGAAATTTATCTGGAGGCCGGCCAGGCGATTGTGCCGCTGGAAGGCTGCTGGTTTGATTCCGGTTTCCAGGGCACGATGGGCGAATTACTCTGCGCCATCGAGGAAGGCCGCGAACCCTATCACAGCGCCAAAAACAACCTGAAATCGCTCGAACTTTGCTTCGCCGCCTTGGCCAGTGCGAATTCCGGCCAACCCGTAAAACCCGGCGACGCGCGCACGGCGGGTTGAGCCGGAAATTTTGGATTGGAACGCTCCCGGCATCTGGACTATCCTGGACTCATGGTTAGCACGGATCAAATCTTGCCCCAACTCCTCCAACTACCGGTTTTCGAGCGCGAACGCATTATCTGCGAACTGGAAGCGTCGCTGCCGCACGATCCCGGCCATCCCACGGTCAGCGACGAAGAAGTGGCGCGCCGATTGGCGGAAATTGAGGCCGATCCGGAGGGCTCGACGGTTAGCGCGGAGGAGTTTCAGGCTTATTTTCGCAAAAAACTCAACCGGTAGTGCCCTACCGGTTCCATAAATTGGTCCAGACCAAGGACGTGGATGGCGCGGTGGACTACTACCGCGACCATGCGAGCGAAAAAATTGCTGGCGACTTTTACGACGAGCTTGTGGCTGTCATCGATCACGCCGCGCAGAACCCGACCTACCATCATCCCGACTCCTACGCGGCGCAATTGCGGCGGGCGAATTTGAACCGATTTCCCTACCACTTTCTCTACCAAATTCGTCCCGGCTACATTTACATCGTCGTGGTTCGTCACGACAAACGCCATCCATCGTACGGTCTGCGCCGGAAATATTGAGTCCGGCTCGCCGCTTGGAATATTAACAAAGCAATCGCAATACGGATGGCTAGCCCAAAATTGCTTCCAAATGCGCCCGCGTGTCGGGGTGATCGAGGTAAGGGTCGCCGTGGGTTTTGGCATAACTCGCAAGCTTAGCCGCAAGTTTTTTGGCAATGTCAGGTTGTGCGTCCAGAAAGTTGGTCACTTCGTCAGGGTCCTTTTCCAAGTCCAGCAACCACGGTTCGTCCTTGGGGGAGAGAATCAGTTTGTAGCGCGGGGTGACTGCGCCGATCCAGCCCGCGTTGCCGCCCGGTTTTCCGGTCGAGCGCATAAAAGCTACGTTATCCCAGGTTTTTTCGCCAGAGTCGGCTACGAAGAGGTGGCTGGCATCGCGTCCCTCCTCTTTGCCGGCGGTTTGTACGCCCATCATGGCGAGCATGGTGGGTAGAAAGTCGACCGTGTTCACGACTTCGCCAATTTTTGCGCCGGCGGCGATTTTGGCCGGAAATCGCACGACAAACGGAATTTTTGCCGAAGCTTCGAGCGGGATGCCCTTGTTTTGACGATGATGCTCGCCACGCATGTCGCCGTGATCCGCGGTAAATAAAACGATGGTGGAATCGAGCAATTTCCGCTCGCGCAGCGCCTCTACCAACCGGCCCACACAATCGTCGATGCACTTTACCATGCCATGATAGTTGGCCATGTTATAGTTGCAGCGCTGGGGAGCGGCCCAACTGGGCACGCCCTCGGCCGGCTTATCATAAGTGCGTGGTTTTTCCGTTAAATCGTCGTCAAACATTGCGTCATACGGTTCGCGCACTGTATCCGGGCCATGCGGGTCCGGAATGCTAAGCATATAACAAAACGGCTCGGCCTGATGTTCGTCGATAAAATCGACCGCGCGGTCGGTGAGGAAGTCGGTTGCGAAAGACTCGCGGTCGGCGCCCTTGACGCTGTAGGTTGGCTTATCTTTTGCGTCACGCGCCTTGACCCGAGGACCATCCGGCGTGTCCTCAAACTGCTTCCAGTGCCCGCGGTTAAACATGTAGCGATTGTCCGCGAAGCCGAAGTTGCGCTCTGGCGCCCATTGCGGCTTGCCATGGCCGTCCAGGTGCCATTTTCCGGCATAACCAGTGGCGTAACCGGCGTTTCCGAGGATTTCGGCGAAACTCACGATGTTGTCGTCCAGCGGCACATTGTTCGTCGTCACCGGCGTATTTTGCGGATACCGGCCGCTGATGAACGAGGAGCGCGATGGCGAGCAAACGGGCGTGGCGGCGTAAAACTTCGTGCACAGCGCGCCTTCCCGGGCCAACGCGTCGATGTGCGGCGTTTCGACGAAGGCTTTTTCGCCCCACATGAACGCCTGCTCCTTGGGCAAGGTTTCGCGATAACAACCCAGGGTGCGGAAGTTCAGTTCATCGCAATGAACGATGAGAAGATTCGGTTTTTTGGCGTCTTGCGCCTGGGCGGACGTTGTCGCCGCGCCCGTCGCGGCAGCAGTGGTGGTTTGGACGAAATTGCGGCGTTTCATGGCGCATGCGAACCCGGTTTGGGGCAAAATTCAACCTGCTTCGCCCCATTTCCCAACAAGTCACCCTTTCCCCTCCCGAAGCCGCCGAATCTCCAGGCGACACTTCTCGCACGTCACCAAATCACGATTTTCCGTTCCTATTCCCTCCATTTCGGCGCGATGCGCGGCTTCGCGGTCGCGCGGGTTGCAGGCGACCATGCCGTCGGCGTTGAGGAAGTGAAGGTCGCGCTTCCCGGGACGTTTTTGGCTGCGTGATTGCATGCGAGGGCTGAAGCCAGGGCCACGGTTGTTTGCAAGCTGAAAAATCTTCGAGTTCCAATTTTGTTGGGCACATTGCGCACTTCGATTCTTGAGGGACTTAAGGGACCCAAAGGACGCGGTTCTGCAAATGGCGTCCCTTCTGCAAATGGCGTCCCTTTTGTCCCCCGGGGCCCTTTTGTCCCTTGTCCCTTGTCCCTTCGGTTTGGTTTTAGCCGCCCGGCAACTCCGCGCAGACGATTCTCCGGCCGTCTCGAGCGAAAACTCGGCTGCCGGAATACGCCGGGTGGGCCCACGTCTTGCCGATCAGTTGCTCGCGCCAATGCTCGGTGATTCCGTCGCGCGTGATGGTTGCGTGGATCAACTCGCCGTTGGCGTTAAGAACCAAAAACTCCTCGGTGTCGCGCAGCCGGACGAAGGTCGCTTGCGGGTTGCGGTCGGCCGGGGTAAGCTGATGGCCGTCATCCCAAAGTTTCGTGCCGGACTTCAGTTCGAAGCAGTTGAGCCCGTGCTCCTTGTCCAGCAGCCAGGCAAAGCCGTCGCGCGAAAATCCCTGCGACATCAGGCCGCGAAGAAACTCGTTGTTCTCCCAGAGCAGGGAGCCGTCAGCCAGGTTGATGGCCTTTGAGCCCTGCCAGTAGCCGGAGGCCAAGACGATGCCGCGGTGGATCAACGGTGTGGCGATGGAGACGCCGGAGGTAACGTCGTAGGGGCTCTGCCAGATGACCTCGCCGCCGGCGGGATCGAGCGCAACGATGTGCTTGGGCGTCCAGCCAACCATCATCTCGCGCCCATCGTGCTTGGCGAAGACCGGTGTGCCGTAGCCGGCGGGATCGTCCGGGCCGCGCCAGATTTCCTTGCCGCCGTCTTTGTCAAACGCGACGTAGCTGCCTCCCGGCACGCCGATGTGGAAGATCGCCAGGTTTTTCCAGATAACCGGCGAAGCGGCGAATCCCCACGTCGGCCGCGTGGCTTGCAGGTCGGCGACCGAGTCCACCGACCAGATTCGCTCGCCGGATTTGGCGTCGAGGCAGTGGATGTTACCGTTGGCGCCGAGCGCGTAAATTTTTCCCTGATGCACCGTGACCGATGCGCGAGGACCGCTGCCGTATTGCAGGCCGCCGTAGTCCGCCTGGTAGGCGTGGGTGAAGAGCGGTTCGCCGGTTTTCGCGTCAAAGCAAAGGACGCGCTCGGTCACTTTTGTCTCCGATTCGTTGGCGGCGCGGTCCATCGTGTAAACCCGCCCGTCCGCCACGGTAATCCCGGAATATCCGCCTCCGATGCTCTGTTTCCAAAGGATTTCGAGGCCGCCGTCTCGCGAAATCGGGGGCGCATCCGGAAAAGTCCCGTCACCGTTCGGTCCACGCCATTGGGGCCAATCGCCGTTCGCGGAAAAGGCGCAAAATGCGGTGACGGTGGCGAAAAAGCTGGGAAATGGAAGGCGTGGCATCGAATTTCGGGGGTTGTCCACGTATTACCGCTCGCTGCGTTTCCGCGCGAACAGCCACTCCCAAACGTCCTCGGTGCGGTCGCAATTTTCGCCGGTGTAAAGCGTTTCGAACCCTTCTTGCACCGCGTCGCCGGTGTAGGAAAACGCGTAGCCGCTGGCCCCATGCCCCACCCCGCCGAGCTTCGTCAGTTTCATGGCGCCTCCCGCCTCGCGCAGCCGCTCGAAAACGTTCAGCGACAAGCCGTACAAAACCGTCCGGTCCTGGTCTCCGTGAAACGCCCAAATCGGCACGTGTTTGAAAATCACGGGATCGTGCCAGGGCGATAGCCCGCCGGCGCTGGGAATGGCCGCGGCGAACCGATTTGGTTCAGCGGCGAGACATTCAAACGAGCCAAAACCGCCCATCGAGTGCCCCAAAACGTAGACGCGGTCGACGTCGATGGGCATTTCACCGGCCAACTTGTCCAGCAACGCAAAAACCGGGCCGAGCTTGCCGTCAGTCGCCTTGTTCAGGAACATCCCGGCCCGTATTTTAGCCACTTCGCGCCAAATTTCCGGGTAACCGGCGATGTCCTCCGGGGTAATGTCAGGTTCCGAGCCCTGAACGCGCCACGGGCCCGGCGATTGCGGCACGACGATGAAACAGGGATGCTTAGCCTGGAATTCGGGCTCGGAAATCAAGCCATTCCAGGGTTTCAGGCTCTTCAGGTTGTCGTTGCCCTTCCCGCCGGCACCGTGCAGGCTTAGGATGAGTGGGTAGCGAGCGTTTGCCTCGATTTTTGGCGTAAAAAGCCGGTAAAGCAGCCCATCCTGCGTTTCGCAGGCTTCGAAGCGTTGAGCCAGTTCATCGGCGCTGAGCCGCTCGCCAGTTTGCGCGGGCCGGTCCGGTTTTTTTGGCTGTGCGCGCCGCATTTTGGCGCGGAATTCCTGCGCCTCCTTCAGCGTCAACGTGCCGTCCCCGTTCAGGTCGGATTTCGGAAATTTTTCCAGAAATCGCTTCAGCCGCGGATCATCTTGACCGGCGAGTTGGCCGATGAAAATGAGGGCGATCGCCCCTTTTGCGAACAGTCGGGTCATCCGGCAATCTTGCGCCTGGCAGACGGATTCGCGAGCAAAAAGGGGATTGAGGATTGAGTTTTACTTTTCACCTTCCCACCTTTTACTCAGCCCATGAACCGCGCTTTCGCCATTCTTGCGTTGATTCTCGCCACTCCGGCCCTGGGCCAGGACAACGCCAAAACTGGAGAGGAGTTGAATGCGGTGATTCGCACCGTTTTGGAGCAATCCTCAACCGAGGATGTGCCGTTTCGCGATGTCATCCGTGCCGTCACCGGCCGCCAGGTTTTGCGCGTCGACCGTGAGAAATCCGCCGACGCAGCCGTGATTTCCGCGGTGACGGCCGCGATTCGCGAGAGCATCACCGAAATGAACGTGGAAACCAGCCCCGCGCGCCAAGAATCGCGCATCAACGAGGTGAGCCGGCACTTTGAAGCCGCGTTGCAGCGAAAAATCGACGAGTTGGCGGATTTTTCCTGCGCTGTGCCCAAAACCGCCTCCGGCAAGGCGCAAAGCTCTGGTTACCCGGATTTGCGGATCGTGCACGCGCCTTCCGGCCGGGTGGCCTACCTGGATCCCAAGCTGCTCAACCGCGAATCGGTCACCAGCTCGCTGCGCACCTTTTACTACACGCCGCGCACCACCACCAGCAAGGTGCTGGATGACGCCCATCACCTGCTCATCGGCATCGAGCACGACGGAAAAGTCGGCCAGTGGCAGTTTACCGGCTGGAAACTGGTGGACCTCTACGATTTTCGCGTTCGGCTCAAGGCGGAATACCAGGCCAGCAACCGCGATTTGTATCGCGAGGGCCTCATCCTGGAAAACGACTGATTTTCGACCCCAATCGACCTGAATCGACCCATGGACCTCCTTTCGCACTTTTTTCAAGATGACGGCAAGGCCGTGATTTTGCCGATCGATCACGGAACCGCGATTCCCGTGCCCGGCTTGGAATCGCCGGGCAAATTGATCCGCTCGGTTAGGCCGCACGTCGATGGATTCGTGGTCAATTTGGGCGTCGCGGCGAAATTTCGCGCTGAACTGAAGGACAGCGGCGTTTGCCTGCGGGTAGACGTCTACAAGCCGGACACCGATGAAGGCGCTTTCAAAGTTTACGGCATGGATGAGGTGGAGGAAGTCGGCGCCCACGCGGTCATGCACATGCTCTACCCCGGTCACCCGCGCGAGACGGAAATCACCCGCGATTGCGCGGAAACCATCGCCGAATGCCTCATCGCCGGCGTTCCCACGATCATCGAGGCCCTGCCGGTCGGCCTCGGGCGTCCGGACGACTACACGCCGTCGAAAATCGGTTTCGCAGTCCGTCAGGCCGCCGAACTCGGCGCCAGCGTGGTGAAAACCGCCTACCCGGCCGGCGCCGGTGCCGATGAATTTCGCGCGATCGTCGAGGCCTGTTTCGTCCCCGTCGTCGTTCTGGGCGGAGCGGCCAAGGGCGACGACGAAGCCTTGCTAACCATGGTCAAAAACGCGATGGACGCCGGCGCCGCGGGAATTGCGGTGGGTCGCAACGTCTGGCAGCACCGCAGCCCGAAGTCGGTCGCGAAAAAGCTCCAAGCCGTGGTTCACGACGACGCGTCGGTGAGCCAGGCGCTGAAAATTCGGTAGGTTGCAAACCGGCGCCAATTTTTGAGCAAGAAGGGAGCCAATCGAACTACACCACGGGCTTGACCATCTTGCGATGCGGCGCCCCGGCCTCGTCGTAAATTTCGCCCACGGGCTGGTAACCGAGCCGCTCGTAGAACGGGATCGCATGAACCTGCGAACTCAGCTCAACCTGCTGAAAACCCAGGTTTTTCGCGATTTCCGCCAGTTTTTCCATCATTCGGCTGCCAATTCCCCGGCCCCGGTGCGCTGGAAGCACCGCTACGCGGCCAATGTGACCGTCGGGCAGCATTCGCGCAGTTCCAATCGGCTCGCGAGCCGCGTTTTTCGCCAAAACGTGGACGCATTCCGCATCGCAGCCGTCCAGCTCGATTTCCGCGGCAAATCCTTGCTCCTCAACAAAAACGGCGAAGCGGATGGCGCTCAATTCCCGTTCGTGGGTGGCCCAGGAGACCTGGTGAATTTCGACCTCAGCATTCATGCCAGGCAGTCTGCCACAAATCCCCGAAAGACGAAAGGGCGCGTCCGGGACCTTCCACATCCAGCTCGATGCTAGTGCTTTTCGACCGCCTTTTGCGCGCCATCCTCTTCTCGAAATTGCCGTCCCAAATCCATGGCTTCACGATACATGGGATCATTGGCGAACGTGCCGGAAATCCGTTTCCACCAGGGCTCCACCGCTTGTGGACCCTGCCGGTTTTGGTCTTGGGCAGTTTCCGATTCCGATTTTTCCATGCTGCTATTCTCCGGCCTCCGGTAGACGGGGTCAATTGTGAAATCGAAATTCACTCATCGCCGCCACCACGGCTCAGGAGTTGCACGGCGGCACGCTCTTGGTGCCTTGGGGTGGCATTAGCGTGATTTGAAGGTTTACGCCCCGGTTCAAGCTGCCTAGAGTCGCGCCGATGAAAGATCCTTCACCATCCGACCAACCCTGGTACTCCGGTATCTCCCGCTATCAATGGATCGTGCTGATCATCGCCTGCCTCGGTTGGATTTTCGATGTCTTCGAGGGGCAGATTTTCGTTGCCTCCATGCGCGACGCCATGCCGGCTTTGCTTGGGACGGATGCGGACGATCCCAGCGTGGGCGCCTGGAACGACCGCGCCTTCGGCATGTTTCTGCTGGGTGGCGCGCTGGGCGGAGTGGTGTTTGGGATGATCAGCGATCGAATCGGACGCGCCAAGACGATGGTGTGGACCATCCTGTTTTACAGCGTGTTCACCTGCATGAGCGCGTTTTCCCAAGAACCCTGGCACATGGCGGTGCTCCGTTTCCTCGTCGCCATGGGTGTGGGCGGAGAGTGGGCCGTGGCATCGGCGATGGTCGCCGAGGTCATGCCGAAGCGCTCCCGAGCGGTGATGAGTTCGATTTTTCACGCTTCGAGCGTTTTTGGGACCCTGCTGGCCGTGGCCACGATCAGGCTGCTCATCGGCAACGAAGAGGTGAACGCCAGTTTGGCCGCAAGGGGAATCGACGGCTGGCGAGTCGGCTTCGCGATCGGCGTTTTGCCGGCGTTGTTGACGGTTTGGATACGCTGGAAGCTCAAGGAGCCGGATTCGTGGCAAAAAGCGCGCGAACGCGCCCAAAAGGACGAAACGCAGGCCACGGGGAGAATTTCGGAACTCTTCAGCCCCGAGCATTTGCGCGCGACGATCGTGTGCGTGAGCCTGGCGACGATCGGGTTGGTGACGTTTTGGGGCGGGCATATCTACGGCAAGAACGCGTTGCTGCGCTTTGCCCAGGGAGAGGCGCTCGCGGCGGAAAATATTGCCGCGGATGCTGACAAAGCCGTCAAGGCCGCCGCGTTTGAAAAACACGCGGCCAAAATCAAAAGCGCGGAGATGAACAGCATGGCGCTCAACACCATCGGCGGCGGTTTGGGCCTGGTTTTGTTTGGCTGGATTTCGACGCGCCTGGGCCGAAAAGGCGCCTTCGTGCTCTACCACGTGGCGGCGTTTTTTTGCATGTTGCTCATGTTCAAGGTGCTCATCCCCGGGGCGACTTCGCCGGTGCCGCTGATGCTGTTTTTGCCGATTTTTGGCTTTTTTACGCTAGGGATGCACGCGGGCTACGCCGTATATTTCCCGGAGCTGTATCCCACGCGCCTTCGTGGTACGGGCGCGGGTTTCGGCTTCAACATGGGCCGCCTCGGCACTGCCTCCGCATTTTTCGGGTTCGGCGCCCTGGCTAGTCCGCCCAGCCCGGAGAACAAGGCGCTCATCCTGGCCCCGCTCTATCTTTTGGGCGTGGTTGTGGTTTGGTTTGCCCGGGAAACCCGTAGCGAGGAGCTGCCGGAGTAACCTGCGGCGCACCTGTTTTCTTTTTCGGATTTCCAGTTTCGGATTTCGGATTTTTTTCTCCCAATTTGAGCCCGCCCACCATCGCCGCCATCTGCCTGGTTCTCGCCGTATCAGGCTTCATCCAGGGCCTCTCCGGTTTTGGCTTCGCCATCGTCGCCATGGCCGTTTTGCCTTGGCTGACGGGCGATTTTCAAACCTCGTTCACCCTGGTGGCGCTCAATTCACTGGTCATCCCGGGTTTGATCATGCTCAATACGCGCAAGGCGTTTCGATTTCGGCCGGCGATGGCGCTGGCCATCGGGGCGGTGGCGGGGACGTTTCTCGGCTTTCACTTCATGCATCGCAATGTCGGCGGCGTGGTTTTCATCCGCGTTTTCGGCGGGGTGTTGATCCTCTTCGCGGTGGCGGATTTCATCCTCACGCGCGCCTTCAGCTACACCATGCCCAAGTGGATGGGCTGGCCGTGTGGGGTGCTGGGTGGTTTTTTCGGTGGGGCGTTCAATATCGGCGGGCCACCCATGGTCGCCTACGCCTACTCCCAGCCTTGGTCTAACCAGCAAACTGTGGCCACGCTCCAAGCGGCCTTCGTTTGTGCCACCAGCTACCGCATCTGGCTCATGGGCTTCAACGGCTACTTCGACCGCAGCCTGTTGTCCCTCACCGCCTACACCGTACTGCCCACCGCGGTCGGCATTTGGCTGGGCGTGCGGTCGCTCGATCTCGTCCCGCGCCACACCTTGAAAATGGCCGTATTCGCCGTGGTGGGGCTTTTGGGGGTGAAATACCTCGTCTCGCCGCCGCGATCGCCCGAATCCGTCACTCCCCCTCCGCCAGCAACGCGTGCTCCAGCAAAAACTGATAGTGCGGGCGGCAATCCTCCAACAACGGGCGCAGTTGCCCCGGGAACGGCGCGTTTTTTTCGCGAAACGGCGTAAATCCGCTCGATTTGTGGAGGTTGTGATACCACCACTTGGCCCACGGACCATCCTCCGGCCGAGGTCCCGGCTCCCAGCTCAACATCGCAGGTTCGAACCCGATTTCCACTCGCCGGCAGAGCTGCCGCAGCACATTTTCCGAGTTCAGCAGCAGTTGCCGGCTGTCTAAAACCACCGGCGGCCGGCCTCGGCGGCTGAGATCGCGGAAAATCCGGGCTTGTTGCTCCAAGGCGGCGTCGCGCGGCGTGGGTTCGGCAATTTGGTTGACGAGCGAGGGCAACATTTGCTCGGGATCGCGGATGAGGAGGATGTTGGTCATCTGCTCCAAAAAACCTTCGTCCAGGCCAATGAGATGATGCGCCATGTTTTTGATGAAGAACAGCGGCTTGGCCGGCGGGTTTAAAATCACCTCCCGCACGATTTTCTCGCCATCGGTTTCCAAAATTTCCAGCAACTCCTCCCAATGCGGCTGAGGCGCGTGGGTTAGGCGCAGATAGTGCCCGTAAAGAGGCTCATCAACCACGGCGCAATCGCTGCGTTGCGCGAAGGAATACATCAGCGCGGTGGAGACATTGCGCGGTCCGGACCACAGGCAAAGGATTTTGGCGGGCATGGCGAAACTGAGTGATGGAAACGTCCTCAGGACCGGCGAGCTTGCAAGCGCGAGCCTGCGCGATCATGGTAGGTTCTCGACAACTCGATGATCTTGTTTTACCAACGCAAGGCGTTGCATGTTCGCCGATGGGGGGCGATGGCGCTAACGCGGTTTGCGAGGTTTGGCAGGCTCGAACAACTCGTCTTCTCGGCCGGTCGGCGCGCTGCGGGCTTCGTTCATCAACGTGCGCAATTCTTCGGCGATTTCCGGGAATTTTGCGGCCACGTCGTCACTTTCCGCCTCGTCCTGGCTCAGATCGTAGAGTTCGAAGGTGGTTTTGTCAGGGTTGCGGGTGTTGCGAATGTGCGCCTTCCATTTGCCCTTGCGCAGGGCCTGCCAGCCGGTTTTTCCGGGCCACTCCCAGTAAAGGTAGTCGTGGACGCGCTGTTGTTCGGATTTCCCGAAAATGGCGGGCACAAACGAGATCCCGTCCAAGTATTTTGGGATTTCCACCTCGGCCAACTCCGCCGCGGTTGGGAGCATGTCCCACTGGGCGGAGAGGTGATTGGTTAGCGCGCCGGGGGCGACTTTTCCCGGCCAACGCACGATCATCGGGCAACGGATGCCGCCCTCGTAGAGCTGAAATTTGATGCCGCGCAAATCGCCGTTGCCGTTGAAGAAATCAGGATCGGCGCCGCCGGCGGAGGTGGGCCCGTTGTCGCTGGTGAACACGATCATGGTGTCCTGCGCCAACCCTAACTCATCCACCAAATCCGTGATTCGCCCCACATCGCGATCCAAACGCGACACCATCCCCGCGAAGGCTGCGTGAGGCCGCGGCTGATGGATGTAGTGCTGCCCGCCGGGCGTGCCGTAGGGCTTGGTTTCCTGAATTTTGCCGATCCATGGCTTCATGGAGTCTTCCGGCACGTCCAGGTCCACGTGAACCAGGGTGTAGGCCAGGTAGAGGAAGAACGGCGCCTCCCGGTTTTCGCGAATGAATCGCAGAGCCTCGGTGGTGAAGAGATCGTGGCTGTAGTGGGTGCGTTTGGTGGGATTGTCAGGATACAGCTCCTTTTCCCCGTTGCGCCAGAGGAACGGCGGATAGTGATGATGCGCGTTAGACTGATTGAGGTAGCCGAACCAGAAATCGAAGCCCTGTTTGTTCGGCACGCCGCTGGTTCCGGCCTCGCCGACGCCCCATTTTCCGATCGCGCCGTTCTTGTAGCCGGCGGTTTTCAGCACCTCGGCAATGGTCGTGTCTTCATCCCGCAGCGGTCCGCCGCCGTTGTTGCGAACCCTGGTGTGACCGGTGTGTTGGCCGGTCAAAAAACAGCTCCGCGTCGGCGCGCACAGGGCCGATCCCGAGTAATGCCGGGTGAATCGCATCCCTTCGGCGGCGAGCCGGTCGATGCGCGGCGTGGTGAGCAATTTCTGGCCGTAAACGCCCACATCGCCGACGCCAAGATCGTCGGCCAGGATGTAGATGATGTTCGGCTTACGAGCGGCGTTAGCGTGGCCGGCAGCGAGGAGCAGCGCGCAAAACAAGGCGGCATTGGCAGGATTTTTCATTTTCGGACAAAAGTCGCCCCCGGCCGGGATTTCCACCTCAATCCCCGGAATTCGCGGATTTCGCGGCCGCGTCTTTGAGCCGGCGAGCGGCATCTCCGGTCAAACGCAGGTAATGGTCGGCCGGCAGCCCTTCGTAGCCCAAAAACCGGACGTCTTCGCCGACCGGGACGTCGTTGGCGCACTTGAAAATGGCGGTGCCTTCGTCCACCTCGTCAAACATAGCCACGTAGATCATTTGGGCGCCGATTTCGAGCGCGGCGTCGAATTGCGCCTGGAGAAACCTACCCTTTAACCTGGGAATCGCGGCCAACTCGCCGCCTTTGAGGTTGTGCCAACTGAAGCCGGGAAAGACCACCGGCAAAAAGTCGATTTTCCGCTCGCGGCACCAAGCCAGGTCGGGTTTCCACACTTCCTGGGCATGTTTCGCGGCTTGCGCGGGATTCGCGTAGCGCCCGACGCTCCAGGGGCCCACGACATCGGCGCGGGCGATGATTTCGCGCAACTCGGGATCATCGACGGCATCGCGCGTTCCATCCCGCCACCAACTGGGCACGCCTAACATGACCGCGCAGCCGTCAGCTTTCAAAAACGCCACCAGCTGCGCGCATTCCTCCAGCGTGTAGGGGCGATCGTCGCTGAAACCGATGCCCCACACGGCTACGAGCGGCTTGGTTTCGTGGTGGAGGTAGCCAGCATCGTTGGTTAGGCGCAGATTCGCGCGCAACTCCCGCCAATCCGCCTCCACGCGTTGCACCCGACCCTTCGCCAAGCCGGAGAGATCGTACATCACCGCGTAGGTTCGCCCGTGAAGCCGGGCAGCCTCCCTAACATGCCCTAAAACGGCGTCCTTGTGCTGCTTGAGCCGCGGATCTTTCAGCCCGTTGGCGAATCTCTGGAGAAACGCGCCATCGATCCCGTAGTCGCGCATCCACTGGAAATGGAGCGTCACCGTCTCGCGATTGTTCGAGCTGAAAACGTGAGCCGGTTCGCCGTTTTTGAGCTGAAATCCCGTCTCAAACCGCGCTTCAGCGCTCAATTCCGACACGTCCGGCCAAAGATCGACGGTCGCGTTGCCGGGAGCGAACGGTTGCCGGCGGTCGCGCGCCCAATGCACCCAACCAAGCTGCGATCCGTCGCCCTCGCAGGCAAACCAGCCCTGGTAGCCGCACATCACCTTGCCGGTTAGGGTCGAAGGATCGGCGGGAGTTTGACCGCATGTTAGGGCGGCCGAAAAAACGGCCAAGATCGCGGCGGCGATCGAAAAACGGCTCATTTCGCCAGCTACGCCTCCCCGGCTCCGAAATCCAGCGATTCGATCCGATTCCCGCGTTTTGCGACTTTGTCCGCGGAGATCGCGATTTCCTCCAAATCGCGGCTGGCCTGGGAAAAGTGGCTTTGCAGCTTGCCCACGCGCTCGTCCAGCCGGCTAACGTCTTCGATCAGCCGAATCACCTCGGTTTGGATCACGTTGGCCTGCTCGCGCATCCGCGTATCGCGCAAAACCGACTGGATCACCTGAATCGAGAGCAGCAACAACGACGGCGAGACGATGACGACGCGCGCTTTGTGCGCCTTGCCCACCACATCGTCGAAATTCTCGTGAATCTCGGCAAAAATCGACTCCGAGGGCACGAACATCAGCGCGGTGTCCTGCGTTTCGCCGGGAATGAGGTACTTGCCGGCGATCGTCTTGACGTGCGCCTCCACGTCGCGGCGAAAATTCTGCGAAGCCTCCTTGCGGGCCGCTTCCGGGTCAGCGGCGCCCTCGGCATCGCGAATGGCGTTCCAGCTTTCCAGCGGAAATTTGGCGTCGATGACGAGCACGCCGGCGTCGTTCGGCATTTTGACGATGCAATCCGGCCGGCTGCTGTTGGAAAGCGTGGCCTGGAACTCGTAGGAGCCGGTCGCAAGTCCATCGCTGACAATCGCCTCCATTTGTCCCTCGCCAAAGCGGCCGCGGGTCTGCTTGTTCGACAAAATGCCCTGCAATTCCACCACCTGCGTGGCCAGCGATTGGATGTTTGACTGGGCCGTGTCGATAACCGCGAGGCGCTCCTGCAATTGGGCCAGATTTTCGTGGGTTGACTTGGTTTGGCGGGAAATCGACTGGCCGAGCTGCGAACTCATCCCGTCCAGCCGCGAGTTGAAAACGTCGGCCAAGGTGTGCATGCGGCCCTGCATTTCCGCCTGCGTTTTGACGATTTCCGCCAGGCGCGCTTCGGCTTCGCGGTCGCGTTCGGCTTCCTCGCCGGCGGCTTTGGCCCTGGCGCTGGCCAGACGCCAAAGCGCGATGGCGGTGAAAATCAGCAGCAAAATGACCACGGCAATGGCCGCGGCAAGGGCAATACCCAAGACCGGCATGCCGAACTCAAACGCGCTGGATTGGAAAGTGGATTCCTCCATGGCGCCGGGAGTTTAGGAGCATGTTAGGCTGCTTGCAACTCCCGAGGGCGCGCGGCTGCGCCGAGGGATTCGGACGTTCGCCCGCCGGAATCCGAAGAATCCGAGACCCGAGCGCCGTGTCTGTTGCTCGTGGACGCCAAAACCGGCCAAATTCGCGCGGAATCGCCCCCGCTCGACCCTAACGGAGCCCCCATCCAACCCACCTGCGCCGGTTACTCCGCCGACGCGCGCACCGCCGTCTTCGCCGACAAAAAAGCGCGTTGTTTTGTGGCAAAGCTAGACCCCGCATCCGGCCAACTTCCTGACAAAGTTGCCGAAATCGACGGCACTGGCGCAAACCTGGAAAATCCCACCGTCTGGGCCGTCGCCCTCTCCGCCGACGGCCAACGCGGCGCAGTCGTCGGAGAAAACGGCCCGCAATCCTTCGTGCGCCTCATCGATGTCAAATCGCGCACAACCCGCGCCCCCATCAACCTGGGCGAACGCGCCACCCAAACCGCGCTGTTCCACCCCTCCGGCACGCACCTCGCCATCGGCCAATTTCGCGACTACTCCATCCACGTCGTCGACTTCAAAACCGGCAAAACGGAGCGAAAAATCATGGGTCACGAGCGCGGCATCACTGCCCTGGCCTTCAACGCGGACGGAACCCGCTTGGCCAGCGGCTCGCTCAACCGCATCCGGATTTGGGACTGGGCCACCGGCGACGAAATCCGCTCCATCTGGGCGCACGAAAACACCGTCCAAGCACTGGCCTGGGTGGGCGAAGACGAGCTGGTTTCCGGCGCGGAAGACGGCAAGCTCAAGCACTGGAGCCTGGGGAATTTCGCGCCAAACTGGGCCGCCTACGCTGAAAAAGGCTGGCTGCACTTCGACGCCGAAGACCAACTGCATTGGAACCCTGACATTACCAAAATGCAGCCTGGCTTCGTCAACCTGCCGCCGGAATCCTCCATCGGCCGGTTGATGAAAAATCGGCCCTGATGCGGGAAAGCCTACGCCCAATTTGCCACGTGCTTCTTCACCGTGCGCCGGTCGAGCCCTGTCTGCCGCGCGACGGCCTCGTAGCTGCCAAGCTGGCGGTGGAGCAGGGTGCAATATCCGGCAAGCAACTGGTTGGCGCTTAGCTCCCCGGCTTCAAGCGAATCGCGCAACCGCGTGGCCAAATTCGGCGATCGCGGCCGCTCGCCTTCGTAGCTGCGCGTGAGGAGAATGCGGCGCACGGCTTGTTCCAGCTCGCGGACGTTTCCGGGCCAACGATAGGCTTTGCCCGGACCTTTGCGGATCGCCGTTTCCACCATGGCGGCGAGGTCCGGAGAATCCTGGCCCGTCATCCGTGCGACCAGATGGACGATTAGTCGGCTTAGCTCTTTGGGATCCTCCGCCAACCTCGCGCGCAACGGCGGCACGGAAATCGAGTCCGAGCATAGTCGGTAGAAAAAATCGTCCCGAAACGCGCCTTTCTGCCGCAAATCATCGATCGGCTTGTTGGTCGCAGCGATGACGCGTCCTTGAAAGCGGCGCGACTCCCGGCTGCCAACCGGCGTGAAGTTGCGATCCTGCAAAACCTGGAGCAGCTTGATCTGCACGGGAACGGCTACGTCGCCAATTTCATCGAGAAAGGCCGCGCCGTGCGGGCTGCAACGCGCCAGCACGCCTTCGTGCGATTCCACCGCCCCGGTAAACGCGCCCTTGCGATGCCCGAACAGCTCCGACTCGATCAGCGTTTCGTGAAACTGCGAGAGGTTCAGCGAGACGAAGGCGCGGGTGAAACTTTCGGCAAACCGGCCCTTGCGCGCGTCGAACGGGATGAATCCGGAGCGCCCGATAGCCGCAGCGGCGAGGCCTTTGCCCGCGCCGGTTTCACCGAGCAGCAACGTGGAAAACTCCTCCATGCGGCTGCACAAAAATCGCTCGTAAACGCTGATATCGTGCGTGAAAACGTTCGTCCAGAGTCGGCGGCGGAATTCGCGCATGCAGGCGCTCTCGCCAATCAGACCGCGGTGGATGAAATGATGCGCGCGCCGGATTTGGAAGAAAATCGCGAAGAAACGCAGCGCCTCATCCCGGCTGAATCCGCGTTTTGCGAGCAAACCCAGCGCGTCGTTCGCGAAGTCGACGTTGCACGGTGTTTCGCCCGCATCGACCTGATCGGCGACGAGCCGGTCGAGTTGCTCGTGGAAGCGGTGGTAGGCTTCGAACAAGAACACCGCACGCACGATTTCCCGTTGCCCGGCGCCGCGGTATTGATCCAGCGAAACCTTGCCGCGCGACTCCCAGCGTTCGAGCCGCGCCGACAAAGCCGCGCGAATTTGGCGAACGGCCTCCGCATCGCTGGCCGGGAGCTTTTTGCCGAGAATCCGGCGGTAGAGTGCGTCTCGCCGATCGGAAAACGGGTTGCAAAACGCGGCTTCGGCGACGGTTTGGCAGAAAATCAGGTCGGTTTTGGGAATTCGGCGCGCCATGCATAAAATGTAGCGTCAACGTGCATGAAATGTCCATCTCCGCGGAACGCAAAATCGCCCAAAACCGCCACAATTCGCTGAAAACGAGCCTTTTCCGGATTTTTCGGAAAATCTGGCACGCAAGCTGCGTTATCAGCGAAGCATCATGAACCCACCTGCTCCCAATTTCCAATCCGACCCACCGCGTTTGGCCGAAAAACTGACCTTCAACACTCACGACGGCGCCGAACACGGCTATCGCTACTGGCCGGCGGCCGATGGCAAACAACCCCGTGGCGCGATCCTGCTTTTTCACCGCGGTCACGAACATGGGGGGCGCATGGCTCACCTGGTCGACGAGTTGAAGCTGCCGGATTTCGCGTTTTACGCCTGGGACGCGCGAGGACACGGCCTTTCGCCCGGCGAACGCGGCGACGCGCCGGACTTCGCGACGTTGGTCCGGGATGTCGACGATTTTGTGCGGCACATCGGCGAACGCGACGGCGTTGCGACCGAGGACATTGCGGTGGTTGCGCAGAGCGTGGGTGCGGTGGTGATTTCGGCTTGGATCCACGATTACGCGCCGAAAATTCGCGCCCAAGTTGTGGCTGCGCCGGCCTTCGACGTGAACCTCTACGTGCCGCTGGCCAAACCCGGATTGCGGCTGCTCTACAAGCTGCGCGGCAACTTTTTCGTGAAAAGCTACGTCAAGGCTCGGTGGCTGACGCACGATCCCGAGCGCATCGCCAGCTACGAGAGCGATCCTTTGATTTCGCGGCCCATTTCCGCCCGCGTGCTGCTCGGGCTCTATGAGGCGGCCGAACGCGTTGTGCGAGACGCGGGCGCCATTCGCGTTCCAACGCAATTGCTGGTTTCCGGCGCCGATCGCGTGGTTCGCCAAAAGCCGCAGCATCGCTTTTTTGCGAACCTGGGTTCGGCCGAAAAAGAGCGCCACGTTCTCCCGGGATTTTTCCACGATACCCTGGGCGAACGCGGCCGGGCCGGCGTTGTCGCGGAGGTTCGGCGTTTTCTGGCGGACGCGTTCGCGCAACCCGCGTTTCAGCCGGATTTGCGCGATGCTCACCAGCGTGGTTATACCCGCGACGAGGTGCGCAAGCTGGCAACGCCGCTTTCCTGGAAATCGCCAAGCCGGCTCATTTGGGGCACGCTGCGCGGGCTGACGCGATTTGGCAGCCGTTTTTCCCACGGCCTCGCGTTGGGGCGTCGCACGGGTTTCGACTCCGGAGCGACGCTCGACTACGTCTACCGCAACCAGGCGCAGGGCGTGGGCTGGTTGGGTCGCGCAATCGACCGCGGTTACCTGGACGCGATAGGCTGGCGCGGGATCCGGCAGCGCAAGCTCCACCTGGAAGAGCTGATTTCGGCCACGATGACGCGGCTTAGCAAGTCGGGTAGCCCCGTGCGCATCCTGGACATCGCCGCCGGCCATGGGCGCTACGTGCTGGAGGCGGTAGCAGGTTCCGACGTCGATGCGGAGTCCATCGTGCTTCGCGATTTCGACCAAGCCAACGTGGAAGCGGGCCGCATGTTGATCTCCGAACTCGGGCGGGGTGCGAATTGCCGCTTCGAGCGCGGTGACGCCTTCGACGGCGCCTCCTTGGCCGAAATCAAACCGAGCCCGACGCTGGCAATTGTTTCCGGGCTCTACGAATTGTTCGCCGACAACGAGCGTGTTCGCGGCTCACTTTCCGGGTTAGCGGCGGCAATTCCGCCCGGCGGCTACCTCATCTACACCGGTCAACCGTGGCATCCGCAGCTCGAGCAAATCGCCCGCACCCTCACCTCGCATCGCGCCGGCAGGCCGTGGGTCATGCGCCGGCGCACGCAGATGGAGCTGGATCAACTCGTAGCCGAAGCCGGGTTCGCAAAAATCGAGCAACGCATCGACCGGTGGGGCATTTTCACCGTGTCGGTGGCCCGGAGGCCTTGTCCGCCCCCTTCGGCCATGCGACGTTGTAGCCCAAAACCGCGTAAAACACCGGAAAAACGGCTCGGCACTCCGTTTTGCCGCCAAACTTAATGTCCCCGTTTGTGCCGGTGCTTCGACGATCCCGACTTTTTCTTTACGTCAGGCATGCCAGGGCTATGGGGCTTGAAAAACTCGATCACCTTGCGGGGATTCGGGAACACGCTGTTCGGTTTCTCCCGTTTTCGGAACAAACTCGGCACCGGTTTGGCCACCACCTTCGACATGGGCGAGCTGAAGAAGCGGATGGCTCGTTTGCGATATTTTGCCCCGTGACGCGAGAGCGTGCAGGGATCGATTTCGCGCAGGTAAAAGACCAGTTGGGCGTCGGATTCGCGAACCACCGGGGCGGAGGTTCCCAGGCAATAGACGGCGTCGTGGCGGCGAAACAGCTCGTCCATCGCATCGATGGGTTTGCCGCCTTTGTTGCCGATTCCGCCCCAATTTCCGTAAAAAACCATCTTTTTCAGGCCCGGAATGGCTTTGACGACTGCCGCGGAGAGGTTGCGCAGGGGAGATTCCGGGTGCCGCTCGAAATTTTCCCAATCGATCAGCAGGTGCTCCTCATAATGCTTGCGGCCGGCCTGGATTTCGGGGATGAACATCAGGCAAATCAGCGCGCAAACTCCTAGCGTTCGCAGTGGCGGCGTCATCGGCAGAATTGTAGCGCAAAGCAGCCCAAAACCCAAATTCCAAGCACCAATTTTCACGAAAGTTTGACTTCGGAACGCAATTCTTCGCGATTCAGGGTCAGGGGCGAACTGAATTTCGAGTGGGTTCTCGGCTCGGCGCAGAAAATCGAGCAGCGCCGCTGCGAGTGGGCCGCGGGCTAAGAATTCGCGAAACGCTCGTGAAAGAAGAAGAAAACGGCCAAGGTAAGATAGTAGCGACTTGCGCCACACCGGCAGCCCCGTCCAGTTGAATTGCTCATGACTACCGAAAACCCGAAATCCCAACGTTTGCTCTCGCTCGATGTCTACCGCGGCCTCGTCATGTTCGGCTTGTTCGCGGCGGGGTTCGGATTGGCGAAGGTGGCGGCGAATTTTCCCGAAAACGGCTTCCTGCAGTGGCTCAAATTCAACACCACGCACCCGCAGTGGTCCAGCCAGTTCCGCGGGATCGGTTTTTCGCTCTGGGACATGATCCAACCGGCGTTCATGTTCATGGTGGGGGTGTCCATGCCCTATTCCTACGGCAAGCGCGAGCAGTTGGGCCAAACCTACCGCCAGCGCCTGCGCCACGCCTGGATTCGGGCGCTCATTTTGGTGCTGTTAGGCGTTTTTTTGCAATCCATGCGCAAGCCGGAGACGAATTGGTTGTTTACCAACGTGCTCAGCCAAATCGGGCTCGGCTACGGTTTCTTGTTCTTCTTGGTGGGGCGCGAATTTCGCACCCAGCTCATCACCGGGGCGGCGGTTTTGGTGGGTTACTGGCTGCTGATGCTGATTTTTCCGCTGGGGCTGGAAGGCGGGATCAAGGCGCATTTTGAGAACGGGACCAGCTTTCCGCAGCGCTTCGATTTGTGGCTGTTGAACCTGTTTCCGCGTGGCAAGGAGTATACCGGCCACGCTTACGCCACGCTGAATTTCGTGCCGGCGTTCGTCACTATGCTCATGGGGCTGGTTAGCGGCCAATTGCTGAAAAACGGCGAAATCTCGGAGCAAACCAAGCTGAAACGGCTTGCGATCGCCGGCGCGGCTTGCCTGGTGCTGGCGCTGATTTGGGCGCCGCTCTGCCCGATCGTGAAAAAGCTCTGGACGCCGTCGTGGACGCTGTTTTGCGGCGCCTACGTCATTTGGCTGCTGGCGCTGCTTTACTGGGCGATCGACGTGCGGGGCTGGAAGCGCGGCTGGGCCTGGTTTTTCGCCGTGGTGGGCACGAACTCCATCGTGGCTTACTTTATGGGGCAGCTAATGAAGCCGTGGACGCGCGGAATTTTGAAGACGCACCTGCCCGATGCCTGGTTTGCGGGAAATTGGGGCCCATTTTGGGAGGCGACCTTCGTGGCGGCGTTTTTCTGGCTCATTTTGTGGTGGATGTATCGCAACCGCGTGTTTGTGCGCATTTAGCAGTTAGCAGGCTAAGCAATCGGCAAAATTCGTGGGGTTTGGCGCTTGTTAGGACTCGCCTGCGAAAAGCGGCGAAAAACTTTGTCAGGTTCGCCAACGCCCGGGAATTCACCTGCAACCGATTTCTATGCATTCCAACCTCTCAACGGAATTTGGGTGATTTTCCCCCCCTGGGCGCCGGGAGGGACTCTTTCCTGCCCTCTGCCTCCTGCTCGGAGTTCCCCTGGCGCCCTCTTCCCGTTCGAAAAAAAATTTGGTGCGATTCGGTGCTTGCAAATGATGGCGGGAATGTTATGGAGCGGATTCCGGTCAACCCTGCCAAATCGATCGATAACCCACCCTTCCAGGTATCCAACCCATAGCTCCAACGCCCGATGTCGGACCCGAAGATCGTTTCATTTCCCGGAACCGAGCCACCGGCTACCGGAGCTGCAAAATCCGTCATGAGAAGTGATTTAGTCGAACAGGCTTCCGAAGTGATTCAGGAGCCTCCTGTCCTCATCAACATGGTGTCCCAGCGGGTCAGACAACTCAACAACGGCCGCCCGCCGCTCATCCGGCTGATTGGGCGGATGGGGCAGGCCGACATCGCCTTGCAGGAGATTATCGAGGGAAAAATCGTGCTTACCAACGGCGAGATCACCGAATTCCCGGGTTCCAAGGATTAGGGGGAGCGGATTCATCATTCTTTCGGCAAACCCGCGATTGTTTGCCAAACGCCGCCGGATGCGCGACTTGTGAGACGTCATGAGCCGTCAAGCCAAGGACATCGCCTCCAACAAAAAGGCGCGCCACGACTTCCACATCCTGGAATCCCTCGAAGCCGGCATTGCCCTGCGGGGCACGGAGGTTAAGTCGATCCGCGCCGGGCGCGTCAATTTGCGCGATAGCTACGCGCACGTGCAAAAGGACGGGATTTGGCTGCATGGCTGCGACGTGCAACCCTACGAGCGCGCCAGTTTTCAGCAGCACGAGGCCAAGCGGCCCCGGCGGTTGCTTTTGCACAAAAAGGAGATCCAGAAGCTGCGGGGCCTAACCGCGGAAAAGGGGCTGACCCTGGTTGCGTTGCGCATTTACTGGAAGGATCAGTTGGTCAAAATTGAACTGGGCGTGGCCAAAGGCAAAGACAAGGGCGACAAACGCCAGGACATCAAAAAACGCGAGCAAGACCGCGAAGCGCGCCGCGCCATGACCAGCTTTAACCGGAAATAAATCATGCCTGCCGCCATCCCGGACGAAACCAACGACATCGCCAGCCGCTACCCCGGCATAACCTTCAAGCTGGGCAACGAAAAGTTGATCAAGGTGCTGCCGAAGGCCACTGAGCGCCTCCGCGGGCTCTTGCGCAAGCAGGGCCGGCTCCAGCGCGGCGCCTTGCGCATTGCCGTGATTGGCGGCGGTTGCTCCGGCTTGCAGTACAAGATGGATCTGGTGGACGGACCGGCAAATCGCGACATTTTGGTCGAATCCGGGCAAATTCGCGTGGTTGTCGATCCCAAGAGCGCGCTCTTCGTCAGCGGCTCGGAGCTGGATTACAGCGACGATTTGCAAAGCGGCGGATTTAAGGTCACCAACCCCAATGCCACGGTCACCTGCTCCTGCGGGGAGAGTTTCGCGGCATGACGGCGGATTTTTTCGAACTTCTCGGCCTGCCGCGCCAAGCCGCGATTGATGAGGAAGATCTGCAACGCCGCTTTCACGAGCGCGCCGCCGAAATTCACCCTGACAGAGCCAAAAATCCCGCCGAACGGGCGGATTTTTCCAAACGCAGCGCGGAACTCAACCAAGCCTGGCAAACCCTGAAAAATCCGGTCACCCGCCTCCGGCATTTGCTCGAACTTCTCTGCCCTGGAGACAGTGTCGATGCGGGTTTGAACGAGGAATTGATGCAGCTTTTCGCCGCCGTTGGGGGCTCCGTTCAACGCGCGGACGCCTTTTTGGCCAAAAAACGCGCAGCCGGGTCAACCTTGGCCAAGGCATTGTTGGCGGAAGAAGAGATTCGTGTGCAATCCGAGCTACAAGCCACGTTGGCCGCGGTTACTTCCATCCGTGAGGTGCTGAGTTTCAAAGTTAGCCAGCTTGCCGAACTCCGCCAACTCTACACCAACCTTTCGTTCCTGGAAAAGTGGCAGCGGCAACTGAACGAACGGCTGCTGGCGTTGCTGACTGGCTGACGGGCGATTTTGAATGAGCAGCCACGCGGCAGTCACGCGGCTGGATTTCGAAGCTAAATTTCCTCCACCCGAAACGCCACCATTTGCCGCAATCCGGTGATGGGATCCTCGGCGGTAAGGTAGTGCTCGCCGGGGCTTAGGATCGCGGTTTGTTCGGAATCGTCAATTTCCAGCGTTTCCGAAAACCAGCGCACGCGCGTGGCTAGATTCGTGGTTAGGCGCAAAATGCGGCCGCCGTGGACGAGATCGGGGTCCAAAAAAATGACCATGCCGGGCAGCGGGCTGGTGATTTGGAAGGATTCCGGAGTTTCCGCCTTGCGGATGGCCAATTGGCGGCGCGTCGATTCTGGGGCGCGTTCTAACCAGGATGCGTAGATTTCCGGAAGCAGCGCACGGCCCTCCGCATCGTAATCGGCGGCATGCGCGGGTAGCGGCGGGTTGGTTTCGAGGATTAGCTCGCGTGTGGCGCCTTCGCCCGTGCGAAGGCGGCCGGTACGAGCATCGACGGTGACTTGCCGGACGGCGGCCGGTTGCTCGTACCAGGTGGCGGCGCGTTCCTCGTGCAAATGCTCCATGACCGCGTGAAAAATGGGCCCGGCGCCGGCCACGCCGGAAAAATGATCCAGCGGCGTGTTGTCGAAGTTGCCGACCCAGACGCCGACGGTAAATTCCGGCGTAAAACCCAGGGTCCACGCGTCGCGGTAGTCCGAACTGGTGCCGGTTTTGGCGGCGACGCGCATCCCGGCGAAGTTCAGCGGATTGCTCCAGCCAAAACTCTGGGCGCGAGCCGCCGGATCGCTCAACATGTCCGCGATGACGTAGCAAGCTTCCTCGGAAAACAGCCGGCGTGTCGAATTTCGCGATTCCGGCTCTGAGTTTCGAGTTTCCGGAAAAAACCGGTAAGGCTTGGCCAAGCCGAGCCGCGCCAGACACGCGTAAGCGTTGGTCAGCTCTAACAAACGCACCTCCGCGCTGCCGATGGTCAATCCCAGGCCGTACTGCGCCGGTTCGCGCGTCAGCGTGGTCAATCCCAGGTTTTGCAGCGTTTCCTGCAAAACCGCCGAGCCGCCCACTTGGCGCAGCATCCGCACGGCCGGGACGTTGAGGGAATTTCCCAGCGCCTGGCGAATTCGCACCGGGCCGCTGTAGGTGCGGTCGTAGTTGACGGGCCGGTAAACGCCGGTGGAGGTGGGGAACTCCGTGGGCACGTCAGCCAGCACGGTTGAAGCCGGAAATCCGTTCTCCAGCGCCAACAAATAGGTGAACGGCTTGAGCGCGGAGCCGGGAGAACGCGGCGTCCATGCACCATTGATTTGCCCGCCGTTTTTGTCGAAATAATCGCGCGATCCGGTTAACACTTTCACCTCACCAGTCGCATTCTCGATGACCACCACCGCGGCGTGGAGAAACGGCGATGTGGCGCGGTGCATGGCGATGAAGTTGAGGTGCTCGTCGATTGCGCGGCCGGAAAATCGCTGCCAATCCAGGTTGAGCGTCGAGCGCACCTTGCCGGGCACGATCCGCTCGGGATGCTGCGAAACCATCAGTTCCACGGCATGAGGAGCGCGAAAAGCACCCGCGCCGCGAACCAGCACCAACCGCTCGCTGCGGGCTCGTTCCCAGGCGCTGTGGCCAATGTGTCCGTCCTCCAGCATGCGGCCGAGGATCCAGAGTTGGCGCTCGCGCGCGCCCTGAAAATTTTCGTACGGATTGAGCCTGGTGGGTTTGTTAGGCAAAGCCGCCAACAGCGCGGTTTCGGCCAGGGACAGGTCGGCCAGCGGCTTGCCAAAGTAGCCCTGCGCGGCGGCGCGGCAGCCAGTGCGCATGTTGCCGTAGGGCAGCCGGTTGATGTAGTTTTCCAGGATCCACTCCTTGCTGTTGAACATCTCCAGCTTTCGCGCGGTAATCATCTCGATGACTTTCGCGCGCATGCCGCGGGGACGCGGGACGTCGCTAATTTTGACCAGTTGCTGGGTGATGGTGGATGCGCCGGAAACGAGTCTCCCCGCCTTGACCCCATCCTGGACCGCGCGGCCAACGGCAAAAAAGTCGATGCCGATGTGGTTCCAGAATCGCTTGTCTTCAGCGGAGATGGTGGCGTTGATGAGATCCTGCGGAATTTCGCCGATGGGCGCGTAATCGCTGACGACTTCCTCACCGTTGACCAAAAAACGGCGCAACGTGCGGCCCTCCTCATCGGTGATGATGGTGGATGGGTCGTTCGGCTCGGCCAGGTTAGCCGGCAACGGCACGAACAGCGGCACGATCCAAAGGAAGGAAATTCCGTTGATCGCGCCAAAAATGCCGAGCCAAACCAGGAATCTGAAGAGTTTTTTCATGCGCCGTGGGCCGAACCGCGCCGTTTTCACGCGGTTCGGCCACTTTTAATTTTGACGCCGTTGCGCGCACGACGAAAGCGATTTTTGGCTCATCGCGCCGCGACTTTTTCGTCGCGGGTTTTCGGCAAACGCGCGGTGATGCGGGTGGTGGCGCTCAATCCATGCCGTTGCGGCTCATACATCGCCTCGATCTTGGCCGGAGGCGCGGTAACGATGCCGGAAGCGACTACGCGCGCCAGATATTGCACGCTGTAGGTCCCTTCGCGCCACAGGCGGTCGCAGAAGAACAGCGCGCGGTCGGTGCGAATTTCCTCAAAGTTGCGCGGCAGTTGTTTCCAGCGATTGAGCGGAGTATCCGCGTTAGCCCGGTTTTCGAAGGCGGGGTTGATGGCCTCGAACACGGCGGGAAGCGGATCGTCCACCGCCAGGTAATTTTCGTCGCGGTTGGGAATCGTCGCTTCCAGGTGCACCACGACCAAATCGCCGACCTCAAACTCGTTCGTCTCGGTCATCGTGCCGTCGGGATCGAGCTTGTGGTAGCTGCGGCGCAGCTTGAATCCGCGGTCGCGCGCTTCCATGGCCAGTTCAGCCGGACGAGTGGCAACGCGAATGTGCGCGAAGAGCGGTTGGTCGGCGGTGTTCTCAAACCCGAGCGCTTTTTCGCGAACGTCGCCATCAAAGCCAAAACGCGTCATTTTGCTGTCGAATTGGGCCGGCAATTCGAGCGACGGCGACTCCTGTCCCCACGCCAGGTTCAACGTGGCCGGGCGCGGCTTGCTTTCCTCCATGTCCGCGACATTGGCCAGTGCCAGCAACGGCCAGGCGTTGGCATACGTGCTGCCCCAGCCGTAGGGCGGGCGGCGATGGTTTAGCAATTCGACCAGCGTCGCATCCACTTGTTCGCTGCGCGGATCCAGCTTGGCTTGGGCGATGAGGCGGGTGGAGAGGCCAACACCGCGGCCATACCACTTCATCGTCGAGTCGCCGCCCGCGTTGCCGAGGAGATCGGGAACCAAGTCGCGTTGGGCGTCGGTTCCGCCTTCCAGGATCGCCAAGGCCAGTAGGGCTCGCGCGTCGGATTTCATCCCGTCGCGCTGCTTGAAGTAGACCTCGTGGTAGGCGGGTTCGGCCTTGCCGGCCAGCGCCAGGGTGTATAGCCCCAGGCAGCGGTAGTAGTAGTTGTCGCGCCAGGCGTCGTCGGCCGGCTTATCCTCGCTGCGCAGGCGGGCAGAGAGCCACGCCCACAGTTGATTCAAGCGCTCCGGCGGCAGGTCGTAGCCCTGCTTTTGGCCCATGGCCAGCGCCAAACCTCCCCAAGCGCTGCCCCAAAGGACAGGCTCGTTAACGCCAGGCCAGAAAGCCAGGCCGCCGTCGTGCGTTTGCATGCTAAGCAGGCGATTTAGCCCGTGGGTAATGGCCTTAGTTTTGGTGGCTTCGCCTTTTTTGAGCGATGGAAAGACCTTCTCCAGGCTGTTCATCGTCATCCACGGTAGGGTGGACGATGTGGTTTGCTCCACGCAGCCGTAGGGATAAGCCAAGTTATATTCCAGCGCGTCCAGGCCTTCGAGCATGCGCGTGTTAGACAATGTGATGTCGATCTCTCCAACGCCGTTCATCGTGTCGCGGCCAAAGCTGGCGAGCAGGTTACCGGAGGAGCGCGGTTCGATGCGAACGTGATGCGCTTCGCCAAGCAATGGAACCGGGTAGCCGACTTTGAGCTTCGATTCGACAGAGTCGGTGCGCGCTTTGTCGTTGCTATCCAGGTCGCGGATCGTCCACGTCCACTTGGCTTCGCCGGTTTGGGTGAATTTGACGGCAATTGGCAGCGCGTCGGTGGTTTGGGCGCCCAATTCGATGACCGTCTTCCATTCCAGCGGGGATTTCGGCGTATCTAGCGCCGCGGGAACGATTTGGAAGTCGTTGCCGAGAAGCTCGATACGATCGTCGGCAGTCATGGTAACCTCAAAACGGCCGGGATGGTTGGTAGTGTTATGCACCACGGCCTGGAGCAACATTTGGTCGCCCACGTTGGCAAACGCCGGCAAGGCAGGTTCTACGATAACCGGCTTGTTCACCGCCATTTTCCCGGCTCTGGAGCCGTATTGATCCGGATCGTCACCCAAGGCAACGGCAATGATTCGGAATTCGCTCAAATTTTCCGGCGCTTTGAAGTTTGCGGTCACTCGGCCGTTGCGATCGGAGATAAGGCTCCCGTTCCAAAGAACGGTGGTCCGGAAATCCTTGCGCGCCTTGCTGCGCAACATCGATAGCGAGTCGCCGCCCCCGCCAATCATAAGACCCTTGTTGGCATAACTGCGTTCGTCCGGATTTTCGGTCAAAACCTCGAATAAAGTGTGCCACGTTTTGATATAAAGCGGGTAAGGCTGGTGAAATCTCTCCGCCGGCTCGGGTGTTCTGTATCCCGTCAGGCTCAAAACGCCTTCATCCACGGCGTAGAGCGTTACCTCCGCGTTGGCAACGGGGCGGCCGGTGTGATTGGTGACGTTTGCGGCGACTTCCACGGTGGAACCGGGTAGGGCCTCGCTGGTCGAGCTTTCCACGGCTACGTTTAGCGCGTTAGCGGGCTGATTCACCTGCAATTCGCAGTAACCCAGCTTGTAATCGGTGTCCTGGAACTTGTGCGGGCTATCCTGCGATCCACGGATGACTAACACGCTGACAAACAGGTTCGGGGCGTCCGTGCCGGTGATGGGCAGCTCGATCATTTGGTTCTTGCTCGTCAATTCACGCACGAAGTTGCGATAAACGCCGGCGCGCTCGGTGGTGATCATCGCCGTGCCCAAAATGGGCGAGCGCACCATGATTTTGGCGGTGTCGCCGACCGTGTAACTTTCCTGATCGGCCACCAATTCGATGGCGTCGCCGTCCCGGTGAGCCCAGTAAAGATCGCCGTCGCCCCAGATATATTTCTTGGCCACGGTTTTGATGGTCTTGCCTTCGTCGTTGGTGGCTCTTAGCGTAAAACGATACGTGCCGCCATCGGACACGGTCACGGTGTGCGATCCGTCTTTTTCTACGATCACATCCTCCTCGCTAACCGGTTGGTAAACCCACTGATTTTTGTGCCGGATTTGGCCACCGGCGCTTTCATACTTCAGCGTGGTCCATACCTCCCGTTCGATCGTAAGCTTCGCATCGACGGCTTTGCCAAAAACCTCGCCATCTTTCGTTACCGGCTGTAATCCCACCTCAAACGCGTCTCCCGCTTCCAACCACTGATTCGGCAATTTCAGGCCCAGGTAATAACCGGAGGAATGGACGAGAAAACTGGAATTTTTCGAGATGGTCTGCTGATTGATGTCGGTGACGTCCAAACCAAAACTGACCCGAACCGGTTGTTCCAGGCTATCGGCCGGAATGAAGTCCAAACCAACCAAATTCGACCCGGTTTCGTCCAAATTCGCCTCGCCGGCCTTGTTTCCGCGAACGTCGTTGTTGCGCTCGCCAAAAACATAACCTTCAAAGCCGGCCGGCTGGAAGGTGCTGGCATAGTACGAAGCGTGCCAGCGCAACTGCGCCTTGGAAAGCGGCTTGCCGCGATAATAGTTGGCGCGGACCGGGATTTGAATTTCGGCGTCGCGATCGTAAACCGGCTCGCTGTCGACATGAACTTCAAAGGTGTTGGGCCGGTAGTCGGCAACGGTAAAAAAGTGCCGCGCATAGCGGTCGTAATGATCGTCGTCCGGATCGTTGGGATTTTTGCCGAGCAGGTTGTCGAAGTCCAACTGCGCCCGATAGGTCCCCGTGGTCCCGTTAGGAAGCGGAAATGAAGTATCCAGCGTTCCACGGCTGCTGAAATTCACCGAGCGCGTCAACACTTCGCGGTCGCGGCCGTCAAAAACGGTCAATTGCGCGCCAAATCCCTCGCCATTCGCCGGTTGGCGCAATTTTTCGCCGTCGGCCATCCGTGCGATCGCCTTGAGATACACGGTGTCGCCGGGTTTGTAGATTCCGCGGTCGCTGAAGAGAAACGTGCGGAGGCGTTCGTCCGGAGTACGCCAATATTTTTGGTGAATATCAAAACGCCAGGTCGACAGGCCACGGCGCATCGCGGGATCGAAATCCGTCGCATAACGGTCCGCGCCATGGGTGGTGACGAGGTAGCGCGTATTCGCATTGGAACCGGTAAGCGGGATCGTAGCCACGCCATCCTGGTTGGTGGTATAACTTGAAAGCTGGCTATTATCCGCATCGAAAAGCTCCATCGCCGCTCCGGCGACCGGTTTGCCGGTTTTGAGCGAAAACGCGTATGCCAGCGACTGCTTGGCGTTCTTTTTCCAAACGACGCCTAAATCCGTCAATTGCACGATGCTGGCGGCGCCCACGCGATGTTTTTTTAGATTGGGATGCCTTCGCGAGTCGCCCTCCACGCTAATATACAAGCCGGCGGGATTTCCGCTGGGAACGACCTTGGACCACTCCAAATTGACGCTATCGCTATGATCCAGCTTGCTGGTTATGGGAACGGTTTCGTCGTAAATCGTCGTGCCCGGCACCATTTCGAAGGCCGGATACTTTTGACCCTCTTTCCAATCGACTTTTTCGGGATCGTAGATCGCGTATCCGCGCATCGCGTAGACGAGCGAGTCATCTTTCAGCTCTTTGACCCGAATGCGGATATTTTCCAGGTTTCCCGCCAGAATTTTGAAGGTTCCATCGCCGCTAAGCGGTTGAGCGATATCATAGTCCGGCAACGTGACAAAACCCTCGCGCGGCTCGAACAAAATCTCGTTGCGATAGGGTTCGGCTAGCTCGAGACCGTCGGAACCGTGAAAACCGGCCTTTACGGACAAATCATAGGCTTGGCCGTACTCAAAATCGCCAAAAATCCGCACGGAACGCCGCGCCATTTCCATCCGAAAATTCTCCGGCCTGGGCGAAAGCTGGATAAAACGGCCAACCGCGTCTTTGAGCGATGGATCGATGTCCTTGGAGAAATAAACGCCGATGGTCGCCTCTGAATTGTAAGGATTTTGCGCGTGAGAATTCTGCACCGTAAAGGCCCGAATGGTGCCGGCGCCAACCGTTTGTTGCTTGGCCAATTTCAGCTTGCCGCTCTTACTTTGCAGCCCCTGGGGAAGGATGAGCCGCCAATTTCGGCCCACGGGCAGCGCACGGCTTGGTTCGACCGTCAAAAAGCGCTCCGCGGGGGGCGAAACTTTGTTTGCGCCGCCGTAATACTTCCACAATTTGCCGATTTCTTCAGCCGTGGCTCGCCGCGCCTTGGCGTTGACTGCCTTGCCGTCGTGATCCTGGAAAAAAAGCTCCCTTCCGGCGCGGAGAGGAGCGACTTCCTGGTTGAAGAGCAGGGTGAATTTGGGCGTCCGATTGGCGTTGTAATAATAACGCGGGTAGTGTTGGAAAGTTAGCGATTCGGAGGTGTTGGCTCCTTGCGCGTCGTTCTGCCCAACCGCTGGGGCCAGAGCCCCGATTGCGACCGCAAATGCGGCCAAGAGGTGGTTTTTCATCGTACCGATTTCGGTTTTGGTGTGTTTTAGGAGAGGTTACGATCGATCGGCCTCCCGATCTTTCAGCGAATCCCCATTTTACGCGAATCCAAGCGCGTTGCATGTGAAGATTCTTCCCCTTCCGACTGAAATGGCGCCAAGAGCCATCGTTGCAAAATGGCGGCGATTTTGGAATGGGGCCGAATCCAAGCGGATTTCAGCCCTCAAACCGGCGCCAGCAGCCGTCTCTTCGCTTTCTCGAACTCCTCGTCCGGTTTGCGCATCGATCGCAGCACTAAAATCAGCAAAAACAGGATCAGCACGCCCAAACCAACCGCAAACGCCGGCCGATGCATCACCCAAGCTAGCATGATCGTGCCCAACGTAAAAATCCCGGCCACCAGCGCGCAAACCATCGTGAGCCCAAAATTCAGCATCCGCCCGATCGGCGGCACCACCCGGCCCAAAATCGTCAGCGGGCTGCTGGCCATGGCCAAACCCGCCAGCATCAAAAAATAGCCGACCCCGCGCAGCAGCATCGTGAGAAAGCGCGTTTGGCGCCGCTCGTAGGCGATCAAATCTCGCCGCGAATGCGCCCCCGTGCGGATTGGCGACACAATCTTGCCCGTGCGCCCGATGTAACTGTCGAACGTATCGCCAAATTGCCGCGCGATCAGGCTGACAGCTTGCGGGTCCAGCGCTTTGAACGAAATGCGCAATTCGCCGATCTGAGGCTCGTTGGGATTGTCGCCGATGAAGAGGCCGCCCGGGATGTGGATGACCCCCTCCGGAATGGTCGGCACCGCGTTGATCGTTTCGACCGGCACGTAGTTGTCGAGCTTGAGGATGAATTCCGCCGGCAGACGAAACGCGCCCATCGTCACCTTGTCCGCCATCCACGTCTTGGTGATGTAGCGCATGGCCGGGTTTTCGTGATCGTCGGGGTAAAGGAACTCCTCGCTGGAAATGCGGTTGGGCGCCCAAACCAGCCGGTAGCTGGGTTGCGCGCCTCGGTCGAGATCGCGTTTCGAGGGGCGCTCTTCCTGCCACTGAAGCATCTCCACGGTGCGGACCAGCCGCATCGCCGTTCGCTCGATCCCAAACTGAGCGTCGCGCAGTTTTCCCGACGGTTCCGCAGGGTGGCTGAGGTAGACGGGGCTGCCCTCGTGGTCGGGATTGACCCGCAGTGGGGAAATTTCCACGGTGTGGTCGGCCAACTCACCGATCGCGCGGTATTCGGCCACGGCGCGGCCTTCGTTGAACCAGAGAAGCCCGCAAGACACCAGGAAAAGGACGATTCCGATGAGGATGCCGCCAATGGCGCCTCTGACTTTCGATGCGATGCCGGCTCTCAGCGCCATTTGTGGGCTATCAGGTTAAGGTTCATGCTTTGACTCGACCGGAAACGCGCATTTAAGCAGGGCGGCCGTAATTCTCAAGTTTAAACAATTTCTCAATTCTTACCAGCTTGCGGAAATTGGCCTAGAATTACCAAAATTACCAGACTAACATTACAGAAATCCTTAATATTTGGACTTAATGATTGACCTTTGGGGCAAAATAAAATTTAGTATCGTCGCTATTGTTCATTCATCGCCGCCAATCCTGCGATTTGCGCCATTTCTGCGAAAATTCTTTGCGAAACGCGCTTTTCCCGTCCGGCGAAACCTCGAAACCTGAAGCGCAAGCCATGCGTGCCCACGCGATTTTCGCCAAGCCCAGCTTTTTCGCACACGCCCTGTTCCGCCCGTGGATCGAAACCTCGCGGGCGGAACACGCGGGCGGGGCGGGAAATTTTGGCAAGATTTTTGGCAAACCGCGGCTTCCTTCCTGGAACGTGACCGGCCACTACCACACCTCCGTTCTCCTGGATGAAACCGTGAAATTCCTCCAGCCCGATGACGGCAAACGCATCGTCGACGGCACGTTGGGCGGGGGCGGGCACGCCTTTGAGCTGCTGGAGCACGGCGCGCAAGTCATCGGCTTTGACCGCGATCCCGAGGCGCTGGAGGAGGCGACCGCGAAATGCTGGTCGTTCGAAGGCCATTTCGTCGCTTTGCGGGCGAATTTCGCCGATTTTGGCGAGATTTTGGAGGAAACCGGCACCCCGAAGATCGATGGCGTGCTCCTGGACCTGGGAATCTCCTCCCACCAGATCGATGAGCCCGAACGCGGCTTTTCCTTCCAATCCGACGGTCCCCTGGACATGCGCATGGACCCGGATTGGCCCCGCACGGCTGCCGACGTCGTCAATCACGAGCCCGAGGCCGAGTTGAAGCGCATTTTCCGCGATTTCGGCGAAGAACGCTCGGCCGCGCGCATCGCCGGCGCAATTGTGAAACGCCGCCAAAACGCGCCCATCGAGACAACGCGCCAGCTCGCCGAAATCATCGAAAAAACGCGCCCCCGCAGCGGAAAACTGCACCCGGCGACCAAAGTGTTCCAGGCCCTGCGCATCGAGGTCAACGGCGAGCTGGACAACCTCATGCGCGGGCTCGACGCCGCCACGCATTGGCTCAAACCCGGCGGCCGGCTCGCCGTCATCACCTTTCATTCGCTGGAAGACCGCATCGTCAAACAATACCTCAAACGCCGCAGCAAGCCGGAAATCGATCGCCCGGAGTGGCCGGCGCCGAAGCCGAATCCCGACCTGGCCTATCGCCTGCTGACGAGGAAACCGGTTACCGCCACCAAGCAGGAAATCGCCGAAAATCCGCGCTCGCGCAGCGCGAAATTGCGCGTGGCGGAACGCCTGAAGGAGCCGTCATGAGTCGAAACGCCGAATTTCGAAACTCCAGATCCCGAGGCGCGCGGCCCGGATCGGATCTCGAGTTCCGGGTTTCGGATTTTCTAGCTTGGTTGGCGATTTTCGGCACGGTTTGCGCCCTGGCCATCAGCTACGTGTATTTGCGTAACCTGCATGTTCGGAAAGGCGATGAAATCCGCGATTTGGAGGGAAAAATCGCGAATTTGGAGGCCGAGGTGGAGATGTATGAGCTGCGCATCGCCCGGCTCATGAACCGCGAGCGGCTGGAAGCCAGCTTAGCTGCCAAGGAAGGCCTGCGCCCCATCGCCCCGGAGCAGGTTTTGGTGATCGAACCGGAAATGATGGATTTGCGAAAACGGTGAAAAGCAGCGGAATCCCCAGCATTCGCCGGCATCGGTGGAGATTTGCGGCCAATCGAGCCGAACACGCCGGCGACCAAACACATCCGGGCGAGACTCCGTTCAAAAGCCGCCCTCAACGCCATCGTCAACGCCTGCACAACGATCGCGTCCCATCGGGACGCCGTATGGTAGCCGTGGGTTTCAACCCACGGATCGGCACGTGCGATGCTATGCGTCGCGTAGCGACCGCTCAAGGCCCAAAAGCGTTCCGTTCTTCCCCACCGTTTAAGCGGTCGCTACGCGACGCATGGAAATTACGAAACGCGTTCCGTGGGTTGAAACCCACGGCTAACATTATCTGTCGCTACGCGACGATTCCTGGCTGTCGGATTTACGGCTGTCGGGAGCATTGGCGGAAATTTGCGGTCATTCGAGCCAAACACGCCGACGACCAAACGCATCCGAGCAAGGCTCCGCACCAACCCCAACGCCGCCCGCACAACAATCGTGTCCCATCGGGACGCCGCATGTTAGCCGGGTTCAACCCACGGACCGCCACGCACAACAATCGCGTCCCATCGGGACGCCGCATGCTAGCCGTGGGTTTCAACCCACGGACCGCCACGCACAACAATCGCGTCCTATCGGGACGCCGTATGGTAGCCGTGGGTTTAAACCCACGGATCGGCGGACCCGACCCAAATGCGTCGCGTAGCGACCGCTTAACCTGGAGAGGCCCAGCTGATGCCTAACCGAGCCACCAGATTTCCCGGGTCCGCCGCCGATTCCGCACTGAAATCGCGCCTCGCCTGGCTAACCATCGGCCTCGTCCTGGTTTTCGCAGCACTCGCGTTACGCCTCGTCCAGCTTCAAATCTGGCGTCATGACGAACTCGCCGCCAAGGCCGCAAAAATCTACAGCCGCCCGCAAAAAATCCCCGCCAAACGCGGCGCCATCTACGACCGAAACGGCGAACTTCTCGCCCGAAACCAGAGCGTCTACACCCTCTACGCCGACTCCTATCACCTGCGCGATCATAACGTGGCCGTGCGCGGCTTAGCTGCCGCGGAAAACCTCTCGCCCGCGGAAATTCGCCGCAAATACGGCCGCAAAACCCTCCTCCAACGCTACCGCTTTCACCTAAGCAACGCGCTGCACCAGGACCTCGGCATGACCCGCGCGGAATTGGATGAACGCTTCGCGGAAGTGACGAAAAAAGCCGTGGTCGACCTCGCTACAAACCTGGAGGAAGACGCCTTCCGTTCGCTCCGGGCGCGACTTTTGGATGAAAACCTGGCCGGGCTGGATTTTCGGCGCGAAACCCGACGCTTCTACCCCAGCCCGAACCGCCTAGCCCACGTCCTGGGATTTGTGGGCTCGGATTCCACCGGCAAATCCGGAGTCGAGCGCGGCATGGATCGCGTTTTGCGCGGAATCAACGGCCTGCGCCACGTTCAGCGCGACAGCCGCGGACGCGAGATCGCCGCCTATCGCAGCGTGGACACCCCCGCCCAAGACGGCCGCTCCATCCGCCTAACCATCGACATGGGACTCCAGGAAATCGTCGAACGCAGCCTCCAAGCCGCCTTTGCCCGGCATCGTCCGGAAAAAATCTGCGCCATCTGGATGAACCCGCGTTCCGGCGAAATTCTTGCCCTCGCCAACCGCCCGCACTTTGACCTCGCCACCCGCCAGGGCAACCGCCGCAACTTCGCCGTCCAAGATCAGTACGAACCCGGCTCCACCTTCAAAATCGTCGCCCTCGGCGCCGCCATCGATCGCGGTCTGGTTCTGCCGGAAAGCCCGGTTTTTTGTCATCACGGCGAATTTTGGGAAGCCGGTCACGCCCTGCGCGATAGCCACGCCTACGGTGAATTGACCGTGACGCAAATCGTGGCGAAATCCAGCAACGTAGGCGCCTACCAAGTGGCGCGCATGTTAGGGCCGGAGCGCTTCTATGACGCCGCCATCGACTTCGGCTTCAACCGCGCCACCCGCGTTCGCCTCAGCGCTGAAGCCCCCGGCATGATCGCGCATCCCAGCAAATGGAGCCCCACCAGCTTCAGCCGCATGGCAATCGGCTACGAAGTCGCAGTGACGCCGCTGCAAATGCTCAACGCCCTCTGCGTCGTCGCCAACGGCGGGGACCTCCTGCGCCCGCGAATCGTCCACGCGGTTGGCGATTCCGCGACGCTGCGCGACCTCCGCGGCCGCGCTTTATCGCGAAAATCCGCCTTCGAGCTCACGCGCACCCTCGTCGCTGTCACCCAACCCGGCGGTACGGCTCCCGCGGCGCAAGTTCCTGGCTTCCTCGTCGCCGGCAAGACGGGCACGGCGCGAAAATACTCGGCTGAGCACGCTGGTTACCTGCCCGGCCGCTACGTCGTCAGTTTTTGCGGATTTTTGCCGGCCAACGATCCGCAGCTGGCCGGCATCGTCGTCATCGACGATCCCCAAGGCTCAGCAGCCGCGTTAACCGGCGGAAGCATCGCCGCGCCGATTTTCGCGGAAATGGCGCAAAAAGCCGTGGCCTATCTGGATTTGCAGCCCAACCCCTCGCACCTCAGCCTGGCTCAGGATTGGCGTTAGTAGTCAGGTCTCGCCGGTGAACGGGCGATTTCCACGCTGAGGCCGATTTTTTTCGTTCGACCTCGGCGTTAACTTCGATCCTCGGCCGACAACGTTTGCGCTGTTTCAGCTACCGCGGCGGCGCCTTCCAGCAACTCGCCGATCGGGTCCCATTTGCCGGCGATCAACGCATCGCGAGCAGTGTCGAGAATTTTCACGGGAACCCTAACATCGCCAAAACTCACCTGCTGAGCCTCCACATCCACGGTAAGCTCCAAATCAGGGTCGCCATCAACGGCGGCGGCGATTTTGGCGAGATCACCCTCCGCCGCGCTCGCGCAGGGGATGCCCAGGGTCGTGCAATTGCCGAAAAAAATCTCCGCAAAGCTGCCCGCGATGATGGCGCGAATTCCGTGCCGGTAGAGAGCTTGAGGAGCGTGCTCGCGCGAGCTGCCGCAGCCAAAATTTACCCCGGAAATCAGGATCGGCGCGTCCGGCCGGAAATTCAGCGGGTGCTCCTTTTTGGCGCCGCCTTCATCGTAGCGCACGTCGTGAAAAAGATACTCGCCCAACCCGTCGAAGGTCACGCATTTCATGAAACGGGCCGGAATGATGCGGTCGGTGTCGATATCCGCACCGGGGACGTGGACGCCCTTGCCGGCAACCCGGGTAATTTTGTCGAGAGCCATGGTGGGACCGATAGTCGCCGAGATCGCGCGAATTCGCAACCGGCGAGATGGGTGCGGTGCGGAAAATTGCGCCCAGCGCGGCTTGCAGTTCGCCGGCGCGGTGGAAACAGTGCCCATGCGCGAAACGGCTTCCAGCTTCATCGATCCCAGCGCGCTCATGCGCATCCGCTCGCTCGAGCTGCGTGCCCGCGTGGTGGTGGAGGGCTTCTGGAAAGGGCTCCACCGCAGCCCGTACCACGGTTTTTCCGTGGAATTCAGCGAGTATCGCCAGTATTCGCGCGGCGACGACCCGCGCTACATCGATTGGAAGGTCTACGCCCGCAGCGACCGGCATTTCATCAAAAAATTCGAGGACGAGACGAATCTGCGCTGCCACCTCTTCGTCGATCAAAGCCGGTCGATGGAATTTGGCTCCGGCGAATTTGGCAAGGTGGATTACGCCAACACGTTGGCCGCCACGCTGAGTTATTTTCTCATGCATCAAGGCGATGCGGTGGGTTTGAGCACGTTTCACGAAAACCTGGCCGAGCAGCTTCCGCCGCGAAACCGGCCGGGGCATCTGCGCCGGCTCATGCTCATGCTGGAGGAGGATTGTCAGGGCAACGCGACCGATTTGGCCGGGATGTTAGAGCGCATTCCGCAGATGGTGCGCCGCCGCGGTCTCATCGTGGTGATTTCGGATTTTTTGGTTCCGTTAGGCACGGTTCGGCAGGGGCTGCGTCAGCTCCACGCGACCGGGCATGACGTGGTGCTGTTCCAGGTTCTCGATCCCGCGGAGAAGACGTTCGCGTTCGACGAAGCCAAGCATTTTCGCGATGCGGAGACCGGTCAGGAGTTTTTCATCGATCCCGGAATCGCGCGCAAGAGTTACCTCGAACGCTTCGAGGCGCACCAGGAAGGGTTGCGTTCCGCAGCGACCACCTACGGCATGGACTACGTGTGCCTGGACACCGGCGAGCACCTGGAACACGCCCTTTGGCAATTCGTCACCCGCCGTCAAAACGCGGCAACGGCAGCGCGAACGCGGCGGGCGCGAAACCGCTGAAAAACTCGAATGGGAGAATGACGGCTCTACGGGCTGTTTTCCTCTCCAAATGATTCGCCAGGTTCTGATGCTGAATTTTCTTCAGTCAGCTCAATAGAAGATCGAAGCGGCTTGGACTGGTTTGCAAAAAACTCTTCCGCAAAGGCTTCGAGCAGGTCCATATCAACCCAATCCTTGCGACGGTTCGATGCCTTTTTGCTTGCAATGATATCCTTGAGATTGGCAATCGGATAGATCCCTTCGTCAAGCCTTCTTTCATAGGCCGCGGCAAACGATTCAATACCATCCGGGGCATGCACAACATCAATGTCGAACGGACCATCCTTAATTTGAACGAAGTCTTTGCCCTCGTTCAACGCTTCGATGGTTTCCGATTCCAAGGTGAATCCCAGACTTTGAAGAGCCCGGGTGCAACGACTGGCATTCGCTCGATCTTTGGGTGCAAAAACGTCCAAATCCATGGTCGTTCCCGGATAGCCAAGGAGGATTGCGCCAGCTTTTCCGATCAACAAGTACTCGACACCTTCCTTGGCAAAGGCTTGTGCAAGCTCACGCGCTTGGGCAAGCTCAAATTTTGGTTGCTCTGCCATATCCAAGGTAATCGGGAAAATTCACCTCGCACCAGTTTCGATACTCCTCCATCGAATCGAACACGCGATTTTCACGGTCGCGATTCGAACGAGCAACGAAGCCATACTTCAACCTTGCCGACATAGGGCGCGCCATCTGGCGGCGACATTGTTCGCGCCACAATTTCATGGTCTCTTCGTTGGACTGGTGCATCTTTATCCCAACGTAGAGGATCCGGAACGTATCGCAAACAAATGGTCTCAGAAGGGCCGGCCAAAATCCCCTACTCCAACGATGGCCGGCTGACGCTGTCGATTTCCAGCCAGGTTTCGCCGGTTTTCGGGTTCAGCGCGCGCAGGGCGTAGGTTTCGAAATTCGGGTCGGTGGCGTAGCGGAGATGGTCCGGCTCCACGCCGTCGAGCTTCCAGGTTTCGTTGGTCCAGGGGTTGACCGGCAGGGTTTTGAGGAAGCCAAAATCGGTCAGCACGTTGAGCAATTCGGTGCCCGTCAACTCCTGGCGTGGAATGTAGCGCTCTTGGTCCACGTGGTAGTCTTGCAGCGCCGCTTGGATGTGGAGCAACATCTGGCGCGCGCGGTGCTCGTGCCGGACGGAGCGGACGCCGCGGCTCACGATCGTCGAGAGGCCGGCGACGATGAGAGCGACGATCGTCGTCCGAACGAGCAGCGATTTCACTTGAGCCATGGTTTCCAGATTTCAGCGCCAAAATAGAGCCACACAGCCAGCAGCAGCAACGCCAGCAGCCAAAAATCGCGCCGATGGAAGCCGCCCGGCTCCTTTTTCACGAGGTTGAGCAGCAATCCGGTGGGGCAACCGAAGCGGCAGTAGCCCATGGGGACAAACGCGGAGAAAATCAGGCTAACGACGGCAACTGCGATGGTGGCAACGCCGGCGCCGCGGATGAGCCAGGCGTCGAAGGGCTCAATTCCGGCGAGGTCGATGGGTAGGCGCAGGAAAACGACGACGAGTACGGTGGTTAGGAGCAAGCCGGGCAGGGCGGCCAGGCTCCACCTCACGTCCCGGTGCAGCCGGAGTTTGGAAGCCGGGATCAGCTTCATGAGCCAGCGCTGCAAATGGCCGTGTGGGCAAATATGGGTGCAGTAAACCGGGTGACCGGTGGCCCACGGGACGGCGAAGGCGGCAGCGGCCAGGATGACGAGGCCCGGGACCTCGCGCCAGGGGAGGCCGCGCTCCATCCAGCCGGTCAGCAGCGATTGCGCGAGCAAATCTCCGCTTAGCACGCCAAGGTAGACGACCATGGCCGCGTGAATCCAGGTTTTGCGGCGTTGCAGCGCGGGTTTTCGCCAGAACGCCAGCGCAATCCCCGCCCCGGCGAGCAAAACCAGCGCGGCGTCGTGAAATCGCGGCGAAAACGTGGAAATCCCGGCGTTTCCAGGTTTTTGCCCCAAACCGGCGCCCGCGCGGAATTTGACGCTCTTCGCGACGGCCTCGCTGGTTCGCGTGGCGCCGGATACACCGTGAATTTTTGTCTGACCAGCAAGCTCAGCCCAGGTTTGGCCGTTCCAGCGTTCCATGAACCGGTAATCCTTGGCCACATCCTCCACGTGGCTGGGCGTATCGTAGCTGTGGCGGATGGCCAACCCGGCAAGCTTAGCATCGGCGTCAAAAACCATGAGCACGTCGCTGGGGCCCGAGTAGCCCCTAACATTGCGCGAAAACGGCATGGTCCTGACCGCGTAGCCGATCCGCGCCCGGCGTTGGTCCACCACGTGGAAGCCGCCACGCGCGCTGGTTCCGTCCACCGTCAAATCGTGCGCCTCGGGCAAAAACTCGCGCACCTCGGAGATGCGGATGGGCCGGGCTCCCTGGGCGCTAACGCGAATGCTGTGCGCGTGAATCATCCAGCCGATGCCTAACACTGCCGTTAGGCGAAAAACCATCGCCGCGACCGTGGCCATGGGTTATTTGCCGCCGGCCGTTGAAGTTTGCCGGGCACTAACCGCGCACTCCTTCATTCCAGCGGCAATTTCTCCGCCGTCATGCTGCGAATGCTCACCCCATCGCGATAGGTAAATACGCGCACCGGCGCCCGAATCGCGGAAAAATTCGCCAACCACGTGGCGCGCTCCCGACCATCCACGCTAACCGACATTTTGCCCGGCAGCACCTCCTGAACCACGGTCACATACTTGCCGGTGGGCACACGGCCCTTCCCGGGACGATGCTGGCCGGATGCCGGGCCCCCGGAAATTCGCAGATCGTCAGGATTTCCCTCCCAGTTGAAGATAATCTCCTTGGCGGCGTATTGGATGCGAAAGTCGTTGCGCACCAGGTTTACTTCGTAGGTGAGGCGCACCGGCGGCGCAAACATCTTGGCGCTGGTCAAGCTTCCCGCAGGCTCCAAATCGACCGCGTTTCCGTTTCGGTTGCCGCCAGTGACGAGGGCGCTGGCCAGCAAATCGACTTTTTCGGCGTCGCTGGCCGATTTTCCCGCCTCCAGCGCTTCAGCGGCTTTACGCACCTTCAGGACTCCCTGCAAATTTCCCTTCGCGGCTTCTTTGGCCTCGATTTCGCGCAAGAGCCGAATGGCGGCGCTGCGTTGTTTGGCGATTTCCGCGGCGGCCTTTGCGCTGGTGTCCTCTTCAAAGGCTCGCAGCTTCAGGAGCAGGTCCAGCGAGTCCGCGGGGACGCCGTCCTGGGCTCGAATCAAGCCGGCGCCGGCCAGCATCCCAAAGCACGTTGCCAAAATTCGCGGGATCATGCTCAGCTACCAGGTTAGGCGAAATTCCATCCAGTCCGAGCCGCTGAACCGCCGTCCTTCCCTCTCGTCGGACATGCGGATTTTGGCGATGTAGCCGTTTTCCTTGCTGGGTTGTTGCTCCACCTCCACCATGCCGCGGCCGGAGCGAAGGCGGGCGCGCAACTCGAAACGGCCGGAATCGACCGGCATGGGCTCGGGCATCTCCCAGCGCTCGGTGATTTTGCCTTGCCACTCCGGCATCCATTCGGTGCTATCGATGGTGGTGGGATATTCGCCGCCATGCCGGCCGGCGGGGGCGCCGATGCCGCGATCGTGGCTGAGCCAGAGGTGCGTCTTGGAGACGAGCATCCATGAAGTGCCGTCGATCTGGATTTTCACCTTCATGCTGCCGGAATTCGGGATGAAACCCGGGAGTCGGCCACGTTGCGGTTTTTCCTCGCCGGAATCCTGAAATTTGGCCGCCATTTTCTTCAATTCCACCGCAGCGGTGAGATTTCCCGCGCGAGTTTCGCGGGAAGCGTGTTGCTCCAGAATTTTTCCGACTGCTTGGCGTTTTTCGCGAATTTGCGCGTCCGCCTTGGCTTGAATTTGCGTCTCGGCTTGTTGGAGCCGCTCCAAAATTTGCGCCGCTTCGCGCGGTAGATCGTCTGCCCAAACATCCTGAGCCGCGAGCAGTCCCGCAAGGCAAACGATGACGTTGAGCGTCGAAATTTTCATCGCCGATCAGGTTGGCGGTTGGGATGCGGCAAGTCAACCTACAAAAAATCCGGCTCGGTGGCGGGCTCTGGCCCCCAAGGCCGGCAAAAGTTTGCGTTTTGCAAGTTGGCCCTCGCCATCTATCTGTCTTACAACCACCTACACCACCGCATTCATGAAAAAATCGTTCGTTGCGCGCTACCGCGCCATCACAGCCCTGGTTTTGGCCGCTTTTTTGCTTGTCGGGCCGAATTTCGCCCAGGACGGCAACCCGGCCTTGGGTTTCAACGTGCTAAGCCCGGAAAAAGAGGCGCAAATGGGCGCCCGGGAGTTCAGCAAGTATAAAAAGAGCAAGCGCTCGATCACCCGCGGCCGGCAACATGAAATGACCCAGCGCGTTGCTGCCCGGCTGACTCGCGTGGTTAACGTCAAAAACGCCGACTGGGAGTTCGTGCTTTTCGACGATCCCACGCCAAATGCGTTTGCGCTGCCGGGCGGCAAGGTTGGGGTGCACACGGGCTTGTTCAAGGTCGTGCAAAACGAGCCCCAACTGGCCGCTGTTCTCGGGCATGAGTTGGCGCACGTAACCGCGCGTCACTCTGGCAAGCGCATCAGCAACGCCGCCGCCGGATCGGCCATCGGAGCGATCGCCGGGGCGATTTTGAAGCGCAAAACGGGGATGGATCGCGCGCCGGTCATCGCCCAGGGAGCGGCCACCCTGCGCCTGCTGCAATTTTCCCGCAAACAGGAGCTGGAAGCCGATCGCCTGGGAGCCATTTACATGGCCAAAGCCGGCTACGATCCCCGACAGTCGGTGGAGCTTTGGAAGCGGTTCGCGGCCTACAAAGCGCAAAAAGCGGGGCCAAACGTCCCCGGTTTCCTCAGCACTCACCCGGTGGACAGCCGGCGAATCGAGGAGTTGAACGAGATGATGCCCGAAGCGCTAAAACACTACGGATCGGGCTCGGGTTCGGCTTCGAAAAAGGACTCCGCTCCCTCCGCGGTCCGCGCTTTGCGGTTCAATCGGCGGTGATTCGAAAAACGCCGGTCAGGCGATCCCCAATTCGTCCAAAATCATGGGCTTGTCCTGGAAATGCGCGCGCAAATCCTCGACAATCCGGTCGATGCGAATCCCTTCGTTGGTGAGCCATTTGCCGGCATGTTCGTCGTACTCGCCTCCGGCGTGATGCAGGGCCACCAACTGCCACAAATTGTCGAAAACCGGCGATCCGGAGGAACCGGGCTCGGTGTCGGCGGTGTAGTGCACGGCGTTGTTGAAAACGGCCTGCAATTGGCTGTTTTGCAAGGCCACTTCCTTGCGGCGGCCGTCAGGGTGCTGGATGATGTTGAAGTTGTGGCCGCTGCGGAACTGCACCTCATCGTTTAACTCGACAAAGCCCCATTTTTCGCCCGGATTTTCCCCGGAGGCCGGTTGCAGGCGCACGACGGTGTAGTCGAGGCTGGGGTTGGTGTGGAAGGCATCGTCATGAACCGCCAAAAACGAGTCGGTGTGCGTTTCGGAGCCATCCAGGCCCAGCTGATAGTTGAACTGGATGCGGATTTTTTTCAGGAATCGGGGCTCGGAGATGACGTGGTTGTTGGTGAGGAAGAGGGTGGGCGAAATCATGAAACCGGTCGCCCAGCCGCGTCCGGGAGGGTAGATGCTGTGCGGTTTGGTGAGCACCACCCGCGCCACGCTGCGTTGCCGTTGCGCGCCCAGCTCCAAAAAGGTGACGGGCACCAGATCGTTCTCGTCGATGATGCGCTCGAAGACGTTTTCACCCATGGATTGGAAGTCTTCCGGCTCCCCCAATTGATCGGGCGAAAGCCGGGACGCCACGCGATGGGGCAATTCCTCGCCCTGCCTGTAGTTGGCGGCCAGCATCGCCAATTCGTTGTTCAAACCCGGGCTGGATTCGCTCAGTTTGCGCAATTCGTCCACCACGCCCACCTCTTCGCGCGGCGGTTCCGGCTCCGAATCCAGGGCGGCGACCAATGCTTCCACGGCCTGGCCGTCATTTTGCGCCAACGGCGGCGGTGCGGGGGCTGGGAGTGGAACGGGAACGGCGGGGGCCGGCTGATGGCGCGGAATTTGAATCTCGCCCTCGTTTTCCAGCAATTTCAGGATCACCGCCGCGCCGCATTGCTTGGACACCGCGGACGGGTCGTAAACGTGGTCCCTCACGAATTTTCCCTTGATGTAGTGGGTGCTGAAACCCCACAAATACGGCGATGGAACCCGTTTGGGGCGATAGCCGAAGCCGTTGTAGGCCTCCAAGTTGTGCAGCAGGCGCGGTAGCGACCAATCCTGGCCGAATTTTTTGATCGCCAGCGCATCCACCGCGCTCACCTCCCACGGAAACGGCGGCGAACCACTCTCCGGGTGGCCGTCGGGCACGCGAGTCGTCCGTGCCGTCAGAGGATCGCCGTTGTGCAGGTGCTTTTGAAAGCTGAACGAGCACTCCAAACCGTGGATGACCCCGAAGCAATACCAGGGCACGCCGTTGGATTGAGCGGCCACCTCTTCGTAGCGGGCCTTATTTCTGAGGAGCCGATTTCGGTACCAAGCCAGCGTGCTGACGTGTTCGCTGCGAATCTCGCACTGCTCGAAGTAGTTCGTGTATTCCTCCGCCAGAGCGTCAAAATTGATGCTGTCGATCGGAACCGGCGCGACGGATTCCATCGGATTTGGCGGTAGGGCGGGAAGTCCGTCCGGAATCGCGGGATGATGCCGCATGGCTTCGTGAACGGAGGTTTGGGCCTGCGCCAGGCTTTCGAGCAACCCGGCGGGCGATTGCGAGGGATCGGCGCCCAAGCGGTCTTCCAGGTCGGAAAACGCGATGAGCGATTCGGAGTAGTCCTCGGCCTTGGCCTTGTCCACGGCGTCGTGCAGCGATGTGGTGATTCCCAGTTCGCCGAGAGATTCGTTGGCCCCTGCCTGCATGTACGGGGCGAACAATTGATCGAGATTTTCTACGTTGTTCATGGTTTCGTAGGTTGGTGTTAGAGTCGGAAGAAATTTGGATCAACACCGGGGAGAGCCTCCTGCATTGCCAAAACGATTCCCACCACTTGCGAAAATGTCAGGACGAAAGCAAGCTTTTTTTGAGTTGGCAGGGCAAATCGCCATTTTCCGCTTTCCTCCGCCGGTGATCCGCCTTCATCGTGTCCGCCATGCACCCTTTGCTCGTTTTGTTCGCCGGGATGGCAGTCGTCATCCTCGCGATCGGCGTTTTTCGCCTCCACGCCTTTCTCTCGCTCATTTTGGCCTCGATCGTGGTGGCGGCGATCACCCAGCCGGCGACGATCGGCTCGGCAATCGCCACCGGATTCGGGACGATGTGCGGCAAGGTCGGCATCGTCATCGCCATGGCCGCGATCATCGGCAAATGCCTGCTGGATAGCGGCGCGGCGGAGCGCATCGTGCTCGGCATCCGCAACTGGTTCGGAGACAAGCGGCTTTCCGGCGCATTTGCCTCCAGCAGCTTCGTGCTCGGCATCCCCGTTTTCTTCGACACCGTGTTTTACCTGCTCATGCCGCTGGGACGGGCCGCGGCGCGCAAAACGGGCAAAAATTACCTGCTGCTGGTGCTCTCCATCGTCGCGGGAGCGACCATGGCGCACTCGCTGGTTCCGCCCACGCCGGGGCCGCTGCTGGTCGCCGAAGCGTTGGGAGTGCCGTTTTTGCAAATGGTCGTCGCCGGGCTCATCGTGGGAGCATTCACCGTCACTTGCGGGCTTACCTACGCCGCTTGGGCCAACCGAAAGTGGGAAATCCCGCTGCGCGATTCCGACCTGGACACGGCTGAAGCGCCAAAACTCGATCCCAGCCAACTTCCGCCGCTTTGGCTCTCGTTTTTGCCGATTTTGCTCCCGTTGCCGTTGCTGGCGGGCGCCACGGTGGTCGATTTCGCCTACGGCCTGGACAAAAATCGGCCCGATGAGCTGATTTTGCCGATTTGGGCCCAAATTCTCGAAATTCTCGGCAACAAGAACATCGCCCTCACCATCGCCGCGTTGGCGGGCATTTACCTGCTGGTTCGCCAAAAAAGCCGCGCGGATCTCGGCCCCGCCATCCACTCGGCCCTGGCCAGCGGCGGGGTCATCATCCTCATCACCGCGGCCGGCGGCGCGTTCGGCATCATCATCAAGGAAAGCTCGGGGCTGATCGAGTGGCTCAAGGAAATGTCGCCCGACGCCAAATTGCTCGTCCTGCCCATTGCTTTCGGCATCACCACGCTGGTTCGCATCGCGCAAGGATCGGCGACCGTCGCGATGATCACCGCCATCTCGATCGTCGAAGGTTTGGCGCAAAATTTGCCGTTTAACCCCGTTTACCTCGCCCTCGCCATCGGCTGCGGCTCGAAACCGGTGCCCTGGATGAACGACAGCGGTTTCTGGATCATCAGCCGCATGAGCGGCATGACCGCCGCCGAAACCTTGAAAACCTCCTCGGTGATGATGTCGCTGATGGGGTTCGCCGGATTGCCCGTGGTCATGCTGGGCGCCTGGTTGCTGCCGCTAACCTCTTGATCCAAGCCTCCGCCGGGGCCAAAATAGCCCCCGCCATGGCCTCCCCCGAAAAAGCGCCCGCAAAACGACCCCCGTTTCGCTTCGGTTGTCTGAAAATTCTCCCCGTTCTTGCCGTTTTGATCATTCTAGCCGGCACGCTGGTGTTTTTGGCCCGCCGTCCGCCTGGCGAACGCGACCAGGAGACCATGATCGCCGCGCCGCGAGTTGAGGACGCCGAGCAACTGGCCGCGCTCTACCGGCTCCACACCCGCGATGCCGATTTGCAGGGCAAAATTGCCGATGCGCTGGGAAAACTGGGCCCCGAGGCCAGCGTGGCGATTCCCGACCTGGCGCGGCAACTTTCCGCCAGCAAACCCGAGATTCGCGACGCTGCAAAACGCGCCATCGACGGGATTGGCAGCCAATCCGCGCTGAATCTGCTGCGAACCGGAACCGACGAGCAACGGCACGCCGCGGCGCGCATTTTGGGCGAAGTTTTCGGCCGCGCAGCCACTCCGGAGCTGGTGGCGGTGATGACGGATGGCACGGCCGATCCCGAAGCGCGAATTCACGCGACCTGGGCCCTGGGTTTGCCGCCCGCCAAGTCGGATTACGCCCTGGAGCCGGTCGCCGCCGTCTTGCGCGAGGCCAAGCCCATGCTGCGGCGCGAAGCAGCCCGAACCCTGGGAAAAATGCAGCTTTCGCCGGAATTTAGCCTCCCGGAGCTGGAACGCGCCCTCAACGACGGGGAGCCGGACGTGCGTTTTGCCGCGGTGGAGGCGATCGGCCGGTTTGCCGGCGAAGCGGGGCCTGCGGTCGAAGCGTTGCTGGCGCGCTTGCACGATCCGCAAACCGTGATTCGGCTCCGCGCGGCGCAGGTCATTGGCGAGGTGGGCGACCCCGCGGCGCCCAGCGTGCCGCAGCTGGTCGCGGTGATGCGCGGCTTGGAGCAAGGCGACGAATTGCAGGGCGAAATCGCCATGGCGCTGGGAAAAATCGGCGAAGCGGCCAACCCGTTTTGGCGCAAAACGCTCGAAGATCCTGACACCGAGGTGCGCATGGCCACGGCCTGGGCGCTCAAGGAAATTGGCGAAGCCGCCGTTCCCGCGTTGCCGGTTTTGATCGGCGCGCTCAACAACAGCGAGCAAGGCGTTCGAGCCCTGGCCATGGAAGCGTTGGCGACTTTGGGCGAAAAAGCCGTGCCCGCGCTGAAGCAAGCCATGCAAAACCAACCCGTCCCCGTGCGGCAGCGGGTTTTGGAGGTCTTGGGCCGCATGGGTCCGGATCAGTTGCCGCTTTTGGCGGAAGGCCTGGCCGACGAAGCCGCTGAGGTTCGCAAGCAAGCCATCGATTCCCTGGCCACCCTGAGCAAAGCCGCCGCGCCCGCCGTCCCGGAAATCGCCAAAGCGCTGGAGGATGCCGATCCCGGCGTGCAAGTCGCCGCTGCCAAGTGTCTCGGCGCAATCGGGCCGGACGCCGCCGGCGCCATCGACGCCTTGGTTCAAGCGCTCAAGCGCGATTCGCCGGATTTGCAGCTCGCCGTGCTCCAAACCCTCAGCGTCATGGGCGACAAGGCCAAAGCCGCCCTGCCCGCGCTCATGGCCGTGTTGCAAAGCGGCGCCCCGAACGTGAAACTGGCCGTTTTGGGCGCGTTGGGCGAATTTGGCGAAGAAGCGCAGGCCGCCGTCCCGGTTTTGGCGAATTTGCTGGCCGACGCCGACGAAAAAGTGGCCGCCGCCGCCGCCAAAGCACTCGGCAACTCCGGCGAGGCCGCCAGATCTCCGTTGCTGGCCACGCTCAAGAGCGTCAAGCCCCTGGCCCGCGCTCGGGCGGCCGTTGCGCTCGGTGGATTGGAGCCCGACATCAAGGAAACGCTCCCCGCCCTGGTCGCCGCGCTCAAGGACCCCGAAGCGCCCGTGCGAGCCAATGTTTTGGCCGCGCTGGAGAAATACGGCCCCTCAGCCAGCAGCGCGTTGGAGGAAATTCAGCCCTTGGTTGAGGATGAGGATGACTCGGTGAAAAAAGCCGCCGAAGCCGCGATCCAGGCCATCGAAAGGGCGGGAGAGGAAGTGGGTTAGCGGTTGGTTAGGCTGGGTTTGTGGCGCAAGCGGCCGCTTGCATTGCGCAAGGCCAGATGGCCGACGTCTAACGCTAACGCTGACCTAGGAGGCTGTTGGACTTAGAACGTCTGGCGGCGAAATTCGAGGTTCGAGCCAAAATTTTCAGGTGTTTGAGGACTTTATGAGGACATATGGGACGAAAACGAAGGGAAATTTGGGCCGAATCCTCGATTTTCGACGCCGGGCGGGCTAAGTCCGACAGCCTCCTAGCTCACGTCCGTCACGCTCAGGCCGTTGTGGCCGGCGGCGATGAGGCGGGCGCCGTCGCGGACGAAGGCGTGGATGTGGAAGGGGGTGTTCTCCTCTTTGCCGATTTTCCAGGTTTTGGGGTCGATGACCAGGCGCAGGCCCTTGTGATCGCCGCCCATGGCCAGCAGGTGACTTGCATCCGGCGCCCAATCCAGTTGCTCCACCAGGCCCTTGACTTTGTCCGTCTCAATTTCCGCCAATGTCTCGCCGGCGCTCCAGTCAAAGGCGCGGATGCGGGCTTTGCCGCCCAGGTGATCGATGTTGCCCACCTGACCCATGCCGCCGGCGACCAAAATGCGGCCGTCCGGGGAAAAAGCGAGCGATCGCACGCCGCCGATGGAATGGCGCCTGGCGCGGGGGTCCCAGGTGTACATGGTGGGTGCTTCCAGCGTGGTGACGGGCTGGCCGCGGGCTACGTCCCAAAGCACGATGCGGCCCACTTTGTCGGCAGTGGCTAAAATCCGGCCATCGGGCGAAAACGTGCAGGTGAAGAGCATGGAAGGGTAGTGGTTCGGCGTTTGGGGCTCGTGACCGCGCAGCTCGCGGATCATGGCGCCGCTTTGCGCGTCCCAGAGGCGGCAAACCATGTCGTCGGCGACGCTGGCGAGGGTTTTGCCGTCCGGCGAGGCGGCGAGCGTGCGGATCCATTTGTCGTGGGCGGGGATTTTCCGCGTCAGGGCGCGTGTTTTTGGGTTCCACCAGCACAAATGCCGGTCGTAGCTGGATGAAACCAGGGAATCGCCGGCTCTCGCGAGGCCGGTGACGTAGCTGGAGTGACCATCGCCGGTAAACGCGGCCGATTCCGGCTTTTCGGCGTCGAGATCGATGTGATGGACGTTGGCGTCCGAGCTGCCGAACCAAACCTGGCCGGTTCCGGGCTGATGCACCAGGCAAAAGGCGATGTCCGCGCGGTTGAGGCGCTTTTGCTCGGCAAAGGTGGGGATTTCCAGGTTCATGCTAGGATTGGCGGGAGAAATTGGCGGCTTGCAGGCTTCGGAATTTCCCACGAATTCCGCTCCGCCCATCTTTCAAGCTTGGCGGCCTTGAGATGCCCTCAAAAGTGGGCAATCGGTTAGGACCGATGACCTTTCGCCACATCCCCATCGCCGATCTCGACGCCGACGCCCTTCTCGCCCTGAGCGGCGAGATGAAGCTCTCCCTGAGCCGCGAGGACATGCTGGAGGTGCAACGCATTTACGCCGAGTGGAAGCGCGAACCGACCGACGTGGAGCTGGAGGTGATCGCCCAAACTTGGAGCGAGCACTGCAAGCACCGCATCTTCAACGCGGAGATCCGCCACACCCGCGATGGGACGGCTGAGACCGTTGATGGCCTCTTCAAGACCTACGTCAAGGCCGTGACCGACCAAATTCGCGAGCAAAAGCCTGATTTTGTCCTCGCCGCCTTTGACGACAACGCCGGATTCATCCGCCTGGACGAAAATCTGGCCATTTGCCTGAAAGCCGAGACGCACAACCACCCCAGCGCCATCGAACCCTACGCCGGGGCCAACACCGGGTTGGGCGGCGTGATCCGCGATATTTTGGGCGCGGGGAAAGGCGCCCGGCCGATCGCGAATCTCGACGTTTTTTGCTTCGGCCCGCCGGACACGAAGCCGGAGGACATCCGCGCTGACGACGTCATCCACCCGCTCGGCATCATGCGCGGCGTCGTTCGCGGGGTTCGCGATTACGGCAACCGCATGGGCATCCCCACCGTTTCCGGCGCCATTCAGTTCGACCCCGCCTACATCTACAACCCCCTGGTTTACTGCGGCACGGCCGGGGTCATCCCCATCGCGGATATTCCCAAAAAAGTCGCCCCCGGCATGAAAGTCGTGGCCGTGGGAGGGCGGACCGGGCGCGACGGGTTGAAAGGGGCCACGTTTTCGAGCATGGCGCTGGACGACGCCAGCCATCAGGAAGACCAGCAAGCCGTGCAGATCGGCAACCCGATCGAGGAGAAAAAGGTGGCCGACTTCATCCTCGACGCGCGCGACCGCGGATTGATCGAATTCGTCACCGACTGCGGCGCGGGCGGGTTTTCCAGCGCCGCGGGCGAGATGCTCAGCGAGGTGGGCGGCGAGTTGCACCTGGAAAACGCGCCGCTCAAGGAAGAGGGCCTCGTCAGTTGGGAAATCTTCATCTCCGAGAGCCAGGAACGCATGGTTTTGGCCGCGCGCGAGGGATCGCTGGCGGAACTGCAGCGCCTGGCCCGGATCTACGAGACGGAAATGTGCGTGCTGGGCGAGGCCGACGGCTCCGGCATCCTGAAAGTGCGCCACAACGGCCAAATGGTGTGCGAGCTGGACAACTCCGCCCTCCACACGGCCCCTCGGCAGCATCGCACCAGCGAGTGGACGGCCCCACCGAGCCAATCCGCGCCGAATCCTGAGAACCTGGACCTTTCCGAGACCCTCCTGGATCTCCTGGCCGATTTCGCGATTTGCTCCCGCTCCCCGATCATCCGCGAATACGACCACGAAGTCTTGGGCAACACCTACCTCAAACCGCTGGCCGGGGCCAAAGGCGACGCTCCCCAGGACGGCGCGGTCATCCACATCGACGGCAGCGAGCACCTCATGGCCCTGAGCCTGGGAATTCTGCCGGAATGGGGCAAAACCGACCCGTTTGCCATGGGCGCCGCCGTGGTGGACGAATGCGTGCGCCAACTGGTCTGCATCGGCGCGAATCCTGACAAAGTCGCCATTCTCGACAACTTTTGCGTGGGCAACCCGGACGACTCGCGCGAACTCGGCGCCCTGGTCGAAACCTGCAAAGGCATGGCGGAAGCCGCGCTCGCTTACCAGGCTCCGTTCGTCTCCGGCAAGGACTCGTTTTACAACTTTTTTGAGGTGGACGGCGAGCCGATTTCCATCCCGGTCACCCTGCTTTTGAGCGGGATGGGCATCGTGGAAAGCCAGGATCACGTCACCGGCGGCTCCATTCGCGGCGAGGACTCGGTTTTGCTGCTTTTGGGCGAAACGGACCCGAATTTGGGTGGCAGCGTGTTGGTGCGGAGGCTGAATTTGGGCCCCCAACCCGTACCGGCGACAAATTTCGCCCAAAACCTGGAAATCTACCGAAATCTCGCCGCTGCCATCCAAGCCGGCCTCATTCGCTCCGCGCACGACGTTGGCGAAGGTGGCTTGCTCGTCGCCGTTGCGGAAATGGCGTTTTCCGAGCGGGCCGGGGTCGAGCTAGACCTGGAAATGTCGCCCGCCGAGCTGTTTTCCGAGTCTCCCGGCCGCATCGTCGTCGAAGTGGCGCGGGACAACCTGGCCAAAGCGCGCCAACACCTCGGAAACGCGCGGGAATTGGGGACAACCCAGCCCGGGCACCGCCGATTTCAAGTTTCCGGCTCGATGGAGCTGGAAATCGCGGAATTGAAGCAGGCGTGGAAGGGGCGATTGAGCGCGTTTTATTGAGGCGGCGCTCCGGACCGTGGGCGAGGAGGCAAATAATCTGCCGCCCTGGCCTCACCCCTTCTCGTACTCCTTCAAAAACCCCACGAATTCCCGGCGGTGCTGTTCCTCCCCGGACAAAAGCCCGATCGCCATGTCCTGGGTCACGTAGTCGCGCGCGTCGGAAACCTGGATGATCTTGTTGTACTGGGCGATGGCGGCGTTTTCCGCTTCAATTACGCCTTTGATCACTCCCACCACGTCGGTGGTGTCTTCCAGCGGTTGGAGCGCGGTTTGGTTGCGAGGCAAGGCTTGAGAACCGGGAACCGTGCCGCCGATGGTTTTGATGCGGCTTGCCAGGGTTTGGGCGTGGGTCAGTTCTTCGACAATATCCGCGGCCAGCGCCTTTTTGATGACTTCCGAACGCACGCCGTCCAGATTCACGCTGGCGGCGATGTAGTTTTGCACGGTCTCAAGTTCCATGGCGTAGGCCACCTTCAATTCTTCGATGATGTCTGCGTTTTCGCTCATTTGCTTCAATTTCCGCCGAACAACTCGCCGATTCCGCCCGCCGTCAACCCTGACCGAGTGTTTTGCGCCAAGTTTCCGAGCGCGGGCCGATTTTCCGGTTGAGTTTGGCGGGTTTCCCCCCTCAGTAGCCGCTCCGCGATCAATCATGCTTACCTCGATCCGAAGATTCCAAAAGGCCGTGCTCATCGTCGTCACCGCGATCATCTGCGTTGCGTTTGCCTGGCTCTACAACCGATACGATTCAACCTCCGGCGGCCCCGCCAGTTCGATGATGGTGGATGGCCAACCCTACCGAATCGAGAATGCGCTGCGTTTGGCCAATTTGTTCAACGTGGCCCGGTTTGACCTGGGAGCGGGCGCCTCGTTTTTCCAACCCAGCCCGCTGGGCGAGTTTGCGGCGGCGCTGTCGGGAAACTCGATGTCCGACCGCACTCAGTTCGTCGCCAACCTCATCGTTTTGCGCAATGAAGCCAAGCGATTGGGCATCGAGGCCTCGCCCAAGGAGGTGGAGAAGGTGCTGGCGCAGTTGCCAAAATTTCAGAACCCAACCACCAGGCAGTTCGATCCCAAGTTTTACCAAAATTACCTCAAAAACGAGCTGGGACGTTACTCGATGGAGGAGGTGGATCTCTACGAATTGCTGGGCGACTACGTGAAATTCCGGAAGTTGCGCGACTTGGTCGCCGCGGGTCACAAACCCACCACGTGGGAGATCGACCAGCTTTACGAGCTGCAGTACGAGACGTTTACCGCCCATCACGTGACCCTGAAGCGGGAAGATTTTGCCAAGGACGTGGAAATCTCCGACGAAGCGGTCAAGGCCTATTACGAGGAGAACCGCGACAGCCTGTTTTCCGAGCCAAAGCGCTCCGTCGGCTACGTGAAGTTTCTGAAGGAGGAGAAAAAGGACGAGGAAACCGAGGAAGAGTTCGAAAAACGCCGCAACGAGCAGGCCAAGCAGTTTAACGACACTTTGCGCGAGATTGCCGCGAAAATGGACGACGAGGGTCTCACGTTTGAAGCGGCGATCGCGACGTTGGGCGACCGGGTGAAAACCGCCGAGCCGTTTGCGCGTAGCGAGCCGCCGGAGGAACTGAAGGATCAACCGGAGTTGATTCGCGAGATTTTCGCCACCGACAGCTCGTTGGAGGGGGCTGACAAGGTTCGAGCCGCCGACGAAGAGAAGGCGATCTACATGTTCTGGATCGATCGGGTGCTGGAGCGGGAGCAACTGACGCTGGAAGAGGCCAAGGCGCAAATCGCGGAAACGCTGCGCGAGCAAGAGATCAACCAGCGGCTGCAAGATGCCGGGGAGGAGGCTCTGGCGAAAATTCGCGCGAACCTGACCGAAGGCACGGATTTTACCGCCGCGGCCAAAGCGGCCGGATTCGAGGCGGTAAGCCCCAAGCCTTTTGCGCGGACCGGTACGCCGGAAGGGACCGACTACGCCACCACGCTCAGCCGCACGGCCACGGAGCTGGAAGCGGGCGAATTTGCCGAGCCGGAGCTGCTGGATGACGCCTTGCTCCTCGTTTACCTGGAATCGCGCGAGTTGCCCCAGCGCAAAACCGAGCCGGAAGACCGCCAGCAGCTAACCAACCAGATAAGCTCCTTTCTCTCCACGCAGATGTTCAACGCCTGGTTTGAATCGCGCGTCAGGGCGGCCAATCCGCGCCCCCCCCTCGTGCAGGGGGCCGATGGCAAGTTGACGCCCATGAGTTTGGAAGAATTTGCCCGGCGGTAAATTGAGCGCCTCAAATCAGCGCGACGAACTCTTTGACGATGCCAGCGGCGACCTGGCGGTGGGAGACTTGAAGGCGGCGGTGGCGAAATACCGCCAGTGCGTCGAACTGGATCCCGAGTTTTTCGACGGTTGGCACGCCCTGGGCCTCGCGCTGATGAAAGACGGCCAAATCAAGCCCGCGATCGGAGCCGCCTTGCAGGCCACGACGCTGAATCCGAACGATCAACTGGCCTGGACCGCGTTGTCGCAAATGTACGTCCAGGACGGCCAAATTGCCGAGGCGGAGGCGGCCAAGCAAAACGCGGCGATTTTGGGCATCGGCGGGAAAATCGTGAAGTGAGGCCGGTTGGAACCCGCATCCTGTGCTATGGGTGTAGCGTCAGGCCCCTGCCATGAGCGATCTTTTCGATGAATTGCCCCAAAATCCCGGTTCGGCCGGCAACAACGCGGCTACAGCCGCAAATGCGCCGTTGGCAGCCCGGATGCGGCCGCGAAATCTGGATGAATACGTGGGGCAACAGCACATCCTGGGCGAGGGCAAGCTGTTGCGCCGCGCGGTGGAGGCGGATCGCTTCACTTCGCTGATTTTCTACGGGCCGCCCGGCGTCGGCAAGACCAGCCTGGCGCAGTTGATCGCCAACCAGACGGCGACGCGCTTCGTGAACCTTAGCGGCGTGGAATCCAACGTGAAGGAGATCCGCGAGTCGGTGGAGTTGGCCGCGACGTTTTTGCGAAGCAAGGAGCAAGCCACCACCTTGTTCGTGGACGAAATCCATCGGTTCAACAAGGCGCAGCAAGACGTTTTGTTGCCGCACATTGAGCGGGGAACCGTGCGTTTCATCGGCGCGACGACGCACAACCCGTTTTTTTACATCAACAGCCCGCTGGTGTCGCGCTCGCAGGTGTTTCAGCTAGAGCCAATCCCCGATGAGGAGCTGGAAAGACTGCTGCAACGCGCCCTAACCGACCCAAATCGCGGGTTTGGAAAAAAACGCATCGTCATGCAACCGCAAGCCGCCAAACACCTCGCGAAATCCAGCGACGGCGACGCCCGCAAGCTGCTGAACTCCCTCGAACTCGGCGTTTTGACCACACCGCCTAACGACGATGGTGTCATCGATTTTTCGCTGGAAGTGGCCGAGGAGTCCATCCAACAAAAAACCGTGGTTTACGATGGCGACGGCGACGCGCATTACGACACCATCAGCGCCTTCATCAAGAGCATGCGCGGTTCCGATCCCGATGCGGCGCTCTACTGGTTGGCCAAAATGTTGTACGCTGGTGAGGACATTCGCTTCATCGCCCGGCGCATCGTCATCGCCGCAAGCGAGGACGTTGGGATGGCCGATTCCAACGCGCTGCGGGTGGCAGTCGCGGCCCAACAAGCCGTGGAATTCATCGGCATGCCGGAGGCGCGAATCCCGCTGGCGCACGCCACCGTTTACATCGCCACGGCGCCCAAAAGCAATCGCGCCTACGTTGGCGTGGATGCCGCGCTGGGCGACGTGAAAAGCGGGCGGACGTTGGCGGTTCCCGAGCATTTGCGGACCAAAACGCGCAAAAAACTCGCCAGCGGCAGCGGGGCCTCCGATGCGGACTTGCAGTATCTTTACGCCCACGATCACGAAGGCGGCTACGTCCCTCAAGCCTATCTTCCCGAAGGCCGCCGTTACTATGAGCCGACCGAAAACGGATTGGAAGGACGGGTCAAGGAACGGCTGGATTTTTGGCGAAAACAGTTCGAGGAGGGCGCAAAATCGTGAAAAATCGTGAGTTTGGCCGGCTAACCGGGTTGCTGGGCGCCCTACTCGCCGCGATTGCCCCGGCGCTTTGGGCGCAGGACGACTTTTCGCCAGGCTCGACGGCCAAAATCGCGCTCGGCGAGGTTGAAAACCCCGTGTTGGTCTACGTTCCGGCAGATTACGATTCCGCGCGTTCGTGGCCGGCCGCCTTTCACTACCACGGCACCAACGGGCAGCCGAATTTTCGGGCTCCGCTGGCTTACACCGGCGGGCGCGGGTTCGTTTTGGTGGGCATGGAGTTCACCGTGCGCGGCACGCCAAAAGCCACGCCGGACTACTTTGAAGCGGAGGCAGCGGTGTTTCGCAAAGTCCGCGAATTGGTGGCCGCAAAGGTGCGGCTGGACCCGGAGCGCCTCTTCATCGGCGGATTCAGCAAAGGCGGCTGGATCGCGGGGACCCTGGCCGAGGCTTACCTGCCGGAGGTAGCCGGCGCTTACCTTTTGGGGGCAGGCAAGACGCCGTTCGCGGTTAAATCGCCGTTGCCGGGGCGCAAGCGGCGTTCGCTCTACATCGGCGTGGGCCAACTGGAGCTGAATTTTCCCTACGGCGTCCGCGCCATCAAATATTTCACCGGATTGGGGTTTGAGGTGACGTTCGACGGCTATCCGGGCCTGGGGCACAGCATTCCGATGCGGGAGGGTGGGAACGACATTTTTCAACAGCGTTCGCCCGCCTTTTTGCAGTGGTGGCAAGTCCAGCAACACCGCAACGCGCCGGCGCCGCTCAAGCAACCGGTTACCGCATGGTTTGGCGCAAACCTGGCCCTGGCTGAAAACGGCGGAATTTCACCGCGCGAACGGTTTTTGGCGCTGCATCGCGCGCGGCGTGTCCCCTTCTACCGCTATCTCAACGCCGAGCAGCGCAAATCGCTCCAGCAGCGCATCAACGCGTTGGCCAAGCACCCGGACTGCGAGGCGGAAATCGCCGCCCAAAAGCGTTTTTTTGATGTGGTGAACCGTGAAGCGGGCGGGGGAGATTTTGCCCGGCTCCACCAACTGGCGCTGGACTACCATCAAGTCTATCACCGCCACTCTTCCACCTACCACGGTGCGTTGGCCGCACTCGCTTCGGGCCGGATTTCGCGTCAACTCGGCGACCTCGGCAACTGGCGCTTTGCCAATGCCGCCCAGCGCCAAGCGGTGGAGAATATCGTCGCGCAAAACCCGATTCCCAAAGTGGCCTCCGACGAGCTTCTGAACGCTCTGCGTGCTACGGAGGCGGCAGTTCGCGTGGAAGCCGGCGACCGCTAAAATTTGGCCTAAGACGGCCGAGGACGCCTAAGATTTTGGATTCTTGCCGGCCGCTACCTGCCGGAGGAAACTCTGATCCGCATCCGACAAATCGGCGATCGGGTAGCTGTATTCCTTTCCCCCGCCTTCCAGCAACACGTGCGTTTCCGAGATTTCCCGCAACTTGACCGTGATTTTGACCCCCTTGCGATTGGTGAAGACGCGCTCGATGTCGTAAGTCGGCTCGGATCCCGGCATCGTGCCCGGCTTCCAAAAACCGGCGTCATTGCGGTTGGGGTTAAAATTTTCGACTTCGCGCTGGAATTTCAGGTCCACCGCTTCGGCGGCCTCTTTCTCCACCCCTTGCATGAACATCTTGCTGAAAATGAGGAACCCGCCCAGTGCCAACAGGCCAAGGGCGGCCGCAGCTCCCATGATCTCTCTCATGCCGCTAACTTCACGCGAGTTCCCGCCCCATTGCAACCGGTAAAGCGCTCAAACCCGCGGTTGAGTCCCGTGGGCGATTGTGCTTCGGTCAGGGCCAACGTTTTGCCGCCGGGTCCATCACCCCACCGCAAATCCATCCAGCCTCCGCGTTTCCTCGGGCAAAAACGCCAACACAATGTCACCCTTGGCTACACCGGCCTCCACCAACTCATCCCCAATCATCGCTTCAGTCCCGTTGTGTTGCACCCACACTTTGCCATCCGGTTTCAGGTCGATGTGGAGAACGGTGCCGAAATAGTGTCGCCCATTGAGCCAACCAGCGTGAGTGAGGGAATAGTGATCGCTTTCGCGGTCCTTGACGGCGTAAACCTCGAGGCCGCTGGACTGAGGAGGAGGGACAAGACTGTCAATCACGCGGCAGATGGCCCGCCTGTAGGTTTCGGTTTGATCCATTGGGTGATGGTTTGCTGTTCGACGTCGAAAACGATAATCGCCAGTTGGTAGTGCGCGACAATTTTTTGGATGATGGGTTGGTGGAAAAAATCCTCGTAGGCATGTGCGGGAACAGCCAGAAATAGTTCGCGCTCAGGGTAGGTGTCCCGCATTGCGATCCGGTAGTTGAGGAACTGGCCAACGGCAACGTGAAACGACGTAACATCAGACTGGCTATCGACGAAGCTCTTTACCTCAATGGCGATTTTCTCGCTACCTCGTTCGGCAGCGATCATTTTTTCCGCACCCAAATCGATCTCGGCGGTGGCTTTGCCAAAGGGCACATAGAGCGGATCGTCGGTTATCGTCCATCCATCGTTAACCATGGCTGCGCAGGCTTGGGAATGGTAGGTATCTTTCAATTTAGAGTTTCGGTGAGTAGCGAACGAAACCTTAGCCGAAATTGAGCCTGGAAGGCCAACGAAAAACCAAGCGCGATCGCTGGCGCGGAACATCCCTTCCCAATTTTTTAACCGGTTGAGCCCTCAGGGCGATTGTGCTTCGGTCAGGGCCAATTTTTCCCCCCTACCCACGATGGAAGCCATTTTCACCCTCCTCATGCTCATCCTGCTCCAAGCCGTGCTCGGCTTCGACAACCTGCTCTACATTTCCCTGGAAAGTAAACGCGCGCCGGAGGATCAACAACGGCGGGTGCGCGCCATCGGCATCGGTTTGGCCATCATCCTGCGCATCGTCCTGTTAGTCGTGCTTTTGAAGGTCATCCACCTCTTCAAGGACCCGATTTTTCCGCCGATCCACACCAGCTTCATCGAGGGCTCGTTCAACATCCACAGCCTCATTGTGCTGCTGGGCGGCGCATTCATCATCTACACCGCGGTGAAGGAGATTTTCCACATGCTCATCCTGGAAGAAGCCCACGCCGTCGCCGAGAAACCCAAGGCGTCGGTCAAAACCGTCATCACGTGGATCGTCATCATGAACCTCGTCTTTTCCTTCGATTCGATCCTGAGCGCGATGGCCCTGACCGACACGGTTTGGGTGATGGCCACGGCCATTGTTATCAGCGGCGTGATGATGATTTGGCTCTCCGATCACGTCGCGCAATTTCTCCAAAAAAACCGGATGTACGAGGTTCTGGGGCTCTTCGTGCTCTTCATCGTCGGCATCATGCTGCTTAGCGAAGGTGGGCACCTGGCACACCTCAAATTTTTCGGCCACGCCGTCATGCCGATGACCAAGGCCACGTTCTACTTCGTCCTTGTCGTGCTGGTGTTGGTGGATGTGGTGCAAGGCCGATACCAGCGGAAACTTGCTTGCCGCACAAGACGCCAGAGCCTCCCATTCCCAAACCTCACCATCATGAAAATCGCCTGCCTTTCGCCCTTCTTCGCCAGCGCCCTCGCTGCCTTTTCCCCGTTCGCCGGAACTGCTCTCGCAGCGGACACCGCTCCCCGCCCGAACGTCGTCCTCATCTTCATCGACGACATGGGCTACGGCGACGTCGGGTTCAACGGCGCGACCGTCCCCAAAACGCCGAATTTGGACCAAATGGCGGCCGAAGGGATGAAATTCACCGATTTTTACGTCGGTTGCGCGGTTTGCTCCGGCTCGCGAACGGCGCTGTTGACCGGTTGCCACTATCAGCGGCTCAGCATGGCGGCCGTGCTCTTCCCGAACAGCAAGCAGGGCCTGCATCCGGATGAGGTGACGCTCGCGGACATGCTTGGCGCCACCGGCTACCGCACCGCCTGCGTCGGCAAATGGCACCTCGGCCATCTCCCACCCTGCCTACCCACCTACCAAGGCTTCGACTTCTACTGGGGCATCCCCTACAGCAACGACATGTGGATCGATCCGGCCAACAAACTGGCGGATGACATCGTCCTGCGCGATGGGCTGACGCTGGAGCAGGTGAAAGCCGGTCACAAAGGCAAAAACGTCGTCCCGATCCTGCGCGACGAAGAGGTGGTGGAGTATCCCGCCGACCAAACCACCATCACCAAGCGCTACACCGAGCACGCCATCCAATTCATCCGGGAAAAGAGCGAAAAGCCCTTCTTCCTCTACCTGCCGCACACCATGGTGCACCTTCCTCTGGCGGTCTCGGAGGCGTTCGCCGACCCTGACAAAGCCCTCATCACCAACGCGATTGAGGAAGTGGACTGGTCGGTCGGCGAAATATTGAAAACGCTGCGCGAAACCGGCCTTGCCGAGAAAACGCTCGTCATTTTCACCAGCGACAACGGTGCCGCCGTGGGTTCATCCCTGCCTCTTCGCGCCAAAAAGGGCAGCGTCTACGATGGCGGCATTCGCGAGCCCACCCTGATGTGGTGGCCCGGCAAAATCCCGGCAGGCGCGATTTGTTCCGAGGTCGCCGCATCGATCGACGTGCTCCCCACGTTGGCCGGACTTTGCGGCGGCGCCTTGCCGGAGCGCAAGATCGACGGCAAAGACATTTGGCCGCTCATGAGCGGGGCAGATGGAGCCAAAAGTCCGCACGAAAACTACGTTCTAATGCACGGCCCCGGCACTGTGAGATCCGGCAAATGGAAATTCTACCCCTGGCCGGAAGGAAAGGGAAAACAGCGCGGCGGCCAGCCCAAAGGACCGCCATCGCCCGATCCCGAGCAACTCTACGATACCGTAGCCGACATTGGCGAAACAAAGAACCTCGCCGCGCAACATCCCGAGGTGATCGTGCGCCTCCAAGCCGCTTACGACGCTCACATCGCCGAAATCAAATCGAACCGGCGGCCCACGGCGCCCTTGGTTCGGCCGGAAGGCGCGATTTCGCCCGAACGTCCCGGCGGAGCGCGAAAGAAAAGGAAAGGATAGTTGCAGAATACGCCGCTTAACGTTGCCAAAACCCTCGAACTCGAACCGAAGCCTCACCCGAATCCCCCGTTTCCTAACCCATCCCACGCTAGCACTTGATCCTGTCGCGAATCTGGCCCTAGTGTCGCCATCATGGCCGATACGTCCCAAGCTACGAAAAACAAGGCAACGCCCAAGCCTAACAAAAACCGCACAGCCACCGCCGAGCCCGCAAACAAAGCCAAATTCCCCGGCTGGCGCGTCACTTGCAATGGCAACCAACTCGTTGCGGAGTGGGTGGAGGCTCGCATCACTGAGGGCGGCGTTTTTTACCCGATCACACCTTCCACGGAGGGCGGGGAGCTTTACCAGGGCGCGTTTGCCGATGGGAAGCTGGACGTGTGGGGGAACCAGAAAATCGCGATCGAAACCGAGGGCGAGCATGCGGCTCAAGGAGGGGCGACGGCGTTCGCGGTGGCGGGGCATCGGACGGTGAATTTCACCAGCGGACAGGGCATTGTTTACGCGATGGAGCAGTATTACCATGCGCCGGGCAAGTGCTCGACGATGGTGCTGGAAATCGGGGCGCGGGCGCTAACGAAGCATGCACTGAACGTGCATTGCGGCCACGACGATTTTTACGCGGCGCTGGACACTGGTTGGACGATGCTGATGGCGAAAGATGCCCAGCAGGCGGCGGATCAGGCGATCATTTTGCGCAGGGTGACGGAGCTGAGCCTGAATCCGGGGATGAACATCCAGGATGGGATGCTGACGACGCATAGCGAGCGGACGTATTTCGCGCCGGAGCCGGAGTTGCTGCGCGAGTTTCTCGGCGCGCCGGATGACATCATCGAGTGCCCGAACGAGACGCAACGCGAGCTTTTTGGGAAAACGCGCCGCCGGGTGCCGGAGATGATGGATCTGAAAAATCCCATCCTCCTGGGGCCGGTGCAAAATCAGGAGCACCACATGAATGGCGTGGTTTCGCGCCGCAACAACTGGAACAAGCCGATTTTGCCGATGCTGGTGGAGGCGTTTCGCGAGTTTGGCGAGCTGACGGGGCGCGAGTACGATCTGGTGACCCAGTACAAGTGCGAGGACGCCGATACGGTGTTCGTCAGCCTGGGTTGCGCCGCGGAGAACATTGAGGAGGCCTGCGATTACCTGCGCGATCAACGCAACGCGAAGGTTGGCTCCATTCACATCAACGTGCTGCGTCCGTTTCCGGAATCAGCGGTGGTGGAGGCGCTACGCGGCAAAAAGGAGGTCATCATCCTGGAGCGCACCGACGAGGGGATGGCCGGCGACAATCCGCTGGGGCGCGATATCCGCACGGCGCTGGTTAAGGCGGTGCAGGCGCATCAATTTGGCGTGGGGCACACGACGCCGATCGAACCGCAGGAGGTTCCGCGCATTTTTCGCGGTTCCTACGGCATTGGGTCGCGCGATTTCCGGCCCGAGCACATTTTGGGCGCCTACGAGTTCAGCCAGGGCCAAACCAAGCGCAAGGACGGCAAGAGCGCGGAGGACGGCGAGACGTATTTCACCGTCGGCATCGACCATCCGTTCGAGGTAAAAAGCAAGGACACGCCCAGTTTGCTGCCGCAAGGCGCAATCGCGGCCCGGTTTCACTCCATCGGCGGCTGGGGCATGATCACCACCGGCAAAAACCTGGGCGAAATCCTCGGCGACATCGGCAACCAGCTCAGCGAGGCCGATCCGGAGTACGACGAGCACGGAACGCTGAAGCAGAAGCTGAGCATCATGGCCAACCCCAAGTACGGCAGCGAGAAAAAGGGCGCGCCGACGAATTATTACCTGGTCGTCGCTCCCGAGCGCGTTCGCGTGAATTGCGAGCTGGATCACGTGGACGTGGTCCTGTGTTGCGATCCCAAGGCGTTCACCCACACCAATCCGCTGGCCGGTTTGAACAAGGGCGGCTGTTTCGTCTGGGAGAGCAGCGAATCGCCGGAAACCGCCTGGCAGCGCATCCCCAAGCGCTACCGGGAATTTGTGAAAGAGAACAAAATTCGCATCTTCATCCTGCCGGGGTTCGAAATCGCGCACGATGCCACCGACCGGGCGGATTTGCAGCTTAGGATGCAGGGTAACACCTTCCTGGGCGCGTTTTTCAAGGTCTCCAGCTTCCTGGACACCTACAACGTCTCGCAGGAGGAATTGCTGGCGCTGGTGAAGCATCAGTACGAGAAAAAATTCGGCCGGTTCGGCCACGCCGTCGTCGAATCGAACCTTAAGGTCTTCGCCGGCGGGTTGGAGCGCTGCACGGAGATCCACTACGGCGACATGGAGGCTGAGGACCGCTCGTCAATGCGGCTCGATCCCATCCCGCCGGTCGGCGATCACCAAATTTTGCCGACTTCCGGCTGTTTTTTACCGAACGTGGATGTTTTGCCGAAAAACGCGGATCAGCCCGAGCGCGCGCCGGTCATGCGGATGGACAAATTTGACGGCGAATACCGCAACGGGCTCGGTTACCATCAACCCGCCAGCGCCCTGGCCAGCGTGGGCGTGATGGCCGCCGCATCCGGCCAAACGCAGAGCAAATACGTGGCCCGGCGCGAGACGCCCAAGTACATCGCGGAAAATTGCACCCAGTGCATGGAGTGCATTACCGCCTGCCCGGACACGGCCCTTCCCAACACCGCGCAGGAAGTCTCCACCGTGCTGAAAACGGCCATCAACAACTACGTGAGCGACTCCGGCGACCGCCAAAAGCTGCTGGAGGCGATTCCGGGCATCGAGACCAACGCGCGGGAGAAAATGAACGCCGCCATCGAGGCCAAGGAGAGCGTTCCGTTCGAGGAAATCGTGCGCGGAGAGGTGGAAGCGCTCAACGGCGGCATCTCCGCCAAAGCCAAGGAGCAGCTAACCGAGATCCTGGGAATTGTGCCCATGGCCTACACCAAGGTGCCGGCCATCTTTAAGTCCGTGGAGAAGAAAAAACCGGGGCAAGGCGGCCTGTTCTCCATTTTCGTCAGTGACCTGTGCAAGGGCTGCGGGGAGTGCGTGGAGCAATGCGGCGACCACAACGCGCTGGTGATGGTTCCCGATACCGAGGAGCTGAATCACGACATCACCACGGCGCAGATTTTCAGCCGCTTGTTGCCTGACACGCCCCAAAAATACCTGGGCCTCTACCAGGACGACGCGCCGCAAGATTCGCGCCCCGCGGCCTTGCGGAATCACCTCATGGTGCGCCGAAATTACGAGGCGCTGGTCTCCGGTGACGGCGCGTGTGCCGGCTGCGGCGAAAAATCGATCCTGCGCGCCATCGCCAGCGTCACGGAGGCCTACATGCGCCCGCTCTACCACCAAAAAGCCGACCGCCTGCTCGACAAGGCCGACGCGCTGGAAAAAGACGGCGAAGCCAAACTGTCCGCGTTGAAATCCAGCGACCCCGCGGCCTACGATCTCTTCAAACGCGCCGTGGCCCACGTTTTAATGGGGCTGGGCGGCGAAGATGAGGAAGACACCACCCGGCGGATTGAAGGGAACGGCCCCATTTCCAACGCGGACGTGGTTAGCGCGCTGGTTAGCACCATGCGGGTCGACGCCTTCAACCATCGCGACCTCCAAGCCGTCGATGGCCGGCTCGCCAACGGCCAGAGCGTCATGTTCATGGGCGCCAGCACCGGCTGCAACACCGTCTACGGCTCCACCCCGCCCAGCAACCCGCATCCCTACCCCTGGATGAACAGCCTCTTCCAGGACGGCGCGACCATTTCCTGGCTTTTGAGCGAAAGCCTCCTCCTCAAGCACGGCCGCCGCTCCGTCGTCCCCGAGCGGCTCGCCACCCGCCTGTTGGAACGCGACGAAGACGTCCTGACGGCCGACGACTACTTTGACTACACCCACATCACCGACAACCACATGACCGACCAGGAAATCTGCGAGTTGCCCAAAGTGTGGGTGGTTGGCGGCGATGGCGCGCTGGGCGACATCGGCTTCCAAAACATCTCAAAGGTCATCCTGCAAAACCGGCCGAACGTGAAAGCCATCATGCTCGACACCCAGGTTTACAGCAACACCGGCGGCCAAAACTCGGATTCGTCCACCATGCTTGGCGGCTATGACATGAACCAATTCGGCACCGCCTCCCAGGGTAAGCTGCACGAGAAAAAGAGCGTGGCGGAGGCCTTCACCAGCGGTCACGGCTCGCCCTACGTGGCCCAAGTCAGCATGGCCAACTCAGCTAAGCTCTACCAATCGATTTTGGAAGGGTTGGAGTATCGCGGCACCGCCTTTTTCCAGAGCTTCACCACCTGCCAGCCGGAACACGGCGTTGCCGACGACATGTCCGCCCACCAAGCCAAAATGATCCGCGACTCCCGCGGCATGCCGGAATTCGTCTACAACCCGCGCAACGGCGAGTTGGCGCACGAATGCTTCCAACTGAAAGGCAACCCCAGCCTCAATCGCGACTGGTGGGAAGCCGCCTACAGCGACAAAACCAAGTTCAACTTCACCGTCGCCCACTGGGCCACGACGGAGGCCAGATTCCGCAAACACCTCAAAAAAATCAGCGAAGGCGAGGCCGCGGATTTGGTGCATCTCGACGACATGTTAGTGATGATCACCCAAGACGACGTCATCTACCGCCGCGTCTTCGACCCCGAGCATCGCAGCTACGTCCCCGACTTCGGCGTCTACATCCAGCAGGAAGTGAACGGCAAGATGACCTGGCTGGCCGTCAGCCGCCAAATGGTCCTCTTCGCCGTCGAGCGCAGAAAAGCCTGGCGCATGCTCCAAAGCCGCGCCGGGGTCGAAAACAAGGACTACGCCGCGCAAAAAGCATTGCTGGCTAAGGTGGATGGCGGCGAGATTTCGCTGGAGGACCTGCGCGCGAAGACAAAGGAGCTTTACCTGGCGGAGTTGGCGGAAATTGACCCGAAACTGGTGAAAGCGGGGTAGTTTTCGGACATGTCCGCGAAAGACACTTGCCACGACGAAGTCGTCGCCGCGCTAGTCTCCGGGAGTTTCGGGGCTTTGGCGTGCGGTATTGCGGACGAATGCGCGATTGTGTGAATGTCAGGCTGGAGAGAGGGCCGATTCGTTGCTAATCCTTGCATCCCCAGCACTCCCGACTCTGTTGCCGCATGCCCGTTCCCTCGCCTCGCCATCCGTTCCTGGTCATCGGGCATCGTGGCGCAAAGGGCTTGGCGCCGGAAAACACCGTGCGCGGCGTCGCGGCCGCGATTTCTGCGGGGGTCGATGGTATCGAGGTGGATGTCCGCTGCGCCCATGGCCGGCTTTGGGTCATCCACGATCACCGGCTGGAGCCGACCACAAACGGAACGGGAATCCTGGACGACACTCCGGCTTGCGAACTCCGGAAGCTGGACGCCGGCGAGGGCCAGCCGATCCCCGATTTGGGCGAAATCATCGCCGCAACTGGCGAAAATTTGCTGCTGAACGTGGAGCTGAAGGACGTGGCTTCAGCGCCGCTCGTGGTTGGGGCGATTCGCGGCCACATCCGTGCTGATTTCACCCGGTCGGCCCGCCGTTTCCTCATTTCGTCGTTCTTGCCGGAGGCGTTGCGCGGTGTGCGGGAGCGTGCGCCGGAATTGCGGGTGGGTTTGCTGCCGGAGGATGGGCAAACGCCGGAGCAGGCCTGGAGGTTAGCCCGCGAGTTAGGCGCGGAGTCGGTTCACGCGCATCACGCTCATGTTTCGCGGGATTTGGTTGATGACGCGCACGCGCAGGGATTCAAGCTGTTGGCCTACACCGTCAATTCCTACCGGGAGGCCGGAAAATTGCGCGATGAGGACGGTGCGGACGGGATTTTCACCGATTTTCCGGACAAAATGCAACCCCTGCGCAGGCCGCTGAGCTAATCTCGCCGCAAAGGCCATCCGTCCACGCCCACGCTCATGAACCGCGAAGACATGCTAGAAGCCGCGACCGATCCCAACACGGTGTGGGATGTGGCCGTCATCGGCGGCGGCGCGACCGGTTTGGCCTGCGCCATGGATGCCGCGTTGCGCGGCTACCGCACCATCCTCATCGAGCAGGCCGACTTTGCCAAGGGAACCTCCAGCCGCAGCACCAAGCTCATCCACGGCGGGGTGCGTTACCTGCGCCAGGGCGATGTTGGCCTGGTGCGCGAAGCCCTGCGCGAGCGCTCTCACATGCTCCACAACGCCTCGGGAATCGTTCGCCCCCTGCCGTTCGTGATTCCCAGCCACAGCCTGTGGGCGCAGCTTTGGTACGGCACGGGATTGCGGGTTTACGATGCATTGGCCGGCCGGCGCGGGCTGAAACGCTCGGCCTGGCTTTCGCGCACGCAGGTCGCCCAGCGGCTGCCGAATTTGAAGATGGCCGGCGTGCGGGGCGGCACTTTGTTTTTCGACGCCCAGTTCGACGACACCCGGCTTGCCATCGCCATGGCCCGCACCGCCAATTCCTACGGCGCGACGCTGCTCAACTACGCCGCGGCACGGGGGTTTGAGAAAGACGGATCCGGCAAGATCGAGGCTGTTCGGGTCCAAGACGGGCCTTCCGGGCAGGAATTCTCGCTTCGCGCGCGGATTGCGATCAACGCCACCGGCGTGTTTGGCGATTCCGTGCGGCAAATGGACGATCCCGGCCGGCCAGCCATCATTCGGCCGGCGCAGGGCATTCACTTTGTGCTGGAGGCGCGATTTTTGGGGGGAAACTTCGCCCTTCTCATCCCGGAAACCGACGACGGCCGCGTCCTCTTCGCCATCCCGTGGCACGGCCGGACGTTGGTCGGCACCACCGACACCGAGCGCCCCGTGGCGGAGCTGGAACCGCGGCCGTTGGGGGAGGAGATCGACTACCTGCTCGATCACGCCGGACGTTACCTGGCGGCCCGCCCCTCGCGCCGGGATATTCGCAGCGTTTGGGCGGGATTGCGTCCCTTGATCCAGCCGCCGGAGGAAGACGAAGCCTCCAGCGCGGAGATTTCCCGCGAACACAGCATTTTCGTCTCCAAATCCGGCCTCCTCACCATTGCCGGCGGAAAATGGACCACCTGCCGGAGCATGGCCGAAGACACCATCGACCGCGCCGCGGAATTGGCCGATTTAGATCGCCGAGAGTGCCGCACGCGCGGCCACAAATTGATCCCGGAACCGGTTCGCGACGAACCCGCGGCCCCGATTCACGCCGAATTGCCCTACACCCGCACAGACGTGGAAATTGCCGTGGAAAACGAGATGGCCGTGACCCTGGAAGACGTCCTCGCCCGCCGCACGCGCTCCTTGTTCCTCGATGCCGCGGCAAGCATCAATGCCGCGCCCCGCGTGGCCCGGCAAATGGCGGAATTGCGAGGATCCGGCGAAGATTGGGCGGAAAGCCAAGTCGTGGAATTCAGCCGCCTGGCGCGAAATTATTTGCCGTAACGGCCTCTAGCCTAACCTAGGAGGTTGTCGGACTTGGACCGTCTGGCGGCGAAATTCGAGGTTCGAGCCAAAATTTGCATGAGTTTGAGGACTTTATGAGGACATAAGGGACGAAAACGAAGGGAAATTTGGGCCGAATCCTCGACTTTCGACGCCGGGCGGGCTAAGTCCGACAGCCTCCTAGTCAAAATCGATCGATTCCGCCCGTGGCGGGTCGATTCGTCGCGCACGCGGGACTTCCTCCAAAATCGAGGGCAAGCCGTCTTCGGTTCGAGGCGGAGGAGGGCCGATGATTTGCGGTTTCAGCGGGCGGGCGCGAAAAACGGGGGCTAATTCCTCTTCCTCTCCCGGGGCTCCCGGTGAGTTGTTGCGATCCATCGCGCCACCCTCACCGGCATCCGGATAGGTGGGGATGTTAGGCCGGCTGATCGCGGGTTCGGGCGGAGCTGGAGGAGCCGGGGGCGCTGCGGGATCCGTTCCAGCAGGGCGGTTGCGAAAAATCGGCGCCAAATCCTCCGCCGCCTCTTCGCCGGCTGTTTCCGGGGCCAAAGCCACGGTTTGGTCGGTATCCGCCTCCATTTCTTCACCATCTTCGGCGACCTCCGCGCCATCTTCAGCGTTCTCCGGCGATTCTTCGCCGTCCGGCGCATCTTCACCAGGCGGAGGCGCGACGATTCGGGGCCGAACCTGGACTTTGGGCGAATTGTAGGGATCCTCGCCCAACACCGTTGGCGATTGCATGAACACCGGCTTCACGCTCAGGCCGTAGCCGTCCAGTGGCGTCGGGCGCAAAAAGCCGCCGGCTCCCGTTCGGTTTTGGGTCAACAAATCCTGCCGATGGGAGGGGGGATTGAGCAAGGCCAGGTTGAGCCGGTCTCCCGCGCTGTGAACGGCGCAGGTTCGGGTGAGCTTGTAGTTCGGGTTGAGGTACTCGATGTAGCTGTCGCGAACCCGCGTCACCTCCCCGTCGATGGTGTGCTTGTGGGTGCAATACGGCGTGGCGCGCTCCCCGGAAACCGTGCAAATCTCCACCCGGCTGGCTTCGCGCGGCGGCTCGATTTTGCTGGCGGGGAAGATCTTGTTGGCCTCGTTCATGATCTCCGTCCAAATGGGCAGAGTGATGCGATTGCTGAACGCGTTGGGGTAGATGGTTTTGGCCTTGTCGTAGCCGGCCCACACCGCGCAGGTCACCTGGTCGGTGTAACCCACGTACCAGGTGTCTTTGAAGTCGAAATGCGCCGTTCCCGTCTTGCCGGCGGCGGGAAAATCCTCCAGGCCATACTCCGCGTAGGCTCTGGCGCCGGTTCCGTAGCGGAGGGCGTCGGACAGGGCGGAGTGAACCTGGTAGGCGCTGTAGGGGTCGATCACGTCGACCGCCGGTCCCTGGCTTTTCACCTCAAAAATCTTGGTGCCGTCGGGTTTGCGGATTTCCTGGATGATGAACACGTCTCGCGGCCGTTTGCCGTGATTGGCGAAAATCGTGTAACCCAGCGCCAGCTCCTTCATCGAAACCTCGCTGTTTCCCAAAAACGTGGAGTTGTACTTCTGGATGTCCCCGCGGAAGTTCATTCCCGCGTCGGTGGCGAATCCTACCACGTTTTCCAGCCCCACGCTGATGCCGTAGCGCACCGTGGCCGCGTTTTTGCCCAAAACCAGGGCCCGGCGCGCGGTAATCCAGTTTTCGTAGTCCGGCACGGGATTTTTCTCCACGCCCCATTCGCCCAAAATTCCCGTCAACCCGCCAATCATCACGTTGCGGTTGTCCAGCGGGCTGTCCTCCACCAAAACGCCGGGAAACTGGCCGTTGGCGAAACCCGCGGCGTAAACAAACGGGGTGAACGCCGTGCCCGGTTTGCGGCGCGCCAGCATAGTGCGGTCGAAGGCGCTGTGCGAAAAATCGCGGCCACCCACCAAGGCGCGAATAGCCCCGGTTTTCGTGTCCAAAACCAGCGCCGAACCTTGCACATACTCCGGTTTGGGCCGGTTGGGGGCGGTGTTTTCGTCCGTTTCGCTGGCGCCCTGGCTTTTGCGCCATCCGGTCAGGATTTTGTCGAATTCCGCGTGCGTTTGCCCCTCGTAAAGCGCGTGCCGCTCCACCATGGTCATGTTGGAGACAATGCTTTGCTGCACCACGAGTTGCAGGTCGGAATCGATGGTCGTGTAAATCTCAAATCCGCCCTGCGAGGCCGCCTCAAAGCCTAGCTGCTCCACCACCTGTTGGCGAATCTGCTCGTAGGCGTAGTCAAAGGAGCGCTTGCGCTCGTGCCGGTGGGAAACGGTCTTGATCGGCCGCGCCTGGAGGGCATCGGCCTCGGTGCGGTCCAGCATTTTTTCCTCAACCATCCGCTCCAGCACGTAGTCGCGCGCCCGTTTGGAGCGATCCGGGTTGTTGAAGGGTGAGAGCGCGTTGGGGCTCTTGATCAACCCGCAGAGCGTGGCCGCCTCTTCCAGCGAAACATCGCTCACTTCCTTGCCAAAATATCCCTTGGCGGCCGCGTTTACCCCGTAAAATCCGCTCCCAAAGTAGATGCGATTCAGATACATCTCCAAAATCTCGCCTTTCGAAAAATTTTGCTCGATCCGGTGAGCCAGAAACGCCTCGATCAGCTTGCGCTCGTAAGTTCGCTCGCGAATTCCGTAGGCGTTGCGCGCCAATTGCTGGGTAATCGTGCTGGCCCCTTGCTTGGCCGCGCCGGCCCTGGCGTTGCGAATCGCCGCGCGGGCGATGCCCTTGTAATCCACCCCATCGTGCTCGAAAAATCGCGCGTCCTCGATCGCCGTCAGCGCCTCGATCAAATGCCGCGGCACCTTCTCCAACTCCACCGGATCGCGGTTCAGCACGAAAATTCGGCCCAATTCCCGCTGGTTGCGGTCGTAAATGATGCTGGCCTTCTCCAGCTTGTTAATCTCCGCAAAATCAAAGGAGTAGGCCTTTTCCTTGTAAGGCTGGAGCATCACGTAAACCGCGACGCAGCCGCCAACGATCGCCAGCAGGCACAGCACCACCAAAACCTGGAACCAGCGGCGCAGGTAAAAGGGGGGCTTGTAGTGGTATTCAAACATGGTCAGTGGCCGGCGGGCGTGGACACGCTACCAGATACGGGTGATTATGCATGGATTTGTCAGGCGCGGCAAGTCCTGGCATGCTACTGTTTGTGACGCAGGAAAACTGGGGTTCGTGGAAAAATTACGTCAGCACATCGTTGAACTTGTCACAAAAAGCAATCGTGGGATTGCTTTTAGCCGCTTCATGCGCCTGGCCCTCTACCACCGGGAATGGGGCTACTACGCCCAACCGCGCCAAATCGGCAAACGCGGCGATTTTTTCACCAGCGTCAGCGTCGGCCCCTGTTTCGGCACGTTGCTGGCCCGGCAAATCCGGCAAATTTGGGAAAATTTCGGCCGTCCCGGCGATTTTTGCGTGGCCGAACAAGGCGCGCACGACGGCCAACTAGCCGCCGACATCCTGGAAGCGCTCGCGGAAATGGACGTCCCCGTCTCCTACGCCATCATAGAGCCAAATCCCGCGTTTCGCGCGAAACAAGCCGAAAAACTGGGCTCGCAAGCGACTCATCACCAAAACGTGGCCGATTTTGACGCAAAAACCGGCGTTTTTCTCGCCAACGAGCTGCTCGACGCCTTTCCCGTCGACCGGTTCCGATTCGTAGGCGGCGAATGGCGGGAATTGCGCGTCATTCTGGACAAATCCGGCAACCTCGCCGAAGCCGACTTTCCGCTGAAAACCGGCCTGCCGCCGAATTTTCCGAAAACCGCGCCCGAAGGCTTCACAACCGAGTTTTGTCCCGAAATCGAGCCCTGGGTTCGCGATTTGAGCCAGATTTTCGCGGCCGGCGTCGCCCTGATCGTCGATTACGGTCTCCTCGCGGACGAATTCTTCGAGCCTACGCGTGCGGCCGGCACCGTGCGCTGTTTTCGCGAGCATCAATCGCCAAAATCGCCGTTCGAAGCCATCGGCGAAACGGATCTCACCGCCCAAGTCAGCTTCAGCCACGTGATGGCCTGTGCACGGGAAAATGGCCTGGAAACGCTCGGATTCGTCGATCAAAGCCGTTTTTTGACCGGAATCGCCGCCGATTGGCTCCGCGAAATCGAAGAAACCGGCGAACCAACCCCGCTGATCCGCCAATTCCAAACCCTCACCCACCCGGCCACGATGGGCAGAGCCTTCCACGCCCTAGTGCTGGGAAAAAACGTCCCGGGCCTTGAAATCGACGGGCTGCGTTTTGCAAGATCCGGCGCCCAGTAGCTTCGATTGGCAATCGAAGCCCGTATTCGGTGGCGCCACGGCACAAGCGTGAGAGTTCCGGGTTAGCGGAGACAGGTTCGGGTGTGACCTTCCTCAGAGTCGCGTAGTTCGCTACGATTTCTTCGGCTGTCAACTCCGGCTGCGGTGGATCTCCCTGTTTCCCGCACGAACATGCGAAAATAAATAAATTTAAGCAATTTAAGCGGGATTCATTTTCTGAGGAAAACGGCTAGGGTAGGGTAAGGCACCGAAAGGTGATGTCCGAGCTTATGAGAATGGTGGACTGCAATCAAGGCTTCCGATCCTCCAGCCCACCCGCGAATGGAGGTTGCTCTCCACCTGTTTGTTGAACGAAGCCGCTCGCGCGGCGGGGTTGCCACGCAGCTTATGATGGGAGTCTTATGACTGCACGCGTCACGACGCGCCCCCGTTGAAATCGTGAGATTCCGTAAGCGTCGTAGGTGATGACTACGACAGATACGAATCCTCCCGACGAAAAACTCCTCAAAGTCGATCGCCTCGGCCGCGTCCGGACTCCGCGCAAAGAGCGTGAAGCGCTGGTTGACGAATTGGCCATTTTCAAATTACTATGCACGCGGAAACAACGAAACAAAAAGCATTTGATAAAAAGCCTTGAGTTGGACGATGATGCGAGTTGGGAAAATGAAGTAGTGCCGAAATTCAAAGGAGAAGATCCTGATGAACAAGAACGGCACCTTAGAGAATTCTACAAACTACGCATGCCAGATTTTACTGGTCCTGGAACAATCGATGAATGAAATGTCCCTTTTATGAATACTAGTGAGCTAGCGGAAAAGCTGCACCAGCGTTACATAGGAAAAGGTGCCAACGATGCTACGATTCAAGCGGCACATGATAAGGACGCTGAGGCATTCGGAGGCGCACTTAATTTCTTTTGACGATCGATGATCGCCGTCAGAAATCGGCATTTGCGTTGGCGAGAGCATGGAATGTGAAGTTCCTGCCTGAACAACTGCGGTCACTCCTAAAAAACTGTACGGACAATAGGAAGGCGTCGATCGCGAAGCATTGCCAGAAGTTCTCCTTGAGGGAGTTAGCCCAGGATTTTGAGAAATCAATCCAGAATGACAAGCTTGGAAGGTTCACCTTATTGGCGATGATTGAAACATTGATATCTTTCGGGGAAAGGTCGTCGGAGGAAGTGTTGGAACGTGTTTGCAATAATTTCTCGGATGTTCCGGCTGTAGGAGGCAAATATGAAGAACTGTATGTTTTTCGATGCAAGGATTGCTCGGTGGTCGGCTATCTTTTTCAAACCACATAGAATAAATGAACGCAAAAGGCAGCCACTAGCAATGCTGCCAAGCTATTTGGAAAGATTTGTAGTCAATTCAGCTTCTAGGTGGTTGAACGCCCCATTTTTCATGCATGGATATTGCTGCAGGTTATTGTTGTGAAGGCCCTGATGCCCGATATTCAGAGAAACCACCTACGCTGAAACCGAAGAAGATGGTTCAGGAGGGTGGCCCCGGTAGCGAATCGGTCCGAGCCATGAAATTCAATACCACCTCTGGTGGCCCGCGGAGTTAGATGGTAAGAAAGATTCATATATCCGAGCTGCTCAGGTCGCGATCCAGCCGTTTCTTTATTTCATCGATTTACTCGCCAACGGGCTGAATTTCGACCGCCGCGGGGGAATTTTCCGCGTTTTCGGCGTTTTCCGGCGTTTTCAGCGCATTGACCCTCGCCTGATACGCCAGACCATAGCGATCAGAAAAAAAACGGTTCTGGACGTCTTCTTTGGCAAACTCAGTAAGCAACACCTTTTCGAATTCCGGCGTCAAAATCTCGCTCCGGCCCAAAAGAACGCGCTCCATGCTCGACGGGCGCGGCTCGACGTCGATGGGCAACACGGCGTCGGTGAATTCTCGCGGCACAACCCAAAACAGCCGCAGGCCCGGCTTCCCAAAGTAGCTGTGCCACCAGGTGCGCAGCATGGCGCGGGCCTCGTCTTCGTACAAACCGGCCTCGGTCAGCGCAGTTTTCAGCGCTTGGTAGGCCCGGGTGCGAATCGGGCCCGGCTCGCCGTGGCTTAGGTCGATGGTTTGGCTCGTCCCGGGGTCGCCCTGCCACAAAATGCGCCCCTCGCCCGTCGCGGCAATGTCGGCAGCGAGAAGAAACGGGACGTCTTCGCGCGCATTCACCATCAACCGGCCATCGTCGATCCGAACCTGGATTGGCTGCTCAAAATTGCCCACACCGCGGTAAAACAGATAGGTCTCCGTTTGGCCGGAAGGGGTCCGCAACACGTTGGATTTCGGTGCTCGCGGGTGAAGCCAGTTGGGCAACTCACCCGGCTTCATCACCTCGAATTCCGTCTCCTCCGTGCGCGGCTCGATGCGGAATTTCCACTCGATCGCGCCGTCGTAGGGTTTGGCGAAATCCATCGCGCCGCTGACGAGTTTTGAGCCTTGGCGAATGAGCGCCGGCAGTTCTTCGCCGCCGCTGCGGGCCGGATACCACTGGCTGATGGAGCCGCCGCGAAACCCAACCCGCACGTGCGCATCCACGTCCGTGGCGCCGTAAAAATAGAGCACCGGCGTCTCCATTTTGACGGTTACGTTGTGGAGCGGCCGGTTGAAGCCTTTGCCGAAAATTCGCACTTTCGGCGGGCCGGGGTCGCCTTCCAGGTGAAACTGCGGGAACCCGCGCCCCATATAGTGAGCGTAGACAAAACCGGGCAAAGCTTCCTCGTCCCGGTGAACGCCGGGCAGGATTCCGCCATCCGAGCCGAAAACCGAGGTAAACGTGCCCCATTCGTGCACGATAAGCTCCGACGCCGTTTGCGGAGCGGAATCCTTCGAATTCGGGATGGCGAAAACGAAGGTGAAGCCGAGCCCAACGGCTCCGGCAATCCAGGCGAGGTTTTTCGCGTTCATGCAAGTAAAATACGTCGCTACGGAAGGTGTTTGGTCAGGAAAATGTAAAACTTGGAGTTGAAGAGACGGCGCTCGGTTGGAGATGAATCTGGCGCTCTTTCCCCACTCCGATCCGCGCTACGTGAGGGCCACGATTCGTCACGAATTCGGCCACGCGCTGGGGCTGAAGCACGAGCACCAGAACTGGAAGCGCAACTTCACCTGAAACGAGGAGGCGGTGCTGGCCTACTACGCGGCGGCGGGCCGGAAGAAGGAAAGGACGGTCCACAACGTGCTGAAATCGCTGAAGGATCAGAGCAGCGCCTTGCACGCAGGCCGGTTCGACCCGGAGTCGATCATGCTGTATCCGATTGCGCCGGAGCATACCAACGAGGGGTTCAGCAGCGGGATGAACACGGAGCTATCGGCGTTGGACAAGCAGACGATTCGGAAGCTCTACAAGAGGCCGTGAAGTTAGGGGCTTCCTTTGCTCGATGATCAAAGTTGCTATCGAAGACACGTGCGCCCCGAGCTTCCACGCTGAACCGCGGCAAATCGGCAAATCTAGCCTCCGCTCGGTTCGATCGGACCGAGCGACAATCCCGTCGAAGCAAAGTCGCTTTCGGCTTGCGCCCCAAGTTGAGCGTCGAGAAGGGCGCGAATTTTCGGGGGCGGATCGACGGTGACCGTCCCGGCGGGGGTGGTTTCCTGAATGCCGGAGCGGTTGGTGACCAGGCGCTCGATTTTCGGTTGGGTGCGGCCGATTTTACTCGAGGCGTCGGTTTGCGCAGCGGATTCGATTTTTCGCAGAGTGGTGTGATCGGGAGCCAGCGTTTCGAGGTTGGGAACCTCCGCGATTTCTCCGGGGACAACGTTGACCTCGAAAGCAGGCGGCGCCTCCGATTTCACGGGCAACGCAGTGACCAACACGCCTTCAGCAGGCCCGGGATCGACCGGCAGGCTCGGTTCGCCACTGGGGGCGACTTCGACGTTTGCCGTGCCTTCGCCCGGTTTTTCGCGTGGAGGGGTGAAATTGACCGAACCGATGTTTTGAAACGAGATTTGCCCGGAGCCGTTCACCGTCAGGGGAGAAGAAACGGGGTCCGGCAGGGTTTGGCCGGGGGCCAGGGTCACGTTGAGCTGGTTGTTGCCACCGCCGCCGTCCAGATGCTGGGTGAAATCGAAAAACTGCGTTTGAAACGTGGTGTCGGAATCGCCGGTTGCAGCCTGAATTTCCAACGCTTCGACGCTGCGGAAGGTATACTGCGGGTTTCGGGAAACGCGCGCGTTGGTGATGGTGTAGGTCGATTTCCCGCCGGGGGGCACGAGGTCGGAATCGTCGATTTTCACGAAATCCGCGCCGTCGCCGCCGGTCACGCTCCCATCCAGCGTCGCCTGCTTCAAAAACGTGAATCCGTCGGCCGCCGAGCCGCCGATGAGGCTTTCCACGCTCTCAAATTCGACGCGATCGAAGTTCGAGGACGGGGAATCCAGGTTTCCGCCGTTGGGGGAGTCAATGCTCCAAAAAACGTCCAAGTCCGGCCCCCGCAAGAGGTCGTGCAGGCTGCTGCCGACGACCGTTGCTTCGCCGATGCCGGCTTTTAGGTCAACCAGACCGCCGTTTTGGCCGAAATCGCCGATCCGAATCAAAGTTTGGGCCGAGCCGGGGTCGATTGGGGCGTTGATTCGCGCGTTGTGCGTCAAAACTTCGACTCCGCTGCCTGCCGTGGTCACCGGCCGGGAAATGGTGGCCGTCGCACCGTTTCCGAAGCTCGTTGGATCGGCGTGGAGTTGGTCCGGATCCGTTTGGCCGTCCCAGCCGGCGACAAACGCGATTTTTCCGGCCTGCGCGTTGGTAACGGGCCGATTGAGGGCCAAATCACCCGTGGCAACGAGGTTGAGCGAGCCCGTGCCGGCGTAGGAAACCGCGGAATCGACCGCAAGCGCGCCAAAGCTGCCCAACGTCACGTCGCCGGCGGAAATGTTCGGCGCGATGACCCGGTTGGCCAGCCGCGAATCAACGCGCACGTCCTTGCCCAGCAGCGTCACCGGCGAATTCGCGCCCGCGGCGTTTTGGTGGCCGATTTTCCACCGTCCCGGGCCCAAAATTTCGTCGGCGAGGCCGATTCCACCCGTCCCGCGCAAAAGCACCGCACCTTGGCCCGCTCCATCCGAACTGCCGACGACGACGTTTCCGCCGCCGGAGGCATCCAAGCCGATGTTGCGCGCATCCAACGCGATTTCGCCGGAATTCGCGATCCCGCCGACGTTGCCGATTTTCACCGATCCACCGCTGCTTGCCGCCAAAATCGCGCCAGCGCCAGCTTCGAGCCGAATGTCGGCATCAACCGCCCGGTTCGCCGCGACGTGGCCGATGGTCAAATCCGCACCGGGGCTGGAATTGACCGAAATTCCGCCATTTTGCGCTTCTAGGCTGATATCGCCGGAAATTTGCCATCCGCTGGACGTAGTGCGGTGGCCGATGCCCGCTGCCGCCGAACCGGTGCCGTTGTCGGCGACGGCGATCCCGTTTTTGGCAACCAGGTTGATTTCGCCGTCGATCGTGCCAACTCCGGGACCCACGTAGCCGACGCCGCTGCCCGTGCCGATGGCGACATCGTAGCCCAGCACGTTGGTTGCTCCCCGCTGGCTGCCGACCCAAGGGCCGTTAGCCGAGCCGATCGTCACGCTGCCCTGGTTTGCGCCGAATGCGTCGGGAACCGCCGAAATTTGGCCAAGGTTAGGCACGATTCCGTTGGTTACGCCCGGCCCGGGCGCGAAATTGAAGCCGGTGACGCCGTCCCAGCCGGCGATGAGGTTGACGCCGCCGTTGTTGCCGCGAATCAGGATGTTTTCGCGCACGAAAATGTCGTCGTGGGCCAAAATCGAGAAAACACCGCGATTTCCCATTCCGCTCGGCTCGATCGGGCTGACTACGGTCACATCGCCGTCCTGCGTTCCGGCTGAATCCGTGACGACGGTGACGTTGGTCCCGGATGCCAGGGTGCTGGCGATTGCCGGTGCGCTGGCGGTGTTCGGCGCAGTGCCGGTGGAGTCGATGGTGATGTCGGTAGGATCCAGCAGCAACGAACCAGCCGGTGCATCTTCCTCGCTCGCGCCCAAATCGACCATGCCGGAGAAAGTTAGCGATTGCTTGCCGGAAACCTCCGCGGTTCCGCCGGCGCCGTCACCCGCTCCGCGGGCGGAAATGACGCTCTCGAAAATCGTCTCGCCGTCAGACCACACCACCACGCTTCCTCCGGGGCCCGAAACCGTCGCGTCGGCGCGCAGCGTGGAGCCGGCTTCGACGACGGTGCGCTGGGAGTTGAAAACGTTGGGATCGCGCCCCTGAAAGCCGCCGCCCACCTGAATTGCGCCTCCGCCGGCCGCACCGCTGGCGTCCAAAACCGCTCCCGCGCGGATGGCCACTTCCTCGCCCGTCACGGCAATGGAACCGCCCGCGCCGGTGTCGCCCACGGCGTTGATGACGCCAAAAATTTCCACGTTGCCCCCTGCGCCCGCGCTGACAACCACGCTGCCCCCGTTTCCGCCTCCATCCTCGGCCTTGATGAGACCCTGATGGGTGATGGAGCCGCCTTCAGCCAGCAACTGAATCGTGCCGCCCTCGATCCGGCCCATCGGATGGACGTGAATCGTGCCGCGGTCGGCTTGAAACGTGGCGATTCCGGCGTTTTCGGCGATGACGTGGCCAAAATGGTCGATTTTGCCGTCGTCGGCGGAAAATTGCACCCGATTGGCGCGGAGAATGGCGGTGGGAGCGAGTTCGATTTCGCCGCCGGCGCTGACGTCGAAGGAAATCTGGGATTCGTCGCCACGGCCGGTGATTTGACCCGCGGCGCGAATGGTCCCGGCGGGGTTCGAAACCCGCAGGTTGGCGGTTTCGAGGCTCGAACCGAGGTTGAGCGCCACTTCGCCGCCTTCGGCAGCCATCGTCAGTTCGTCGGCGGAAGTCTCGCTGCCGGCTGCGGCTTGAATCGCGCCTTGCGGGCCGGCGTCGACGTCAATTCGGCCGATTTGACCCGCTTCGGAGCGTCCGGCTACGGATCCAAGCTGAGAAATCGCCCCGCCCTGAGTTTGTAGGCGAATTTGGTTGGCGCTGACGGTTGAGCCGGGTTCGAGCACGAGTTCGCCCTCCGCGCCGGCATCGATCTCCACGCTGGCCAAGCCGTCGTCGCGGTTTGCTTCCAACTGGCCGGAATTGACCGTGCGGCTGCCCCCGGCGCGAAGAAGAATGCGCCCGCCCTGACGCTGCACGCCGGTCGCGCGAATCCGGCCGGAATTTCGGATGGCGGTGGAATAAATGCTGCCGCCGGCCTTCAATTCGGCCACCTGCGCTTGGATGGACCCGGCATTATCGACGCCGACCGCGCCGCTGCCGCCGGAGCGGACGAACATGCGCTCGTTGCCGCTTTCCGCGAGCAAAACCTCCGTTCCCGCGCCCAAACCGACCATGCCGTTGGGCGCGAGGAGGTTGCCCTGGTTGCTCACCTGGTTGGCGATGAGGATCACGTCGCCCTCGCTTGCGCCGATGGTTCCCAAATTCACGATCGCCGCCGGGGAAGCGCCGCTGAACAACAAATCGCCACCGGCCAGGAAGTTTTCGTCGCTCAAATTCAGCGTGGAGGCGAGAAATCCGGCCGTGTCGATGCGTCCGGTTGGCCCGATGAACACGCCGTTGGGGTTGAGGAGGAAAACGCGTCCGTTCGCCTGCAGAAGCCCGTCGATGTTCGAAGCGCCGGGGCCCAAAACGCGATTCAAAACGGCGGCGCTGCTGTCAGGTTGTACGAACCGGGTGATTTCACGCGCCGAAATCGAAAAATCCGCCCACTCGATGATGGCGCGATCGGATTCCTGGAGAATTTGCAACGAAGAGCCGAAATCCTCGACCGTTACGTCCCCGTGGACGATTTCCGGATCGATGGGATTGCCGAAAACCGGGCCGGAAAGGGCAAAAAAGAGGCCCAACAGGCCAATTCGCGAATTTCGGCGGTTTTTGGCGAGCATCCTCATTTTTGCGCGGTGACGCTGACTTTTCCGTGACGAACGCGGGTGTAAGTCTTGCCATCGGCGATGGCCACCGCGAAAAACGTGCCGCGAGCCTGCGCGACGCCGTGGGGGGTGTGAATGTTGAAATCGATTGGCCCGGTTTTGGACCGATCGATCAGCGCGGCAACGCTGCCCCGGCGCAAATTGACGCGAACGGCGCTATCCCGGCTTTCATCCCGCATTTTGGCGAAGGTGACCTCGGAATTCGCGGTGATGCGGATGGCGGAACCGCGGGAGGCCAAAATCACCACGCGGCTGGCCTCTCCCGTCCTGATCGTCGCGCCCTCGGCCACCTTGTCCCCGGTTTTGAGGCTTTTTTCGCCGCCGTTGGCGGAAATCTCCATCACCTCCCCAACAAGCAACGTCACCTCGCCGCGCTCGGCAGCGAAAGAATCTGCGCCCACCAGGAAAGTCAGGCACCAGACGACGGTTGCGGCTCTGTTCACAATTTCACCTTCAGTTGGGCATCAAATCGGCAACTGTGACACCCAAAATTGGCAAAAAATGTGCCGAAGAGGCAACCCGGCGTTGGAACCGTTGCCCGTTGGCGCTGCTACCAACTCAAAAGGTGCACGGTGATACCATCGACTCGGTTGAAGTGGTCGTCTCCGGTGACCAGTTCAAGCCCGTATTCACTGGCGAAGGCAGCGATCCAGGCGTCGTTTTCCGGAATGCGCTGCCCTGCCTTTTCCAAAGTGGATGCGATTCGCCCGTAGTGTTGGGTTGTCGTTTCATCCGGCAAAAGGATCGCGAAATGTTGCAAGGCCTGGTCGATTTTGGCCCGTTCGGCTGCCGGGTCATCCACCCGGTGGACACCCTTTTCAAGCTCGCCAATGGTGATTAGTGAGGTAAACAAAACGGCATTGTCAGGCAAGGCTTCTGCCAGATCGATTCGTTGCCGTAGGTGAGCCACAATCGGGCTCGTATCGACCAGGAACTGGGACATGGGAACGGCTTATTTTTCGGGTTCGGTCACTTCCTCACCCAACACGGCGGCCTCGAAAATTTCGCCTTGTTCGTTGTTCATCGCCCCGTACGAAGCCGCCAGGCCTTCACGCTGTCGCTTGGCTATTTCTGGCGACAGCTCATTCATGAATTGGAGCACCTTTACCAAATCGGCTTGCGTCATTTTGTGCAGGTTAGCGGTGATGGTGTCGATGATTGCCATGCTTTCAGGGTAGCTCACGGACGATCTTTCTTCCAGTCGCTTTCCTACCAAGCTTCCGAGGTCATCAGCCATCCAGCTTAGCCAAAAACGCGTCAGCGCTGAAGCCGAGGAACATGAATTCGTCGGTTTTGCCCGGAATTAGCGGGTTGACGACTTGGCCCATGCCTTTTTTGCACTTGGCCGAGACTCGCTCGACCTGCGGACGCAACGACGCCGCTCGCGTGCCTAACAGTTCGATGGTCCGGCAGGCGTGCAGGGCGGAGATGAGGTTGTCCGACTCCACTTCTTCGCCCAAAATCGTCAACCCGGCTTGAGCGCCGGAAAGTTCGACCAGGGCGCCGGCGGCTTCGATCCTCACGGCAGCGGATTCGTCGGACAAAGCTGCGCCGAGGTGACGTTCGGCGTCCAGGGCGTGTTTGCCCAGCACTCGCAGGCCCACCGCGCCCCAGTAGCGGACGGCCGGCCGTTCGCTTTGCAGGGCGGCGATGGCGTCCAGCTTGCCGTCGATTCCCCGGCTGGTGATTTCCGCCGCGTCGCGGACTTCGGCGAGCAAATCGGGATCGTGCAGGTCGAGCAACGGCGTTTCGTCGGCCAAACTGGCGGCGATGGATTCAGGGAGGAAGCCGACGTCGGCCGTTTCCAGGCTCCAGTAGAGCTGCTCGCTGCGCAGGCGGTTGAGTTCGCCGGCAAATTCGGGATTCTCGGCGAGATTCTCCAAACACAGCGGATCGGCCTCGGTGTCGTAGAGTTCCTCGATGGCTTTGGTCGGCCCGGCGTAGTTTTGTTGCGGTCCCGGCTGCAATTCGCCGGCTTCGGCAATTCGCGTGATTTCCTGGCGAATTTCGCCCTGGCCGGGCCAAGCCGTGGGCTGATGGTAGCTGATGTGCGGCATGAAATTGCGGATGTAGAGCCACTTTTTGTCCCGAACGCTCCTGGCCAGGTCGAAGGCTTCGTCCACCCGGTCGCGAGCCCCAAACACGTAGCGGCGCGGCTCCCCGGCTGCTTCGCCCAGAAAAGGGACGCCCTGCATGTGGGCCGGAATTTCGACTCCCAGGATGCTCAGAACCGTCGGCGCAAAATCCACGAAGCTGACGAGCCGGTCCACCGTTTCGCCGGGTTTCGCCGGGGCCAGGTGGCTCCATTTTTCGGGAAAACGGATGATCAATGGGACGTGCATCCCGGTGTCCTGCAAATTGCGCTTGTGGCGGGGCATTCCGCTGCCGTGATCGCTGTAGAAAAAGACGATGGTGTTGTCCGTCAGGCCGTCTTCGTCCAATTGGCCGAGCATCTCGCCCACGTGCTTGTCCATCGCGGTCACGCAATCGTAAAAACGGGCCACGGTTTGGCGAATGACCGGCGTATCCGGGTAGTAGGGCGGAATCGGCGCCTTGGCGGGGTCGTGAAGTTGCTCGGGCGATAGCTGGCTGGCGACTTTTTGCTCAAATTCCGCGTAGGGCCAGACCATGGAGCGCGATTGGTGGCTGGTCATGTCGTTGAAAACGTGGAAAAACGGCTGGCCGTCCTTTTTTCCGCGCCAGTGCGCCGTTTCGCTGGATTCATCCCAACTTTCCTCGATCAAGCGGGCGTGTTCGGCGCAATTGTAGTCGGTTTTGACGTTGTTCGTGGCGTAGTAGCCCAATTTGCGCAGGTAGCCGGGAAATCCGCGCACGCGCTCGGGAATCGGGAACATGCTGCGCAGGCGCTGGGTCCCCAGGCTGGTGGCGTAGACGCCGGTGATGAGCGTGCTGCGCGCCGGCGAACAAACCGGCGCGGTCGCGAACGCGTGGGTGTAACGCACGCCCTGGCCCGCCAATTTGTCGATGTTTGGCGTGATGGCGTAGTCGTCGCCGTAGCAACCTAGCGTGGCGCTCATGTCCTCGGCGGTGATCCAGAGGATGTTGGGCTTGTCTTGGGCGAAAACGGCGGCTGGAACGAGAAAAAGGGCGAAAATTTTGCGCATGTGCGGAGTAAAGTGGCGCAAGAGCGAAAATGCAAGATGCCGCCGTAGGTTACGAGCTGAGCCGGGCATAGCGCCTGGCGATTTCCTCCGTCGAAATGCCGGCGGCGTACCAAAACCGGCAGCGCTGCATGACGTAAATGGTGGGGATGACGCCGCGCTTTTGGAAACGCCGGGAAGAGGTGACCACCGCGCATCGGAAAATTCGCGATTTCAGCCTGGATTCGGCAGTGAGAGCGCGCAAACGGCGGGAGAGGTCCAAATCTTCGAAGAGGCTCAAATCGCTGTAGCCGCCCAGAGCCTGGAAGAGGTCGCGCCGGACGAAAATCGCGTTATCGCCGAGAAATTCGCGCTGAAGCTCCAGTTTCCACCAATTTGCCGCCAAGGCGTGCAGGCGGAGCAACTTCGTGTTCGGCGAGAACGATTTGTAGAAGCCGCCGTAGCCGAATTTCGCGAGATCCAACGTTTCGAGGGCCCTTGCGCCGGCGGGAAGAAACGTGTCCGCGTGCAAAAAGAGCAACACCTCGCCGTTTGACCGTTTGGCCGCGGAATTCATCGCGGCAGCGCGGCGATGATCCGGCGGAGCGTGGTAAACGGCTCCGGCCCGCGAGCAAATCTGGCGGGTCGCCGCGCAATCCGAGCCGTCGCTGACGATCACCTCGGCGTCGCGAAAGGTCGCCGAAACGTTCGCCAAAACCGCGGCGATGCGGTTGCCTTCCCGGTAAGCGGGGATGATGACGGACACTCGATTCATGGCGTCGAAAGAAAAGTCGCGAACGCGCGGGTAAGCTTAGGGGAAATGGAAAAATCTTCGATCAAATCTGCTTGTCTTTTCGCCCGGCGCCTGCGTTGAAATCTTCCTCGATTAGCTCGCTAAACTCGGTCGATTCCGCCTTGGCGCTGGACGAAAATCCGGCGCATCTTTGATCGATTATTTTTCCATTTCCCCTTACGTTTGCGGCCGCGTTCGGCGAAATTCAACTTTCGGCTTGCCGCCGGGATTGGTGCGAGCAGGTTGATTGGTGCTCCGACTCACCGTCCTCACCCTCATTTTCGCCGTTTTCCCGGCTAGCGCCGAATGGCTGCCGAATCCCGACCGGCGCGCGCTCAAAACCGAGCCGCCGGCCGCTCCGGAAACCCCGCCGGACCTGATTTTGGAGCCGGACGGCGTTTTCAAGCTTCCCGCCAACGGTCCGGCTCTCATCCGCAGCTTCGTCATCCCCGCCAAGCAGTTGGAAACGCCGCGGCACCTGCAATCGTTGGAACTTTTGCCGGGTGACGGCGGCGCGGTGCAACACGCGGTGATTCGGCTGGATTTGACCTCCGCGAGCCGGAATCTCGACGCCAGGGACAAGCTGGCGGGTTTCGCCTGGCGGCCGGAATTGGCCAGTTTGCGTCAGCCGGAAGCGCTTTTCACGGTTTGGACCCCGCGGGCGAGCGTTTCGCAAGCGCCGTTGGGGACGGGATGGCGCGTTCATCCGGATGCCGACTTCGTGGTGACGCTGCATCTCAAACCCAACGGCAAGGAACGGGAAATCAAGCCCATGATCGCGTGCTGGTTCGCTTCTGCGCCAATTCACCACGTTTTGGCGCTGCGCATGGCCAACGAGACCATCGACATTCGCAGCGGCGCGGAGGAATACAGCCTGCGCGACAGTTTTACCCTGCCGGTGGACGCCAAATTGCACGGAATCTACCCGGTGGCGAATCGGATCGCGGAAACGGTTCGGCTGGACTTTTTTGAGGTCGGGCCGGTCGGCGACCGCATTTTCGAAATTCCGGCGTGGACGCCCAATGCCCAGGAAGACTACCGATTTGCCGAGCCGCTGGAGTTGCCGGCCGGTTCTCGCCTGGAAATGAGCTGGATTTACAACAACTCGGCGGAGCGCTTCAAAATGCCGCGAAAAGTGCGCTGGGGACCAAAATTGACCGACGAAGTGGGCGAAATTTACCTTCAACTGGCCGTGGATGAGGAGCGCAAGGCCGTCAAGCTGGCTCACGCCATCAACCGGCATCAGCTTTCCCTGGCGATCGAGCGCGCCGAACACCATTTTGACAACGATGCCGAGGCGCACGCGGAATTGGCGGTTCTCTACGCCGATCTTGGCGAGCAAGAGACGGCGGTGTCTCACGGGCGAAAAGCGGTGGAATTGGCCCCGGACAGCGCCCAAGCACACGGAGCGCTCGGTGCGGCCTACCTGGCGGATGATTTTCAGTTCAGCGCGGAAAAACACCTGAAAAAAGCCGCGGATCTCAATCCCAACAACGCCAAGCACTGGTTTAACCTGGCCAACGTCTACCTGGGCTACAAAGTCCCCCGGCGCGCCATCGAATTCTACACCAAAGCCGCGAAAATCGACCCCCGAGACGTGCGAATCGCCAACAATCTGGGTACGGCCTACCTGACGTTGTACGATCCCGATGAGCCCGAGAAGGGGCAGGAATTTTTGAATCTAGCCCGAAAAAACCTCGAAAAAGTGGTCGCCAGATACCCGCGTCACTCGCTGGCGACGGCAAATTTAGGCCGAACCCTGCAATTACTTGGCCAGAAATCTCAAGCCATACGTCTATACCAAAGGGCCATCCTGTTGGCCCCGGGGATGGAGCCCACTCTGCGTCCCCTCATCGCCCAACTGGAAGGCCAGCCTTGACCCAACCGCGAAGTTTGGGCAGGTTGACCATCCCCTAACCCATACAGATCCATCCATGATTCTTGCCAACTTCTTCGTTAGCGACCAGGTCCTGCAAACCCTAGCCTACATCTTTACGGCGCTATCCGGGGTCGCCAGCATCGCCCTCACCATCCACAAATTCGGTCTCTCGCCCTGGAAGCGGGTTTTGCTCATCGTCGGGGTCATCATGTTCGGTTTAGCCCTGCTGGTGGTGATCATCCCGCAGATGAACAAATCCCACGGACCGGCCATCGTGACCCAACAGGAGCAGGATACGTTGAACCAGCTGACTCAGTATGTCGGCGCAAGCAACATCGCGGCCGTCACCCAGAGTGCGGACGGAGAATTGGCGACCGTGGCCGCAACTGGCGGCGTGAAACGCGTCTCCAAGACCATGTATGCCGTGCAAACACCCGATGGCGGAAAAGCCTACGTTTTCAGCGGCGCCGCCTTTGATTGCGAGGTCGATGGACAACGCGTCAACTGCCAATTGCTGGAAGCCATTGAAGGCCGCGTCATCGTTGTTTACGGCGACAAAGTGGACCAAATCGACCTTGGTGGCGATCAAGAAGACGCCACGTTTAAGGTGGAAAAACTGGTCGTTAACCTTTAACCTCCCCAAAACAAACCCGATGAATTTTTCATTGCCCATCCCGTTCAAAAAACCCATGAAAACGCCGCTGTTCTTCAAATCCCTCGCCGTTCTGTTTCTCGCAGGAATTGCCACCGCCGCTGCCCAAGACGTCAAAGTCGGCGTTCTCAAATATCCCGGCCGCGACGCTTTAGTGACCGCCTTGAGAGGCGCAGGCCTCCAAGTTGTCGATTCCGCGGCAGTGGATACCGCTTCCGGCGGCAAACCCAAGGTTGATTCCGCCGCTGCGGTCGAAATTGGCCCGAAATGCGGCGCAACCGTGCTGGTAAGCGTTCTCCCGCTGCCCGGCAACAACGTGGCGCAAATCTTGAGCACCTCCAACGCGACGGTGGTTGGCGCAACCGGCAAAGACGCCAAAGGCCTGGCTTCCGCCATCAAACAGGCGATCGACATGAACAAGGCCAACTTGCTCAAGTAGCCTCAAACCTCCAAAAATCGATTTCAACAAGCGCGGATTCCTGACGGGATCCGCGCTTTTTTGTCAATCCAACGCGATTCGCTCGGCAACGGCTTCCGGCGGCTCATCGGCGGCGATTTCCAGCTCGGAGAGCCAGGTTTCGCGCCGAAACCAGGTAAGCTGGCGCTTGGCGTAGCGGCGGGAGGCCTGCTGGATGGCGGCGATGCAGGTTTCTTCGTCAAAATCGCCACCCAGCAGGGAGAGAATCTCGCGAACGCCGATGGCTTTGAGCGCGGTTTCCGAAAATTCGCCGATCGCCTCGACCTCCCCAACCGCTCCGGCTGCGAACATCCGGGCGACGCGCGCGTTGATGCGGGCATACAACTCCGGGCGCGGGCGGGTCAGCAATAATCCACGCAAACCGGGAGCGTTCGTTTGCCAGGCGCGGCGAATTTCGCTGGGCGGCTTGCCGGTGGCCAGGGCAATTTCCACGGCGCGCTGCACGTAGCGGCGGTTGTTCGGTTCGATGGCGCCAGCGGACTCCGGGTCGAGCTTGTGCAAGCGCGTTTGCAGCTCTTCCAGGCTCAGTTGGTCCAATTCCGCGCGAATTTCGGGGCTTGCGGCGGGAATATCGCTCAGCCCGTGGGTTAGGGCCTTGACGTAGAGGCCGCTGCCGCCAACGACGATGGGGACGCCGCCGCGCTCCTGAATTTCCGAAATCACCGGCTGTGCCAGGTCCAGGTATTTGCCGGCGTGGCAGATTTCGGCGGGATCGAGGATGCCGTAGAGATGGTGGGGAACGCGAGCCTCGTCCGCCGGCGCGGGCCGGTCGGTGATGACGCGAAGCCCGGCGTAGAGCTGAAAGGCGTCTGCGTTGACGATTTCACCGCCGCAACGTTCGGCCAAATTCACGGCAACGGCGCTTTTGCCGCATCCGGTTGGTCCAACGAGGTAAATCGGCGATTTCATGGCAAAAAATGGGCCGCACGGGAAAAAATCGCCCCGAGCGGCCCAAAATTTGTCGAAACGAAACGAGTCGCGGAACTACGCGGCGGCTTCTTCTTCGGATGAATCAGTGGAATCGGATGAATCGGCCGATTCCGAGGATTCGTGGCTCTTTTCCGCGGGTGCACCGCCCGATTTTGGACCGCTGCTTTTTGCGCCGGTAACGGCTAGCTTTCGGCCCATGAAGTCCTGGTCGTGCAGTTTTTCCGCGGCCCGGCGGGCTTCATCAATCGTGCTCATTTCCACGAATGCGTAGCCTTTGCTGCGTTGGGTGTGGCGATGGCAAACGACCTCGGCATTTTGCACTTTTCCGGCGCCGCTGAACAAATCGTAGAGGTCGCCCTCGGTCACCTCGTAATCCAGGTTGCCCACGTAGAGGCGCTCGGTCGTGATTTCCACCGGTTCGACTGCGCGAGTCGGTTTTTTGGACGGTTTCGGCTTGGGCCGCGATTTTTCGGCCTGGCGGTTGGCGTTTCGCTTGGGCCGTTGGTTGGCCGGTTGCGGTTGGCGGCCCAATTTCGGCTTCTCCTCGCCACCAAACAGGTTTTTGAAAAACGCCGAAATTTTCTCGCCCACGGTCTTGGGCTTGGGCGGCTCCGGCTTACGCCGCCTGCGCCTGCGCTTGCCGCCGCGTTGATTTTGCGGGCCGCGATAGTTTTGCTTACCACCTCCACCACCGCTTCCTTTGCGGCGGCGGCGGTTGGTCCGATTGCGATTGGATGATCCTTCTTTTTTTAACGAAGCTGATGCTGTCGACATGATGGTTACCTTTTGAGTTTATTTCCTTTGTTTTGCGCCGGAACCAGCCGGCTGCTTCCCGTTTGGCCTCCGGAGGACACGCGTTCCCGGGGTCGAAGGCTAAATCCGCATCGTTGAGGCGGAAAACAGAGCAGCCTGGGCGCGGTTTCCGGCCCGGACGGATTTGATGCAACGCGACTCCCACGGCGAGCGAGACAAACAGGATCCACTCGATCCAAGCCTCAAAATTTTGGGTCAAAACGGGGAGGTCCGCCGCGGCCGCACCTGTCCCGCTGGACTTCTGTTGAGCTTCCTCGCTCGGAGTCAGAATCCATGGAGCCCGGGTGGCGGCAAATGGGGAAAAAGTCACGTTTTGTCACTGTAGGGGCAACCCTATCCACTGGCAAGTCAACCTTTGAATCTTCGGAATCGTCGCCGGCGTCACGAAAGCTCCCGTTCCATCCTCCGGTGCTCCATGCCAACCTCCACAAACGGCTCGCCGACCGCCGTGTAGCCGCGTTTTGCGTAAAAACCCACGACGTGGTGGCGGGCGTGGCAAAACAGCAGCCGTGCGCCGCGTTTGCGCGCGATTTCTTCGGCAAATTCCAGCATTCGGCTGCCCAAACCCCGATTTTGCACCTCCGGCTCAACGGCAACCTGGCGCATGTGGGCGATTTCCGGGCTTTCCCGGGTCAACACCGCGCAGGCGACGACTTTCCCCGCTGAATCGAACGCCGCGAGGTGCGTGTCGCCGCTTTCCGCCTGAATTTGGGCCGCAGTAAAAACGAGGCCCAGCGGTTCGCGCAAAACACGGCGGCGCAGGTCCAGAACGCGCTCGTATTCCGCGGAACCATGCTCGATTTGGCGAAATTCCGCCGCGAATTCAGGCGATGCAGAAAAAGTCGGTTCCTTCGGCATAACCGTGAGGGGTAAGCAAGTGGCGAACGCGATCCCGCGCCCCTGGCTGACCAACCGCGCCGATCGCGACCGGGCAATCGTCCAAGGGCAGCGCTTTGCTGCCCAAAACGGGCACACCGCCGATTTTGTTGCCAATTCGCCGGGGGTTGACTTCCAGAAACGCGCGAACGGCCACGCCTTCATCGCGCAAAAGCCGGGCGGCGCGCTTGCCGATCGGCCCGGCGCCGCAAATCACCACCCCACGTTCGCGCACCAGGTCCACGCGGGCCAAAAAATGGGCTTTGGCGGCCAAAAATTGGCGTTGGATGTAGTGCGGGTCGTTTCGCGTCAGGCGCCGGTCGCTATCGACCCAATCGAAGAGGGTTACACCTTCCACCTTGGCGATCTGCATCCCGCTTTCCAGGAAACGCAGCCAGAAATCGTAATCCTCGGCCCACGGAACGATGCGGTAACCGCCGAGCCGGACGAAACATTCGCGCCGAATCATGGCGCTGGGGTTGACGATGGGGCTGTCGATGAAGCGTTGCGCGGCAATTTCCTCCGGCTGGCAGAGGCCGTTGATCCAGTCCTCGAATTTGGCGTAGCCCGGTTTTCGGTGGCAAAACCAGCCCTCGGAATCGCGGCGCAAAATTCGCACCACCGTGCCGCAAGCCGCGATTTCCGGCCTGGCTTCCAGCAATTGCACCTGCATGGCGATTCGTGCCGGGAAAGAGAGGTCGTCGGCGTCCATCCGGGCCAAAAAACGGCCCCGAGACTCGCGCCAGCCCAGATTTAGCGCGGCAATGAACCCGGCGCCGGGCGGGGAATGGACGATGCGCACGCGCTGGTCAATCTGGGCCAGATTTTCCATGATTGCGCGCGTTTCCCGGGTGGAATCGTTCTCGATGAGCACCAGCTCCAGGTCCTGGTAGGATTGGCGCAAACAACTCTCCGCAGCGGCCTCAAGCGTCCCCGCGGCATCCCGCGCCGGGAGCATGATCGAAACTTTGGGCGGATTTTTGGCGCTCACCGCCGTTAGCCTTCGATTTGCGCGGCCAGATTCCGCAACGCCTGCTCGACTTTCGCCGTGCCGGCCGCGTTGCCCGCCTCGATCAGCCGGCAGCGCTCCAGTTCCGAGCGCGCCCACGTCCAGAGGTGCGAATGCACCGCGTCCTCAAATTCGCCGTCGACTGCCGGATGCTGGGTTTGAAATTGCTTCCAGCGCTTGGTGGCCTCTTTCAGCTTCTTGCTCGATGCCGCGGCGTAAAAGTTGCGGTAAATCGGGCTAAGTCTCTCCGCTTGGGCAGGTGTTGCGGGGAGCGAATTCGGAAACATCTTGGCCCAAACCGATTTGTAGCCGGAAGCCTGGTCCGCGCCCGGTCCGGAAGCAAAGGCACCCCCGCAAAACGCAAGCCAACAAGCGCCGGTCAGCGCCGCGAAACCACGAGCGAACGTCGGTAAACTCATGCCTCATTGTGCGGCGAAAGCAGCAGAGAGTCCAACAAATTCAGGTTGGTGGCGCGAGGATCGGCGGAGGCAGCGGCCATGGCGTCGGTCGGGACCATCCCCGCGAGCAGCAAACCGACGAATTTGCCGATTTTGGGCGGTTGAACGCGCAAATGCCGGAAAGCGAACACCAGCCAGTGGACGAACAAAAGCGCCGCAGCGAGCAAAAAACCGGTTCCCACCCTTAATTGGCAGCCAAAGGTCCAAAATCAACGGGCAAGCCAACAGAACGTTCGCCAGTTTTTTGACCGCACCTCCTGTATCCTCGCCCCGGGCCGCTAGGGTGACGCCGGCCACGTAGCACAGCAGCAGCGCACGATGAGGACAGCGTGTTTTATTTCAGATCGGTGCGGCTTTCCCGCCTTGAGAGCGTTTCTACCTGCGGGACCAGAACGTGATCTATAGCTACGCCGTGAAAGGTTGAATCTCATGCGAGCTTGCTCTTTCTGATCATTGCGGCAAGAATGCCACCGCTTGTCGAGTTCCCCCCATCGTGCACGTTGTTTCGATTCCGATAGCCCGGAGGGCTTTGGCGTTTGGCAGGAGGAGGTCAGGCGGATCGTTGGTGAAGCGCTGAAAGACGGGTTTTGCAAAACGCCGAAAACGGTGACGCGCACGGTCGGAGAATACGTTTGCCTGCATGGAGGACAGCGCTGGAGGGCCCAAGTGGCCATGGCTTCAGGGGAGGCTTTTGGCAATCCGGACGCTGCGGTTTCGGTCGCCTGCGCAGTTGAACTCGCCCACGGAGCTTCGTTGCTGCTGGACGATTTGCCGTCAATGGATGATGCCTCCCATCGCCGCGGCCGGCCATGCGCCCACCTGATTTTTCCCTGTTGGAGTGTGGACATGGCGGGGGTTTACCTGATTAACCTTGCCTATGAGGTCCTGCTGCAAAACCCTTACGCGGGTGACTCCGACCGGCTACGTTGCGCCGCAGCCAGCGCACGCACGGCCAACCGGATGCTGGCCGGTCAAGAGGCTGATTTGCAGGCGCCGTCCGAAAGTGATGCCAGCGGGGAGTCCATCCTTCAGGCCTGCCGTGACAAGACCGGTTCGCTCTTTGGATTTGCGGCGCAAGGCGCTGCGCTGGCCTGCGGAGCGAACGATGCAGAAACCGAGGCTATTTGCCAGGCCGGGACCGAGCTTGGACTCGCTTATCAGATCGAGGACGACTTGGCGGATTTGGACGGCGATGGCGACCGTCTGGGAAAACCCACCGGTCAAGATGGCGAAAAAGCGACCACCGCCACTTGGTGGTCAAGAGATCAGGTCTCAGCACTGGCTGCCGAACTTCGCGAGAAAGCGACCAGTCACCTGGAACCGTTCGGCGAACGAGCTGAGCGCTTTCGGCAGTTGATCCGGACCGCCACGGTTTTCTTGAACTCCAACTCGACCGCGTCATGAACCTGTCGCGCTTTGCACGCATTCCACCGCTGGTTCTGGCTTCGGCCGTGGCTGCCAGTTGCCTATCTATTATCCACGATGGTTGTTGGGAGTTGACCGAACAAAATGGGAAGCTGAAGTTAGCACCGTGGGAATTTCTGATCGCCATCCAAACTTGGAAGAACCAAACCGCTGCGCCCCAAGGTTCCGTTTTCACGACCAATGGTCGGTCGAGGGAACGGCGGAGGAAGCTGCGGACATTTTTCTGAACTATTCGGAAGCAGACAAGTGGTGGCCGGCTTGTTTTTTGAGAGCGGAAGTGCTTGAAGAAGGTGATTCGCACGGTGTCGGAAGGATTGTCCGGGCACTGACCAAGGGGATGCTTCCGTATTCACTGCACGTATTGATCCGGGTGAATGACGCTGATCCACTGAAGCGGTACGAACTGGAATTCCGGGGTGACTTGAACGGCAAAACAGAAGTCCGTATCTCGGAAAAACAAGACACCGTGGAGCTGAGTTTCGACTCAGATTTGGTCGCCACCAAAGCCGTCATTCAGAACAGCCCGTGGATTTTCAAACCAATCTTCGCGCAGAACCACTATTGGGTCATGGCGCGAGGCGAGGTCAGCCTGCAACGGGAAATTCTTCGCCGAAGAAGCTCTGAAGGAACCTGGATGGGGCAGGTAAAATCTCCCCCGCGGCCGACCTTTCCTCACAATTTGCGCTGGCTTGTCGACAAAATCCGCTGGAAGAGTTCGGTTTCTCAATGGTCAAGATAATGCTGAATCTCATCCTGGAGCAGCGATGGCTTTCAGCCCTTGCTTTGGGATCGATATCAGCGGCGTCCGTGATTGGGCTGACCCGGCTGGAGTTCGACGACAACCTGGACACAATCTTTCGCGCTTCGAGCGAGGATCGAGTTCTGATGGACGAACTGTGCACCCAACTCGACCTCGAAAAGCAGGAATTCCTCATTGTCGTGGAGGCGGAAGATTTGATTCGGGATGAGGTGGTGTCCATCCTCTGGGATCTGCAATTCGATTGCCTGGAAGTGGAAGGGGTCGATCGGGTCTGGTCGATCCTTCAGGCTCGAAACGCGGATTCGGCGCTAATCATTCCGCCGCCGGGTTCGGATGAAGCGTCTTTTTCCCGCGCCAGAGCCGAGTTGCTGAGCCATCCGCTCATCGCCCAAACTTCCATTACCCGGGACGGACGTGCCACGATTCTGGTCGTCGAAGTGGCAGACAAACTTTCCGCGGTCCCCGATTTGCAACCGGTTTACCAGGCGCTGGTGGAGGCGATGCAGCAAGCCTCCCAATCCGGCGTAGTCAAGATGGCGATCACCGGAATTCCCGCGATGCGCTGCGAACTGGTCCGAATTCAGCAACGGGAATTGCCGATGATTTTGTTGGCGGGCGTTCTCACCGGCACGGTGGCAGCATGGCTGTTGTTTCGATGTTGGGCAGCGATGGCAGTGGCTTTCCCGGTACCGTTGATAGCCGCGTTTTGGACTCTGGGGCTGATGGGGCTCTTTGGCCGAACCTTCGACCTGATGGCGATCATCATTCCGCCTCTGGCCATGACCATTGCCATCACCGACGCGGTTCACCTCTTGTGCGCCATTCGTGACGGAATCGAGCGAGGCGAGCCGCCCATGGAAGCCGCGCGCAATGGTCTGAAGCTGGTCGGTCCAGCCTGTTTCCTGGCCTCGCTAACGTCAATGATCGCCTTCACCTCCCTGTCCCTGTCGCAAAGCCCGATGTTGGCCCAGTTTGGGCTCACCTGCGCAGGCGCAACCCTGGCGGTGTTTGTATCAACGATTATCTGGGTTCCCCTGGTCGCCAGTACTGGCCTAGGTAGGCGAATCGCCCGTAAACGGAGGCTGAGGTCGGTTTCGGTGAGTGGAGTCCTGACGACTTCCCTCGGGGCAAGACCGGCTGGAGTCGTCTGCGGAGGCGTGCTGATCTTGGCCACCGCTGTTCTGTTTTCCAGCCAACTGAGACCGAACTACCGCTTCAGCGAAAACCTGCCGGCGATGTCGACCGTGGTCGAAGCGTTTCACCGCGTTGACTCCCTGCTTGGCGGCGCAGCCCGGTTTCATGTCATGGTGGAGTGGCCGGAAAACCTGGAAGCGCACGACCCGCAGGTGACGGAGGTGCTGAAAGAAATCGAACAATTGCTGACTCGAGAAGAACCAATTGGCCGGCCTTTTTCGTTGGCCACGCTGAACGATTATCTCGTGGAAGAGGGAGACGGTCCGGATTCACTGGGCGATCTCCTGGAATCCGCACCACCGAACCTGATTGGACGGCTGGTCAATCCGGAGGTGCGCCGCACGGTGGTGTCCGTGCCCGTTGCCGATGTTGGCTCCCGCATCCTTGAGCCCATGTTTTCACGCATTGAAGGAAATCTTGCCGAAGTTCGGCAGTCCTCGCCCGGCTTTGAAATCCGCGTCACGGGAACCGTATTCCATCACTCGGCCATGAGCGGGGAGATGATCAGCGATCTGGCGACGGGGTTGGGGACGGCAGCCGTCGGCATTTTCCTGGTGGTGGGCCTGGCCCTGCGATCAGCCGATCTCGCCGTTCGCAGCATCCTGCCAAACGTGCTACCGTTGGCGGGAGTTGCCGCCATTCTGGCAGTTACCACCGGTTCCCTTCGCTATATTTCGGTTCTGGCGTTAACCATCGGCCTGGGCACCGTGATCGACGACACCGTACAGTTTCTCTATCGCTACCGGCACGAAATGAAACGAAGCGGAAACGACCGCGAAAAAGCGGTTCGCCAAACCATTCATGCCGTAGGCTCGGCTTTAGTGACAACGACGCTCGTTCTCGCAGCGGGATTGGGTGCCCTGCTGTTCAGCAGTCTTCCAGCAGCTCGCCTGTTTGCCATGATGATCACCGCGGTGCTTGTCTTTGCATTGCTGAGCGACCTGGTCATCCTTCCCGCTCTTTTGTTCTGGCCCCGGCGCAAAAACACTCTTACCTAAGAGAATGAGATGTTTGCTGATTGGAATCCTGAGTTTGATGGCCTTTTCCGGACCATCGTTTGGCGAAAACGAACGACGGGAAATGATTCGCGCTCTAAGGGACGCAGGCAAGCCTGGAACCGGCCATGAAATCCTGAACCGCTTGACGGGCAAATGGAAGGTTCGAGGATTCATGCGGATCGACCTGAAGAGCAATCCGGAAATGGTGAGCGGCGTGGCAAAGATTGACTGGATTCTGGGGAAACGCTTCATCAAGCAGGATTTTGACTGCCGCAAACTGGATCTTCCGATCCAAGGTTTGGGTTTGATTGGCTACGACAAACTGCGCAAGGAATACACCGGAATCTGGTGCGACAACTCCAATACCGGCATCGCGAATCTGGCGGGCAAACTTTCCTCCGGTGGAACGAAAATCGAATTCCGGCTGTCGCAAACCGATCTCAGAAGCGGCCAGCGGCGCAATGCCAGGGCTGAGATCGTCCTGGATGAAAAGAAAGGATTTCGCTACTCGGTCTTTGCCGATCTTGATGGAGCCAAAGAGGTTGAGGTTCTTCGGCTGAGCTACCAGTGAAAAACTGAGCACTGCATCATGAAGACCGCGAGCTTCATTTGGCTGACCGTTCTGGCTCTATCTTGCTTCGCGCACTCCGATGATGCAGCGCGAGGCCGTCATTTGGTTCAGCTGATGTGCGCTCCCTGTCACTACGATCCCGACACAAAATCGTTGTCAGGCCGGGAAATGGACGATTTGCCGCGCTGGATGGGGACGGTGTATTCCTCGAACATCACCCGCGACGAAAAAACGGGCATGGCACATTACGATGACGATGCCCTGGCGCGTTTGTTTTTCAAAGGCCGCGATATCGATGGCCGATATATCCCGTTCATGGTGTTTACCGACCTCTCCAAAGAAGATCTGGCCTCCATTCAAGCCTTCCTCCGCGGCAACGACCCCTTGGTACGTCCTGTGTTGAAACAGACGCCAAAATCCGACTATCGCCTCCTGCCATCGCTCGGTTTCGCTCTCGCTCGTCTGTCTCCCGCAACCAAACGCAAACAGCCCGCGCCACATCCGGAGACTGCCCTCGCCGAAGGACGCTACCTTTCTCATCTCCTTGGATGTTTCGATTGCCACTCGCGATCCCTTTCCGGAGTCCGCAAACACCGCCCGAAGGCAAGCCGGGGTTATTTTGCAGGCGGAACCTCGCTGCGCGATCGAAGTGGTGCCCGGGTCCGCACTCCAAATCTCACCCCCGATCGGACAACCGGGATCGGGGCTTGGACGCCGGCTTCGTTTCACCAGGCCCTCACCTTGGGGCTTGCACCATCGGGGCCAATTACCCATCCGATGCCGATCCTCAACGGCCTTTCCCGGGAAGAATCGGCCTCAATCTTCCATTACCTGCAGTCCCTCCCACCCAAGTCGCGTCCCCGCCTTCACAAGCAACGCCAACAGCGGATGGCGGGGCAAAATTCGAAAATTCCGCGCACCGCCAAGGATGATTCCGATCCAATTCCACCCTCAACCGTGCTCGATCCGGCCGTAACTTTTACCCAATCAGGATGCGCCGCCTGCCACGGACTTGACGGGGCCGGTCCGATTGCGGACCTCAGGCAAGCCGCTTCAGGTTTGACCGCCGAAGAAATGGCCGCGTTCATTCGCAATCCCGCCAGCGCGGGAAACTTCCAAATGCCTCCATATGGAAGCATTTTGTCTCAATCCGAGCTGGATGCCTGCATCGCCTACGTTCTGCAGCTAAAGCCGTGAGGTTACCGGCTCGCCGCCGACCGGACCGGACTGGATTTGGCAGCTTCGGGGCGGAAATCTGCCAACACCATTTCAAGAACCTGATTTTCGGAAAGAAGTTCGCTGCTTCCAGGTTTCCCGCCTTGCAGGAGGGTTGTCCTTCGGAACGAGTCGAGCCGATTCGGGCGATGAACGAATCGGGCGCGTCGCTCTTATCGGCCGTGTTGGCGGATCAACCCGATGCGCGCCACTATTAGTCCGAAGTTAACCCGCCCAATCCGTGACTTCCCATTGACCGTAAGCGAGTTACAGATGATTCATTTTGCACGCTACTGGGCACAATCTGCCCAACCTGCAGCAAACCAGTAAACCCCCTCCCCAACTTCGGCCTAACCCGGCGAGCGCACTCCCAACAGCTCAAAGGCCCGCGCCTGATCGGCCGTGGGCTGAGTGAGCTTCTCAAACGTTGGGGCACCCTCAAGCTTCGGCCGAAATGTCGATGACACGATGCTCGAAAGATTACCCAGCAATGTGCGCAAACTATGCACCGGCCGCCCCTCCTCATCAACCTTGCTCGACACCTTCGAAAGCGTTGTATCGGAACGCTCCGCTGGTGCGACGATGTTCTTGCGCTTGGCCGCGGCCGCCTCGCGATCCTCCTCGGCAAAGAGCATCGGAGCCAAGGCCTCGCGCATATGCCAGTCTACATAATAGCCTAACATGCAGATAAAAATGTGTGCGCGCACCATTTCCTCGTCGTTGTGAAAAATGGGGCGTACCTGCAAATCGACCGTCTTGAGATTGCGAAAAGCTTTTTCCACATTAGCCAGGCTTTTATAACTACGCACCAACCCCTCGCTATCCATCTCCTCGGCGCCAACCCGGCCGGCTCGCACCACGTAGAGCCCGTCGAGGCGCGATTCGCGTTGAATCGAATCCTCCTTGCGCGTCCAATCCAAACTGTCTTCGCCGATGTTCAACTCGAAGTGCTTGAGCATCTTGTATTTGGCGATATCGCGCTCGATGCGGCGCGCGATGCGGTCCTTTCCACGGTAAGGATGTCGCGCCCGGCCCACGGCGGCTTTGACTTTTTGCAGAGCTTGTTCGGTGGCTTCAAGCAGCGCTTCTCGCCTCTCGGTACGCTCTTTGGCCAGGCGCGGATTGCGGCAAACGACGAGGCGCTCGCCGGGATAAAGCTCTTCGCAACTGATCTCGGCCAAGCCGTATTCGTCGAAGAGTTCGGGCTGCAACGCCTGCTTTTTGGCGAGCTTTTGAATCGCGTCATTGCGCAGCGCACTGATCCAGCCCAGGCCCTCTACGCCGCGAAATTCTTCGTCGATACGAGCGCTGGTGATCATGCCGCGGTCACCGACGAGGATGACTTTGCTTAGCCCGAAACGTTCGCGCAGTTTGGTGATCTGGGTGGCGACGGTGTTAGGATCGGCGGTGGAGCCTTTGAAGGCTTCACAGGCAATCGGGCAGCCGCGTTCAAGAGCAGAGCAGGCCGATGTTGATCTGTTTTTTGCCGGCTTTGCCATCACGATTGTAGCCGCGCTCGGCCAGCGGACAGGTCTCGCCTTCATACCAGGTGCTGGTCAGGTCGTAGAGGACGAGCGTGCCATTTTTGAGGTGGGCTTTGGCCAATTTTGTCTCAATGTTAGGCTGTTTTTCGAACAACCAGTGCATGGCTGAATAGATCTCTTTGACGTTGACGGCTGTGTTAGGATCGAGCCCGCAGAGTTCGCCTAGAGTGGAGCTGGCGGTGTCGGGGGAAAGCTCGCGCGCCAAGGCGAGTTTGGAGCCGGGGAAGAGGATGCGTCCGGCGATGGTGGCCAGAACGAGCCGGCGTTGCGGAGAGTCGCTGCGCTCGATAATGGCGGGCAGGCCGAGTTTCTTGATGAGAGCAACCACGGCGTGGGCGTGGCCGTGGGATCGGGATCGCACGACGTCAAAGCTGTCTTGGAGGGAGGTCTCGGTGGCGCGGCCGCCTTTGAGCAGGATGCGGAGGTTTTCGACGACTTCTTTGGGCCAGGAGGTGAGGTTGGCGATGGTGCGCTTGCGGGTCTTTTTGCCTTCGCGGATGGATTCGCGCAGGAGGATGCAGGGTGGGGAGTTGCGGTTGGGAACCGATTCAATATACATGGGTGCGCTATATTGCGCGAATAGTATTAAATATCAACAAAAATTAATACAAAATATCATTTACATGGGCACATATTTTGCCATGAAAATTCATAAGTCGCTTATAATAAGCAAGTTGCCCGGATTATTGCCTCCAACTTCGGATTAGTTAGGCATCCGTGCGGGCCGCGGCGTGAAATGCTCCGCCGATTTCTTCATGCCGCCCTACGTCCCTACGTCGCGGGAACATAGCGCTGGAGCAGCAAATTCAGCGGCAGCAGCCCCGCGCACAGCATCGCCGCGGAGGGTGAAATTGTCGCGGCGGCCATGGCGTCGATCAGGACCATCCCCGCGAGCAGCCAACCGACGAATTTGCCGATTTTGGGCGGTTGTGCGCGCAAATTCCGGAACGCAAACACCAGCCAGTGGACGAACAAAATCGCCGCGCCGAGCAAAAACGGGTTGCCGGCCCGAATCAGCACCCAAACGGCCAAAATCAGCGGGCAGGCCAAAAGGACCGTCGCCAGTTTTTTGACGGCCTCGCCAGTGTCCTCGCCTCGGGCCGCAAGGGTAATTCCGGCCACGTAGACCAACAACGCTCCGGCCCACATCCACACCTCCCGGCCGGGAGTTGGCTCAAAAATCGACGCCGCGGACAGGAAGAGCAGCGCCCGGCATGCGCCCATAATCCACATGGCGCCGGCCCAACGCTTGTGCAGCCGGTTATAGAGCGTGATTACGCCGAAAAGCCCGATGACCCAGCCAAAACCGGCCCCGGCAGAAACGAGAATCGCGATCCCCGCTCCCATGCAAAACGCAAAAAACAATGCAGCGGCGCGAATCCCGATTTCACCGCGCGCGATTGGCCGGTTTTTGCCATGCTTGGCGTCCCATTCCGCGTCCATCAAGTCGTTCTGCACCATGCCGCCGACGTAAATCAGGCTTCCGCCGATCGCAGCCCAGAGCAGCGGCCAATCCCAGGTTCCCTCGGCCAAAAACCAGGCCGCGACGACGTTGCTCCAGACCGTGGGCAGGTTGGATACGCGGCCGAGGACGAGGAGTGCGCGCAATTTGGCCATGGGCGTGGTGGACGTGACTGCCGTCACAACGCGTCCATTTTCGCCCGCAACCAGCCGGGAATCGGCTCCATCCCGAACGTTTTTTCCGCGAAAATTTCGTAGTGCTGGCGCGCCATGCTGTTTTGGCCCGTGCTCTCGTGCAACTCCGCCAGTTGCAGGTGAATGCTGGGTGCGGTGAGCGGATCGCTGGCTTTGTCGGTGAGTTGGGCGATGAGCGAGGCGGTGTTTCCGGTGAGCCGAGCGGCCACGCAGGCAAAGTGCAGGCGCATGGGCTCCGGCGCGGGCTCTCGATCGATCCTGAAGCGTGCCGGATTTGGCTCGATGATGGCGTGGGTGGTGGCTTCCAGGTGATAGGAGCCGGGCGGGAGGGGTTTCTCCAAAATCCAGACCACTTCGATGCGTTCGCCCGGCGCAAGCGAGGTGACCGGGGTGTAGGCCAGCTTCCAACGCGCCTGCGTGGCTTCGCGGAGTTTCGGCGCGACGTCGATGGGGATGCGTACGCGCTTTCGGGTGACGTTGCGCGCCCTGAAGTTGGGCCACAATCGGCACGCCGGAACCAAACGTGGCGTCGGTTTGCTCGTTGACCAGCCACGCCCCTTCAAAATCGCCCGGCGAGGGATTTACGGCGCGCGGATCGCACTTTTGCAGGGCTAAAATGGGCGAAACGGCGAGGAGGAGGCGAAAAAACGGGATCACGGGCAAAAAAGGCGGGTTTTCGAGGTCGAGTCACTGACCGGCGGGAGAAACGTCCCACAGCCGCATCAAATCTTCGGCGATGAGCTTTTCCCGTGGCCGGACGGTCGAGAAAAAGCGAGGTGGAACCGGGATGCGGGCGAATGGCGCGCCAAGCCTCGATTTGGGTCTTGGCGTTGGCGATGCGGAGAATGGCGGGCAAGGCGTTTTGGCGCAGGGATTCCAACACGTAGACCGCCGCGCTTGCGCCAACGGTTTCCTTGCTGTGCTCCGACGGCGAGATGAAGTGAAGGTCGATCCAGTGGGGGTTAAAACGGCGGTCCAGACTAATTTCCGTGGGATTGCTGAGCAGGCCGGCGTAGTCGAGCAAAAAGTAGTCCTTGCGGCGGGCGTTGAAGCGCAGGTGCTTGCCGCCAACGTAGCCGCCGCGGTATTCCTCGAACCAATCGAGCGCATCGTCGTCCTCATCACCGCGCGAGCCGAGTTCGAAGGCGTCGGCAATGGCGTTGTCGTTTTCGTCCAGCGGGAATTTCAGCGCGTAGCCTTCGTGGGTCCGGCCGGGACCGCGCGCCTCCACCGGCTCCCAAAAACCGTCCACCAGCACCTCGGCCACAATGACGCCGCTGGCGGCCCAGTCGCGAACGCTCACGGTGGCCACGGTAGGGTTGGCGACCTCTTTGACGACGACGCCGTCGGCCACGGGATTCGGCAACCCCTCGCTACGCACCTCCCCATGCAGGTGAAATCCGGTGTTTTGCCGCTGGTTGAAGTGGAGATCCGGCGCGGAATCCTCGGGCCCGGGCTCATAGGTGCTGTAGCTGCGATTCCAGCGCAAATCCGTCTGTCCGCTGCTTAGCTTGACGGGCACGCCTTGAACCATCCCGGCCCGAGCCCCTTCTGCAAACCGGGCCGCTCCGGCGTTGATCGCCACCCCGGGATGCCGGGAAACCTGTTCCAGCAAAAAACGCACGCCCTCAACGCGGGCCGGGTCCTTCAGGTGGACGGCAAATCGCCGTTTTTCGCCAAAAACCGGCATCCACGCCTCCGGCTTGGAGTCGTTGCTCTCCATCCAGGCGACATCCGGGGTTTCACCGATGGCCAGACGCCAACTGACCTTCATCTCGGTGTCCGGAAAGCCGTCCTTGGTGTCGGGCGAGATTTTGGCGACGCTGGTCTGCGTTGCGCCACCCGCAGCGACAATTCGCCGATCCGTCAGGGCGTTGACCAGGCGGATTTCCGAATCCTCGAACACCAGCCGCGGCGGAAGCAGGTTGCTGTGGGTTGGCTGGCCGTCGCCGGCTGCGCCGCCAATTCGGAGGCTGAGCGGAACGCGGTAGTCACTGGTGCGCGCCGTCGTTTTGGGTTCGGCGTCCTTTGGCGAACTGGGTGAAGTGGTGGAGCGCGTTTCGGTGATTTTGGAGTTTGGCAGATGCTCGACGGTCATTCCCGCGGGCGAACTGGCCGGCAGCGGGCTGAGGCGGATCTCGATCGCCGGTTCGCTCTCCTCTTCCTCCACGATGCGGATGGTCAGCGGGCAAAGGGTTGCCACGCGGCGCAGTTGCTCCGTCTTTTTCAGGCGTTCGAGCGTTTCCGCGGGAATTCCGGCCTCAGCGCCAAAATCGCCCAAATCGATGCTCTCAGGCTCGATGCTGAGGTTGGTCTGCTGGTCTAACTTGGCCTCCACGCGGGTTTTGGCGAACCAGCCGTCGCCGTAGTCGACCGGAATCGCCGAAAAACTCGCTGCCTGGGTCCCAACCGCGCGAATTTGCAGCTGCATCGGGAAAAGCGTGCGAACTTGCTGCCTTCCCCCGGGAATTTCCCGCACCTCCTGATAAAAATCCGTCGCGCTGATTTCCAGGCGGCCGCCGGCGGCTGAAAGCTGAATGTGCAAGCGGCCTCCACCGGCGGATTCATAGCCGCCCGAAGCCAGCCCCGCCAGATCCCGGGCCGGAGCGAAAGGCCCTGCAGCCAGGGCAACGATGACGGCAGGCGCCAGGTAACGACTCATGGGGCGCAATATTTACGTCTCAGCGCCAGAATGGGCAAGCGCAAAAAGATGATTGCTTAAGACATGTGAAATTTGATACCCTGAATCCGCCTTGGGAATCGCGCGTCGAATCCTACAAGCCGCCACACTAACCACAAATCCCACGATTTATGCGCACCGTACCGCAACGCTGTCGAGACCGGCTCACGCCCCACGACTTCGATTTCATCGCCGAAACGCTTTCCCGCGACTCATCGGATTCCGGGTTGCTGTTCGAGCTAATGCGTGATCCCGACTCGCTGAACGGGCTGCTCGACCACCCGCAATTGTTGAACGCGGTCTTGCACCTGCACCAACCCATAACCATCTCCCCGGAGCTGTATTTTTGCGTGCTGGTGCGCCACGGCCTGAAGGAAGCCGGCATCGATCACCTGGATGTGGCCGACTACGTGGCGGCAACTTTGGCCGAACACGCCGGCAGCGGAGGAAAGCTGCACCAGGGCGATTTTTCGTTGGCCCACGCCACCTACCACGTCGACTTCATCGAGTCGCTCAACGCCGCCACGCCCTACGAGCAATTTTACCTGCACGTGCACTGCGGAAACCAGTTTTTGGTGCTGACCGGCCTGTTTCCGCGGTTCATCGCGCGGCGGGAAAAACGGCGCGGAGCACCCGGCGTGCACTACTACGAAGGCGTGGCCCGGGAATCGTTCCGAACCGCCGGCGGGCACCCATTGGCCGATGAATTTGCGCTGAGCGAAGTTTACCAGGTGCTGGCGGAGGAATTTCCGCTGACGCGCATGGCGTTGAACCGGATGGCGCAGGAGTTTTTGTTGCTGGGGGCGTAAAACGGCAAACTGGGCCGTTCCCGCGGACGACGTGCGGAATGGCGCGGACCAGCCGACCGGCGGAGCCACGCGGAACGGCCCGGTGTGCCGTTCTAATCTGGCTAATCCGCCCACGCCTTGCCAAAAAAAAACGCGGGCCGAAACCGCTATGAGGGGGAAAGTAAAATCTGGGGATCCCAGTTGGAAGTGACGCGCCAATCGTTAAACCAGATTGCCAATGGAAGACGCAGGCCCCATTGAAACATGGACTCCTCTTCGCTTTTCCTTAACAAACTGGAGTACCCGCTATTGAAGTAGCTAGAGTAACGCTGGTAACGCAACAAGTGGTAACCCCCACCGATGATACCCGCAATTTGCCTCATCAGCGGGCCCCGAGGGTGCGATTTGCGTCGATAGCAAGGGCCTTTTTATCAATGACGCCGCCAGACCGATGGATGCCTTCATGCCCGCAATTGGATACAAGATCCCGTCCGCCATTTCTCGTCTGCCGCAGGAGACAATCATGATATTCGATTTGCAAGAACTCGCACAACTCTGTAAGCACTGTTTCCGGATCCGCTATTAAGTCTTCATATCGAACCATCCGGTATTCCTTCGGCGCTAACTGAAAATTCTTTAAGCCACAAAGTAATGAACGCTTCCACTCGAACGACATATTCACCAACCCGGGCCAGTTGATTTTATCAGCAACAATATTTCCTTGGCGGGCTACACGCGAGCGCAGATTATCGAACGGATCCCGCACCAGGTGGACGAAACGTGTCTTTGGAAAATACGCGCGATATCGCCGAAATTGAAATTCATTGCCAGGAGTTTTCTCCAGGATTATGTCGGGAGTTTCGTGATCCGCCACGCATCGGGCATAAATCTCCGCCAAAGTAAGAAACAATTCCTTGGCCGTGGCGCCGTTCTCGATCATCTCGTAAATTCGCGACTGGTCTCCCGGAAGATCCCCAGAACTTCTTCTGATGGCCTCCCAAGGACCGTAAAACTTCAAATTTACCTCTGGATCAATCTTCGTCTCCAGGGGCAATTTTTTCATCTCGTCCCAGTCGTACGGCCTGCCAAGAATATGCCAGAGATATTGCTCCGGATCATTCCGCCACCGTTTTAGTTTTGGTGCAAGCTTGAGAAATTGCACTTCATCCGAAAATGCCATCACTTGCGGATGACCGTCAAACAATTGGCTGAACAGTGACGTTCCCGATCTGGAAACGCCCCCAACAAAAATGACAACCTGGGTATTCATTTAGGGGTTTTGTCGTTGTCAGGCTCAAGAGTGCCCACAGTTTTTTTGGAAATTGGGTTTGGTTTGCCCTTGAAAAGGGCGTTGCGGGGCGCGCACGGTCACGTTCGAGTGATTCAATGCGTTTGTAAGTGTTCAATTTCGGCAAGGCAATTCTTCACGAGTACAATGAGTTTCTCGTGAGGCGGATTGGATGTCGCTGAGGTCGAAAGTGAGCAAATCCTGACGTGAATCTTAATTGTCAGGACAAATAACGCAAATGTGGGCTTGTCAACCCGCTTATCAGTTTCCGTGGAACAAGCGAACAAGCGAACAAGCAGCCCCGGAAACCACCTTTCGAAAGTGGCTGAACCCGTCGAAATGGCCGACGGCAGAGTTGATCCCGGGACTAGGGATGCCTGGAAATGTTGAGAATTAATTTCAGGCATCGTTTGTCAGCCTCTATCCTTACCAACTTCAGGCCTAAGTCATCATCCGGGGGATATTGCTTCGTTTCAATCTCTCCATGCATTCTGCGCCAATGGTGATGCAAATTCGGCTTTTGGGGGGTATCGAGCCTATCGCCTTGGCGCTCGCCAACAGTTCAGTTCCGGCGCCTCCTTTCTCTACCGGCGCTCGAACATGGATAACGGCTGGGAACCGAATTCCGCTGGGCTGCCAGATGTCGCTCTCGGAGCAATCGGGTTGGCGGAATTGATTCAGCCGGGAATTATCGATCGAACAGTTGCGTTGGATTTTGAGCGGAACTGATTCCCACGATTAGGCGGATTACTCCCGCACTTCCCACGCCTCATCGAAAAAGTCCGCCGCGACCACTTTTCCCGGTGATTCGCCGTCCGGCGCTTGGCGCACGTCGATGAGTGCCCAATCCGGCAGCTTCGGGTTTTGCAGGGAGTTGGTCCGGTCGTGATTTTCGCGAAAGGTGGGGCCGCTGTTGAGGACGATGTAGTTTTGTGGGTTTCGCGGGTTTGGGTAGATGAGCGCCGGCAGGTGAACGGCGGAATCCAGGCGGTGTTCGCCCAAAACCAGGTTTTCGTCCCAAATCAGCGGCAAGCCGTCCAAAATTGCGCCGATGACGGCGTTCGTCGAGGGCTCGCCCCAGCAGATCAGGTTGAAATCGCGGACGTCGTCCTTGGTGACCTCGTCGGCGCGTTTCAGCCGGGGATGACCGCGAAACAGTTCCCGCCAACGTTTCGCGAAGTGGGCGATTTCAAAGTCGAACCAGCGTTGAATCGCGGGATTCGCGGATTTTTTCGTGGGCAAGACGACGAGGAACGGAGCCATGAACGCGTCGTCGATCGGGCCCTGGAGGCGGGGGCGTTTGCGCAGGCCGGAAAGCTGGCCGATTTCCCAGGTTTCACCGGATTTTCGGAGTTTTAGCGGCCGATTGCGCGTTGAACCCAGGTTTTGGCCGTCGATCCGGCAGGGACCGGATGGTAAAATCAGGCTGGAAACGTTTTTCGTCGCGGCAACCCGGGTTTTGCCGTCTTCCAGCTTCAAATCGACCCTCGTGTCCTTCCAATGCTCTTCCAAACCGGTCACCTGAAACGGGCCGATTTGCGAATAGCGCAACGTCCGCGTTTGGAACCGAATCTCGGCGAGCGGATCTGAAGGGTTCCAGGGTTCCGCCGCCAACAGCGCCTCAAAAATGCGCGGAACGGCCTCGTCGTGATACTTGTGCCCCATGCCGGGCCCGATGACGTGCTCCAATTCGTGGCCGTGTTTGGCCAATTCGCGCGCCATGAGGTCGGCGGCTTGCTTTTGCTTGTCGTTTTCGCCGCTGTAGGCCAAAACGCGGACGTTCAGCAGGTTACGCGCGTAATTTGGCACGTCGTAGAGACCCCAGAGCGCCTTTTCGTACCAAACCGGGTGATCCTCGGGTTTTAGCCGGTTGTACTCCGCTGTTTCGGCAAATCCGGCCCCTGCGTGGATGGCGGCGAACAGCCCGGGATAGTGCGCGCCGATGTGCCAGGCTCCCGCGCCGCCCATCGAAAAGCCAGCCAGGAGGCGTTTGTCAGTAACCAGGCCCAGCGCTTGCTTGGCATCGTCGATCGCCTCGAAAACGTCGATCTCCCCGGCATGTTTCCAGCCGATGCACTGCCGCCCGAACGGGTGGATGACGACGCAGCGTTGTTGATCGGTGATTTTTCCCTGAAACGCCTGCGAGCGCGTCCGGCAGCGCTCGATGAAGTGCAAATCCGTGGTTTTGTCGCCGCGGCCATGCAACCAAACCAAAAGCGGGACCGGCTTCGACAAATCCAGGTTTTCCGGGGTTTCCAGGCCATACGGCTGGATGGAGCCGTCGATGCTCGATTCGTAGCCGCGGACCACCAACCCGGTTTTCGCCACCGAACCCGGATTTTCGAGGCGTTGGGCGGCGATTTCCAGATGTTGGCGCGCGGTGTCGAAATCGCGCTCCGCGTAAAACTCGCCGTTGATCAGCGCAAACTCGACGCCCTTCAAAAAGACGCCTGCGTCGGATTTTCGCGGATGATCCAGGTTTTCCGCGATTTTTTGCAGCCGCGTCAATTCGTCCGCCAATTCCGTCCGCACCGCAGCCGGAATTTCGAGCCCCGCCGGCGGGATGCGCCGCGGAATCGGCTCAAACGGCTCCTGCGCGGTGCAAATTCCGGCCAACGCGAGCCAAACCGGAGCCAGAGGCTTCACCGCCGCTCCTCACCGGTGTCCGCATCGACCCATTTCACCACTTGGCCGCGGTCGAGCAAGCATTTCATGGAATTCGGAAACATGCCGAACAACGTTTGGACCTCGAAATTGACGAGCACCGCGTCGTAGGTTCGGCCCTTGTGAGTCTCGCGGCCCAGCCAGTAAAATTCCTTGGCTTCCTCCAAAATTCCGGATTCCAGCTTGCCGGCAGCCAAAAAATCGCGAACCGGCTGAAACCGCGGATCGCCTTCGGAAGCGGCGGCGGTCGCAGGTGCATCGGACGGCTTCGAGGCGAGAAATTTGGCGTAAACCCGGCGCGCTTTGAGGATGCGTTCGCGCGCCTCGGCGACTTTGGTGTCGTAGAGGTTCTGGATTTGCGCCTTGAAGTCGGTGTCATCCACATTCACCACGGATAACGCCGTCCCGCCAGGCCGATCGGTAATTTGCAGCTTTCCGGGCCGATGCATGAGCGGCACGGCCTTGTGTCCCGGCGCCGCCTTGCTGGAACCGATAACTCGACCGTCGCTGGATTTAATTTGATACTCCGCCTCCACGTTAACGGTGATGGCCCGCGGAAACGCGCGTTTTGGCACGCTGTTCCAGTTGCCGACGATTTCCAGCAGCGGCTTGAAATTCGGCATCGGATACTTTTCCTCGGCTTTGCGGTCGAATTCGGTTTTCGCCGGTGCCGGCTCGGGCGCGGCGGGTTTGGGGCTGGGAGCCGCGGGTTTTGGCGCCGGGCGATTGGCGGTTGTGGCCGGTTTTTCCCCGGTTGAAGCCGGCTTGGGAGCCTCTCCCGTCGTTGCCGGAGCCGGTGGCGAGGCTGGATCGGCCGCAGGAGCGGTTTTGGGGAAATATTTGTCCAGGTGGCCCTGGGAGTAGCAGTAGTAGCCGCCGCCACCGATTGCCGCGACCAACAGGAGGAAAACGAGGAAGCCTTTCATGTCAGGTAATTCTTTTTTGGGGGGTGTCAGGGGTGATTAGAGTGGATTTTCGCGCCTTTGCAAGGGCTAAGCCTGGCTGATTCAGGCCGGAGAGGTGTGGCGCGAGCGCCACGGAGCTACGCCGACTCCGGCCGGGTAAAAACCAAGCTATCGCCCTCAGACAGCTCTTTGCTGAATTTGTAGCCCAGCCCGGTGAATTTTTTCAACTCATCGGGCTTCTCCACGCGGCGGCGGATGAGGTAATCCGCCATCGCTCCACGCGCCTTTTTCGCGAAAAAACTGATGATTTTGAGTTTGCCGTTCTTTTCATCCTTAAACACCGGCGTGATGATGCGCGCATCGACGGAACCCGGCTTCACGCTGTGGTAATATTCGTTAGATGCCAGGTTAACCAACGCGTTTGTGCCCGATTCAGCGATGGCCGCGTTCAGCGCCTCGGTAATCGTGCCGCCCCAGAATTCGTAGAGATCCTTGCCCCGCTTGTTGCCGAGTTTCGTCCCCATTTCCAGCCGGTAAGCCTGCATCAGGTCCAACGGCCGCAACAAGCCGTAGAGCCCCGACAAAATTCGCAAATGCCCCTGCGCGTAGGCGAAATCTTCCTCCGCGTAGGCCGAAAGGTCGAACCCGGTGTAAACGTCGCCCTTAAACGCGAGCAGCGCCTGTTTGGCGTTGTCCAGGCTGAACGGCGGCCTCCAATCGCGGTAGCGCTCGTGGTTCAACGCCGCCAATTTCGGGCTAATTCCCATCAGCGCACCAATTTCTTCCTCGCTCAAGGTGCGGAGCTGTTTGATCAACTCGCGCGAGCGATCCAGATAATCCGGCGTGGTGCAGGTGTCGGTGAGGGGCGGCGTGTCGTAGTCGAGCGTTTTGGCCGGTGAAATGATGGCGAGCATGAATTTGGGGTGATTTTCGAGGTTCAAGCTCGAAATTCGCGCCCCGTCGTCAAGGCAAATCGATCATGATCATGATCGCACTGACTACAAAAACTCCATTCGATTCTCCATTTCCGCAGCAGTCAGCCGGCCTACGAATCCATCCCCTGGAATCGCCCACAACGAACAACGAACAACGAACAAAGCACATTTCCCTTGACCCCCGCGCCACGCCCCGCCAAAATCCAACCCTAACCGCACCCCACCTACTAACCCTGAAAACCTGGCCGGCGAACGGGGTGGTTCGGGCAAAACGGTTTTGTTTTTTTCATTTTTTTTGTTTTTCTTCGTTTGCTCGAGGCACCCCGTTCGCCGGCCCAATCTTCAAAAAGCGAAACGTACACCGGGGCGCCTCGAACTTTTTTTGGGAGCTACGATGACCACGAACGAGCTTTGGGACGCAATCGAGGATAGCTTGTTCTGTTTTAACTTTTTGGTCGACGATTCAATTAGGGAATGGATGTCCAGGGAATCCGTGTTGACTGGCTTTGAACACGGCCTTCAATCTGTGATGAACGCAAGCGCAGAGATGCTGCCTTTTGCCGTTAGCCATGAGCTGCTTTCAAAATCGGGTACGCGGCTGGCGGATCGGCTCGACGGAAGAATTCGCCGCTACCGGTTGGCGCGTGAAGAGTGCGTGGCGAAAAAGGTGCCGCAAAGTGATTTGGACGAAATTCTTAATGTGGTGCGCATTAGCCGGGAATCCGGGTCCAATCTCATGATTCATGGCATTAGCGCATTCGTGACAGGTGGCGTATCCATCCCCGTCAGTGCCGCGATTGGCGGCGCTTTGGCGCTTAAGAAGGCGAAAGAGCAGAATAAAGCCGAAGAAGAAATGGAAGCCGCGACAGCCGATCTATGGGAGGGAACTTCAGCACTCTCATTCGCGGCAATTTGGGAACTGATTGGGGATTCGCAACTGGCTTTCCCTGACCGGCCGGAAACGTTGGAGCGAAAATTCGAACATCTTTGGGATACCGTGCTGGCGGTTGGCAGGGCGCACGAGGACGAATTGCCGTGGAAAGAGGTGGTGGAGCGGGCAACCCGCGATGTGGAAAATCTACCGGATGTCGCGGCATCCCATCTGAATTTGGCGGCTGCAGCCTTGGAATTCGGCAACCTAAAGGTGGCGGAAAATTCCGCCTACCAGGTTACGACCTTGGACCCGGCGCAACACTCCGCCGTGTGGATTCTCTACCGCGCGCGTATGAAATCCCAACAATGGGATTTAGCCGCGGAGACCGGCCAATACTTGTTGGACAACATTCCTGAAGAAGAACGGGAACAATGTGCGGAATCCATTGTCGCCGTGTTGGAGGAGTACCCCGCATTAGCTCCCGTGCCGGGGTTAATCGCAATGGTCGAACTGGCGCTTTCCCATATTAAAGAGCCCAACATTCTCACCCACTACGCGAAAGCCCGCCTTACCGCGACAACGGGAAACGGCGCAGAGGCGTGGCGCCTGCTGAGGGAGTTTGCGAAAACCCAATTTCCAACCCCGGAATTTCTGGACGTAGTTCGGTCCACCACGGAATTTCAAGACCTTTTTGAAACCTATCCGGGGCTGTACACCCAAATCGACCACGAATTTCTCGTGGATTTCTTTTTCTGTTTCAATGATGCAAACGGCATCTTTACCGGCCAAATTCCCAGCGACCGCCACAAATTTGAGACTAAAATTGGTTCGGCGTTGCGGGGCGAGAAACTTCTCCTTTTTTGTGACATTACCTGGAGAAACAATGGCGCCAACGGCGTCATCCTTACCCCAACCCGATTGATTTGGAAATCGTTCGCGAGCTCGCCCAAAGAGGTGCGCTATTCGGATTTAAAGGGCGCCTTCCTGGAGGACGAACTTGAAGAAACGTTTGGAATTGAAACCCACAGCGGGGATCAATCCACCGGAGTGACAATCGCGAAAAAAGATTTCGTCGCCCGTTTGGTACGCTACTTAAATCTTTGTGTGCGGTCGTGAATTGCTTGTCCTACGCCGCGGCACGCTTCGCCCACCGCCACCTCGCGTCGTCGAATTTTCTCACCCACGGAATATCTCTGATCCGGTATCATCACAATTCCCGCGTGATCCCGCCCTTGGCTAAGAAATTCCCCATGCAGGCGTGCGAAGTCGCGAACGTTAAACGTGTAGATGCACCGGCGCTGGGCGGCTGCAAATTCCAACTGCTCCTCGTCGCTCTTTCCCGCGTTGCCCGCCGCCATCGTTGTCAACACGTCAATTCCTCGCTTCCGCAGCCCGTTAATCACCGCTCGCTCGCAAGCATCCTCATCCGCGTAAATTTGGATGTCAGCCATTTAACCGGGCGCGAATGTCAAATTCGGCGTCGTCGTCCGCCAACTCTTCATCAATTTGCGGTTGATTGGCGTAGTAGTAGGCCAACGCCGCATGCACTTGGCTTAAATCCAAGTGCTCGTAGGTTGCGGCGATGTCCGCTGCCGAATGGCCTTGATTTGCCAGGGTCGCAATTCGGTGGACGGTGATTCGGGTGCCATCCAAGCGAATTCGCCCTCCGCAAACATCGGGAGTTTTGACCAAAAGGGAGTCAAGTGTCGATACCATACGGCGAGCGTAGCATTTCAGGCGGCAAAGTTCAATCCGCCTCCCTGCGATCCCCGGTGTGCTGGTAGTCAAATTGGCTCAAGTCACTGCGGCAGGGACCGGGCGTGTCCACGGTGAAACTGCGCGCGGTGATGGGATCGTAGGCCTGCCGGTGGGCGACGGCGGCTTTTACGGCGATGACGCTCAGTTCTTCCGGCGCGACTCCCTGGCTGCGCCATTGCCCGAGGTCGAACGGGGCGGTTTTGCGGCTGGTGAGCAGAATTTGCAGCTCGCCATGCCGAACCACGGCGCAGGGGCCCATTTCAAAGCGGTCGCCGCACATGGAGGCCAAATGGCTGTGTTTGTCTTCCAGCTCAAAGCGGCCGTCGCTGGTGGAAATCAGCTCCACCTCCAATTCCAGCGGGCCGGGGTCGAATCGGCTGCCTTTGCCGCCGATCGCCAGTTTTTGCCGGTGAGCCGGTTCTTGCGCCGAAATTTGCGCCACGGCTGCCGGATCGTTGATGCAAATGGCCGCGTTCGCGATTTTTGCCCCGACGAGTGCCCGCAACAGCCCCGTGCAATCGCCCGGAGCGCCGCCGCCGATGTTGTCGCTCGGCTCGACGAGCACCGTGAGTCCGGAAACCGGTTCCGCCTGGATTTTCGCGATCGTTTCCGCCAAATTCGCGTCCGCCGGCGGGGGATCGGGATTCAGCTCGGCGGCGAGATCGGCCAGTTTGTCGAGCAGCGGGCCGGCTGACGGCGCGTCGGTGGTGACGAGCTGAAAACTGACGCCCGTGTCCGGCGTATCCGCGAACGCGAACCCAGCGTTGACGCTGACGGCAAGAACGGCGGCGTGGTCGCGCTCGATTTCGCGGGAGAGGGCTTCCAGCGAGCGCATCGGATCGTCGGCAGTGCCGACCACCGTGGGAGCCCAAACGAACTGCGTGGGGCGAAAAACCATGCTGGGCGCGACTTTCGCCTCCAAACCGCGAGCGAGGAGGTTTGCAGCGCGAACGGAAGCCTCACGGGCGTCGGAATGCGGATTTTCGCGATAGGCCACCAGCGCATCGGCCCGCTCGGCCATCGCCGGCGAAAAATTCGCGTGCAGGTCATAGACGCCATAGATCGGCAACTCGGCGGCGCCGGGTAAGTCGCGAATTCGGCCCAAAATCTCGCCTTCAATGTCGAGGATCGACTGGGACACCATCGCGCCGTGCAAAACCAGGAAAATCGCGTCGCAATCCGGCTCCCAAGCGGCGGAAAAATCGCGCCAAAACGCCTCCACCACGGCGTCCTCCACCGTTCCGCTCGGCGTAGCGCGAAAATCCGGTCCCAGCCGCAAATTCCACCCAAAATCCTGAAAAACCGCCAACGCGCCACCTAACGGCGAGCTGTCCCCCGCACAATCGAGCAACTCCTCGCCCCGCCGGAGCTGAAAATCCGCCAAAGCGGTGGTTTCATCCAGAAACGTGTGGGTTTCGTGGAAAAGGCCGGCGACGAAAATTCGAGGTTTCACGCGGTCAGCTTGAACCAGGGTCGATGGCAGGCCAAGCGCGAAAATTCGGCTTCGTCACTCCTTTGGCTCGGTTAGTTTCAGGATCGCGCTGGCCGGCACGCAGTAATTTTTGACCAATTGCAAGTTCCTGGGCACGCCTTCCTTGGTTTCGTAGTAAATTGAGCGCGTCGAAGCCACGATCCCGACCAATCCGCCTTTTGGCCCGAAAACCGGCCCGCCACTGGAACCGCGCGCAAATTCCGCGGTAATTTCCATCACGCTGCCCGCTTTCGCCCCCCGCCTGGCGGAATAGCGCGAAACGATGCCAGTGGAGAGGGTGAAAAAATGCCGGTCCGGGTGGCTCAAGACGGTAACGGGCTCCCCTACCCGCGCGCTGCTCAGCGGAGCCGGGATGAACCCTTCGCCACCCAGCCGCACCAGCGCCAAATCGTCGGCGGCGCTGCTCGCCAGCACCTCAATCACCGGGAAAAAGGCGCCCTCGTAGGTCATCGCGCCAAACCCGGCCGCGTCCTTGTTTTTCACCACGTGATGGTTGGTGGCGGCAATTCCGTCGGAGGTGAGAACCACGCCTCCAGCAGCTTTGGCGTGCCATTTATCGCATTTGCCGCATTTGTAGACGTTGCCAAACAACAGGGTCGATTTCAGCCCGTTGGCGTAGATTTCCGCCGGCGTCAGCGCGCGGGCGGAGGTTTCGAGGCGCGGAAGCCGGATTTCATGCCGATTTCGCGCCAGTTGCTCGCGAATCGCATCGGCGTCCGTCAGGCTCCCGCTTTCCAGCGCGGCGACGATTTGGCTTTGGAAGCGGGCCAGGATTTGATTGTCATTGATGACGGCTGGTTGGGCCCGAACAGCGGCCATGAAGACGAACAGGAGGAAAATTGCGCGCATCGGACACTCAGCGCCAGGATTTCGGGGCAATCAAGGCCAACGAAGCAGGAAAAACCGGCAAACCTTTCAAGTTTCAAAACTTTTCCTGGACACGTTGCTGAATTTACTCTTAAAATCGCGGAGTTTTGGGACTAGCATGTTTCAAAAAGCCACCTGCCAGCTTCCCAATCGCCACAACGCCACGCACTTATAATTCGCACAACCCAACCCTGAAACTGAAAACAATGAAGGACGCGCACATCGTCCTCGCGGCTGTTTTGTTAGCCGCGGGCTTCAATTGCCCCCACGCAAAGGCCGTTACCTTGCAGGAAGCGGTGGGTCTCGGGCTCAAAGATTTGTCCCCCGCTGCTGATGGGGCCCTTTTCGCCTCCCATCCCCTGGCTGGGGCGAAAACGGGTGATCTTTCCGCTCAACTCAAGGCCAGCGAACATTTTGCCGCCGCCGCGGAGTTGCAGGCGCGCGCTTCGCGGGAAACCGCCGCTTTGCAGGTTGCGGAGGTGTATTTCGACATGCTGCGGGCGCATTATCGCCTGGCCGCCGCGCAAAAACAGGTCGCCCTGCACGAAGAAGCGCTCAAAGCCAACCAGGACAGCCGGGAAGCCGGTGCGATTGAAGAACGGCTGGAAGTCGCCAAAGCCGCCGTGCGGGTAAGCCTGGCGGAAATGGAGAAAATTCGGCCAGCGTTTCTGAAAAAAATCGGCAAGGAGCCCGGTCAGTTGGAAATTCCACCGGTGGTGACGATGCTGCAACAGCCGGTCATCGAAATCGATGTTTTGCAAAACCTGGCCTTTCAGGCCGCGCAAAAAAAGGCTCAAGCGCGCGAAGCGGAGGTGGAGTTGGCCAAGAGTTTGTGGGATCCCCACCTGAACGTTGAGGCTAAAGCGGACGATTCCGTTCCGGCGCAAAATTCCCCGGCTTCTGCCGATGAGCTTCCCAGCGTGGGCGAGGCCGTTCGACTGGCTGAAGCCAGCTTTGCCGAGGCGATGGAGGAGCGAATCAAAGCCGACCGGCTGGCCAGCGAGGCCCTGGAAACCTACAGCCTGGCTTCCGCGCGAATCAAACAGCAAGCCGCCTCCGCCTCCGACGTGCTGGAACTGGCCAACGAGATCGAGGCCGATCAACAAGCCGGCAAGCGCTCGGTGTTGGAACTGCTGGAGGTGCGCAACGAGCAATTTCGCACGGAAACCGCCTACGCCGAGAGCCACATCGAACAGCGCCGCCACGCCTACCGGCTCCTGGCCGCTACCGGCCAACTGATCTCGCACCTCAAGATCGACCAAATCGCGCAGCCGGCGCAGGTGATTGCCGCCACTCAACCCGAGCCGAAATCGGAGGCCGATATCGCGGAAATGCCGGCTGAAGCCCGCGAACCCGCCAAAACCGCCGAAGAGGAGGCCGAGCCCGAGAAAAAGGTGATCGCCGTCGTCGAACCGGCCGCCAAAACCGTGGCTTCGATGAGTTTGCCCGCGCCCAAAAAGGCAAACGACGATTCCAAACCCGAGGCAGACGAGAAAACTCGCCGCGAAACCGGAGTCCGCCGTTTAGGCTCGCAAATTGTCGCCATGGTGGAGCCGCCCAAGGATCTTTTGCCGGTTTCCTCGCGCGAGGTGACTCGCCGCAAGCGCGAACCGAAGAAACCCGAGAAGGAGCGCGCCCGTCCGCTGAAAAAGATCTTCAACTTCCTGAAGCGGGAGAAATATCGGAAAAACGATCGGCCGGATTGAGCTGGCCTTGCGCGGGCTTTGCGGCGGGAAAGGACTTCAGGGACCCAAGCGACGGCGTTCGCGCCCACCTACACAATTTCCCGCGCGACCTTCCCGTACACGTCCGTAAGCCGAAAATCCCGCCCTGCGTAGCGATAGGTCAATCGCTCGTGGTCGATGCCTAGCAGGTGCAAAATCGTGGCGTGGATGTCGTGGACGTGCATGCGCTTTTCCTGCGCTTTGAACCCGAATTCGTCGCTCGCGCCGTGCGCGTAACCACCGCGAACGCCCCCGCCAGCCATCCACATGAGAAAACCGTGCGGATTGTGGTCGCGCCCGTTGCCATTCTCGCTAACCGGCGTTCGGCCAAATTCGCCGCCCCAAATGACGAGCGTCTCTTCCAGCAACCCGCGTTGTTTCAAATCCGCCAGCAATGCGGCGATCGGCCGGTCGATATCCGCGGCCAATTTCCGCGTTCGTTCGTCGTGCTTGCTGTGCGTGTCCCAGGGTTGGCCGTTGCCGTAGTAAACCTGGGTAAAGCGCACGCCGCGTTCGGCCAAGCGCCGGGCCAGCAGGCATCCGTTGGCAAAATGACCCTCGCCGTAGGCTTCGCGCACATTTTTCGGCTCGCGATCCAGGTCGAAGGCGTCGCTGGCGCTGAATTGCATGCGGAAAGCGGTTTCCATCGCCTCAATGCGGCCTTCCAACCGCACGTCTCCTCCCCCGCGGGCGGCCAAATGCTCGTGATTGAGCGCCTGGAGCAGATCCAACTGGCTGCGCTGCTCGCCGGCCTTCAGCCGCGGATTTCGCAACCACGGAATCATCGATTTTGGGTCGATTTTGGAGTGGTTGATGTAAAGGCCGGCGTGTTTTGCGGGTAAAAAGGCGCTGTTCCACAAAATGGAGAATCGCACGGGTTTGCCGGGACAAAGCACCAGGTAGCCGGGCAAATCCGCGTTCTCGCTGCCCAGGCCGTAGCTCATCCACGCGCCCATGCTGGGCACGCGCGGCGTCATCGTGCCGTTGTTCATGAGCAGGAGCGCCGGGCCGTGATTCGGGTTATCGGTGTAGCAGGAACGCAGGACGCAGAGATCGTCGGCGTGCTTCGCCAGGTTGGGCAGCAGATCGGAAACCGGCAAACCACTTTCTCCGTGATTGGCGTAAGCGTAGGGAACGTCCATCAACCCGCCCGTGGGCCGCTCCGTCCGCAAATCGGCGCCTTTGGGGCGTTGACCGGCAAATTTGCGCAAAGCCGGCTTGGGATCGAAGAAATCCGGCCCAAAAGGTCCGCCGTTCATGAACAAATGGATGACGCGCTTGGCTTTGGCCGGGAAATGCGGCTGCTGGCCGAGCGCCGTCGCTAAACCCAGCGTTCCAAGACCGCCGCCGGCTGTGGAGATGGCGTTTCTGCGATTCATGCGGCTACCGGTTCGGTCGATGGCTCAGGGAGGACGCGCCCTTGCTCGATCTCATCCTCAATGAACCAATCCATTGCCTCCACCAGTTTGCGGTAACACTGCACGGGGTTCTCATCGTGGCACATTCCACCCCGCGACAAATCCGGACAATAGCCGGCGAAACACTGATCTTCGGCGCTCCAAGCGACGTAGTGATGGTATCGTTTGGTTGCTCCATTCATAAGGCAAAGGGGTTAGTCATGGTCACAATTTTCGCGGCATGGCAGTTCGACGATCCCTCATCCATGCATCCAATCTTGAAGTTGCTCCCGAACCCAGCGCAACTCCCGGAACAGCGCGTCGCGGTCCGAGTTTCCGTGTTCGATGCACCAGGGGCCGCGAAAACCCGCGTCCCAGCCAATTTGGAAGCATTTGCGCAAATCGTAGGCCTTGTGCGCGAAGCGGGCACCGAGCGTTTTCGCCTTGAAGTCGCAAGTCACCGCCGCCGGAAACGTTTTCGCCAATCCCGGATAACGCACCGCGTTGGAGGCCCAATTTCCCGTGTCTGGCGATGCCGCCAAGCCGCAATCGCAGTCTTCGATGAGCTTGACGACGGAATCCGGATCATCCTGCATCCAGCCGAAGTTTTCGACCAGCACCTGAATGCCCTTTTCACCGGCATAGGCGGCCAACTCCCGCATCGAAGCGATCAATTGGCCGCGATCCGGCGTTTTGGCGGTTGGCAACGGCCGAACCCAGCGCAATCCCAGGATTTCCGCGGCATCCACCGAGCGTTTGTAGACGTCCAGGCCGGCTTTGCGCGTTTCTTCGTCCGGGCTGCCGATTTCGACGCCGCGCTGGTTCATTTTGAGATTCGTCAGGATGCAACCCGCGGATTCGGCGGCGGCTCGGAACTGTTCCATCAACTTGGCGTCTAACGAAGGGAAATTCACCGTGTTCAGGTCCAAAACGCGCATTTCCAGCTCGTTGGCGACGAGTTTCGGCAAATCGAGCAAGGCGACGCCACCTTTTTTGCGATGAGCCTGGTGACCCGCCAACGACGCTGCGACGATGCCGACCTCGCCATCCAGTTTTTGCCCATCCGCGGCACACCAGCCTTCCGTGCAGAAAACCGCCGAAGCGGCCAAAAAACCGCGGCGCGTGATTGGTTGGGCTGAATTCATGGCAAAACGCGTTGCCTACACCACGGGCGGCTCTCGGCGTTCCTTCCAAATCCGCGGCCGAAGAACCTGCCGGCCCATTTTTGAAAAAAAAATCCACACGCTTGGGTTCAGCGTAACACTACGATTCCAATCCCGCTTTTCGCGACAATTCGGCAAATTCCCCGGCGGTGTAGGCCCTGCCATCGTCGAGGCACCTCGCCAGCCATTGGTAAAACGTCTCGAAATCCGCGTTGTCGCGAAATTGTTCGACCGCAAGCCAATCGAGTCGCCCGGTCTCGCGCGGCAAAGCGATGCGACGAACGGCGAAGAGGCCGAGCAACGCCTCGAATTCTCGCAAGCTCATCGTGCGAATCGTCGCGGCTTCCGGCATGTCGTCGATCGTGTCCATGTTCAAACCCAGCGAGGTCACGCCAACGCCAAACCGGTCGGCCAGGGCGCGCAAATCGCCGACGAGTTGCTCGTCGGTCAATTCCAGGCCGACGACCAGCTCCGCGGAATTTGCCCAGAGGCCGGCGCTCAAGGTGCGGAAAAAATCGGCGCGCGCGGTGTCGTAATTCGTGTTCAGCCGCAGTTTCAGCGCCGTAACCGCGAACGGCGCTCCACCCATGTTTTGCCGGGTCCTGACACTGTCACGATCGAGAACCAGCCCGCCGTTTTCGTCGTCGGCCTCGCCCACCAGCCATTTCACCGCGGCGATGTCCGGCAAGCGCCAGCGAAACTGGTCGCCGGCTTCCTGAGACAGAGCGCCTTCAAACGCGAAGGGAAATTGGCCGTTAAACTCGCAAAACCGGCTGAACGCGGCCCGAAATCGCTCGGCGCGTTTCAGGGTCAACTCCTCGCCGGACACCGGATCGTCCTCGCCGAAGAGGGAGATGAACTGGCGCGCGCTTTCCAGCGATTGCAGCGTGGAGGACCGCAGGTAGTAGCCCTGCCCTTGCTCCACCTTGGCGATCGGTGAGGTGGGATCGCACGACATGATGGAAAAATGATAGCGCAGCGTGGCGTCGGAATACGGCTGTTGGAGCTGGTATTTCACCAACTGGATCAACTCCGTGCCTTTGATCGCCTCGGCGGGATTTTTCGGGAGTAGATCCGGCAAAATCCGCCGCAAATGGTCTCTGAGATTCATTCCTGAAGCCACGCCGCACCTTTGAGAGGCGGTTGTGCGAGGTCAAGCGGGGTTTTGGGGAATTTGCTAGGATTTTTTTGGAACTGAGTTTCGGCCACCCAGCCGCGAACTTCCGCTTGCATGCCGGGTTTGCGGGCTTAAGGGTCCTAACATGTCCACCAATCGCTACGACGAAAACGTCCTCGTCATCACCCGCAGCCTCTTCGATGATTTGGGCGCTTTTCACGGGTTCACCGCCGATGCCGGCCGCTATCTTCCCGCCATTTTGCACCCGGACAACAACCAGTTTCTCGACCGCAACCTGGCGGAGGACGATCCCAGCCACAAACAGATCATCCCCTACGCGATTTTCCGCTGCGGCGAGCGTTTTTTGCACTACGTGCGGGGCGGCGGAGTCGGGGAGCAGCGTCTTGCCGCCAAGGGCTCGATTGGGATTGGCGGTCACGTGAATGAGGGCGATTACCACGCTAGCGGCTCGTTGGGGCGCGAGCTTTACCTGGCCGGCGTCGAGCGCGAGACGAACGAGGAGTTGCGCATCGAAACGCCGCACACCCAGTCGATCGTCGGGTTGATCAACGACGACACCAACGAAGTCGGCCGGGTTCACCTGGGCGTCGTGCATTTGTTCGAGTTGGAAACGACCGAGGTTCACGCCAACGAGGACGACATCACCGAGCTGGAGTTTTTGAGCCACGAACAACTCGTAACCCGGCTCGAGCGGCTGGAATCGTGGTCGAGGCTCATCGTGGAGGGATTCGACCTGTTTTCGGCGCCGAAAGCGGGCGATGCGGCTGGCTGTTTGGCGAGATGACTCGCGATTTGGGCCCTTTCGCTGCTACGCTGCTACGCCGCCTCCAACCCGCGAATTCCCGCCGAGGTACTGCTGCCAAAGCGGTCGATCTCCAAACCCATGCGCTGAGCCAGGGGAACGAACAAATTGGCGAGCGGGGTGTTGTCCTTGGCGTCGTGCGCGAGGTAGGATCCGTGCCTGAAGCCGCCTCCGGCGAGGATGATGGGCAGGTTGTGCCAGTCGTGCGAGGAGGCGTTGCCCAGGTTTGAGCCGAAAAGGATCGCGGTGTGGCCGAGGAGACTTCTCCCGGCTTCATCGACGCTCTTGAGCCGCGCCAAAAATTCGCCGAATGCCTCAAATTCCGTCTCCTCAATGATGCGCAGCTCGGCGATTTTTTCCTCGTCCTTGCCGTGATGGGAAAGGTTGTGCCAATCGGTTTTGACACCCGGAATATTGCTGGGCACGGCGTTGATTCCGCCCAAATCAAAGGTGATGGAGCGCGTGGAGTCGGTTTGCAGCGCCAGGGCGATCATGTGATACATGAGCCGCTGCCGGGCCAGGATGTCGTTCCGGTCGGCGACGTCTTTGGGCGCTTTTTCGTCGATTTTCGGCTTCGGCCGAGTCGCCCACTCCTCGGATTGCTGGATGCTCGTCTCCAGGTCGCGAACGGAGGTGAAATACTCGTCGAGCTTCTCGCGGTCGCGGTTTCCCAGGTCGCGTTCCAACTTTTTGGCGTCGCCCCGCACCGTGTCCAGGATGCTGCGGCCGCGCTTGAGTTCGCGCAACTCCGCGGCGATTTCCTCCGGCGTTCCGTCGATGAAAAGGGCGGCGAAAAGCTTGGCCGGCGAGCTTTCCGAGGGCAAGCGAACGCCGTTGGCCGTCCAGGAAAGCGAGCTGCCGGAGCGCGAGGCCAGGGCCAGGTAGGGATAGCGCGTCACGCCGCCGAGATGCCGCGCGATGAGTTGATCCAGCGAGATGGTGTTCTTGAATCCGGCCAAACCCGGGCGCTGCGCGGAGGTGAGCCAGGTCAAGTGCGAGGCGTGGCCGTTGTTGCCGTTTTGGCTCGGGTGGGATACGCCGGAGAAAACGGTGAAATCCGCGCGGTGATCCTTCAATTTGGCGAGGTAAGGCGTTAGCTGGTAATCGCGGCCGGGTTCGCTCGGGAAGAGAAACGGCGTGTGAAAGCCGAGCCCGGCGCACATGGCCACAAACCTGGGAACTCCGCTGCCAGAGGCCGCTCGCGCGGTGAAACCGGGCGTCATAGCGTCGAGAAACGGCAGGGCGATGCAGGTCCCGGCGCCGCGCAGGAAATGGCGGCGGTTGAGGGCGGATTTGGCGATGTGAGGTGCTTGCATGATGGCTGGGAGGCAATTTTTGCCAGCAAACCGCACAGCCGACGAGCGGGATTTTTTGGCCTTGGTTAGGCCTTGGCGCCAACCAGCTTGCTCATCGCACTCTTGTAGCGGGCAGCGGCGTTTTTGTGGATGACGTTTGTCTTGGAGGCTTTGTCCACGGCTTTGAAAAAATTGCGCAACTGCGCTTCGGCCTCTTTTTGATCGCCATCCGCCACGGCGCTTTGCACCTTTTTGCGATAGGTTTTGAAACGCGTTTTCAGCGCGCGGTTGCGCTGGGTGCGGGTTTTAATTTGGCGAACGCGCTTGGCGGCTGATTTGATGTTCGGCATGCGATATTTTGCTAGGATTTGGGGCGTGGAATCTAGGCTGTTGCGCTGGGTTGTCAAGAAGCATGGCGGGGGCGGCGGGAAACTCAAAATCGCGCTTCACAATCCGCCGATTTTTCGTTCAATGCCCGCGTGCCTGAAACCTCTTCCAGTCCGCTGCTCGAAATGCGCGGCATCGACAAGTCCTTTCCCGGCGTGCACGCGCTGAAGGAGGTGGATTTGACCCTGAACGCAGGCGAAGTCCTGGCGCTGCTGGGCGAAAACGGCGCGGGCAAGAGCACCCTCATCAAGGTGCTGGGCGGGGCTCACACGCCGGAAAGCGGGACGATCCTGATCGACGGAAACGTAGCCAACCCGGGTTCTCCCGCGGATTCGCAGGCCGCTGGAATCGCAATCATCCACCAGGAGTTCAATCTGGCGCCGGACCTCTCCGTGCGCGAAAATTTGTTCCTTGGCAGGGAGATTTTGGGCAAATACCGGCTCATCAACGCCGCGGCGGAGAGCCGGGAGGCGCGGGCGTTATTCGCGCGGATGAAGGTCGCGGTCGAGCCCGAGGCGCGTTGCCGGGATTTGACCGTGGCCCAGCAGCAGATGGTGGAAATCGCTAAGGCGCTGTTGGTGAATGCGCGAATTTTGGTGATGGATGAGCCCACCGCGGCCCTAACCGAGCGCGAAGTCGACCGCCTGCTCGAAATCATCGCCGAACTGCGCGACGACGGGATCGGGATCATCTACATCAGCCACCGGTTGGACGAAATTTACCGAATCGCCGGCCGAATCGTCGTTTTGCGCGATGGCGCCAGCGTGGGGGGCGGAACCACCGCCGAACTCGACAAAAATCGGCTCATCGAGCTGATGGTGGGACGCAGCCTGGAAGAAGAATTTCCGCCACGGACGCCAAATCTCGGCAAAGAGCGGCTACGCGTCGAAAATCTGTGCCGGGGCGACGCCGTTCGCGATGTCAGCTTCAGCGTGCGGGCGGGCGAGGTTCTCGGTTTGGCCGGTTTGGTCGGCGCGGGACGCACGGAGACCGCCCGGCTGATTTTTGGCGCGGACCGGCCGGATTCCGGCAAAATTTTTCTCGACGGCCAACGCGCCGAGATCCGTTCACCGCGCGACGCGATTCGCCGCCGCATTTGCCTGCTGACGGAGGACCGCAAGGGCCAGGGATTGGTCCTCATCCACAGCGTGCGCGACAATTTCGGCCTGCCGAACCTGCGCGATTTTCGCCGCGGCATCTTCATCGACGAGGAAGCCGAATCAACGGCGCTGGAGGGCTACGTTCGCGCGCTTAGCATCAAAATTTCCGGTGACAACCAGGCCGCGGGCAACCTTTCCGGCGGCAACCAGCAAAAAATCGTGCTCGCCAAGTGGCTGCAGCGCAACGCGGACGTGCTCATCTTCGACGAACCGACGCGCGGCATTGACGTGGGCGCGAAATTCGAGATTTACCTGCTGATCAACAAGCTGGCGGCCGAAGGCAAGGCCATCATCCTCATCAGCAGCGAATTACCCGAAATTTTGGGAATGTGCGACCGCGTGTTGGTCGTGCACGAGGGCGAAATTCGCGGCGAAGTCACCGACGTGGCCAACGCGACCCAGCACGATCTCCTCAGCCTCGCCATTGACTCATGAAGCAACGCATCCTCAACGACTACGGCATGGTTTTGGTTCTGTTAGGGCTCTGCCTGATGTTCAGCCTCGTCACCATCCGCAAGCAATCGCTAACCGGGGCCGGCGTGGCGAGGGATTTGGCCGCGGAGGTCGAACGCAGCGCCAAACCGGGCGAAGTGACCCTGATCGCCGGCGCAACGAACACGGGCTCGGCCACGCTGGCAAAGGGCGTCGCCAAGGAGCTGAAATCCCGCGAAAATCTCGAAACGCGGCTCGTTATCGGCGCTCCGCGGGATTTGCGCGTCGCGATGGAGCAAATGCAAGCTGCGGGCCAAAAACTCGGCGTGGTCGCCGTGGGCGGAAAAGCGGCCAAATGGCGCGTGGTAGAGCAAATTCCCGACGATTTCCCGAATTTCGCCGGCGCGCGAATTTTGACGCCGCGTGAGGGTTTGCGATCGGGCTTCCTCAATCCCGGCAACCTCGTTGCGGTGGTCGATCGCATCGTCGTCATCGCGGTGATCGCCATCGGCATGACCATGGTGATCATCACCGGCGGCATCGATCTTTCCGTCGGGAGTCTCATCGCGTTTTCGGCGGTCATCAGCACACTGGTCATGAAGTGGCTGGGAGGGCTGGACGCGTCCGGCGGCGCGGTTTTGGCCGGATTTTTGGTGGGAATTGCCGCCTGCGGATTGGTTGGAGCGGGGACCGGCGCGCTCATCGCCCGTTTTCAGCTAGCGCCGTTCATCGTGACCCTGGGCGTGATGTTGATCGCCAGCGGATTGGCGTTCAAAGCGACCGGCGGCTTCTCGATCTACCAGGTGCCCAAGGGCCTAACCTGGCTGGGGCAAGGGAGAACCCTCGGTTTGCCGAATACCGTCATCGTCCTGGCGATTCTCTACGCGGCTGCGCATGTCTTCATGGCTCACACCCGGCTGGGGCGCTACATCTACGCGGTGGGCGGCAACGTGGAAGCCGCGCGGCTCTCCGGCGTGCCCGTTGGCTGGGTAACCGCGTTTGTCTACGTGGTCAGCGGGATCATGGCGGGCATTGGCGGTTGCATCCAGGCCTCACAGGTCAACACGGGAGCGCCAAACATGGGCGAAACCTACGAACTCACCGTCATCGCCGCCGTGGTGGTTGGCGGCACCAGCCTCTCCGGCGGCAGCGGGCGCATTTTCGGCACGCTCATCGGCGCGTTCATCATTGCCGTGATCCAAAACGGGATGAACCAGCTCAACATCGACGAATACACGCAAAAAGTCGTCCTCGGCGCCGTCATCATCGGCGCGGTGTTGCTGGACAAAGCGCGGCAGAAAGGCGGGTTGCGGCGACTCTGGACGGGCGGTTAGGATTCCGCCTATCCCGGCGGAAACCACACGTACTGAAAAAAATAGACCAACACACCGGTTACCGACACGTAGAGCCAGATGGGATAGGTCCAGCGCGCCCGGCGCTTGTGAAGCTGAAAATTGCGCCGAATCGCGGGCAGAACGGTCATGACGATCATCGGCAAATTAACCGCCGCCAGGATGATGTGCGGGATGAGGATGGCCAGGTAGATGCCGCGCACTATCGTCGTCATGTGGTCGGAGCCGCGCGTGCTGTGGTGCGCCTTGTGGATGACGTAACAGGTTAGGAATGCGGCCGAAACCACCAGCGCCAGGATCATGAGCGTGCCGTGCGCCCGACGTTTCCCCATTTTCACGCAAACCAGCCCGGCCACGAGGAGAACCGTGGCGGAGGCGTTGAGGATGGCGTTGATTGCGGGGAGATCGGCGGTGCTCATGGCGAGATTTCAGCAATCCCTCGCGACTTTTTCGGCGACCGGCAACGTTTTTTCACGTGCATCGGCTTTTCATGGCTCGATTGGCGTTTACTGATTGCGGCATGGACGCCGCCCACCAGCCTTGGATCCAATCGACCCTGCAAAACGGCTCGCCCGACGAGTTGATCGAGATGTTCCTGCACGTACACCCCGCCGATTTGGCCGATGCGTTGGGGGAGCTGGACGACGACCGCTGGGACGAGGTGCTGCAGGTCATGCCGCCAGGCGTTTTCGGCCAGTTGATCGAACACATGCCCGCCATCGACGCAGTGGCGCACCTGCAAAAATCCTCGAAAGATTACCGGCAGGAGGCGTTGGTTCACCTGGCTGACGATGAATTGGTCGATCTGCTCCAGGAGCTGCCCGATGACGAGCGCGAAAACTACGTCGGCCTGCTCCCGGACTCCAAAAAGAAGCAATCGCGGCGGTTGCTGGCGTTTCCCGAAGAATCCGCGGGGGGACGCATGACCTCGGAAATCGCCACCGTGCGCGAAGACATGACCGTGCGCGAGGCGATCGAAAAATTGGCCGACATCAAGGAAACCACCGAGTTGCTGGCGCGAATTTACGTGATCGACGACCGCGACCGCCTGCATGGCAAAGTGCGCCTGCGCGATTTGACCTTTAACCCGCGCGACAAACTGATTCGCGAGATCATGGACGACGATCTGCTGGCCGTGGACGCCTTTGCCGATCAGGAGGACGCCGCGCGGATGCTGATGCGCTACGACCTGCTGGCCCTTCCGGTGGTGAACCCGGAGCGCCAGGTTTTGGGCGTGTTAACCCACGACGACGCCATGGAAATTTTGGAGGAAGAATCCACCGAGGACATCGAGAAAATCTCCGGCATCCAGACCTCCCCGCCGGACGAGACTTACATGCGCACCAGCGTGATCGGCCACTTTCGGCGCCGCGCGGGCTGGGTGGTGACCATGGCGTTTTTGGCGATCGCCGCCGGCTTTGTCCTCTACAAATTCGAGCACGTGCTTAGCACGCTGGCCATCCTGGCGCTCTACATCCCCATGGTGGTCGCCGCGGGCGGCAACACCGGCTCGCAATCGGCAACCATGGTCATTCGCGCCATGTCGCTGGGGGAATTTAGCCCGCAGGATTTTTTGAGCGTCATTTGGAAGGAAATCCGCATCGGCGTCATGCTGGGCGCGGTGGTCGGGTTTTGCATTTTTTTGCAAATTCAGCTCGTTCAATTTGGCGGCGTGCCGGAGGGGTTGAGCCTCTTTCGAGTCGCCTGCGTGGTGGGATTTGCCCTCATGCTGCAAATCACCTCTTCCACCCTGCTCGGGGCTTCGTTGCCGTTGCTGGCCCGGCTCATGAACGCCGACCCGGCCGCCGTCGCCTCACCGGTCATCACCACGGTGGTGGATGTTTCCGGCATGTTGATCTACTTTCTGCTGGCCAAGGCGTTTTTGGGCATTTGAGGTGGAAATTTGGGAATTGAGATTTGAAATTCACTCGCAATGTCACAACCCGAAAACGTTGAGGAACCGCCGCGCATCAATCCGTGGTCCATTTGGCTGATTGTGGGGATTATGCTAGGCGGAGTGCTGGTAGCCTTCAACTACGCCCTACACCAGCGCGCTGGAGCCAAGGACCCGCGCCCGCCCTACCTGAACAAGCTGGAAGAAGACCTGGAAGCGGTGAATCGCGACGGAAAACCCGCCCGGCTCAGCCAGTTGAAGGGCAAAGTCTACGTCGCCAGCTACCTCTTCACCACCTGCCCCATGGGCTGCCTGGGAATCGCGGCGAAACTCAGCGAAATTCACGGCGAATTTGGCGACGACCCTCGATTTCAGCTCGTTTCCTTCAGTGTCGACCCCAGTGGTGACACGCCTGAGATGACGGACGAGTTTCTCAACCGAATGAACGTCGGAATCGACGATTGGTGGTATCTCACCGGCGAAGGCGAGGCTATTCCGCGCTACATGCTTGAGTTTTTTCAGCTCTATCCAACGAAAAAAGTCGACGACCCCAACATCAAGTTCCTCCACGACATGCGCGTGGTGCTCGTGGACGGCAAAGCCAACATTCGCGGCTACTACCAGCTTCTTCACGGCGATGCCAAGATGGCCGAGCAAGAATTCGAGCATCTGCGCCGGGACATCCACTACATCCTGGAAAACGAGACCGATGATCCGGCGGCGTCGGAGGAGGAAGAGGGAACCTGAAGGGTGCACGCTAAGTCCGACCGCCTCCAGCGTAGCTCTGGCTGACGGGCCGTTGCGGCTGCCGCTGTTTTGCGGCATCCAGCAGCAGAAATTGCCGAATCCGGGTCTTGAGCCCCGGATCGATGGTGCGCCGATCCTTGGCGTAGAGCGCCGCGTCGAGACCCGCCTTGATGCCGGCGAGTTGTTCCCGGTCGGGATCCGGCATTTGGGGATGTTCGCGAAGCTCTGCCGGGCTAAATCGCGACATTTCCACGCCAAAGCGCTCTCGCACGAAGCCATCGAGAATCTGCCGGATGCTGGCTGGGTGCGTGGTTTCCTCCAACGCGGCCAGGGCGGGGTTTGGGCGCTTTTTCGGGCTTGGCTCGAAATCCATGCGCTTGGCCTGGCGCATCTTCCAGTAGCCGATCCGAAAGACCGCCCAAAGCACGATCACCAACGCGACTAACAGCCAGTAAACCCAGTTGGTTCGCGGCCGAATCGGTGGTGCGGCCGGTTTTAGCTCGGTTTCGAACGGGTCGCCGGGCAGCAGCGATTTTACCTGAAAATTCACCGGTTTGGTGGTGATGGTGAGGGGGATGTTCGCCTCATCCGTGGGCCAAAAAACCAGGTTTAGCTCCGGAATTAGCCGTTCGCCGGGTAAAAGCGGCTCCAGGACGTAAACCCAGGCATCGATGATGGTTTCGCCCCGTTTTTGGCCGACGACCGGTGTTTCGATGCGCTTCAGGTTCAACTTTGAGATGCCGGCCACGGCGCGATGGGGTGGTTCCGGCTTGAATCGGCGCTTGTTGCCGGTTTCGCGCATTTCCGCTTCCGGCACGGCGGGAACGCTGGTGGTGATGGTCAGTTTTAGCGCGCCGGCCACGGAAATCGGCGTTTGCGGCTCGATGGCGAGATCGGCGCGGACCGGCCCATTTTCGTAGCTGGCGACGCCCGCGGCCAACAGTAGCCATGCCGCCGCAATTTCACCCATAATGCCTCCTTCCGGCTTGGATCCGCGCTTTGAGAAAGCCGTGCAAGGCCCCAACGTAGTCGTGGCCAACCCACAGCGAAAACTGATCGACCCCCGCCGCGTCCAGCTCCTGCCAGAGGGCGGCCCGGCGATTTTGAGCCACGCTGGCAAACGCCTCGCGAACGCTGGCATTGCCGGAATCCACCAACGTCATCTTGCCCGTTTCCGCGTCTTTGATCCGCACCAACCCCGCCTTGGGCAGCTCCACTTCGTGGGGATCGATGACGGACACGGCGATGAGATCGTGGGCTCGCGCCGCCGCCTGAAGGGTATCGACAAAGCCGCTGGTCTGGAAATCCGAGATCAAAAACGCCACTGCACGGCGTTTGGCGATGTGCATCAGCAAATCCAGCGGCTCGCTCAAGTCCGTGCCGCGCGAAACCGGCTCATGCGTCAGGGTTTGGTAGACGATTTGCGACACGTGCACCTTGCCCTTGGCGGGCGGCAGATGGCACTCAACCTGGTCGCTGAACAAAATGAGCCCCACGCGATCGTGATTTGCGGCCGCCGAATGGGCTAGCAGGCCCGTTAGCTCCGCGGCGGCCTCGCGCTTGGTCTGCTCGCTGCTGCCGTAGTTTTCTGAGGCCGACACATCCACCAGCAGATACACCGTCAAATCGCGCTCCTCGATGAAACGCTTCACAAACGGCTCACCGGTGCGCGCGGTCACGTTCCAATCGATCGAGCGTACCTCGTCGCCCGGCTGATAGGGCCGCACTTCGTCAAACTCGATTCCTCGCCCTTTGAACACGCTGAGATACTCGCCGGCCAACAGCTCTTCAACAGCGTGGCGGCAGCGAATTTGCAGGGTCTGGAACTGGGAATCGGTGGAGATTGGAAAAATAGGAACTGGGAACCTCGCTCAGGCCAAAATCTGCGACAACTGGCCGTTACTGTCCGCGTATCGGCCGCGCTCGATGCCTAGCACGCGCAACTGCGTGAGCCACAGGTTCGCCAAGGGTGTGCGTGGCTCGCATTGGATGTGGTTGCCGAGTTTTAGCGCTCCGCCACCGCCGCCGGCCAACACCACCGGCAGGTCGTTGTACTGGTGCGTGGCCCCATCGCCGATTCCCGCTCCCAGGGTGAGCATGGTGTTGTCGAGCAACGTCGTGCCATCGGCTTCCTCGATCGAATCCAACGTTGCGACGATGCGGGCGAACGCGCTGAGGTGGAAGCGGTCCAGCGCGAGCAAATCCTCGAGCCACTTCGGCTGGTCGTGCGTCATGCTGTGATGATTTCGCGGATTGTCGAAGACGCCCTCGTAGTTGGTCTGCGTGCTCCAGCGCTCCGGAGCAACCATCAGCGTGGCCACGTTGGTAAGCCCGGCTTGCAGCGCGGTCACGAACAAATCGCCCATCACGCGGATGTACTCGTTGCGCGGCAGCACTTCGGCGGGGCGCTCGATGCGGTGCTCGCGCAAATCGGCCTTCATCGCTTCGATGCGGTCCATGCGCGTCTCGATCGAGCGGATCGCCTCAAAATATTCCTCGAATTTCCGCTGGTCGGCCGATCCCAGGCGCTTGCGCAGTCGCCGGGCGTTGCCTAACGCAAGATCTGTGATGTTGCGATTGCGCGTGTTCTGCTTCGTGCCAAAAAGCCGGTCGTACACCTGGCGTGGGTTGCGCATCGACGGCGCTACGTGGCCGGTGCCATACCACGATACGTTGTCGAAGTAGATCGACTCGATGTTGTCCTTGTGGTCGTTGCAACTCAGCTCCAGCGTGGGGAACGGCGTGTTTTGGCCGATCGAATCCGCGGCAATGTGGTCGAGCGTGCGCGCCAGCGGGTAGGCGGAGTTTTTCACCTCGTAAGGCGCCACGCTGGTGAGGAAACACGAACCAGCCTGAGCGTGGGAATCGGTGCCCTGCTGAAAGGTGCGATCCAGGCCCGTGATGAGCGCGATTTTGTCCCGCACATCGTGCAACGGCGCGAGCGTCTGCGTAAAAGTGAGCGGATGCGTGCCGGCCGGCGCGGATTGGCCCTCAAAGCGCCAGACGTTGTTTTGGCTGGCAAATTTCGGCAGCGCGCGGTCGCTTTCGCCGGGGAAAAATCCGCGTCGCACCAGGCCATTCGGCAGATAGAAAAAAGCGAGGCGTTGCGCGGGTTTTGCGGTTGCTGCCGCTGCGGCGAGGCTCTCGAACCAGGGCAGGCTCAAGACGGCTCCACCGGCGCCGGCGATGAATTTGCGGCGGGAAGGATTTTTTGGCTTAGTTTTCACGTTTGGCGGCCAATTTTGCGGGTTTGATGACGCCCAAGCGTTACACCCGCGACCAAGTGGATGCAAACCGAAGCCTATCGCCCTACACCTCGCCAAAACCGGCCGGTTTGGCCATTTTTCTGGCCCACGTCCAAATCCGCAGCTAGCGCTTGGCAAGCATGTCAGGGTGTGTCTCGATTGCTGGTGAAGCCCGGCCCGCCCGCGGCCACATAACCCTGGCTGGCGCCGGATTCATCCGGGCTGACCCAGAACGCGTAAAACCGCCCCTGCCGCAAATGGAAGCGAAAACGGACCTTTTTCCCGGAAATCGCGGCCAAATCCGGAACGTCGCGCCAACGCAGCCGAATCCGCGTTCCGCCAGTTTTTTCCGCAATCCGAAAAGTTGGCGTCCCACGTCGATGGGGATGACCTCGGGCGGTTGAAGCAGGTACGGCGGGGAAACCGGCTCAGTGCGCGCAAATTCCGCCGGCCGGGGCGGCCACTGCTCCGGCAAGACGATGCCGTTGGGCAAAACCTCGCCGGCGCGGGCGAGGTTTGCGGTTAGGATGAGCGGCAAAAGGCCGCAAGCCGCGAAAAACCGGGTCATGCTGAAAACGGAGCGCACCTTGGCTGCATTTTCCACCTTTGTTCGCTCACAAGCCGAATCCAGCGTTCGCTGGGAGTGCCGGTGAGGTCCTCGGGGATTTCGTAGGATTCCAGCTGTTGGTTGTCGAGGTGACGGTAGCTGACGAAGGCCAAGTATTCCGGGCGCAGGTCTTCGGGGGTGGTGAGGGAGGCGCGCATACTTGCCTGTTGAACTATAGCCGGAGGCCAACAGGTAAACCGTCAACCGGCTTGCTGGGGCAACGTATCGGGGCGATTTCTGCCACGTCAAGGTCCGGGCGCCGGGAAATCGCCCAGGTGGCGGGCGCCGCGGCTCCGGGGGATCCGGCTCGGCCGCTTCAGTACGGCGGCGACCCGAGTGAGGCCCAAAACTGGGCACGAAGCCAATTCGGCCCTATGATCGCCAGCACTGCATCGGCCGCCTCGATCCGTCCAGTGATGTGGCCAGATCCATGAAAACGTTTCCTTTGCCGAATCGTGCCTCCAGGTGATCGAAAAGCCGACCGGCGCCACTCGGGTCATCAGATTCTGCGGTGGCTGACGAAGACTTTCAATTCGGCAGGAAAATGGGTGGACCGGCCCATGATCTTGACGTTCGCCGCATTCGCTTCAGCCCTGAAAGCTTTAACCCCGCGGGCGCGTCCAAGCTCTTGTCGTCGTCACATGGCTTGGTTTGCCTTCCGCGGGTGCTGAGCTATGCTTTCGTGGTCTGTCCCTTCGTTCGTTTTCGTGAATCCGCAATGACCAAAATCCTCCGACTTGTGGGCCGCGCCATTCTTGACGCGGTCGCTTACGCCGGCCAGGTGGGGTTTCTTGCGGTGGAAACGGTAAAATCGCCATTTTTGGGCAAAATTCGGCCCAATTTGCTCGGCCAACAGCTCGTTCGGATCGGGTTTGGCTCGCAATTCGTGGTCGTCGTCACCGGGGCCTTCACCGGCGCGGTTTTTGCGGCGCAGAGCTACTACACCTTCAGTACCGTGGGGCTGGAAACGGCCGTGGGTTCGGTGGTTTCGATCGCGCTTTGCCGGGAGTTAGGGCCGGTGTTGACGGGGCTGATGGTCACCGGGCGGGTAGGGGCGGCCATGGCGGCGGAAATCGGCACGATGAAGGTGACCGAGCAAATCGACGCCCTGCGCAGTTTGGGGGTTCATCCGGTGGATTACCTGGTGTTTCCGCGCTTCTTTGGGATGGTCATTTCCATGCCGTTGCTCATCGCGGAATCGATCGGTTTCGGCATCATTGCCTCCTACCTGGTTACGGTGAAGGGGCTGGGTGTCCCGGGGGCGTTTTACATGAACCACGTGCGCAATTTTACCGCGCCGGAGGATATCGGCATCGGGATGATCAAGGGCTTCTTTTTCGCGATCATCATCGTGCTGGTGAGCTGCCAAAACGGGCTTTCCGTGCGAAATGGAGCGGTTGACGTGGGCCGCAACACGACTGCTTCGGTCGTGACGGCCTCGCTGCTCATCCTCATCGCCAATTTTTTCCTAACCGTGCTGCTCAACCACTTTTTCCCCATTCGCCTGACCTGACATGAGCGCCAGTTCCGCGAGCGACGACGATTGGTTCCTGCAAATCGAGGACGTGCACAAGTCCTTCGGCGCCCAGGAGGTTTTGCGGGGCATGAACCTGAAGGTGCGCCGCGGCGAGACCATGGTCATCATTGGCGGCAGCGGCACGGGCAAGAGCGTGACGCTCAAGCACGTCATGGGCCTGCTGCAACCGGACGAAGGCCGCGTTTTTGTGGATGGCGAGGAGGTGAACGTGTTGCCCGAGCGCAAATTGGGCGCCATCCGGCGCAAGATTGGGTTGCTCTTCCAGGACGGCGCGTTGTTCGATAGTCTGAACGTGGCCGAAAACGTCGCTTTCCCGCTGTTTGAGGCCGGTTTGCGCGACCGCTCGGCCGTTTTCGAACGCGTCCGCGAAGCCCTGACGGTGGTGAACCTGCAAGAGCACCTGGCCAAGATGCCCAACAACCTGAGCGGCGGCATGCGCAAACGCGTCTCCCTGGCCCGCGCTATCGTCACCAAGCCGGAGTGCATTCTCTACGACGAGCCAACTTCCGGGCTGGACCCCGTGGTTTCCGATCAAATCAACATTTTGATCCGCGAGATGCAGGCGCGCTACCGCATCACCAGCCTGGTCGTCACCCACGATATGAAAAGCGCCTACCACGTGGGCGACCGCATCGCTTACGCGCGCGAAGGCCGCGTCTACTTTGTGGGAACGCCCGACGAGTTAAGGAATTGCGACGATCCCGACGTCCAAGATTTCCTGGAAGGCCGCTCTCGACCTACCACCGATTCCAAGGCATCTTAACCGCAACGAACCATGCAAGACGAAACCGTCATTCGCCGGGAACGCACCGAACTCTACGTCGGCCTGTTCATCGTAGCCGGCTTAGCCATGCTGGGGGCCATGATTTGGCAATTCAGCTCCATCACCGACCGTTTTCGGCCCAGCTACGATCTCACCATCACCCTGCCGGACGCCACCGGCGTCATTATCAACGCCCCGGTGCGTCTGGCCGGCGTCAACGTGGGCAAGGTCAAATCCCGCGCGTTTACCGAAAATTTTCGCGGCATCCAGATTGGCCTGGAAATTTACGACGAATTCCGCATTCCGGAGAAATCGGAGTTTTCCTCCTCCACCAGCGGGCTCATGGGCGACAACTACATCAAGGTCGTGCCCCCGGACCGGCCCACGGGAAAGTACATCGCCAAAGGCGCGACAATCGATGGCGGCGGGGCGGATTTGATCTCCGACCTGACCTCGCGGGCCACGGCTTTGAGCGATCAAATGGCCATGGTCCTGGGCGAGCTGGATTCCGCCGTGCGCGAAACCCGCGTGGTGGTGGAAAATCTGACCAGCGTCTCGGAAAAATTCGACCGCAAGGTGATGAGCGAAGGCAACGTCGGCAATTTTGACGCCACCATGGAAAAATTGAGCGAAACGACCGACAACCTGGCCGTTGCCTCCGAAAAACTGGCCCCGCTCATCGATGAGAGCAAAAACACCGTGAAAACGGCGGCTGAACCGTTTGAGGAGGCCAAGGAGATGATCGCGAAGCTGGATGAATCGATCGAAAAGATCAACCCCGCCTTCGAGGAGTTGGAACCGACGATCAAGGACCTTCGCGAGACGATCAACAAGGCCAACGAGGCCATCGACCAGATCACGAAGGGAGACGGCTTGATCGCGGCGATCATTGCCGACGAGGAATTGAAGGGCGACGTCAAGAGCCTCATCGCCAACCTGGAAAAGCACGGGGTGTTAGGCTACAAAAAGGGCAGGGAACGCGATGACGCGAGCGAAACGAAGAAGGCGAGCGTAGGCGCGAAGACCGACACGTCATCCGGAGGCGCCTCTAACTCCGGCGCGAGCCGTTGGGGGATGTTTCGCAAGAGGTAGCTGGGATCCAGCGCCATGCCTGGGTTTGGGCGCAAACTTGGCCTCAAATTCGCCAGACGTTTCACCAAAGCCCTTGAGTTCGCTTCCCTCGCCGCTAAGTTGCGCGATGATTTTGGATACCCTGCCCGAAGTTCAATCTCTGAGCATGGATGAGAAGACGGTTCTCGCCAACGAACTGTTGGATGAACTCAATGCGCCTCCGGTTTGCGCAAGTCAAGAAGGCGCAATCCTGGACGTCTTGAACGAACGGTATGAAGCCTATCGTGAAGGCAACAACTCTGGCGCGAATTGGGCTGAGGTCAGGGCTAGATTGCAGGAAAAAACCGGGGCGTCATGGCGGAGGTAATCGTGGGCGGCAAGGGATGGTGGGAGACGAATGCAGAACGTCTCCAAAATCCAATTTCGCTTGGCAATTGCTCTATTCGAACGGGTTCACGGTCCGAATCTCCGCTCGATCGAAATCGTGGACGTTGCGGGTTGCCACGATCAAGTTGTGGCGAACGGCCGTGGCGGCAATTTGGCCGTCAATCGCGGCCATAACCAAACCTTCGCGGCGCCACTTTGCGCGAAGCTGCCCCCAAACATGGGCCACGCTTGCGTTGAAGCTTAGAATTCGGCCATCCATGATTTTGCAGGTCGTGGTCAACCACTGCTGAAGTTCCGTTTGCCGCTTGCCCGGTTCGAGATTCTCGATGCCGTAGCGGATTTCTCCGATCGTTATCGTGCTTGCGTACAGTTGGCTTTGATGGTCGCTCAGCCACTGGCGCACTTTGTCATCGTAATTTGGCCGCGTCGGCTCGCTCAGGATGTTGGTATCGACCAGAAAGCTCATGAAATGTCCACCTCGCGAGGTGGCTCCTTGGACCGCTCGGGGATGGGGAACGAATGCGGACAGGAGAACAAGTGATCGACCAGCCCCTCATTGGGCGGGCCGGGTACCGCTACCGGCCGCAAAGTGATGAGGTTCGCGTCATCCAAATCCACTTCAAACCCGTCTCCGGGATTGAGGTTGAGTCTGCTGCGGATTTCCAACGGGAGTTCGATTTCTCCAGATGGTGAGAGGGTTGTGGTCACGTTGAAACAAATTCTAGGTTTTGGGATGAATCAAGGAAGAACGCAACTGGCTCTACGTCTCGGCAGACGAATGGAGGCAAACGAATGACAAACGCGAGACATCCCCCAAAAAACTCCCATTCGCTTGCCTTGATTCGCTTGCCGGTCTTAGTCCGTGGACCGGCCGTAGCGTTGGTCAGGTTCGAAATCGATCGCCGGGTTCAGCGATGAAATCACCGGCGTATAGTCTTCACGCCGGGCCTTCATGAACTTTCCCAGCTGATCCTGGAAACCGGGGTAAGAGGTGTTGATGCAGTCGGTGTCCTCGATGATGGTCTCGCCGTCGGCGTAGAGGCCGGCGATGGCGAAGGCCATGCCGACGCGGTGGTCGCCAAAACTGTTGAGACGCGCGCCTTTGAGCTTTGCGCCGCCGTGAATTTCCATGCCGTCGAAGAATTCCTGCACTTCCACGCCCATGAGCCGCAGGTTGTTGGCCACGCTGGCAATGCGGTCGGATTCTTTGACGCGCAGCTCTTTGGCGTCGCGAATTTTCGTGCGGCCCTCGGCCAGCGCACCGGCAACGGCGATGACCGGAAGCTCGTCGATGACGTTGGGGATGTCCTCGCCTTCGATGACCGTGCCTTTGAGCCGGCCGCCGTGAATTTCAATGCTGCCGACCGGCTCCCCGCAGTCGGTGTGCTCGATGACTTCGGTGATTTGCGCGCCCATGCGGATAAGCGTTTTCAAAATTCCGGTGCGCGTCTCGTTCAAACCCACGTTGCGGATGGAGAGATGCGCCCCGGGCATGGCGGAAGCGGCGATGACCCAGAAGGCGGCGCTGGAAACGTCCCCGGGCACGGAAAAATCGCGCGATTCCAGCGTCTGGCCGCCCCAAATCGAGATTCGCTCCTCGTCGCGCAGCGTTTTGACGCGAAAGTAGTTGAGCATGCGCTCGGTGTGGTCGCGGGTTCGCAGGGGCTCGGTCACGGTGGACTTGCCCTTGGTGAAGAGCGCGGCCAGCAGGATGGCGCTTTTAACCTGGGCGCTGGCGACGGGCAGTTGGTAGTCGATGGAGTGCAGTTCTGCGCCGCGAATCACCACCGGCGCGGTATCGCCCTCGCCCTTGGCGGTGAGGCGGCCGCCCATGATGGTGAGCGGCTCGATAATTCGGCGCATGGGCCGGCGCATCAACGATTCATCGCCGGTCAGCTCCGCTTTGAATCCCGCCGGCTGGCCGGCCAAAATTCCCGAAATCAGCCGCATGGTGGTGCCGGAATTTCCGCAGTCGATTTTGGTGTCCGCGGGTGATTTGAGCCGGCCTTTGCGCCCCTGAACTTTCAGCTTGGTGGGGCCGAAGGGTCCCTCCTCTTCAACCATGATTTTGACGCCCAGTTGCCGAAACGCGCTAACCGTGGCCAGACAGTCCTCGCTGGGCAAAAATCCGTCAATGGTGCAGGGCCCGTTGGCGAGCGCGGCCATCATGATGGCGCGGTGGGAGATGCTTTTGTCGCCGGGAACGGAGATTTCCGCCGTGATCGGCCGGCAACGCTTGACCTTGAATTCCATGGAAAGTTTTAAGTTTTCAGTTTCAAGTTTTAAGTGCGATGCGAGGGCGGTGGGCCTGCCGGGGCGGAAACAACGGGATCGCGATTCTCCGCACTAACAGACGGGTTTGTTTATTGGATGGGACTCAAGCTTTTTCGTTTTGGACTTAAAACTGAAAACTGAAAACTTGAAACTTAAAACTCCTCGAGCCGGTCGCGAAGCTCCTTTGCGCGAGCCAGGTAGGCGGCTAGGTTCTTTTGGTCCCGATTGCGCAAAAACTCAAGCATTTCGCGCAGATTCCCGCGCAAATCTTCCAGCGCGGCCTGCACCTCGGCTTGATTTTCCAGCAGGATCTCCGCCCACATTTCCGGCGCGCCGGAGGCCACGCGCGTGGTGTCGCGAAATCCGCCGCCGCTGCATTCCATAGGCGAGGAATCGGCGCCTAACGCGGCCATAACGATGGCGGAAGCGGCGGCGTGAGGCAGGTGGCTGATGCGGGCGACCACGCGGTCGTGCTCGGCGGGATCCAGGAGGAAGGTGGATGCGCCCAGACTTTGCCAGAATTCCAGGATTTTGCGCGTTTGCTCCTGGCTTTGCCCGGTTGGCGTGACGATGCAGCGCGCGTTTTGCAGCAAAGCCGCGTCGGCGTGTTCCAGGCCGGTTTTTTCCGATCCCGCCATGGGGTGGGAGCCGATGAAGTCGATTCCCACCCGGCCAAAAATTGGCTCCAATTCCGCGACGACCGCGCTTTTCACGCTACCGACGTCGGTCACCACCGCGCCGTGGGCCATTCCCGCGTTTTCGCCAATTTCGCCGGAATCGACGATTTTTTGCGCCAATTGGCCCATTGCGCCGACCGGCGTCGCCAAGACGAGCAAGTCCGCTCCGGCCGCCGCCTCTTTTAAGTCCGCGAAAACCTGATTTTCGGCAAAACCGCGGGTTTTTAGGGCCTCACGCGCTTCTTGCCGCCGGGCCCAAAGCCGCAAATCGGCCCCCGGCAGGTATTTGCGCACCGCCAGGGCAATGGAGCCGCCGAGCAGTCCCGGACCGGCGACACAGACTTTCGGTTCGAGCTTCAGCGCTTCAGCGTTAGGAGGCTGTCGGACTTAGGACGTCTGGCGACGAAATTCGAGGTTCGAGCCAAAATTTTCATAAGTTTGAGGACTTTATGGGGACATAAGGGACGAAAACGAAGGGAAATTTGGGCCGAATCCTCGAATTTCGACGCCGGGCGGGCTAAGTCCGACAGCCTCTTAGGGCACGCGGAACTGAATGGTGTCTCCGGGGCTGCTGCCGTCCGGAATTTCGACCGGTGTTCCCGGCGCGATGCCTCGCACGTCGATTTCGGGAGAATTCGTGTAGGGCGGCGGCAGGGTCACATAACCGGCCTTGCCGGGAACGGGAACGGCCAACGGCAAATGGCTGAAGGGATTGGTCGATGCCGGGGGCGAGGATTTGCGCTCGCTGCTGGCCAGGGTGTCGGATTGGCGGCTGGTGGTCTCTCTGGGCTCGAAACCACCCGGGGGAGGCGTGTTAGAGGCCATGTTGTCCAGCTCCGGAGCAAGGCGGCGCTCCTGGGGCGGCTTGGGGGCGGGCGCGGAGGCCACGCGCGAACTGTCGTCGCTGGTGCGGTTGCTGGAGCTGCGAGGCTGGGCCGCGCTGAGACGCGCCGGGCCGCCGGGCTCATACTGGCTGTAGCCACGCCGGGGGCTGGGGTTGGAGCTGGAGCCGTAGCGGTTGACGCCGGTGTAGGTGTTGTAGGCGCCCGTGCTGCGTCGATTGTTGCTGCGGCTGGTGTAGGTATTGCTGCCGCGCGGCGGAGGGGTGTAGCGCTGCGCCGGTGGCGGCGTTACGGAGTAACGCGGGGCGCGCTGCCAAATGGAGGCGACCTCGCCGTAATGTTGAGCCGCGGGATCGTAAACACAGCTGCTCAAGCACATCGCAGCCGCCGGGAGGGTAAGGATCAAGGTTTTGTGCATCGTTCCAGGTTTCCAGGTTTGCCCAGTCAAGCGCGCCGTGGCTGGTGGCTCGAAAATGGGTTGAAAGGGGTTGGGAATGCTAAGCTGCCACAGTACCAGAGCCGCTGCAATGCGAAATGCGCAATGCCCGGAATGCGCAATTGGCTGGTTGAGCGGGAAAGCAAACGCGGCTTTGATGCGGCGTTGCTCATGAAATTCGGTTCCCTCGTCATTCTCGCCCTCTTCCTCCCGCAATTCGCCTCCGCGCAAACCTTCAACCCCAAGCGCGTGAAGCCGCAAACCGTCGATCCCGGCCTGTTTGAGACCATGGGCGGCCTGGAGGTGAAACTTTGGGCCAGCTCGCCCATGTTCCACAACCCCACCAACATCGACATCGACCAGGACGGGCGAATTTGGGTGGCTGAGGGCGTGCGTTACCGCAAACATTTCGCCCGCCGGCCGGAAGGCGACCGCATCGTGGTTTTGGAGGATCGCAACGGCGATGGGCGAGCCGACCGCAGCCACGTTTTCGTCCAGGAAGAGGCCCTGGTGGCTCCGTTAGGAATCGCCGTCATCGGCAACCAGGTCGTCGTCTCCCAACCGCCGGATTTGATCGTTTACACCGATGTGGACGGCGATTTGCGCTTCAATCCTGAAACCGACAAACGCGAGGTGCTGCTGACCGGATTTCACGGCAAAAACCACGATCACAGCCTCCATTCCGTCACCGTGGGGCCGGATTCCAAGTGGTACTGGAACAGCGGCAACTGCGGGGCGAAATTCACCGACAAGGACGGCAAAACCTGGAACATCTGCAGCGACTACGCCGGCAACCCCATCGGTCCCTGGCAAAATCCCGAGCCCAACACGGAGGTGGCTGGTTTGCCAAGCGCCGACGGCCACGTCTACGTGGGCGGGTTTACCGTGCGGATGAATCCGGACGCCACGGGCGTGGAGGTGATCGGCCACAACTACCGCAACAGTTACGAGCAAAGCGTGACGTCGTTTGGCGACGTGTTCCAAAACGACAACGACGACCCGCCCGCCTGCCGCGTGAGCTGGGTGATGGAGCACGCCAACTTCGGCTTTTCCAGCAACGGCGGCAAACGAAGCTGGCGCGCCGATCAACGTCCCGGCCAGCCGATCGCCGTGGCCGAATGGCGTCAGGAAAATCCCGGAATTTCCCCCGCGGGCGACGTTTACGGCGGCGGATCGCCGACTGGCAACGTTTTTTACGAAAACGGCGCGTTGGGGCCGGAATTCGAGGGCATGTTTCTGGCTTGCGAACCCGGCCGGAACACGATTTTCGGCTACAAACCGGAACCGGCGGGCGCGGGCTTCAAATTGGAGCGGTTCGACTTTTTGACCACGAATCCCGGCGGCGAGTTTGCCGGCTCCGACTTTCTGGGCGGCGCAAACAGCGTCACCAACGAAGCCAGGACGCTGTTTCGCCCCTCCGACGTCGCCGTGGGCGCGGACGGGGCCCTCTACGTCAGCGACTGGTACGACGGCCGCGTCGGCGGTCACCAGGATCTGGACGAATCCTGCTCCGGCGCCATCTACCGCATCGCCCCGCGCGGATTTCGCCCGCAAAACCCGGAATTTCAGCTGCAAACCCTCAACGGCGCCATCCAGGCCCTGCGCAGCCCGGCAGTGAACGTGCGAGAACTCGGCCGCCGCGCCCTTCGCGAAAAAGGCGCAGCCGCATTTTCCGCGCTCCAGGCCCAATTGCGCGATTCCAACCCCTACCTGGCCACCCGCGCCGTTTGGGTGATGGCGCAGATGGGTCGCGAAGGCCAGGACAAGGTGGAAAAGCTCCTCCACGACGCAAAATCGCAACCGCCTCACGTGCGAATCGCCGCGTTTCGCGCCCTGCGCGGCCAATGGTTCGAGCAACGCCGCCTGGCCGCCCCAAACCTGGAAAGCGCCGACAAAACGGCCAAGCGCGAGGCTCGCAATGCCTGGTCGCGCCAGGAATTGAAGCTGCTCGTCGCCGTGGAACGCTTTTCCAAGGATTCCAACCCCGGCCTTCGGCGAGAAGCCGCCTTGGCCCTGCGCGACATCGATTTCAACCAATGCCGTGACGCCCTCTGCCGCATCGCCAAATCCTACCAAAGCGGCGACCGCTACCTGCTCGAAGCTATCGGAACGGCCTGCACCGGTAAAGAGGCCGAGGCCTACCGCATTTTTCGCCGCGATTTGAAGGGCCGCAACCCGGCAGCCTGGACGCCGGAAATGGCCGACCTGGCCTGGCGGCTTCACGTCCCCGATGCCATCGACGCCCACCGCCAACGCGCCTCCTCCGCCGAATTCAGCCAAACCGCGCGCAAACAAGCGCTCGACGCCCTGGCCTTCACCCCCAGCCAAAATGCCGCCAACGCGATGCTGGAAATCGCCTCCCTGCCCGGCGGTGAAAACCCGCTCAAAGGCGACGCCACCTGGTGGCTGCTAAACCGCGCCAACAACGACTGGCGCGAATTCGGCGTGCGCGAGCAACTCGCAAGCCGCGGCATTTTTGACCCGGAAAAAGTCGAAATTCTGGAAGCCATCGTCCCCAAACCCTCCCCCATCCCCACGGTTAAGTACCCGGCGGTTGGCGACTTGCTCGCGATGACCGGCAACTCCGCCAACGGCAAAAGCGTCGCCCAGCGCTGCATCATGTGCCACCAGATCGCCGGACAGGGCGTCAACTACGGCCCGCCGCTCGATGGCTGGGGCAAAACCCAGACTCGCGAGGTCATTTTCCAGTCAATCGTCGAGCCCTCCGCCAGCATCGCCCACGGCTTCGACGGCACGGAGTTGGTGACCACGGACGGCAAGACGATCCACGGTCTGGTCGTCTCCAAAGGCGATCCGGTGATGATCCGCTCCATGGGCGGGTTGACGCAAATGATCCCCAAAAACCGGATCCGCTCGCAAAAACCGCTGGGCCGCTCCCTGATGATGTCCGCCGAGCAGTTAGGCCTCTCCACGCAGGATTTGGTGGACCTGGTGGCGTATTTGAAGGCAAATTGAGGCTCCTGGACCCATCGTGCGACGAGATCTCCTGCCTGTCGAAGCATCGAAACGCGCTGCGCAATTTTTCCTTGCAAATTTCCCGATTTCTCGGATTCTTGACCCTCTCAAAAGCGGCCTTGTTCGCTTATGCTCCGGATTAGCTCAGCGGTAGAGCGGGTGGCTGTTAACCACTAGGTCGTTGGTTCGAATCCAACATCCGGAGCCATTTTCTTTGGGGGCTCTGGCTGCTTTCGCCGGCTTTCGACTTGAACTGTGTGCGGTTTCGTGTTGGTGTTAGGCTTCAAGTCACCAACCCATGCAAACTCTACGCCACGCCGCCCAATTCCTAACCTGCGCGTTGTTTTTCGCGTCTCTGCCTGCTTTTTCCGCGTCCGCCGGAGAAGTGATGGAGGTTCCCGAGATTTCCGATCCCGTTAGTTGGCTCAGCTACGATTATCTCCAGGCTTCCTACCTTTACGAGGATGCTCGCCACCGGATTTTGGGCGACGCCCACGCGCTTTGGATCTTGGGGAGCAAGCAACTCTTCGGCAATTTTTTCGCGCGGGGCGACTACCGCCTCTACCGGGGATCGAACGTGGATGGCGGGCCGTTTTTTCCGGAATTCGACCAGGAAGCCCACTACTTTACCGGCCAATTGGGCCATTTTTTTCCCATCCAGCCGAATCTTCACTTCGTCGTCCAAACGGGCGCGAGTTACTTCACCGATGAGATTTCCGGTCACGGGTTGAGCTTCGACAACGAAGGCTGGCGTCACGAAGTGGAGGCGGGGATCCGCTGGGGGCTCAACGAATTGCTTGAATTCGACGCCAACGCCCGCCGCGTTTACGTGTTTGATTCGGAAAGCGATGCCTGGCACTACAACGGCGGTTTGCTCTACAAAATCACCCCCGGCCTCGGTTTGCGCGGCTATACCTCGTATTCGCGCAATCCAAAGGTCTGGACCTACGGACTGGGTTTACGGGCGATTTTTTGAATCCGAACCGGACCGTTTCGACCGCAATCGCCGGCCAACAAGCGCGATCGCAATCGGTATGAGTCCGTAGCCGGGCCAGTATTTGGCCGTCCGAAGATACGTGCTTTCCGGGCCAGTTTCGTGGGCTATCGCATCGACCAAATCGTGATCGACTCCTGGTTTGGCAGCCCACAAAACTCCAAGAATCGCGAGTGCGGCGAGAGTCGGTGGCAGGAGAGATCGGCACCGCCAAATGGGAAGGGAGAGCAAGCATCCAAGGGCGAGCCCCGCCAACACGAGGCTCGATTCGGGCGGCATTTTGTCCATGACCTCGGCCAGAGTCGCTATCGCCAAAATCTTCATATCACAGCCCGGTTGGGTGATCGATGAATTCCCAACTCAGGCCGAATTTCTCCGCCAAATGCCCGGCTAGCGCTTTGACGCCGAAGGTCTCCGTGGCGTAGTGGCCGGCGTAAATCAGGTTGATCCCCAGTTCTTCCGCCGCGGTGTAGGTCCAGTGCTGACCCTCGCCGGTGATGAAGGTGTCCACGCCTTGGGCGGCTGCGGCGAACACTTCGGCTCCGGCGCCGCCGGTGCAAACGCCAACGCTTCGCACGGTTTGCGGGCCGCCGGGGCAGCAGTGAACCTCGCCGCCGCCGATGGCTTGGCGCGTTTTCGCCAGCAACTCGGTTCGGTCGAGATTCGTCTCGAATTTCAGGCCTAACGTCGTTCCTTTCCACGGCAAAAACGGCTCGCCGCCGCTCAAGCCCAGTTCCCGGCAAAGGACGGCGTTGTTGCCCAGCTCCGGGTGCTCGTCCAGCGGGATGTGGGCGCTGTAGATCGCCAAATCGCGGTCGATGGCCAGCTTCAGCTTGCGGTAGCACGCGTTCTTGATTGGCTGCGCGCCGCTCCAAAACATGCCGTGATGCACGATCAGAAGCTGCGCGCCGATTTCGGCCGCTTGCTCGATGACGGGGAGGCAAGCATCCACCGCGGCGGCGATTTTCCCGATTTCGCCGGAGTTTTCCAGCTGAAGGCCGTTCAGCGCGTTCGGGTAGTCGGGAATCTCATCGATTCGGAGCAAATCCCGGGTGTGATCGACGATTTTTTGAAGCGTGGACATGGCGGGAAGTTGCCAAGAAAGGGCGCAGGATCAAGGAGGGTCGTCTTTTGGCTCACAAGCCGGCTCGAATCGCTCGATCGGAAAAAATCGCGTTTTTTCGTGCAGATTTCGATTGATCTCGCCCCCTAGCATGCGGCAAATATGGCGCGCTTCTCCCAAAATCATGATCGACTCCAACGAACTGACCGTTTACGTCAAACCCGGCTGCCCCTGGTGCATCGGCGTGACCAGCCACCTGCAAAATCTCGGCTACGAATTCTCCGAAATTGACGTGTTGGGCAACGAGAAGCACTTCAAGGAGATGGAGGACATTTCCGGCCAAACTCTCGCCCCGACCGTCGTTTACGGCGATCACGTTCTGGCCGATTGCGGGGTGCCTGAGCTGAAAAAATTCCTCAAACACCACGACATTCAGCCGCCGGTGGCGCTGTAAGCCGCTCCAGTCCCGTTTCGGCCGCGGCGCGACGTTTAACTCATATTCCCGGTGGTAAATTTGTCCGTCCCGTAGGGACCGATTATGTTAGCCGGGGCGCTTTAGCCCCCGGGAACGCACGCAAAAACGCCTCGTCGCGTCAGCGACCGATTATTCGTGCACGACGTCGTCTCAGCATGAACGGGTCGCTACGTGACATCTCGACTCTATCCCCGGAATGTGAAGCTTAAATCAGCAATTCACTCACCGCTTCATGCTCCGGCGTCGCTACGCGAATGCGGTTGTCGCCGACTTTGTGGACGGAATTCGGATTCAGCCCGATCGCTTTCAGGTAGGTGTGGAACAGCTCCGCCACGTGCACGGGACGCTCGGTAATTTCCATGCCATTCTCGTTGGTGGCGCCCAAAACGCCGCCCACCTGGATGCCGCATCCGCCCAGCACGACCGACCAGTTGTTGGGCCAGTGATCGCGGCCCATATCCGCCTTGATTTGCGGGGTGCGGCCAAATTCGGTGATGAGCATGACCAGGGTGTTATCCAGCATTCCGCGATCGTCGAGGTCGTTGATCAGCGTGGTGAAGGGTTTGTCGAATTCGCCCAATTGCTCCAGGTGAAAGTTAAAATTCTCCATGTGGGAGTCGTAATTGTTGTGGGTCACTTTCACGCAGGTCACGCCCTCCTCCAGCAGGCGCCGCGCAAGCAGGCAGTGCCGGCCAAGATCGTGGGTTCCGTAGCGTTCCTGGTCCTTGGCCGGTTCCTTGCTCACGTCGAAGAGTTCCTTGCGGTGAATCAACTGCTCCGCTTGCTCGAAGGACGAGTTGTAGGCCTCCGTGTGGGCCGTGCGGCGGCGTTGCGAGAATTGCAGGTCCGCGATTTGCCGCAGCCGGTAGCGCGCCTCGTCGGATTGGGCTTGCAGCAACTCCGGCCGGTCCACATTCAGCGGCGGGCGCCCTCCACTCAGGAACAGCGAAGCATGGCGCGGCCCCAAAAACGCCGCATCCTGACGTGGCCCCCAACGTGTCGGGCCAATGTGGATGTTGCCCGGTAAATCCTCGTTTTGCCCCAGCATTTTTGATATGACCGGCCCCATCAGCGGGTAGGGCCCGAGTTGCGGCGGACGGCCGGTTTCGACGAAATCTCGCGCCCCGCCGTGGCTTCCGGGAACTTTTTCCGCGTAAACGCTGCGAACCACGGCCAATTTGTGCGCGATGGTGGCCGCGTGAGGCATCAACTCGGAAAAATGCGTGCCCGGCACTGAAGTGGGGATGGAGCGAAACGGTCCGCCGGTGTCGGTTCCGGGTTTGGGGTCGAAGGATTCGAACTGGCTGAGGCCACCGTTGAGCAGGAAGATGAGCACCTGCTTTTTCCGGCTCTCCACCTCGCGGGCGACGGCCGGATGGATGAGGCCGCTCACCCCCATGCCGCCCAAAGCAAGGTTGGCGAGCATGGATCGGCGCGAAACCTGGTGATCGAAGGATTTGCAGGCGGGATTGAGATTTTTCATCGCAGATTGGCGTTTTTTAGCGTTTTTTGGCGGTTTTTAGTGGTTGAACCGGAATTCCGAGGAGGCTAGCAGGGCCCAAATTAGCTCGGTCACAGCGGTTGGGCGTTCGGGATCGCGGGCTTGAAAATGCTGGGTCACCATCGCCACTTCCGCTTCGCTGGGTAGCCGGGAAAAAATCGCCAGGTAGGCCTCTTCCGCCACGACACGGGGATCGTCGCGGGCCAGCAGCCACTCGATGAGATTTCCCGATTCAGGCTGCAACCACTCGATCAGCGGGGCGTGGTTGGCCAGGTAGAGCGCTTGCGGCAACGAAGCTTGAAAATCGCCTTCCGGCCGCCCTGCGATGCTGGCAAACGCGGAGACGAACTGGGTCACCCGCTCCTCGCGCATGCCTTTGCGGGCATCGGCCATTTTTTGGCTGTCGGCGACTAAATCCTGGTACTGTTCCTCGTCTTCCTGCAGCATCCGCTCGATTTGCACGCGAAAGACGGATTCACTCCCGGTGGCCGCCAACAGGCTGCGGAAGAGTTGCTCCGGGCTGAGCCCCTTCATGTTGGCCAGGGCAAAGGACTCCGGCGGCACCGAATCCGGATCGACGCCTTCCGGCGCGCTGCTGGAGCGCTGGTAGGTGCGGCTGAGCACCAGTTGGCGCACGAAGGAGCGCGTGTCGTAGCCAAAATCGCGCAACTGGCGACTTAGCAAATCCAGCAATTCCGGGTGCGAGGGCGGATTGTCGGAGTGATCCATCGCGTAGGGATGCACGATCCCGCGCCCCATCATCACGCCCCAGAGCCGGTTGGCAAAATTGCGCGAAAAAGCTTCGTTCGCCGCGGATGTCAGCTCCTTGGCCAAAAGCTCCCGCAGGCTGAATTTCAACACCGCCGGTTGCTTCTTTTTGCGGTAATCTTTGTCCACGAACTCCTCGCCTTTCTCAAACGTTGGCACGGCGAGCGGTTTGCCGAAGGGAATCTGCGGGCCGGTGCTCTTGGTGAGGTCGGGCTCAAACACGGAGGCAAACTCCGCCGTCGGTTTGAGCATTTCCTGCAGCGCCCACTTGCCGTCCGGGCGCCTGAACTTGGTGCTGCCGGCGAAAAACACGCGCAGCCCGTAGTAATGCTGGTGCTTCCAGTCGTCGATGGTTGGGTGATCGTGGCACTGGGCGCATTGCAGGTCCATCCCCAGGAACAGCCGGCCCGTATCGCGCACCAGCGCATCCTGGTCGGGCCCGCGGTCCAGGTAAAACTTGGCGGCGGGCCGCAAGTCATCCTCGACGCTTCCGCCAACCAGGATTTCGCGCGCCAGAACGTCCAGCGGCTTGTCTTGGGCGAACGATTCCGCCAAATATTTGCGCCACTCGACTTTGGTGACGTATTTGTCCGGACGCCGCTCCATCAGCATCACGTCGAACACCACGGCCATCCGGTTGGCGAAGGCGTCGCTGGCCAATAATTGCTCGATGAGCTTGGTGCGCTTGTCAGGATCGGGATTGACGAGGAAAAGCCGCGCGGTGCGGGATTTCGGGATTTCTCCGGTCAAATCCAGGTAAATGCGGCGCACGAACTCGGCATCGTCGCAAATTGGGCCTGGGGAAACGCTCCATTTGGCGAAACCGGCCTCAATTTGCTGGTCGATTTGAACGTGAAGTGGAGCCGCGGCAGCTGTCATACCGAGGGCGGCTAAAATGGAAGGAATGAGCCCTAAGTTCATCAAATTGCGGGTTTTTGTAGAGCACGGACAAGGTCAAATCCACCTTTCACAAAGAAAAAAACCGTGGTGGCGGCAAACCGTCCGTTTGGGGGACTCAGCGCGGCCGAACCTCGATATCCGCCACCACCATGGCGTGATCGCTGGCCCAACTGGTGCGCTTTTCCGCGTGGGCGACACTGATGCCGGGCGCCAGCCAAATGTGGTCCAGACTCAACGCCGGAAGCGGCCACGGCCAGGTTTCGCGCACACCGACGCCCTCGGCCTCAAAGGCGTGGACGAAGCGTCGGCGATAGTCCTCGAACCAAACCGACTCAAATGGCGTGTTAAAGTCGCCAACCACGATGGTTTCCGGCTCCGTCCCGGCGATTTTCAGGATTCGCGCGAGAATTGCGCCGCGGGGGTGGAGCGGTTTGGGACCCACGTCGGCCAAAACCAGCCGCAGCCGCCGATCCTCCACCCAAACCTGGAAAACGTGGACGAACGTGCGATTTGGCAGCCGCTCGCTGTAGCGCAACTCCGCCCTGCCTCGCACCGCCAGCGCCATTTCGCCGCTCACGCGCAAAACCTGGAAATCCGGGTTTTCGCGCAAAAATTTCGCCTGGTCGGGTTTGCTTTCGCCCACAACCTCGGCCAGGGCAATGACGTCGGCTGGGTGCGTTTCCAGCATCGCCGCTGCCCGGGTGAAAACGCGGCGATTGTCGGCTCCATTCCAAAAAGCGACGCGCAAATCAGCGTCATCGTCAGGAAATTCGCCTTCGGACCAACTGGCTCCCAACCAACCGAAACCGGTCAGGATCGCTCCTGCCAATGTCCCCCAAAAAACGAGGCTCCGGCGGGTGCAACCGGCCAAAAAAGCGGCTCCGGCAAATCCCGCGGCGCAAACCGGCAGCGGCAACGCGTAGAAGGCCGGCGCCAGCGGTTGAACCGAATCTTTGACCGTGAAACGCAGGAAAATCCCGATAATCGCCGCGCAAATCGCCGACCAGGTGAGGAATTTGAGGATCCAGCTCACGAATTCGCCGCAAAATGGTGGATCGGTAGGGCCGGAGTCATGGTTGTGCGCGATTTTTCGGGGTTTTCGGCAAAATCAGCCCTCCGCGCCGTTGGCGTCTTCAAACCGGTAGCCAAATTCGCGAATCGTGCGGATGAACGTGGGTTTGGCTGGGTTTGGCTCGATTTTTTTGCGCAAAACTCGCACGAAGCGGTCGATGCTGCGTGAAGTGACGCGGCTGTCGAAGCCCCAGACCGCGTTCATGATTTCATCGCGGCTCAGGGCCTTGCCCGGCTTGCTCACAAAGTAAGCCAACAGATCGTATTCCTTGGGCGAAAGCTCCACCGCCTCGCCATCGCGGCGCAATTCGTGAGCCTCCGTGTCGAGCGTCCAGTGGCCGAACTGGCGCAAGGGGCTACCCGGCTCAGCGGCCTCCGCCCGGCGCAAAACCGCCTCGGCACGGGCCATTAATTCGCGGATGCTGAAGGGCTTGGTCATGTAGTCGTCCGCGCCGAGGCCAAGGCCCAAAACGATGTCCGATTCGTCATTTTTCGCCGTCAGCATGATGACGGGGATGGAGACGTTTTCGCGCCGCAACGCCTGACACAGCTCGAATCCGTTCACCACCGGCAGCATGATGTCGAGCACGAGCAAATCCGGCTGAATTTGCAGCGCTTTATCCAGGCCGGCCTGGCCGTTGGCGGCGATTTCCACCTTGTAGCCGCGTTGCCCGAAATTATCCGCCAGCGCCTGCAGCAGTGTGGCGTCGTCTTCGATGATCAGGACAGTTTTCACGGGGGAAAAGGGGAAAAGGGGAATTGGAAATTGGAAATTGGATTTCGAGTTTCGGATTTCGAGTTTCGAATTTCTACCGCGCCAAAGTCACGGTAATCTTGGCGCCGCCCAATTCGGACTCGCCAATTTCCAGTTTGCCACGATGCGCGCGAATGAGCGAGCGGCAAATGTGCAAACCCAACCCGCATCCTTCGCTACGCCGGCTCAACCGCTGATCGATCTGGTAAAATCGCCGAAACACGTTGCGGCGCTCTTCGGGCGGAATGCCGGGGCCGTTGTCCTCCACCACGATTTTGGCGCAATCCGGCTCCAAAACGCTGGAAACCTGGATTTTTGCCGGTTTCGCGCCGTGATTGAGGGCGTTATCGATCAAATTAGTCAGCACCGTGGCCAGGGCGTCGGGACTGGCCACGATCTCGGATTCCGCGGATTTTGGCGGATTTACGCGGATTTCAGCCCCAGCCGCTTCGGCCAGCGGGCGCATCATTTCCGCGGCTTCGTCGATTAACTCGCCCAACTGGATGGGGCGCTTGGCCAACGGATTTTCGCCTCGTTCCAGGCGGTTGATCGTCAAAAAATTATCGACGAAACGCAGCAAACGCGCGTTTTCCTGGCGAAGCAGCCGATGGTACTCCCGCCGCTTCTCGCGCTCGTCCTCGGGCAGGGTCTCCAGCGTGTCGGCCACCACGCGCAATCCCGCCAGCGGCGTGCGAATTTCGTGCGAAAACGTGGAGAGCAGATCGCTGCGCAAATCTTCCAACCGCAGCCGGCGCAGCAGCACCCAGCCGCACGCCGCCGCCATCGCCAGCGTCGTCAAAAACAGCACGATCGGCAGGCGCCAGATTTCGGCCGGAGCCCCCCGCAAGCCATCGGGGAGACGATCGCCGGTCAGGCCGGAAACGCGCACCCAACCTCGCAGCGAAGGCACGTCCACGGGCGCGACCACGGCATTTGCCAGCGCGGGCGGCGGCGCCTCGCCGGCAATGACCTCAACCCGTGAGCCTTCGCCGAAAATTTGCTGGAGACTGCGCTGCAAAAACTCGCGCGAATCGGCCTCGTCGGAGGCCTGGCTCTCCAGGCGCTGGATCGAGCGGATGAGCGCCGATTGGTAGATCTGCCGAACCCGCGCCTCGACCCATTTTTCATCGATCGAACTCTCTTGCAGCGCGGCGACGGCCTCGGACTGGTCGCGCTCCAGGAAGACGATGCGCTCGCGCAGCAACAGCGCGGTGGGAATGACCGGCAACAGCGCCAAAAGCGCCAGCATGGCGTGCAATTGGCGGCGTTGGACCTGGACTTGGCTGGACAACGGACGTTGGGCTAGGTTTGAGGGGGTTAGGGCTCAGTTTAGCCCACGACCCGGTGAAATTCGAGGGAGCCGCCCCGGAAAATGCGGAATTCGGAACGCATGACGAATTTTTCATGCGCTGACCTGGATTGGCAGCATAGGGCCTATCGTTTGTCGGGTTTTGAACCGCTGAAGGCGCGATTCAGCTGCCAACTGAGCTTTGGATTCGCCCCCGGGCTATGTTGAATGAGCCCTTTGGGCTCGATTCGCAGCTAGTTTGGAACGACCGGATTAAAGTGCATAGCCAGGAATCCGAAATCCGAAACTTGAAGCAAAAAAAGTCACTGGGCCAGCCCGGAGTCCGCTTCCTCCAGCGCAGCGCTACCAACTGGAACCGCCTCTTCCGAAGAAGCTCCCACGCCAGTTCCCGCTTCGCTCTCACCGACTCCAGCATCCATGCCACGATTGGGATCGGAAGTAGAAGTGGTGGCCGTCGAGGACGAATCCTCAGGCACGCTCTCAGGCGTGGCGGCGACCAACTCATCCTCGTGATCGGTCGAATCACCAACCACTTCACCCTCGGTTTCCTCATCCTCACTGTTATCGCGAGAGCGCACCGGCAAATCCACCAAACGCCGCGCAATCTGATATTCCCGGTAAAAATCCGCATCCGAGCTTTGATAAACCCGCATCAACGGATCCAGCACATCCCGAACCTGATCCATCAGTTTCGCCAGCTCCTCATCCCGCTTCTCGTTCAACGCACTGCGCTCGTCCCGCGCCAACCGCGGCGCATTGAAATGCTCCTCAAACTCCTCCTGGTAGCCAAAGAACGCATCACGCTTCTCCGTCGCCAACCCAAACTCCGCCAAAGCCGCATCGTGCTCCTCCACCGCCTCGCGCACATCGGTCGCATACTGCCGCAAATGCAAATCACGCATCCGCCCAACCTCCGACGGCGCAGTCCTGAAGGCATCGCGCAACTCCGGCAACTCCTTCACCGCTGCCATCCCAACAATCACCCCAGTAACCTCACCCACCGACCACGCGAAATCCTCCTTCACCTCCTGCTTCTTCCTTCCCACGCCCTGACGAACCCGCTCCTGTTGCCGATCGAGCTTCCCCACCAACTTCACCGAAACCCGCAACCCATCGACCTGTGTCCGCAAACCAGCATTCGGCTCGATCGCCACCGCATGCCTGGAAAAACACCGCGCCACCGACTCGGCCATGGCCAATTGGGATTCCTGAAACTTGTCCATTTTTGGTTGGGGTTGTTTTGGGTTTGGGAAGATTGTTAGGAAAGTGCGGCCAAGAAACTCGGAATGATGCTGGGTGCACGTTGATTTTTAAAGATGGTTAATTTTTTGGCTGTTGTTGCAAGTGCGGAAAAAACCGGTGATCGAGGACGATTTACAGAGCCCCACCAGCTCAGAAATGGACTACAGGCGGAGTAGAAGGCTGAAATTTCCTGCCGGAAGTAGAATTATCAGATATACCCCTTCCAAGAAGGAGAAGAGAGAATTGTCCCATGCTTCCCCAACCGCTTCTTTCTGCTTTATAAATTTTAGCATCCAGACATAATTACCTGGAAATCTTAATTACCCGCGCATTTAAATTTTTAGATTATTATAAATACTCAAAAATGGAGGCGCGTAAATTTTTGGGGATGTCCCTGTGATCGTTAGAATTCCAGATGGACACAGAAGCAATGGTTAGTGGTTAAGTCAGGATGGGAGCAGATGCAACAACTTGCTGCGACGCCCCCGAATCGCTCGGAGTGGAAGAGTCGGACGCGGTAGCGGCCGACTCTGGAACGGAGAGCGATTCGGGGGCGTGCGCCAATGCTTCCGCCAGGCAGTGGAGGTGCTGATAGCCGCGCACCCGCCTGAAGCCCTTCTCGGCTTCCAGCAGCCCCACCGCCGTCCAGCGGCTGACCTGGTTGCCGCGTAGATCCCAACGCTTCACCCGGTTGGTCTCCTGCCGCCAATTGCCGATCAGGTTTTCGATGTGATTGGTGCTCAAAAACGTGACGTTCAACGTCGCGGGAACATCCAGCCTGTGAAAGACCAAAAGAGCGTCCCGGCGCTTCTCCAGGCAATTTGCAGCATCGGCGTTGTGCGCCCTCAAATGCCCTAACAGCTCCTCAAAAGCCTCCTCCCCGGATTGTTTGCCTTCAGCCAGGCGCAGGCGCTTGAAGAGGCGCACAGCTTCCTCGGCAGCCTTCTTGGGAAGCTTAGCCAACGTTTCGCGCTCAGCATGCACCAGGCATTCCTGTTGCAACGCGTCTGGCCAAACGGCTTTAACCGCCTTTTTCAGCGCCTTGGAACCATCGCGCACCACCAGCAGCCGGCGCCCGGGAGGCGGGCCAAAACCGCGCTCGGCAAGGCGTTCGCACAACCGCTTGGCGCATTCGAAGTTCTCACTGGCCCCCGGCTCAAAGTCGAGCACCTCCTTGCGGCCGTCTTCGTGAAAGCCGACGGCCACGATCACACAACAGTCGTTTCCGATGAACACGCCGTCGATCTGCATGGCCAGCCAATCGTCTGCTTTAAGATTTCGGGTGCGCAGCTTTTCGATGTATTCGGCGCTTTTCTGCACCCACATGGCGCTGGCCTGGGTGCGCTTGACGCCCCCCCATGGCAGTCCTCGACGCCGCGAACCGGCATGCCGGCGGCGATCGCTTCGACGACTTGGTCGAAGATCAGATTGCGATCTTTGGCGATGTTGTAGGTGCTCAGCGGCACCTCACCATTGGCGTTACGCACTCGTGGCCGGGTAATCTCTTCCTTGGTGCCATTGATGAAGGCGTGACCTCTTTCGCTTCCGGCCCGACGACAGTCGCTCTCGTGGTCGCGGGCGTATTTGGGGCCGCAGAGAGCCTCGACCTCCTCGGCCATCATGTCGAACAACGAGAGCCTAACACTTTTACGTAGAGCCTCTTGGAAAAGTTCGCGTGCTTGTTCGCTTGTTCGCAATCGGCTTGCGCCAGGATGGATTGAATGCTTTGATGGGTTTGCATTTTAGATGGATTGAAGCTTTAAGCTTCCGAAGCACTTTGCACAACAAAGTGCTTCGTCCATCTAAGAATTTTAACGACGTTAGGGACGTCGCCGCGTTTCCCCAACTGCTCCCCATGTTGTGCCGTGGTGACAATCGCTTCGCACTGCAGCTTCATCGACAAAAAAGATCTCCCAACCCTCTTTCTCAGCGCGCTTGGCAATCGCAGGGTATGTTTTTTGGAGGTATTTTTTAATCGTTTTGGGATCCTGCTTGTAAGATTTATAAATAGGGCGCTGCGGGGTTAGTCCCATATGTTTTAAAAGTCGACTTACTGAACTTTTGCTTAACTCTATACCATGCTCTCTCTTTAACACCTTTCGGATGATATCAAGAGTCCACAAACAGAAAGGAAGTTGAAACTGCCTGGGGTCTCCCATCGTGATTTTGTCGTAGAGCCACTTCATAATGTTGCCACTGACTTTCCGCCTTCGTCCAGTTCTGCGCCCTTCTTTGAGCGCATCCCATCCTCCGCCTCTATACCTAGCAAGCCAGTCAAACACCGTTCGAATTGGAGTGTTGTAAATCCTTGCAACTGTAGTGGCTTCTTCTCCTCTGACTACAATTGCTTCCACAACTTCAATTCGTCGTAGTTCACGTTTTGTGACATTAGTAATATATTTATTTGGCATTACCTTACTATACACACAAATATTGATCTATGCAAAAACTTTTGCAACGCTTAATACGTCGCCGCGGCCATCTCGATCTGCTCACGGCTCTCCATGTGCGGGTATTGAAAGGGATAGAGCTGGCCGATTTCGAAAAAGAGCCCGTCGTCTTTCCAGAGATCGCGATAGCCTTCGATCAGAGCGTGGAGCTTGATTCGATAGACATCGCCGTCGCCGACATTGCCTTCTCCCTGATGCCAGATGAAACCGCGCATCGCATAACCAATGAAAGGGTGAACGCCAGCGTTGTAGAGCCGCGAAGCGCCTTTCTTCTAATCGGCAGCCATCGCGAGCCGCATCTTGTGGGTGTCTGCCAGGCTGGGCTGAAGTTTCCAGGCATCGGGCGCGATCCACGAATCAATATGCGTCCCGCCAAAGGATGGATCGATGATGCCGATGGGCACTTTCAGTTTTTCATGCAGCTCGCGGGCGAAAAAGTAGGCACAGCCGGAGTGGTGTCTAAGGGTGACCTTGTCCTGCGCCGAAGACACCCAGCCGGAATCGCAGGTGGTCTGCGGCTCGAGCGCGTGGGATTTGGGAACGTTGAGGATGCGAATCCCGTCGAACTCATCTGTCATCGCGATATCACGATCAATCGGGCGGCTGGCCGACACGCGCCAACCCATGTTTGACTGCCCCGTCGCCATCCAGACCTCGCCGACGAGGATGTTATCGCGAGTCAGCGATTTTGCGCCGGAGGAAACCGATAGCGCGCGCGGCTCAGCAGAGGCTGCGAGCGGTTTCAACGTCGCCCGCCAGTTTCCATTTGCGTCGGCTTTGGCAGTGACTTTTTGGCCGGCGAATTCAACTATAACTTCGCCCGATGGTTGCGCCGTTCCCCAGACCGTGACAGGTTTATCACGCTGCAGGACCGCGTTATCCGTGAAAGGGGCGGCGAGTTCGAGCGCGAAAACCCCAACGGGTGTCAACGCAACCAATATAGATGAGAGCAGGCGAAAGCGAGCCCTGAACAAACCTTTAATATGAAAACGATATTTCATCCGTGGACGAATTGTTTTCCCACGCTATCGAACGAGGAATGACTCGTCAGCGACAATGGCTTTGATAAGTGATTTCAGGCCGATTTTGCCTGCGGCCGCGGAATGTCGAGAGCGATGCAGGTCATAATAGGTGATCTCGCGGCCCAAGGCGTATTCCTTGAGCTTGTTGATCAGCTGCACTTCGAACTCCTCCTCGCGCTCAGCCAAAAACGCTTTCACCCCAGCAATGCCGCTCAAATCGGAATATTCTTCAACGGTTGTTACAATGGGCAGCTTGCTACGATATTGAGTCCGCCAATTGCCGATGACGCCGTAGTTCTCTAACGCGATGCCCAGCGGGTCGATTTTTTGATGACAACCCTGACAAGCCTCTGCATCGCGATGCAAGCGAATCTGTTCCAGCATGGTTTTCGCGCCGCGGGCGTCGGTTTCGATCGGCTCGACGTTCTTGGGTGGCTCCAGTGGCTGGTTGAGGAGGTTTTGCAGAACCCAGACGCCGCGCAGAATAGGCTGGGTTTCGGTGCCGTTGGAGGTTAGGCAGGCGAATGACGATTGAGCGAGCAATCCACCGCGTTGGTCCTCAGGTTTGAGCGTCACGCGCCGAAATTCGATGCCAGTGATATCGCGGTCGGTCATTTGATAGAGCGTTGCCATGTTTTCGTTGAGCATGGTCCAGTCGGAGTCGAGGAAGCTCGCCACGTCGAGGTCGCCGTGCAGGACTTCGCGGAAGAAGAGCCGCGTTTCGGTGCGAATGTCTTCTTCCAATAGCGCGTTGTATCTTGGCTTGGTGCGGAAGCCGGGTTTGGTCTCGCCGACGCGATGCAATTGCAGCCAGAAATCGGTGAAATCGCGGACAAAACGCTCAGATTTGGCATCGGCGAGCATGCGATCGACTTGTGCGGCGCGGATTTCCGGTTGGCTGAGCTTGCCTTCTTTCGCCAGGGCAAAGAGCGTTTCGTCCGGCATCGTGCTCCAGAGAAAATAGGACAGCCGGGTGGCGATTTCGTAGCTATTCAGCGGCCCGGAACCGCCGTTGCGATAGAGAAATCGTGTCGATGCTAGGGCGGTTTTCAGGGCCTCGCGCAAGGCGTGGTGATGATCGTTCGATTTGGCGAGATCGCGGTCGTAAACTTCCAGAAACGGCTCAACATCGTCGTCAGCGACCGGGGAGCGAAAGGCTCGCGGGAGAAAATCGGCAAGGACCCTAGCCGCGCCTTCGCGGCCTGGGGGATGATTGCCAAGAATGGCGCCACGCTTGGCTTCGATCTCGTCCGGCAGCGGACCGGTCGCCTCTAGCATTTGCACCCACATGCCGTTGTGCTTTTCATTGTCCACCTCAAACTCGTTGATGCGAAACGGAGCCCAGGTCTCGGAGGTTTTTTGCACAACCGGGTAGTCGCCCGCGTCAAAATAGGCATCGACTTCGATATCGGAAAACCGGTCCACCTCGGCGCGGCCCTTGTGGATCGGTGTTGATCCCATCAAACCGGATACCTGATTGCTGGTGGGGTTGCTGCTGCGCACCGCGACACGAAAGTTAGTCGGTTGGCGGTGCGCCATGACTCGCGCCCGCACACGATAGAGGCCGGCCAGCGGAATCGGCTTCCAGGTTTTGATTTCGGATGAGGTGGAGAACCCGCCGACACGCGATCTTGCGAGCATCCAGCCTTTTTCGGGATGGTGAGGAACTCTGGCCCGCGCGCCCCTTTTCTCATTCCGTTTGACCAGTGCCGGGATATCGAGCCGGATGGTTTGCTCGCCTTTCGAGGTTCGGTTAATGGCATAACCCAGGGCCTGTTCGGCGGCTTTCACATAACGCACGAGGTGGTAATCGGTGACTTCGGCAGGGTGAAGGCTAGCGCGGTCGTCGGTCGGCAGAATGGACTCGATATTGCGTAGCGGGTAGCCGAGCAGGCTCTGAATGGTATTGACATAGTGGTCGCTACGCAGGCGCTGCAGGTGACCGAGCCTTGTTTCGGCCTTCTTCTCGAAGTAAGCCAATAGCTCGCCGCCTGTAGCCGCGATAAATGCCTTGGTTTCGTCGCTTTTGAAGAACTCCGGCTTCTCTTCCGGCGGCATCTCGCCGCGTTCGACCATGCCGATGATGTGGCTGAGGAAGTCCGCGCGGCGATCCGGCGTGGGTGGGTCGAAAATGGGTTCGATATTGAACCCGCCTTTCTCCGTATCGACGTCGTGGCACTCCATGCAGTGCTTGTCGGCGAAATCTTCGATCACGCCGGGGAGGGCAAGCGAATGGAGGCAGGCGAATAGGATTGAAATTTGGCCAAATAGAAAAATTCGTTTGCCTTGATTCGCTTGCCAGCTCTTAGAACGTTTCATTTTTCGATGGTTACAAATTCCACTTTGTGATGATTGATATTGATCCACTGGATCACCTGCATCGTTGTTAAACGCAGAAGGCGTTCCAAATGTTGGTGATAGTGATGGGTGTCTTTGGTTAGTCCGGTCACGACGAAGAATGCATCCGGCGCATGCTGAGCGACCCGATGTGTTCCTAGCTTGTGTTCACCTCTCGACATAGGAATGCGGGTCTCGCATTGTTCTCGTCCTCCGCAAAAGTGCACCAACGCTTCTTGATACAGTTGCGCGCTCAAAAATCCTCCCCAATCCCGAACTAAATCTTTCGTAAGCAAACAAAGCTCGTCGCAAGACTCCGTTTGGGCTCTCCACTGGGAGGTGTTGAACTCAACCTGATGTCGTTTTTCCGTGGTGATTGCATTGTAGCGGAGCCGACCTTGAACCTTCGGATTTCTGAAATTGAGCAGCTTGATATGCCTGATATCGAGAAGCATTGCATAGTTCAAGACTTGAGCATCGTGTTCGCCAGTAAAAGCGCTTACTGTCTTGCCATCATATACCGCGTGATCGCAAACAAGATCGAGGCGGTAGACCTTTTCGAACGATTTGTGCGAGACCGTAACGCGAACTTGGGTTTCCACATCGTGACCTGCCTCCTTTAATCGTAGAGCTACATCGTTTTCGTAAATGAGTTCGTCGCACAACCTTCCGAGTTCATTTTGGGACGCGAACGCATGCCCCATAACGCTGCGATCAATGGCGTCGAATTCTTTCTGGGAAAGATCTCGAATCGGAATCTGGCAGTGAATAGGCATATCAATCGAAACGGAGGCAAACGAATGAGAGCAAGCGAATTTTTTCTATTTCCAAGATTTTTCCAAATCATTCGATTGCCTCCATTCGCTTGCCATCCCGCCTACGAAAGCTCAGTGAAGTTCCCGTCGCTCGTCGCAAACCGCTCGCAGTCCAGCCTCATCCTTTGCGCGAAATCGACGAACAAGTTACACAGCGGAATATCGCGCTCCCGCAGATCGACATAACCACGGTGCTTGTAGCCACCTCCCGCGACCAACACCGGCAAATGTTGGTTGCTATGCGAATGCGCGTTACCGATCCCGCTGCTTAGCATCACCATCGTCGAATCCAACAACGGCTGACCATTGGCGTCAGTCGTGGTCGCCAGTTTATCGATAAACCGGCCGACCTGCTCCATGTGCGCGTCCTCAATCGCCAGCAACTGGGTAATCTTGTCTTCTCGCTTGCCGTGGTGACTGAGCTGATGATAGGTCGCGATCAACTCCAATCCCTCGATCACCGGATTCCCGGCCGGAATCGCGATCGTCATCACGCGGGTCGAATCGGTTTGCAGCGCCAACACCGCGGTATCGAACATCGCCGGCATCAAGGCATGCATTCCCTTGCCAGTCACCCGGGCAGGTGGGTTTTCGGCGCCTTCAGGCGGCTCGGGTTTCGGGATTTTGCTCCACTTGATCTGCTTGGCCATGCGCGCCTCCAGATCGCGTATCGCGGTCAGGAAATGATCGAGCCGTTCCCGGTCACCTGCGTCAAGCAATCGCTCGAACCGCTTCGCCTCGGTGCGCAGCCCATCGAGAATGCTGCGATTCGCCTCAATGTCATCGCGCAGACGCGCTTGCGCCTTCGGATCGGTCACAAACAGCCGGCTATATAACTCCAGTGCCGAACTGATGCGATCCGGATTGGGCGTCCCGTTCGCGTCGAAGGAAACAGGAGTCGCCACGCCTCCGCCGCCCGTATTAAGATCGAACCGATCGAAGCGCGTTTCGCCGCCAATCTCGTTTGCGATATATTGATCGAGCGAAATCCCGTGCCGCTTGCTCAGCCGCAGCTTGAAATTCTCGCCCGTCAGCAGGGTCGAGGTTACCGCGTGGCCGCCGGAAACATCCGGATGATCCAGCCCGTTGAAAATCGTGTAGTTCCCTCGAAACGGCTCCAGCGGCTTGAGCAAACGCGGCGCCTCGAAGTCGTGCCCGGTAGTTTTCGGATAAAACTCGGCGTGGTAAAAACCGAGATGCGCGTGAATCACCACCAACCGCTTAGGCGGCTTTTCAGCGGCTGCTGAGGCAGCATTCGCGCCTCCGAGCGAAGCGAATTGTGGCAATGCCAGCATTCCGCCCACTTTGGCGGATTGGCCGAGAAAGGTCCGACGCGTGGAATTTTGAGACTTGGTCATGACTCTCAACTCCACGGCAGTCAACGCCGGTTACATTCACCTCAATCTTGTCGCCCTCAGCGGGACCCGCGGCCTCGTACCATGCCGCCCGAAAATTGCGACGACGCAGATTCCGCGCCTGTTGCCAGGAATGACCTAGCGGGCCGCAAACAATGGCTAAACTCTCTGAGCCTATCACACATAACGAAACTTCAAGTGCTCCACCTCGATTGGGGCCGAGACGACCTGCCACCGCTCAATCTCGAAAGCCCTACCAAGGTCTGACTACTTGACCCGCGATCAAGGAAGTCGAATCCGGCGCCAGCGGTAGCGTGGTTGTGATCGCTTGCCATTCGGCTCGGATTCGATAGCCTCGCTTTCGATACCATGCCCGAACGCATCTTCGTCAGCTACAGCCGGCAGAACGCCGAATGGCTCCAACGGGTTGAGTCAACTTGAGCCCATTGGTGCACGGACACCAACCTGGAAAGCTACTGGTGCTTCGCCGAAATCGCGCTCACCCCGGATCACGCCGAACGCATCGGCGACGAAGCCGCGATTTACGACCAACTCCACAGTTGGCGTCCAAGGAGCCACAACACTCCTGGCGCCCCCGAAGACCAAGCCGAATTCGAACTGAATCCACGCCCAAAGACGAGCGCCTCCACCGCCTCCTCACTCAGCTAGAGGATCTCCAAGAAAACCCGCCCTCGCCACCCGAACGCTACAAATTTCTCGACTGGACCCTCGAAGACCTGCGCAACGTGGCTTGGACATCCTGTCCGAGCCCGACTGAACGGACAGGGATGTCCATTCTACTTTGCGACCTCGCCGACCAACTCCAACGCGCCTCCGAACGCCGCAACGCCCGTGTCATCCTCGTCATCGACCAATTCGAGGAGTTGCTCGGCCACGAAGCCGAAGGCCCCGATCCCCCCGCCAATCGTTTCCTCGAACTCCTTCGCGCCACCGTCGATGCGGAGAACTGCCCGCTCGTCATTCTCGGCACGATGCGCTCGGATTTCCTCGGCGCCTTTCAACGCAACCCGGCCCTGGAGGCGGAGGAGACGGGGAATGGAGGAGGTGAGGAGACTTCGCCGCCCGCGGATGAACTCGAAGGTGAAACTCCGCCTGCGAATCCTGATCCAGGTCCACAAGCGCCGGGTAATCAGTGACTTTGTGGCAAAGGAAGAGAGGTTGAATGGACATCCTGGTGGAATGGACATCCTGTCCGTTCTCACACGCGAGCCTTGCGAGCGTGACGCTTGGCGCGCCAAGCGAACGGACAAGATGTCCATTCTACTTTTTTCGCTCACGCGGCTTTTTTTCGCTCAGCAATGGATCGGCCGGCAACCATTCCTTTGCCAAGTGGATCATTGCCAAGCGCGACTCTCATGCTAGGTTCGTGGGCATGAGCGAAGCGATCGACGACGAAAAAGACTTCGTCTCCGTCGAGGAATATCTGGAAGGCGAGCCGCTGGCAACAGCCCGGCACGAATACGTGGGCGGCCGGGTCATCGAAATGGCGGGGGCGACGGAGGAACACGAAACCGTGGCGTCCAATCTGTTCGTTTCACTCTTCACCCATCTGCGTGGACGTCCTTGCCGCGCGTTCAAGGGCGAGATGAAGCTGCGGCTCTTTTTGAACGAGACCGAGCTGTTTTACTACCCGGACATCATCGTTACCTGCGATCCTCGCGACACCGAAAAATTGTTCAAACGCCATCCGAAGGTGCTGGTGGAGGTGATGAGCAACTACAAGTCCGATCACGTCGAAAAACTCTTCGCCTACCAGCAAATCGAGACGCTGGAGGAGTATCTGGTCGTCGATCAAAACCCGGAGACGCCGCAGGCGTGGATCTACCGCAAGGAAAGCGGCTGGAAGAAGGAAAATGGGGCGCCGGATGGCGTGATTTCCCTCCAAACCGTCGATTTTTCCATCCCACTGGCCGATCTCTACGTGGTTTGAAGGATTCGATCCTTCCGTTGACGGCTGGGGCGATTCCGGCTAGCTGTTGGCCGTCATGGATTTTTGGAAAATGAATGGGGCCGGGAACGATTTTGTCGTCATCGACAATCGCGACCTGCGCCACACGCTTTCGACCGAGCAAATCGCGCGGCTGTGCCATCGTCAGCGGGGGGTGGGGGCCGATGGGTTGCTGGCGGTCGAGCCGGCTCAAAACGGTGCGGACTACCGGATGCGCTACTACAATGCCGACGGCGGCGAGGCGGAGATGTGCGGCAATGGGGCGCGTTGTTTCGCGAATTTCGTGAACCGGCTGGAGGGCGGAAAGCTGGATTCGACGTCGTTCGAGACGATTGCCGGGGTGATTGGGGCTACGTTTCCGGATGGAGCGGTGCGAATCGCGATGAGCGAGCCGTTTGACCTGAAAATGGGGCTAGATTTGGAGATTTTAGGCGAAAAAGTGACCGTGCACAGCGTCAACACCGGGGTTCCTCACGCCGTGGCCGTGGGCGAAAACCTGGAAAACGCGGACGTCGTCAGAATTGGCCGCGAAATTCGCAACCACGCTCGTTTTGCTCCCGCGGGGACGAACGCGAATTTGATGGAAGCCCGTGGCGAGCGCGAAATTGCGATCCGAACCTACGAACGCGGCGTGGAGGACGAGACGCTGGCTTGCGGCACGGGGATGGTTGCCTGCGCCATCGTGCATCACGAACTGACCGGCGCGGAATCGCCGATTTCGGTCCAAGTTCGCGGCGGCGACACTTTGCGGGTCGATTTCGACCACGCGGACGATTCCTACCAAAACGTAAAACTCACCGGCCCGGCGGATTTCGTCTACCAGGGCAAGATTGACGATTTTTGAGCCATGTTCGAAGGAGTCCACACCGCATTGGTCACGCCATTTTCCGAGGGAAACCTGGATGAAGCGGCGTTTCGCAAGCTGATCGACGCACAGTTCGCAGGCGGCGTCGCCGGAGTCGTTCCGGTCGGCACCACCGGCGAGTCGCCGACGCTCGATCACGACGAACACGAGCGCGTCATCCGCATCGCCATCGAGCACACCGCCAAGCGTGGGCTGGTCATCGCCGGCACGGGATCCAACGCCACCGCCGAGGCCATTCGCCTGACCCAAAGCGCGGAAAAAGCCGGCGCGGACGCCTCGCTCCAAGTTTGCCCCTACTACAACAAACCCTCGCAGGAGGGGCTCTTTCAGCATTTTCGTGCCATTGCGGAGGCCACCAAATTGCCGATCGTGCTCTACAGCATCCCCTGCCGTTGCCACGTGGAAATCAGCGTCGAAACCACGGCGCGGCTGGCCGAGGCGTGTCCCAACATCGTCGCCATGAAAGAGGCCGGCGGAACTCCGGAGCGGGTCAGCCAACTCGTGGCCGCGACGCCGGCGAAGTTCGAGGTTTTGTCCGGCGATGACTCGATGACCTTGCCCTTTATGAGCGTGGGAGCGATCGGCGTCATCAGCGTCGCCTCGAACCTTGTGCCGCAAGTGATGAGCGACCTGGTTTCCGCCGCGCTTGCCGGGGATTTCGCCCGAGCTGCGGAGATTCACCGGCGATTTTACCCGCTTTTCGGCACGTTTTTGAAGCTGGACACCAATCCGGTGCCAATCAAAACCGCGCTGGCGCTGACCGGCGCGGTTGAGGAGGAATTTCATTTGCCGATGGTCCCCATGACCGCGGAAAAAAAGGCCGAATTGCGGAAGACGCTCGAGGGTTTGGATCTTCTGCCGGCAAGCTGAGAAATGCCGGGGCATCCGGTTGACTTTGGCCTGAGCAAGACCAAAATCCGGTCATCACTGACCTCGCCCACAACGCAAAAATCGCACGACAGGAAATCATGACTGTGGCTCAAGAATTTCACGACGAAGGCAAAGCTGAAGGAAGAGTTGAGGGGAAAATTGAGGCGCTTCTTTTGGTGACCAACGAAAAATTCGGTTCCGACCCTCGTCTCCAGCAGCGCATTGCCAGGCTTTCCTCCAAAAAGCTGGATTTGGCCGTTCCCGCGATTTTGAAGTGCGACAACGCGGATGAGTTGGTGGAATGGCTGGAAAACCAGTAGCCAGAATCGTCCTAACCACCAAACTATGCCGGAAATCCAACTCCTCGTCACCGGTTGCAAAGGCCGCATGGGCCTGGCCGTCATCGAGGCTGCCGATCAGGAGCCAAACGTCGCCGTAGTCGCGAAAATCGACCTTGGCGATTCGCTGGAAGAAGCGATCGGCGGTTGCAACGCGGTCATCGACTTCACCACGCACACATTTAGCTCCCAACTCATCGCTGCTTGCGTGAAAACCGGCGCCAACCTGATCATGGGGACGACCGGGCACACTGACGCCGAGTTGGCTGAGATTCGCGAGGCCTCGCAGACGATCCCCGTGGTTCATGCGCCGAATTTCAGTGTCGGGGTCAACACCCTGTTTTGGTTGACGCGCAAGGCCACGGAAATCCTGGGGCCCGGCTTCGACCTGGAAGTGGTCGAGATGCATCACCGGCACAAAACCGACGCTCCCAGCGGCACAGCACGCCGGTTAGCCGAAATCCTGACCGAGGTGCGTCAGCTTAGCTACGAGGACGATACGCGCCATGGCCGGTTTGGCGATGTTGGGGCCCGAACCGATGCGGAAGTCGGCGTTCACGCCCTGCGCGGCGGCGACGTGGTGGGCGATCACACCGTGGTTTACGCCGGAGCCGGCGAACGCGTCGAATTGACCCACAAAGCCGCCAGCCGCCAGACGTTCGCCCGGGGCGCCGTTCGCGCGGCGGTGTGGTTGAATGGGAAAAAGCCGGGGCTCTACGACATGCAGGACGTGCTGGAGTTGAGGTGAAGGCGGTTGGAATTTGCCGGTGCATTTTGGGCTCTGCCCCGAAGCCGGCACCTCCCTGGCTATCGCCGTTCTGCTCGGTACAACGTCGGCGTGACGCCCTCGACGCGCGTAAACGACTTGTAAAACTGGTTGGGACTCAGGAAGCCGGAGTCCCTGGCGATTGTCTTCAGCGGCTCGTCGGTCTCGACCATCCGGCGCTTGGCGCGTTCGAGGCGGAAGCGTGTGATCTCGCCAGCGATGCTGCGGCCGACGGAGTCGCGGAAGCGGCGTTCGAGCGTGCGGCGAGTCGTGGCGACGGCATCGGCGACGTGCTTGACCTCGATCCGTTCGTGGCAGTTCTCGGCGATGAAACGCAGCGCGCGCGCGACGACCGGATCGTCGGCGGCAAAGGAACCGGTCGACTGACGCGGAATTAATTCCGCAGGGGCGACCAGTTCGGGACCTGGCGGAGCAGGCTCGCCGTTCATGAGCCGGTCGAGCATCGCCGCCGCGCGGTAGCCGACCTGGGCGTACCCGATTTCAATGCTTGTCAGGGTCGGCGCGGGTGCGTCGCAGATTGTGGGCTCGTTGCCGATCCCGACGATGGCCAATTCTTGCGAAACGTGCAGGCCCTGCGATCGGCAAATGTCATGGAGGTAGCGGCCGTAGAGGTCTTGTGTCACGAAGACGCCGACCGGCGGTTCCCAGGCGGCCGTCCAGGCTGTCACGCCATCGACGAAAGCGGTCCAGCCGTCCGCTCTGGCGTGAAGCGCGGTTCGCGAAAACCGGTGCTCGCCGCAGCGAAAGCCGGCCGACTCGACAATCCGCCGGAAGCCCAGCAGTTGCTGGCGGGAGTCGATATCGCGTTTGTAGCCGAGGTAGCCGAACTGCCGGAACCCGCGGCCCAGCAGGTGGTCCGCCGCCATCGCGCCGGCAGCTTCGAAATCCGGAAAAACGCTTGGCAGGTTCCTAACCGGTGAGTTGAGCCACGTGTTGACGGCTGGCACGCCGGCCCAACGGGCTGCGTTGGCGAGCTTTTGCGTTACCCGGGCCAGAACGCCGTCGAACGGCGCGGCCCTTCGCGTCGACGCCCGCAGATCTTCGTCGGCTGCCGGGTTGATGGAACATTCCCACCCTGCTTCGTCGGCGTATCGCTGGCAGCCGGCGTAAACGTCGAGGTGACGCTTGTAGCCCCAGTCCATTTCGAGCGAGATCGCGACGCGGCGTGGAGTTTTCATCGAGTGTCGCGAATTTACCTCATTTTTTCGCAAATGGGAGAGATCACTCGCTTGTGGTCCAACGCCGGACGCGATATTTATCCTATCTCATGAACCTAACGACAAAAGCTCTTCTCGCACTCCTCCCACTCGTTTTCACCCTGCCTGCGCCTGCTGACGACTTGCCCGATCCTGACGGAAAACCGGCCGACATGAGCAAGCCGGTCAAGGTCTACATTCTGATGGGCCAGTCCAACATACTCGAGATGGGTCACGTCTCCGGAAAGGACGGCAATCTGGAAAATGCGGTCAAGGAGGAAGGCCTCTATCCGTTTCTCGTCGATGACGCGGGCGCTTGGACCGAGCGCAAGGATGTGCGCAACGTCGCCGTCATGGGCAGCGGCGGGCCGGGCAAGAATCAGGTGCGCAAGAACGATTGGCTCAAGGTCGCGGGGCGCAAAATCGGCGTGGAAATCGGCATCGGCCATCACATGGGCGAGCTTCACGAGGAGCCGGTGCTGATTTTGAAGAGCGCGATAGGCAACCGTTCGTTAGGCTGGGATTTGCTCCCGCCCGGGTCGCCGTCCTACGAGTTTACCGATCCCAAGGACGGCAAAACCTATGTCTACGCGGGCTACGGCCAGACGCCGTTGCGTTGGGAAAAGGGCACCGAGCCCAAGCCGATCGGCTGGACCGCGGGTGTGCAGTACGCCGGAGATATCGCGCGCGCCAAGGCGGTGCTTAGCCATCTGGGCAAGTACTATCCGGGTGCGACGGAGTATGAAGTGGCCGGTTTCTTCTGGTGGCAGGGCGACAAGGATCGTTACAACGCCGGGCACGCTCAGAAGTATGAGGAAAACCTGGTGAACCTGATCAAGAAGCTGCGCGAGGAGTTCGAGGCGCCCGAGGCGAAGTTCGTTTGCGCCACGCTCGGCCAGACGGACAAGGACAACGCCAAGGGGAATGAGAAGCCCATCATCGAGGCGCAGTTCGCGGTAAGCGACCCTAGCAAGTATCCCGATTTTCGTGGCAACGTCGCCACGGTTTACACGCATCCGGTTTCCAAAGGCGGCGCGTCCAACGGTCACTACGGCGGCAACGCTGAGACCTACATGAACGTCGGCCTGGCGATGGGCGCGGCGATGGCGGAGTTGCAAAAATAGGGCCTGGTAAAGCCTTTGGACTGCGCGCAGCCCGCTGCGCTAACGCGTTTGACACTACGCACCTGCCTCAGAAATCAACCCGGCCTACGTTTTCGCTGCATAACATGAGGCAGGGAACCGAAACACTCACCACCACCGAGGACCTGCGCCCCCGAATACTGGGCCTTCATCAGCTACCGGCACCTGGATAACCAGCAATTCGGCCGCCAATGGGCCACCTGGCTGCACCAGTCCAGCTCGACCCGGAGAATGCCGAATACCGCCGGGATCTCGCCGTTTCTCACGCGAAGTTGGGTGGCGTCTACGAACAAGCCGGCGAACCCGGCAAGGCGAAGGCGGCGTATCTCAAGGTGGTGGAGATTTTCGAGAAGATGAAGGCGGATGGCGTGTTGGCGCCGGCGGATGAGGGTTTTTATTGGTGCTGCTCAGCGGGCGGCGGATGCGATTTCCGGGGAATAGCGTCATCGAGGCAAAGCCTCTTTGGACTGCGCGCAGCCTGCTGCCGCTTTTTGGAGGCAGCCTGCTGCCGGGCCATGGCCAATCGGCTCACGATTCCAGGTTTGCCCACGAATCGCGGGACCGGGACCGGCGCGCCGGCCACCCGCAGCAGGCTGCGGCCCACCCAAAGCGGCAGCAGGCTGCGCGCAGTCCACAGCCTTCGGCCTCGCGATGTCGCACAGCAAGGTCGCCGGTTTTCATCGCGATTTCGCACAGCTAGATCGCCGGTTTTCATCGGGACCGGTTGGCGGAATTGGAGGGTGAATCCGATTCGGGTAACACGGGCCGGGAGGCCCGTGTTACCCGAAGGTGGGTGGTGTGTATGAGCAAGCCGGTGAAGCGGCCCAGGCGAAGGCGCCGTATCTCAAGGAGGTGGAGATTATTGAGAATATGAAGGCGGATGCGATTTCCGGGGAATAGACTCTTCTTCCAGGAATCCATTCCATGCATCCGCACAAAGACATCCGGAAGGCGATCAAATACGCTGAGTCCCGAGGCTGGACCGTTCGCAAAGCCGGTGGTCATGCCCATATCTGGGGCTACATGCTTTGCGGATTTCGCGACCGTGAGGGTTGCCGGGTGAACATCATGTCCACCCCGCGCCATCCCACGAACACGCCCGCGACATTCGCAAGAAAGTAGACCGTTGCCTCACCAATGGTAAAATCCCCCCCACGATTCTTATGAAAATTCACCGTTTCACCGCCATCCTGGACCGCTCCCCTGATTTTGATCAAACCGACGCGCTTTACGGGAAGATCGACGACGCCACGATCGCTTGCTGCGACGGAGTGGGTGAAATGCTCTTTCATCGCGAAGCCGAAACGTTGGAACAAGCCATGCAGACGGCGGTCGTTCAGATTCAGGCCGCGGGATTCGGCGTAGATCACCTGGAGGTGGAAACTGACGCGGTTTGCGTCTGATTGAAGGCGACGCGCGAATGCTCGGAGGGGATTTATGAGGCCCGATTGGCGGAATTGGAGAGCGGCAGCCGATGAATTTCCCAAAGAATTCTCAAGATTCGCGGTAGCGTCCAGTGCGAAGTCACGCCCTGGCGTGGCTTCGCTTTCCGATAGGTGGAATGCAGCAGCGACGACCTTCGATCGTGGGAGCGTCATCTGCAAAGCGGCGCGCAGGCTGGCGCAGAACAGGGGTGCGAATCCCGCCAATGCCTCCTATCGACAGCGGGCATTCCAAAAGCGCAACCACGCCAGGGGCTGATTGGCGCACTCCATATCGCAAGCGTATTTAGAGAGCTTATAGGTGGAGTTACGCTGCGTTTTGTATCAGTGCGGAGGCAAGCTCCGCGCCGTCTCCGCTTTCGAGCGCTCTCCAACCCTCCACCATCTGGAAGACGTCGCCGTCAGTCTCCCTGCGGTGGACGGTGGAGCGCTGGCGCAGGTGCGGGCGGCTTTGGCGCGAACCGGGCGATCGGTTGGGTTGGAATCGGTTACCGCCGCGAAAGCGGAGTCGGCGCACGGCTTGCCTCCGTACTCCAGGACGCTACCGCGAAGGCGGCGTGTCTCAAGGTGATGGAGATTTTTCGCGCTCTACGGTTGTCGTAGTTCAGGCTGACGACTTCCGCACGTCCCGGGCGGCGCGTCCAACGGTCACTACGGCGGCAATGCCGAGACCTACATGAACGTCGGCCTGGCGATGGCCGCGGCGATGGCGGAGTTGCAGAAGTAGCCGAGATCGGTAAACGCGTCGTCGTTGCCTTCCGCGCGATCCCGGTTGGCTTTTTCGATAGCGTCGGCTACCTCTGGCGTCGCTCCCTCGTCTTCGAGATCACCGATTTCATCGAGGAGAGCCTTGAATTCAGACCACGGAATTTGCCCCGCGGTAGGATTGCCGTCCGGATCGACAACGGTCTGATAGCGCAAGGTCATCGTTTCAAGAATAGTTCATCGGACTCGATCTTCCAGCGCACGTGTCGCCGTCGTTGAACTGGGCGAGATAGGCCGGCAATTTGTGAGGTTGTGGTTGTTTTTGTGGCCAAGGAGCCTATGATTTTTTTGTTCAAGAGCACTTGCCGAAGTCCTCGAAGAACTGCCGAATCTCTCGCGCGAGGGACTGGCCAGCCTTTTGAAATTGTCTCCCGCCGCCAACGGCAAATCGCGCTGGCTCTACGCTCACCCGGCGGGCCCGGACCGGAACGACCTAACCATCCTGCTCAGCCCGCTACGGCCACCACTCCTTGGCCATTCTCAAACCGCGCTCCCACAGGCTGTCCGGCCGCGGCTCTACGATCACCGAGTGGGTGGATTTGTCGATGCGAAGGCGGTAGTCCGGCCAAGCCTCGCGACACTCCCTCAGCAATTGGTTCGGGGTGACCGTTCGCGACGTTTCGGCGTATTCCGGCCAAAAATACGGGATCGATCCCGGCGGTAGGTTGGCGTTCATCTCGGCGGCTTGCACGGCGATTCGCAGCTTTTGGCTGGGTAGGGCGCTTCGAAAGGCGGGAATCTCGACCTCCAACAAATTTTGCGTCGAACGCGGGTTTGGCATCCCCGTGAGGTGGGCGATTTGGAACCAGACGTGGGCGCGTTTTGGGTAACAAACCAGCTCAGCCGGTTGGCCGTTGAATTCCGCCAAATGGGCCGCTTGAATTCGCGGAACGCGCTCAAACCAGGCGGGCTGGGACCAGGGCGCCGGATCGCCGGAGTCGCGGTTGCGAAATCGGCAATTTGCCGCCCAAACCGCGGGACTGACCCTGCCGAGGATGAAACGCTGCCTGGACGGGGTAATGTCCCAGGTTTCCCCGCGCCGGCCGACCTCGCGGACCGTTCCCGGGCCGGTGGTGATGAACTGAAACCGCACGCCGCACGGCAGCAGGCATTGCTCGCCGGGTTGGGTGGGCAGGGGTGCAGTTTCCGCCGCGCCGCAGGGCAAGCGAAGCACGATGCCGAGAGGCGTGTCGTGCCAAATTTCCAGCGGAACGTCGAGGACAGGTTTCCCGCGTTTTTGCACGTCGATTACGCGGCCCACGGGGTGATGGGTGCGGCTGTCGAAGACCTGGGCGGTTCGATTCCAGAGATTCGTGCCCAATCCGGCAAAAACCAGCCGCAGGATCGGGGAATTGGGGATGGGAGGCGGTTGGAAGCGCAAAATCTCCTCCGGCGCGGGTTTTGGCTCCCCGGTTATGGGGTCGAAGAAGCGGAACTGCGGCGATGCGTCGCCAGGGACCCATAATCCCGCCATTTCCAGCCGAATGACGTAGCCGCCCGGCAATTTGGCTTCGCCGTTTTCGTTAGCGTCGATGGTGGTTGCGCCCACCCGGCCGCCGTGCGAGCGAGGAGGCTCGATGAGGCGGAGGCGTTCGATCCAAACGCCTTCTTCAACAAACCATCGTCAGGCGCTCGCTGGTGGTAACTTCCGGCATGGCGAAGGGCGGGCTGGGCACCGGTTTCCGCAGGGGTTTCGGATTTCGGGCTTCAGCCCACGGTATCGGCGGCGCGAGCGGATGCGGGTTTTCGCGGTTCGCCGTGGCCGAAATGCTCCAGGGCGAGAGCGTGCCCCGGATTCCCACGGCAACGCAGCCTGACAACACCAAACCAGCGAGGATTCGGCTCAACCAGAGAGCCCAAAATGGCGCGCGTCGGCGGTTTTGCGTCACGAGCCAGTTTGCGCGCAATCGAGCCCCCTGTCCTCCAATTTCGGGTTAGGATTTCGGGCATCGAGCCTCGGCTTTCGAGTGCCAAGCTTCGGATTTCCTCACCGAGCATCCTCCGCGGCTTGATCGGTGGCCTGCTGCGCTTCTTCCAGCGCTTTGAGCGCCACCAACGTCGTGTTCACCCTCGGCTCGCTCAGCGGTTTGGCGGTGGTGGCGGCGATTTTTTCCACGGCGCCGTTCACCAGTTCGACGGCGGCTTGGACCCGTGCTGCGGCGACTTGGGCCTCCTTGGAGGCGGAATCGGCGGCGGTTTTCGCGGCGGTGGCGGTGGCGACGGCTTTTTCCAGCGGCGCCAGGGTTTCGGCGGTTGCCGCGGCTTCTTTGGCCTTGGCCAGCGCGGCTTGGGCGGCTTTCAGCTTGGTTTCGGCGGCTCCGGCCGTTTTTTCGGCCTTGGCCACCGCGTTATTGGCGGCGGCAAGATGTTGGGCTACCCGGCCCTTGAGCGCCTTACTTTCGCGAACCGCCCGGCGTTCGGCGATGATGTCGCGCCAGTCGTGCAGCTCAAATCCGTCTCCCAGCCCGCCAATTTCTTTCACCAGCGCCTCGCAACGCGCGGTCCAGTGCGCCAAATCCGGTGGACCGTTCTTTTCTTCCTTGGAGCCGGGAAACACGACGTAGGTGACCTTTAGATCGCTGACGGGACGGCTGTAGGGGCTGGCTTTGGGGTTGATGGTTTGCGCCATGAAAAGGCTGGCCTCGCCAAATTTCCAGGATGGCCCGGCATCGCCGCAAATGACGGGATAAACCTTGGAACCGTAGATAACCACCGCGTAGTCGCCGGTAGACGGTGCGTGCGAGACTTTGCCAACCTGGCGCAACATGGATAACGGCAAAACAACGAACGGATCCGCTTCGGCGATAAGATAGCTACGCACCTTGAGATCGCCAATCAGCCGGCGTAGCTCATCGCGCCGATTTTCCAGGTAGCGGTTCCGTTCCCGCGTCAAACCGACGATCTTATATTCCTCCAAGACGTCGTTGAGTTCTTTTTCCAGGCGTGGGACGAGCGGATTTGGCGTTTTTGTCTTTTTCGGCCAGCCGTATGAGGTCGTAGGCTGATAGTATCTGGAGAGCGAAATATAATCATCGATCGCCGGCATCCGGTCGCCGTCCGAGCCATCGGCAACCACGTCCATTTCACCCTGGATCAACAACGCCTGGCGCTCAGTTTCCGGGTGGGTTAATTGCAATACCGTCTCGCAGTCAAAATAGTTGTGGCGCGTCTCCAATTTGTCCAACCGCGTCATGCTCGTTTTGATGCGATCGTTCTTCAAGCTGTAGAGCTTATCATAAAACGGGGATACTTTGCCGGTTTGGAGCAATTTCCCCAATTCCGGCAAAATTTCCGGCAATTGCGGGTTCAGCGCCGCTAGCTCGGCAACGCTTTGATTGGCTTGCGGGACGTTGATTTTGAGCTTGATCTCAAATTCGTAAGCTTCGTCGGTAATTCGCTCCTTGGTGGCGGTATCGCCTTTGCGCAGGTCTAACGTGGTTCTCACCCCCACGCCGTTGAACAACTTGGCAACGTCGTATTCCTGGCGCGGCAGCACCGTGGGGGCCGGCTTGACGTCTTGCGGCGGCTCCGGTTCATCCGGCGGCGACTTCGGTTCGACAATCGGCTTGGCAACTACGCGATTTTGCTCCGCCTGCGCCTTGGTAGCGGCCAATTCCTCCTCCAACAGCGCGATTTTTTCCCGGGCTTGCGTCAATTCCTGGCTACTGGTCCCTTCCGCTGTGTTGTTGCCTTCCAGCGCCTGGATGGTCCTGTGCACCTCGCGCTTCAACCGCGAGGCAGTGTCGGTGAAGTAGAACAAAAACGGGATGGAAACGAGGCAAACCAGGATGACCAGCAAAATCAGGTTGCCCAGCGCGTTGGAAAACGCCGAGGGCCTTGGTTGCGCGGCCGATTGCGCCGCCATCGCGGCCTGTTCCTCTTCTTGAGAGGCGTGAACTTGTGCGGCGATGGGGTTTTCCGGAGGATGGGTGGATTTTTCGTCAGCCATGCGTCAATTGCGTCAATTGAGTGGGAAAGTGCGGAAAATTCGCGTCCCCTTTGGACGTTCGCAACCCCTCAATTGCTTCATCTCCATGACCGTTCAGCAACTCAACGACCAAGCTCCGTTCACCACCAAGGACGGCTCCACCATCCGCAGCATCCTGGATTCCACCAACGCGCCGGTTCGAAATCAGAGCCTGGCCGAGGCTAGCCTCCCGGCAGACTGCACGACGGATCGGCACTTTCACAAGCTCGCCGAGGAATTCTACTTTATCCTGGAAGGCGAGGGAACCATGGAAATCGACGGCGAAACGCGCCAGGTTCAAACCGGTGACGCCATTCTCATCCCGGCAGGTTCATGGCACCAGATCCGCGCCGCCAAGAGCCTGCGTTTTCTCTGCTGTTGCGCCCCGCCTTACGCGCATGAGGACACTTACTTCGCGTAGTCGCGCCGGAAAAAGAGGAAGAACAACACCGGGCACAACGCCAACGTCAGCAAGGTGGCGAAACCCAGCCCGAACATCATCGCAAACGCCATGGAACTCCACATTCCACCGCCGCCGAATGCCAAGGGGCAAAGGCCGATGATGGTGGTGATGGTGGTCATGAGAATCGGCCGGAGCCGCGATTTCGCCGCGGCGACGATGGCGTCCTCCAAGTTCAAGTCTCCATTTTCCAGCTTCGCATCCGTTTCGTCGATCAGCAGGATGGCGTTGTTGACGATGATGCCGAGAAGCGCGATCATCCCTAACAGGGTCATAAATCCGAACGAGGAGCCGGTCAGCAGCAGGCCCGGAACCACCCCGATCATCATCGGCGGGATGGTCAGCACGATGATCGCGAAGCGGCGCAAGCTGTTGAACTGGCCGACCAGGATGAGCGCCAGCGCGCTGAGCGAAATGGGCATGGCCGCGGCGATGGATGCCTGGGCTTGGGCGCTCTCTTCTTGCTCCCCGCCGTACTCAATGCGGTAGCCGCGTGGCCAATCCGCGCTGCCGGTTAGCTTGGCCAGACGAGGCTGAATTTCCGCCAACGCGTCGCTGGAAAATCGCCCGCGCACCCTTCCCTTCACCGTCATCGTGCGGATGGTGTCCTTGCGCTGGATGGAGCCGGGCAAAAACTCGACGCCGGCCTCGGCAATTTGACTCAGCGGGACGGTGCCCTCGCTGATGAAGATGGGCAAATCAGCGATGCGATCCGGTTTTTCGCGATAATCCTCGCGCGAGCGCATCACCATGGGAATGGCGTCTTCACCCTCGTGAAACGTGGAAAAATTCAGCCCGCTGAATTGCAGGTTCAGGCTTTCAGCGATGCTGCTGGTGGTTAGGCCCAACCGGGCGGAGCGAACGGGATCGGGATCGATGCTGACCTGCTTGACCCACGGGCCCCAGTCGTCGCGAACGTCAAACATGCCGGTTACCGCCTGCACTTCGCCAATGATGCGGTCGCGCAGGGTGTAGAGGGTGTGCATGTCAGGGCCGGAGAGGCGAATTTGGATGGGATCGCCCACCGGCGGGCCATTTTCCAGGGCTTTGGCGACAACGCGGGCCGCGGGAAGCCGGTTTTCGGCAAAATCGTGAACGCTGGCGACGAGCGCCTGGATTTCCTCCGGCTCAGCGGAATGCGTTAGGACCGAAAGGAAGGCGTAGCCTGAATTTGGCGGCTCCGGGGCCAACGCGAGATACCAGCGTGGACCGCCATCGCCAATCCAGGCCGACACGTGGCGCACTTTTTCCGCATGCTCGCCCAACAGCCAATCTTCCAGCTCGGCGACGCGTTTTTCGGTTTCGGCGATGTCCGTGCCCAAGGGCAGCTCAAAGTCGATCACGAACTGGCCGCGTTCGTTAGGCGGAAAGAAAATGTTGGGCACCTTGCTGAAGAGCATCAGTGCGCCGGCGGTTAGCAGCAAAATAAGCAGCGGGTAGGCCCAACGCATCTTGATGAGCAGGCGCAGCACTTTTTCGTAAGGCGCGTAAAGACGGTTGAGCCCGCGCCCCACCAGCGTGTCGCGCTTCAGCGGTTTGAGGAAGTAGTAGCAGCAGAGTGGGATGATGGTGACCGACAAAACCCAGCTACCCAGCAACGTAAGCGTCACAACCGCGAACAGGCTGTAGGTGAACTCGCTGGTTTCGCCGCTGGCCAGCGCAATGGTCGAAAACGCAGCGATCGTCGTCCCGCTGGCCGCCAGCAGCGGAATCATGAGGTCCTTGACCGCGCCGATGACCGCATCGCGCCGCGCTTCGCCCTGATTCAGCCGAACCAGGATCTGCTCACTGACGACCACGGCGTTGTCCACCAGCAATCCCAGCGCAATGATGAGCGCGGCGATCGACATCGTCTCCAGCGCCACGCCAAAACTCGGCATCAGCGCAAAGGCCACCAGAATCGCCGACGGAACCAGAATTCCGACGACGATCGAAATTCGCCAACCGGCGAAAAGCAGCATCACCAGCACCACGAAGAAGAATGCCTGGCCCAGGTTAACCACGAAGCTGTTCACCGACTTGCTGATGTACTCCGGCTGGAAAAACATGCGCTCGATATCCAGGCCAACCGGCAAATCCTGACGAATTTCGGCCAATTTCGCCTCGATGCGCTCCCCAACCTCTGTCACCACGCCGCCTTCGACCATGGATACGGCAATGCAGACGACGCGTTGGCCGTTGAAATGCGCCAGCGCGATGGGCGGGTCTTCGTAACCGCGACGCACGTCGAAGAGATCTGCAACCCGGACGCTGGTTGCCTCACCGGGAATGGTTAGGCGGTAATTTCCCAGTTCCTCCAAATTTTCGAATTCGCCCAAGGTGACGAGGCTGTAACGCTCCGGGCCAAATCGCACGTTTCCGCTGGATGACACCGCGTTCTGGTTGTTGATGATGCCGGCGATCCGGGTTGGCGAAGCGCCGTAAGCCGCCAGCTCGCTGCTGGAGAATTCCAGGAAAACGCGCTCCTCCTGCTCTCCGTGGAAATCGACCTTGCCCACGCCGTCGATGGCCAGGAGATCGTCGCGGATTTCTTCGGCGTGGCTGAGCATTTCTCGGTAGGCGAAGCCATCGCTGGTCAGCGCATAGATGTAGGGGTAAACGTCGCCGTAATCGTCGTCGATCATCGGCTCGTAGGCGCCAACCGGCAGGCGGACTTCGGCGATTTTGTTGCGCATGTCCGTCCAAATGTCCTCCATGTCGAAATACTCTTCGCCCACCTCCACGATGATGATGGACAGGCCGGGTTTGGAGATGGAAATGAGGTCGGCCATCTCCGGCATTTGGCGCAGCGCCTGTTCCAGCGGCTCGGTCACCTCTTGCTCCACCTGCACCGTCGTGCGGCCCGGATATTGGGTGATGATCTGGGCGTTTCGGATGGTGAATTCCGGGTATTCCAGGCGGCTGATGGTAAAAAACGTCGCCACCCCAAACAACAACGCCGCCACGTAGATAACGAGCGCCGTGCGGTTATTTTTTAGCGTAAACGCGGCTGGGTTCATGTGCTGGCCTTCGGAATGGTTAGGCGAGGGCGGGTTATCTTGCAACGGTTCGGGGAGCATTTTCAACCAACCGCGTCTGGAATTGGCTTGGCATGTAACGCGGGGAACTCGAAGACCCAAAAAATGGGCAAAAAGCGCAGATTAGCGGCAAAAAAGCCGAAAAACGGCAATCCCGTTCTTGATTATGGCAATTATTAAAAATATAATTCCGGGAAACGACACACTCTCACTCAAAATGCGTTCCCTCTACCAATTCAAAAAATCCGCTGCTCTTACCCTTGGCGAAACCCTGGCTGCAACAGCGGCAATCGGAATCCTGGCCTCCATTGTCGTCGCCAGCCTATCCCAATCCGTCGATGACGTTCGCGAAATCAAACTCCTGTCCGATGCCAAGGAGCTGAATTCCGCGGTGAAGGTCTACGTAGCTAACGGCGGTAAACTCACTGGGGATGAAACCGCCCAAGAGATCATCTCCAAGCTCAAAACCCATCGCAACGCGGAGGAGCACGGACAACACGTGGGGCTGAGCGAAAGCATGATCGACAATCGACTGGCGCCGATCATGATGTCCGACGACGAAGTGCAGAGCGATGCGCCTCGTCTCAATTGGGACGGCGAAGCGATGCGATTTACGCTCAAAAACGAGGGCCAGGGCATCAAGGGCTTTTACTTTGCCTCACCCACCCAGGTGACGGAGGAAGATCGCAACGACGGCATCTACGTCTACTCCGACCAAGACGGCTGGATTTGGGAATACGCTGAAACCGCGCCCCTCGACAAGCTGGCGCCTACGCACGTTCCGCTTCACTCGCCAGGTGGAAGCGGCAGTGGCGGATCGTCGTCGTCCGGCGGTGGTTCGGGTGGCTCCGGTAGCAGCGGATCCGGTTCCGGAGACGACGGAGAAAGTGGGAGTGGTAGCGGTGATGGAAGTGGGGACGACGGTGGTGGTGGTAGCAGCAGCAGTGGTGGCGGAAGCAGCGATGGCGGCGATGATTCCAGCGGAGGCGACGACGGCTCGGGAGGTCCCGATCCGGTTCAACTGGCGGCCCCGCTCATCTCGCCTTCCAACGGCGATCATCCGCTCAACGCCTTCCCTTTGCCGGTGGGGCTGACCAATCCTAACGACCTCAACTACTCCAAGGTGGTCTACAGCATCGACGGCTCGCCGTGGGCGGACTACAGCATCGCCACGTTCGACGTCTCCCCGCTTCAGACGGTTTCGGCCAAATCGGTGACCTTGGACCCCACGCGTTACACTGACAGCAACGTGGTGAGCGTGCTTTATCGCGCGGTTTTGGACACCTTCAGCGGTATGGGCGGAGGTCACTTCAAAAATCCGCAAGGTCCCGCGGGAATGGATGTCAACATCCAGTCCAGCGGAAACAACAGCCACTTTGAGTGGGGCGAAGGAGCCTATGGCAGCCCCGACAACAGCTTGGACTTCGCGGGTCAAAGCTTCAGCGACGTTACCCTGGGCGAGCAGGTGCAAGTAGGCACCCTCAGCTACTACAACGGCAGCATCTGGGCCGGAACAGAGGCCGATTCCATCACCCTGGAAGTGAACCTGGCTCTGAGCGAGCCCGAGCAAACCACGCTGACCGCGGAATTCACCTTCGATCTGGAAAACACCGAAAACACCAACGACCCGGTGGCGAGCGCGGACTTCGTTCGCTTTCAATCGCAGACCTCGCTCTCTCAGCAGTTGATCAACGGCGTGCGCTACAACATTACCTTGGAATTTGGCAGCTCGACCTCGCAAGGATTCACCTCAATCACCCAATTCCACGTCTTCGAGAATCAACAGGCCACCGCGGAACTCTTTGCGACCGTGATTGCGGAGGATTGATCGATCGATCCATCGGCGGTCAATCACCGGCTGGTGGCGTGCGTCCGCCGGCTCGAACGTGGCAAAATCAGCGTGCGCCGCTTCGAAAGTTTTGCCATCGCGGACCTGGATCAGCCCGTTGGCCGTCGTCAGCACGATCCGGTCGCTCGCCGGGGGTAACCTCAGGTCTCCGGCACTGAATCCGCATCCCATTCTGGTGGAAAGGATGCCCCCGTTTGAAGAAACGAGCGGTTTTATCGTTTGTTCGAAATCGGCACACGAAAACGAATTTCGCCCCGGCCATCCGGCAGAGAGGCCGTCATTTCGCCTTCACGAGCCGTGGATTGTCTGGGCGGGGTGACCCGGAAACGAAGCCCATCTCGCTGGATATCCCAAAACGGAGGAGTCGAGAACGAAACCGGCTCTGTCGCGGCTTCCAAAACGATTTTCGCTGTACCGGTGCGAGTCATGGTTCGCGGTGCTTCGGCGATGCTAATTCTTGGTTCGCCCAATTGATCGGGTAGGCCGTTTTTCGCATCTTCGTAGAGAAGCAGCAATGGATCGGGCGAAATTCCTAACGTAAGACCCTGGCCAGCGGCGTGCAATGCGGATTGGCTGCCGTCCAGGTAGATCAAATCGACCTTTTCAACTTCTGGCAACGGGCAAAATACGTCTGTGCGGCCCTCGTCGTTCCAAAGGATCTGCAGACAGTGGCCAGCGCGATCGCGAAAGAGCGACGCAACGATTCCGTTTCGCATAACGCCTTTGCTCGACAAATTTTTTGATCGCGATGGCATTGACCGCGTGATAGTAGGTTACGGCGTCGAGCCTCGGAGCATAACGGTTGAAGCGGCAATCAAAAACGTTGTGCGAATCACCCGAACTACCGTGATTTTTCCCTCCCGGTCGGGGTAGAGTAGACCAAACCAGGAGACGTTTCTCCACCGGCGGCGAAAAATGTGGCGACTTTCTTGATCAACTCCTGCGAAACGGCTTGTCGGGGCTGGCCTTGACTGTTGAGGCCTAGTTCGGTTGACCAAATCGGCTTTACCACATTATATTTCTCCATCAGGCTCGTCTCAGCACCAGCCTCCTACGTCGGCTGACGCTCCGCTCGGTGAGCGTCTCTCGCTGGGCTGCTCAGCGCAAACGTTAGGCTCAAAAATATATGCGACTGCCATTCTTCAAGCCGAATCGTTTTGAACCAGACTTCCCGATCATCCCCTTGTTCACCACCGAGGAGGAAGCTCGCCAATTGCTCAATCAGCATGCCGAAGTGGAGGAGGAAGGTCCTGAGAGTGATTCAACGATCGCGCAAAAGCTCTTGGTCGCCCAGACACCCGAAACCCGAATCACGGCAGGAATCTGGGATGGGCGCGTTCGATTCACGAATTATCTGACCGAGCACTTCAACAAGAACGACAATTTGAAGGGAAAGAAGCTGGGTTGGTTCGTCGAGTATTATGGCGGCTCACAGGAATTTGAAGAACCGATGACACGGATACATGATCTTCTGGCGCAATCCCAAGAAGAAGATCAGGATTGTATTTGGGCTGCATATGGGCCCAGTTCGAATCATTGACGAAGACCCGGAGCACTGGCCAGAACCTGAAAACAAAGAAGCCTAACAAATCAGCTATGGCCGACGACGAAGAAAAATCCGACAAAATCCGGGTCAGCGCCTACGAATTGATGACCCTGCTAGGTTCGGTGAAACCTTGCCTCTCCCAGAAATTCAAGGACATCCTGGACGAAGAACGCGCCAAGCCGGAGTACGCGGAATATTCCGAAGAACAGGCCTGGGGCCTGGCGTTTCGCTACCTGGCAACCCAACGGCAGGATTCCTTCGACCTGCGCAACAAGGATGACGCGGTCGCCTTGCGCCTGATGCCCTATTTTTTGGGCGAAGACGGGTTGCCCGTCGATAAAAAGGCATTGTTCAAGCGGTTCGAACCTGAGAACGCCCGACTCGATCTGCACGACAAAGGCGACCACGCGATGATGGAGATCAGTTCCTGTGACGGCGACCGCGAATACCAAACCACCATGCGCATGGACAAGAACGATCCCGACAAAAAGCCGTCCTACACCACCCAATTCATCGGCGGCGACCGCACGCGGGACCTGACCGGGAACCAAATCGACGAAAAGCTGCGAATTTTGAAGATGAAGGTGCTGGAAACCGAGGATTTCCGCGTGTCCTTCGAGCACTACGTGGCTGAGTTCGCCGAAGACGAGGAATTCATGGAACTGGGCCGCTCCTCCACCAAAGCGCCGCGGCTCAGGGCCCAATTGCGCAATATTTCCAAGCGCCTGTTTCCGGATGGCAACCACAAGGTCACTCAATTCCGGCTAAAGCACCTGGCCAACCATCGTTTCGTGCACGGCACGGCCCTTGTCAGCGGCCGGCGAACCATGCTCTTCTTTTTTCAGGATACGGGATTTGGGATGGGCGCGTTGGAGGACTTTGTGGGCACTCACTACGTGCGTCTCACCATCGCCGCCAAGCCGGAGGACTGAGGTTGCTCGCCGGTCAGATGATCTCCGCGATTGGCCGCCCCTCGTCCAACAAATGCACCGGCCGGCCGGTGAAATCCTCGAACGTGACCTAGTAGATCTTGGCCAATTCTCCGCGTCGCTGCCGCTCAAAGTGACACTCGGCAATGCCGTTGGGTTGGTGGTTTCCTCCAGGGGGCCGTTTGAGCTTCAAATTGGGCAAATCCTCCGGAAACGCCAAAAGCTCGCAAAGTAGTGACTGCGCCTCTGACGAGGCATTCGCGGTCAGCAGTCGAATCAGGCCAAGGAGCCGCGACCGGAAAAGAATCAGCGACCTTCGATTCAATTGGCACATTTCGATGAGCCGTACCCCTTCGACGCTCGAAGCCGCCAGAGTGCCATCATCCTGAAGCTGCAGGTGGCGATTCAATTCCTGGTGCTCGGGATCCAAGGGCAATTCGCGATCTTGGCGGGCGGCATTGCAGGTGCAACAGGCGTAGAGGAGGTTTCCGTAGACGCAGATCAAATCCGCGCGGATAGTGCGAGGGATGCGATGTTCGACGCTGAACGCGCGTTCGCCGTTGGCATCCCATCGCCCGCGGCACAGGCAGTAGACACAACGAAAGGAGAATTCATCTCGCAGCCATGGTTTGAACGATTGCGGATTTTCGTAGCCGGCCGGTCCATGTTTCCGGTGTTGGGGACGTTCCGGATACCGAAACAACCTGGCAGCGACGGTTTCCAGCGTTTGTCCATTCATCCATTTGCGGTGGGTTTCAACACCTGAGCCACACGCTCTTCGAACTGGTCGAGCCAATCCAGCTTTCCGCGATCGATGACTTCAAGTTCCGTTTCGGAGAGGGCTTGAAGCGCGGCTAGTTCCCGGGTTTCTGGCTCGGTCAGACCACGATCATACTTTTGGTCGATCAGGTCCAGACGCCGACAGTTGAGTTCATCATTGGTAGGCCGATTGGGAGGTTGGGTAGCTTCGGTCAAAATCCATTTTGCCCACTGATCCCACGGAACGGCACGCGATTCCGCCTGGGAACGGAGGGCATCCAACAACTGGTCATCGATGGCAAGGGTCGCACCAATGTCGCACCTTAGAAGAGCGCTGGAAATATGCAAATTCCTGAAAGGAGCCTCGAAGAATCACTCAAGGCCCAAATCGACCGGCTAGCCGCAGGCGAGTGTGACGCGGTCAGATGATCTCCGCGATTGGCCGCCCCTCGTCTAACAAATGCACCGGCCGGCCGGTGAAATCCTCGAACGTGACCTTGCGGTGATCGATTCCCAGCACGTGGTAGATGGTCGCCAGCACGTCGCTGGGTTTCAGCGGCCGTTCGACGGGGTGCTGGGCTTTGGAATTCGTCGCGCCGATGACTTGGCCCGTTTTTAACCCGCCACCGGCCAAAACCACGCTCATGGCGTTGCCCCAGTGATCGCGGCCGGGAATGGGGATGCCGGGTTGGCCGGAATTCAGCTTCGGGGTGCGGCCAAATTCGCCCATGATGACGACCAACACGTCGTCGAGCATTCCGCGGTCGCTCAAATCCTGCATCAGTCCGCCAACGGCCAGGTCCAGGTAGGGCAGGCGATCTTCCATGGCCACCTTGATCTTGGAGTGATTGTCCCAGTGCGGCATGTCCACGGTTACGAAGCGCACGCCGGCTTCCACCACGCGGCGGGCCATGAGGGTATAGTGGCCCCAGGGTCCCCGGCCGTAGGAATCGCGAATTTTCGGGTCCTCCTTCTCCATGTCGAAGGCTTCGCGGGCGCGGCTGCCCATGATCATGTCCACCGCGTTTTGGTTGAACTGATCCATCGTGTCCATCAAGCCGCTTTGGTCCAGCCGGCGGTTGAGTTGATCCAGCGAGCCAAGCAAATTCATCCGCGAAGAGGTCCGGTCCACGTCACCGGAGACGTTGTCGAGAAACGTCGGGGCCTTGATCGCGGGCGTGTACCTCCCGGCCAGGTATTTTTGCTTCATGTTCACCTGAAACGGGTCGTAGGCCGGTCCCAGGTAAGCGCCGCCCATGTATCCCGGGTAAATGTAGACGCTGTGCGCCGCCGGCAGGCCCACGTAGGCCGGCATGCCTGTTTTCACCGAGCCTTTCAGCTTGGACACGCAGGAGCCCACGGACGGGTACATCTGCGCCTTGTTTGCCGCGGAACTGCCGAAACGGCCCGTCAGCATCCAGTGCGCGGCGGCAAAGTGGTCCCCGTTGTTGTGGTGGACGGAGCGCAAGAAGCACATTTTGTCGGCATGCTTGGCGTGATGCGGTAGCATTTCGGAAATGCGGATGCCCGGCACGTTGGTGGGCATGTCTCCCCAAGGGCCGCGATACTCGCTGGGAGCGCCCGGTTTGGGATCGTAAGTTTCCAACTGGCTGGGTCCGCCGTCCAGCCACAGCAAAATCACGGATTTTCCGTTGTCGGCGGTTTGCGCTTCGGCTTGCAATTTGGCCAAATTCGCGCTGGTGAGGCCAAATGCGCTCAATGCGCCGGCTTTCAACGCAGTGCGGCGAGTCATGCCCTGGCAATTGCGGCCAGCGCGGGTTGAGGGGTTAGAGATGGTGAGCATAGCTTGTTTCTCCCGGGGTTTTCCCCTACACGTCGGGAGAAATCACCCCCTTTCAAGTCGCGGAACGCGCAAAATTTCGGGAACTGGCTTGGGGGGCGCAGAAAAATCCTTGGCAGGGCGAATTTCCCCCCTTATGTCAGCGGGGTTAACGCGATATTTCCCACGATGAGTCTCACCCAAAAGAAACTGGTCAACGATCCCCTGAAAGTCGCCGACGAGCTGCTCGACGGCTTGGTGGAAGCTTACGACGGCGAGTGCGCCAAGGTCGGCAAACGCTCCATCGTCAAGACAAACATCCCGGACGGCAAGGTGGCCTTGTTAGTCGGCGGCGGCAGCGGTCACGAGCCCGTTTACCACGGTCTGGTGGGGCGAAATTTGGCCGATGGCGCGGCTTGCGGCGACATTTTCGCGGCGCCGACCCCGGACATCGTCCTGGAAGCGACGCAGGCGGTCAATAAGGGCAACGGCGTGCTGTTTTTGTACGGAAATTACGCCGGCGACGTCATGAATTTCGACATCGGCGCTGAAGATGCCGAGGATGCCGGAATCGATGTGCGCACCGTGCTGATTTGGGACGACGTTTGCTCCGCGCCGCCCACGGAGAAGGGAAAACGGCGCGGAATCGCCGGTTTGGTGCCGATCGTGAAAATGGCCGGCGCGGCTTCGCAAACCGCCACCTCGCTGGATCAGCTGGAAGCCGCGGCGAAGAAGGCGGTGCTGCAAACCCGCTCGGTCGGCGTCTCCATGAGTCCGGGGTCGATTCCGGCGACCGGCAAGGCCACGTTCGAGATCGACGACGACAAGATCGGCCTCGGCATGGGCATCCACGGCGAGCCCGGCGTGGCCGAAATTCCGATGACCACGGCCGACGACTTGACGCCGAAGATGCTCGACCTGATTTTCAAGGACTTCGAGGACGACGCCGAGGTCGAACCGCTCAAGGCCGGCGACGAAATCGTGCTTTTCGTCAACAGCCTCGGTTCCACGACGATGATGGAGTGCCTGATCTGTCTGCGCAAAGCCAAGGAAATCCTCAACGCGCGAGGTATCCGGGTTTACGACACGGTGGTGGGCCCGTTGGTGACGTGTCAGGAAATGAGCGGCATTTCCTTCAGCATCACGCGCCTGGACGACGAGTTGAAAAGTTACTGGAATCCGGCCTGCGAATCAGTCTGTTTCAGCAAAATGGAGACCGTTTCGGCCTGACGGCGCGAAACGGAGTTTTCAGTGTCAAATTTTCAGTTTTAAGTCTCTCAAACCATGGCCAAAGAAACGCTCGATACCGCTCAAACCAAGGAAATGCTGCTTCAGGTGGCCGACGCCATCATTGCCGCCGAACCCGAGCTTTCCCAAGCCGACCGCGATTTGGGCGACGGCGATCACGGGCTCGGAATGTCGCGCGGAATGACCGCGGCGAAGGAAGCGCTGGAAGCGGGTCAATTTTCGACCGTCGATGAGCCGCTCGTCGCCACCGGCCAGGCGATGATGTCGTCGATGGGCGGAGCTTCGGGCGTCGTTTTCGGCACGGTGTTTCGCGGCGGCCGGGCGCTGAAAGGCAGCGAAAGCCTGGATTCCGCGGGATTAGCCGCCTGGTTGCAATCCGCGGCCGAAGGCGTGATGAAACGCGGCGGCGCAAAGCCCGGCGACAAGACGATGATCGACGCCCTGGTCCCCGCCGCGGAAAAAGCGGCCGAATTCGCCGCCCAACGTCTCCCCGACGCGATTTCCGCCGTCGCCGAGGCTGCCGAAGCCGGCAAAGAAGCCAGCAAAGAGATGGTCGCCTCCATGGGCCGCGCCAAAACGCTCGGCGAGCGCTCCGTAGGGTTCCCGGACGCCGGCGCGCTCTCCATGACCATCATTTTTGGCACGATGCGCGACTACGTTTGCGGGTGAATAAGGTGAAAGGTCCGCCGGGCCTCCCGATTGATCCGCACACCGTGAGCCGGATCAATCAAGCAGCGGCACCGTATTTGATTCATCGGCCAAACCGCCGGGCAATTCCATGATTCGGAGCTTGCGAAAATGGATTTCGGCTCCTTCCGATTCCAAACAGAGATAGCCTTTCCTAAACGATGTGTCCCGAATGCCATTGACGAATTTTCCGTTCACGGAAAGTTTCACGATTCCGTCCACTGCCACAACCACATACCGATTCCATTCACCATGCGGTTTGCAGCGATTCTCCAAGGACTGGCTGCGACTCCCTCTCGGATTTTCGGGTGTAGCCGTCATCCCTCCCGCACCAAAAAGTTCGCCGTGAACATAGGCGATGGGCGGCAAGCTGCCGTCTTTGCGTTTGTTGAGTTTGGGCCAATCCAGCTCTAACATTTGCACTTCCAACCCAAGCGGAAGGCGGTTCCCGTTTGGGGTGGCATCGCTCCAAAGAAACACCCCGGAGTTTCCGCCCGGCTCCATATGACGCCATTCCACGACGAGGATAAAGTTCTCATATTGCCGGTCGGAACGCATTACCCCGATGGGATGACCGGTGCAAACGAGCATTCCGTCGCGCACGGACCAGGTTTCTGGCGAGGTGTTTACGTCGATCCAACCGGAGAGATCTTTCCCGTTGAAAAGATCAACAAAGGCGGGCTCGACGCCCTCTTCCTCCTGGCCGGTACACAATGAGGTGCATGCAAAAAACGTAAGGAGAGCGATAGCGGAAAGAAGGGGATTCATTTTCTGTGTAGTTGGATGATGTCTGTTTTCCTGATCGTGTATCGTCATGCAAAGCCGATCCTTTGCCTGGCGGTTTTGTGGGCGTGTTTGGTCGCAGCCGACGCCAAGGACACGGAGCGGCGACCCAATATCGTTCTCATTTTGGCCGATGATTTGGGCTATTCCGACCTGGGTTGTTATGGCGGCGAAATTACCACGCCGAATTTGGATGCCTTGGCGGCAGGCGGATTGCGGATGACTCAGCTCTACAACACGGCTCGCTGTTGTTCCACCCGCGCTTCGCTTCTGACCGGATTGTATCCCCATCAAGCCGGCGTAGGCGCGATGACGGCGGATCTTGGTTTGCCCGGTTACCGCGGTTTCCTGACCGATCGATCCGCCACCGTGGCCACTGTTTTGCGCGAAGCAGGCTACCAAACATTCCTCTCCGGTAAATGGCATCTGCGCGGAGCGGGCGATCCTGACTGCATTCCCACCAACCGCGGGTTTGACCGGTTCTACGGTCACTTCAAGGCCTATGCCAGCTTCTATCGGCCAGACCTCTTCGTCCATTTACCAGCTCATAAGAATTCCGAGCCCAACGACCCGAATTTCTATGCAACCAACGCAATCACGGATCAAGCCCTCCGGTTCATCAACCAGGCCCGGCATGCTGATTCGAGTTCCCCCTACTTTCTCTATCTCGCCTACAACGCACCGCATTTTCCGTTGCACGCTCCCAAGGATTTGATCGATAAATGGGTGAAGCAATATGTAGACGGATGGGACGCGTTGCGTCTCGCCCGCCATCGTCGCATGATAGAAATGGGAATCGTCTCCCGACAGACAACACTTACCCCGCGCGGACATGTCACAGAAGTCCCCAATCGCAATCGCGATTCTCCTTATTACGGAAAGCAGATCCCGGCTTGGAACAGTCTACCGGAAGATCGCCGTCGTGATCTGGCCCGGCGCATGGCAACCTATGCAGCCATGGTGGAAATCATGGATCGCAATATAGGCCGAGTCGTGAATGATCTGCGTGAGAATGATGAGCTGGATAATACCTTAATCGTGTTTCTTTCCGACAACGGAGCATGCGCGGAGTGGGATCCTTATGGCTTTGACAACAACCCCTATCCGACCAACAAACTCTATCGTGACGAGGAACTGGATGAGATCGGACAACCGGGCACCTTTCATAGTTACGGCACGGGTTGGGCCAATGCTTGCAACACGCCGTTTCGGCTCTACAAACACTACTGCCATGAAGGCGGTATTTCCGCTCCCTGCATTGTCCATTGGCCGGATCGAATCGAGCGGGCCGGAGAAATCGATCGTCAACCGGCTCACCTCGTGGATTTATCGGCCACACTACTGGATGCGGGCGGTGGAACTTATCTTAACGCGCCGGATGTTCTTCCCGCGGCCGGCATCAGTTTGTTGCCGATTTGGGAGAGATCTGAGGTATTGCGGGAGCGCCCGCTCTATTTTGAACACGAAGGAAATCGCGCCATTCGGTTGGGAAAATGGAAAGCTGTTTGGACAAATTTCAATCGGCGGTGGGAGCTCTACGACATCTTGAGCGATCGGACGGAACTCGATAATTTGGCGGATCAGAACGCGGAGAGAGTCGGGCAGCTCAGTAAAATGTGGGATGAGTGGGCAGCGGCATCGTTCGTGGAAAATCGAAAGATCGAGCCTCCCGCCGAGGGTATGCCGAAGATCTACTACATGAAATGAAACTTCTGCTGGTCGCGACCTGGGGGAGGACGTCAGACGAACGGAGAGGGTTTGTTTTAGCCGGAAGTGAACCCACCGGTTGCCTTGGGAGTAATTTAGTAGTTGATGGCAGTCGTCGGGCGAGGTTTACGGCTATGCTAGGGTCAGTCAAGGGCAAAACCGCTGTGACTGAAAGCGTCGGGCCAAAAGGGGGCGCTGGCTTCGGCCCCACAACCGGAGTTGGCGCAATTTGTCGGGGGTTGGCCGCAATTCGGCCCGTTTTTTGGCTCGCGGCACCCGCTATTGGGCCGTCGCAAACAATCTCGCCACGAACCTTGCACCTCATTGGGATTTTGCCGATCGTGGGGCCAAACCATGATTGAAGTCCACGAAAACCGGAGATCGTCGAGCGCACCTTTTTGGGGCGACGCGCGCCAACGTTTGCGGGTGAAGCTTAGCATCCAGGTTATGCGATCGCTCGCCCTCCTCCCCTTCTTGCTCGGTATCGCCGGAGCGCAGAAAAAACTCGAAATTCGCCCAAATCCCGATGCCGAGTGGAACGCGCAGCCAGCTGATGTTCGGGCCGTGTTTGATTCCGTTGCCGGCGAATTTGCCCCGCTCTTTCCGGGAATCGAAATCGACCCGATTTTGGTCGAACCCAAGGGCGGGCCGATCGTCTTGTTCCAGCGCGGCCCAAACAACGAGCACCAGGTTCGCCTCAGCACGGGTGGCCGGCTCTGGGCGCAGTATTCCTTCCAATTTTCGCACGAATTGTGCCACATCTATTGCCGCTACGACCGCGACGAGCACCCTAACAAATGGTTCGAGGAGTCAATCTGCGAATTGGCCTCACTTTTCGTCCTGCGCCGCATGGGCGAGACCTGGAAAACCAAGCCGCCCTACGGAAACTGGAAATCCTACGCCGGCGCGCTAACCAGCTACGCGCAGGATCGCATCGACGGGGTGGCGTTGCAGCGTTCCCGGCCGTTTTTGCCATGGTTTGAGCGGGAACGCGCCTCATTGGCGAAAGATTCCGGCCAGCGCCAAAAAAACACGGTCATTGCGTCCATGCTGCTGGAATTATTCGAGGCTCAGCCGCAAAATTGGGCGGCGGTGCACTACCTCAACGTCAGCGCGGGAACCCCCGAGCAAAATTTCGAAAAATACCTGCTGGAGTGGCGAAACAACGCGCCTTACCGGCACCACGAGTTTATCGAGAAAATTGCCTCGCGCTTTGGCGTGCGATTGGCGGAATGAGGCGCTGGGCGTTCTAAGTCGTGCAGCCTCTCCTAGCTTAGCAACCCGCGCAGAATCTTGCCCTCTCGAAACAGCGTCATCGGCCGCCCGGAAGGCGTCGTCAGCTCTTGGCGGGGGTCGATTCCCAAGTCGTGGAAGATGGTGGCGCAAACATCGGCGGGCGTGCAGGGATCGTCGTCCGGCGCCATGCCGTCCTTGGTCGTGGAGCCGTAGGCAAAACCGCGCTTGAAGCCGCCGCCGGCCATCAGCACGGCCATCGATTTGGCCCAGTGATCGCGGCCACCCTTGCCGTTGACCTTGGGTGTGCGGGCGAATTCACCGGCGCAGTAAACGATCGTTTCGTCCAGCAACCCGCGATCCTCCAGATCGTCGATCAACACGGACAAGGTACGGTCCAACTCGGGAAGCCGCGATTCCTTCAGCTTCTTGAAGTTCTCGCCATGGGTATCCCAACCGCCCGTGCCGACGCTGACAAAACGCACCCCGGCCTCGATCAGGCGTCGCGCGGCTAATGCGCCTTGGCCGAAACTATCCTTGCCGTAGCGCTCCCGCAGCGCCTCGGGTTCTTTATTTAAGTCGAAGGCTTGGCGCGTTTTTGGGGATCGCAGCATATCAAAAGCCTGCTGCTGGAAGCGATCCAGGCTATCGACGATGGCGCCGGATTTTTCGAGCGCATTGAAGCGCGAATCGAACGTATCCAGCAACTCTGCGCGATTGGCTAATTGATCCAGGCTGAAGCCGGACGGCAAGGTCAGGCCGCGGACGCGCAAATCACCGCGCCGGCCGTCGCCTTCCACCTGAAACGGGTTATACGCCGGGCCTAAATATCCACCCATAGCCGCTCGGTCGCGTCCCCGGCCAAAGGTTACATACGGCGGCACGCCGGTTGGCGTAGATAGTAGCCGGGCCGTTAAGGAGCCCATGGATGGATAGTCCAGAGCGGGCGTAGGTTTGTGCCCCGTATGCATATAAACCGTGCCCGGCCCGTGGGAAGGAATGGTGTGACGCAGGGAGCGAAGGATCGCACAGTGCTTCATGACCTTGCTCAACTTGGGAAGGTGCTCGGAAATCCGGATTCCGTCCGCGCTGGTGGCGATTGGCTTGAATTCGCCGCGGATTTTGGCGTCGGCCTCCGGTTTGAGGTCCCACATGTCGATCGTAGCCGGACCGCCTGCCAGCCAGATCATGATGACGTTCTTGGCGTTGGTGGATCCGGCCGAAGCGGCTTCGAGCCGAAGGATATCGCTCAGGCTCAGCCCCATAAGGCCGGCGGCGCCGATTTTCAAGAAATCGCGTCGCGCGTTTCCTTGGCAGTCTGTCCAGGTTTTGCGCTTCATTTGGCGTTGTAGATTTAGTGATTGAGGATGAATTCGCGGGTGTTGATCAATGCCCAGAGCACGTCCACAAATCCGGCATCGCTGCCGTTTTGCTTCGTGATATTGGCGACGGCGGCCTGGCGCTCGTCAGGGCTGGGGAAACGTGTCAGGGTGGCCAGGAACAGTTCGTCGATGATTTTGCCTATTTCTCCTTCGCTCAGCTTTTTTTGCTTGAGCTTCTCCAGCCTCTTATCCTTGGCCAACTGCTCCTTGAGGCGTCCGTTGCGGATTTTATCATAAATCCGCGAATCGGTCATGAGATAGAGAATTTGCGGTAAAGCCGGGTCGTCGCTGCGTTCGCAATCGCAAATGGCCGTGCGTGGCGGCCGGCCAAAAGCGTTAAAGACGTAAGCCAGGTTGCCATCCTGAATCTGGCTCCCGGCAACCTCGATGGCGCTGCTGCCTTTGGGCGCGTCGCGGGTAAAGTTGTCGCTGGTCCCCAGCGCGGAGTTAAGCGCATCAACAACGACCTCGGCCATCATTTTTCGGGGATATTTCCGCGCAAAGTTGATCTTATCTCCGGCATTGGTCTCATTCGGCATGGAAGAGCGCTGATACGTCCGGGAACGTAGGATTTGCCGTTCCAGGTGTCGCATATCGTAGTCATGCTGGACGAAGTCATCCGCCAAGGCGGCGATCAGTGCTTCATTGGAAGGCGGGTTGGCCGCGGAAAAGTTATCGACCGGCTCTACGATGCCCACGCCCATATAATACGCCCAAACGCGGTTCACAAAGGCGCGCGCGAAGAAGGGATTGTCCTCACCGGTCATCCATTCCAGGAAAGCCGCGCGATAGTCTCCCTTCTCTTCCAGCGGCTCCGCGCCCAAGGGCGTGGGTGGAAGCGGCTGGTTGGTGGTGGGGTGTTTCATGAGGTTGGGCCGGTCTACGTCTACAAACACCTCGCGAAGCGTGGGGAGCTTTTTCTTGTTATCCTTGATCTTTTTGCGCCGGTTGTTTTCCGCGTCGATTTGTTTCCGCGCTTCCTTTGAGCGGTCGTTCTTCACCTGGCTGAAGATATTGGCATAAGCGCGGTAATCCGCCTGCGTCCAACGGTCGTAGGGATGCTTGTGACATTGCGCGCATTGCAGTTGCACGCCCAAAAATGCAGCCGCGGTTTGTTCGGCGAATTGTTCCCGGGAAGTATTTTTGCGGGCCCAAAAAAGATCGAGTGTCTCGCGTTTGGCGTAGGCATTCGCGAAACCGGCTAACGCGCCTTCATCTTGCTTGCGAGCGAGTTGAATCCATTGCGCGGGGGCCTTGTCTTCGCGGCTGGTCGCCAAAATAACGCCGCGCACCATCTCATCGTAGGGCACGTTCTTCGCAATTCGCTGGCGAAACCAGTCGTGCCACATTTTGCTGCGTTTTTCACCGGGACGCTCCAGGTTGTTGGAATTATTCCCGGTAAAATCGCTAAATTTCGTGGCCCACAAGGCGGCGTGAAGCGGATGGCGCAGCATTTCGTCGATCGTCCTGGTTCGCTTCTTGGGGTCCTTATCCGCGAAAAACGCGCGCGCTTCTTCCGGGCTGGGCAGTCTTCCGATGGTGTCAATATAGAGCCGGCGGAGAAATTCGCCGTCAGTCGCAATTTCGGATGGCTCGACGTTCAATGCGTCCAGCTTCGCCAACACGGCGCGGTCGATATATTGAGCGTCGGGCAACTTGATGCTCGGATTCCAGAACCTTTTTTTAGCTTCCTCCAGGTAGCCGATCGATGTGGCCACCAACGCGCGCGAGGCGACGACCTCGTCGCGATAAGATACAACAATCGCGGTGTCACCGGGATTTTTGGAACGCACTTTCCCCTCCGGCGTTACTTCTGCCACAAAGTCGTCTTCAATTTCGAACTTGCAAAACGGGGTGACGTCTTCAGTCGTTCCATCGGCAAAGGTGGCTTCCACTTTTAAACGGACGCTGTGCCCAGGGCGGCTAAAGCAATGCTGGGCCGGCGAGATTTCGATCTTGGCGACTCGCCCGTTGCCGCTACTATATTGGGCGCCGCCTTCAATCCAGTTTCGGATCACTTTATACTGCCAGGAACGGCGCGAAAAATGTTCGCCGCCCTTATGTTTGGCCTGGAGGGTTGGTTTGCGAAGCAGGGCGCTTTTTTCCGGCGAACCGGGGTCAGCAAACGGGCCGAAACTATCATCGATGATCGCATAGTAGTCCGGCTCCGGCGAGTGTCCGAAGAGGCTTAGCGCCATATCGCTTTCGCCTTGCAACGAGCCGTGGCAGGAGCCGGTGTTGCAGCCTTGGCGGGTGAGGATGCCCATGACGTGGCGCTCGAAATCGACATCCGTCAGGGTGCGCCCGCCGGGAAGTTTCACGGCCGGCAGATTGACGCTCGGTTTCGCCTGCGTTTTGGCGACTAGGGAAGGAATGACGCCAGGATTCGGCCCCGCCTCCAGGTTTTGGCGAATTTCCGCTTCACTCAGAGCGCGGCTGTAAATGGCCACCAGGTGAAAATCGCCCAGCCACGTGCGGTCGTTGGTTAGCTCGTTGGCCAGGGCGAAACGGTAGCTTTGCTCCCAGTTGGCCGGGCTGCCGCCGATTTTTCGCCGGGCGGCTTGCTTACCATCCAGGTAAATCGTGGCGTTGCTGGCGCGATCCAGCGCATAAACCACGTGAGTCAGCACCGGCTTCAGCTGGCCGGAAGAAGTCTCCAGCGAGCGCATGCCGTTGCGATCCGTCGCTGTGGTGCGAAAGCGAACGTCGTAGCTGGCGCCCTCTTGCCCCAGGGTAAAATTTCGCTGGCCGGAATCCTCCGACAAAGTCACGATCCGCGCTGGACCACGTTGCGAGTCCTGCGCCGGTGAAATCCAGGCTTCGAGGGTAAATTCGCCGCTCCGGCGGACGGCTTCGATCAATTTCGACGGCGGCTTGGCGGAAACCAGGATGGTGGGAGCTTTCACCCGCAAAACCCCGTTTTTCCGCTCGACCGCCGCGATGTTGCCGATCGTCAAATCCAGCGGTTCGCCAATTCCGGAGCGGTCGCGGACTTTCGGCCCCGTCGTCTCGTTGAAATCGTAGAAAACCTGGAGCCCGCGGGTGACGCGCGGCGATTCCACGGTTTTGGGAGGTTTGTCAGGCACATCCGGCTTAGCCGAGATGGAAACCCACATTGCCTGGACGCTGCCTGCCGCGAGTTTGGAAATTCGCGCGGCAAATCCGGCTTCTTCCAGCGGTTCCGGCCGTCCAATCCACCCCGCCAGAAAAATCGCAAGAATCAGCGAGATAACGATGTGGTGGCGGAGTTTCATGATTTTCACCGCCCTCTATGCCAATGCGGTGAAAATGTCACAAACTTGGTGCTGGCAAGGCCGAATCCAGCTACTTGCTCTGCTTTTGCCAAAAAAGGCGCAGCCCAAGCCAAGCAAGAGGAAGCACCCATTTGAAACAGTGTTAGGCTGCCGGATGAGAAAGATTTACTGGCTGCTACCCATTCTACTACACACCGTCTCCGCCAACGCCCAAGACTCTCCGGCTTCTGCTCCCTCATCCTTCATTCCGCAGGGCAACATCGCCCGTGGGGAGACGGTGTTTCTGGAGCAAAGGTGCTACCGTTGCCACACCCTGGAAGGCAGGGAGTTGCCGGACTTCGACCTGCCCGCCAAGCTGAAGATTCACCTGGGGGGTTCCACGCACCTTTTGTGGAATCGCGATGAATTCGGCCGGGCGATTTTGAATCCCAAGCACATTGTGGCGCCGCAATATCAGGCTGTGATGATCCAGGCTGGCGACAAGGCTGGAGCCCAAGAATCGCCGATGCCCAACTTCAACACGCTGCTGAGCGTGGCGGATTTGATCGACCTGGCCACATTCCTGGATGAGTTGGGTGGCCGGCGCCGATAACGCCGGCGAATCTCAATGGCCCCAGCAGACTCGGCTTGCTCGTGAAAAAGGTAGGTTGGTCTAGGGTTAGGGAAGCTTCGGCAGATCGCCTTCCACGGCGTCCACCTGCTGCCGGGTTGGCATCGGAGCATCGGCGTATTTTTCCCGCGCCCAGGCAATTTGTTCCGGCGTGATAGGGCCGCTCTTGTTGCCGAAATTCGACCGAATGTAGGTCAATACCGCTGCGATCTGTTCGTCGCTCAAAGTGGCGCTCCAACCGACCATGGCGCCAACGTGCCGCGTCATGTCCGGCATCGCTCCTTTCAGCGCCAGATAGGCCAGCTTCTCCGTCGGACCGTTCACGAATTCCGATCCTGCAAGGACGGGCGCCATGGGCGGATTCATCTTCATGGGCGGCCCTTTTCCATCCTCCCCGTGGCAGGCAACGCAGTTGGCGAAGGTGGCTTTGCCCAGGGCGGCGAAATCTACGGACCCCGCTGGTGCTCTGTCTCCGGAAGCAGGGGTCTCGGGCGTGGAAGGCGCGTTTGGCGGGGTTCCCGCACCTGCCGGGGGAGTTTGTGGCGCAGATGGGGCAGTGGCAACCGCGGAACCGGATTCCGAAGGCGCTTCGGTGAGCCTAGCGGTCTCAAACATCGCGCCGAGCAGTTTGAACCCAAAGATGCCCAGCAGGACGGTCAAAATAACCGCGGTGACGCCGCTGCTTAAGGTGCCGAGGGTTCCGGCAAAGGATTTGGATGATGGTGAGTTTTGGGCCATGGTCGTTCGCTCGATAAGGTGTTACGCGCCTGGCAACGGCGCGGGCGCAACCCTGTCATTCCCGCCGGTTTTTGCAATCGAATTTCTCCCTATCCTTTGCCTTGTTGGATCTGTGTTTCCACAACGGGATCATCGCCGTTTGAAGGGACGATTTTGACCTCTACATCGACGGGAACCGAGCGAATTCCCCGAATGATCGCCTCCAACTGCTGCAACGTGGATTCGGCCAATTTTGGCTGCGAGGCGCCCTCCAGCGCCTCTCGAATGCGCTCCAAACCTTCGCCAAACACCGCCAATTGCCCCACCACACGGCTCACCGGGTCGTTTTCGCCGCCGCCGCCCATCAAGAGGTTTCGCTGGAATTTGGCCTTGATGTCCTCCCAGCGTTTGGCCTCCTGCGGGGTGAGAATTCCCTCCATTTCGCGAAATTTCAGCAGATTGGCTTCCGCGCCGGTGGTTAGGTTTTGCGCTTCGTTTTCGTAGTGATCCATGATGAGCGCTTCCACCTCTTTTTCCGTCATTAGTGCTAAAACGCGCTCGGCGATCCGGTTCATGTTGCGATAAGATCCCTGGAGCCTGAATGCCGGCTCCGTCCGATATTCGTCCTGCTGCGCGGCGCTGGCGATATATTGCTGGTTGACTCGCAAAATCGTGTCGCGAACGCGAAAAAGCTTGCGGGTGACGTCGACCAATTCGTCGATCTCCTCAACGGCGTAGTTGCCTTGAAAATCGATCCCTTCCTGCGTGCCGGTTTCCGCGATTTTCATCACGGCGTAGACATCTTGCTGGCTGCGCGCGGCCAGCTTGGATAAAACGGCGTTGTATGTTAGCGCGTTTTCAATATAGGAGGCCTTGAAGGCGGATCCGTGCCCGCCAATGATGTCACCCAGGTTGTAGGTATCCGCCCGGTTGGCAAGCATGTCGGGAATTTGGAATTTTCCGCCGCTTTCCGTGTAGGGGTTGCCCGCCATGACCACGGCCACTTTTTTGCCGCGCAAATCATAGGTTTTCGCCTCGCCCTTCCACACGCCTTCCATTTTGCGCTGGGCGTCGCACAAGCTGATGAATTTTTGCAAAAACTCCGGATGACAGTGTTGGATGTCGTCCAGATAGATCATGATATTGTCGCCCATTTCCAGCGCCAGGTTTAGTTTGTCCACTTCTTCCCGCGCACTGGCGTTCGGCGCTTCGTTAGGATCTAACGAAGTTACGTTGTGCCCGATTGCCGGTCCGTTGACCTTGATGAAAGTGATCCCAAGGCGATTGGCGATATATTCCATCAACGTTGTTTTTCCGTAGCCCGGTGGAGATATCAACAAAAGCAGCCCCATGCGGTCGGTGCGCGAGTCTTCCCCGGCGGTACCCAGTTGCTTGGCCAGATTTGCGCCGGCAAGCGGCAGATACACCTGGTCGATCAAGCGATTTCGCACAAAGGCGGACATCACCCGCGGCTTGAATTCTTGCAACCGCATTGTTTCGCGCGTTTTTTCGACCAACTGCGTTTTCAGCCTTGAGTAGGATCGGAATTTGGGCACGATTTCGCGATCGAACCGGCGCAGTTTGTCGATAAACCGATTGAAGTGAAACGCATAGGTTCCCCCATTGCCAATCGCCGGGTGCGATCCGGAAAATCCGCTCAGCTTTGCGGCGAGATTCGTCTTGACGACGTCTTTCTTGCGGAAACCGCCTCGCAAGAGATGAACCGCCGCTTCTTCGGCAAAATCGGCCTCAATTTCGGGTTCATGACCGGTTGCCAAAAATCCGCGCACCCAGTCAAGGATAACGGCATAGCGCGCTCTCGGGTTAGCCTTCAGCGGCGCCTGAGCCTCCTGAAACGTCTTCTCCGCCTGCTTGCCTGCGATGGCGGTTTTAAAGTGTGTAACCAGGTCGCTCGCCTCCCGCGAGACGGTGAATTCCTTGGGCGTGCTGAGTTCGTGAAACAAGTATTCCGCCGCCTCTTCCACAAGCAATGAATCGCCCGAAAGGCCGCTGTCTCGAATGCCGCGCACCAGATCGCCAACATGATCGGCAGGCGCCGTTCCATTGGCGCCGAACGTGTTTTGCATGTCGCCAAATGCGAGCAATTTTGCCTCCGAAAGCGCCTTGGCGTCGCCATCGCTCCAACACTCCCAAAATAGCAGGCCCAATGCCCGCGCTTTGGAGTTGTAGCGCAACAAACCGACTTTTTCGCGCAAGGTAAGCAGCTTTTTGATGAGTTTCAGCGCGTCGCGGTCGTGCACGCCCTTGGTGTATCCTTCATCGTACCTGGTGGCCGCGAACCGTTGTACGTCTTCCAATGTGGCTGCTCCAGCGGGATGGGTTTGGATGTATTGATAAGCCAGGTATTCGGCCCGATAGACCTCGCCATTTTCGGATAATACCGATTGATCCCAAATGTCCGAGGTTTCCAGGAATTCCTCTTCCTCAATCGCCTCAAAAAAGCCCGTTCCCGTGAGATGAAGACACATTTGCTCGTCATGCGGAACCACTGTTAGCTCCAACTCCTGGTTGTTCACGGAAAACTTGTGCTCGCCAAACTGGATGACGTTTTTGCCGTCCACGTACAACTCCTTGCGATCTTTTAGCTGCCTGACGCTTTCTTCTCGTAGCGAGTTTAGCTGTGTTTGCAGGTCGCCGGCTTTCACGGTGTCTCCCAACACTTTTAGGTCTGCGATCACGTTGCGGATCTTCTCCACCATCAAATCGCCGGCCAAATATCCGTTGATTTCATTGATCGACTCAAATTGTTCGACCCGATGGCGAATACCGGTCAAAATTCGTTCGCCGGACTTCATCAACGTCCCCGCGCGCCGATTTCGCGCCTCTGTCAGGCTCAATTTGCGCGATTCGAAGGCATTGTAGATCTCATCCCGCTTTTCTCCGATCTGCTCGACGTATTCGTCAAATTCGCTAATCTCGCCTTCCAACTCTTCGAGTTGGATCATCGCTTTCGTCAAAAATTCTTCGCATTTTTCAGGCGTAGAACAAAGATCGAGATAATTGACGACAGCCTGGTTCAGCAGCTTCAGTTTCGCTCCAAACTGTGCGGCGCCTTCTTCCCGCGATAGCTCAAGGTTTCGTGCTTTTAGTGTGGCTTTGACCTGATTCAGTTGCGCGTAAATCGTGGAGATTTGATCGACGATTTGCGTAGTTTGCGTGGCATCCTCGATCTTGAGATTTCCGACGATATCGATCAACATTTCCAACTCGCCGGCAGCCTCGTTTAGGCCCGTTTCGATCTCCTCAGCCTCAACCACCTTTTTAATCTTCGCGATTGCGGCTTCGCGGTCAGCGACGCGCTTGCGATAGGGCTCGAGAGCAGCATCGGTTTGCAGGAAATCCACGCATTTTCGTGAGATCGCCTCCGACGCTTCTGCAACGTCGGCCTCCATGGCGCCGACACGGTCCAAGTTCACGTAGCGGATGTCCCGCAGCGAGATCAATTCCCCGCGCAATTCGCGCAAATCCCCTAAAATGTGAACGAATCCCAGGATATCGTCCGGCATCATGTGCTTAGCCTTGCCAACAATCTCGGTTGTGCGTTTGGAGAGCCTTCCCGTCTCCTCGCCGGCTGTTTTGCGCAAGCGCACCACCTTTTCAAACTCGGAGATCGCCGCTTCAGCCGCGGATTTAACATCCATCAGCGGAACCTTCAGTTGATGGGTTTCCGGCCGGCCGATCCAAAAGTAGCTATCGCAAATATCCCCGGATCGCTTCGCCAAATCGAGATACAACCCCTCAAACGAGTCGTCTTTGGCCAAGAGCGTTAGAATCTCCTGACATTCCGCCATGCACCGTACCAAATCCGCGTTGCCGATTTTGTAGAGATAAGTGCCGGTTTTCTCTTTATTTGCGATGCTGCCTGCATCGCTAACATACGGTGTCTGCCATACCTGGAGAACGTGATGTTTTTGCGGATTGCTTTCCGCCTTGAAATAGACCAGCTCACCGTTGGAAAATATCGTGAAACCGTGGCAAACAATCGGGGTTTCGACGTTTTGGGTGATGATGTTGTAGGATAGCAGCGTGTATTGCCCCGAACGCCGGTTGTAGAAGACAAAAAGGTGGTCTTCGCCGTTGGGAGACGCAATCCGGCGCTCGAAGAGCATATTCTCCAGATCGCTGTCAAAAACCTTGACCTCGCCAATCTGCAACAGGTAACCGTTGGCGAAAATCAGGCCATGATCGTCCGGCAGCAACACGCAAGAGTCCCGAATCCCCGGGACGGAATAGACCTTGCGGATCTTCTCGTTGTAGACCAGGTAGCGGTAGTCTTTTTCCTGATAGGGCAGGATTTTTAGCAGAATCAGGCTACCCACGCACGCGTAGAAGATTTCGGCGTCGTCCAGGGTTTGATCGGCGGCCGCAACAGCCTCGGCGTAGATTCCTTCGCCCGTGTCGGTATTGTCCTCAATTTTGATGGTCAGGTCTCCCCCAACCGTTTCCACAAATATCCGGTCTTCGATGGAAATATGGGGATGTTCTCCGTAGCGGTGAAGGTCCCGGTGGGCGCGTTTCCACACAAACTCCTGCTGGGGCGGGAAAACGTACTCATGGTCGAATCGGTTGCCCAGATAGTGCAATTCGCCGTCGGCTAGAGCCCACTTGAACACCTTGACGTCCGCCACTTCTCGTCCCACGCGAAAGGCCATGAAAAGATGCGGGCCTGCGATCATAAACTTTGCGAAAACAGCCTGCCGATAATATTTGTAGAGGTAGGCGAAATCGCGCTCGAATTGTTCGTCGCGAATCAAATCCAGGCCAACCTGATGGAAGCTATGATCCGCTGCCTCATAGCGATAAACCGCGAAGACGTCTGAGAGTTCTGTCTGCAATTTCAGCCCCAAATGTACGTTGTAACCAAACAAGAACAGGTTTCCGCCGCAGGCCACCATATCACGCGGAACACAATTATGTTGCGTGGTGATCCGCTCCGTGCCAACCAGGCTTGCCTCAATAGCGCCAAATACTTCCTGCCGGTCCGCGTTCAGGCTGGCAAGCCGCTTCCGAAGCTGCGCGCCGTGAGTTTCGAGGCGCCCACGAATTATTTCGTAGGCGCCCCCTTCAAGCGCAGCAGGTTTTTCTGCGTTTTCCTCTGCCATGACGTTGTGTTAGCTGGTTAAGCGGCGAATCACTTTTTCCGCCTTTTCATCGGCCAGGCCAAAGCGTTCGGCGGCGCCCAACAGCATCTGGAGCTTGTTTCGGGTCCCGTTGTCATCGTTCGAAGCCGCCACCATTTGGCTCAAAACCGCGGAGATGGTTAGATTTTTGAGATCCTCGCTGGAGAACCCGAATTGCTCCACCCAGTTGCGCATTTGCGCCTTAAAATAGTCGGGATCAGAGCTAAAAAAGGTCTCTTTTACGTCGGTTAGTGCGGCGCTGTTGTTCACCAGGCGATCGACAGCTTTGCCGTTCATGATCGACTTGGTGATTTTATCGAAAAACTCCGTTTCACCGCCCACAATGTCAATACGAGCGCTCTTCAGCGCTTCGCCGACGATCATTGCTTGTTCGGCGGCGACATCGCGGCGGATGTTGATCTCGGCAAGCTCGATTTCCTTTTGTTTTTCCAGTTCGAGCTTGAATTCTTCGTGCTCGCGCCCCACCTCGTCGAAGAGCTTCATCGCTTCGGCTTTTTCGTTAATGCTATTGGCCTCAGCTTCGCCTTGAGCGCGAATCACATCAGCTTCCCCAAGCCCTTCGGCAGCCGATTCGGCGGCAATGGCCTCGGCAAGCATCTTTTTCGCTGTTGCCTCTTTTTCCGCGGCGGTTTGTTGGGCTTCGGCTTCAATCACAACTTCCTCAGCGTGCAATTCCGCAGCGGTTTTGCCGGCCTCGGCGTCTTTCACGCGGACGTATAAGTCCTGATCGGCCTCCAACTTTGCGGCCTCCTGTTTCGCCTCGGCTTCCTTGATCGTTTTGACCAATTCTTCTTGAGCTTCCTTTTCCGCCTGGGTAATGGCGACTTGTTTTTCCCGTTCGGCAGTGGCGTGTGCCTCGGTATCCAGGACGCGTTGTTGTTCTTCAACAACTGTCTTCTCCAAGGCCACGCGTTCTTTTATTACTTGCTGGATGTCGCGCTTTTCGCCTTCCACCGCTTTATCACGCTCGATCGCCTTCAACTGCGTGACTCGCTCGCGGTCGATTACTTCCATTTCGCGGTCCCGCTCGACGCGTTCCAGTTCCACCGCGTCGGTCCGCTCCTTGTTGCGTTGCGCGACCAGAACGGTGCGCTCTTTGTTCTCTTGCGCGACGTGTGCTTCTTCTTCAGCGGCGATCCGGGCCTGTTCTTCGCGTAGCCATTGCTCGTGTTTGACTTGTTCGGATTCCGCTTTCTCGCGCGCTTGCACCACGGCAATTTCCCGCCCTTGCTTGGCCTCGGTTTCGGCCAACTGACGTTCGAGTTCCAAAATCGCCTCGCGCGCCTCCACGTCTTGTTGTTTGATAACGCGTTCCTCATCCCGGCGAGCGAAGTTGGCGCCTTTTTTCTCCTGCGCGGTTTGTTCGGTGATTTTTCGGATGCCTTCGGAATCCAAGACGTTGTCCGGATCCAGGTCCTCGATCGGCGTTTGTTCCAAATGGTCGATTGCCGCGTCATCAAGGACAAAACCGTTCAGATCGGTGCCAATGACCTTGAGAATCTCGCTGCGGAAGGTATCGCGCTCTTGATACAAATCGACGAAGTTAAACTGCTTGCCGACAGTTTTAAGCGCTTCGGAAAATTTGGCGTCAAAAAGCGCCCGAATCTCTGCTTCGCTCGAAGCGCGGTCGCAGCCGATGGATTGCGCGACTTTCAGGACGTCTTCCTTGGCGTTGTTGACGCGAACGAAGAATTTCACCTTGATGTCTGCGCGGATGTTATCCTTACAAATGAGGCCGTGACCGTGTTTGCCGGAGCGATCGATTTCCACGCTTTTTAACGATATATCGATCGATTCCGCCCGGTGAACGACCGGCACAACAAAAATGCCGTCAAAGGCGATTTCCGTGCCGCCCATTCCGGTCCGAACAAGCGCCGTGCCTTTCTTAACCTTGCGGTAAAGCGTGGCGTAGAGGATGCCGGCGGCTAGAACAAAGAACAGGATAGCTCCAAGAACGGCAGCGATCATTGTTCCGACAAATCCCAGCATGGGCTGGATTTCCACAAGTGCGTATATTGGCATTTTCTATTTGGGTTACGATGTTATTTCCGATTCTGGCTTCAGGGACCGGACGGTGTACCAATCCGAGTTTTCCTCCTTCGCCACGACTAAAATGGATGTGCCCTTGGGCAGGCTTTTGCCTTCGACAGATAGACGCGCGTTTAAAAGCAAGGGTGCGCCTTCTGCCTCTACTTCCACCTGGCCGAACTCGTGATCCAAATTTGGCGAACGCACAAATCCGGAGCGTCCAATGACCGGTTCCTGCTTTTCCGCGGATTTGATCATTCTTCCGAAAGGTTTCAGCGGTATGGTGAGCCACTTTGCGGATAACACGCCCACGATTATAGCGCCAAACGCGACCGCGGCAGCTATCATTCCATCATGGGAGGGGTTCAGATAGTGATTGCCCAAAAGGTTGGCGGCCCAGGTAAACAAGGTAAGTAGCGATAACACCAAAATGATGGGCACGTCAGACGCGTTCATGAAATTCATCATCGATTGAATGATGCCCGGTCCGCCGGTTTCTCCGTCATTGCTATCGGCGCCCTCTACGCTGGCGTCACCATCTATTTCGGTATCGACTTGCAACAGACCATCCAGCATCTCAAAGTCCAGTGCGCCCAACATAGCGATGAGCCAATATAAAATGACACAACCCAGGAGAATGGTAAACGGCATGTTATGCGGTAGAATGGCTTCTTGAAGAAATTCTCTCATGGTGTGATTAGGAAGAATGGATTTTTGGGATTCCAGCGGCGCTATTCTGCTACACTTTTGACGGCTATGCCAATTATAATTGATTTACTCTATTGTAACTAGCTTTCTTTGTTCGTGAGCGCACTGGCAAATCACGATTGGAGTAAGACGCTGGAATCATCAACCAACCCCAGGAAACAGTTGCCTCACGCCCCACTTTCTGCCATGAGGTTAGAATTATGGCGGACCGCGACCAAGCCAAGCAAGAAATGGAACGGCTAAGCGCCGAAATCGAGCGCCACAACCGGCTTTACTACGAGCAAGCGCAACCCGAGATCAGCGATCGGGATTACGACGCGTTGCATCGGCGTTTGAGCGATTTAGAGAAGCAGTTTCCCGACCTGGCGTCGCTAAATTCGCCAACCCAGCGGGTGGGTGGGGCGCCCTTGGAGGAGTTTACCCAGGTGGAGCATCCCGTGCCGATGATGAGCCTGGACAACACCTACTCCGAGGACGAGTTGATGGATTTTTATCGCCGTTTGCAAAAGCAACTCAACCTGGAAGCGATTCCGGTGGTGGTCGAGCCCAAAATTGACGGCGTGGCGGTTTCCGTGGTTTACGAGGGCCGGGCGCTGAAGTATGCCGCCACCCGCGGCGACGGCCGAACCGGGGACGACATCACCCACAACATGCGCACGATCCGGCGTTTGCCGCTCAAACTGCCAAACGGCGCCCCGGAAACTCTTTTTGAGGTCCGAGGCGAGGTTTTCATGCCCAACGAGGGATTTGCCGAGCTGAACCAACAGCGCGAAGACGCCGGGGAGGCCGCTTTCGCCAATCCGCGCAACGCGACCGCCGGCTCGCTGAAGCAGTTGGACCCCAAAATTACCGCGCAACGGCCGCTGGACGTGATTTTTCACGGCTTCGGCAAGTTGGAGGGGTTCGAATTCGAGTCGCAGGAGCAACTTTACGAGCTCCTGCAGACCTGCGGGCTCCCCTCCGCCTCAAAAGTCTGGCGCGCCACGAATCTGGAAGAATCCCTCAACGCCGTGCGCGAAACCGACGCGCATCGCCACGATTTGCCCTACGAGACGGATGGCGCGGTGATCAAGGTCAACTCCGTGGCCGATCAGAAAAAACTTGGCCAAACCTCCAAAGCGCCGCGCTGGGCCATCGCGTTCAAATTCGAACCCGAGCAGGTGGAAACCAGGCTGCTAAGCATCGACATCCAGGTGGGCAGAACCGGAGCGCTGACGCCGGTCGCGAACCTGGAACCGGTCTTCGTCAGTGGCTCGACCGTCTCACGCGCCACCTTGCACAACCAGGAGGAAATCGAGCGCAAAGACATTCGAATCGGCGATCGCGTCGTCATCGAGAAAGCGGGCGAAATCATCCCCGCGGTGGTCAAAGTGCTGACCGAGCAACGGACTGGCGAGGAAGAGCCCTTCGTCATGCCGGACAAGTGCCCGACTTGCGAAACCGCGGTGAAGCACGACGACGTGGCGGTGAAGGTTTTTTGCCCAAACCCGGTTTGCCCGGAAAAAGTGCGGCGCCAACTCCGGCACTACGCCAGCCGCGGCGCGATGGACATCGAGGGGCTGGGCTCGGTCATGGTCGATCAACTGGTCGATGCCGGATTGGCCCGCGACATCCCCGATCTCTACCGGCTGAAGTTCGACGACGTGCTGGAGCTGGAGCGCATGGGTCAACGCAGCGTGGAAAAGCTGCTCGCCGGCATCGAAGCCTCGAAAACGCGGCCGGCGTGGCGATTTTTGTTCGGCATCGGCATCCTTCACGTCGGCTCCACCTCGGCGCAATCGCTCCTGGCTCATTTCGGCAGCATCGAAGCGCTGGCCAACGCCACGGTCGAGGAATTGGAGGAAGTGGAAGACGTCGGGAGCATCGTCGCCCAAGCCATCAGCGACTTTTTCGACGAATCGGCGAATCAACGGCGGATGGCTGAGTTGCGCGAGTTAGGTCTGCCGTTTGCCGCCGCCGAGCCGGGCGCCACCGAAGCAGCGGCTGAGGCATCCGACGCGTTGGCCGGCACCACCTGGGTCATCACCGGCACGTTGAGCGAACCGCGGGACGTTTTTGCCGAAAAAATTCGCGCAGCGGGCGGAAAAGTCACCGGTAGTGTCAGCTCCAAGACGTCCTACCTCCTCGCCGGCGAAAAAGCGGGGAGCAAGCTGGCCAAAGCTGAAAAATTGGGCGTTTCGGTGATTGGTGAGGAGGAATTGGCGAACCTGCTAGGCTAAGTCAGGCTAGGTCAGGTGACCACATCGCCCGAATTTGTTACTTCCCTTCAACGGAACGAACGTGCTCGAGGAACTTGGCGGCTTCCTCTTTCACAACGGGCAGCAGCAGGTAAAGGCCCACCATGTTGGGGATGACCATGGCAAAAACCAACGCGTCGGAGAGATTGATGACGTTGTTGAGCGAGGCGGAGGCACCGACGATGATGAGCAGGCAAAAGACGACCTTGTAGACCAGCACGCAGGTGTTTGGCGCGTTGGGCCCGAAGGCGTTGCTGAGGAAGGTGCGCGCCAGGTAGCGCACGCCTTGCTCGCCGTAGTAGGACCAGGAGATCATGGTGGAAAACGCGAACAGAAGCACGGCGATGGATAGCAGCTTGGGAAACCAATCGATGCGTTTTTTAAACGCCATGGAGGTGGTGTTGATGCCTTTCAAGTCGCTGACGGCCGAGGCGGGAATCCACCCTTGCTCAACGGGCGTCTCCGTGTAATCCGGGGAGACCAGGCCGATGACTTGCACCCATTCCTCCGGCTCGCCTCCGTCTGCCTCAAGAACCTGGGTGTCTTTTAGGTGGACGAACTGACCCGCGTTCAACTCTTGGCCCGCTTGCTCGTGGGCGGGATCGGCAACCATTTGCACGCCACCCTCTTTGACCTCGCCGCTAACAATCCAGGTGCCGGAAATGACGATGACCAGCGCAGTCATGGTGCACACCACCACGGTATCGGTAAACGGTTCCAGCAAGGCAACGAATCCCTCGCTGGCGGGCCGGTCGGTCTTTACCGCGGAATGGGCGATGGGCGCCGAACCCAGCCCGGCTTCGTTGGAAAAAGCCGCTCGCTTGATGCCTTGGATGAGGACGCCAACGATTCCGCCGGCAATGGCTTTAGCGCTAAAAGCTCCACCAACAATGGCCGCGAAGGCAGGGCCGACTTGGTCCAGATTTCCCAGGATAATTACCAGGGCGGTAAGGATGTAACCCGCGCACATGAATGGTACCAAGATGGAGGTTACCCGGGCAATCCAGACGATGCCGCCAATGATGACCGCCGCGACTAAAATCGCCATCACCACCCCGAATATCACCGGCGAAAGGCCGTTTGCCCAGCTTTGCTCGAATTGGTCGAAGGATTGGTTGGCCTGAAACATGTTGCCGGCCCCAAACGCACCGCCAATGACGAAAATCGCGAAAAATACCGCCAAAATGCCACCCAGCGTCCCCAGGCCCTTTTCGTTTAGCCCATCGCGCAAGTAATACATCGCCCCGCCGCGCACTTTGCCGTTTTCGTCGATTTTTCGATATTTCACCCCCAACGTACACTCGGCGAATTTGGTGCTCATGCCAAAGAGCCCCATCAAGATCATCCAAAACGTCGCGCCAGGTCCTCCAAGGCCGATAGCCACGGCAACACCGGCGATGTTGCCGAGTCCCACCGTCGCCGACAGCGCCGCGCTGAGCGCCTGAAAGTGGGTGATTTCGCCGGGTGCATCCGGCGGGGTGTATTTTCCCTTCGCCGTTCGAATGGCGACCCCAAAGCAGCGCAGATTCACGAAACCGAAGTAAATCGTCACGAAAATCGCCGTTCCTCCCAGGATGATGAGGATAATGGGCAAGTTTTGTCCGGCGATTTTGATGGGGAAGAAGATGATCTTGCCGGCAATGTTGGAAATCGGCCCCATGCCCTTGTCGATGCTGAGGCTGATTTGCTCGAGCATTCCCGGCTCGGCCGGTTTGGCAGACTCCTCGGCCAGTGTTAGGGGAGCGAGAACCATGCTCGATAGCAAAACGAGGGCGGCAATTGAGTTGCGGGAATATTTCATCGGACCGGAAAAATTTCGGCAATCCTAAGGACTCCTGCCGACCCTGACAACCAGAAAAACCACCGATCCGAGTCGCCGGTTGCGTCAGCCCGGGCGCTCGATAAAATTTGCCGAATGATCCGGCTCACCACCATCCTCACCGCGGCCGTTTTCTGGAATTTTGCCGCCGCAGCGAAAGAATACGACGTCGTCGTCTACGGCGGCAATTCAGCGGCGATTTCCGCGGCCGTGCAGGCCAAGAGAATGGGGAAATCCGTCGTCGTCGTCAGCCCGGACAAGCACCTCGGCGGGTTGACCAGCGGCGGGCTGGGTTGGACCGACAGCGGGCGCAAAGAGGCCGTTGGCGGGATTTCGCGCGAGTTTTATCAGCGGCTCAAGCGCCACTACGACCAGCCCCAGGCCTGGAAATTCCAAAAACCGGCTGAGTATTCGCGTTACCGCAAGGACGACGACGCCATGTGGGTGTTTGAGCCCGGCGTGGCTGAAGCTGCGTTCGAGGCGCTGGTCGAGGAACACGGCATCCCCGTTTTGCGCGAGGAATGGCTGAATCGCGAAAATGGCGTGGTTAAGGCCGGCGGACGCATCGCATCCATCGCCACGTTGAGCGGCAAAACCCTCGCCGGGCGCGTTTTTCTGGATTGCACCTACGAGGGCGACCTGATGGCCGCCGCGGGCGTCTCCTTCACCGTCGGGCGCGAGGCAAATTCCGTCTATCGCGAGACGCTGAACGGCGTGCAGATCGAAAACGCGCGCAAGCATCAGTTTGACTACCCGGTCTCCGCCTACGTGAAGCCGGGCGACCCGAAAAGCGGGCTGTTGCCGCGAATTTCCGCGGATCCGCCGGGCGTTCAAGGCCAGGGAGATCACCGCGTCCAGGCCTACAATTTTCGCATGTGCCTGACGCAGGTTCCTGAGAACCGCGTGCCCTTTCCCAAGCCGCAGGGCTACGATCCCGGCCAATACGCGTTGGTCGCCCGTTACCTGGAAGGCGGTTGGGACCAGGTTTTTCGCAAATTCGACCCCGCGCCGAACGCAAAGACCGACACGAACAATCACGGCGCGTTTTCCACCGACAACATTGGGTTGAACTACGACTACCCGGAGGCGAGCTACGAGCGGCGCCGGGAGATCATTGCCGAGCACGAGCGTTACCAGCAGGGGCTGATGTATTTCCTGGCCAACGACCCCTCGGTCCGCCAAGACGTCCGCGAGCGCATGGCAACCTGGGGCCTGGCCAAGGACGAATTTACCGACAACGGCCACTGGCCCCACCAAATTTACGTGCGCGAAGCCAGGCGCATGGTCGGCGACTTCGTCATGACTGAAAACCACCTCCGCGCGCTGGTTCCCACCCCGGAATCGATCGGCATGGGCAGCTACAACATGGACTCGCACAACGTCCAGCGCTACGTGGACGGCAGCGGCAATGTTAGGAACGAGGGCGACATCCAGGTGAGCCCCGGCGGCCCCTATCCCATCAGCTACCGCGCCATCGTGCCAAAACGCAGCGAATGCACGAATCTCCTGGTCCCCGTCTGCGTTTCATCCTCACACATCGCCTACGGGTCCATTCGCATGGAGCCGGTTTTCATGATTTTGGGCCAAAGCGCGGCCACCGCGGCGGCAATGGCGTTGGACGCGGAAATTGACGTGCAAAGCGTCGATTACGCAAAATTGCGGCCACGCCTGCTAGAGGACGGCCAGGTTCTCGAAATGGCGCGCGCGCCTCACACTCCCAAAGTCACCATCGATCCAAAATCGCTGCCCGGCGTTGTTTTGGACAACGCAGCCGCCAAATTAACCGGCCAATGGACCAGCAGCTCCGTCTCAACCTGCGTTGGCGCAGACTACCTTCACGACGGCAACGAAGGCAAGGGCGAAAAATCCGCCCGCTGGGAGGCCAAACTCAAGCCCGGCCGCTACGAAGTGCGCATCGCGCATTCACCGCACGGAAATCGGGCCACCAACGTGCCGGTCAGCGTGGTTCACGCCGGCGGCACGGCCAAGCTGACCTTAAACCAAAAGGCCGAGACCAAAATCGCCCCGTTTAGCAGCGTGGGAACCTTTGTCTTCGGCGCGGAGGGCGTGGTGGAAATTTCGACCAAGGGCACCAACGCGCACGTCATCATCGACGCGGTGCAGTTCTTGCCGGACGAACCGTGATCGGCAAAAAGGGACAAAAGGGACCTAAAGGACTGAAGGGACGTCGCTTGCGTCCCTTTCAATCCGTTGGGTGAAAAGGCGCCTTCCCGCCGCTCGTGTTCTAAAAAAGCAAGCCATGCACCCCGAATCCGCCCAACCGCCCAGCCGCCGCCGCCTGCTCCAAACCAGCGCGGTGGGTTTTGGGCATCTGGCGTTTTCTGCGATGCTCGGCGGGGAATCTTCGGCAGCCAACCCGCTTGCGGCGCGCAAACCACACGTGCCGGCGCGGGCTAAGCGCGTGGTGTTCCTGTTCATGAAGGGCGGGCCGTCGCACGTGGATACCTTTGATCCTAAGCCGCTGCTGGATCGCGACCACGGCAAGCCCCTGCCCTTTGATCTGCCGCGAGTCACCTTCGCCAAGCAGGGCAATTTGCTCAAATCTCCGTGGCGATTCCGACGTTACGGACAGAGCGGGTTGCCGGTTAGCGAGCTTTTCCCGAACGTGGCCCAGCTCATCGACGAACTTTGCGTTCTGCGCTCGGTTCATGGCACCAACCCGGCCCACGGCGGAGCTTTGCTGAAACTCCACACCGGCAGCGACACTTTTGTCCGCCCCAGCCTCGGTTCGTGGGTGATTTACGGGCTGGGCACGGAAAACGAGAATTTGCCCGCGTTTGTGACGATTTGCCCCACTTTGGCGCACGGCGGGGTCAACAATTGGGGCGCGGCGTTTTTGCCGTCGCACTGTCAGGGCACGCCAATCGGCAACGCCAGCCTTAAGGCGTCGCAAGCGGTGGTGAAGCACATCCGCAACGAGCGAATTTCGCCGGAATTGCAGCGCAAGCAGTTGGATTTGATCGCAGCGATGAATCGCGATCACCTGCGAGCCGTGGGGAGAAATCAGGCGCTGGAGGGACGGCTCAACTCCTTCGAGCTGGCCTTCCGGATGCAGGCGGAAATGCCGGTGGTGCAAGATTTGAGCGGCGAAACGCCGGTTACGCGCAAACTCTACGGGATCGACGATCCGCTGACCGAGGATTTCGGGCGGCAATGCCTCATGGCGCGGCGATTTCTGGAACGCGGCGTCCGATTCGTCCAAGTGACGCACAGCGACAGCGAGGTGCAGTGGGATCAGCACAGCAACCTCTACCAGGGTCACACGAAAAACGCGGCAGAGGTGGACAAGCCGATCGCGGGGTTTTTGCGCGATTTAAAGGCGCGCGGCATGCTGGAGGACACCCTCGTCATCTGGGGCGGCGAATTTGGCCGCACGCCCACCGCGCAGGGAACCAACGGCCGCGATCACAACCCTCACGGCTTCACCATGTGGATGGCCGGTGCCGGCGTAAAGCCCGGCTTCGCCTACGGCGCCACCGACGATTACGGCTACTACGCCGAACGCGACAAAATGCACGTGCACGATTTGCACGCGACCATCCTCCACATCCTGGGCCTCAACCACGAAAAACTGACGTTTCGCTACGCGGGCCGGGATTTTCGGCTAACCGACGTGGAAGGACACGTGGCCCGCGAAATTTTGGCCTAGCAAAACGGCCTAGTCTCGCTCAAGATCCCGCTCATGGCCGCTTCCTCGCCAAATTCGACCGATTCGCCCCAAAAAACCGGCGCCCACGACCTCGGCGCGTCATTTCGCCAATCCCGCCGCGAAATGTGGGTCATTCTCGCCGCCTGGACCGCGTTTTTACTCTGGTCGGGCATCACCTGTGCCGCGTTGACGCCCGAACCCGGCGATCCGGTGCCAACCTTGTTGGGAGTCCCGCGTTGGGCCGCGTTAGGCGTAATGTTGCCCTGGATTTGCGCCATCGGCTTCATTTTCTGGTTCGCCGGCTGCTTCATGCAGGACACCGACTTGGGAACCGGCGATGGCGACGGTTAACCGAGCCCCGGGCAGCCTTTTCGCGCGGCGCCGGTTGACGAAATTGCCGGAAGCGCCGATTTTGCGGGGCGCCTGGAAACCAACCCTAACCTGCGAGCCGTCTGGAATCCGCCATCGACCAATTCATCCGCCATCTCGCCACCGAGCGCGGACTTTCCACCAACTACCAACTCTCCGTCCAGCAATCGCTCGAGCACTTTCGCGCCTGGCTTGAGAAAGATCGCGAAATCCGCGCGGTGGGCGATTTGAAGTTCGAGCACCTAACCGGCTTCCTGGCCCAGCGCAAAGCGGAGGAATGGTCCTCCAGCACGTTGCGGCTCAACAACCTCGCGCTGAAGGTTTTCTTCCGTTTCCTGCACCGGCGCGGAATTTTACCCAAAGACCTGGGCGAACCGCTCATCTCCCCAAAGCTGGAGCGCCACCTCCCCGGCACGCTCAACGAAACAACCATCGAATCCATCATCGAGGCCATCGATCCGGACGGCGAACGCGGCTTGCGCGACCGCGCCATCATCGAGCTGTTCTATGGCTCCGGCCTGCGCCTCACCGAGCTGGTGGAACTGACCCTCGACGCCGTAAATCTGGACGAGCGCATGGTCCGCGTGCTCGGCAAGGGCGGCAAAACGCGGCTCGTCCCCATGGGGCAGCGCGCCAGGGAAGCGATCGTGGCTTACCTGACCAAGGAACGCCCCCGCTTCGTCAATCCCCGCAGCGGAATCGAGATTTTTCTGTCGATTCGCGGCTTCAAACTGACGCGCCAGCGGATTTGGCAGATTTTGCGCGAGCGCGCCGTTGAAGCCGGGTTTGAGCCCACCATCATCCATCCGCACCTGTTGCGGCACTCATTTGCGACGCATTTGCTCGGCAACGGAGCGGATTTGCGCGTCATCCAGGAAATGCTCGGCCACGCGGACATCGCCTCCACGCAAATTTACACGCACGTGGACGGCAAACGGCTCAAAGAGGTCCACCGCCAGTTTCATCCGCGGGGTTGAGGGACGGGATGACGATATCTCCAAAATCTTGCGCCTCGCAAAGATCCGCAGGCTAAATTCGCCGTTGCAAACCCGCTCACTCGCCCCTAGCTTCCGTCCCCGGTTCGCCAACGGCAGTTTCCGCGAAAAAATGACGGTGACCGTAGCTCAGCGGTAGAGCCCCTGATTGTGGTTCAGGATGTCGCGGGTTCGAATCCCGTCGGTCACCCCATTTTTTCCTTTTCTCTTTGCATGGCGGGCGAAGCAGCGATTTCTTGGAGGCCACGTTTGTCATGGATTCGTTGGAAGACAAGGTCGGTTACAAATTCCGCAATTCGCTCTTGCTGGCGGAGGCCTTGACGCATCCCAGCTTGGCTTACGAAACCCAAAAGCCGCATTTCGACAACCAACGGCTGGAATTTTTGGGAGACGCGGTTCTTCAGCTCATCCTCACCGAGGAGCTGTTTCAGAAATTTCCCAAGTTTAGCGAGGGCCGGCTCACCAAGCTGCGTTCCCGGCTGGTTTCCCGCACGGCGCTCAAAATTTACGCCGAAGACATCGGTTTGGGCGATTATTTGTTGATGGGCAAGGGCGAGGAGGCCAGCGGCGGCCGCACGCGGGCTTCGACCCTGGCCGACGCTTTTGAGTCGCTGGTCGGCGCAATTTACCTGGATGGCGGGTTTGAGTCGGCGCACGAGTTTTTGAACAAACATTGCCGCGAGGCCATGCGAAAAATCGAGGAAATGCCGGCGGAGGTGAATCCGAAGGGCCAATTGCAGGAGACATTGCAGGCCATTTCCGCGACCAGCCCGCGTTACCGCGTTCTTTCCCAGGATGGCCCGGATCATCGCAAGACGTTTGTTTGCTGCGTGGAGTGGGAAGGGCGGCGACTCGGCGAGGGGACGGGATCGAGCAAGAAGGAAGCCGAAGCAATGGCTGCCAACAAAGCGCTGGAGGGCAAAATTTGGGAGGAATCGGGGTTTGAGCTGTAACGAACAGGGCAGGCTTAGTGCACACGCGATTATCCGCGCCGCGGGCGATCAGCGGCTTCGGGTCGTGGTGATTCGGGGCCGGTGGGCGATTTTTAGCGGTAGATCGCCACTGGCGCTAACAACCCGCCTGTTCCGAGTTCGTTGACAAATTCTCGTTCGCAGAAAATGGCGATCTTGTTAGACCCAGGTTGAATTGCGTTGCTGATGTCGAACGAGGCCGGTTTGCAGAATCCATTGAAACGCTCCAGCGACTCGCCATTGTCGTCCACGAACGGAATGTGCTGACCATTGACGAAGACTTTCGCGTGACCGTCGGTCGCTCCAATCCAGAGCCAGGTTTTTGCGTCGCCGGCCGCCGCCGGAATTTCGACTTCCGCGCGATACCACATCGCGCCCATGTAGTTGTGATGTCCGAGTGTGGACCACGTTTCGACCGCGACATCGGTCGTTTCCCAGCCAGTGTCGGCAAAATCCGCGGCAGCCCAGCCTTGTGCCTCCCCGTTTTTGTCCGGGTCGATTCGATAGCGCCAGTTGCGAATTGGCGATTTTGTCAGGATGTCGAAGCCTGTCGCGATACGCGTGGCGTCGTCGTAGGTCTTTTGGTAGAACGCGCGGAAATAGCGGCCGTAGAGACTCTCATCGCGCGTCCAGCCCATTTTGCCGAAACAGGATTTATCCTCGTGGTTTTTGCCCAGCTCGCTGGTTCGGTTGAAGTAGCGCTTGGCGTCAGCCGCGAGGTTCTCAAAACGCCCTTCCGCCAAATCTCGGCGCAATTTCATGAAGAGCCGGAACTGGTCGAGCGACTCCCGTGCGATTTTGATGCGCTTTTGCACGGCCGGCGTGTTGCTCGCCATTTCCGCCGCAGCCAGCAGTTGCTGGATCTTTTCCTCGCGCTCCGGCGTGAAGCGCCGCAGGTGACCAAAGCCACAGCCGGAATATTCCGGCGTATTCACCCAGACAGAATCGATAAACTGCCAATACGCAGCCATCTCCGGCGCGGCGTCTCCGTAAAACGCGGTGTGCAACTCGGCGATGAGGTCCTCCGGCTTCTGCTGAGGATCCCACGCCATGCGCAGCCCGAGCCAGTGGGCGTGCATCGCCGTTTCGAAGTTTGTCAGGGTCTCCGGCTGCCAGAACGTGCAGCCGTGTTCATAGATCAACGGCAGGTCGATGCCCCACTTTGTCATAAAAGGATGTGGCGCCGCCGGATTGGCCAAATTGAAGCCGTAGAAGTAATACGAGATGTCCTTCGCCTTCTCTCCCCAGCCTTTGACGAGATAGCGCAGTGACTCATTGTTCGGCTCGTCCGCGGTCATCGGATGATTGCGGGCAAAGGTGATCGGAGCAATTTGCGGAACGATGCTTGGATGCAGTTTCTCGCGAACGGGCGGCCGGGTGTAATCGACATAAGCCAGAACGCCGAAACGGACGTCTGGATGTTTGGCAGTCACTTTTTCGGCGATGCGATTGCAGGCGTAAATCAGTCGGTCGGTCTTGGCGACGGTCTGGAGCGTGGTGTCGAAATCATCCGCATCATGCTGTGGATCGTAAGCCTCGTCCCAACGTGCGCCGTCGGCGGGCGACAGCGAAAAGGTGCGCGTGTCAGGATCTTTTTCCAGCCGTTCGAGAATCGCGTTGGCGACGGCGTCGACGACCAGCGGGTGCGTCCACTTGAGCAGATGCGGATGCGGCTTGCCGCCGATTACCGCGCGGATTTCCGGATTTGATTCGCGCAACTCCTTCGGCACGTAGGACTCAAACGCGTGCCCGGCTTTAAGTTCGAGACCACCGAGCCGATTTCGGCGAGCAAAATCGTTATCACAATACCAGAGCCCGCGATAAACGGTGTGCGGCCCTTCGGAAAGGTCCTGCTCTGCGATTTCGATCGCTTTTGTTTTCGGCAACACCTCGCCAAGCTCGCCCGGCATGAACCAACGGCAGCCGATTTGATCGAGCAGCGTGTAGATCGCGTAACTCGTCGCCAGATCGGATTCGCCGATCAATCCCACGACGCCGTCTTTGACGACGATTCGAAAACCCTGCTTCTCCGGATAAGCCTTTTCCGTTTTGCCAAACGCCGTTTCAGCCAGCTCCCCAATCAAAATTGGAGTTCGCTTGTCGTCAGCGGTTGCCGGGCCGGCCTTTATCTCAATAGTCCCGCCCGCAATCCGGTTCAGAATCTCCGCGAGATCGAAAACGCTTTCGCGAAGCCGCAACCGGTTGATTTCCGGATCGAGCTTGCGCCAGACGGGAAACGGTTCCGGCGTGGCCTCGCGATCGTCGAGAAGGCGTTTCGGAACGCAAATCACGGCGTTTGGTTTGCCGTCGATCACCAACGAAACCGGTTCGGCAATCGCCAGACAGGTAGGCAACAAGGACAGAAGGGGAAATAGGAAGAAGCGCATCACTGAAATGGTTAGTAAACGGTGCGGAATTCGCCCGAGGCGATCAAGCCGTGGCAAATATCCGTCCACAGGGTTAACGGATCGTCCTCAGCTGCGGATTTCACCATTTCCGCGACCATCTGACGCTCGGAGTCTTGCGGATCGCGCCCTAACATGAGCCGAAACGCGGCAGCCGTGCGTCCTGAACTCTCGGTGGTCAGCAATCGCTCCGCCGCCAGCTTGGCCTGCGCGCGGACGAACGCGTCGTTCATCAAAAACAGCGCTTGCGGCGCCACCGTGGTCCGATCGCGCTGGCCGACGACGAGACTCGGGTCGGCGGCGTCGAACACCTTCATCATGTCCGGCAACGCGGCGCGAACGACGGGCAGGTAGACGCTGCGGTAGTTCCCTTCGGTGTGGGCATTGCGCAGTCGATCGCAATACTCAGCTTTCATCTCGAAGGTGCCGATCTCCGACACAATCGAGCCTTCCAACTGCGCCAAATTGAGCTTCCCTGCGACTTGGAGCAAACTATCGCGAATCGCCTCGCCCTCCAAACGACGCGGGTTCATGCGCCACAGCAGTTGGTTAGCGGAATCGAGGGCGTAGCTCGCCTCGGCATGGTCTGAACTGAGGCGGTAGGCGCGGCTGAGCATCGTGGTGCGTATCAGATTCTTAAGCGACCACCCGTTTTCGACAAACTCCAGTGCCAGGTGATCGAGCAATTGCGGATGCGTCGGCCGGCTGCCGATGATGCCGAAGTTGTCCGGCGTATCGACCAGCCCCACGCCGAACAAATGATTCCAAACGCGGTTCGCCAGCACGCGCGCAGTCAGCGGATTGCGCTCGTCGGCAATCCAGCGCGCCAGTTGCAGCCGACCGCTCTGACCAGCGGGGATTTCGTCCATCGGCAACGCCTCACTGAGAACGGCAATCGTGCCTCGCGGCACTTTGTCGCCTGGTTGACCGACATCGCCCGCGGGGAAAAACTCGCAGTCGTCGATCTTCTCACCCTCTTTGGCCGCCATGACCGACGGGGGCGGTTCGGGAATGGCTTTTTGGGCGTCGCGGAACGCTTTGAGCTTTTCCTTGTGGACAACTTTGGCCTTTTCCAAATCCATCCTCCAATTTGGCGAGTTCCTCCGCGGTAGCCGAAGCCGCCATGGCATCTTTGATGTCGTTTTCCAGCCCCATCTGCGCCCGGCGCGCCTTGGTGAAGATCGGCGTGACCTCCTTGAGATGCTTCTCCGCTGCCGCGATCTGATCGATGATCGCCTGCCCATTTTCGCCGAGCGGAAAGAGGCCGTTGTCGATGTTGTTGGTGTTCGCCTTGACGCCGGCAAGGTTTTTGGTGCTGCGAAAAATCCCCGCCAACGCGTAGTAGTCGCGCGCCGTGACCGGATCGTAGAAATGATCGTGGCAACGCGCGCAGCCGACTGTCAGGCCCATGAAAGCGCGGAACGTCGTGTCGATTTGGTCATCGACCACGCCCATGCGATAGACGAGCGATTGGTTACGCTCGTTCAGCAGCTTGGGACCGACGATCAAAAAGCCGGTCGCGGTATGTTGCCGCTCAACCTGACGCCGATTCTCAGCCGGCAATAGGTCGCCGGCGATCTGCTCGAGGATGAAACGGTCGAACGGCATGTCCGCGTTGACCGCGTCGATGACCCAATTGCGGTAGGGCCACGCAAAACGGTAGCTGACGTTGCGCGACTGGCCGGCCGACTCGGCAAAACGCGCCACATCGAGCCAGTGCTTGCCCCAGCGCTGGCCAAACGCGGGCCGCGCGAGGAGTTCGTCGATCAACTTCGGCAACGCCTCGGCCACGCTATCACGAAGCTGCAGCGTCCACGTTTCGATGTCCTCCAGCGTCGGCGGCAGACCGATGAGATCGAAGAACACGCGTCGTAACAGCACCTGCGGCTCAGCATCGGCGTTTGGCTCCAACCCCTCCGATTCGAGCCGCGCGAGAATGAAGCGATCGATGTCCGTGCGCGCCCAATCTTGCCGTTCGACTTCGGGAACTTCCGGCGCGGTTGGCGGCTGAAAGGACCAGTGCGGCTCCTCCGCTACCGCGGCGCCTAACAAAGCCATCAGCCAAACGAGCGTCCTCATGCCAAAAGGTCCTTCACCACCTTTCCGTAGACATCGGTTAGACGAAAATCGCGACCCGAGTAACGATACGTCAGCTCTTCGTGATCCAGCCCTAACAAGTGCAAAATCGTGGCGTGGAAATCGTGCAGGTGAACCTTGTTTTCCACCGCCTTGTAGCCAAACTCGTCGGTTAGGCCGTGGTTGAGCCCACCTTTGACGCCGCCGCCCGCCATCCACATCGTGAAACCGTAGTGATCGTGGTCGCGGCCCTTGGTTTTGTTGAGATACGGCGGCCGGCCGAACTCACCGCCCCACACCAGCAACGTGTCCTCGAACATACCGCGTTGCTTGAGATCGGAAATCAACGCCGCGATCGGCTGGTCGGTCGCCAAACCCAGCTCACCATGAATCTTCTGCAAATCGACGTGGTTGTCCCAGCGGCCGACGTTCAGCTGGATGAAGCGCACGCCTGCCTCGGCAAAGCGCCGCGCCAACAGGCACTGACGGCCGAACTGCTCGGTCTCCTTGGCGCCAATGCCGTAGGCTTCCTTCGTCTTAGCACTCTCGCCACGCAAATCCATCACCTTCGGCGCCTCGGTCTGCATGCGAAACGCCAGCTCGTAGCTTTGGATGAGCCCTTCGAGGTCATCGTTGACCCGGTCACGCTTGAGTCGCTCGCGATTCAGCCCCTGCGCCAACTGCAAGGTGCGCCGCGATACGATGCTCTTGGTGTTCGGCAGGCTGATGTCGTCGGTTAGCTCCTGGCCTTCGGCGAGGATCGGCGTTCCCTGGCATGCGGCCGGCAAAAACGCGTTGCCGTAGTTGCGCGCCCCGCCACCGCCGCCGGCTTGAGGGCAAATCGAGATGAACCCGGGCAAGCTCTGGTTTTCGGTGCCCAAGCCGTAAATCACCCACGCGCCGACCGACGGCCGCGCGAATTGAAAGCTGCCCGTCTGCATCTGCAGCACCGCCTGCGGGTGATTGCCAACATCGGTGTGCATGCTGTTGATGACGCACAGGTCATCGGCGTGCTGCGCGACGTGCGGAAACAGCTCCGACACCCACATGCCGCTGTTACCACGTTGGCGGAATTCCCACGGCGATTTCCAGTACTTCAGCGTGCTGCCTTTGCTAACCGGCTCACCGTCTTTGTTCGCCAAAGCCGGTTTGTAGTCGAACGTGTCCACCTGCGATGGCCCGCCGCGCATGAACAGGAAGATCACGCGCTTGGCGCGGGCCGGCAGTGGCGGATTTTTCGGCGTCAGCGGGTTGCTCGCTCCATTCGCGATACCGGCCAAAGCTAACGCGCCGAATCCACCGCCGGCAGTGTGGAGAAACTCACGGCGGTTGGTGGGCAAGGGTGATTTGAAGCAATGCGGCATGGCGTCCATTCAAAACCACGCACTTCGGGCTGCATCTCATTCAATTTAGCGCGAGCCTACGCAATCATGGTAAACTTTCGACACTCGATGATCGATTCGACAGGAACAAAACCAAAGAAAAATCGCCGTTGGCCCATTGGCCGTCGTGGCGCTGCTCATCCCAGCTTGGGTAGCCGTTGGGATGTTGGGATTAGGGAAAAATGATGGCCTTGTGAGTTCGCCGAATGCACCACGGCCGAAGGTTTATGCGAAGCAACCAAAGGCGTGCTGGGATTATATTGCGCCTGGTTGGCTCAAATAGTAGTGAATGCCGTCCGCAGACCCTAACGGTTGAACAAAAACGCGGGGCTGTTGATCAGCGCCCAGGTTAAATCTTGCGCGGCGGTTAGGCGGTGGTTGGCGAGTTGGTCGGCGGAGTATTTGGCGTCTTGGCGCAGCGCGAGCAATCTGGTGTCCTGGCGGATGGGCGATTCAGCTTGGGCCAGCGCGGCTTTGAGCGACTCCAGTTGCGGGTCGGTGGGGAGGGGACGTTTTTCCTTGGCCAGGGCGAAGCTGCGTTTGCGCAACTCAGCTTCCTCGGTGCGGAAAAAGGCGGCGATTTCGGCGTTTTGGGCTTTGGAGCGCGCGTCGGGCGGAATTTGGAAGGCTTGGGCGAGGTTTTTGGGTAGGCCGAGCCAAAGCGGGTCTTTCGATGACGTCGCCCAAACGCGGAAGTGGCCGAGCGGGTAGTCGCCTTGGCTGAAGCGGCAGTAGATGCGGATTTTCAGCTTGGCTTTGCCGTCGGCGTTGGCGATTGGCTTGGCGAGCTTGACGCGGGCGGCGTGGGGGTTGCGTTCGCCGCCGGCGATGGCCCAGGCACGTTGATTGCCGCCGTTGCCGTCGATGGCGAGCTTGACGTTGAAGCCGTTTTGAATGTGCTCGGTGCGGGCGTCGCTGAGCTTTTGTTTGGCGAATTTTCCGTTGGCACCGGCGATTTGAACCTCGATTTCGGTGACGACGAAGTTGCCGTTCGGGTTGAGGCCGGGACCGAAGCCGCGCAGACTTTCGTGCGGCAGCGCTTCGATTTTGAGGCCGGTGATGTCGCGCAAATCACCCAGCTCAAAGTCGACGAGGTAATCGGTTTGGCGCTTGATCTCCTTCATCTGCGTGGAGGCGAGAACTGCGCCGTTTTCCTGGATGGCCAGCTTGTATTCCTTGGCGGTGGCGTCGGCTTTTGTGGGTTTGAGAGGATCCCAAATCGAGTAGAGGCGGCTAACCGGCATGCTGTCACGCCAGGCGTCGAGTTTTTTGGGTAACTCGGCCTGGTAAGCCTTCAACGCTTTGTCGGCGGCGGCGATTCGCTTGGTTTGGGCGGCTTCGGCGGCGGCCTTTTTCTTGGACCACTCGGGAAGGTAGCCGGCGATGTCGCTGGCGGATTTGGCGACCCTAACAAGCCGCTCCGTTTTGCGTTGACTCTCGACCGGCAACCACCATTTTTCGCGTTCGGCCAGTTGGGCTTGCACGGTGGCGTTGTCGGCCTCAATCTGCTTCATGCTGGCGAGCACGGCGTCGATTTCGGCGGGTTTCGGCGCGCGGGCGAGGACGCGCAGGTAGACTTCTTCGATCAGCCTGCGGTCGTCCTTTTCTTCGGCAGTTAGCTTGGCCAACGCGCTGTCTTTTGCGCCAACGGCATCGGCAATCGCAGGGCCGGAGACGAAAGCCATGACCGCGCTCATTTGCAGGTCGTCATTGCGGTCGCATTCGCAGGCGCTTTCGCGCGGGGGACGGCCCAAATTCGCCAAAAAGCCGGATTTCAGGTCCATCTTGGCGTCCGGCAGTTGGCTGGCGCGAACTCCGCGGCCCGCGCCGGGGATGTTTGGGACCGCGCCGGTCACGGCGTAAACGGCGTCGTAGAGCACCTCGGCAGGGAGGCGTTTGGCCTTGGCGTGGCTAAAATTCAGGGAGTCGTCTTCGTTCCATTTGTTCGTCCGGATGCTGAGCTGGTAAACGCGCGATTTGCAGATGAGCGCCATGAGTTTGTGCACGTCGAAGCCGGATTTGACGAACTCATCGGTTAGCAAGCCCAGCAGCTCTGGGTTGCTCGGCGGGTTGCCGGCGCGGATGTCGTCCAGGGGATTGATGATGCCGGTTCCTAACAAATACCCCCAAATCCGGTTGGCGTAGCTGAGCGCGAAATACCGGTTGTCCGCGCTGGTGATCCAGGCGCCGAGTTCTTCGCGCCGAGTCGGCTTTTGCGCGGTTTTGAAGCTGACGGGGGCGAGTTCTGCCGGGTAGGGAAACTGCGGCGAAGTCACTACGCCGGTGCGCTCGTGCGTGATCTCGCCTTCCGGCATGTCTTGCACCACCTCGTAGAGCGGCTTGGGATTTTCCACCGCGCTACCGCCGAGGTTTTGCGTCGGCGCGTTCTTTTTGTCGCGATCCAGGCCTAACCGGGAAAAATAAGCCGCAGTCTCGTAGTATTGGTCCTGCGTCCAGCGCTCGAAGGGGTGATCGTGGCACTTGTTGCAGTTGAATCGCGTGGCCAAAAACAGGTGGGTGGTGTTCTCCATGATCGCGTCCGGCTCGCGCAGGATCTTGAAGTAGCTGGCTGCGGGGTTCTCCTTATTCGAGCCGGTGGCGGTGATGATTTTGTAGACGAATTGGTCGTAGGGTGTGTTGGCGGCGACCTCCTTTTTGATCCAATCGCGGAAAAGACGCGCGCCTTCGCCGCCGAGGAATTTCGAGTTCACCTGGAGCATGTCGCTCCATTTGTTGGTCCAATAATCGACGAATTCCGGGTTGCCGATGAGGCTGTCGATGAGTTTGTCGCGTTTTTGATGCTGGGGCGATCGATCGGCGAGAAACTGGCGGACGGCGTCTACCGAGGGTGGTAAGCCGGTGAGGTCCAGGTAAATGCGGCGGACGAATTCTTCGTCGGTGCACAGCTCGCTGGGTAGGATTTTCAGCCGTTTCCACTTCTCCGCGGCCAACTCGTCGATGCGGTTGTTGGCCGGCGGTTGTTTCCAGGTGAACCCGTCGCGCTTACCCATGACGGTTAGGGTCGTGGCGGCGTAAGCGCCTTCGTAACGCGCCAAAACCGGTGCCTCGCCGCGGCGAATCGTCTCGATCAACGCGTAGTCGTCGTGCTTGGCCACCTCGGTGTTGCCGCTTTCGACAAAGGCCTCGCTGGTGACGTCGCGCCGGGTTCCGTCGGTGAACTCAGCCACCACGCGGAATTGTTGCCTACCGCCGATGTTCTGAATCACCGGATTGCTCGGGACCAACTCGATTTTCGCCACCTTGGGCGCGTTGAGGTCGAGCTTTGCGCCGCCGGCGATCCAGCTGCGCACCGTGGTGTAGTAGGTGGAGTGCTGCTTGGCCAGTTGCCGGCCTTCGTGCGGCACGGCGCCGGTCATTTTCAGCAGCATCAGGCTGTCGTCCGGCGAGGCAAAATTAACGCGGCGGGTCTGGATGTCGTCGGTGAAGGCGCGCACGTCGAAGAGCGGATCGTAACCGCGCAAACTCAGCTTGAACCCGGCCTTGCCATCCTTGGCGCCGTGGCAAAGACCGGCGTTGCAGCCCATTTTGCTGATGACCGGGTTGACGTCCTGGATCCAGCTGGGATGCGGCGTTTTGGCCAGATTTTTGACGACGACGGGCGCGGTGATCTTGGCTTTGCCCAGGGTGACGGTTAGGTTTGTCTGGCCGTCTTTCCGCGGCAGCACCTTGCCACGCGGCGTAACCTGGAAACTAGGATTTTTGCCAAAAGTCACCAACCGCGTCACATCGGCCTTCGCCCCGGTGCTTAGGTTAGCGGTTACCACCACTTGCTGGTAACGTCCCGGCCCATCAATCTCCAGATTCTTCGGCGAAATCTCCAGGCTGGCGACTCCACCCGGGATTTGCTCCTTTTCCCAATCCACGCCCGGATGCTCGTCCGCGTTCTTCGGCTTCTCCTTCCCAGCAACCTGGGAAATCTGCACTGGCACGATCGCCTTCTCCACGTTCGCCGTTTCCGGATTGATGAAACGCAGCTTCCCATCCTGACCGGCGGCGACGACCCGCTTCGAATCCGGGCTCCACGCCAGCGCGAACACCGGCGAATCCAGCGAAATCGCGGCGAGTTGCTTCGCATTCTTCGTTTGCCAGGCGTCGATGAGCTTCTGCTGCGCGGAAACGCGACCCCCAACCTCGCGCCGCGCGGTTTCCATCGCCTTTTTCAGCTCCGGCGTGATCTTGGCGTCGTATTCGCTCTGGTAAAAGTGCACCGCGCCCTTGCCGTTGAGGCTCGACCCAGCCACGAAGCGCTTGCCGTCCGGCCGAAACGCCACGCTCCAAACGCGGCCCGGCATCGCGGGATAACGCCGAATCAAATTCGCGTTGTCGCCGATTTTTCGCGCGGTTTCGCGCTTGGTGCGGTAGATCTGGGGCGCGCCGTCGCTGCTACCCAGCAAGATGTGATTTTCCTTCGGATGCAGCACCACCGCGCCGATCCCCCCGCGCAACGCCCCCGGCGTGATGGAGCTGAGATTATCGACAAACCGCTCCGTCGCCACCTCGGTCAGCTTCGTGGACATATCGCGTCCCACGGAGACGATGTGCTTACCATCCTGGGTAAACGTCGTGTCCAGCACCCAGTCATTGTGGCCGCCCATGAACACCACCTGCTCGCCGTTGCTGGCCTTCACCGCGCGGACGGTGTTGTCCGGCATCCCGAAGGCCACCAGCGTCCCATCCGGCGACCAACTGGCGCCGTAAATCGTGTCGTAACCGACCGGCAGCGACAAATCCAGCTCGCGCTTGGCCACGTCCCAAATTTGCAGCTCGCCCATGCGTCCCGGCAGCCCGCCCGTCACCGCCAGCCGCGTTCCATCCGGCGAAAACGCCACGCTCTCGATGCGCTCGCTCAAGCCCACGAACCGCGCCAGGAGCCCCGAGCCATCCGCCTTGTGCAGCAACACCTCGTGGTAGCCGGAAATCGCCAAAAGCTTGCCGTCGGGCGAAAAATCGATCGAAGTGATGACCGGCGGGCGCTCGTAAACCGGCGGATTTTCGGGCGAATAGCGCTCCACGGCATTCGCCGGCGTGTCGTCGACGGCGCCTTGCGCGATCCATTTTTCCACCAGCGCGATTTCGGATTTCGAGAGCGCATCGCCCTTCGGCGGCATCTCCACCTCGCCCTTGTCGTTCGGCTCGATGTTTGCGATCAGATTGGATTTTTCCGGCTTATGGGCGACGACTGCCGAGCCTTCCTCCCCGCCCTTCAGCAACTGCGCAAATGTGGTCATCACGTAGTCGCCCTTGGCCTTGGCGGGCTGGTGGCAACCATGGCAATTCGCCTGGAAAATGGGGCGGATTTCTTCGTAGAAGCTGACTTTTTCGTCGGATTTCGGCGATTTCGCCGATTCGTCGGCAAAAGCGGCATTCGACAGGCAAAAGCAGGCAAAAAAGGGGATAGCAAAGAAGGTGCGCAGCGTCATCATGGGTTTTTTTGAGGTTTAAAGGGACATCAGCCCGTAAATCCGCGAAATCCGGGTTCGATCCGGCTAAATCTGTGAACCCCTAAGAAACCTCCGCTTCACTGGCGATGCAAGCGGATCGGCTTCGCGGTTTTCACGGATTTGCACCGATAAAACAGAGGTATTCACCGACATTGGACCGGGACATGATTGTTCTACACGCAAAACGCGGCTGGTAACTTTCGCAAGTGTGCCCTGGAATCTGCCCCGAATTGCGTCCTGTCGCCATTTGGCGTTGTCCAGTTGGGATTTGGTTGACCGTGCGGTGAATTTCGGCTGTGTGGTTTCGGTTAGTGGCCCGAATCCGGGGAAACTGTGATTATGGGCGGCCCTTGAGGGGATGTTAACGCGAGAAGGAGGCAGAGTAGGCCGACTAGGAAATCGGAATCCGACTACAGTTGAAGGGAAATTTGGTTGGAACAGTGGTCAAAAGCTGGCCGCCTCAAGACTGCCCGAAGTGCACCGATACGTCTTCGCGAAAGAGCAGAAATAGTCCTTTTGGCTGCCGGGGGGTTGGAAAATCGCTAAAAGCTTGAATCAAGATCTAGGAAAGGTTGGACGCTGGAGGGCGTCGCTACGCAGAAGCTGGACTTCAAGGGATGCCATCGCACCTTCGCTCCATTTCAGACAGGCGCTAGATGCTCTGGAATAGACGCTTACGAAACTTAGGCATCCAACATCCAATCTCAAGTTTCCATTCTGTTTGCTACTATGAAACGGATGTTCGCCCAATCTCCGGTACGCCCGAACTCCCGTCGCCCCTCGATCCGACTTCTTGAACGCACCCTAGCGCCAAAACAACATTTTGTGGTGCCGATGCCAGATTAACAAAAAGCCGCGAAGTGAAAGATTTTTGCCTGAATCGTGGAAATTATAATCACCTCAAAATCAGCCAGTTAAACGTTTTGTTACTCAAGAGCTGCCTAACGAAGCAACGCATCCATTCCCTGACGAATCAGAGCATCCATCTGCTCCTCCTCCAGGGCGCTTCCATCGCAAGAAAGCTGCACGACCAGGTTTCCTTTCCGGCATTGAACCACCGTTGACGTGCTTTCTCCCAGCAAGAAAGAATCGGTCTGAAATCGCAGAGCAGATCCTTCCGCCCCGGAAGCTCCTTTGTAGTCATGCACGGCGGAAGCTTTCAGTTTGACCAGCGCCGCCGCTCGCATTTCGGCCATGTTTTGCCGATTTAGCTCCTCCATCGCCTTCACCATTTGCCCGGCGCCGGCTTCAGAGTTGAATTCGAACAACGCCAGCTCCATTCCGGCTCCGAGACTCGTCGGATCCAGCATCAACACCACCGCCGCCTCTCTCAACTCCCGCATGATGTGCTGGCGCTGATCCCTGGGCAGGGTGGCAAGGCAGCTTTGCACCTGGAAATCGCCCATCGGCATGGCCAAGTGCTTCCAATCCTCCTGGCCGGCCGCTTTGGGGACAAACGCGAACCGCTCCTGATAGTCGGGAAGCGGTGTGGAATTCGGCGAGTAGCTCTCCGGGCGGGTAATCATCGACGTACGCGAGGGAGGGTTTTTCATGATTTTCCAGATTGCCTCGATGCCGCCACGCTGGTGCTGATGCGCCATGAATCGCTCCCCACCGAGATAGATTTCCTCCCAAAGAACGGCGTCCGCCATGGCGACCCGATCGATCAGCCACGGATCCTCCTCCATTTCGGCCATCAACAAATCCGACGCCGCTTTGGCCGCCGCATCGAAACCCAGGCGCTTAGCCGCAGCATTCTGGATGAACACCGCATGCCCCTCAATCGTGGCGTTGAACGCCTGCATCGCATCCGGAGACTCCACGTTGGCGGTAGCGTCAGCCAGCCCCACCTCCTGATCCTGCAAACCATGCGTCAATTCGTGGGCGATCACGATTTGAAGAATTTCTTCCTCGAGACCAGGGGCGATTCCCACCGCTTCAATCACCGCGCTGATGTTTTGCGGCATGAGATAAACCGTGTGATCCTCCACCCCGTACTTTCCCATGAGCGAGGGGGCGAATAGACTGGCGCTGAGGTAGGCCCGCAGATAAATCATGGCTTTCGGCGTCTCCGGCAAACGTTTCTCGAACTGGGGAACCAAATCGCGGGCCAAAACGTGAACCATTTGCATCGTGCCAACTGCCTTGACCTTCGGGGAAGCATCAAACTTCCTCGCGTTCAACTCCTCCACCAATGGGGTTAGCTTCGCTGCGTGGGCCTGGATTTGAGCTTCGGTAAACGCCGGTTCGCGACCCGCCAACTTCTGGTCCAGGTAGGCCAGCATTGCCTCCATCTTGGCGTTGGCTTCCGTGCTGGAGTCCATCAAGTCGGTTAGCCCTTGCTTCCCGCGATCCAAAGTCTCCTCGCCAATTTCGCGAGCCCGGTTTACCAAACCGCCAAAAAATCCGGATTTCTTCTCCTCCTCAGCTTTTGGGGCTTCCTTTTTGTCCTCGGTTTTCGTTAGCCGGTTGAAGAGCCCTCCAAAGCCTCCGCTTTCTTTTTTGTTCTCTTCAGCAATCGCGGGAAAAGCGAGAGCCAGCAACACTATCATTCCCAGAATCTGTCTCTTACTGATAGGAATTTGCTTTTGGCCCTGCCGCGTCCGGGTCATCATTGGCCCGGGGTTGGAGGGGGGCCAATAGGGGGAGGAAGGGCAATTTTTGGCCTTCATCAGAGCGACTCATGACAGAACCGGGACGCCGATTCAAGGATTTTTGCGCATCTGGGTCGAATTAGCGACCAATTCCGGGATTCTACGCGGGTTCGGGACACAATGCGGCGGTTCCCAGTTCTTGGCGGAAATAAAACTGACTGAACCCTGCTGGCGTCGCGTCGATCTGGCAAATCAGTGGGTCAGTTCGCCCAAAAAACCGGCATATTTTCCTGCGATCCCGGATCGCCCTCGAGAATGAGGGTGCGTTCTTCGTCGAGTTGGAGTTCCGGGTGGCGTGGCTCGGGGCGTTCCGGCACTCAACATTCCCACCAGATTGGCGGGGGTGGTTCGGTTCGCCGGCCCTGGACGACGGAAAACGCCACAATCCCAGGTGTCGCCACTTCCAATCGGCTCGTGGCCATTACGGAACGGAAAGTGAAGGAAGTCCGTGTTCGCACTGTGGGGGTTAGGAATGCCCGGAATCCTGGCGCCGGCGCGAGGGCAAAAATGGCGCAACCAGGAAAATTAGCGCCACGAGCAGCAAAATCGCCGAACTGGGCCGCGCGAGCAGGTAACCTGGGCTGGAGATCGCCAAGCCTTGCACCAAATTCACCTCCGCCAGTGGCTGGAGGACGAATCCGAGCACGAACGGCGCGAGGGGGATGCCGAAGCGGTTCATCGCCAGGCCCAGCAGGCCGAAGCCGAGCATGGACCACACGTCGAACATGCGGTTGGCCAGGGCGTAGCTGCCTACCACGCAAAAAATCAGCACCGCCGGGATGAGCAGCCAGCGCGGGATTTCCAGCAGTTTGCGCGCTAATCCCGCGCCGAACCACATGAGCGCAAACATGACCAGGTTGGCGATGAGATAGGCGCTGGTGATGGTCGAGACGACTTCCGGGTTGTTGTCGAAAAGCAGCGGACCGGGCGTCAGGCCGTGCAAAATCAGCGCGCCGAGCAAAATGACGTCGATGACGCTGCCGGGGATGCCCAGGGCGATGAGCGGGACCAATGCGCCGCCGACGGTGGCATTGTTCGCGGCTTCACTGGCCACGACGCCGGAATCCGCGCCTTGGCTGAATTTTTCGCGGTCGCGTTTCCAACAGTAAAGATGTTTGAATGTAAATTTGCTGCAAAGCCATGTTCCAACAGTCAAATTGTTTTAGTTTTAAAATAAATTATCTGGGAAAATGTCACGTCCCCGAGGTAACCCAAGCGAAGTTAGCCAGGTCATCCCTTATCCAGATTGACAGAACGATCCACGGATCACCGTTATCCAAAGTATATACCCAGCTGACAAATTCTTCTGAAATCGGCTCAATTGAATCAGGCGGACCAAAGATCCTGAGAATCTCCTTTGACTTGAGCTGATTGACAGGTTTACCTTCCAAGGTAGAGGACGGCAAAAGCCTACTCAATTTTTCGTAAGCTTTAAGTCTCTCTACTCGATTCGTTCGAAAAGTAGCTGAAGCCGCTATTTCTGAGTCTGATAACTCAATTGAAACCTGGCCGTTTACAATGGTTGAAAGCAGAAAAAATAAGGCGGCGAGAATTCCGAGCCCGCGCAAGGATGTTAAGTTCATTTGATTTCAAAGGTTGGTGTATTAGGTGGATTTGCCACATCAATGTCGTCCGCTTGGTATTCCCAAGTTAGCTCAAGCTTTGTTGTAAGGTCGTGGCCCCTCACTTTGAGCGTTTGTGATTTCGTTCCAAAAAGTTTTTGTTTCAAGGCGAAAGCCTTAGCACCGAAACTGTTATTCTTTGGGATGCCAAGCTTGAACGCCTTCCATTGTGCCCTATCTGCGGCCGTCGCAATTAGTCTCTTTCCAACAGTTTCTCCTAGGGACTTTTGATCTTCGATCTTTCCATCTTTAAGTTCGCCTGATGGCAACCTAATCGGTACATTCAAACGAGATTTGCCGGCGATCGTCCCTTTTCCTACCGTCTTTATGGTTTCCTTCACAACTCTCATTCCGTCAAAAACGGAATCCAATGTCTCACCGTATTGATCTTTCAATGTGAATACGAGTACTTTGGTAGCTGCTGTGTGGTACATAGTATCAGTTGTCGTTCCGTTTGGTACATCGATTTCGCCAACAAAGGTCCATTTCTGGCCTGGAAGGCTTGAAGCGTTTTCATACGCAGTTTTTTCTTCTACTCCATCTTTATTCTTTTTCCATTCAGCGGTAAATGTCTTTGGAACCACAACCTGAACGGGCACAGTAAAATCCTGACCCATTACCGTGCCAACCAACTCAAGGTCATTGCTTGTTTGCGGATTCAGCGTTTCTTTGATTCCTTCGATTTTCAAGGTTATCTTACCCGTTGAAGTGTTGGGTTGACCTTCAATCTTTACATCCGCATCACCGCCAGTTGTTCCAGGGATAACAAAGGTTGCATTTGGGGCTTCAATGGGCGGCGTAACAGTTGCAATTACTTCCTTCACCAGCGGAGTGTCATCTTGGGCCTCACCTTCAGCTTTGATGTAACCCGTCTTAATGAGCGTTTCACTGTATGTGATAGAGACTACAGCAGCACTGCTCGTGCTAGTGGCGGACGACAATGAACTGCTGCTGCTTGATGAACTGCTGCTGCTTGATGAACTGCTGCTGCTTGATGAACTGCTGCTGCTTGATGAACTACTGCTGTTTGGCATGAGAGGATCCTTTCCAGATGACTATCAAGTTTTGAAGTTACAGCATTCTGTACACCGGATCGCGAATTGTTAATAGGAATTTCCTATCGCAAGATAAAATAGTGGGTCGGACCGGAGAGTTGGAGGTTGAGGTACTACCGCTGGAAAATTTTGAGTACACCCTCTGAAATTAGGTGATTTAGTGAGGTAAAGAAAATTGTAACAACGATGTATGAGCGACCTATGATGAAAATCTCAGAAATTGCAGGGAGACGCAATTTTTAACCCCTTCCGCGTCGGAAACGGGTTTCATGGCATGATTTGGCCAGATTTAGGGGGCAAAGTCAAGGATTTTAGCCATTTTAGCCGATTTTGTGATTGCCTTGAAGGGAATTTCTCCGTTTTCCGGTCGCCGGCTGGTTGGTCTGGATAGACCGGATGGATGCTAACGCCGTTTACAGTGTGCGTGCGATAAGTGGCGCTACGCATTGGCAGCAACGCGCCTTGGTTGCCTTGCTTGACGGAAACTCTTTCTGATAGGTGACGTAGCCCTCGTTATATTGCAGGCATCACTCGTCCAGGCTAACCCGATGGTCGCCAGCGCCTGGGCAAAAACGGCGCAACCAGGAAAATTAGCGCCACGAGCAGCAAAATCGCCGAACTGGGCCGCGCCAGCAGGTAACCCGGGCTGGAGATCGCCAAGCCTTGCACCAAATTCACCTCGGCCAGTGGTTGGAGGACGAATCCTAACACGAACGGCGCGAGGGGAATGCCGAACCGGTTCATCGCCAGGCCCAGCAGGCCGAAGCCGAGCATCGACCACACGTCAAACATCCGGTTGGCCAGGGCGTAGCTGCCGACTACGCAAAAAATCAGCACCGCCGGGATGAGCATCCAGCGCGGAATTTCCAGCAGCTTGCGCGCCAATCCCACCCCAAACCACATCAGCGCAAACATGACCAGGTTGGCGACGAGATAGGCGCCGGTGATGGTCGAGACCACCTCCGGGTTGTTGTCGAAAAGCAGCGGCCCCGGCGTCAGGCCGTGCAAAATCAGCGCGCCGAGCAAAATGACGTCGATGACGCTGCCGGGGATGCCCAGGGCGATGAGCGGAACCAAAGCGCCGCCGACCGTGGCGTTGTTCGCGGCTTCACTGGCCACGACGCCGGAATCCGCGCCTTGGCCGAATTTTTCGCGGTCGCGAGCCACTCCTTTCGCCGCGCCGTAGGCGAGGAGCGATCCCACGTTTGCGCCAATTCCCGGCAAAACGCCGACAAAACTGCCGATCATCGACGAGCGGATCAAATTCAGGGCCTGTTGCTTCCATTCGGCCAATTTCAGCAGTTTTCCGCCGCTTCCTTCGATCCGCTGGCCCGCTTCGTGCGGGTTGGCGGCCAGGCGAAACACCTCGCTGACGGCGAAAAGGCCGATCAACACCGGCAAGAGCCGAAAACCGTCGTCCAGCTCGGCAAAACCCAGGGTCAGCCGTGGTTTTGGGTTGGCGGGATTCGCGCCCGGCAAGGCGAAGAGCATGCCCAGAAAGACGCTGAGCAAGCCGCGTGCCAAATTTCCGCGGCTAATCGCGGCCACCAGCACCAGGGCCAGCATCACCAGGCTAAAGTAGTCGAACGGGTGCATGCGAATGGCCAGCGCGGCCACGGGCCGGGCCAGGGCCACCAACACCAGCCAGGAGAGGATTCCGCCCGCCAGCGAGGCCACGATTCCCAGCGCCAGGGCTCTTCGCGGCCGGCCTCCCGCAGCCATGGGATGCGCGTCCAGCGTCGTCATCATGGACGCCGGCGTCCCCGGCATTTTCAGCAACGTCGCGGTAATCAGACCCCCGCTCACCGACCCCACGTACATGGCCACGAGCAGCGCCAACGCCGGTTCGCGCTCCATCGCGAAGGTGAGGGGAACAGTCAGGGTGATGGCCATGGCCCCGGTCAAGCCGGGAATGGCGCCGACGACGATTCCCACGAAAACGCCGAGAAAAACCCAGGGAAGCAGATCGGGAGTCATGGGAGGTCGATGATGAGCACGTTTTGGAAGAGAAATTGCAGGCCGATCGCCAAAAAGACGCCGGCGCCGGCCACGATTCCGCGCGTTCGCAGGTTTGGGGCCAAAATCCAGCCGGCGGCGGCTGCGAAGAGCCCGGTGGCGAGCCAAAACGGGAGCCAGTGGAGGCTGAGGAGGCCCAGATACGCGCTCAGCAGGCCGACGATCGCCGCCGGCCGCCAATTTCGACGGGTTTTAACCGCGCTGGGGGCGATTTTTTGGCTTAAACCGAGAAAAACGCTCAAACCCGCGAAAATTCCCACACCGGTCAAAATTGCGCCGAAAACCGGCAAACCGCCCTTATTTTGCTCGGCGTCGTCCACTTTCAATCCGACGATTTGCGCGCGTTTCGTCTCAATTTCCGCCAAAAGCGCCTCGCCGCGCAAAAACACGGGATCCACCGATTTTTCAGCGTATTTTTTGCGCAGCCAGTCGGAATTCATCGCGCGTTCGAGCAAATCCGCGATTTTTTCGATCCGGTCCGGCGGGGTTCCCTTCGGCGCCCACCAAAATTGGGTCGTGCCCGTCACCAAATCGATTCCCTCCTCCCGCGCCGTCGGCGTTCCGGCCAATTTCGGGTGGCGTTCCGGTCCCAGATAGGCCAGCGCCTTCAACCCCCGCCGCGTCTCCGTTTTTCGAAACTGGAGGTATTCGGAAACGGAAAAAATCGACAAATCCACGTGCCCGCCGGCCAATTTTTCGAACCGGTCGGCCCCACCTTGCAGAGGCACCATGCCAAACCGCGCCGAACCGTGCTTCTGCTCGAGCTGCAGGCCGATGAAATGGCTCGGAGCGCCCAAATTCATGCCGTATTTGACCTCGCCCGGCGTTTCCGCGGCTTCGTCCAGGGCTTGAGCGACAGACGTCCAACGTCCCTCCGGTCCGGTGCAAACCACGGTGTGGCTTGCGCCGGTGGAAGCGATCGGCACGAACGCCTCCGGCCCGTAAACGTGCCTCACTTGCTTGGCCGTCATGATGGCGTCGTGCAAGTTGAGGATGGTGTAGCCGTCAGGACGCGCGTTTTTCGCCCTGCGGCTGCCGATGGTGCCTCCAGCGCCCGGGACGTTGATGATGACCAACGGATGCGGGGAAAGATCGTCCCGGCGGATGGATTCTTGCACCACGCGAGCCAAGGAATCGCTTGCACCGCCCGGCCCAAATGGAACAATGACCTTGATAGCTTTGCGCGGAAATTCGTCCAAATTCTCCGAACCTGCTGAGTTCATGCACAAACCCCAAAAAATTGCGAGCGCAAATCCCCTTGCATGTGGCCTCGTTAGAGTGTGTAGATAGGCTATGAAGCGTGTTTTCATCACGTTGGGAATTCTCCTCGTCGTGCTGGTCCTGGCCGCGTGGCTTACGGTTACGTTATCCGTGGGCCGGTTTGCGGATTCTGACTACCTTGTGCGCCAGATTGAGTCCTCTTTCAACTGCCGGGCGCAAATTGGCGAGGTAAAGCTCAACGCCTACACGGATCCCGCGCGCATGGAACTGACGGGGCTGGCGTTTGCCCCCCGCGATAAAACGGTGGAGCAAGGCATCCTTCCCAGCAAACGCGAACCCATCGCCGGCGCGGTCAGCATCGACAGCGTGGTGCTGGAACTGGCGCGCATGCCGCTTTTGCAGCGCAAACTGGTGGTCACCAACCTGGAAATCGAGCGCCCCACCGCGGAATTGCGGATTTTTGAGGACGGCACCAATTCCCTGGACCAACTGCTCCAACCCGCGCCAAAAGCCGGGGGCAAGCAACCCGCGCCGGCCGCCGCTGAGGCTGCTCCCGGTCAGCCGGCCAAAGGTCCGCGCCAATTCCTCGCCTCCGACATCCCGATTTCCGCCATCGCCGAGCGCATGGCGATCGATGATCTCACGGTGCAGGCCACGGTGGAGAAATCCAAGACCACCGTGCAATTGCATCGCGGCGTGGTCATTTTTCGCGACATCGACCTGGATCCGGCGTCCCTGGCGGAGCACAATTCGGCAAAAGTCGAGTTTTCAGCCTGGTTGGGGGTGGACAGCTTCGAGCACAACCTGCGTTACCTCGACCTCTCGCTAACCGGCAACGGCGACGTGCAGCCTTTTAACGTGGAAACGGCGCAATTGGACCCCAGTTTGTCCGCCTCAGTCACCGTGAAGCAAGATTCCTGGATCGATGCGGTGGGATTTCTCGATGAAATGGAGAAATTGATGAAGCAACTGGAAAGTTTCGGCGTTGACATGGAAGGCGTGCGCTTGCGGGGCGATTTTTCCGAGGACACCACGGCCAGCTTCAACGCCGGCCGCCAGCAATTGAAAATGACGGATGATTTCATGGTGCCAATCGACGAAAACTACGTCGTTCTGGAGCAAGGGAGCTGGGTCAACGCTGGAAAGAACGATCACGAGTTTTTCGTCACCTTTGTCGGCAGCGAAAAACTCACCAAAAAGGTGGAGAGCGAGATCACCAAGTATCTCGAAGAAAATTTTGGCGAATTGGCCTCCATCCCGGCGCGGGAAACGTTGATCAACACCATCAAAAAGAAGGATTTCCTGGTCTTGCGCTTTAAATCCAGCGGCGACGTGGGCAGCCCGGACGTGACCGCCATCACACCCTTCGGGAACATCGCCGACATTCTGGACAAGCCGAAAACCGACACGATGCAGACGATCGAGGACACGGCCAAGTCGCTGCTCGATAGCCTTCTGGGCAAGTAATTGGCGGTTGCCAAACCGCGGGGAACGCACGAATCTCCCGGCAGTTTCGTTTTCCCGCAAGCCATGCCAACCTACGAATACAAGTGCCGCAAGTGCGACAACGTCTTCGAGATCTTTCAGTCCATGAAAGCTCGCAAGCTCTCCAAATGTCCGGACGAAGAATGCGGCGGCAAGATCGATCGCCTCCTCGGCACGGGCGCCGGGCTCATTTTCAAGGGCTCCGGGTTCTACGAGACGGACTACCGTAGCGAATCCTACAAAAAGGGCGCCAAAGAAGCCGAAAACGCCGGAAAACCGGACTCCAAATCGGAAAAAGGCTCGGATTCGGCCAAGAGCGATTCCGGATCGAAGTCGAAACCCGCGGAAACGTCCAAAAAGCCCAAAGCAGCGGCCTCTGGCTCGAAAGAGTCGAAAGAGTGAAGCGTGCGCTTGAACTCGCCCCCGGTTTTCGGTAGAGGTTAGTTGGAGCGCGAGCAATTTCGCCCAACTTTCCCCGAAACATGGCTAAGAAAATCGCAGTTAAGAAGAAGATTCGCAAAAAAAAGGTCGCTTCGGCGGCACCGCCTCCCGGCGCGGCCAAACGTCCCGGCGCCTTGCCGGATCAACCCAAACTGCCCGGCGAAGGGTTCGGAATTGGCGGGATCATCATGCTGATCATCACGCTTGCGTTGCTCGGGTTCGTGGTTTTCACGTTTGTACCGCGAGATCTCAGCCACATTGCGGGTTACCCGTTTAGTGCGTCAAAAGCGCCGGATCCGCCGAAAAATTTGCTGCGTTTGGCCGAGGATAAGTTGGTCGAGCCGAAGGGCTCCCTCTCCTTCACCGAGGAAGAGGTCAACACCTACCTGAATCAGCGCCTCAACGCCAAACAACGCGGCGCATTCAGCTCGTTCGTGAAAATGCGCGGCGTTTACCTGGATTTGAAGAAAAACGAAGCCACGATGTACGTGGAGCGGAAGATTTTCGGCGTCCCATTCACCGTTGATTCGACTTGGGAGTACTACCTTTCCGATGGAAAGTACGTGCGCGAATGCAAATCGAGCAGCGTGGGCCGATTTTCGTTCAGCGGGGCCATGTTTCGCCCGGTGATGGCGCCTTTTTTCCGGGTGGCGGCAGCTTGCAAGCGCGAGCAAGGCGTCCTGGCGGATGAAGACGTGAAACGGGTGAAACTGGACGATGGGAAGCTGACGCTGGAGTTCTAGCCTGCCAAATCCCCCGTAGCGTGGGCGTTTTGTCGGCCGCAGCGCAATTTTGGCGCCTCAATCCACCTCCGCCCGGGGGCTGCGCGCAAAGAGTCCCGGAGCGGCGTCGGCCGGGGTGAGCTGGCCGTTGAGCACCGCGTAGAGCAGGTCGGTGATGGGCGTGCGGATGTCGTGTTTGCGCGCAAATTGGTAGACGCTCTCCGTGTTGACCACTCCCTCCGCGACCATCTTCATTTGGCCCTGAATTTCCTCCAGGCTCATGCCCTTGCCTAACATGCGCCCCACGCGGGTGTTTCGGCTGTGATCGCTGAAGCACGTCACCATCAGGTCCCCCACTCCGCTCAAGCCCATGAACGTCTCCGGTTGCCCGCCCATGGCCACGCCCAAACGCACCATTTCCGCCAAACCGCGCGTCACCAGGCCGGCTTTCGCGTTGTCGCCAAGACCCAGCCCTTCCACGATGCCCCCGGCGATTGCGGCGATGTTTTTGACCGTGGCGCCGAATTCCACGCCAACCACATCGGTGGAGGTGTAGCTGCGCAGATACGGCAACGTCAGCACTGCTTGCAGTTGCTTGCTCAGTTCCTCGTCCTCGCTGCCGACCACCAGCGCGGTGGGCATGCGCCGGGCCAATTCCTCCGCGTGCGAGGGCCCGGAAACTACCGCAGCGCGATTTTTCGGGAAAATCTCGCACAGCACCTCGGTCATGCGCTTGCCGGTCTCCAGCTCGATGCCCTTGGTGCAGGAAAGCGCGATGCATTCGGCCGGAATCCCAATCTTTGCCACTTTTTCGCAAACCGAGCGGAAAAATTTCGACGGGATCGCCACCACCAACAAATCCGCGGTCTTGCAGCAAGCCAAATCCGTGGTCGCGGCCAGCGATTTCGGCAAATCCACGCCCGGGAGGTACACTTCGTTGCGATGCTGCTGGTTGATGGCGTCGACGGCCTCGGCTCCGCGTCCCCACACGGTCACATCCAGCCCGCGCTCGGCCAAAACCGCGCCGACCGCCGTGCCAAAACTTCCGGATCCAAGAACGACTGCTTTTTTCATGCGGTTAGGACGCTAACGGAAGAATTGACCTGGAAGCAACCAATTTGCCAATTTTGCGGAAAGCTTTTTCGCTCTTCTGCTAGAAAAAACTCTCAAATTCCGCTAATAATTCCGCGAGTAAATACGCTGGCGTCACTTGGCGTCTACCAACCGAGCAAAATCAACGAGCATCCCATCCCCGGGAAGGGAATGACTGCCACCGACCAATCACCACGTTTTGAGCGCGACATGCCGAAGACGCTGGCGGCGATCGCCGGATCGCTGTTGGTGAATTTTGCCGTGCTTTATCTGATCGGCTGGTTTTTGCTGTGGCAGTCGATCGCTAGGGCCGCGATTCGGCCGGAGACGCCCAACGAGGTGGTGGTGACGCTGGAAGAATTGACGCCGGAGGTCATTTCGCCCGGGGAGGAGGCGAAAAGCGAACCTACGCCCTACGTCGACACCTTCGCCAACCAGGAAAGCCAGGTTGCCCCGGACGATCCCAAGTTTGAGAGCGACAAAAATACTCTGGCCGCGACCGAATCGCTCCCCACCGAGCCGTCCGACATGGAGGTGCCCACCCAAGACGGCAAAGAGGCGCCCATCCCGGTCGTAGCCCTCCAGGATCACAAATTTGCCGATGGTCCCGACGGTGAAATCCCGAATTCCGCCGCGGCGCCCGCGGGAATGCCGGTTCAACCCGCTGAAGAGCTGAAAATTCCCCGCGAAGAGGCCAAAAAACCCGAAAACGTCGCGGAAACCAAGCCAACCCCCTCCGCTCCCGAGGAATCGGAGGTCACCGATCCCGAGCAGACGGAGATGCGCGAAAATCCCGCCGAATCCGAAGCCGAGGACGCGCCGAAGACGAATCTGGAGATCGCCGAAGAAGACGGCGGCGCGGCTGAGACGCTGGAAATGGCAAAAATCGATGTGCCCAAGACGAAAACCGCGTTTTCCGACGACCTCCAGGTTTTGGACGAAAATCTCCCCGCGGCCGAGGATGTGGAAGACGCGATGCCGGAGAAAAACCCGGAAGTCGCCGATCCCGCCAACCCGATGCTGCAAGCCCCGGCGCCGAAGCCAAACGCGCCGCTCGTGCCAAAACCCATCGCCCAACCGATCGTCGCTGTCCCCATTCAACCCGGCATGCAGCCCAGCACCCAAACCAACGGCGATGCCGATGCCGCCGCCTTTAGCCCGGAGCGCGTGAAGAACAAAATGTCCGGCTCGCTCAGCAACGTTGGCCGCAACGCCGCCGTTGACGCGGAAAAAACGCCGCTGGGGCAATACAAAAAACAGGTCGGCCTGGCCGTCGAACGCCGCTGGCACGCACTTCGCCAACAAAACGCCGCGTTCGTCAGTTTCGGCAGTTTGAAGATTAGCTTTTTGGTGGATCGCAACGGCAATGTCGCGCCCAAGCAAATCAACCTGCTGCATCGCGACGCCAACTCGGTGGTGACCGATTTTTCGATCCGCGCCATCGCCGAGGCCGAAATTCCCCCGATGCCCGCTGAAATCATCACGCTGCTCGGCAACCAGCCGCTGGAAGTAACCTACGACATCATCATTTACTAGGGCCTGGCTGGATAAACTAGGGCCTGGCTGGAGAAAACGCGACTTTGCGGTGATGGAAATTCGCCTTTTCCCCCTCCAACACTCAAGCAATGGACCAACTGCCCGTTTTTTCCGCAATTTTCGCGCAAACTGACGCCCCGCCGCCCACGCCTGTCGATCAAGTCGGCTCGTTTTTGCAAGGTGGCGGCGTTTTCATGATTTTCATCCTGCTGTGCTCGCTCATCGCGGTTGGGTTGATCATTCACCGCTTCCTGTCCCTGCGCTGGCACCACACCATCCCTCGCCTCATGACCGTGCTGATCGAGCAAGCCAAGGACGGCAAGCCGGATGCGGTCGATACCCTGAAAAAAGAGGCCGCCGAGGCCGCTTCTCCGTTGGCGCGCGCCGTAAACGTGGCCTTCAGCCTGCGCGATCAGGACACCAACTCGCTGCGCCAGGGCGTGGAGGCTTCCGCGCGCGAAGAAGTGGTGAAACTGCAAAGCGGGCTCTCGGCCATGGAGGTCATCATCACCATCGCGCCAATGTTAGGGCTCCTGGGCACGGTTTCCGGGTTGGTCGGCGTTTTCGACGTTTTTGGCAATTCCGCCCTGCAAGACGACCCCGCGCTGATGGCCGCCGGCATTGCCGAAGCGCTCTACACCACCATCGGCGGCCTGGCGGTAGCCATCCCCGTCGTTATCGCCCACAGCTACTTCAACAAGAAAATCGAACGCATGGCCGCGCGCATGGAAGTGCTGCTGGCCGACGTGATTCACGGCTTGCAGCGCAGCGCCGGCAAGCCCGGCCCGCTCACCGATGTGCCGGTCCCCGCTCCGTTGGTTCCACCTCCCAGCCTCCCAACGAATGCGCAACCTCCGGCACTGAAAGAGTGACAACCACGTGAACATTTACACCAAACGCCGCTCCCTCCCCATCGTGCCGATCGTCTCGCTGATCGACATTTTGGCGATTTTGCTGATTTTTTTCATCGCCACCACCACGTTTAAGCAAAAAAAGGCGCTGCTGAGCATTTCCCTGCCCAAAGCCAGCAAAATGTCGGGCGAAGCCGTGGTCGAGCGCCGAATCACCATCTCCGTGACCGAGAACGAGGAGATTTGGATCGAAGACCAGCAAGTGGAGCTGGAAAATCTCGCGCAGGCGCTGATTCTTCTCAAAAATCAGGACCCAAACGTAAAGCTGGAGCTGAAAGCGGACGAAAACCTGCCGCTTGGGGTGTTGGTTGGCGTTTGGGACGCCTTCAACCAAGCCGGCATCGCCATCAAGGACGTCCCCGCCAGGATTCTGTTGCACAAGTAGGCAGAATGACGAAATTCGCCCCCGTAGCCCCATGATTCGCGATATCGTGCTCTTCGGCGACCCGGTTCTCCGGGAAAAAGGCGCCAAAATCGACCAGGTAACCGACGAAATTCGTGCCTTGGCCGGTGACATGGTCGAAACGATGAAAGAAGCCGAAGGCGTCGGCCTGGCCGCGCAACAAGTCGGGCAAGCCCTGCAACTGGCCGTCGTCGACGTTAGCGGTGCGGAAGAACCCGCCACCTACCTGCGCGTGAACGGTGAGGAAACCGAACTCGCGGACCTCATGCCCCTCGTCTTCCTCAACCCCGGGGTGGAGAGCGCCGGCGCCCCCGCCTCGGACACCGAAGGCTGCCTCTCCTTTCCTGACATTCGCGCCGAAATCAAACGTCCCCAAGCCATCCGCGCCCGTTTGGAGACCCTGGACGGCGATACCGTGGAACTGGAAACCGACGGCCTCCTCGCCCGCGCCATCCAACATGAGACCGATCACCTCCACGGCATCCTTTTCATCGACCGAATGAGCACCGCCAAGAAATTATCGATGCGCAAAGCCCTGAAAGACATCCGAAGAAAAGGTGAATCGGGCGCGAAACGGAAGAAAACCTAGAATTTGGCGGTTTTGGGCCGGATTGAGCGAGATTTGGCAAGAAATGGCCCTGACAGAACATTTTACCTTGTATTTACAACGTATTCGCGATAAAAACTCCGCCAAATTGCCCACCCGAAGAATTTTTCGCTTGTATTCACAATGTAAATCAAACAGAATGCATCGTAAATTCAGGGACAACCACCTGACGCACACTTAAAAACCCACCCATCCTCTTGCCATGAACAGTCCAGAAACCCCGGCGTTGGAGAAAAAACTAACCACCAAGGAACGCGGCATCGCCCTCATTACGGTGTTGGCGATTTTGATGCTCACCTCGGTGCTGATAATGGCGTTTTTCTCCATTTCGCAGAACGAGCTGACCGCCTCAACGTCCTACTCCCAAGGCCAGGAAGCTCAGCAGCTCAGCCAAAGCGCGATCAACATCGTCATCCACCAACTGCGCGCCGCGACAGAGAACGTCGACGTCGCCTGGGCCAGCCAACCGGGGATGATTCGGACGTGGGATGAAAATGGGTTGGCGGCGGCTTACAAACTGTATTCCGACGACACAATGGTGGCCAAGACTACGAAGGAGTTCACTGACGATGAAAACGAAATTAAAAACTGGGAGGACAACCCGGGTGTCTATGTGGACCTAAACGAGCCGGTCATTCGCGAAGACAACGTCTATTTCCCGATTCTCGACCCTGCGGCTAAAAGCGACAAGCCCATGGAATCGGTCGAAGGCTTTGACTACAATTTACAAATGGTGGGAGGAGCCGGGCCGACAGGCAAGGGTCTGCCCATGCCTGTGAAGTGGCTCTATCAATTGGAGGATGGAACGCTTGGAACCCTGGACAGTAACGGCAAATTTCAAGGATTAACCGTCAATACCGACGAGGGACAGCCGAATGATGCCGGAAAGGGAGTTCCAGGCCCTGAAAATCCGATTGTCTCGCGATTTGCGTTCTGGACAGACGATGAGACCGCAAAGGTAAACATTAACACCGCAGCCGGCGGGTTACCATGGGATACACCGCGGGCTGGTGGAATAACTGATCGGGAATACGCGCTTACTCCGCCACTGCAGCACGAGTACCAACGCTATCCCGGTCACCCTGCCACTACCTCAATGATGCCGGTCCTCTTCCCAAACCGTCAGCGGTTTGGACGGCAAGGCTATGACAAGCGCGCGGCAGAGAAAATGTACGACCTTATTCCGCGGATCGTTATTGGCAGCCTGGAACCGGGAAAGCGCCCTAAGGATGATCCCGATCCATTGGTTCCTGACCGCCATAGACTCTATGCCTCCCTGGACGAGATTCTCTTCAGAGCGGCAAAGGATGGGCCAATGGACCGGAGCGGATCCAATACCCTTCCGCGCGGAATTAACCCCCTCCCGTTCACAAACAGCGGAGGGAGCGCGCAACAATTTGCCAACTACCTGGATCGTCTGCGCTTCTTTGTTACCACGCACAATCGGTCCCCGGAAACAACCGTCTTCAACACGCCGAGAATCAGCATTTGGCCCACCTATTTTGGTGATCCGGGTCGAAGTTCCGACAAGAAATATTTTTCCAAATTTGACAGGCGTATCCGCTTCTGCGGCGAAGTTGGCGTGGCAGCTTCCGGCTACACATCACCAACCAAACGCGCACAGTACTATTTTCAGCGGCAACGCTCGGATCATCCAACGCATGACTATGACAATATTGTGCGCAATCAGCACTTGTACAAGTATTTACAATGGCTGACGGATCAAAAAATCCCCGGTTTAAAAGATCTGACAGGACAATCTCTAAAAAAAGCCTTTACCGACAAATGGAGTAAGGTGGAAAGAGACCAAATTCTCACCGAAGTTTTCGACTATTTCCGCTCGGCCAACCTCTACGATGACACCATTCTTGCCGAACACGGCATCGAGCCAACGATACCTGGCAAAGATCGTGGGCACGGGGGCATCGTAAACGCTACGGAGAATCCGGCTGACCACATCACCTACACCAACTATCGCATCAAGCCCACGGGCAACCAAAAGAAGAGCCACCGGCAACAACCCGGTCATGGGCAGGTGACGCCTATCGAAATTGATGGAGGCAGTGGCATAACCAAAGGTTTTGGGAGAATGCACCATGTTACCGAAGTAGGCGTCGCCTTTATCTGCTGTGCAGAAGGATCTGAACAATTGGGTGGGGTTGGAAAAACAGGTTGGAAGCATGACAATCGAAAATGGATGCGAACAACCGATTCTTATTACAGCAATGTCTGCCCTTTGACTCGAAAAGTTCCCACCGATTTGAAAGACCCAAAACTAACACAAGGAGATAAGAGTTATGTTGATGGTCTTTATTTTAACGCTGGAGTTACAGCGCTCGATCAACGCCCATCCAGCGATCAAGAGTTGTGGAGCCGAGTCACCGAACCCGGAAACTGGAATATGGCTTTGGCCTACGATATGCCGCTGAAATCAGACGAAAAAAAGGTCCAGGGCATCTTGTTAATTCAAATGTTCTGCCCAAGCCAAGGTTGGACGGGCCTTAACCCAGATTTTCGATTGGATGTGGAAATTCCAAACGGCTTCGAAATCAGCAATGCCGTTACTGGAGAAACAAGCGTGCCAGATGGGAAATTTCAATGGCCCAGCAAATTCACATGGGCAACTCCTCGCAGAAGTCCGGTCGGATGGGGAATCCGCGATAACGGCGGTTACCTTGACCCGAGGACAATGTTGATGGGCCAGAATGGCAAGGGTCAGGATTACCGGCCACGTTATACCACGTGGAAAAGCTCAGCTCCAGCTCCAGGCGGAATGGTGTTAGGTGACAATTCCGGTAAGTATGACATGCCGAGCGATCAGAGCTTTAGTGCGTATCCATGGGTTACGCCGCCGATCAAAGTCAAAAAGGACCAAACTCTCAACGTAACAATGGGAGAAATAATCCTTACGTTGTGGCCAAGTGGAGGTTACGGCAGCGACGGAGCCATCGCCAATCTTGGAAATGATGACTATACCCAGCGGGTCACGCTTGACATGGCCGATTTCCGGTGCCCCACACCGAACCTCGCTGCCGGACACCGGGGCCCCACCGACCCCGATGGTATTCCCTATGGAAACGCGCTGCAACCTACGGCAACCTGGATTCTAAACCGGGATGGAAGTTTCCCGCCAAGAGTTGATCCGGACGAACCCGGCCGTCCAAGAAATCCCGGCAGGGAAGGGCGAATTAATCGCTTTACGCGTAGTCCCGGACACGACGGCGCACTTGTTTCCGGACGACAGGACTCTGTTACCCCTGAAAAGAATTGGCGGTTTGTTGATGTGACGCGTAGCTACGTTATTCGACATGGAGATAACCGGCTAACGCATGTCATGAAGGATGTTGGTTCCAAAACCGGTTATGGCACCCAAGTGGCTAATTTTAATGGATTTGTTCCTTGGGCGGATGACAATGCCGGCGCAAACTATGGTAGTGCGGGCTGGTGGATAGGGTCAAACTTTACGCAGGGAGCCAACTCCAATGGATTCGCGAGAGGCTACCCCTCCAAAAGACTGGTGCCAGGCACTATTGCCGCAGTTAGCCGCCGCCCCCATCTGCCTGACACGTTTACTGAAAAGAGTGACAACCGTTGGGGGGATTTTGACAACACCATGGCGATTGAGTTGGATGGCGCCTATATCAACAAGCCAGACGAAGGCAACTCACAAGGTGTTTACGCAGTTGTTTATCATCCCTGGAAGAATACCGGCGGCGTCGCCAGACTAAAAATTCCCTTCTTTACCACTCCTTGGGTTCACACCCCTTCTGGCCCGTCCTATTATTCCCCTAACCGGATTCTTCCTTCTCCCGGCATGATCGGATCGCTCTCATCAGGAGCAAAGTCCAGCGAACCCTGGCAAACGTTGCTCTTCCGCCGCCAAGGAACGGGTATCAACGGCGAATTCCACCCGGGAATGGATAATCCCAAAGACCACTATTTGCTGGACTTTTTCTGGATGCCTGTCGTGGAACCTTGGTCCATCAGCGAACCGCTTTCAACGGATGGCAAGATCAATTTGAACTATCAGTTGGCTCCTTTTGGACACATCAAGCGTGAATCTGGAATGCGCGCGGTCTTTTACACCGAACAAATGCTGACCGTCCCCAATGATATGGGCAAGTCCTACCTTGCGGGGTCCGGATGGGGAGCGGGATACGATCACAAAAGGGACCGTGGAGGTGATTTGCGCAACGTAAGTTTGCGAAGTTACATCGACCCTGATCAAACCTTGCGACAGTTCCGGAATAAGTTCGGCATGAATGAACGAACGGGTTTCCGGGAGAAGGGCAAAGTGAGCAAGATTTTCGTGACCGCTTCGGAAATCTGCGAACAGTGGCTTGTCCCCGAACCGGTAAGGGGGTTGCGCTTGAAGCCGCGGCCGAGCTTGGAGACGATGGAATCCCTTTGGAACCCCGAATCAAGATTTGGCCTCGGTCTCGTTGGCGATAATTCACGCGAACGTCCTTACTCAAATATCCTGCCGAGAATCACCACCAAATCCAACACCTTTCAGATCCACTTCCGCGCCCAAATGCTCAGACAGTCGATCATGTCGCCGAACAATCCCAACAATAGGCGATCAACGCCGGAGTGGTCTACGTTTGACGAACGGACAGATCAAGTGGTTAGCGAATATCGGGGATCGACCATCATCGAACGCTATGTCGATCCAAATGATCCTCGCATTCCGGATTATGCCTCGGAACTGCAGTCAAATGGTGGCGCCATCCCGCAAAATTTGAAGGGACTCGACTATTACTACCGATTCCGCGTCGTAGGCAATCGCCGATTCGCTCCCTGAACCTTCCGCAGGTTAGCCATTTGGCAAAATCCGCCGACTTTTTGAGCCTCGGTCTTCGACCGGGGCTCATTTTTTCGGCCAGCTTGGTAACGATATCTCGATATCTGTAAGCCTCGGCCAACCAACCTCAGCGCGGCAGCTCGATGCCAAAACGAACCTTCGCTGCTCCGGAATCCGGGAATTTCGTCGGCGGCAGACCTTTTTCGAAGCCGTTGGCGGCTACCCCCTCGGCAAATACGAAGCCGTTTTCCTCGGTGAGCAGATGATCCGCGAAAACACCGGTTTTTTGCGGCTTGGCTCCCCCATTGGCGCCGTTCTTACCATTCGCGGCAGGCAAATGGCTTTCTTCGTCGCCTTTTTTGGCGATCTCCTTCCATTCGCCCTCGATGCGCTTCCGCAATCCGCGATGAACGGGGTTTCCGGCGTTTAGCAACCGTCTTGCGGCGCGCACTTTTTCCTTTTCAGCCTCCAATTCCCGGGCCAGCTCGTCCTTTTGCTGCTCGGTGCGGCGCCCGACGTTCGCCAGGCTGGAAACGCGGTTCTGGATGGCGAGAAATCCGCTGTCCACGGCGTGATGCTGGCCAGCCATCTTGATGAGCCACTCGGCCAGGGCCGGAAATTCTTCGCGCGGATCGACGGGTTGGGCCGCATGGTCCTTGATCGTCTTGCGGTAGAGCCGTTCCAGCCGGTTTCGGGTGACTTTTGTGTCCAATTCCTCATGCACGCGCCGGCTCAGAGGTGCGAGGCGCCGCCAATCCCATTTTTGCAGTTCGGCGACGATTTCCTCGACCGATTGAAGCTGACCTTGTCGCGGCTGCGAGGGGCAGAAGTCGTGATCGCGCACTTCCTCAAAATTGTCGGTCGTCACCAAACCGCCAAAGTGTCCTCCGGCCAGGGTTGCGACACCGCATCCGGACGCCAACGCCTCAATCGCGGCCCGTCCCGAGGCAAACGCCAGGTCGTACTGCGGCAGCAAGACCTCCGGCCGCGTCGAAGTTTTTCCGACTAAATCGGTCACGATGTCCAGCTCAATGCCACAGCAGCGGCAAGCATGGTGCAGGGCGTCGAGATGCCGGCCGGGCGCCGTTCCGCGATCGTAAATCAGCGCGCGGCGGGGTTCCTCCGGAAGGCGGCGCACCTCTTGAAAGCGCGCCATTTCCACAAAATTCGGCACCAGCTGGAACGTGCGCCGGCTCAAACCCAGGGAGTTGAGCAGCCAATCGCCCACCTTCGTGGAATGCGCGATGTAGCGCAGGATTCGCGGGTGACGCGGCGGTTGGCCCCGCCACTGTTGCGAGCCGTGGCTCATGTAAACGGCCGGCACATCTGGAAAGCTGAGCAGCGCGGTAATCGTCTCCAAATTGAACTGGCCGTGGATGATGTCCGCCTGAAAGGGCACGTCTGAGGGGTGCTCCAGCACGGGAATTCCCGTTTCCTCCAGATCGGCGGCCAATTTGCCTTTTTTGGATGCAAAAACCGCGACCGTGTTGCCGCCGGCTACCAAGGAGGTGGCGATGTCGCAGGTGTAGATTTCCGAAGCTGTGCGCTCGGCCAGCCGGAAATTGGTGATCAAAATCTTCACGTGTGTATGGGGGTGTTAGGAACCAGACTAACCAAGAACTCTAAAAGTTCAACATTGATTAGGAACCGATGTCGAAACCGAGTTTTTTGGGGAATTGAGGCTGCAGCAGCAGAGTTGCCGGGATGAGCCATCGCGGCTCAGCCAGGACTAACCTCACAACTGACTAACAGGGAAGCACACGTGGGGTTTTGACTATTTTTTCCAAAATTGCTGCGCGTAGTCACATTTTTAGCAATTTGCCTAAAATCTACGCGTAGGAGACTTAATTAGAGCGTCTGGCGACGAAATTTCGAGGCTTGAGCCGAAATTTTCATAAATTTAAGGACTTTATGAGGACATAAAGGACGAAAAGGAAGGGAATTTTGGACCGAATCCGCGATTTTTCGACGCCGGGCGTTCCAAGTCCGACAGCCTCCAAATAATTCGCTTCACTAAAATATCGACTGAGGGCGGAGCGGATTTGGCCGGTGGATGCGTTGGGCATGCCGGTGAAGAGCCTGGAGACGGCGGCCCAAGGAGAGGCGACACTCTTGTCGCCCCGCGGACGACGTGCCCGGGGCTGCGGATAGCGCAGGCTCCGGGGACGACAGGAGTGTCGTCGCCCCTTGACCGAACACCACGCGGATCAGCTCCGCCTCGGCGGGGCGATCGGAGAAGCCGAGGAAGAAGAGCAGGCCGAGTTGGCCGGCGGCCGTGTTCCACCCCCAAATCGCTCAGCAAACGGATGCCGGCGACAGTGGGCAGGCGCTCCAGGGGTTCGTGCCGAATGCCCTGGTTGCCGGAGAAATCGCTAAGCTCGATGCGATGCACATGCCGGGGTTGGATTCGGCCAATTGCCCGAGCAACGCTTTGACGCCGGGATCCTGATCCCGCCGCGATTTCCGGTGGAACTGCGCCAGCCGCCGGTTTTGCCAGTGGCGTATTGCAGCGGCTGCAGCCCGTCCAGAATCAGCAGGCTGCGCTGATTTTGGACCAGTTTCGCCAATTGCGCGCCTTTTTCGTGGGCATCCACCGGCGGCTCCTGGTTTTCGCCGGTGAAGAAGTGGAACGCGGCCTTGAAGAACTCGTCCGCATCGGTTTGGCGGTCTTCATTGGAGCCCTGGGAGTAAAAGCTCCAGGCGAACACCGCGCGCGCCCCGCGCCAGCCGCCAACCTTGAGATTCTGGACGAAGTGATAGGTCAGGGCGGTTTTCCCGGCCCCGCCCATGGCATCGTAAGCGAAGACGTTGACCGCGCCGGAGTCCCAGGCCGCGAACAGGTCCGCCATCTGCCGGTCCCGGCCGTAGAGGCGGGTGGCGAAAGTCAGGGGCAGCTTGGTGAGGTCCACGTGAGCCTCGCCGATGACGACGATTCCCTCCTTTTGCCCCGGAACCTGGCCTGCGCCGAGCGAACGCAGCAAACCCTCCGCGTTTTGCGCCAAAGCGCCGGGATCCGCGATGGGCAAACCGCGAAACACGCCCGGAACCATCGGCAACAGCGCCTCGACCGGCTCCAGCGCCAGGGGCACGATTTTTTCCGCGGCGCGGGCGGTTTCGGCCGCGCCGCGGTCTTTCTGGCTGTAGCTGATGAAGACGTCGTATTCCCAACCCAGGTTCTCCCCGCCCGCCGGGGTGGATTCGTCCGTTTCCAGGGTGATTTCCACGCTCCAGGAGAATTGCCCCAGGCTGCGGGACTCCGTTTCGCCCTCGGCCCAGATGACGGTTTCCTCGTCCAGCAAGTTTTCCTCCGCCTCCTCGTAAACACGGACCAGGGAGCGGGGTTCAGCGGGATAAATCTGGGGATGGGTGAACCAAATGGGGACGTGCCAGGCGGCGGGAAAGGTTTCGTCCTGCACGCCCTCGCGCCAGGTTCCGGCGTCCGGGGAGAGCTTGCCCTGGCGCACCATTTGGCCGATTTCCTCCGAGGCGGCCGGATCCTCTAACACGTCGTACTTCCAAATCCTGCTAGACATGGAAGCAGACTAACAGCAAAAGGCGTCGAGTGGAAACCCTAACTTTTCGGTTTTCGCAAAACCTGGTTAGCTGATGGCCGTCCCGTCGTGGATGGATGTTCGGTAATTGACCGTGGACATGGGAAGCTCTAATTTCCGGCAATGACTGCCACTCCCGCTATCGCAGAATTGGAGAAGCTGATTCAACCGGCAAAAATTGCCGAACAAGGGCTTCTCACGCCGACCCGGGTGATTATGGATGACGAGGAAGTGTTTCCGGGCGAGCCGGGATACAAGATCACACTGGTCTATCCAGATGATATCCCTGAAGAGACCTGGTTCGACCATCAGAAAACCGAACCGGTTCGCCGCTGGGTCTACAAGACCATCTGGAGGGCCGACGGTGAAGAACGGTTTCCAGCCGTACACTTCCTTCGCGAATCAGAGCTTCAAGCTGATGCGGGCTAATGTCAGCTCTCAGTTCGGACCTCCTCGCCCGAGCGCGACACCTAGCATGTCGGGAACCTCGCCGTCCGAAGCGTGCCAGCCTCATGCGCTCCATCTCGGGCTCCTACTATGCTCTCTTTCACTATCTGATCGACGAATCAACCCGTATCATTGTCGGAGGAAGCAACAGCCGCAAGGAATTGCGCCAATTTGCCGGACGGGCATTCGTTCATAGGCATATGCGAACGGTTTGTCGCGAATTCACTCGAACTGTCCCTCACAACAACTTGCTTAGACCAATTTGGCCGAAGTTAGGAGTGGCAACCAATGCTCAAGTGCAGTTGCTTGCGTTTAACTTCATTCTGTTGCAAAGAGATCGCCATGAGGCCGACTATGATTTAACCGCGATCCTCACGCGCCAGCGTGCCCTCCAAACCGCAGAACAGACTCAAGATGCAATGGATGCATGGTCGGATTTGAAACGTGGAAATGAGGAATTGGCGAGGCTTTTTGCAGCTTCACTCATGCTTTGGCCGGGATTGGGTGGGCGGTAAAGTTCGACGGTGGATTGGCAGAGGCGCAACCGTGGCGCCAGTGCAAAATTCACGACCCCTGCGGCGCGAACATCACCACGCCCAGCGGCGGCAGGTTCACCTCGATCGAGTACGGCCGGCCGTTCCAGCCTTCCGCGGAGCTTTCCACGCTGCCTTGGTTGCCGATGTTCGATCCCGCGTAAATCTCGGCATCCGTGTTCAAAATCTCCCGCCAAACCCCGCTCATCGGGACGCCGGCGCGATAATTCGTGCGCGGCACGGGCGTCGCGTTCACGGCTACGAAAACCGCCGATCCATCCCGTGCTTTGCGCAAAAAGGTGAACGTGCTGTTGTCGTAATCGTGGCCGTCCACCCATTCGAATCCTTCGTGGCTGTGATCCAGCTCGTGCAAGGCCGGGTGGTCGCGGTAAACGCGGTTTAGGTCGCGAATCAACTGGTTGATCCCGTTGTGCTCGGGATATTGCAGCAGGTGCCAGTCGAGGCTCTTCTGGTAATCCCACTCGGTGAACGGGGCAATCTCGCTGCCCTGAAAAAGCAGCTTTTTGCCGGGGTGACCCCACATCCAGGCCAGCAACATCCGCAAATTCGCGAATTTTTGCCAGTTATCGCCCGGCATCTTGTCGAGCAGCGATTTTTTGCCGTGGACGACCTCGTCGTGGCTGAGCACGAGGATGAAATTTTCGTCGTAGGCGTAGATCATCGAAAACGTGGCGTTGTCATGATGAAAACGCCGATGGATCGGGTCCTTGGCCATGTATTCCAGGGTGTCGTTCATCCAGCCCATGTTCCACTTGAAGCCGAAACCCAGTCCGCCGGTATCGACCGGCCGGGAAACGCCGCCAAACGCGGTAGATTCCTCGGCGATCATCAGCGCGCCGGGGTGCTCCTGGTAAATCACCGTGTTCAACTCCTGGAGAAAGTGGATCGCTTCCAAATTTTCGCGGCCGCCAAACTGATTGGGCACCCACTCGCCTTCCTCACGCGAGTAGTCGCGGTAAAGCATGGACGCCACCGCATCCACGCGCAGCCCGTCCACGTGGTATTGCTCGAACCAGAACAACGCGCTGGCGATGAGGAAGTTGCGAACCTCGTTGCGGCCGAAGTTGAAAATCAGCGTGCCCCAGTCTTTGTGCTCGCCTTCCAGCGGGTTGCCGTGCTCGAACAGCGCCGTGCCGTCGAAATAGCTCAGCCCGTGGGCGTCTTTCGGGAAGTGCGCCGGCACCCAGTCCAAAATCACGCCAATGCCCTTTTGGTGGCAGCGATCGACGAAAAGGCGGAAGTGATCCGGATTGCCGTAGCGGCTGGTCGGCGCAAAATAACCGGTCACCTGGTAACCCCAGCTTCCGTCGAAGGGAAACTCCGTCGTGGGCATGAGCTGGATGTGGGTGAAGCCCATTTCCGCGACGTGATCGACCAAGCGCTCGGCAAACTCCTCGTAAGTCAAAAATCGCTCGCCATCCTCCAAAACGCGCGCCCACGAGCCCAAATGCACCTCGTAAATGCTGAACGGGCTCTCGTAGACGTTCGCCTTGGCGCGCTGTTCCATCCAATCCGCGTCATTCCAGGTGTAATTGCGGTAATCCCAGGTGATCGACGCCGTTTCCTCGCGATTTTGGCTGAAAAACGCGAACGGATCGCTCTTGGCGAACAAATTGCCGGCCGCGCCCACCAGCTCGAATTTGTAGTGCTGCTCGAAACCCAATCCCGGGATGAAAATCTCCCAAACGCCGGATTCGATGCGTTTGCGCATGGGGTGGATGCGGCCGTCCCACTGGTTGAAATCGCCCACCACGCTCACGCGCTGCGCATTCGGCGCCCAAACCGCGAAACTCATCCCATCCACGCCGTCGATTTCCCGCGAATGAGCCCCTAACACCCGGTAAATCTTCCAATGCCGGCCCTCAGCGAAAAAATGCGCGTCCTGCTCGCCCATGATGTTGCCGAAGCGATAGGGATCGGCGGGAATGGTGTGCGTTTTGCCGTCGCCGTCGTCCCATTCCAGCGAATACTCCGGAAATTCCTCACAATGCGGCAGCCAAGCCTCAAAAAAACCGTCCTTGTGCACCTTCGCTGCTTTGACGACGGGAACCCCGCCCGCCGCGACCACGCGAAGTTGGTCCGCATCCGGCCGAAAAACGCGAATCAACCAAGCCGGCCGGCCCTCGTTTTCCGCGCGGTGGGGGCCGAGGAAGCCGAACACATCCGGGTGATTGGCGGCGATAACTTGGTCGATTTGCTGGCGATCGGAGACCGGGGAACTGACGGGAGCGCTCATCTCCCCGCAGCTTTAGCCTCCTTTCCTAACCGTGCAACGAAATTGCTACGCCAGGTGGCGCAAGCGTCGGCTTGAGTTTCGACAACGGCCCTTCGTCGTTCTTTCCGGACCATGGCCTGCCAACGTAGAGGAAATGGCACGGTAGGCTTGCTTGATCATTCTCCCGATTCGTGCGAATTCTAAGCTATGCAACTCCTCGAAATGCCGCCAATCGGGACAGGCCAAGTTGATTGCCTCATCTTGGGGATCGTCCAGCCGACCTCGCCGGATGGTGGGCGCCAAGATCTGGGTTGGCAAGAAGTTCTCAATCGAATCACAAACTGGAAAGACGATCCGGATCTTTTGGAAGACGATGGCGTGGCCCCCCCTTCCGGCGCCATTCTCGGACGAGTTTGTGATTTTGCGCAGCAGCTTCAGTCCCGCGGCATCGAAGCGCCCTGCGTTATTGTCCCCAACGGAGACGGTGGCTTGGTTCTGCGCTGGAAGGAAGGCAGAGCGCAGTGGACGGTGGAGTTTGAAGAAGATGGCTTCGTGGAATCTTACCTCGTCGTTGATGACAGAATTCAATGCCGCCACGGATTACAAGTTGCTGCCTAAGTGCTAAACCAGGAATCGAGCACCCATGACTCGGCGTCCGACGTTCCCAGCGTGCGTCTGGAAGGCGGGACCAAGCTAACCAAGGAGCTAACTCGCGGCGAGGAGTTCGTCATCGGCCGCTCCCGCAAAGCCGCTTTGCGCATCCCGCATCCTCACGTGGCGGCGGAGCATTGCGCGCTGGTTTGGGGCGAGGACGACAAAATCCAGGTTTGCGGCTATGACTCGGAAAGCGAGCTAACCGTCAACGGCCGCCCCGCGGTGAAGGGAATGGTGCTCTACGATGGCGACGAAGTCTCGGTTGGCCCGTTTCGCGTGCGGATTTTGCGCGGCAACGGCGAAATGGCGCCGGAGACCGAAAATTCGGCGGTTGAAGCGCTAATTTCGCGCCAATCGCCGCCGGCTCGCCTGCGTTTCCGCGGGGAGACGGTTGAGGAGATCCCACTGGAAGGCGGCCTCGTTTTCGGTCACGGCTGGGACGCCGATGTGGAGCTGGAAGGGCCGAAAATTTCGCCAAAACACGTGGAAATCGCCAAATCCGGCCACGGCTACGAAGCGATCGATCACGGTGAGACCGGGACGCTGATGAACGGGCGCTATTTCGAGCAGCACTCGCTGATTATCGGCGATGCGCTGACCGTGGGCGAGCACGCGTTCGTTTACGACGGCTACGCGCTGCGAATCGTCGACGGCTTGGGCGGCTGCTCGCTCACCGGGAGCGGAATTGCGGTGAATTTGGCCGAAAATCGCGAAATTCTGCGCAGCGTGGGATTTGAGGCCAAACCCGGCGCGTTTGTCGGAATTTTGGGGCCGTCCGGGGCGGGAAAAACCACGTTGTTGCGCGCCTTGAGCGGCCAGCAGGCGATTTCCGCGGGTGAAATTCGCCTCGGCGGCGTCTTGCTGGACGAGGTGCCGAATTTGGCCGAGACGCTGGGATTCGTGCCGCAGCAGGAGATCGTTCACCTGGACCTGACCGGGCGCGAAGCTCTGCGATTCAGCGCGTTGCTGCGTTTGCCCAAGCGCACGCCACGCCGCGAAATCGAGAAGCTGATCCAGCGCCTCAGCGAGCGCCTGGGCCTAACCGAGCACCTGGACAAACCCGCCCGCGCGCTTTCCGGCGGCCAGCTCAAACGGCTCAGCGTCTGCGTGGAGCTGCTCAACCGGCCATCGCTCCTGTTTCTGGACGAGCCCACCTCGGGCTTGGATCCGGAAGCCGAAACCGAGCTGATGCAGCACCTCCAGGAGCTGACCCACACCGGCTGCACGGTCGTCGCCACCACCCACGTGATGGACAACGTCTACCTCATGAACGGCATCGAGGTGCTCGCCGCCGGAACCGAAGATTCGCCCGCGGGCCGAACGGTGTTTCGCGGCCGGCCGCGAGCCGCGCGCGAGTTTTTCGGCGTCAACAGTCTGGGCCAACTCTACGGCAAGCTCAAGGAACGCACCGCCAAAGCCTGGGGCGAAAAATTTGCCGGCGAAAACGACGGTGCGGCGCTCGATTCCCCGCCGCATCCGGCAAAATCCGACGAAAACCCGGAACCGGAAGAAAAACCGCTGAAACGCCGCTGGCCGGTCCCGACGCTGCTCCAGCGGCAATGGGCGATTCTCCGTTCGCGGCGCATGAACCTGATTCTCCTGGCCGGTCAACCGCTCATCATCGCCCTGCTCATTGCTCTGACCGCGGTGGGTGCGGAATCGGCGGGCACGCGGCTGTTTTTGCTCTACATCGCCACGCTTTGGCTGGGATGCAGCAACGCCGCGACGGAAATTGTCGGGGAGCGGCCGGTTTTTCGGCGCGAACGCTTTGCCGGGCTTTCCGCGGAGCCCTACCTGCTGGCCAAGCTCCTCGGTTTGGCGGCGATCACCGGCTTGCAGGCTCTGCTCATGCTGGGAATCGTCACGCTTTTCGGCGCGGGGCCGCCGGGACACGCCGGCTGGCAAATTCTGGCCATTTTGCTCAGCGCCGTCGCCGCCACGGGGATGGGTTTGGCCGTGTCCGCCGGGGCCGGCTCGCCGCTGCAAGCCGTCCTCATGGTCCCGGCGCTGATCATCCCGCAAATCGTCTTCTCCGGCTACGTGTTCCCGGTTCAGGACTGGAACGAAGCGCCGTTGCCCCGGCTCATTGGGCGGACCATGCCCAGTTTCGCCGCCCAGCGCATCATGGACACCAGCTTGCTGTGGGGCGAACCGGTCGGCTCCTACTACCAGCTCCAGCAGACCGGCCGCCACAAAGCCTACGACAACCTGTGCACGACGCTTTATCCCTGGCGCACTTTGTGGTATAGCGGAGGGGAATATCAATACCCCCTGAACGAGGCGGCGATTTATCAATCCACTGCCGAGCAGGCTCTTGACGTCACAACGCAAACCTGGAACCCGGATCGGCGGCCGGTCTTGCGCATGAAGCTGGTCTACCGGTTTGCCCGGCCCGCGATGCTGGGAGCCGGGCTCCTGCTGGCTTGGACGGCATCGAGCCTGATTCTGGCCTGGTGGCTGCTGAATCGCCGCGGCCTGGAATGAGTTCCAACCCTAGCACGCCTACCACCACCACCCATCGCTCGGCCATCCACACCGCGGTCGAAGCCGCGCAAGGCCGTTTGGTGCTGGAAATGACCGACGGCACGGTTTGGGCTTGCCACGATGGCGCTGTCATCGGCCGAAAAGGAGACGTGGCCACCGAGCGCTTCGCCAACAACCGCGTCCTTTCCCGCCAGCACCTGAAAGTGGAGCAAAATGGCGAGGCCTGGAGCGTGACCCGGCTGCCGGACGCGCGAAATCGCACGTGGATCGATGGCGCGGAATTGAATCCCGGCGAATCTCGCGCGCTGAGCAGCGCCCACGTGATACAGGTCGCCGATTTTCAGTTTCGCCTGGTCGTCGACCGCGGCCCCAAGGAAGGAGACGCGGGTTTGCTGGAGTTGGTCGGCGCGTTGCGCGATTGCCCCACGCCGATCCTGGTGCTGGACGACGAATTGAGGTGCGGTTGGATGTCCCACGAGGCCGAGGAATTCCTGGGAACCAATCTCAAGGCCGCGCGCGACTTTGTGGAGCTGATCCGGACGGAAAACCGTTCGGAATTTCGGCGCGAGCTTCAGGAATTGCAGCAATCCAGCGCCAGCCGCGAAATCGAGCTGTTTCTCAGCAACGGCGTTACGCCGCGGGTGCGTTTTCACTTCCGCTTCCCCTACTACCTGGGCGTGGGAATCCGCCAAGCGGGCGCTGGAGGCGAAAACGCCGAAACCGCCCGCCAAATGGCCTTCCAGACCAAAACGCTGGCGTTTTTCTCGCATTCCGCGGCGTTTCAGGAGGGCGACGTTGCAAAATCGTTCGCCCTGGTGACGGTCAACAGTTGCGAGGCGCTCAACGGCTCGCGCGTGCGGATTTGGCTGAGCGAGGAAAACGGCGGCGACCGGCTGATTTGCCGCGGCGACTACAGCGTGCAGGGCGGCGCTCAGAAAGGCGGGGCAGAGGTGAAACGCGCCTACTGTCCCGCGTTTTTCGAGCGACTGGACGCCAGCCCGCATCTCGCCGCTGAAGACGACAGCCAGCCGGCGTTCGCCATTTTGCGCGAGGTCGGTTTTGCCAGCACGGACGCCAACAGCCTGCTCTGCGCGGAAATTCGGCTTGGCGAGCGAAGTTACGGCGTGGTGAGCTTCGAGCGCAGTTCCAGCGGCGCAAATTGGGCCAAACACGAGGAACACTTCGCCATGTGCGTGGCCAATTTTTGCCTGCTGGTGCTGCAAGCCAACGAACGGCGCAACGCCCTGCAAAATCTCCGCGAAAAGGAAAAACTGCTCGGTGAAGGCATGGCCAACGCCCGCCGCTACGTGGAGCAAATTCTGCCGCCGCCGCTCGATCACCCCGATGTTCGGGCCGAATGGGCCTTCGATCCCTGCGACGACCTGGGAGGCGACACCCTGGGCTACCACTGGATCGACGACGACCACCTGGCCATGTACGTGATCGACGTCGTCGGCCACGGAACCGGCGCCGCCCTGCTGGCTGTCTCCGTGGTCAACGCCATTCGCGCGCAATTGCTCCCCACCGGCGATTTTCGCGACCCGGCGGCGGTTTTGAGCGCGGTGAACCGCTCCTTCCAGATGGAGGAGCAAAACATGATGACCTTCACCATGTGGTACGGCGTTTTTCACCGCTTGAAGCGCGCCATCACCTACTCCAGCGCCGGTCACCCGCCCGCCTTGCTGCTCCTGCCGCGCGGCGAGGGCGGAGAAGCGGAATACCGCGAACTATCGGCTGAAGGACTCATCGTCGGCGGTCTGGAAGACGCTGCCTACGAGAGCCAACGCACTGAAATCGGGGATGGCGCCGCCAAGCTCTACGTCTTCAGCGACGGCGTCTTTGAGCTGCCCCTGGCCGACGAGCGAATGTGGACGTTCGAGGAATTCACCGCCGCCGTGCGCTTCACCCAAAGCATGGAAAACGGCGAAACCGGCTACCTGCTGGAGCGCGCCCGCAGTTTGTGCGCCGCCGAGCGATTGCCGGATGACTACGCCATGCTGCGATTCACCTTCAACCCCAAACCCGGGAACGGCGCTGCATGAAACTGCGACTCACCAACACGACGGAGGCCATGCAAGGCGCCGTTCGCGAAATTGAGGCGGAAACCTGGTTTGCCCAGCTGCCCTCGCCCGTGCAAGGCCGGGTGACCCTGGTGCTGGATGAGTTGCTCTCCAACATCGTCAAATTCGCCGGCCAAAACGTCGAAATCGAGCTGGAAACCTGGAATTCGCCGGGCCAACTCGCCCTGGAAATCCGCGACCGCGGCCCCCGCTTCGACCCGCGCTCCGCCGCGCCTCCCCCGGAAACCGGCGAGGTCGAAAACCTGGAAATCGGCGGCCGAGGCATCCAAATGGTGCGACGATCGGTGGATCGCTTCGAATACCGGCGCGTGGAGGGGTGGAATTGCGTGAAAGTGACCTTCGGGGTGCTGGATTCTTGACGCGAAAACGTCCGCCGCGAACGTCAGAAGGGCAGGCGACGATGGGAAGCCTACGTTCGCATGGCCAGTGCGGCGTGGTCGCGATAATACGGAGGCTTAAACCCCAAGACAATGTCTTCAACCGGCGCCCCGCCCTCGTGCAGTTGCGCGGCAAGATCCAATTCCGTCCCGTTGTGCCGAATCCAGAATTTGCCGTCCTTGATGTCAATGTGGATGACCGGTCCATAGATATAGCGGCGATTTCGCCAACCGGATCGCACGACCTGGTAGTGGCCTCCCTCGCGGTCGATCACCGGATACACGTCCACGTCTTCAATCCGGATGGGCCGCACGTAATCGCGCACGATTTTCTCTGCGAGTTGGTGGTAACCGTTCAGTTTTTCTTCCATTCGACGATGGTTTGGTTAGTCGGATCGAAGACGATCCATCTCAAATCATACCGCTCCGCCGCCTTCCTCACAAGTTCCCGACAAAAGAATTCGCGGTGGGTCTCGACGGGGATGGCCAAGAAGAGTTGGCGTTCCGGGTCGTAATCTTCCAGCGCCAACTGGTAGTTCAGGTATTGGCCCAAAGCCCGGTGGAATTCACTGAGATCCGAGCTGGTAACAAAGCTCTTGATCTCCACAGCGATGGTCACTTTGCCATCGGTAGCCGCGAGCAGCGACTCGGCTCCGAGGTCGATCAGGAGATCACTATCGCCCGCGCTGAGGAAGTAGGGATCGTGCGTGATGGTCCAGCCATCGTTTTCCAGGGCTTTGCGCACTTCGTTGTGGAAAAAGTCTTTTGCCATTGAGGACGGGTTGCACTCTGGCGGATGATCGCAACTGGGATCGGCGCAAAACCGGCTCAAAGCTTATTAAAAACCTGGAAATCTGCGGCAGCGGATTCAAATGGTTCGGACGTCCGTGGATTGCTTGGAATATCGCCGCGTGGAGAAAGCAGGACCCCGCGCACATATCTGGGGCACAATTTACTGCATTCAAGCCGATCGCACGGGCTGCAGGATGCGCATCTTTTCCACACCTCGAAATCCCGATTCCCATGCCAAAGACATCAAACGGGCGGTGGAAAACTGCCCTCATTGAAGCTACGATGGAGCCATGAAAACCCACGAATTCAGCGTCGTCCTCGACCGCGAACCCGATGAAGGGGAGGCAGACCAAATCGCCGGATTGGTGGATGACGCTAGCATCGTGACCATCGCTGGCGTCCCCCAGATGTGGTTTCACCGTGAAGCCGAACATCTTGATGAGGCGATCGAATCAGCGGCCGCGGATCTCAAAAACGCCGGTTTTGTGGTTGAGCGGGTTGTGATCGAGGGCGATCTGCTGCAAACGGCATAGCCCTTCTGTGCGCGCCAACCCCATTTTGTTGGACGCGCGAGAGCGCAGCGGGTCAAGCGGCCGGGGCCGTTTCTCCCAATTTCAATGTCTAGGTTGAACTCCCGCCGAGGCTTAACCATCTTGGAGTCCGATGCCCATTACCCGACGATCGCTGACAACCACAACCATCCTCCTGGCTTGCGCGCTATGCGCCGTGGCGCCACCTGCGTTTACCCAAGATGCTGAGCCCAGCGCGTTTGAGAAAAGCTCTGCCGCTTATCGCACGGCGCTGCACTACGACCCTTCGCTAACCAATCCGCTGAGCCAATTGGTCAATCTCTACCGCAAGGCGAACCGGCTGGACGAGCTTTCCAGCATTTACCAGGCCCACATCGCGCAATACCCCGCCGATGCCGGGGCCAAGGCGGTGCTGGTGCGCATTTTTCAGGCTACGCAAAGCCCGCAGGCGGAGGTGCTGGCCCGGCAGGCGATCGCGGCGCACCCGGAGCACGCTTACCTGCATTTTCTCCACTTTCAGGTGCTGGGCGACGTTGCTTCGCTTTCGCGCGCGATCGAGTTGGAAACGCGGCAGGACCGCAAGCTGGCCTGGGTGGACCGGTTGCTGGAGGAGGGCGCGGAAGGCGCAGAAGCTGAGGGTGCCAAGTTGGCCGAACGGCACCTGACCGATTTGCTAAGCGCGGCTCAAGAGGATGGCGAGGCGTTGCTGCAATTGGCCGGAAAGATGCACCGGTTCGGCTTTCCCGAGCTTGGGCTGAAGGCGGTGGAGGCGGCGCTGAAATTGGCGCCAGCGCCGGAGCGAAACGTGGATTTGCAACTGCGCGCGGCGAAATTGGAGGCTGCTCTGGAGCAAAACGCGGCGGCCGGCGAGCGGCTCGGGGCATTGCTGGCAAAGGTGGCGCCGGATTACTGGCGGCGGGGCGAAATTGCCGCATTGCGGGTGCAACTTCTCGACTCCAACGCGGCGCGTGAATCGTTGCTGGAATTGGCGCGAAAGCGTTACGAATCCACCCCCGGCAAGCCGGAACCGGCGCTGGAGTTGGCGGAATTGCTCGTCGCGGCGGGGTTGCGAAAGGAGGCGGCGCGCGTTTTGGGAGAAACGGCGAGGAAACTGCCGCACGTCCAGGTTTTGGAGCAAATGACGTTGGATTTGCTGGAGGAACTGGGCGACGACGAGGGCGCGATCGGCTTTTTGGAGGCGCGGTTGGCGGATTTTCCCGAGCGGCGAGATTTACGCTACCGGCTGGTGCAAGCGCTGTTTTTGGCCAACGATCCGGACGCGGCGCTCACGGAGCTGGACGCCGTTTTGAGTGGCTTGGAGACCGAAGAGCGACTAACGCGCCGGCTCGACCTGGCCCGCTTTTTGCGGCGCATGAACCTGGCTAACCAGGCTGCTCGGATTTACGAAGCTGCCGTTGCCGACGCGCCATCGCGGCTGGATGTGCGCCGCGAGCTGGCCGAGGCTTACCTGGCCCTGGACCGGCGCGAGGACGCGCGAAGGCTGGTGGCGGAGAGCGAAATCGCGGATGCGGAAATCGAGAATTTTCTCGATTTCACCCAGTTCATGAGCGGGCGCGATTTTTTGAGCGAAGCCCGGCGTGCGCTGGAAAAACGGCTCGAAACCGAGGGCGAAAATCTCGACCTGCGGTTGCATTTGGTGGATGTGTTAGGGCGGATGGGCGATTTTGACGCGGGCGAGGGCGTTTTGGGCGAATCGCGCGATTTTGCCGACACGGCGGCGCGTTTTCGCCAATGGCTCGAGGCCGGGATGGATTTTCACGCGGAATTCGACCGCTCCGGCGCGTTTTTCGAAGGAGAGTACGCGAAATTGGCGGAATCGCTGGAACGGGGCGATTCGCAGCCCGGTGAGGACGAAATCGCGCGATTTTTGATCTTGTGCGAGGTTGGGGAGGCGAACCGGCAACGCGAGCGGGTGGCGCAACTTTTGCGCGTTCAGCTCGATTCCGGCCGGCTAACCGAGAAGCTGAGAATTGGCGTGCGGCGCATGCTTGTCAGGACCCTAACCGGCGACCCAAATTTCGCGCTGGAGGTGGAATCCCAGCTCAAATCGCTCCTGGCCGAAGATTCCGCGCAGGGCGACGAATACCGCCTGCGGCTGGCGCTGCTCTACCACGCCAGCCAGCGGCCGGACCTGTCCCAACCGCTCCTGCGGCAGACAAATCTGCAAGGCGTGGGCGAGGGGGAATTGCTGGAGGACGCCTACCCGGTTTACCTGGATTTTGGGATGGATGAGCCCGCCATTTCCGCCCTGCGCCGCCTAACAAGCCTCCAACCGGCTAACCACCGCCACTGGGAAGCTCTGGCCAATTTACTGGCCGGCTCCGGGCGGGAAGCGGAGTTCCGCGGGGTGCTAACCAGCCTGCTGGCCGGCGCCCAACGTCTCGAGCTAAGCCAGGAGAGCGTCGCGGCGCTGCGCAAGCACTTGGCCGACTCCCACTGGCGCTCGGTTTCGCGCGCGCTGGATGCCGGCGACGTGGCGGAAGTCACCACCCTGCTGGACCAATTGGACCGGCAACTCGCCTTTGACGACGATCGTCTGTGGTCGCTCTGGGCCCGCGCTTTCGCGTTCAATCAACTCGGCCAAATTCCGGCGCGGGACGAAGCGATTCGCACGATGTTAGGGCGGGCGCGGAATGCAAAATTGGACGCGATCGCGTTTCCCGACGGCCTCGCCATCGGCTTGAACGCGGCGGAGCGGCTCCTGACCGAGCCGAACGAAGCTGCGGGCCCCAAACCCGGCTCCGAGCCAATCGTGAGCGAGGCGCTGGGGATGCGCTGGGCCTTTGAGGCCGATCCTGGCGCAACCATCGTGCAAATTGCCGCCGCGAGCGAAAAAATCGCCGTCGTGATGGACCACCGGCGCACGATTTACGGCATCGACGCCCAAACCGGCAAGCTAAGCTGGAAGCGGAAATCCGTGGGCGAAAATCAGCCCGCCATGTCGCCAAATTCACCTGCCATTTCGGGCAGCAGCGGCGGCACGACCATCACCGTTTCCGGGAACAATCTCACCATCCGCGGCAGCGGCAGCATCACCATCAGCGGCACGGTTTCGCCCCAAACAATTGCCAGCCAGCTTCAAACCGGCGCGGGGGCCAACGTGGACGGGCAAACGCGCTACACCCATCGTCCGCCCCGCTTTGTGTCCGGCGGCGGGGGACGCATTTTCCTGGCTGAAACCGGCAGCGTCATTTGCCTGGACGCGGCAAGCGGCCAAACGCGTTGGACGTGCGAGCTGAGCCTGCTTCCGGCAAAAAATTCCGTCCACGCGCCGCCTAACGTGGATCTTGGCCTCGCCGGCGGCCGGCTTCTCAGTTTCGACCCCGCGTCCAGCACGGCTGCCGCCATCGACCCGGAATCCGGCAAACTTTTGTGGAAACGGCAGATTCCCGACCCGGCCCCGACGGCTGCCAAAACCGAAGGTGAAGGTGAAATCCGCGCCGCGCTCAACAGCGGAGCGAGTTTTGGCGCTGAGCGCATGCTGATTTTCGGCGCAGCGCCGGCCATTCTGGATTCCCGAAGCGGCGAGACGCTGTGGCGCTTTTCCGGCGCAAGCGTGCGGAGATTTCCCATGCAACTGCGCTCCACGGAGCAAGACGCGGCCGGCGGGAGCGCCATCGATCTGCTGCCATCGCGATTTGTCGATCGCGCCCACGGCAGCAGCGGCTCCTTCCTCAAATACCGCAGCGCCCTGGTTGCTCCCGCGGTGGCCTGGCATGCACGCAAGCACGACGACGGCGAAGCCCGGTTGGCGGCCATGTTGGGGCGCAGAATGCTGCTCATGGGCCCGGACGGCGTCGGCGCTCTTTCGCTGGATTTGCCCATGGGCGCGCGCCGCTATGACGTGCGCGGCGTCTACCTGGGCGGCTTTGGCTCGCGGGCCGCGTTTTTGGGGGACGGAGCCATTTCCGTGCTGAATTTCGGCGCCGGTGAAACGCGGACTCTCCGGCTGGACGACGGCGGGCGCGTCGAAGCTTTCGTCCACGGAAACCGCATTTTCGCTGCCGGGCGAAACGGGATCCGCTGCTGGAATCTCAACACCTGCCGCCAGGTCTTTCAGCTTCCCTGGCCGCCCGCGTTCGTCGCCTACGCGCAGAAACACGCCGCGTTTGAAGCGCCGGCGGATTCACGCACCTACTGGCAGGGCCATACCGTCCGGCAATCCGGCGCGGAAGTTTGCCTGCCCGTGCGTTCCATCGCCGCCAACGGCATGCTCTTCATCCTGGTTGACGACGGCGTCATCGCGGCGTTCGGTCCCCGCGAATCCATCGCCGCGCGCTGACGAAAAATGCCGAAAACCGACGAAAACGAAGAACTCTTCGATCCCCAGTTTCTCGACCGCTTGCGCGCGATGTTCCTGCGCCTGCGCAAACGCCGCCAGTTGAAGAAAAAAGGCCTGCAAAGCACCCCGGCCACCGGCTACACCCGGGAGTTTAAGGACTACCGCCAGTACACGCCGGACGACGACTACCGCAGCATCGACTGGCGGCTCTACGCGCGCATGGAGCGGCTCTTCATCCGCCTTTATGAGGAGGTGCAGGAATTTCACCTGCACGTGGTGGTGGACGCCAGCGCCTCCATGGCCCGGCCTTTTGGCGAAAAGCGGCTCAACGCGCTGCGACTGGCGGTAGCGCTCTCCTACCTGGGCCTGGTAAGCCACCACCGCGTTTCGCTCTACGCAATGCGGGAGCGCGTCATCGATTCCATGCCGCCGATCAAGGGCCAGGGCAACATCCAGCGCGTCATTGACTTCCTCAGCAAGCTGGAATTCGGCGGCGCAACGCACCTGCGCCAGTGCTTTGCGGATTTCAAGCCCAGCCGCCAGCGTTACGGGGTGATTTTCGTGCTTTCGGACCTTTTTGGCCAGGACATCACCTCCGCGGAGGCCGCCATCAAGCACACCGTCAGTTGGCCGGGAGAGAGCCACCTCATCCACGTTTTTCACCCCCGGGAACGGGAACCGGAGCTGGAGGGAGAGGTGCAACTGGTTGACGTGGAGACCAGCGAGGCGCGCAAAATCTGGTTCACCAAGCGGGAGCTGGCGCGCTACGTGGAGACCTTTGAGGCCTACCTGCAAACCATCGAGCGCGAGTGCCTGTCCCGCCACATTGACTACATGCAGTGGACGACCGACGGCTCGTTTGAGGACCTGTTCATGGACCTGCTGGGACGCGGGTCGGTGCTGGCCGGCAACGCCTGAAAAATTCGCGACGACGATGCAATTTCTCTACCCGCAACTGTGGTGGCTGGCGCTCCTGGCGCTGATCCCCATCGTGCTCTATCTCTTTCGGCGGCGCTCGAAAACGGTCGACGTCAGCTCCCTGGTCTTCTTCAAATCGCTGGCGCGCGAGCATCAGGAAAGCGAGTGGCTGCGGCGCTTAAAACGGCTGATTTCCCTGCTGCTGACGCTGTTTTTGCTGCTGGCGGCGGTTTCCGCGCTGGCCCGCGTGGTGTTCTCCCCGGTGAGCGACGCCACGCGCAACGTCGTCATTTTGCTGGACCGCTCCGCCTCCATGGCCGCTACCGACAATGCTGGGAAAACGCGCCTCCAGGCTGCCAAGGAGGCCATCCGCAACCGGCTGGAGGGGCTGAACCATTCCATCGGCGTCTCGCTCATCGCCTACGACACGCGGCCGGAAATTCTCCAGCCGCGCACCCTCAAGCGCCGCGCGCTCCTTTCCGCGTTGGGGGAAATTCAGGTGCATCCGGTGTCGCACGATCTGGATGCCGCGTTGGAGACCGCGCGCACGTTGGCCAGGCTGGAGACTCCCGCCGAAATTTGGCACGTGTCGGACATAGCCGCGGAAATCGACCTCCCGGCGGAGATGCGCCTGGTGCCGGTTCCAGTGGATTTGGCGGAAAGCGTCAACGTGGGCTTCACCGCGTTCCAAATTCGCAAAGTGCCGCTGCAAAGTTCGCGTTTCGCCGCGTTTCTCCAGGTTTCGTGCAATCAGAGCGCGCCGGAGACGGTCACCGGCTCCATTGAGGTTCGCGTGGGCGGCGTTTTCCTCTCGCCCCGCCACTTTGAGCTGGATCCAGGGGAATCCGCGGGGTTTGAGGTCCCCATTGACGGCGCGGAGGAGCAACTGCTGCAACTTTCGCTCCGGGTGGAGGGCGACTGCCTGCCGCTGGACGATTCCATCCTCGTGCCCTTGCCGGAGAGCCGCCCCATCGTCGCTGCGAGAATCGGCCCCGGAGACGCCGCCGATCCCTTCACCCACCTGGCCCTGCAATCGCTGGTGAAGGACGGCGAGCTTCAGGTTTGGTCCGCTTCGCCCGACCGCTGGCCGCTTGAGGACATCGACGTCGCCATTTTTGACAACTGGTTGCCCGATGAGTGGCCCGCCGACGTCCCGGTCATCGCTATCGACCCGCCGGGGGCCTTGGGGCCCATTCAAGCCGTCCCCCTGCAGTCAGGCGGCATTCCGCACCGCGACATCCGCGTCGCAAATTCCGATCACCCGGTGGTTTTTCGCGTAACCGGCTCCAGGCTGGCGCTCACCCAAACCTGCGTTTTCAGCGGCGCGGGCTCTTTTGAGCCGCTTTGGCTGGCGGGGAACGAGCCCGTGCTCGCCGCGGGGTCGGTCGGCGGCCAACGCATCGTTTTGATGGGGTTTGCGCCCAAATCGTCGGAACGTCTCCCGCTCACGGCGTCATTCCCGCTGCTCATGGGTAACGCGATTTACTGGTGCGCGGAGGCCAACTCAACCGCCGGCGGAAATTTGCAACGGCGCAAAACCGGCGAGGTCATCGCGGTTTCCGGCAACCAAACCACGTGGACGGAACTGCGCGGCGGCGACCTTGTGACCACTTCGCGCCCGCTTTCCCAATCGCTGCTCGACCTCAATCGCAGCGGAGTTTGGGAGACGAATGGCGGGCAACGGGGAACCTCGCACTTGCTCTCGATTCAGGAGACCAACATCCAGCCGGCGACGGAGGCCAAATCAGCGCCGGTGGCGACTTTGGCGCAAAAACCTGGATTTGGCCTTGGCAACATAACCTGGATCATTCTTGGCCTGATTTTGGCGGTGTTGATCGTTGAATCGACGCTTTTTCACTGGTTCGCGGTGTATTGATCGACGAAAATTGGGGGGATTTGGGGGTTTTGGCGAAGATTGGCGGGAGAAGGGCGAATGGTGGATATTTTAATTGCTCAAAATTGTGGAAATTATATATTCCCAAAGAAACCCGCCCTTTTCATGAAGCATCAAACTCCGTTGGTTGCCTTTTTGGCCGTTTTTGCGGCCGTGGCGACTTCGTGCTTCGCTTCGGCGCAACTTCAGCTCTGGACGGTCGATAGCCTGACCCGTGTTTCCAGGTACGAGAGCCCAAAATCCGACCGCGAAATTCGAATCCAGGCCGCCCGGAACGAGTGGGAACCGTTCCAGGTGATCGTAACCGGTCCCTACGAACGGCTGGCGGAATCCACAGTCACCATCGACCCGTTTCGCGGACCAAACGGGGCGGTTTTGGAGACCGTTGACGTTTTCTACCAGCACTACGTCCGCGTCGACAAAACATCTGAACGCTCTCCCCTCTCCCCCGGCTGGTATCCGGATGCTTTGGTTCCCGTTGGCGACAACGCAGGCCTGTTTCGCCCGGTTACTCCGCCCACGGCCGGCGTCGTGAATCAACCGTTTTGGGTTGATGTGTTTGTGCCCGATTTTGCCCCGCCTGGCCGCTATGAATCGCGGTTTACCATCAACAGTGGCTCGGTGAGCGTTTCCATTCCAATCTCACTCGAGGTCTGGGATTTTGCGCTGCCCAAGCATCCAACGCTCCGTTCGTGTTTTGGGCTGGATTATCACATTTTGGCGGAAATCTACGATTTTGAGCGTTCGTCCGTTCCGTTCTTCCGCATCGCCAGAAAGTTTGAGGACATGCTGGCCGATCACTACCTGGCTGCCGAGCACTTTCTCGGAATCGTCGAGCCGCCTCTCGGGACGCCGGACGACGCTATCGATCATTTTTTGGGAGACAAGAATCTCACGACCATAGGCGTGCCGTTTTGGCCGGATTGGCCGTTTGACGATCCGTTAGGCCGCGACCGCAACGCCGCACGAGACTATATCGCCGCCTTTGTCCGTTCCATCGACCGAGCTGGCTATCCCGGCCGAGTCATCGCGCATTGTGGATACATTGACGAGCCGTCAACCTTGCAGGAATATAACAGAGCCCGGCAATGGGGCGACTTTTTCAACCAGGCTGGCGTTCCTATGCTCCTGACCGAGCAACCAACTCCGGATGAACCGGAATTCGGCAAATTAACCGGAAGTGTCGACATTTGGACCGTTCATGTTTCCGATCTCTGGGATGATATGCACGGTCTTGGCAGCCGCGAAGTCGAAACTCGCCAAAAAGCCGGCGATGCGGTTTGGATTTACGCGGCGCTCGTTTGTTTGTCCGATAACTGGCACCGGAAAAACGGGCGTCCGGAGGTGCTTGCCGGCGGTCAACCGCCCGTTTGGCTCCTCGACTATCCACCGATCAACTACCGGATTTGGAGTTGGATCGCAAAGGGTTATAACCTCGACGGCGTATTATATTGGGCCACGGTTGATTGCCGTCCAAACATAAATCCCTGGCAAAATGGCGCAACCTTTGCGCACGGCAGCGATCCCTACAACGGCGACGGTTTTTTGATCTATTCCGGTGTTCGCAATCTCGCCGGTTTTGACGGTCCAGTGGCCTCCGTGCGCCTCAAGTGGATTCGCGAAGCCATGGAAGATCATGCTTACCTTTCGCTCTTGCGCGAACCGGCTTCCATTCGGCAAATAATCGCCAGAAACGTGGGGGATTGGGAAGCCGACCCTCGAATCCTCTTCCACACGCGCCAACTGCTGGCAAAGCACATCCTATCCGGTCAATGAGCGATTCTACGTTAAATTTGTCACTCGTTGACAACGTTGCGGAATTCGAGCGCTTGGAGCCCGATTGGAAGCGCCTGTTGCAGGATTCAGCCTCCACCAGCGTCTATTTAACCTGGCAATACGTCTCAACCTGGTGGCAGACCTACGGCGCTGCATACAACCTGAGAATCATCGTGGCCCGTGATTCCGGGCAAAAGATCGTTGGAATCGCGCCCATGATCGTCGGCAAAGGAGATTCCGGTCCGTCGAGGTTCCTCAGGTGCCTGAGTTTTATTGGCACGTTAGGTGATACGGGTTCGGAATTTGTCGATTTCATCATTGCGCCGGAGTTGGAACGAGAGCTCGTCCCGATGTTTTGGAACTATTTCCACGATGAGCTGGAAAAAGAGTGGGATGTCCTGACTCTTCGCCAAATTCCCGCGGAATCGGCCAATCTTCAGCGTCTTCTACGCCACGTTTCCAAGCGGCACGGAGTGACCCTGCGTATTGATACAACACCCTCCCCGTACCTGGAACTTCCGCAAAGTTGGGATCAGTTGCTTCGCTCCAAATCACAAAACTTCCGAAGCTCCTTCAAACGGCATTGGAACCGGCTCCACAAAAATCATCGCGTTTCGGAGTTGGTCGCCGGAGAGGACCTGTCGTTGGAGTGTGCCATGGAGCATCTCTTCGCCCTAAACCGCAATCGGTGGGGTACCAACGCCACAACGTTCAATTCCTCCCAATTTTTCGACCATCACCTGAAAATCGCCCAATCCTTTTCCGAAAGCGGTTGGCTCTATTTCCGGCTTTGGTCCGTCGATGAAAAGATCGCCGCCGCGCGGTTCGATTTCATCTTCCACGATAAGCTTTGGAACATTCTTGGAGGTTGGGACGCCGATTTCGCCAAATATTCCATCGGTCGCATCGCTATCGCCAAACAACTCGCCTGGTGCATAGAAAACGGCGTCTGGGAATATGATTTTTTGGGCGGCGAATCCGGGTACAAGCGTTCGTGGGCCAACCAGGAGCGCCAACTCGTGGATTTGGTATTCTCCAATCCTTCCAGCTTTCGAGCCGGGGCATTGGAGCAACTCCGCTGCGTCAGAGATTTTCTGAAACCCCGACGTCCATCCTCAAAATCAACTCCCTTTCTTCCGTCATGAAGATTCTTATCATAACCGGGGACTCCAATACCTTGCTCTACCATCGCGCGGAACTTTTGAAGCGGTTCGCCTCCAACTCTCTGGAAGTCGTCGCGGCCGCGCCGGGCGACCACGAAAGTGTGCGTTCCTTTCTCCGAAACCTGGGAGGCCGGTTCGAACCTCTCAATCTTGCGAGGGCCGGCATGAATATCGTGCAAGACGCCAAATCCTTGCTCGAAATCCATCGATTGATCCGGCGCGAAAACCCAGACATCGTGTTTTCTTATGCCATTAAGCCTGTTATCTACGGATCCATCGCCGCGAAGCTAAATCGCGTTCGAAAAATCTTCGCCCTCGTTCCCGGCCTCGGTTATGCCTTCGCTCCTGATGGAACGTGGAAACAGCGAATCGTTGGTTTTCTGGCCAAGATATCCTATTCCATCGCGCTTCGTTGTGTAGACAAGGTATTTCTTCAAAATTTCGACGATGAACGGCTCTTTCGCGATCGTGGAATTCTGCCCAACCGCATTCCAACCCACGTAACCGCCGGTTCCGGCGTCGATATCGAAAATTTCCCGGTTAGGCCGCTATTTTCTCCTGCCAAGCTCGAAAATTCAAAATTCCGCTTTCTTTTGATCTCCCGCCTTTTGAAAAAGAAGGGAATTCACGAATTCGCGGAAGCGGCACGGCTCATCCAACGCCGCTACCCGCATGCGCGTTTTGATTTGGTCGGCCCATTCGATCCCAGTCCTGACGGTGTTCCTCCAAGCGAAGTCGAAGCTTGGCAAAACGAAGGCATCCTGAACTATCACGGACCAACACGAAACGTTCAGCAATTCCTCCGCAAAGCGCACTGTTTTGTGCTTCCGACCTACTATCGTGAAGGTATTCCACGCAGTATTCTCGAGGCGCTTTCAACCGGTCTTCCAATCATAACGACCGATGCCGTCGGAAGCCGCGAAACCATTGAAATTACACCGCATTCCTGGAATCAGCGGACCGGTCCCGCGGTGTTGCATTGCGGAAAAAATGGAATACTGGTTCCTCCCCGCGATGTAAAGTCGATCGTCGAGGCAATGGCGTTGCTGTTGGAGGATCCTCATCGCGCCTTGGAAATGGGGCAGCAAAGCAGGCGCCTGGCTGAAGCAAGATTCAACGTCCACAACGTAAACTCATCAATTCTCCGTGAGATGGGTCTGCCCGTTCACGCGCCAGTCCAGCCCGAAAACCTGAAAGAAGCAGCCTAACCCCCAATGCCCTTCAGTCCTCCTTCACAACCCCTTGCGAAACCTCAAAGACGGCCTATCGCGCCGCAGTCCTCGCAACTTGGGCCGACCATGCCGAATTTTGGGCCGGTTGCCAACGATGACGTTTTGGGAATCACCAATCTCATTAGCTTGCAGGATTTGGTGATATACGTGCGCCGGTTTTCGAAGCTGGCTGTTATTGTCGCTACGGCGGTTTCCGTCCTTCTGCTTTTTCTGTTGACTGGACGAACGGCTCTTTACAGCTCCTCTACCCACGTTGAAGTTTCGATTGCGGAGGAGGGAACCTGGCAACCTGGCCAAATCCTGGAAAATAGCGCGGTCTTTCTCGTCAATAATCACAAATTGGCCCTCCAAACCCGCGCCTACCAGGAATTCTTCTACAATAACCTGGACGAACAAGATAGGCTGGACTTTCTTCATGATCGCGGCTTCCGTAAGCCGCTTGCGGCCAAGGCGATCGCGCAAGTAAAATCAGCCAAGGAATGGATCGCCGAAATTGTGGCTGGGTTACTATCAAACGGCGAAGACGGCGACTCCACCGATGCGGAGCGCGAGCGTTTCATCAAAAAACTGAGTGAATCAACCATCAGGATCATTGATGAAAAGGACTCTCACATTCTTCGCATTGAGGCAAATAGCCCAAACCGCGATTTGGCGGCATCTATCGCCAATCAATACGCATCTCTTTACGCCAACTATCTTGCGGAAAGCAACCGAAGCAAAGCTCGGGCGCGATTTGAGTTTTTGGAGCAAACCGAGCAAGCCTATCGCAATCAAGCGATCGACAGCCTGAAGGAATTGAACAGATTTCGCGTTGAAAACGAAATTCTCGACAACTCCAGCAAAGCCACAGCCGTCAATGATGAGGTAAAACGATTGAACGAAGAGCGGGCGAGAATTCGCGTGGCTTACACCACCGCGGAGGGTGTGTTGCTCCAGGTGGGAAAAGCAAAAAAGACCGGGGCCAACCTTCTATCGATAATGGAAATCGCCAACGCACCCGCCGTTGCGGAACGCGCCAAGACGCTTGCGCAAAAACAGCAGGAATACGATGCCTACTTGAGCCTTTACGGCCCGAACCACGTCAACGTGAAGCAGGCACGCCACCAGGTGAGCGCGCTGGTCAATCTGCTCGACGCAAATATCGCGCAAACGATCAAACAATTTCAAAATACCAAGGAGGGAGCCTCGGCAAGGCTGGAGGCGCTGGAGAACGAGTTGAAGAAGGTGCTGAATCGCGTTTTGGACGAAGATAGAAAGTCGCTGGAGTTGGCCAACCTGGTTGCGCGCGCGGAATCCGATCAAAAAACCTACGACGAGATATTGGCCAAACTCAATCAGGCCAAGGTCGAGATGGAAGTGCCGGAAACGTCGAAGATTCGTGTCATCAACACCGCAGTTCCGGCGGACAAGCCTTATCGCCCTAACAAGCCACTGTCCGCGATCATCTCAGCGTTTGCGTTCGTTTCGATTTTCCTGGGTTTACCGCTATTTCTTGGTCTAACCGATGACTTGAGCCGGAGATACGGTTTTCGCATTCCACACGTTCACCGGAATCTTCCCGATGAAATCGCCAAAATTCCCGCAATTGAGGCTACCAACGGAATGAGCATGCTTGCCGACGCTTTTAAGCCAGGCCCGGCGCGAGATTCAATGTTCAAGCTCGCCAACTCCATCGAGCGAGCCTGGCTTAACGAGGAACAGCGTACATTGATCGTGACCAGCGCGGAAGAGGGAGAAGGAAAGACCTTTCTTTCCGCGGCTTTGGGAGGGGTTTTTACGTCTCAAGGACGCAAAACGCTGGTTATCGACTGTAACTTGAGGGCGCCGGCCATGAGCTTCTGGTTTCCGCATCTTCACGGACAGGCAAACCTCGTAACCTGGCTCGAATCCGAAGGAAGAACTTCGTTTGAGCTTGAAAAACTACGGCACGGAGATAGCAACCTGTTTGTCTTGCCAGCTCATGGTTGGGCGACGAATCCCGAACGACTTCTGACCAATCCGGCCCTCTCTGATCTGCTCGCGCATGCAAGTCGCGAATTTGACGTTGTTATCCTGGATACGCCGCAAATCAATGGCTATGCCGATACGCCGGCGCTGGTCGCCCAGGCTTCAAAGATTATCATCGCCAGCGATTCCACGCTTTCCAACTATGGCCAGCTAGCTACGGCCATCAGTGCGCTGGGCGATCTGCCAGCTGAAAAAGTTGTCGGGATCGTAGCCAATCGATGCGTGGTATGAGCAGGATAGTTGACAGAGCGACCCAGTTTCGCGGAATTTCGGCCACGGCCGCGATTTTGACGGTGTTCTACCTGATTCTCATCGTCGCCTTTTCGCCAAGCGATCTTGTTGGAGATGAAGAGCGCTACTTGATGGGTGCGAAAAATCTCGCGAATGGCTTCCTTGTCGATAAAGAGCACCCCGACTTCACCAACGGCCCCGGTTATCCGCTTCTTATCATGCCGCTGGTGGCCATGGATGCCCCTTTGATCGCAATTCGGGGGCTGAATGCGGTTTTTCTTGCCGGTGCGCTTTGGTTTTTTTATGGTACAGCCAAGCGATTTGTTTCACCGCGTTGGGCACTGGGAGCAACCATCATCCTTGGGCTGAATCCGGTACAACTCCGCTACGTTGCGCATGCCAAGACCGAGGCCGTGGCGTTGTTTTTTGCCTGCGGATTCGCTTGGGCGTTCACGGAGCTAATGGCTAGGAACAAGCTCGATTGGAGGTGGGTGATTCGGTCGGCGGCATTTTTGTTTGCGCTAGCGATGGTGAGAGTTCTCTTCGGCTATGTAGCCATGGCGTGCCTCCTCGCGCTTCCGGCTTTTTTCTTCTTATTTCAGCAGCAACAGCAACTAACCAAGGCTCTTGCGCCGTTTGCGCTATCGTTGTGTTTTTGCCTGCCGTGGTTGTTTTACACTTACTCCCACACCGGCAAATTTCCGTGCTGGTCGACCAATGGCGGCGAGCTGTTATATTGGATCACCAGTCCCTACGAAAACGAACTCGGCACCTGGTTTAGCATCGATGATCTTCCAAACCATCCGCAAGCTTTCAAAAATCACATCGCTGCGTGCGCAAGCATAGAAGCCCTACCCTACGCCCAGCGCGACGCCGGGTGGGTCAAATTAGCCAAGAAAAACTTCCAACAGGCTCCAGAAGCTACCGTTCGAAATCTCGTGGCCAATTTTTCGCGAATATTTCTGGGTTTTCCCGGCTCTTATCGTTCGGAACGAATTACCACCGTTTTCTGGATCATTCCCAGCGGCATCGTGCTTCTGGCACTAGCCGGCAGCATCGTTCCCGCCGTGTTGGCCTGGAGGCAAATTCCGCTATCCATAAAGTCACTTGGCATCTGCGCGGCCATCTTTTTTGGCGGTAGCGTGCTATTGCCGGCCGAACCACGGTACCTGCTCCCAATCGTCCCCTTTGTCTTGTTGTGGTTGGCATACGTCTACGCAAATGTCGTCCAATTGCGGATCAATCTCTCTTCACCCGCTGAATCCTAGCTTTCCGAGAAAATTGGCTTAGGTTGCGAGCGAATGAAATTGCTCCTGTTCCTCTTTGCCGCACCGGTTTTCCTCTCCGCCCAGTCTCAGATGCTCGACGCCAGTTTTCGCCACCTGCGAAACGTCGAACAACGCGAGTGGTCCTTCTTTCCCGAAGTCCCGAGCGCAACGCACATTAATCTGAGATTCAACGCCGCCAATCCTCAACGCTGGAAGATCCTAACCTTGCGCCAGGCGGAAACGAAGCAACTCTGGACCGTTAACCTGAACGGTCAAAAAATCGGCGAGTTGGCGCGGGATCACAACGACATGCAGCACGCCATCGAGATTCCCGCCGGATTGTTGGCGGCAACCGGCAACACCCTGGAAATTTTGACCGAATCCACCAAGCCCGACGACATCCGCGTCGGCCAAATTGCCCTGCGATCGGCTGATGTGGCCACGTTAGCCGGAGCCGCGGGATGCGCGGTGACGGTGGTGGATGAGGCGGGGAAACCGCTGCCGTGCCGATTCACCATCGTTGGTGCGCGGACGGGAAGTTTGGCTTTGTTAGGGGCAAAGTCCAACGACCGGCAGGCTGTGCGAACCGGCGTGGTTTACGCGCTGGACGGAAAGCTCAACGTTAAACTGCTCCCCGGCGCCTACCGCGTCTACATTGGCCGCGGCTTTGAGTACGAGCTGGTGGAATTGCCGTTCGAGATTCAGCCAAACCGCGTCAGCATGCCGGCAAAACCCATCGTCCTGCGTCGTCAGGTTCCAACACCGGGCCTGGTTGCTTGCGACACCCATCTGCACACTTTTCAATTTGCCCGGCACGGTGATTGCAACCTAACCGAACGGCTAATCTCCATTGCCGGCGAAGGAGTCGAGCTGCCGATCTCAACCGAGCACGACCAGCACATCGACTACGCGCCCGAAGCGGCTCGAATTGGCGCCAGCGCCTATTTCACGCCGGTCGTAGGCTGCGAAGTGACGACGCACGAAGGGCACTTCAACAGTTGGCCAATCGAACCAGATTCCCCGCCGGCCGAACACAAATTGCGGCCGTGGAAGGAGATTTTTCGCAACATCTACGGCACGCCAGGCGTCGAGGTTTGCATCCTCAATCACGGGCGCGATTCCCACCGCGGCTTCCGCCCCTTCGACCCCGAGCAGCGTTGGAGCCTGTCCAGCGGCACGTTCACCGATGGCCGGCAATTGCGCGCCAACGGGATGGAAGTGCTCAACTCCGGCGCGACGAAAACCGATCCGCTACTGCTGGCGAAGGATTGGATGGCGCTGGTGCGTAGCGGCCACAAAATCGCGGCCATTGGATGCAGCGACTCCCACACCGTGAATTTCGCGATTCCCGGGCAGGGGCGGACCTATTTGCCGATGCCGGACGGCGATCCGGCGAATCTCGACGTTAGCGCCGCGACCGATGCGGTGTTGCGCGGCGAAACCTACGTCAGCTTCGGTTTGCTGGCCAAAATTCGCGTGGATGGCGAGAAGATCACGGCGTCGGTCCACGGTCCCGATTGGGTTCAAGCCAAGGATCTGAGGTTGTTCGTTAGCGGCGAGGAGCGCAGAAAATTCGCAGTTCCCGAGGCGCAACGCAGCCGGGCTGGGGAGAAATTCAGCACCACCTGGCGCTTGAGCGATTTGCGGGTGCGCCGCGGCCAATTTGTCGTCGCCATCGCCACCGGACCGGGCATCACCAAGGCCTACTGGCCGATGATGCCGCCTTACCAAAAGGACTCATCGAAATTTCGGCCCTACGTGCTGGGCGTCAGTCCGGCGGTCTATCCGCTGGGGCGGTGAGGACAAGCGCGGGCCGGACTTAATCCGCAAAATGGTGATTTTGTCGATCAGTTCGCCCGCTGAGACTTCAATTTGGATGGGCCTGGATTTCATGGGATGGAGCTAAGTTCGCGCTTCATTTGCGCCACCACTGGAGCCCAATCGCCCGATTTCTCCTGTCGAAACAGACGGGCGCTGGGATACCAAATGTTGTCGGTCTGATCGATCATCCAACGCCAGTCCGGCCAGTGGTGCAAGGCAATCCAAACCGGGACGCCCAGCGCCCCGGCCAGGTGCACGATGCCGGTATCGACGGCAATGACCAAGTCCAGCTGCGAGACTAGGCTCGCCGCATCGGCCCAATCGCCTTGCAGATCTTTCAGGTCAGTTAATGCGCCGTCGAATTCAGCTAGCTCGGCGGAGGAATCGTCTATCTGCAGGCTGTAGAAGGCGATGCCGGGCACCTCAAACAGCGGTGAAAAGTCGCGCAACTTGGCGGAACGCTGGCGGTCGCCAATGTGAGTGCGGCTTCCCGCCCAGCTAAGCCCGATCCGCAGCTTGGGGGAGGCGATTTTTGCCGGAGGCAGCGGAACGGAGTCGGAAGGAGGGTGTAGGTAGGCCCGTTGCACGGGGACGGTTTCCAATGTGGCGCCCAAGACGTTGGGCAGGCTCAACAGCGGACAAAATGTGTCGAACGATGTTACGTCGAACTGGCCGGCTGTGCGAATTTCGTCGATACCGGGGACGCGGGAGAACAGCCGCATCAACCGCTTGGGACAAACCAGCAACACCTTGCCCACGCGTTGGCGCGCCAGCGGCACGAAGCGCACGAATTGCATGGCGTCGCCCGCGCCTTGTTCGGTGTGGATGAGCAGCGTGCCCGCGACCGGGTCGCCGTCCCAACGGGGGTGCGGACAGTCGATTGGTTTCACTTGGCCGGTGGCGAATCGGGACTCAAACCGGGCGAATCCTTCGGGAAAATGTCCCAGGCGCAGCAGCAGCAGGCTCAAGTTAAACTCCGCCGCGGCGAAAGCCGGCTGCAAGGCGTAGGCTGCGCGGTAGCAGGCGAGCGCAATGGCGCATCGACCTTGGTTTTCATGAATCAAACCCAGGTTGTTGAGGATTTGGGCGTTGTCCGGTTCGGCCAGCAGCGCATGCTCAAAGTGTTCCTGCGCTTCGGTCCATTGCCCCTGATCGCGCAACACGACTCCCAAATTGTAACGCGCCTGCACGGATTCCGGCTGTGACTCGACGGCGTGGGCTAAGAATTTGCGGGCTTGATCCAGGTTTCCGGCGTCGTAGGCGGTCGAGGCTTGAGCGAGTAAGGACGAGAGGCTCATTTCATCGGTCAATGGACGAAAGTAGCCCATCTTGATGCCCCCATCTACCGGCGCAAACGGCGAATCGAAGGGAAACAGGTGATTTTTCGGTGAGTGGGCGCGGTTAGCCGGGATCTGCGTTCAATTCCGCCAAAACCGCGGGGTCGCGCACGTCCGCCCAGTCGCCGCTCAACTCTACGGCGCGGAGTTTCTTGCCGTCGCGGGCCATGTCGCGAATGGCGTCGGTTAGCTCGTATTCTCCGCGGGGGGACAGTTCCAGTTTGGCGGTGTAGTCGTAAACCAGCGGGGTAAAGGTGTAGATTCCGGCGTTGTAGTAGGGGCTGGTGGGTTGGCCGGGTTCGGGCTTTTCGATCAAGTCGGAAACGTAGCCGTTTTCCAGAAAAACCGCGCCGCCCTTGGCCACATCTTCGTTCACTTTCACGGTGATGCGGGCGTCGTCGCCGTCCAGCCGAACCAGGGGCTCGTAACTGGCCGGGGGGACGAGAATATCGCCGTAGCTGAGGACAAACGGGGCGTCGCCGGTGAAATCGCGGCCCAGTTCCACGACTTTGCCGGTTCCGTCTTGCTTTACTTGCTCCACGTAGCTGACGCTCAGGCCCAGGGAGCTTCCGTCGCCAAAATGACTGGTGATGACTTCCTGGCGGTAGCCGACCACGATCGCGAAACGCTCCACTCCGTTTTGCGCCAGGCCTTCGATGATGCGTTGCAAAATCGGCTTGCCCTGGACGGCGAGCATTGGCTTGGGAACATCGTCGGTGAGGCCCTTCATTCGGGTTCCACGTCCGGCGGCGAGAACTACGGCTTGTGAGACTTCCTGGCTCATGATGGCGGGGATTTAAGCAAAGTCCGGGGACTCCTCAACACGAAAACCCGGCCTTCGTGGTGAAGACCGGGTTTCGTTGAAGAACCAGGATCTGGATCTGTTGCTTTTCTCAGAAGCGAATTCGTATTCCGCCCAAGGCGCTGCTGCCATTCAGCTCGTCAAAGCCGTCGTCCAGCTCGGGGACCATGAGGAAGCGATATTGCAGGAAGAGGGCCACGCGCTCGGACAGGTTAAAATCCACGCCGGCGATGGCTTGCCAGGCGAACGCGGTCTCTTCGGCCACAATTCCGGCCAAATCAGCCTCGACGCTGGCGAATCCGACGCCAATTCCGGCGTAGGGCTGCAAAAATCCCAGGTCGAACAGCTCCTTGATGAAGTTGACCTGCACGGAGGTGATGGAGAGGTCGCCAGGGAGGTCGAGGCTGCCCAAACCGCTGATGGCGAGGTTGTTGGCGTCGTTTTGGCTGTAGAACGTCTCCAGTTCCAGGCGCGATCCGCCCAAAAAGTCGCTCATCAGGCCCAAACCGCCGCCGGCGGTCCAGCCGTCGTCGGTTGCCAGGGAAAGGTTGGCGCCGTCCAGGTTGGCGTTCACGTCATCCTGCCAATTTAGGCCGCCGTAGCCGAACACGTAGGTGCTGGGGCCAACGGCGGGAACCGGGTCCATAACCGGTTCGGCCAGGGCCGACGCCGCCAGAAGCAGCGTTGCGGAAAAAGTGGTGGTTTTGGTCAATGTCTTCATTGTGTTCGAGAGGTTAGAGTTTTCGACGAAAGGGTTAGCCGTCGTCGGAGTTGTGCTTATTGCTAGGCCTTCGAGACGAAAACATGGCGGGAGCTTTCATTACAAAAGGCAGCTGTTTTTGGAACGGCCTCTCCGTCCATCAGGATCACGGATAGCGCCGCAAAAACGTCTCGTTGGCAACCAGCCGGAACACCGCCAGGCCTACCATGAAAACCAGACAAACCTGGAAAAAGTCCGTGGGATCGACACGAACCCGAGCTTTGCGCTCCGTGGTCTCAAGCTGATCGATGTAGGTAAAAATCTGCTCCAGGTTCTCGGTGTCCTCCGCCATGAAAAATTTCCCGTCCGCGGCGTCGGCGATTTGTTGGAGCGTCTCGCGGTCGAACTCCTGGCGCAACTGCTGGGGGCCGTTGGGCGTAGGAATGGTGTGCTGGCCGGGGGTGCCCACGGCGATGGGATAGATTTTGACGCCCAGGGTGTTGGCCAGCTCCGCGGCGGTGACCGGAGCCAGGTTTCCGGCGTTGTTGGAGCCGTCCGTCAGCAACACCAGCACCTTGCTCTTGGATTCCCGCCGGTCGAGACGCCGCGCGGAAGCCGCAATGGCCGAACCGATGGCCGTGCCGTCTTCCACCAGCCCCACGCGCACCCGCGCCAGGCTGCGCTGCACCCAATCGTGATCCAGCGTGATGGGGCTGGCCAGATACGGCCGCCCGGCAAAGGCCACCAGCCCAATCCGGTCCATGGGCCGGCGCCGGATGAAGCTGCGGATGACCGCCCGCGCCGCTGTCAGCCGGTCTACCTGCGTGTTGGCCAGCGGCATGTCTTGAACCAGCATGGAGCGCGAAACGTCGATGGCGACGATCATCTCGATGCCGCTCTCTTTCACGATTTTGTAGCGGCGCAGCAGTTGCGGACGCGCCAGGGCCACCAAGCCCAGCGCGAGCGTCAAAATCAGCAACAACGGCAATTTAAACCCGCCAAGCCGCGTTTTTGAGGCCGTTCCCAGCCGGTTGAGAATGTGCAGCGAGCCAAACGCGATGGCCGAATGCGTTCCCCGCTTGCCCCGCAGCAGCGCCAACAGCGGCAACAGCAAAATGAGCGGCAGCACCCACCAATATTGGAAGGCGAACCCTTGGTCTTGTGGCGCAAGTTGCATGGTTTCGTCAGGCTTCCGCCGTAGCGGGCGTTGTGGGCGAAATCGCCGGTTTTCGCGCGTAACGGTCCAGGCTCCACGTCCCGTCTTCGGCCAAATCCGCGAACATCGCCGCTTCAAACAGTTGCTGCTTGGTCCCCTCTCCCGGGTCCGCAGCCTCGAATTTCACCGCATCGCACTGGTTGAAAAAATGCGCCAAATACTCGCCAAATCCCTGCGGAAGGTGGCTTTCCCACTGCGCGCGGTCCTCCCACAGCTCCGCCGTCGTCGCGCCGGCCAAATTGACCCCGAATTTGCCGCGCAGGTAGTCTTTCACGATCCGCGGCAACTCCACCGCCACCTCTTTGGCCGTCAATTCCGGCAGACGCTGGTGCAAGTGAGCCAACCGAATTCGCGCCGCCTCCACCGGATCCGCCTTTTTCTCCGCGGAAGCCGGAAACCGCAGGGAAAACACGATTCGCGCCGTCACCGCCAACGCCACCAACAGCGCCAGACCGATCAGCGCCAATTTTAGCGCGGAAATCGCCGCCCCGGGTCCGATGATGTCCTCCGGCAAGTCGGGAATTTGGGTGGGCTGGGGATCGGCTTCCATCTCGGCGTCGCTTTCGGCTAAATTTGCACCCTCTCGCGTTGGCGGAAGAATTTGCGCAACTCCGGCATGTATCCCTGCTCCGGGTCGGTGGAAACCTGGATCAAATCCACGTTGTGCTTGCGAAAAAACTTCTCCACCGCGTTTTGCCAACTGGCGCGCTCCTGGTTGTAGAGATGCTGGATGTTGGGATTGGACGTGTTCACTTCCACGTTGCGGCCGCTTTCTGGATCCACGAACCGCAACACCCCCGCTGCCGGCAACTGTACCTCCGCCGGGTCGCTCACCTGCACCGCCACCAGGTCGTGCTTGGCGCTGGCCGAACGAACGGCCTCGCTGGTTAGCTCAAAGAGAAAATCGCTCATCAAAAACGCCAAACACCGCCGTTTCGCCAGATTCGTCAGCGTGCGCAGCGCTTCGTGCGGATTCGTGTCATTCCCGCTGGGCCGGCGGTGCAAAATTTCCCGCACCACGCGCAAAACCTGCCCCGCGCCCTTTTTTGGCGGCAAAACCAGGTCCACGTCGCCGCTGAAGAGGATCAGCCCCACCTTGTCCTTGTTTTGCAATGCGCTGAACGCGAAAACCGCCCCCACTTCGGCCATCAACTCCCGCTTGCTTTGCTCCACGCTGCCGTAATTGCCGCTGGAACTGATGTCGACGATCAAATACACCGTCAAATCGCGTTCCTCGCTGAATTTCTTCACGAACGGGTCGTTCATCCGCGCGGTCACGTTCCAATCGATCGAGCGAATTTCGTCGCCGTGCTGATACTCGCGAAAATCCTCGAAATCGATGCCGGAGCCCTTGAAACAGCTGTGATACTCCCCCGCAATGCCGTCGCTCACCAGCCCACGAGTCTTCAGCTCGATGCGCCGGACTTTTTTGAGAACTTCGGAAATATCGCCGTCTTGTTCGCGGATCATTGAAGGGTGGTCAAATTTAGGCGCAAAGCTAGCATCCTCGCAAACTCAAAGCGCCACCGCGTTGGACGCGATTTTGGCCAAATGCATCAATCCCGGCCATTGCATTCGCGCCCAAAATTCGCCATCCTCCCGCCATGTCTGATTTTCCCATCATCCTGGACCCGCCGGAAACCGCTGACGCCAGCGTCATTTGGTTGCACGGGCTGGGCGCCGACGGCCACGATTTTGCTCCGGTCCCGCCTCAACTGGGCGAGGCGATTACCCGCCGGACCCGCTTTGTCTTCCCCCACGCGCCATTTCGGCCCGTCACCATCAACGGCGGCTACACGATGCGGGCATGGTTCGACATTTTGGACGGCGATTTGAGCCGGCGCGCTGACGAGGTGGGCGTGCGAGAGTCCGCCGCGATTTTGGAGGGATTGATCGCGGCCGAAGCCGAACGCGGCATCGAGCCCGGGCGCATCATTTTGGCGGGTTTTTCGCAAGGCGGCGCGATTGCTCTTCACGCGGGAATTCGCCATCAAACGGCGCTTGGCGGGATTTTAGCGCTTTCCACCTACCTGCCCATTCCCCACACCGTTGAGGCCGAAGCCGTGACTGCCAACGCCGAGCACCTGCCCATTTTCATGGCCCACGGTCTGGCCGACGACATCATCCATCACGAGCACGCCCTGAAAAGCAAGGAAACCCTGGAATCGCTGGGTTACGCGGTGCAATGGCGCAGCTACCCCATGCCTCACGCCGTCTGTCCCGAAGAAATTGCCGACATCGCGGCGTGGCTGGGCGAGGTTCTCGGTTGAGGCCGCGAAACACGCCGAAATGCGCCGAAACGCGCCGAAACGCGCCGGGGCGCATCCGTTTTGCCTTCGCGCCAATCCGTGCCATCCTGACCCATGGCCCAAGCACAGTTTCAAGTCGGCGACCTGAGCGCCACCTTTGTCGATAACGCGGAGCACGGCGAACACCGCGCCGGTTACAACGGAATCTCCAGCCTGAAGCATCGATCCGGCTCGCGAAGCATTTTCGTCGAAAAAATCGCCGGATTAAACTTCGAGCACATCATCAGCGGGGACGGGGAAGAGGACCGGGACGTGTTTTTCGAGCCGCGCAAGGCGCCGATGACGCTGAAAAAGCTGGATTCCGGCGTGGAACTCCACCAGCCGCCCACGCCGACGTTTCACCTGGAAAGCTGGACGAAATTCGAGCTGACGGCGCCGCATTACATCGACATGACCTTCAGTTGCGAGGCCAAGCAGCACGTTTTTCACCGCGGCTACATCGCCTTGTTCTGGGCCAGCTACATCAACGCGCCGCTGGACAAGAGCATGTATTTTTTTGGCGGTCTCAAGGGGCAACGGCCGCTTTGGCAGCAGCTTTGCACCCATCAGCACGACCACGCCAGCACCGTGATGCACCAAAACGACGATTTCCAGCTGACCTGGGCCGAAAATTCGCGCAACGCGCTTTACAAAAACTTCTCCCCGCTGCGTTTCGATACCCCGCTGTTTTACGGCAACTTTGAGGATCACACCTGGTGCGTGATGTTCGACCGGACGGAGGGAATTCGCCTCACACACTCGCCGAGCGGCGGCGGGGTCAATCCCGAGCGGCAAACGAACAATCCGGCGTGGGATTTCCAGTTTATCGTGCCGAAGTACGAGATTTTGACCCGCTACGGCTACCGGGCTCGGGCCTTTTTGCGGGAGCGTTGCTCGCGGGAGGAGATTTTGGCGGAATTTGAGGCTTGGAACCCTCGAAAGTCGCAAAACTGAGGCGCGCGAACCGGGAAACTCGCAGCCATGAGCATAAGGACCAGCCGATGCAAGAGGAAAATGCGGATTTCTTCGCCCAAGCCTTGAAAAAATCGCCGCAGGGCCGATCTTTGTAATTGTCATAACGCCACATGAAGCTCAAATCCCCCATCTTCCTTCGTTTTTGCCTCCTGGCCGCCGGCGTTTCGTGTTTTTTGGCTTTTCACGATGCCGAGGCCCAGGAATACGGCGAAAACTTCTACCGCAACCACGCTAACGGCGCCGTGCCTCCGCCCAATCTCCGCACGCCAGCGGTGCAAGGGTCCCGGCAGGTTCACGGCGTGATTGTGGAGTCAAACCGCCGCACGCGCCGCATCGCGGTTCGCGACAGTCAGAACCGGGTTTATTGGGTTACCGTTCCGGCAAATCGCGAGTTTGGCCAATTGCTGCGAAGTGGACGGGTTTGGGTGAAATTGAACGGCTTTCGCGCCGTGGATATTGTGGCCGGATAAGCCGAGTTTGGATGACTTGGAACTTGTTGTTTTGTCTTCTGGTAGAAAAGGCGTCCTGATTCAGGGCGCCTTTTCATTTTGTTCCCAAGGCTTGACTCGGCGGCGCCGGCTGCGCTCCAACCGCCTGCGATTGAGGCTGCGCATGGCCATCATCACCAGAAAAAGCAGCAGGACGACGATGATCTTGATCGCGGTTTCCAACCCCGCGGCGGAGACCTCGCGTTTGGTCTGCTCGTCGATGGCCCCGCCGCTGCCGGCGCCGTTTTCAGCGGCCAACAGCACCCAAAAGTGAAGAATTTGGGCCAAAAACGGCATTTTCAGGTGAAATTTGGGGCTTTTCGGCCAGTTGCGCCCAAAACCGGGAAATCTTGGTTTCGGCGCTTAATCGCCCGACAGCGCCTTTTGCAAAAACGCGATGTCGGCGGGGCTCAGGTCGTTAAAATTGACCTTTTTCTCCTTTCCGTCTTCCAGCCGGAAAATCCCTTCCACGCCCTTTGCTTCGAGCACGGCTCCGTTGAACGTTTCGCCGTTTTTCAGCGTCCAGTCCCGATATTCGGTGATGACCACCGCTCCGGCCTCGACTTCCTCTTTTTTGACGCGGAAAACTTTGCTGCTGCCCTCCAGCAACTCGCCGGTGGTGCTGGAAACAACCGGCGCATCTTTGGGGCGAAGGCCGGCTTCCTGCAACGCGGCGTGGATCATGCGGTCGTAGTCGTCTTGGACCTGCACGCCGTTGAGTCCCGGCGCCATTCTCTTGGCTTCCAGGTTGGTGATGACGACCGCCGGCAGTTGATCGACCTTTTGGGCGAAACGCTTGGCGAACAGCGACTTGTTTTTGGCTTCGCTTGCGTTGCAAAGCGCCACCACGAACTCCTCGCCCTTCATTTTCAGCTTGTTGTCGTTGAGGAGCTTGGCAAAATTTCGCGATCCCTCCGAAGCGTCGATTAGCGCGAAGAGGACGAGGGGCTGTTTGTTGGTTTTGGCGTAAGAAATCGCGGTCGAAGCATCCTGGGTGACCCGCGGATTGGCGGCTTGGACGGCGAAACCGAGCAACAAACTGGCGACGAGGAGATGGGCGGTGGTTTTCATGAATCCAATCAGCAAAAATCTAGCGCGAACCTAGCATAGTGACGCCATTCGCGCAAAAAAGTCGGTTTTTTGCCAAAAATCGGCTACGGCGCGGTTTCCGGCTCGAAATTCGTGGCGACGCCTTGGCCGAAGCGGTAGTGGCCCAAAATCGTCCACTCAAAGAGCCGGTTTTCCAACGCCGGCCCGTAGCCGATGTTGTGGACGATCCAACCTCCTCCGGTTTGCCCCGCCGGGGTTGGAACGACGATTCCGATGTGGGTCAGGCCGCGTCCGTTCAAATCCCACGCCACCACGTCGCCAGGCCGATAATCCGCCGCATCGTCGGTCACCGGCAGCGATGCGCCGCGCCGTTGGAAATAGCGCTGCAAGTTGGGAACCCGCCGATGGTCGATGTTTTTGTCCGTTCGGCTCAATCCCCACTTTTTGGGGTATTTGGAGAAATTGCGGCGCATGTCTTCATGCACCAAAACCTGCAAATCCAGACCCAACGCGCGGTAGCTGCGGATGACGACGTCCGTGCACACTCCGGTCTCATCGGGAACGTCGCCGCCGGGGTATTTCAGCACCACGTAGGCCGGATCGTAGCGAACGCTGGACTTGGTGCGCTCCAACGCGGCTTGCGCCAGCCGATCGTAGAATGATGGGGTGGTTTCCTGCGCCCACGCGGCCGGAACGAGCAATCCCAGCCAAACGAGCGAAACGCGGAACGGGCTCATCGGTTTCTCGGCCGAAAATCCGAATCGAGGGTCAGGAATCCTCCGTTTTCTTGGGTTTTGCGGCCTTTTTCTCGGTTTGCGCCGCTTTTCCGTCCTTCTCGTGCGGCACGAACTTCAGCACGGTGCCGTTGATGCAGTAACGCTTGTCGGTTGGGGTGTCGTAGCCCTCGCCCTTGAAGACGTGACCCAGGTGCCCGTCGCAAACTTTGCACTTCACCTCCGTCCGAGCGTAACCCAGGTGGTAGTCGGTGGAGTATTTCACGTTTTTGGCCTTGGCGGGATCGTAAAACGAGGGCCAGCCGCAGTGGGAATCGAATTTTTCCTTGGACGTGAACAACTCCGCGTTGCAGCCGGCGCAGTAATAGGTGCCGCTGCCGTGTTTTTTGAATTCCTCGTAAACCTTGCCGTTGGGGCGCTCGGTTCCGGCTTCGCGGAGAATTCGGTACTGCTCGGAGGTCAAATCCAGCGCCCAATCTGTTTTCGACTTCTCCACCGTCTTGGCGGGCTGCTCGGGCGCTTTTTCCAGCACTGCAATGATCGGCTCGCCCTTGCCTTTGTCCTTTTCCTTGTCGTCACCGGCTTGCAGGGCCACCAGAGCAAAAACGGACGCGATGCCCAAAATCGGGAGCAGAGTGGAGGGTATTTTCATGACACAGGATAAAACTCCTGCCAGGACGCGCAACGCGTTTTTCCCTCGACGCTGGGCGAGACGTGCAATACTCATGCCCGGATGAGAGCGATTCCCGTTTTTTCGCCGGTCGATGGCTCGCAACTTGGCTCGATTGAAGCCGCTGACGCCGCGATGGTGGACACCGCCGTCACTCGTGCCTCCGCGGCGTTCGAGAATTGGAGGTCCGTGCCGGTGAAGGAGCGCGTTCAGCCGCTTTTCCGCTTCAAACACCTGGCGGAGGCGAATTTGGACGAACTCGCTGGGCTGGTTCGCTCGGAAAACGGCAAAACCCGAGCTGAGGCCAGGGCAGGGATTGAAAAAGGGCTGGAAGTGGTGGAATTCGCTTGCTCGCTCCCGGCGTTGGGAGCCGGAAATTTGCTGGAAGTCAGCCGCGGCGTGGATTGCTTCAGCCGCTCTTATCCGCTCGGCGTGGTCGCGGGCATTACGCCGTTTAATTTCCCGGCGATGGTGCCGCTGTGGATGCTTCCGCTGGCGGTCGCAACCGGCAACGCGTTTCTGCTCAAGCCGTCCGAACAGACGCCGCTCACGTCTGTGCGCATGGCGGAATTGCTGCAGGACGCCGGATTGCCGGAAAACGTCGTCCAGGTCGTGCAAGGCGATCGGGAAACGGTGGAAGCGTTGCTCGATCATCCCGGAATTTCGGCGGTGGCGTTCGTGGGTTCGACAAAAGTCGCCAAATTGGTCTACCAACGCGGAATCGTGGCTGGAAAGCGCGTTTTGGCCCTGGGCGGGGCGAAAAATCACCTCGTGGTGGTTCCGGACGCGAACCCGAAACTCGCCGCCCGCAACATTGTCGCCTCGGCAACCGGTTGCGCGGGCCAGCGTTGCATGGCGGCGAGCGTTTCGATCGCGGTCGGCGATTGTTCGCCGGTTTTGGAGGCTGTGGAGGCGGAGATGAGGACCATCGTGCCCGGCGAAAATCTCGGCGCAATCATCAGCGCGGAGGCCAAAGCGCGAATCGAGGGCTACATCACGCGGGCGGAGCAATCCGGCGCAAAAATCGTCGTGGACGGCCGTGGCGCAACGGTTGCCGGCAAACCGGACGGTTTCTACGTCGGCCCCACGTTGATCGACGGCGTCGAAATCGGGAGCGAATCCGCCTGCGACGAGATTTTCGGCCCGGTGTTGACCGTTTTGCGCGTCGATACGCTGGATGAGGCCCTGAAAATCGAAAACGCCAGCCCCTACGGCAACGCCGCCTCCATCTACACCTCCAACGCGGCTACCGCGCGCCATTTCGAAGAACGCGCCCGCGCCGGCATGATCGGGGTGAACATCGGCGTGCCCGTTCCCCGCGAGCCATTTTCCTTCGGCGGCTGGAACGACTCCAAATTCGGCAACGGCGATATCACCGGCATCGACGGCGTTCGATTTTGGACCCAACAGAAAAAAATCACCCAAAAATGGGAGGCCGCAGCCACGCAAAACTGGATGAGTTAACGGCAACCATGAAAGCAGCAGTCTACCACGGCAAAGAACGGATCGAGGTCGAAAACGTCGCCGATCCCACGCTCGAAGATGGCGAGGTGATGGTCGAAATCGACGCCTGCGCGGTTTGCGGCACGGATCTGCGCACGTTTCGGCACGGCGACCGGAAAATCGCCCCGCCACGCATTCTCGGGCACGAATTCTGCGGCCGAATCGTCGAATCACGAGCTGGTGATGGTGGCAATGTCAGGGGCGGCGACCGCGTGGTGATGTACATCGTGCTCCCCTGCGGCGAGTGTCGTTACTGCGCGATGGGTCGGCAAAATCTCTGCGTGAGCCGCACCACCATGTCCTACCACCACGATGGCGCTTTTGCCCCGCTGATGAAGGTCCCGGCTGCGGGCGTTCGCAACGGGCATCTCTTCCGCGTGGAGAGCGAAATCCCGTCTGACCGGATGGGATTGTCCGAACCGCTCGGCTGCGTCATCAACGCGCATGGCCGTTTGCGGATCGGCCTCTACGATACGGTGGCCGTGATCGGCGCGGGCCCCATCGGCGTGATGCACGCGGCCGTCTCCCGGCTGCAAGGCGCGCAAAAGGTCTGGATGCTGGATGTATCGGAAAACCGGCTAAAATTGGCCGAAAGTTTCGACATCGACGAAACGATCCCGGTGGATCGCGATGGTTCGCATTTCGCGCGGATGGACGAGTTGACCGATGGGTTAGGCCCCAGCGTCGTCATCGTGGCTTGCAGCAATGCTCACGCCCAGGCGGATGCCTTGGAAATCGCGGGAAAAGGGGCGCGGGTCGAGTTTTTCGGCGGTTTACCCAAATCGGCGCCGGAAGCGTTGCTCAACACCAACCACCTCCACTACAAAGAACTGGTTGTGAGCGGCTCTTACTCGGAAAAAATGAGCGATTTCCAGGCTGCGCAGGCGCTGATTCAAAGCGGCCGATTTCCGGCAGACCGCATCATCACTCACCACCTACCGCTCCAGCGCATCACCGAAGCCTTTCCGCTGATGGAGTCAGGCGAGGCCCTGAAAGTGTGCATCCATCCGCGGGAGTGATCTTCCGGATTCCAATTCGCGATGTTTACGAGCGCGCGCTGAAATTACCCGATCGCTGAAGATGCGTCATGCTGCGATCATGTTAGGCGTGCTCGACTGGATGTGAACCGATGAAATCCTCCCTGCCCTACTGTTCCCGCAGCAACCTGCTCCAAACCGCATCCGCCGGTTTCGGTTACGCTTTCCAAGCCCTGGCGTCGGCTGCCAACGAATCCCCGCTCGCGCCAAAGTGAAGCGCATCATTTTCCTCTGCATGCGCGGCGGTCCGTCGCACCTGGACACCTTCAATTACAAGCCGCGGCTTATCGCGGACGCCGGCAAACCGTCCAAATACGCCGGTTCGCAGCTTTTCCCAGCACTCTGGGATTTCAAGCCGCGTGCGATTCAGCTTATCTTTCAAGTTAGCTGCTTGCAAAAACTGGTGGTTCGTAGTGATCATTCGACGATTTTTAGGATTCCCTTTTTCTCTCCTGGCTGCAAACGGACTTGCTGAAAAAAGTCCAGATACGTCTCCAGAATGGATGAACACTCCTCAACCGAAAGAATGTCCGCGGGATGAATCCCAGGTGGCAAAAAGCCTCGATCGTTAATTTTTGGGATCGGCATGGCACCAACGAAACGAAGTATCGGGGAATTGCAACGCCTGGCTTTTCAACCAACGCTTGCTGAGTTGCCGCAACCTCGAGTTGAGCGCTCGCAAAACATCCCCAAGAATATGGACCGTGCACTCACTCGCAGTAAGGACTTGCGCGGAAATTGATCCGAAGCTGTTCTGGCCTGATTTTTCGCCGTCCGATCATCTGCGCGTCATCTTACCGTGTGAACGTAGAGAATGAGCATCGCCGGCCATCATCGAATTTCCAGTGTCTCTCGCCGAGCAGCCCTCCTCAACCGCTTCCGCCGGTTTCGGCTATCTCGCCTTCCATGCCCTGGCGTCAGCTGCCAACGAATCCCCGCTCGTGCCAAAGCGGCCTCATTTTGCCCCAAAAGCTAAGCGCGTCATTTTCCTCTGCATGCGCGGGGGTCCGTCGCACCTCGACACCTTCGATTACAAGCCCAAGCTCCAGGCGGACGGCGGCAAGCCTTCGAAGTACGCCGGTTCGCAGCTTTTCCCATCGCTCTGGGATTTCAAGCAACGCGGGAACAGCGGCCTGTGGATTACTGACGCCTTTCCTCACCTCGCGCAGCACGCTGATGACCTTTGCCTCCTTCGCGGGATGCACTGCGATCAGCCGAACCACGCGCAGGCATTTGTGCAGATGCACACCGGCAGTTTTCAGTTCGTTAGGCCGAGCATGGGCGCGTGGTCACTCTACGGATTGGGGACGGAAAATCAGCAGCGTGCGCAGATTGATTTGATCAACCAGCTCAATCGCGAAAAACTACGCCGCGATCAGCATTCGCCTCTGGTCGAGGGCGCGATCGAAAGTTACGAACTTGCCTTCCGGATGCAGGACGCTGTGCCCGAGGTGATGGACTTCACCAATGAGAGCGACGAAACCTTCGCGCTTTACGGCATCAACGAAGACCCGACGGACGGCTTTGGTCGTCAGTGTCTCCTCGCCCGGCGGTTTGCCGAAGCTGGCGTTCGATTCATCCAACTCGGGCACGGAAGCTGGGATCAGCACGCGAATATCAAGACGTCGCTCGGCGAAAATTGCGTGCAGACGGACAAGCCCATCGCCGGGTTGCTCGCTGACCTAAAACGTCGCGATTTGCTCAAGGACACGCTCGTCATTTGGGGCGGCGAATTTGGCCGGACGTCCTATTCGCCTGACGCCAACGGCCGCGATCACAACCACAAAGGTTATACCACCTGGATGGCGGGCGGCGGGGTAAAGGGCGGCTTTTCCCATGGCGAAACCGACGATCACGGTTATGAGGCGGTCGCTTGCACGATTGGAACGCAACGATTCTGCACCTGTTAGGCCTGAACCATGAGCGGCTTACGTTTCGGTATGCCGGCCGTGATATGCGGCTGACGGATCTCTACGGGTCCGTCGTGAAGGAGATAGTTGCCTGACTTGGCTGACATGCAACAGGGAACGTCTCGTTACTCCTTCTCCACGCAGTAGGGTGGCGAACGCTTCCTCCCCGAGCCTAGCTGATTGGCCGCAACCAGGGTGAAATTTGAGGGCGAGGCGCGAAAAACGAAGGTTTGCCCTTGCTCGTTGGAAGCAAAAATGTCTTGGCCTGCAGATAGCAGGGCTCCACCTCGTTGAAGGATCGCGTCGATGGGGTGGCGTCGCCGCGTTCCCGGCCCTTTTTGCCGTGGTTTTGAGCGAGAACGCGCCTCGTTAGCGCAAGACCGGTTGCCTCATGGTTTGGCGTGCGGTTGGAGAAATGAGACTCTTCGGGGCTATGGTATTTTGCCCGTAAATTCCGCAAGGTGATCCTGGTACCCTGCCGCATCTTTCGTCCGGCCCAACTCCCCGCAAATGGTGATCAGGTTCTCCAGCACTACGGTCATGTCATTTCGATCTTCGTCGCTCATGCAACCGTAAAGCTCGAAACGCCGCGCCGTCAGTATCCTGCTTCGTTCCAATAGGGCGACGCATTCTTCCCGCTCTGCGCCGCCGCCCTTGTACCATAGCGTAGTTCCAATCTTCATCAATGACACGCTCAGATCACACAAGTTCTCGCGTGATTCACCGAATTGGGTCACGATTCGCTCCGTCGTTTCCAGGCTTTCGTGATAACAACTCAGGGCATCTTCCAATTCATTGCGCCGCACCCGAACATCCCCAACCCATCTCTGGCTGAGACTCACATCACGCAGGCCTTCACGCGACTCACCGAATTGGGCCACGATTTGCTGGTGCCTCTTGAGCCCTCGGAGATGCAATTCTAAAGCACCGTCCAAATCGTCGCACAACATCAACATCCCCCCCAATTTGTCCTCGCTCACGCCCAAATCGCGCAAGTTTTCGCGAGATTCACCGAATTGGGCAACGATCCGTTGTCGAGTCGCCAAGCTTTTACGACACAACTCCAAGGCGCCTGCCAACTCATTGCGATTAGCCAACACATCGCCTACTTTCTCCTGGCTCACGCTAAGGTCGCGCAGGCTCTCGCATGATTCGCCGAATTGAGCCACAATCCCCTCGAATCTCCCCATGCTTTGGCGAAACAACTCCAATGCTCCGTCGAAATCATCACCGAGCATAAGCACATCGCCCAATTTGACCTGGCTGACACTCAAGCCGCGCAAGCTTTGGCGCGATTCGCCGAAATGGTGCAGGATTTGCTCGCGTGTCGCCAGGCTTTGACGATACGACTCCAAGGCGGTGTTCAAATCATTGCGTCGGACCTGTATATTGCCTACATATTCCTGACTAATGCTGAGATCGTACAAGCTTTGTTTCGATTCACCAAATTGGAACACGATTTGCTCACGCGTCGCCAGACTTTGACGGTACAAGTCCAAGGCAGCGTCCAACTCATTGTGCCGCGAGAGCAGATTGCCTTGCCGATCCTGGCTGATGCTTAGATTGCGCAAGTTCTCGTATGTTTCGCCAAATTGCACCCGTGACAATCTTGCCAAGGTTTCAGCTTCGCGGTAGCGGTCGAGGGCTTCGGAGAGACGGTCTTGTTGGAACGCAATGTCGGCGCGCAAGCTATGGATACTAAATCGTTGACTTAGCACCTCTGCCGAAGAGTCACCGAGCACATCTGCCAAACTGGACAAGGCGGCCGCACGGGTTTCGGCTTCCTCCAGGCGGGATAGGGCAATCAACATCTCCACGATACGAAACTGCTCCCAAAACGGCACGTCGACCAAGCTCACCAGTTGGCCACTAGGAACGATTTGGAGCCATTCCTCCACCCAACTCTCAGCCTTAACGGTGTAGCCGGTTTCGTGATATTGCGTTATGAGCCTGCCCAAAAATGCAACTCGGCAGGGATGACCGCGGGGACAATCCCGTAAAGCCAACAGGAGCAAATTCTCTGCCTCTGAATCGCTCAAATCTCCCAAGCGACCATTTCGCACCCATCCTGCCGCCGTTTCCAAGAAGACCTCACGAATGGCCGTACTTTGAAGGGTGCCGGTTTCCTTCAGCTCGTCCAAATAGCTGCCGGCTAGGTCATAGTAGAGGCGAAAGCGAAATTCGTGCTCGTGGCCGTCGCGTGTAAGGATGGCGTGAGGGATGATCGCGCGATCGAGAAGGCCGGCAGCTTCGTTTTGGGCACGGATGCGGAGGATTTCGGCCATTTCCGCGACGAGATCACCTAGAAAGCGCATGCCTTGGGCGCTACCGAGAGCGAGGAGGCGGCGCAGGTGTTGTTCCAGGAGAAGAAAGCGCTCTTCCTGGAGGTCGTGGAGCCTGAAATCCTGGGTTTCCAGCTTGGCTAAGCCCGCAGGCAACAGCTTGGCGGTTTCTGGGGCCTCCCCATCAAAGAAATGGGGCTTGCGCTCCAGCCAGAGGGCGATTTCGTGTAGCATTCGCGGGTTGCCGTCGGCGCGCTTGGCCAGGGAGGCGGCCTGTTCCGCGGTTAGGCCACGAAAGGCGGCGGTGAGGATGCGTTCCTGATCCAGGGTGGAGAGCTTACTGAGGTCGCGCACCTCACAATGCCCTGGCGGTGATAGAGCGCAAAGCTCCTCGAAAACCGGAGCAAAGGTGGTTTCAACGCCGGCTTCGGCGTGCTCGTGCCATTCGCGCTCCCAGTGGGTTGCGACGACGAGCAGTGGCCAGTTGCGCCGCATCGCTTTAGAAAATAGGCGGAGCGCAACCTGGAGTGAACGCGGGTCGATCCAGTGGGCGTCATCGAGGATGAGAACTACGGGTAGGGCCGTGGCTCCGGTTTTGAGGAAGGGCCCGAGTACCCATTCCAAAAACTCAACGATGGCATCGATTTGGGCCTGGAGAGCCTGTTCCTGGCGTTCGGCGACCGAGAGCCGATTTTCGCCGAGTTCGCTGGCCAATTCGCGCGATTTGCTGAGCACGCCATGGGCGGACTTGATGAGCCCAAGTGGCCCAGCAAATGCGCTGACAATCTCCAAGGCCACACCGGCGACGTCACCAGCCACATCCTTGAATGCCTTGAGGTTTTCCCAATGCGGTTGGAGGTGATGGCGTGTATCGAAAAAGGCACAGCGGGTCACTTCGTCCCGATTGCGGTCAGCGGGATCGCTCCAACGCAGGCCCCACCAAAGATACGGGATGGACTCGATTTTTTCGCGAGTTGGGAATCTGGGGTTAAGGCGCAAGTTGTCCTTTTCGCGCGTGAGGAAATCCGGCCAATAGTTGTTGGGGTCCGCGTTTTCTCGCAAACTGAGCCAGTGGTAGAATTCCTGAACGATTTTGGTTTTACCGAGCCCGCTTTCGGCGCGCAAAACGCGGAATTGGGGTTGGCCGGATTTGGCCAGGCGCCAAGCTTCGATTAACCAACCAATTTCGGCGTCGCGACCGAGAAAAAGATCGCGCCAATCAGTAAGCTGGGTACGTTGGATGCCTTGCGAGCCTTGGATTTCGTGAGGAAGAGGAGGAGGACCACTGCCTGAATGTGTCTTCATGTTAAGGCACGACCAAAGTGCCCGATTGATCCGGGCGCGACTACAATTTCTCAGCCAAATTCGAACCAAAAGGCAGCCAGCCCAAATCCCCACTCTCCGCAGTTTTGGGCGTTGACGGTTTGCGGTTCTTGGGGTCGAAGTCTGAAACTGCACAGCTCGGAACCGGGATTGAACGACAAGGCGGTGCAACGCAAAATAGAGTTGAACTGCTGAGCATGGCATATCGTGAGGATGACCACAAGGGCTTGGCTACTCCGTGCCCACGCAGTAGAGCCACTCCTGACGCGATTCGCCCTTGTAGGTGGCGACGCGCAGGAAAATCCGGTCGCCGCAAATGGCCGGGGTGGCGAACGCTTCGTCCCCGAGCTGATTGGTCGCGACTAGGGTAAAATCTGAGGGCGAGGCGCGAAAAACGAAGGTTTGCCCCTGCTCGTTGGAGGCAAAAATGTGCTCGCCGGCTAAAATTGGGGAGGCGCTGACCGGTCCGCCAAGCCGCTCCTTCCACATCTCGCGGCCGTCCTTGGCCCGCCAGCAGAGGGCGATTCCGCCGTCGTTGAGGGCGTAAACGTAGCCATTGTGGGCCAAAAGCGATTGCTCGTAGCACATTTCCTGGTTTTTCCAGGCAATCTTCCCCGATCCGTCGGCCATTACGGCGATGGTGACCTTGTCCGGGTAACCGCCGCTGGCGTAGACCTGGGTTGCCGTCCACACCATGGTGCCGCTGGTCGCCGAGGTGCCGCCCTTGGTCTCCCAAAGCAGCTTGCCGGTGAGCGGATCGTAGCTGGAAATCTTTTCCGCCCCGCTCATGAGCAATTGCTCGCGGCCGGCGACGTTGCCGACGATTGGCGAGCTGTAGCTGGTGGTCTGATTGCGTGGGGCGCGCCAAATGCCGAGGCCGGAATCGCGCTCAAAAGCGGCCAAAAACCCGGCGTCGGCGAATTCGCTGGCCACGATGACGTGCTGGCCGTGGATGAGGGGCGAGGCGGCGTAGCCGAATTTGTAGCGCGGGCGAAAGCTGCCGGCTTGCTTTTGCCAGAGCTTCTGCCCATCGATGCTAAGCGAGGTAAGGTGGATCATCCCGGTGTTGAAAAACAGCGCAAAGAGTCGCTCGCCGTCCCAGGCCGCGGTGGGGCTGGCGTGGGTGTTTTTCCGGTGGATGCGGGGCAAATCCGGCACGCGATGCACCTCGGTCATCCACAGTTGTTCGCCGGTTTCGCGATGAAAACAGACGGCGGACTGGGTGTGGGCGGCCTCATCCGCGGTGGTCAGGATTACGCGGCCGCCAACTACGATGGGGCTGGAATGGCCGCGGCCGGGGACGGGGCTCTTCCAAACGACGTTTTCCGTTTCACTCCAGTTTGTGGGAAGGTCCTGGCCATCTTCGGCGATTCCGTTGCCGTTCGGGCCACGCCAGACCGGCCAATCTCCGGCCCGGAGCGTCGGCGCGCAGAAAACGGCGGTTAGGCAAAGGGTTAGCGAAATTCGGGCAGCGGTCATGTCAAAAATCGGCGGATTTCACCGTTGGCCATACAACGCATCGCAGCGCGCGTCCAGCGGACATCGGCGGCAAAGATCGGGAATCGCAGTCCCGGGGATCTCCGCGCCGGAGTTTGGCGGCGTCCCCAGCAGATTCACCACGAATCGCACGAATTGCGCGTTGTTGGCCCGGGCTTCGGCCAGGTCTCCGGCCGATAGGTGGCGCACTTCCGGTTCCGGCTGCACGTAGGCCAGCACGGCGCGGACGGGGCGCGAACTCTGGCCCTGGATGAGGCGGGAGTAGAGCACGATTTGGTGGAAGTCCGAGGGAAACTCCGCCGGCGTCTTGCACTTGAAGTCAAAGAGGACGAACTGCTGCTCGCGGGGATCGAACCAGAGGCCGTCGTAGTTGCCGGTTAGCTCCACGGTTATGCCATCCACCTCGATGCTCTCGCGCAAAACCCCTTCCGGAGGCAAAAACTGGCGAATCGCGGGATTTTTCCCGGTGTCTCCCGGTTTCGGCCCCGTCGGCAAGAGATCCGCGCACATTCGCGCCAAAACGCCCAACCCCTGGGTCATGGCGGCGATTTGTTCGTGCGGATTGTTCCCCAATTGAGCGCCAAATTCGCGCAAGGCCGGCGCCATGTAGTCCTGGACGAAGGTTCGCCAAAGCTCTGTTCGCAACTCCTGCGGCGAATCCCAGGTTGCGGCCAAAATCTCGCGCAACCTGCGCCGGGCTTCCGAATTTTGGGTTTCGAGCTTGGGATTTTCCACCCGGGCCAGGTCTTCGAGGATGGGTTCGAGAATTTGGCCGTGAAAGAGGTTGCCGTTGACCACGTAACCTCCCGCCGGGCTGATTTTGAGGTCCTCCTTGGGAAACCAGGACCGGTGGACGGCTAACCTGGGACATAAGCTGGCAAATCGCAGCGTGCCCCCGGAAATCGCCAACGCGCGGTTAGTTGACATCGCGAATCAGCGAAAAAGTTTGCGTTTCGCCCACCTCCGCGATGCGATCCGGCGCGCTGCGCAGGGTTTCGAGCAGCGTTTGCGGGCCCACGTGCAAGTGGGGGGCGCGTTGCTGCAAATGCTGGGAAATCGCGGCGAAATCCAGGTAAAACGGCTCGCGATCCAGGATATCCGCGATGACTTCCAGCATCAGATCCGGGTCGGAATTCAGCTCGATTTGCGCCAAAAGCCGGTTGGCGAGCCGCGGATGAAAAATCTCACGCAAAAAGCGCTGAAAATCGTCGATCGTCACCGTTTGCAGGTCGTCCCGCGCATCGAGGTAAGACCAATCGCCGGCCTCCACGGCGTTGCGCGTCGTTTCCAGCGCCTCAAACTCGGCATGCCAACGGTAGGGAAATTCCAGGTAAATCCCGCCGGCCTGCTCGAAGTCCTTTTTCGCGTTCTTTTTCGCCTCGATCGGGTCGCGGTCATCGCGGAGAAAAACCACCAAATCCAGCTCGCCCGCGCGTTTGGCCTTGCCGGTCAGGGTCTTGAACAGGGAGCCGAGTTGGGTGCCGTAGTTGCGCCGGTCGCAGGAGACCATGACGTTGGCAATGCGATTGGAAGGGGTGGTGAGCGAAGTTTCCAGGCTGCCGCCCTTGTCCACGCCCGCGCTTTTGGTCTGCACCTCGCGCCGGACTTTGAAGCCGCCGGGAAGCTGGGGCTTGGATTGGAGAAACTCCGCCAAACCGCCGATCAACACATCCGGCCGGCAGGCCGTTTTTTCCGGGGCCAGCATCAGCCGGTTCAACTCGCGGGCGTAGAATTCGGCGATTTTCTCGACCGGATCCACCGCCTTCGCGTTCGGCCCAATGTGTCGCCCGGCTTCCATCAAAATCTTGCGCGGCGCGTTGATTTCCGCGTGTAAATCGGCCAACGTCGCATCGATGCGCACCTCGCGGTTGGGATCGTCGCCCTCACCGGCCCAATCCATCCGCACCCGGATCAAATCCCGCGCCTGGGCCTTATCGCAGCCGTCAATTCGGAAGGTGTTGGCAAAAAGGCGCTGGTAGACGTGGTCGTCCATTTGCCGCGAAGCCTTGTCGGCAAAATCCGGACGGGTAAAGCAAATGGGGACGGCTTGCGGCACCTCGTTGACGACGTTAGAGACCATGGAGCCAAAAGCGCGCTGTTGCTCGGTTTCGCCCAGGTTTTCGAGCTGATCGAAGCACAGCACAAAGGGTAGGCCCGCCAACTCAAAGGCTTTGCCAAAAGCCACCAACAGCTCCGCGGCGCGAATTTCGCCATCCGCCGAGGATTGCGGCTCTTCGATCGCCGGGATGCCCAGCGCCCGGCATTCGTGCTGCTCCAAAAACATGCCGGACAGGAAACGGACGATCTCCGACTGCACCGTTTCATCGGTCAGGCGAAAGAGCACCCGAACGAAGTCGCGCTCCACCGGGCGAAAGAAATGCTCGCCGGTTAGCCGCGTTTTCAGCTGCTCGATGGCCGCGGCATTCTGGGAATCGCCCAAAAATCGGGCAACGTCGGCCCCATCGCCAACCAGCAGGCCCGTGCGCTCCAAAATGCGCCGCAGCAGATGCACGAGCTGCGATTCACTGGTGCCGTTCGTCCCCCGCGAACGCTGCAAATCCGCAACCGCGCTATCCAGCAGCTTGCGATTCATCCGCGCCGGCTCTTTGATGGGATACACGTAGACGCAGGCAATGTTTTGCGGCGCGCGGATGAGACGGCGGATGAGGTGGGTCTTGCCGCTGCCGGTGTCCCCGAACACCGTCGCGCTCAGATTCGTGCCCGGGCCGACCTGGGCGATGAGGTTGATGAGCCCGTCGTAGCACGCCTGGTTGATGGGAGCCAGGTCCGGAGTATCGGACGCCCAGGGGTTGCCGACGATGACGTCGGAAAACGGGGCGGGTTTGGGGAGAGATTCGATCAATGTTTTTTGGGGAGGAGGAGGTTCCGACTTCTTGTTGGCTTACTTAGCTTCGCCACAGGATGCTGAAATAAATCTGGCCGTCCTGAAAAATGGAGTCCTCCTGTTTATCGGGCGAAAAATCGTGAGGATCGCCGCCCACGAACTGAAACGGGGGATTTTTCTGCGCGCTCAGGCGTTTTACCACGCGATCGAAGCGCTCGCGCCCCCAAGCCAGCTCACGGCGGATTTTGTAGATGTTCACCGCGCCGCTGGGATGCTGGGGAAGGTATTTGCGGTAAGCCAGGTTCAACGCCACCAGTTCCTCGCCATTGGCAGCGCCATTTTTATTCGCTTTCGGCCTCGACTTGGGTTTTTGAGCGGATTTTTTGGGCCGGCGCACCTTTGCCAGGTAATCCGGATGCCTCAGCCGCGGCGTGTTTTGGCGGCCCTTGGGCGGCTCCACGATTTCCACGCCATCCACCCACAACTCGTAAGCCAAGTCCTTCACCTTCTGCGCCAGGCTAATTTTTGAGGCTCGCTTCCCAAAATGCCGGTCCAAGCCGGATCGCGTCCCCCGGTTGCACCTGCGCCCCGCCTCCGCGAACGTCAACCCGGCATGGCGGGTATGGCGCTGGAGGACGTCCAGAAAGTCGTTGCGCAATTGTTCGTTCATGGGATCGGACAGCTTAGGGGAATCGGAAAAATAGATGATCGAAGGTGCGTAGGGCTCTTGTTCGAGGCCAAAGCGGATCTTGGTGAACATAGCCAGCTATTTGATCAGCTATTCTTCCGATTCCCCTTACCCGTTAAGGAACCAAGCCCGGAAAGTCAACTTTCGCCTTGCACCAAACCACGTCCGGAATGCCGTTTCGGTTCGGCTTTGGTGGGGCGAGATCGGGCATAAATCTTGACACCGGGCGCTCATCCTGCCAAACACTGCGGTAGCACAACGTGTTAGGCAGATCATGAGCGCCATCTTCATCTCCCACAGCTCCGCCGACAACGACCAGGTCGCCGGGCTTAAATCGCGGCTCGAAAGCTGGAACCACCACTCGCTCTTTCTCGATTTCGACCCCGACGCCGGGATCCAGGCCGGCCGCAGCTGGGAACGCACCCTTTACCGCAAACTCCGCGCCTGCCGCGCCGTCATCGCCTGGTGCACTGACACCTACCTGCAAAGCTACTGGTGCTTCGCCGAAATCGCCCTGACCCGCATGGAAGGCAAGCCCATCTTCGCCATCCTCGATCCCAACCTGAGTGAAAACGCCAGCCTGCCCTCGATCCTCACCGAAAAACAATTCATCGACCTGCGCAAAGGCGAGGACCAAGCCTGGCTTCGCCTCAAAAACGGCCTCAAGGAGCTGGACATCCTCGGCGTCTCCGGCGAGTGGGATCCGCACGATGCGCCGTATCTTGGCCTGAGCTATTACGACGAGAAACACGCTCCCGTGTTCTTTGGCCGCGAGGATGAAACGCGCGCCGGGCTGGAACTGATCAACCGCGGCGCGCCGAATCTGATCATGGTTCTCGGCGCGTCCGGCAGCGGCAAATCGTCGCTCGCCAGGGCCGGGATGCTGCCGCGTTTGCGCCAGGATGAGGACCAATACCTGGTGGTGGCCCCATTTCGCCCCCGGCAGGATCCGTTTCGCGAATTGGCCGATCAGTTGGCGCGAGCCTTCGTGCGCTTCGCCCCGGATCACGCCAAACGCATCGGCAACGAAGCCGCGATTTACCAGCAATTGCGCGATTGGCGTCCACGCTCAAGGAGCCGCGACAATCCTGTCGCCCCCGAAGCCCAAGTTGAACAACCCGCGCCCCAGGACGAGCGCCTTCACCGCCTTCTCACCCAACTCGAAGAACTCCAGGAAAACCCACCCGAACCTGCCGACCAATTCAAGTTCCTCGACTGGACCCTCGACGACCTCAAGAAAGTAGCTTGGACATCCAGCCCGAGCCCCGATTCGGAACGGACAGGGATGTCCGTTCTACTTTGCGACCTCGCCGACCACCTCCAACGCGCCTCCGAGCGCCGCAACGCCCGCGTCATCCTCGTCATCGACCAATTCGAGGAACTCCTCGGCTACGAATCCGAAGGCCCCGATCACCCCGCCAACCGGTTCCTCGAACTTCTCCGCGCCACGGTCGATTCGGACGCCTGCCCGCTCCTCGTCCTCGGCACGATGCGCTCGGATTTCCTCGGCACCTTTCAGCGAAACCCCGCCCTGCGCGGCATCGACTTCGAAAGCCTTTCCCTCGGCCCGATGAAGCTCGAAGGCATGCGCAAAGTCATCGAAGAACCGGCCAAACTCGGCGCAATCGAGCTGGAAAAGGGCCTCGCCGACCGTTTGCTCGACGATACCGAGACGCCGGATGCCTTGCCGTTGCTTTCCTTCACGCTCTGGGTGCTCTGGCGCGATTACCGCGAAGACGGCAAGCTGGCGGTGGCCGAATACGACGAACTCGGCGGCCTCGAAGGCGCAATCGCCCGCGAAGCCGATGCCCTGCTGCGATCCGCCGAAACCGAGGGCAAAGCCGACGACCTGCGCCGCGCCTTCGTCCGCATGGCGCGTTTGTCGGATCAAGGCGCCTACGCGCGGCAACCGGTGAATTGGGACGCGGAGGAGCTGAAGCCGGTGCACGGTATTTTGGATCGGTTCGTCGATCGGCGCTTGTTGGTGAAGTTGGTCGATGGGGAGGAAACGGTGGTCGAAGTGGCGCATGAGGCGTTGTTTCGGTCCTGGGAGCCGCTGAAGAATTGGCTGGATGAGGATCGGGCGGATTTGTTGCTCAAGCAGCAGATCGAGCGCGATGCCGCGGCTTGGGAAGACGCTGACCGGCCCGCGGACCGGCTCTGGCATGGCGCTCGTCTACTCCAGGCTCGGGAGTTGACGAAGAGAGAAAACCTCCCTGAAGCGGATGTTGAATTTATTTCGAACGGAGTGCGGAGGCGACGAAAACGGCGCAGCGCGGCTTTTGCCGTCTCCGTATCCATTTTCATCGCCCTACTCTCTCTCTTTCTGGATGCAAAACGACAGAAAAAAATCGCGGAGGACAACCTGGAAGAGGCGGAACAACAAAAAGCCCTTGCAAGAACAAAAGAGCGAAAGGCTAGAATTGGAGAAGGTCGCTACTACTTGGAATTGGCGCGTCTGAACGCTGCTAATGGTGGCGGTGCAATCTTTCCCGATGTTCACCTTCTTGCAGCCAAGGCAATTGGTTTTGAGGGCTACGGAAGGCCGAAAGATTGGAATTTGATTGAGTCGGGGAGTAAGGAGTGGAAAATTTGGAATCAATACCATCCTTCATTATTACTCGCACCAAATGAACGCCTAATCGACTCAACTGACGCAGATTGGGAAATTATCGAAACTGGTTGGGAGTTCCAGGAAGCACAGGACCTACTGAGAGGGAAGCCAGGACAACTTCGGCCCACTCTTCTTTGGTCGACCGCACGCGCCGGAAGATATTCCCACGAACGTGGTGTTGTTAGTGTAGCCTGGAGTCCGGATGGGATGTATATTGCTACTGGGTCGTGGGACGGTTCTGTGCGAGTATGGAATTTAAGTTCACTAAAGTCGGAGCCGGTGGTCCTGCAGAGTGATGACATCTACGATCTGGCCTGGAGCCCATACGGAAAGCGACTTGCCTCAGGTTCAAGAGATGGGACGGTTATAATATGGGATTTGTCCAACCTGGACGAAGGAGAAAGAGTAATCCCCCAAGCAGGCCAAACTCCAGAAATTGCCTGGAGTCCTGACGGAAACTACATCGCGATTGATTGGGATTATGGACCTGTTCACGTTTACGACTTTAATGGGTCCGAAACTGAACCGGTAGTCTTAGAAAGAGCCAGTGTGGAATGGAGCCCCATCGGTGAAGCACACCTTGCCATTGCGTCCTATGACACCTATCAATCTTTGAGGATCGAGGATCTGGCTCAGGATGCTACAGAGAAAATCATCTTCAAGGATCACGATACAACAATCTTCCGCCTAGCTTGGCACCCGAGCGGAACCCAACTCGCTACCGCTGATTTAAACGAATTGGCCGTTAAGGTCTGGAACCTCGAGGCGGATGCGGGGGCAGGGCCCTTAATGCTCGAAGGCCTCGAGAGCCGATTGAACGATCTTGCTTGGAGCCCCAACGGTACTCAATTGGCTGCATATTCCTCTTCTCAGGTAGCATTATGGGATCTGAACTCACTCGACATTAAGACGAATGTGCTCAATTCTAGCGTCCGTCACTTGGCATGGAGTCCGGATAGTGATTACTTGGCTTTTGCTTCTGCCGATGAAACCGCAAGAATTTGGGACACAAGCGCGCTTGGCACCGAACATGGGGAGCCTGTCATCCTCAAGGTCCACAAGGCCGAGCATGTCGCATGGAGCCCTGATGGATCTCGTTTGGCTACTGCAGAAAGACCAGCAATAGGCGGAATAGGAGGGCTAGGCGGAACGGCAGCTGTCTGGGATATCGGAACTTCCGTTGCAGATCCAATCGTTCTTCGAGGGCACCGGGATGGGGTTAAAATCCTTGCTTGGAACGACGACCGACTTGCCAGTGCTTCCCACGATGGTACGGCACGCGTCTGGGACCTGGGAGCCCCCGTTACAGCTCCGTTGGTTCTCCAAGGACACAAGAATTCAGTACAGCATTTGAGCTGGAGCCCTGATGGCATGCGAATTGCAACTGCGTCTTTTGATGCAACTGCTAGGGTCTACGACTTGGTAACGATTGGATCGAAAACAAGATTCCAGCCAGTGGTTCTTCAGGGCCACAAGGAACTTATCGGTCATGTCGCTTGGCTCCCAAACGGTGTGCAACTTGCAACTTGTTCCGACGATGGAACGTCCCGGATTTGGGATTTGGGCTCGGGGGGGCCTCGGTTTCTGTCAAAATCAACAATCCTTCAAGGTCATACAGAAAAGGTTCGCCACTCAGCCTGGCATTCGGATGGAAGTCTGTGGGCCACAGCATCCGCCGATGGAACAGTAGGAGTCTGGGATTTGAGTAAACCTGAATCAGAGGTAAAAATTCTTCAAGTTCACGAAGAAGGTGTGAACCATTTGGCGTGGCATGGCGGACGGCTGGCTGCTGCTTCAGAAGAAGGCGTTCACATCTGGGACCTGAACACACCTGAGTCTGAACCGGATCTCATCGAGATTGACCTTGGTGCTAATATCCTGGCCTGGAGCCCGGACGGAACACGCCTCGCTATCGCAGCTTACAGTCGGCTAGAAGTCTGGAGTCCAGGTTCGCCAGAAACTGCCTCGGTCAAGCTAAGGGGCCACGATGAAAAGATCATTGATCTTGCATGGAGCCCGAAAGGTGGTCTATTGGCTACTGCGTCCCACGATGCCACAGTTCGGATCTGGGCTGAGACCAAAGAGCGAAGGAAGATCCTATGGCGTGACCACTCAATAGAGGACCACGAAGGGCGTCCGCTTTGCCTCGCTTGGAACGATGACGGCACGCGACTAGCAGTTGGTTCCACAACAGGGACAGTGCGAGTCTGGAATGTAGAGGGGATTATCACTTCAAAAAATGAAGCAACACTCCCTGATCTGGCTCATTTCTTCACTGAGGGATGGGCCGTATGGGACGCCAAAGAACGGCAATTCAATTGGAACGATCGTCCAGACCGGGAATCCGCCCCATTCGAATTGGGAAATGGCCCTGCGGGGTCGGTTACGCAGCTACTAAAAGACGCAAATCCCCTTCAGCTATGCCGCTATCACTTGTCCCATCACCTAGGAAAACCGGCATGGGTATGGTGGGGAAAGCTCGCTCCATCTGAGCGAGAGGAGATTGCATCGGAAATGTTTCAACTATTCTACGCCCGATCAGCGAGAACCGCTAATGACGCTGCGCCGAAATGGTATCAGTCACGGTTAGACATCATTCGCCAAGAACGGGAATCAGAAGTGCTTTTTGAGCTGAACACAATCCCGGAATGGCGCCTCGGCTATTTTGTTGGGGCGATCGCGGCAGGCCAAACTGGATCAGACCTGGAAGACATGGCGCTGACTTCACTAGATATTCTGGAAAACAAACTTCCCGACAGTCACTTTCCAATCTGCCGTTCGATCCTGCTCCATCGTCTAGGCCAAACAGACAAGGGGATCCGGGTCTTGGGCACGTTGCTCACTGACCATGAGAAGACCAAAGACTTCGGCGTCTTGGTATTGGCGCTTCAGCGACTTCTGAATGAGCGGTCTACGCCCAGCAGGGAAGAGGACCAATGGTTGGTTCAGAACGCCTTGCGTATAGTTCAAGATGGAGATGATGTCGATCGTGAGAGTTTCTTCACCCGATTAGGGGCGAGCATTGGCTCGGAGGGTGTGAATTCTGCTAAGGCCAAAGCGATATTGGCCATGATGCCAGACGACTCAGCGCGGAAGTGGGTTTCCAAGTCTGCGATCGAGTGGATTCCAGCCAAGATTGGGATGGTAAAGGATTTCCCCGAACTGTCTGGAACGATTGACGAAGCGCATGCGTGGAGAGCGGAGTCGATAGGCTCTATTCTGTTGAAAGTTGACGAAGAGGATTTGGTGCGAGCATCACGTTTGGCGCTCAATTCGGAAGATCCGAAAGCCATTACGATCGCATTGGAAACAAGTTCCTCGTTGATGAAAGTAGCCCCCAAACCAATATCCTTCCTATACCACAGCCGTGCCCTCGCAAAAGCGGGGAAGCTTAGCGAGGCGGTCAATTTTTGTGAAAAGGCACTCTCTTTGAGTAAGGTGATGGAGGCGGGGCTAGAAAAGGCGTTCGTCGAAGGAGCAATCTCAAAAGAGTTGGCCCAGCTCCGGGACCAATCGCAAGAAGAAAAATCTATGCCACGAAAAGGAACAGGTGAGGAGCAAACCACACCGCCCGCGGATGAACCCGAAGAAGAAGCTCCGCCCGCCAATCCCGATCCCGCTCCACAAGCTCCAGGCAACAGATGAAACTAACGTGACCTTCGGATGTTTGAGCTGGAAAGACACGACTCCAGCGTGGGAAATTTCCTCCAGATCCGCGGGGATAATGGCGAACCCCTCCTAGCTCTTGCAGCGAAACTGCGGTCGAAGTCTGAAGCTTCCGATTCGCGGAACCGAGAAACGGGATCACCTCGCCGCCAGGCAAGCTGTGCGAGAACGAGGGCTTGGAGGGTCGTTTTCATGGTGACCAATTGATGAGTCGATCCCGTTCTTTTGCGTCCAAAGCTCGCGGCCAAATCCGGACGTCGTGGATCAAGCCGCGAAATGCGTGGCCGAAACGCCCGTCTCCGGAATCCGCGCCAACGGTCAAGGCGGTTTCATCCGAGTCATCCAGGGCGATCGCGTTCCAATCCGCCTGACCGCGAAGCTCGCCATCGGCGAATAGGCTCACCCGCTTTTGCGCTGAATCCGCGACGGCGCAGAGATGATGCCACTTGCCGTCGCTGAGATTGCCGCGCCAGGTTGCGGCGGCCCACCTTTTCGCAGTCGAGTCCCAAACCCGGAATTCCCAGGTTTCCGGCGATTTTTGCAGCAAGACGAAGTTGCCTGGAGTCCCGATGTCGTCCTTCGAGATGACGCGCATGTTAGGGTCGTTGCGGGTGGTTTTGATCCAGGCGGCGACCGTCAGCGCCGTCCAGGTTTTCATGTCGATCTCGCCGACGCGGATTCGGTGCCGGCCGTCGAACTTGGCTGACTTGCCGTCGCCAGGCGCGTCGTCGACCAAATCCGGCTTGCCGTCGAACGCCGCGTTTTCGAGCTGGGTTTCCAAGTTCAGCCGGCCGGAATCCCGGTCCCACGCCTTCGTCAAATCCGGGAGGGTCCCAGTTTGCCGGGTAGTCCCCGCTGCCGGAATGGTGACCGAGGGCTCGGAGGTCGAAGCGCGGTGGGAGGAGGTGCTGGAGTTTTTGGAGACGGGGGAGTGGAAGACACAGTCGCAGAGCGAAGGGGCGAAGCCGGAGGCAGCGTCGGCCGAGGAATCCGATTAGCGCGCAAGCACGCGGCCATCCACCCCCCATCTGAAATCGCCAGGATCGAAGATTGCAGGCGGATTTCTGCCAGCGATTCCGCAACTCATGACACTGGGCATCGCCAGAGCCGATAGTTGATTCGATTTGAGGCCGGCAGTTCCTCCTAACAAAACTCCCAGCATTTTCGCATTTCTCGACGACACCTCTTTTGTACTTGAATCTGTAGTATTTTAATGCTAAAGATTGCCTGATGCCCAGCCGATCCTCCTTTTCCGCTGCCGAGCGCGAGTTGCGCTCCAAACTCCACGCCCTGCTCAACCGCGCCAGTGGCTTCCTTCACGCCACGCCCACCGAACTCCTTCGCAAATGTGGCAAACCCAATTGCCAATGCGCCAGCGACGACTCCAAACGGCACCGCTCCTTCACCATCGCCCAAACCCGCAAGGGCAAAACCACCACCACCCACATCCCCAGAGCCATGGAAAAAGAGGTCGCCGGGTGGATTGAGAATTTCAACACCGCGCGCGAGTTGCTCGAAGCCCTAAGCCAGCATAGCCGCGAGCGCATCAAGCAGCGCAAGGCTGCCGCCAAAAAACCTCCCAAGAAAAAGAACCCATCCTCCGCCGAGTCCTAACCTACGCAGAAAAGATCTTTGGCCTCAGCCGCTTCTGGGGCCAAATCGGTGACTCGCGCCTCAAGGCACAGATCCCGACCGCGGTGTTTCCCGCCGCGTTTTTTCTCATGTTTCTGTGCCGCTTGCCCAGTTTCAATGAGCTCGAACAACATCGCGGCAAACGTGGCTGGCGGCGGTGGCTGGGCGGCAACGAGCTTCCCAGCGCCGACGCGTTGGCTTACGTGGCCGAGCGCATCGACCCCGACGACCTGCGCCAATGCCACGGCCAAATCTACGCCCAGCTCAAGCGAAACAAAGTGCTGGAGCCCCGGCGCGGTTGGATGCTGGCGGCTATCGACGGGCACGAGATCGGCCACAGCGAGGCGCGATGTTGCGAGCACTGCTGCCAGCGCGAGATCAAGACCAAATCCGGGACCAAGATCCAGTTTTACCACCGAATCGTGCTTCTGCAGATTTTGGGCAAGGATTTTCGGCTCATGCTCGATGTGGAGAGCGTGTTGCCGGGCGAGGACGAGGTGGCGGCGGCCCAGCGCTTGATCGAACGCGTGTTGCGCAACCATCCCCGCAGCTTCGACGTGCTGACGGCTGACGCGATTTACCTGCGCCCTTCGGTCGTCAACCTGATGCTCGAACACGACAAGCACCTCGTCGCCGTGCTTAAAGAGAATCAGCCTGAGTTGCTAAGCGAGGCGCGCACCCTGCTGGCGCGTGAGGAGCCCAAGGTGATTTGCCGCGATGCCAAGCGCGAAATCGAGCACCGCGAGTTGGACGGTTTTCAGACCGAAAGCATCACCACGCCGTTGCGCGTTGTGCATTCCCACGAAGTTAAGCGCAGCCGCAAACGGGTGGGCAAGCGCTGGGAGCCAAAAGTGGTCGAGAGTGATTGGTACTGGGCCACGACGCTACCCACATCCTTGGCTCCGAGCGAAACCATCGCCGACTTTGGGCACAGCCGCTGGGAGATTGAGAACGAGGGGTTCAACGAGTTGGTGACCCACTGGCACGCCGATCATTATTTTCACCATCATTCCAACGCGGTGTTGGTGTTGTGGCTGATTTTGTTGATGGCTCACGCGGTTTTTCACTGCTTTTACCGGCGCAATCTCAAAGCTGAGGCGCGCCGCCATCATACGGTGATCTATTTTGCGCTATTGCTGGGGCGCGATGTGCGCATCGAGGAGAGTTGGTGGCCCCCTCCATAGTCTGGTGGCGGATCTGGATTGGCTTTGAGAGGTGGCGAGGGCCTTGTTTTTCAAGGCGCGGCTAAGTTTTTGCTAATGGCGCTGCTTGGTGTCTATCGAGGGGGATTCGGGGAGAAATTTGCTCGGAAATGCGAATAACGAAGTTGACTGGATGATCAGGCAACACAAAAAATCGTTCTGACGAGGCTATGTCCTGGGTTAACGACAGTGGTCAGCGCAACTTACGGAATCGCTGGATTTCTGCCTCCAAGCTTGACCGCATCGACCTCACCCGGATACGATGATGGCCGAATCGGGAGCATTCCGCTTGCCAATTCCGACAGCCCACCAGAAAAACCGATGGACCCCAAAGAAATCCCGAACAACTACGCTAACGAAGCCAAGGAAGGGTTCAACGACGCCGTGGGGGATGTCAAAAAGGGCTGGGGGTTCCTCAAATCGGTTTGGTTCTGGGTCATCGCGGCGCCTCTGAACATGGCGATTGCGGGGCTGGTAATCGCCTGGGCGTTTCCGTTCATTTTTCTGGGATTTCCAGAGCCGCCGGAAGCCTTGAAGAATGCGAAAAAGGCGATCGTGGTCGATAAAGACCGGCAGGCCTGCTATGCTTACGAAAATGGGAAGTTGAAGCATCGCTTCGTGATCCTGACCGGGGATGGAGAGCATGAAACGCCGACCGGACAGTTTGCCGTGGCCCGGAAGGTCAAGGATCACGTGAGCGGCGAATACGGTTCCAAGATGCCCAACTCGTTGTTTTTCATCAATCACCGCGGCATCGCGACGCACGCCAGTTTCGCGGTGGGATTCAAGTGGTGCATGAAAGAGCTGTCTGGGAATCACCCCTACATTGGTTCCCATGGTTGCGTGAGAATGACGCCCTGGGGCTCGGCGCGTTTGTTCAAGTTCGCGGATGTGGGAACGCCGCTCTGGGTGGTGCACCTTCACGGAGGAGGGTCGGACTAAGGTTAGGATGAGTGGCGAGGGTTGGGAAATAGTCTACCGGAAAGCCATCAAGTCCAACCATCCCGCAGCCACCCAACTCACCGAAACCATCAGCGCCGAACTATTTCATCGCGTTTAAGCCGCCAAAACCGGACCTGACCAGGATCGCGACTCATTGGCCGCCACGCTCAACGAAGTCGCGTGGTACATGGCCAGTTCCTCGAATCCCAAACAGCGCAACGGCCCCGAAGCCGTGAAATTCGCCACCGCCGCCTGCGACCTGACGCCTGAAAGCCACGTGAAACGCTACATGTATCTCGACACCCTCGCCGCCGCCCACGCCGCAGCAGGCCAGTTCCCCCAAGCCATCCAACGCCAAACCGAAGCCCTCAACCTCGCCCTGGACAACGAAAAAGCCGATTTCCAATCCCGCCTGGACCTCTACCGCAAAGGCGAGGCGTATTGGGAAGGCGGCAAGCCGGCTGAGGCGGCCGAGGAGCCGGGGAATGGAGCCGGTGAGGAGGAGACCACGCCGCCCGCGGATGAACCCGATGAAGAAGCTCCGCCCGCCAATCCCGATCCCGCTCCACAAGCTCCAGGCAACCAGTGATTTGGTGGAGGCAAACGAATTATGGCAGAGGAATCGAGACCAAGGGGCAAATCGCGATTATGTGCCGTAGTTCTTGTCTTTGGCGGCGGAAAACTCCTCTAATTCTACAAGCTTCTTGCTGTTTTTGTCAAAATTGACTTTTTTTATGGAAATTAGCTGCCGTCAGGAAGAAGCCTCCTCCCTTCCAATGGAAGTCCGCTTCGTTTTTTGGAGAACTCGCGACGCAAAAAATGCAACCGATTCCCAAATTCCGGGGCCCGGCTTCCAAAAAAGAGCAACTGACTCCCGAAAAAGACCAACCGGTTCCCTTCAGAATCCAACTTGGCGGGACAACGGTTCCGCGTTTTTTTTCGCGGGGTATGAGGTGCGGGGCCACAATTGGTACACGTGGCTATGCACTTTGTTCCAGTGATTCCAATTTTGGCACTCCTCCGAGCTTGTCTCGGTGGTAGCAAGATCAGCCACAGAAGCCATTTCAGTCAACTCGTCGCCCCAACCGGGTTTATCCCGGGTTTATCCCGGTTGAGCGGTGATCCGCCCCGGACGCTTCCAAATGGGTCATCGCCCCATCGGGACAAGCCCGAAGGTGGCGTCTAAACCCAAGCCAAGATCTGTTTTTGATCTTGGTTCCACGGAGACAAGCTCCCGTGGAGACC
>CBDCZR010000020.1:0-80847 GCA_965224535.1 Verrucomicrobiales bacterium
CAGCAGGGGGAGAATCGGGCATCGGGTTGTCATGGGCGTGGAGGGAGAAGGGGAACTGTCGCGGATAGCCGGCGGCTGGTCAATTGGTCGGGAACGAGTTCGGCGCCATTCATCCATTGAAGCGGAACTTAGCGGTCATTTCGAGGATATTTTTCGATCTGATTCCCAGTGTCACGGCTTAGTCCAGCGGGCGAAAATAACCTTTGATGCAATCTCGGTTTCGCACGCAAATCTGGATGTGATTGCCCTGTCGAAAACTCGCTTTTGGATAGATTTCTTTCCCTTCCTGAAACAGACCTCGAGAGGTGTCAAATGGTCGCAATCCTGCATCGGCGCGACTATCGTGCAGGTTTTGAATGACCGCGCAGTCCAGCCGCCGTGAAAGCCCAAAATAAAGCCGGAGGGGTTCCCTGCGTAACGGCTCATTGTCTGGCTTTTTTCGCGGTCACCGGGCCCGATTCAGCCTCCATGTCCCCGCCATTGCTGTGAAGGAGACGCTCGCTTCGTTGCAGGGGCGTCAATTCCGGCTGTTTGGAAAGCGGCCGCTCTTCCAGGCGCTCCAAGAATTCTCGGGCCAATTCGGGATTCCCCTTCACGGCTTCGCTTCGCTCGCGCAGAGCTTGAAGGGTTTGCTCGATGTCTTTTGGGGTTGGATAGGTCATTTCGAGGCGCGTGTCGGAGTAGGCGATGAGGGGGGAATGAATTCTGCTTACTCCGGTTTTTCCGCGGCAAAGGCCACATTCCAGATTCCGGCCTTCTGGCAAGTGTCCAGCACCACCATCACGGAGGCGAAATCGGCTTTTCGGTCTCCGCGCAGGATCACCGGCTGATCGGGAAAAAGCTCCGCCACCCGCTGCAATTTGTCGTAGAGCATGGCTTCGTTCAAAATCTGGTTGTTCACCTTGATTTGGCCCTCCTCGTTCACGTTGATGATGATTTCGCCGCTTTTCCGGGCTTCCTGCGTGGCGCTTTGGGCTTCCGGAACGGAAATGTCCACCTCCGCCTCAAACCGGGCGAAATTCCACGAAACAATGAAAAAGATGAGCAGCAGAAACACCACGTCGATCATCGGCGCCAATTCCATTTCGGCGCGTTTGGTCGTGCTGTAATCTCGAAATTTCATCGTCGGCGCCGGTTACACTCCCTTCACGTCGCGGCGGGCGGCCTTGCTCTCTTCGCGCGCGGTTGCGCGGTAATTGGCCCGCTTGTACTGGGCGGCCAGCAGCGCCATCAGGTGGGTCATTGCCGCTTCCATCTCGCTGATCATCTTCTGCACCTTGCCGCGGAAGATGGAGTAAAAAATCAAGGCCGGAATGCCGATCGTCAGCCCGCTGGCCGTGGTGATGAGCGCCTGCGAAACCCCCTGGCTCACCTGAACCTGCACCGCTCCGGAGGCGGCGCTGAGGTCGTTAAAACTGCGAATCATCCCCAAAACCGTCCCTAACAGCCCCACCATCGGCGCCACGGAGCCCACATCCGCCAAATAGGTGATGCGCTGGTTCAAAATGCTCGCCTGCCGGCTTCCCTCCGCTTCCGTCACCTCGCGAACCTCCTCAAAACTGGCCGTGGGATTCTTCGTCGCGAAATCCAGCGTTTTGTAGGTGATGCGCGCGATGGCCTCGTTCTCCCGGTTGCAAACGGCGATCAAGCCCAGGTAATCCTGCTTGCGAATCAGGGCGTCGGCCGCGTTCATGAATTTATCGCTCACCACCGTGCCTTGGCGGATGGTCAGCATGTAGTAAAAAATCAGCAACACCGCCACGAATGACAAGGCCGCCAGCGGAATCATCACGATCCCACCGGTTTTCAGCACTTTGATGAATTCCACCGCTTTTTCGGTGGTGGTGGCCATGGGGCTATCGGCGGCCAGCGGCGCATCCTCTGAGGCGGGAGCCTCTGAAGCAGGGGGCGCGTCCCCCGGTGCTGAGGGTGCAGGATCCTGACCCAAAGCCGGGAGGCTCAGGCAAGCGGCGGCCGCCACAATGAGGAGGGTTCTCATGAAAACTGGGATTGGCGCGGTCAAATCGACCGCAAAGTTAGAGTGAGACTGCACGTTGGAAAGTAGAAATTTAACCAGAGTAAAATAATGCCGCGAATCTTAGCGATCCTTTCCGCTCCTTGCAATCCTGACATTCTGAAAAAAGGCCCATTCATCGAATTGGCCATTTTGAGTTTGCCGCCGATGGGACGCTGGCTAGGATGATGGCAACTCTCACCATACTGACACATGAAGACGCTACACACCCTGGTGCTATTCACCGCGACAGCCGCCTCCGCCCTGGCCGGAAGCGTTGTCGAATCCACCATTCAAGGCTCCCCGGAACTGGGGCGCATCGACGTCATTAGCTTTGCGCCTGAGGGCGTTCTGCTGATCGGAGACGGGCAAAATTCGCAGATTTTAGCCATCGAAACCGGCGACACCAAGCCGGCGAGCGGAGAATTTGGCGAAATTCCCAATTTTCAGGCGGAAGTCGCCTCCCGGCTGGGAGTGAAGGCCGAAGACGCGGAAATCCTGGATTTAGCCGTCAATCCCGCCAGCGGGCACCTCTACCTTGCCATTCGCAAGCAGGACGACAAAACCTACGTCATCGTTCGCGTGGACCCGAACCGGGAAATGGAGTTGGTTTCGCTGCAAAACGTGAAATTCGCCAAAATTCCCGTTCCCAAGGGCGATGAAGCTCCGGTCTCCAAAATTACCGACGTCGTTTGGGCCGGAAATCGCCTCGTCGCCGCCGGACGTTGCGCCGAGGCCTTCGCCAGCAAGATTTTCGCCGCTGACGGCCCCTTGCAGCACGACCGCGCCGGCCAGGTTTACAGCGCGGAGACCTACCACGTCTCTCACCGCAAATGGGAGACCAAAGCGCCCATGAGCGTGATGATTCCCTACGAAGAAGACGGCAAGCACTACATCGTCGGCGCCTTCAGTTGCACGCCGGTGGTCAAGTACCCCATCGATGCCATCGAGCCCGGCGCAAAGATCAAGGGCATCAGCATGATCGAGCTGGGCAGCGGCAACCGTCCCCTGGACATGTTCGCCTACCAAACGGACGAAAACGGCGAAGCCAGCGTCCTGACCAACACCTTTCGCTTCCATCATGGCAAGCGCCCCTACGGCCCCAGCCCGCACCTTGCCTTTCGCTTCGACGAAGCCTTGCTCGGCAACGACAAGGTTAACGAAGAAGCCGTCCACCGCCTCAAAAACGCCGAAGAAGGTACCATCGAGATTGCCGAACCCTTCCACGGCGTCATCCAGATGGATCGCCTGAACGAAAAAACGGCCCTGGCCTTGCGCGAGCGCGAGGACAAAGGCGTGGACTTGGTGGCCATCGCCTTGCCGAAGTAAACTACGCCTTCGCCCACTTCCTGGAAGACGTCGAGCCCACCCGCGGCCCTTGCGGTTGGGTGCGGTTTCGACGTTTTGGGACCATTTGATGTCCTGACGTCCTCAAATTCCTGGATTGACCGAAGGACGGGGTAAGGGGATAATGCCAGGCTTATGGAAGGTGTCAGTCCAGCGCGGCACAACATGCTCGGCAGGGTCATCGACAATCTGCCGATCGCCATTTTTTGCAAAGACGCTTCGGATGACTATCGCTTCGTGCTCTGGAACAAGATGCAGGAAGAAGTCACCGGAATCCCCCGCGAACAAGCTCTCGGCCGAACCGATTTCGACCTGTTCCCGCGCGAGGAAGCCGAAGGGTTCCGCGCCATGGACGAGCACGTCGTGCTGACCGGAACGACCGTCGATATCCCGGAAGAAGAGGTGCAAACCGGCGCCGGGAACAAGATTTGGCTCCACACCGTCAAAGTTCAGGTGGAAGATGCCTACAACTCCAAAAACCTGCTGCTCGGCGTGAGCGAAGACGTCACCGAACGCCGCCGGCTCAACGAAAACCTGGACCAAACCAGCGCCGAGTTGGAATCCACCCAACTTCAGCTCATCCAGGCCGAAAAAATGGAGTCCGTGGGCCGTTTGGCCGCTGGCGTGGCTCACGAGGTCAAAAATCCGCTGGCGGCCTTGCTGCTGGGCGTGGATTACCTGGATAGCGGCATTCTTCCCGACGACCCGAATTTGCCCGAGATCGTCAAGGAAATGCGCGAAGCCATCGGCCGGGCCGACCGCATTATCCGCGGTTTGGTCGATTTTTCCTCGTCGCGAAAAATCAACCTCGTGGAGCAAGACATCCAGCCGGTCATCGGTCAGGCCCTGCTCTTGATTCGGCACGAAATCGTGCGCGGCAGAGTCGAGGTGCAAACCCACTTTCAGCCGGGGTTGCCGGACGTGCGGCTGGATGCGCCCAAATTCGAGCAGGTCATGGTCAATTTGCTCATCAACTCCATCCACGCGATGAGCGAAACCGAGCGCCCGGAGCTGGAAATCTCCGTTTGGTCGGGAATTGCGGGAATGGAGGCCCACGACGAAGGAGCCCGGAGCGCCGACCGGATGCGCGTGGGCGACCGCGTGGTTTTCGTGCAAATTCGCGACAACGGCTCGGGAATTCCCCCCGACAAGCTCAACCAGATTTTCGAACCGTTTTTCACCACCAAACCCACCGGCGTTGGCACGGGATTGGGCCTAAGCGTGGTGCGCAACATCATCCAGCTTCACAAGGGCCGAATTGAGATCGGAAACCGGCCGGAAGGCGGCGTGAAGACCCTGCTGTGTCTGCGGGCGGCAGGCGGCACGAGCGAAGCCATTGACAACATCATCTAATTGTCTGACAATCCCACCATGGCCACGAAAAAACGCATCCTCATCGTCGATGACGAGGTCGGTTTCACCCGCCTGCTCAAGATGAACCTGGAGAAAACGGGCAAGTACGACGTGATGGTCGAAAATCGCTCTCCCAAGGCCCCGCTCGCCGCCAAAATCTTCCACCCGGACATCATCCTGCTGGATATCGTGATGCCGGAGATGGACGGCGGCGATGTCGCCTCGCAAATCCACGCCGACCCCGAATTGGCCAACATCCCCATCGTCATGCTCACCGCCCTGGTCGACCGGGATGACACCAGCCCGGGTTCCGTGGCTCAATCCGGCGCGCTCGACGTTCTGGCCAAACCGGTGGATTTGGAAATTTTGCTGCGTTGCCTGGAGGAGAAGCTGGGAACGGCGGATGCGGATTGAACGAAAGGCGCGAAATTGTCGTGAACGGTCTTTGGACTGCTGCAGCCCGCTGCAGCTTTGCGGTGGCCGCAGCCTGCTGCGGGCGGGGGGGGGGGGGGGGGGGGGGCAGTCCAAAGAAAGCTGAAGTTTTCGCAGCCGGCCGCATCGAAGGTTGAAGATGGTGAGTGGTAACGGAGCCCCGGCGCCTTGCTCGTCTCAAAAATCGGCAGCGCCCCCGTCATCAAAGCCCGCTTCGTCGCCAATCTCGCCGGCAAGCGGTTCGTGGAATACGAATTCCCGCCCCGCGAGCCCAAAGCGAATAAAAAAGCCGCGACGAAGGAAGACCGCTTTCAGATTCCGAACGCCGCGCCGTTCGCCGTAACCGCTGCCCAATGCTGCGGTTCGGCGAAGGGCGGGGTATCAGGATGGTCCTCAGCGTGTGCAGCCGCTCTTTTCCGGCATTCATTCTTCACCGGCCCATCCGGCATACTCGCCAAGAACTCCGGCATGATTTCGTTTTTCAGTTGTTCGCCCGAAGTGAAGTCCTGGCGCAACCAGTGCGTGGCCTCGCGTAAGGCAGCGGCGGGAGGAAGTTTGGAGTCGCCGAAATGCAGTTCCGAAAAGCGCCGCATCAAGAGGCCCGACGCCGGCCACAGGGTGGAAACCGCGCAGCGCGCGCCAGCGAAGAGCGCTCCGGTGGAAAGGGACAAAAAAATCATCCGTCATCCCTCTGGGATCGATCAGATTCGTCTCGCAGCCGTTGAGGACGGCCAGGTAACAACCCGTTAGGTTCAGCTCGGTGAAGAAGTAGCGCAGTTGGACCAGTCCTTCTTGTCCTCCCGCCTTTTGCTTCGCATCTTCAGGATCCAATCCGCGGTGATGTCCCCAGACTCCGGAATCTTCTTCGCTCCGATCAACGGAGCCACAGCGTGAGCTTCCACCGTGGAAAAGTGCAAATCGTTCGTGGCGTTGGGAATGAGCAGGGAATGGCCTGCTCCCTGCGGCATCCCGCGGCTCACTACCTGGTGATACACGCTCAAACTCGGCGCGTAGCCGATTTCGTAGCGGTCGCAAAGCAATTCAGTGCCCTGGCCCGTCCCGCAGGCGTGGAGCGGAAAGAGGTGGAGATACCGATGCGGGCAAAGTAAGAGCCGCTTGGTTCCCACCGGCAATTTCGTGACCAACGGAGCCGTGATGTGTTCGGTCAACGGTCTGAGCCGTTCCGGCAACGATTCAGCCCAGATCCCCAGACCTTTGCTCCCGTTGCCTTCGCTTTCTTCAAATTGCCTGGGAGGGACGAATTGCCCGGGAGGGACGGGCTTTTCTTGCGTGAAACATCAATCACCCCTGGTTTTTAACCAAATGACACCGTGAAAGCAACTTGCGATTGGCGAAATTGTGCTCCAGACCTCGGCTTCAAAGCGCCCAAGGGTCCGAGGCCCCTGCGAAATCTTCGTTTGGGCTGATTTGGCCGGTGGTAATTTGGGCACGCCAGTCCCTTTTGCGTTTGCGGGCGTCTATTTGCCCGGCTCATCGGGCGGGGGATTTGAACGCTGAAACCGCTTTCTACACCTCCCTACACCTCCCCGCGCAGATCGCGCATATTCCCGAGCCCGCCCCAGTCCACATCGCGCATCTTGCGCGCACCATCGATCCGCTTTTCTCCAAACTTCTCGCGCCGCTCCCGAAAAACCTCCTCCACATAGCCCTTGGTCCCCAGCGCCACCCCGTTGCTGAAATAGCGAATCCGCGCCTTCACCAGCACCCGCCAAGCCAAAGCGCCTTCCTCCCGCTCGATCACTGCCTCGGATTCCTCGGCCGAAAACCCGCTTTTGGTCACCTTGCCATCGTCATCGAGGCGCTCGCGCCCGTCTCCATAGAGCCAACACCGGTAAACCTTCTGCACCGATCTCCAGCTCTCCGTCCCCCCGTCGTAAACCCAATTCGCCTTATCCACCAGGCGAGTGAGCCCCTCGCGAGCCCGCGCCTTGCCGGCGACCGCTTCCCCATAGCCGGACCAACGGTAATCCTTCGGATCGCGCACCAACCCGGCGCGCACCGGGTTCAGGTCGATATATGCCGCCATCGTCTTGAGCGGACTGCCGCGTCCCTCCACCAGCACGCTCTTGAAGCGATCCTGCCAGAGCGGGCCGCGCCGCTTCGCACGCCGGTTATACCACTGGGTAAGCGCTGTTGCAGCTCCTTCACGAAAACTGACAGATCGCGCATGCGCCTGATATAACGCATCCGCAGCTCCTCAGCCCGGGAATGCAATCCGCTGTCGCGAAAGTCTTCGAGTTGCGTGGCGATCTCCTCGATGGCCTTCTCGCTGTAGAGAATCTCCAGGTGATCGAGGAACTGGGAATCCGGTGCCTCGATCAGCGGATTCTCCTCGGGATCCGGCACTTCCACCAACGCATGCCAATGGTTGCCCATGATGAGCCGGATCTGCGCGAAGCGGCAATGAACGTCGAGCAGGGCGCGGAACTTCTCCTTGGCGACATCGTCGAAGATCATGCGCCCTTCGATGGCGCGGGCCATGATGTGGTAGCAATTGCTGGAGGCGGGGCCGAGGACGCGGGCGATTCTCATGGTTGAGAACGGAGCAATATGGGAGAATCGCGCAAGCAGAATACTCAAAATTTATGGTTGTGCCGATTTTCTGCGTAGAAAAAGCCCGTCCCCCCCCAACCCTAGCCAGAGCGGGATCTTGCATGGAGGGATCGTAGGTGGTGGCGTCTGCGTTGGGTTCGTCTGCTTGTGAAAAATTGTCGTCCATCGGGCTTGGCTCCGAATCTATAGTGGCGTTGTCCGGCAGCTCGTCGGCATCAGAATTTTGCGGTGCTGAATCCTCCTCATCCGTGGTTGAGGAATCGTCCGCGGCAGTGTCAGCAGGCTCATCATTCGGATCATGGGCACTAGAGTTACCAAAAATTTCATTGTGGTCGAGGTGGCCATCGCCGTCCGAATCGTACGGATATTCGGTACCGGCCCAATATTCCAAGAGAAAGCTGAGGCCGGTGGTGGGAGACGGATATTCGGCATCAGCGGGATCCTCGGGGTTCGTTCCGTAATCGCGCTCGAATCCGTCCGGGAGTTGGTCGCCGTCGCTGTCCGGATTTGTCGGGTCCAGCGTCGTGGTATAAGTTGCGGTGGACCAATACATGTAGACGTTTTCCTCGGTGATGTTGCCAAACCCATCGTCTACCCAGTCCGTATGTTGATAAACTTCATAAACTTCAACGCCGCCAATTTCCTCCGAATCAGTTAGCCCGTCGAAATCGCTGTCAGGAAGGAGCGGATTGGTCCCGTAGATGAACTCCTCATCGTCGTTGGGAATACCGTCGCCATCATCATCCGCGTAGGGATCGCTCCAATCATCACCATAACCAGAAGAATCCGGGTCAGAGTAAGGATCGGAGTAGTAAGGATCAGAGATCGTCCTGCGCGTGGAGGGAGGGAGCGGTGAGAGCCGCGAAGATGAAAATGGTGAAAAGAGCACCAACAACACCGAGATTGAGATTGCGATGAAACAAACCTGGCAATGTTTTCATGACCTACCAATTTTTCTGGCTATTACTATTTGGGGGGGGCGGAGCGTGGAGGGAGTTCTGCGCCCCGAAACTCCGCAACAACATGGAGTTGTTAGAGTTTTTAGGGGAGATTGGCCGATTTTGGCAAGAACTTTTTCTTCCTGGTTGCCGGAAATTCGCCGATTTTCGGCAAACGGCGTTGTGTTGTTCCCTTATTGCCAGGGAATTGCGAATGATGGGAGGAGAGGAGAGATTTTTTCGTGAATCCGGTAGCCGCTTGACGATGCGTCGCTCCGGTTTCAGATCCAGCCTGGATTTCTACCCGGTATTCTGCTGCGGCTTGCTGCGGCGCATTTTACCTGCGTTCCGCGCGAAATTTGCCTTGGACAGAGTGTCCTCACGCGGCCCGGCGGCAAATTGCGCGCGCGCCTTGGCGGAATGCGTCTTGGCGAGGATTAGCTGCTCCCAATCGACGATTAGCTGCTCCCAATTGACGATCAACTGCTCCCAATTGACGATCAACTGCTCCCAATCGACAATTGGCTGCTCCCAGTCGCCAACTCTGGCGTTCTTTTTGCAACTTTGATCCTCCCAGTTGACGATTCTGGCCTTCTTTTTGCAGATTTGATCCTTCTTGGTGGCGACTCTGGCCTTCTTTTCGCCGATTTGCAGCTGCCCGTCGCCGATCGCAGGGTTGATGTCGGGCCTGCGGCAACCATGCGGAACTGAGTGGGAAGCGAAAAACTCCTTTGGAGCGAAAAATAGCTTATTCTTCCGGATATTTCATTAAACTTAACTAATCGTCCGCATCAACGCGCTTTCCTTTTCCTTTTGCCGCTCCGCAAAACGCGAAAACCCGGCATTTCTCGCTGGAAAGCCAGATTTTGGCTGGATTTAGCGCGAATGGCCGCCAATTCCGGCGCTTACGACCAAGCGCAATCCGCGGTGGAGAACGCCTTGCGCGAACGCCGACTTCTCATCCGCACCATCTGGAGAGCTTGCTGCTCCAACGCTCGATTAGCCTCCACCGCGCCCGAAGCGAGCGGTGACTTCCAAATCAACTGGCGGCTGCCAAAGCATCGTCCCGATCCATCTCAATCGACTCCACGCGGTAACCGGCGCTCTCAACATCTTTGACAGCCGACGCGATGGCATCTTGAAGCGAATCGTGACGGCGGTCGAATTCCAACTCCACGCTGTGTCCCCGAATCCCGACAGCTGCATCATCACACCCGGCCTCACCCAAAACATCGGTCGCATCCAAGAGTTCTCCTTTCGTGACTGGGTGGGAAAACTTACCGCGAATTTGAAGGCGGAATCGGTATTCAGTTTGTTGGGTCGCGTTCATGTTGGAATCACGGTCGTCACCATCGTATCAACCCGGACAACGATCAACCTTTCGGCGTAGTTTTGCCAAACTACTGCGCCCTCGCCAGCCGGATTCGAACGGAGCGCTGGAGTTGCTGGCATTCCAGGTAGCGTAGGTCCGGTTTTGGGGTGTCGGTTAGGGCGCGGGCGATGAGTTTTTGTGCTTCCACGAGTTTACCCGAGTTTTCCGCCATCCGCGCTAAATCGAGCCAAATCCGGCCTTCGACGGAGTTTTCTTCGGCCCGAGCGGAGCCGATTTCGACGGCTTCGGCCGGGCTGAGAAATCCGTGGGCCACGGCGTTTTCGAAAAGGCGAGTCGGGTGGCGTCCGACTTTAACGTGGTCGCCCAGCAGCCGCTTCATGACTTGGCGGCGTTGTTTGGATGATTGGGTCCAGGAGGTGAGGATTGGGAAGATTTTGGTTGGGTAGTCTTCGATTTTGATGGGGCGTTCGTTGGCTTGGGGATTCGTTAGTTGCCAGGCCTGTCTCAGGCAGCGAGCTTGGTTCCGGAACCGGAGTCTCACCTGGTAGGGTAGCCGGTAGGTGGAGCGGTAGGGCTCTTCTTCGTAGAAGCCGAGCAACTCGAACATCGGCGCGAATTCTTCGCGCGAAGTGGCGGCGGCGCGGCTGTGGATGCCGTCCAAAATTTGGAGCCCCAGGTAGGCGCGGCGCAGCAATTCGTCTTCGTCGGGGCGCTCGTGTCGGAGAAGATTTTTCTCGATGCGGAAGCTTTGCAACACGTCGCGAATTTCGTCCGCGGTTCCGGTGAGGCCGAGTTTTCGCAGCCAACGTCCCTGCGCGCGATACATGAGGGGCAGCGAGTCGCGGACGTTGATGCCCCTTAGTGGTGAAATTTGCAGCCAAGTCGCCACCGTACCGGCCGGTTTGCGTAGGTGGTCGGTTAGGATTTCAGCGGTCTCCGGGCTCACGGGCAAAGCATCGAAAATCAGGTTTCTCGCCCGCCGGAAGGCCGGGCTCGCCGTGGAATCGAGAGAAACCCAGGTTTCCGCCAATTTTTCGGCGCCGGGCAGGTTTTGCGCCTCGCCGAAGGCGGTTTGCCGGGCCCAGAGCCGCAGCGTTAGTTGCAATTCCGGGTCTTCCAGCTCGTCGGCTTGTTGCAATGCTAGGGCGGTCACTTCGGCGGGGATTTTCCGGTGATCTCGCAACTGAATGGAAAGCGCGCGGAGGACGCGTATCCACTCGTGAGGAGTTTTCGTGACCACGGCGTGAATCTGCACGTTGCGTGGATGGAGAGTTCGGGCTAACTCGCCAATCTCGATGCCTCGGACAGCGACGAAGTCCCTAACGGCGCGATTTTTCAGCGAATCCGGGTTTTGCGCGACCAAATCCCGCGTAGCCTGGATGTAGGCCGGGTGGCTGGGATAGGGCTGCCCAATGCAGCGGGCCAGTAGCCGCTCGCGGAATACCGCCGGTTGGCTGGAATCGGAAATCCAGGCCGCAAAATGGCCCTTTTCGTTCCAATCGTCGAAATCCAGCGCAAGTTGCAGCATTTCCGTGGCTGCGCCGGATTTTGGCTGTGTTTTGAGCCATTGCCGGACGGAATCGCGGAATTCCACGGTTCGCTGCTCCAAGCCTTCGGCAAGGCTTAGGATTAACGGCAGGTTCGGCGTCGTTTCGCCAAAACGCGCGTCGAGGTAGCCAATTTCCGCCTCCAACTCCCCGACCGATTTCCAGCGCAGCCCGCGAAACTCCTCGCTCGTGCCCAAGGGGGCGGTGTCCCGGCCGCTGCCGACAAAAATCGCGCTTTCATCGCCCGTGCCGGCCAGAAGCGGGAGCAACGTCAACGGCGCCACGTCTCGAAGGACCGCTTGCACGCGTTCAGCGCCTTCTTCGCCGTGCAATTCCCGCAACGCCGCGATCGTCTCCTCAGGCGCCTGATGAAATCGTCCCGCCACCGCGTAGACCCTAACATCGTCCCAACTCCGCACGGCGCCGAAACGCGGCGAGTCCTCGTCCGCCTTGGTTGCGGCATCTGCCAGCCGTTCGATCCAGGCCAAATTTCCCGCGGAAGCTTGCTGGCTGATGAGCCGGGTGGTTACGAGCCTGTGGCGCCCGCCTAGCATGGCGACAATTTGCTCGATTTTCGGCGCAGTGTTCTCCGTGCTCCAAACGCGCTGGTACGCCTCCCAATTTTTGTAAAGCGCCCCGGTCACAAGTTCCCGAATTTCCGCGTCGCGAAACGTTGTCGCCTTGAACCAATCGGCCAGCTTCAGGAGCCGCTGGATTTCGCTGGATTTCGGCGGCGCCGCACGACTGGCGTCATCCAGGCGGTAAAACCAAAACGCGGCCAGGCAGGCCAGTTCCGGGTCTTCGAACGACGCGAGCAATTTTTCGACCGGACCGTCCAATGCATCGCTCCACCGGCCGTAGACTCGCAAATCCTTCCCCTTCAGCTCGAAAAGTTTCCGCGCTGAGGCCAGATTTCCGCTTAAAACCAGCCGTACCGGCAATTCGGAGTCGATGCTCGCGCCTTTCTCGACTTCGCGCGTCATGCGGGGCACGTCGCCTAACATGGCGCAAAGTTCCATAAACCCGTCAAAGTCGTCGTCCTCATCCGGTTCGCCGCGTTGCAAAATCATGGCGTGCAGTTCCTTGGCCTTCGCGTCCCAGCCGGGTTGCTCCCACGACTCACAAAATCGGCGCAGGCTGCCGTTCAGATCGTCCAGGTCGATGACTCCATCCCGAAACGCGTGGGCGGTGAGGACGATTCGTGAGGTTTTGGCAGATTTACATTAAAACCGTTTGACTATTGAAAGATTAGCGAGGAAAGGGAAATATTTGCGCGCGTTGTGAAGTAAGCGGTACCCTTGACACCATTGCCTCCCCCCCCTTATTCTCACCAAATATGCCCAGTTTGGCCATTTCCGCCAATTCAAACCCCCGTGATCCCCGAATTTGAATCCCAAAAGTACGTCGGAGGGTAAGGCAAAATCTTTGCTCGTAATGAGTCAACAAGAAAATCCAATTACTCAAGAGGGCCTTAAAAAGAAGCGCGCATTTGGTAAAGCAATAGTGGCAAAGGAAGAGGGAGGTGAGCCACTTTCAGAGACAGAAACACTATTTAGAGACAGAAACACTATTTGCTGTGCTGTCAAATTTCGAAGGGCAAGTGGGCAACGCTGGAGTTGTTAGTTACTTAGTATGGGGTTCACCAGCAGAATTCGAACGGCTGATCGATGGGGTGGAACAGATCGAACAGGAGAGTTTAAGCAAATTGATGGCCCAGGTGTTGAAAGACATTTATCCGAACGGTGTGCCGGAGGATTGGCTGGAAAGGGATAGGCATACAGACGAATTTGACCTAGACAAAGTTGATTCGATAGAGGCGCTACACAAGAAATATTCTGACTCTGCTGGATTCAGGGGTAGCGGACTCCCCGCAGCGATGAGGCGACTCGAAAGTTTTCCAGCCAGTTTTTTCGGTAGCGTTTCTTGGTGAGGCGTTCGGCAGGGCACTGGACACCGTGGAGCTTCGCCGCCCGCGGATTCCAAGGCGCGAAGTTTTGAAGATGAGCCCACGCCCGGATGATCAGGTTGGAACTCTCGCAGTGGCCGTGTAGATATCGCATCGCAAAGAGCCGGCGATCGAGCGAACCCATCTCTCGGTCGAGCGCTGTGCTGACTCGATGTCCTTGCTCGCGATCATAGTAAGCTTCATAGCCTTGGAGCTTGTTTTCATTGGCTTTGTTCAACTTCGTGCTCACGGGTTCGGGAATCCGATCATGGTTGTCCGTGCACCATTGCATGAGAGTCTTCCACCTCTGGGAGAAGGCTTGCTTGGTAGGGGCGCCATAAGCGTCCCAAAGTTGGTCGGCGATCTCACCGAATATCTCCGCGTGTTTCTTTTTGGCTCTGTCACGTATGGAGATATACAGATGTAAGAAGCAGGTGATCAGGATGACACTTGCGCCAAAAACCATTCGAAGTGCGGCTGAGGTGGCGGCGAAGCCATCTACATTAATGGAACGGATTTGATGGTCCGGATTGGTGCGGGCAGTCTCGTCGGCAAAGACTTGGTAGCCTATTGCAAGCGATTGAGCATCAGCTCCTTCACACAGTTCGGCTCCAAGAACACATCCTCCTCCTACCGTGGTGGTGATATAGGCCTTTTCGCCAAGGTGCTTGGTATGTTTTTCGTCGCAACATACGTCTTCAGGCAACTCACCTTTGGGACCGTGCAATGCTCCAACGATGCTGGTTTTTCCCATGCGCCGTTCGACTCGATAGTAATAGTTGGCGTCTCTTGGATAGATCATGGCTAAAGCCCAGTAGGGAACGTTGAATTTGCGCAAAAACATTGGATCGGCAACGTCCTCAGTCTTGCCGCACATATGTGGCAGGATGTCACAAGGCAAGACTCGGTAGTTGTGAGCGGCGTCGCCAAAACTAACCTTTATCCTGCGAATGCGGAGGCCCATTTTGGCCGAATCAATGATATCCTTGAGTTGGTAACCGTCTTCAAACTCAGGCGGAAAACACTCCGGGTGAGATTGGTAACACTCTTCGAGCAATTGATGGAAGTCATCAGGCTTAACCGAGCGGCGTTGGTATTCTTCTAGAGAAATAGGGAGAACGATTTCGTTTGAACCGGGCTCTCTCCGAGTGTTGGATGATGATTGGGGCTGCTGCGGTTGATTGGCGTTATTTTGCATATGTCAGGATACCGTAGTGGCCCTCTTTGTGCCAGCGGAATTCCAACAAATATTGATTATATAATAATTATAAATATCGAGATTGCCGTACCCTGAATCCGGTAGAGTCAGGAAATATTATCAGTTATCCGAAGAAATATCTGTTAAGTTGATAGAAATAGCGAGTGCTGAAGCAGAACTAAAAAGCGCGAAATGAGCACACCGGACTGCAAACGGTGGCCACCGGCGTGATCGAACGAGCCGCCAACGAAGCTTGAGCCCGCCGCTTCGCCTGGTGAAAAATCGCGGGCCCCGGCGCCGTGTCCCGATCTGGCATGCTCGATTTCCTGACCGCAACCTCCGCGCGCCGCTGCGATGGCCTCTCCCGGCGGCGTTTCCTCAGCGTCGGCTCGCTCCCGTTTTTCGGGATGTCGCTGCCTGCGGCACTGCGCGCGGCAGAGGACTCGCCCCGGGCCAAAAGCTGCATTTTGCTTTGGCTCGACGGCGGAATCAGCACGATCGACACCTTCGACATGAAACCGCAGGCGCCGGCGGAAATTCGTGGCGAATTCAAGCCGATTCCGACGAATTTGCCCGGCGTCCAGGTTTGCGAGCACTTGCCGAAAACGGCGCGGGTGATGGACAAAATTTGCCAACTGCGCACCATCGTTCACGCCGGTTCGCAGCACGCCGAGGCCTGCCACCAAATGCTAACCGGCTGGCCGCAGATTCCCGATCCCAACGCCAATCCGGTCGGCGCGACGATTCATCCGTGCCTGGGGTCGGTCGTCTCCGAGCAGCAGGGCTGGCGTGGCGGATTGCCGCCGTTCGTGCAGATGTGCGGCGGGATTAAGTATCACCACGCGGGTTTCCTGGGTTCGGCCTACGACGCGCTGCGCATTGATGCCGATCCAAACGCGGCTGAGTTTAAGGTGGACAACGTCGGCCTACCTTCCGGGTTAAGCCGCGAACGGCTCGACCGGCGCCGCACGATGCTGGAGGCCATCGACGACCTTCAGCGTATTACCGACCGCAACGCAGGCGACGTCTACGACCGCAACCAATTCTACGCCCAAGCCTACGATCTCATCACCGCGCCCGCGGCTAAGGAGGCGTTTCGAATCGACCAGGAACCGGATAAATTGCGCGATACCTACGGCCGGTTCAAGGAAGGCCAGGCCACGCTGTTGGCGCGGCGATTGGTCGAGCGCGGCGTGCGATTCGTGACCGTGCAGTTCAATGGCTACGACACCCACGACAAAAATTTCATCGAGCTGAAGCGCGACCTGCTTCCGAAGCTGGACGTGGCCTACTCCGCCCTGCTGACCGACCTGGAGGTGCGCGGGATGCTGGACGAGACCCTGGTGCTCTGCCTGGGCGAGTTTGGCCGGACGTCCAAGGTCAACGGCGCGGCGGGGCGCGATCACTACCCCAAGGTGAACAACATCAACGTTAGCGGCGCCGGCGTGCGCATGGGCGAGATCATCGGCGAGACCGACGCGCACTGCGCCAACGTCGTCGGCCGCTCCCACACCTCGCACGATTTTGCGGCGACGGTCTACGATTTGCTGGGCATCAATCACGCCAAGGAATATCGCGCCAAGGACGGCCGGCCCATCCTGACGACCGACAACGGTAAGCCGATTCGCGAGATTTATGCGTAAAGTCGCCGCCGCTGCGATTTTTTGTCTGGTTGGCGTTTGCGGCGCAGAAGTCACGCCGCCGGACTACAACTGGGCCCGGCTCGAATCGGTTTTTCCGTCCGGAGCGGCGCGGGGACAAAGCATCGAGGTTGAGTTTCGGCTCTACGATGGCGGCGCGGAGGGAGGCGCGGCCGGCATCCTCATCGACGGCCCGCCGGGGATTACTGTGCGCGAGATCGAGGCCACCTCGAAGGAGACCATTCGTGCTAAGCTGGACATCGCCGAAGATGCTCCGCTGGGCCGGCGCATGGTGCGGGTTCATGGATCGAAGGCCGGTTTGACGAATTTTCGCTGGTTCGTCGTTGGTGACCTGGGCGAGGCGGTCGAGACCGAAAAAAACAACACGCCGGATGCCGCGAACGCCGTGGAAACGCCGCTGGTCGTCAACGGCCGGATCGGCGGCAAGCTGGACCAGGATTGCTTCCGGTTCGCGGCGCGAAAAGGGCAAACCATCGTCGCCGCGATCAACGCGCACGGGCTCGATGCGATGGGGTTCGGGCGGGACGATCGCGGGTTCGCCGACTTGTCGCTGGAATTGCTCGACGACGCCGGCCGAACCCTAGCAAGCGCGGGCGACACCGTGGGTTTCGACCCAATCGTCGAGCACGAAATTCCCGCCGATGGCGATTACGTCGTCCGCGTCTCGATGATCGGCTACCACGGCTTTCCGCAAGCGGTTTACCGGCTCACACTCGGCGATGTGGGCTACGCAACCGCGGTTTTTCCCAGCGGCGGCGCGCGGGGCGGCGAATTGCGGGCCGAACTGGCCGGATTCAACCTAACAACGCCAAAAACGGCCGCGTTTAGCCTACCTAAATCACCTCACCCGATTTTTTACGCCCAACCCGCCGGATTGCCGGTTCACGATCTGGCGCTCCATCTCTCCCTGGGACCGGAAATCCTAGAAACCGAGCCTAACAACGCCAAAATCACGGCCACGCCGCTTAGCATCCCGGGAATCGCAAATGGCCGGTTTTTGGCCGAAAATGACGAGGACTGGTACCGCCTTTCGTTGGCCAAAAACCAGAAAATCGAGCTGGAAATCATGGCCCAGCGTCACCTGCGCTCGCCCATCGACACTCGCCTGGAGATTTTCGACGCGAACGGCAAATCGGTGGCCGCAAACGACGACGGAGCGATTTTCGGCGGCGAAACGACGCACGAATTCAACGCGTTCGACAGCTACCTCCCTTTCGCCGCGAAGGAAGCCGGCGACTACTTCCTCCGGGTCACCGACGAAACCGGCGCAAGCGGCCCGCGCACCGTTTACCGGCTCTTTTCCCGCGAAAGTAAGCCGGATTTTCGCGCCTATCACTGGCCGGACGCCGTGCCGGTTTGGGGCCCCGGTTCGACTGCCTCATTCGCCGTGGAAATCATCCGTCTCGGCGGGCTCAAGGCGGACGTGGAGTTTCGCGTCGAAGGTCTGCCCGAAGGTTGGAGCAGCGCCGCCGGTTATTCGTGCCTGAACGACTACCGCGGACCCAAAGCCGCGCTCGGGACCAAGGCGCTGATCACCATCACCGCCCCGCCTGACGCGAAAATCGGCGACTTGGCCGACTTCCAAGTTCTCGCCCGCGCCGAAGCGGAATCCGGCGTCATCGAGCACCGCGCACAAGCCCTGACACTGTACCAAAACTCCGATCCGCACCAATTTCAGCTCAGCCCCGCCGCCCGCGCCGTCGTCGCCGCGCCGCAGGGCCCCTGGCTCGACACGGCAACCACCGCCCTGGACGTAAAACCCGGCGATAAGCTTACTATCCCGGTTACGCTCCACAACCTCGGCGAGAAGCCCGAATCGTTCCAAATCATCGCCAACCAGGCGCGCTCCCACCACATCGCCAGCTTCGGCGCGCCGGTCAAAGTCCCCGCCGGCGTCACGAAGTTCGACATGCCGCTGGAAATCCCCGCTTCTATGAAGCCCGGCGTCTACGGCATCGTCATCGCGCGCCAATGGCTCAGCAATCTGCGCGGCGGCCTGCCCGGTCCCTGCACGCCGGTGATTCGCCTGAAAGCGGCGCCGGACGATTCGTAGCTACCGTCCGTTTCCGGCTTGCCATCGGCGGTTGTTAGGCTCTGTTTGCCGCCAAATCAAACACCCAAGCCCAACCCCAAAATGACCAACTACAACTGGGAAACCACCTTCCTAAGCCTCTTCGACCGTTGCCTGGAACGCTACCGCGGCGGCGATGAAAACTTTGAGGGCTACTACACCGGCGAGGATCGCGAATTTCTGCGAACCATCGGCTACAAGCCCCGCGAATTTTTCGATTTCGTCGAGGATTTTGGCGATGGCGGCGATCCCACGCCCACCACCGCGGCGATGGTCGCCGCCGTGCGCCGCGATTACCTGCGCACCATCCAGAGCGGCAAGCTGAGCGATCGTGAAATTACCCCCGACGAGCTTCCCGGCAAAACCGAGGAGCTGGCCGGCATCGTCTGGCTGCCGCGCATCATCAAAAAAGCCGAAGGCAAGCTGCGCGGAGAATTGCACCCTGACATCATGTTCAGTTGCGGCGGCGACCGCGCTTTTATGCATCGTCACGACATTCATCCGGCGGATTTTTTGCGCGTGATTTGGGCCGCGAAAGGGGACGCGGGTTACGTGGTTGACTACGTGAAGCAGCAGAGTTAGCCCAGACGCGCCGCCGAGGCAAAAATTCCCCGGCGGCGCGAGAATTGCGTGGCTAACCAGAATCCTCAGCCAGCTTGCGGAACCGGCGGCGGAACCTGACGGCGTGGTTTGACGCTTTGGGCGAAAATCTTGGGCCAATCGACCTTCGCGGTCATCCACATGAGCAGCGCCAGGGTCAAAACGGCGCCGATGGTGATGGTTAGGCCGCTGAGCCCTTCGAAAAAGAAGCTGTAGCTGAACAGCACCATGTAGGCGGTTTGCGCCAACGCGGTGATGAGGGCAAAGCGCCGCCCGGCCACGGCCCAAACGTAGCCGCAGACCAATCCCAGCGAGACCACGCAGGAGACGAAAAACGCGGGAAACAGCGGAATGACATCCACCAGGTAGGCGAGCAGGAGCTGGAAGGCGAAGTAACCCGCGGCGAGGAAGAAGTAGTTCATGGGATGCAAATTTTGCCCGCGCGCCATGCCCACGATGACGAGCACGGCGAAGAAAAAGAGCAGCGAAATGGGCGCGAAATACGTGATTCTGGCCACCGTTGGGCCGGGGTTCAACACGCTGGGCATGCCCATGCCGATGGCGTTGGCCGCGATGACGTCCGGATACTCCCAACCCAGCTTCCAACCGCCGTCAGCCGTTGTTTCGCGCGTGTTTGGCGAGCCCGTGCCGTGGGGAAAATCGATCTCCGCGAAGTTTGTCGCCATGGCGAGCGTAAAGTTGCGGATGCGCGGATTTTCGCCGAAAACGTAGCGCCAGGAGTCCAACCCGCGGGAGCGGTAGGCGATGGTTACCGGCATACTCGCCCCCGCTTCCAGGTGGACGGCTTCGGTGATTTTTCCCTCGCGCGGGGTGCGTTGCGTCGATTCCCGGTCGCCGACGCGAAGCTGAAAATCGTCGTAGCTCGTGCCTTTGGCCGGGAGCGTGAACTCCACGTAAACCGTCTGACGGATGGGCGTGGGATTGGCCACATCATAGGTCGCATGAAAGTCGACCCGGTAGGTGCGATACCAGAGCAGGCCCTTCTTTTTGCGGTCGTAGGCCAGGTCCACGGAGACGTTGCTGGCTTCCGGCTGAATTTCGCGCATGGCCTTGCGATTGGTCGGCGAGGCGTAGAAAATGCGCGGGTGTTGCTGGACCATGGGCGGGCCCCAGTTTCCCTCCACGTTGAGGCAGAGTTTCGAATTCTGCGCGTTGGTGCGGACGGCGACGGCTTCGCTAAGCAGGCGCCAACCTATGCTGGTGGCGGCAAAAATGGCGCCGATGGCGACGAGGTGGATCAGTTTCATTTTTTTTCGTTTGTTCGATTTTTTTTTGGGTTTGGCAGGCTCACTCGTTGGCAGTTGGGCGTCGGTAAAAGACTTCCACCGCCGGTGCTTCGCCCTGGCAGAGTTGCTTCAGCAGCGAGACCGCGTTGGCCGATTTTGAGCTGCTTTCGGTGGGCTCCACGTTGCCGTCCACCGCGGTGATGGCGAAGACGCCGGGGATTCGCAGATCCCAGCAAAGCTTGTGGATGAAGAGCGGCGTTTCTGGCAAGGTTAGGGTAAGGCTGCCCTCGATTTCGGAAAGCGGCTCGCCGCGGTGCGCGTAATCCAGCGATACCTGGGTTTCGCCGGAGTCGCCCGCGAGGCTTAGCTCAATGGTGCGCTCGTCCCGTGCCACCGGCGTGGTCGGGCGGCCGTCGACGGTGCATTTCAACACCTCGCAGCCTTCCGGCAGCGTCGTTTGCCAAACCAGGGTGTGGTCGTGCTCGATGGTGTAAGCCGCCCGGTTCAAGGTCTGGCCGTTTTTCTCAAGCTGCGTCTCAAAACAGGCCTCGACGATCGTCGCCTGAGCCGTGGAACGCCGCGGCAACCAGCGCGGCGACACCTGAGCATCTGCGTTAGCCTGGAGGCTCACAAAATCCGCGTTGCCCAGCTTTTCGCGAAACCAACCGGAAATCCGCTGCGCTTCCGCGGACGCCGTCACGCCATCTCCGCCAATTTCCAGCCCTTCAGCCAGCGGAATGACGAACAGCGCCTCGCTTGACTCGCCCGGCTCGGCCCGCGGGACGGAAAGCGGCCACGATTCCGCCAGGGGCGAGACCGGCAGGTCAAAACTCAGCTCAATCTGGCGATCCAGCGTTCCGGCGTCTTCCCAGCTCAGTTGGTAGACCAGGTCGCCTTCGCTCGTTCGGCCGGGGCGCGACCGTTCCAGCGCGTTGCTGGAAATTTCCACGTTTCGCGCGTTTTTCGGCAAACGCAGCCCTAACGACTCGCCCTCACCGGTACGATCCCGGGCAAAAACACGCGCTTGGTGATGCAGGGCGCCATCCGCGTAACGCGCCAGGATTTGCGAAGAAATTTCCCACGTGCTGGGCACGACTTCTTTCGGCTGCTCCCTCTCCGCCGGCTGCGAAATTAGGCTCAGCTTCACCGACCCGGAATTCTGCGGTAAAGCCGCCGTCGCCACGCCATCGGTCACCACCAGCGGCGAGCCGTTTAGCTCCAAACCACGTTCGGCCGGCACGCCGGTTACGCTCAAAACCTGCACCGTCGCCTCGCGCGGCTCCAGCTCCAGGATTTGCTCGCGAGATCCGCGTTGGCGCGGTGAGGTGAACTCCAGCGTTAGGCTAACCGGCCCCGTTTCCTGGCGCAGCAGGACGTATCCGCCGTCCCGCCAGACCACGCCGGCGTCCTCCGGTTCCACCCGGACCAACCTGCCGGAACCGCCGAGCAGCGGCACGGTGTGCCAGGCGTTGTCGTAGCTTTCCACCTCAAATCGGGCCGAAAGCTGCACGTTTTCCTCGCCGATCGTCACATCCGCGCGCAAAGCGCGAACCACCGCCTGAATTGGCGGCTTAGCTTCCTTGGGCTCCGCCTCCCGCGCCTTGGCTGCCTCCCACAGCCTGCGAACCTCGGCGTAAGGCAAGGTGACCCGCGCCTGATCGGACTCAAAGAAGCCGGGCGGGCTGGATTTTGGGGTGATGGTGCTAGGGTCGGCGCTGGTTTCCTGGCCATGGGTCAGACCGCCCAAAACCAAAACAAAAGCGCCGCCGCAGAAGAAGAGGAAGGTTCGCGTTTTCATCATGCGGCGCACTTTGCAGGCCGCGTGTGCGCGTTTTATGAACCCCCGGTGAAATGCCGGTGAATTTGGGCCGGCCGCGAGAATCGGCGCTATCCGGTTGATTTTGGCCGCGTGCGCGGGATTTTTCCGCAAAACGCATGGAAGCAAACGACGCCCCACACATCCGCCCCGCCACTCCCGACGACGTTTCCGCGATTCACGGCTTGCTGCTGGAGTTGGCCGAGTTCGAAAAAATCACCCACCTCGTGGAGGCGACCGAAGATTCGACCCACGAAGCGTTGTTCGGCGAAAATCCGGCCGCAGAGGCGCTGGTGACCGAGGTGGAGGGGCAAATTGTGGCCACGGCGGTGTTTTTTCGCAATTATTCCACGTTTGTGGGCCGGCCCGGGCTCTACCTGGAGGACATCTACGTCCGCCCCGAGCATCGCGGGAAGGGAATCGGGCGCGCCCTGCTCGCGGAACTGGCGAAAATCGCAAAATCCCAAGGCTGCGGGCGCATGGAGTGGACGGTGCTCGACTGGAACCAACGCGCGATCGAATTCTACGAAAAACTGGATGCCGAGATCATGCAGGGCTGGCGCATCGTCAGGCTGCGCCGGGACGGCATCGCTCGCCTGGCCGGGCAAGACCCTCCGGCAAGCTGAGGCCAACTTAGGGCTTGAAGCCAGGGGCGAAACCGGCGATCAAACGGCTACAACCTTGCCGTCCATTTCCCAAAATCTCCCCACGCTCGCCATCGTCGGCCGGCCTAACGTTGGTAAATCCGCCATCTTCAACCGATTTGCCGGCCGGCGCATTGCCATCGTGCACGATGAGCCCGGCGTGACCCGCGACCGCATCTCCGCCGTCTGCACCGCGGGACCGGCGCCGTTTGAGGTCATCGACACCGGCGGAATCGGCGCCTCGCTCGACGATGGCTTTGCCCAGCAAGTGCGTGCCGAGGCGGATATCGCCATTCACTCCGCTAACCTCATTTTGTTCGTGGTGGACGGAAAAAGCGGCATTCACACCGTGGACGAAGACTTGGCCAACGTGCTGCGCCGCGCCGAGGTGGAAGTGATCCTGGCGGTGAACAAGGTGGACGACAAAAAGCACGAAAACGTGGTGGCCGACTTTGCGGGGCTGGGTTTCGGCAATCCGTTCGCGATTTCCGCCGAGCACGGCCGCAATTTCGACGCCCTAACGCGCCACATCAGCCGAAAATTGGGCGCGGCGGGCGGCGAGCACGGCGAAACCGGGGAAACCGGCTCCACGCCTCCGGCTCCCTGTTCTATCGCCGTCGTGGGCCGGCCCAACGTGGGAAAATCCAGCCTCATCAACGCGATTTTGGACGACGAGCGCACCATCGTCAGCGATGTGGCCGGAACGACGCGCGATGCGGTGGACATCCCCTACGAGCGCGGCGGCGCCCGCTATACGCTCATCGACACCGCCGGAATCCGCAAGCGAACCAAGCGCGATAGCTCCGTGGAAGTCTTCAGCGTCATGCGCAGCGAGCGAAGCATACGGCGCGCGGATTTGTGCCTGCTGGTCATCGATTCGGCCGGCGGTGTGACCGCGATGGACCGGAAAATCGCCCGCAAAATTCTCGAGGAAAACAAGCCATGCCTCGTCATCCTCAACAAATTCGACCTCTTTCATCCCGACGCCCCAAAACGCGCCCGAATCGAGGAATTGCAGGCGCACGTGCAGCGGGAGTTGTTTTTCCTGCACTACGCCCCGCTGGTGGCGGTTTCGGCGCTGAAAGGGCAGTTTTTGCGCAAAATTTTCGGCGGGATCGAGCGCGTTCATCGCGCTGCGAATGCGCCGATTGGCACTGGCGAGCTAAATCGCGTCCTCAAGCAAGCGATCGCGAAAAACCCGCCTCCGGCGCGGAAAAACCGCCGGCTTAACCTCCTCTACGCCACCACAAAACGCAGCGGCGACCGGCCTCGCGCGATGGAGGCGCCGCGTTTCCTGCTCTTCGTCAATCACGCGGATTTGCTCTCGCGCACCTACCAGCGCTACCTGGAAAACGCGCTGCGGGCGGCGTATGATTTGACGGGGCAGCCGGTGGATTTTCAGGTGCGTTCGCGCCGCGACGCGTCTTGACGGTTAACGATGGTAGATGAATTCCTTGCCGTTAAAAAGCGTGTGCGCGAGATCCGCCCACGCCTCGCGATCGGCCAAATCCTCCCCCGCGGCCGCCGCCCATCGTTTTAGCTCGTTTGGATTCGGTTCCCGCCCTAACGCAGCCAAAAACATGACGCGAATCCTCGCCTCGCTGCTCTCGTGGCCTACCCGAATCAGCTCATCCGCCCAATGCTGCGCCATCGCAAAAACAAACGGATCGTTGAGCATCGTCAGCGCCTGCGCCGGCACATTCGTCACATCGCGCCGGCCGGTCGGAAGCTTCAAATCCGGCAAGTTGAATCCGACGAGAAACTCCGGCGGCTGCATGATCGACATTTCCAGGTAAATCGAGCGCCGGCCATTCCCATCCAGCGGCCCGGAAAACAGCCGTTTCGCGGGATCCTCCGCCGTGCGATACGGGCGGATCGGCCTGCCGAACAACCTGGGATCGAGCCTTCCGGATACCGCCAGCAGGGAATCGCGAATCGCCTCCGCTTCCAGCCGCCGGGTCGGGTAGTGATGCAGCAACCGGTTGTCCGGATCGCGTTCCGCGGCTAACGACGAAACCTCACCGGATTGCCGGAAAGTTTGGCTCAGCACCAGGCGGCGGACCAGTTTTTTGGTCGACCAACCTTCGTCCATGAACCGAATCGCAAGCCAGTCGAGCAATTCCGGATGCGTCGGCCGCGCGCCGAGTTTGCCGAAGTCGCTCGGAGTGGCGACGATGCCGGTTCCGAAAATCCAGCTCCAGACGCGATTCACAAAAACCCGCGCGGTTTGGGGATTTACGCGGCTGCTGAGATAGCGTGCCAGTTCCAGCCGCCCGCTGCCCGCGGAGCCGCGTAGATCGTGCTTGCCGGCGAAAACCTGGAGAAAATCGCGCCGCACGGGCTGGCCCTCGTCGTTCACATCGCCGCGCAGGTTGAGGCGATAGTCGATCGGCCGCACTTCGCGTTCGTCCATGCTGTTGGCACTGCGCGGGAAGGCGATCGTGGCCTCGATTCCACGGTAACGCGTCACGGCGGAGTCGAGCTTCGGCGTTAGGTTAGCCGAATTCGGCAGCACACCTTCGTCCAGGAGCCGGTTCAGAATCCTGGCATCGCCAGAATTCGACGTCCCCGTCGCCCAGCGTTCCACAGCCGCGATCAGCCACTCTGCCAGGCGTTGGGAAGCTTCCGCGGCGGAATTGGGAACCGGTTTTCGGTAAAGCCCGGCAAAGGTATCGGCTCCCACGATTTCCTTGGGAACGGACGCCGAATCGTGGCTTACGATGCCCGTCAGGCTGAACCAACTGCGCTTGTCAAAGCCGCCGTCCTCGTGCGGCAACGTCTTCTTCCCCATCTTGGCCAATCCGGTGCGCGGCGGAAAATTCGGATTCAGCCCCGCGGTCGAGATTTCGGTCAAAACGCGCGTCACCCCGTGCTTTAACCCCACCGGGCCAAGGGTGACCCAGGTTGGTGGTTTTGCCGGATCGAAGAACGCCAGGCCTCCGCCGCCTTCGTTGAGGAACGCGTTTTGTGGCACATCGCGGCGGGCGGCCCAACCACCGCCGGCCAACTTCAGGCTAACGCGCGACTTGGGAAACGCGTCGCGCGCCGGCAACCGAATCGCGCCCGGCAGTTTGGACGACAGCGCGTGGGTGTGGAAGCCCCGGGGCAGAATTTCTGCGACCGCCTCGCTACCCTCCAAGCTAACCCGCGGCGTGCCGTGCTCCACGAATCCATGCTTCAGGCCGTCGCCTTCCACAACCCAGCCCGGCGGCCACTTTTCGGACAAAACCTGGGTTTGGCTGCGATTTTTCACGTTTTCGGCGGTTTTTCGCCACGTTTCCAGGTTTGGCGGATTTTCCCGCGCCCACTTGCGAATCTCCGAGGCCCGCTCGAGGGCCAAACGCGCGATTTCACCCCAAATCGCCGCCCGCAGCCGCTTCAACTCCGCGATCTGCCGGTCGTGCTTGCCCGGCGCGTCGATCGTTCGCGAAGTCCAGCGCGGCGTCATAAAAACCCCGGCCAAGGCGTAGTAATCCGCCTGCGAAATCGCATCCAGCTTATGATCGTGGCAACGCGCGCATGCCACCGTCATCGCCAAAAACGCCTTGGAAAACGCGTCGATCTTGTTGTCGATCATCTCCTGGTGGATGCCGTTGAACTGCATGCTGTTGCCGTGCCGATGCTCGCCCATGTGGTAAAACATCGGCCCGATCGGGCTCTCGTTGACGCCGGCCTCGCGGTTGATGCGTGGCTTAGCAAGCAGGTCACCCGCAATCTGCTCGCGGATCAGTTGATCGAAGCCGATGTCGCCGTTGAAGGCGCGGATGAGGTAGTCGCGGTATTCCCAGGAACCCTTTGCCGCGATGTCCCACTCGTAGCCGTAGGTGTCCGTGTAGCGCACCACGTCCATCCAGTGCCGCGCGAAGCGTTCGCCGAAATGGGGCGAGGCGAGCAGTTCATCGGCCAAATTCGCCACCGCGGCATCGGCGTTTTGCGCGTAGGCTTGGCGAAAAGGAGCGATTTGGCCTGACTTCGGAGGTAAGCCGGTTAGCACGAAGGATAGGCGCCGCAGGAGGACGCCCGGTTCGGCGTTCTCGGCCGGGGAAAGGTCGGATTCGGCCAATTTCGCGCGAATGAAGCGATCCACCGGCTCTGCCGCGTCCGCAATCGATGGCGGCTCGGCCGGTTTTGGGGCTTGCAGGCTCCACCAGGTGGATCGTTGGGCGAGTTCCTCTTTCCAAGCGGCGGCAGCCTTGTCCGCCTCCGAAATTTCCGCGCCGAAACTAACACACCAACCAACAATCGCCGAAATGGCGAGCGCTCGCGGCAACAGGTTGGCGGTTTGGTTGAATTTCATGGATTTGCGGCAAATTCCGGATGCGGCTGCAACCATAGCCGGGACTCTCCGTTGCGCAATTCCACGCGGATTCTGGCGCCACATCAAGAGGCCTCGTCGCGCTCCAAAAACTCGCGGAAGCGGGTGTAGAGGTAGCCGATGACGAGAAGCACGACCGCGACGACCCCGAAGGCGATGATGCGGTAAAAGGTGTCGCTTAAATCCACCGCAAACACGCGGATGACGCACAGAGCCAACCCTAACAAACCCACGATGCGATGGGCCCGCCGCCGAAGAATCAGTCCGCCGGCGAAGATGACGATTCCGGTTAAGCCCCACAAGGCCGTGGCTACGCGAACGGCTGGCGACCCGTCCCAGGCGAATGCGGAAAATAGCAAGACCACCGCCACAAGTGGGTAGGCCCAAAGCGCGGCGGCTCGGGTTGCGTCGTTGGTGAAGCGATCTTTTCCGGCAGATGCCACCAACCAGCCGCAAGCCAGCAGGCTGAGGCCAAACGCGAGGTCGCTGGCGAATTCCGCTCCGGTTGGCACGCCGCCAAAGCGCAGGTGAAGCTGATTGGCCGCGCCGATGATGGCAATTTGCGCGCCGGCCCAAACCGCGGGCCGAAGGCCGGCAAATCGCCACAGCGCGGTGAGGATGAGGGGTCCTGGCGCCAGCACGGCGAAGTAATGCCAGGCAGGTATCGCCTTCAGTCCGAAGGAAATATGCCCGGCGTAGGCAACGGCCAGGAACATGGCGGTGATGACCGGGACGAGGTCGCGCGTTAGAAAGCAGGCCGTAAGCACCACCACGCCGGCAATGGCGAACGCCACCTCGACGATCGGATAGGGCAGGCCGTCCACGAACCGGGCGGCGGGCAACATGAGGGCAAATCCTAGCGCCAGGGCGATGACGACGCGCAATTCGCCCCCATTTTCGTGGCCCCAGGCGTGCCAGGCCAGGATGCCGGCGGCAACCAGCGCCCAGCCGGCGTAGTTCGTCAAGATGATGGGAACGAGCGCGCCGCCCAGTCTGCCCCAAAAGAAGAGCAACGTCCCAAAAACGAAGGTTGCGTGAAAAATCGCCCAAAATCTCAGCAAATCCCGCCTTGTGCCGGCTGGAACCATTCGGCGCAGAAATTCGGCGCCTGTTAGGCCGGCAATCATGAGCGCGGTGGCCGTTAGCAACCCTGGAGCGGAAAACACGGCCTGCGCATCCTTGGTGATGGCAAAACCGACCGCTTTCACGGCCATTGCCGCCGCGCTGACTGCCGCCGGGACCCAGGAACGAAGCGCCAGCGACAGCAACGCCACCGCCGCGACGACGCAAACCATCACCGGCCCCTGCCAATCTCCGATGCCGAGGCCCAGATGCAGTTGCCCGAGCTGAATTCCGCCTAACACGGCCAAAACCGCCGTCCGCGCCCTCGGTTTTTCGTTCCCGGCCTGCCAACGCTGGTAAATTGCCAGGGTAGACGTCTGGATGAGGATGAAGAACAATCCGGCGAGGTGTTGGAAGCCAAACGACCCGGGAAAATCCCAGTCCCGGTAGGCAAAAGCCATCGCCGCGAGCCAAAGCAAGACGTAGGCGTGCTCCAGCCAAACCGAGCCGCTGCGATGCAGGGCGTAGAGCAGCAAACCGGCTTGCAGGGACAAGGCCAGCCACTCGGTGGGTCCGTCAAAGGCGAGCACGAGGTAAATCGCAAAGGCGGTGGCGGCCTTGAGAAACAGGGAGAGGCAAAGGTAGCCTAACCTGGGACGTAAGAATTCGATTCCCGCCATCAACAGCAGTGCGATGGTCAGCGCGAGGTAAAACCACTTCAAATCGTGCGAATGCAAGATGGCGAACGCCACGACGCCGGCCACGGTTGCGAGTGAACTGTTGGCGAGAACGCCCAACGATCGCTTGTCATCCGGCAACGGCCCGCGAAAAAGGTGCGTGGCGTGGATGGCGGCGAAAAAGATGGCGCAGAGGTTGAACAGCCCTGACAACGTCACCAACGGGCTGGGCGGCTGATCGCTCCAATGCGTGAAAACCAGCAACACGTAACCCGCGTAGCTTCCTGCCATGGCCACCACGAGGGGCGAAACCCAGCGCCACCGGAAAAACAGCGCCCCGGCCACGAACGCGAACAAATTCAGCCCCGCCAGGGTGAAGGAGTGCAGATCGTAGGCGTGGCTGAACCAGCAGCTCACGAATCCTAGCAAAATGGCAAGAGTCGCCAACGGTTCGGAGCGTTTTTGGATCGCAAACGCGGCCATGGCCAACACGCCGAGCAGTTGCAAGGCCAAACCCAGCCAGGGCGAGTCGATCACCTTGAGCGGCTCAAACGAGTATGCCGCAAACGCCGCCACGTAAAGGATCGCCAAACCGCCGGCGGCGACAATTTGGCCGAATGTGGCCACGGTTTTCTCCAAACGCAGCCCCAGCAAAAACATGACCACGCCGACTGCCGCCAATCCTAATAAACAAAACGTGGATCAGTACGACAAAACGCGCATCGAACCTGGCGCCGTGCTCAAAAGCGGCGACATGGTCGAGGTCGAACTCATCGTGGAGAGCAAAAACGACTACGACTACATCCTCATCGAAGACATGAAAGCCGCCGGCATGGAACCGCTCGACGTCCGTAGCGGCTACATCGGCCAACTCGGTGCGTATCGCGAATTGCGCGACGAAAAAGTCGCCTTTTTCCTGCGATCGCTCCCCCAAGGCGAGCACATCCTGCGTTATCGTATCAAAGCCGAAATTCCCGGCAAATTCAGCGCCCTGCCGACCAAGATCATGGGCATGTACGCGCCGGAATTGGTTGGCAACGCGGATGAAGCGAAGATCGAGATCGCTGACTGAGTGCCCAATTTCGACAGCGCGCGCGGAGACCTGTTCCGCGAAACGGTGTTTTCTTTGTTTCCTGGCGATTTGCCTCTTCCCGGCGCCTTACAGCAGATCCTCGCTCACGACGGACTGTTGCTCGCGGGAACCCAGGGCCCGGGCCTGCTTGACTACGCAGTCTTCGTCGGCCTCAAACCGGTAACTGTGGCAGTTGGGACAGATATTGACCTTCACGGCGACGATCGACTCGCATCCCTCGCAAATCTTGTATTTGCTGGGATTGTCGACAATCTTCTGAGCGCGACGGGCGCGATCAAGGAGGGCGTGATTCTTGGTTTGGGTCATAATTACAATAATTATCAGATTTAAATCCCAGTTTCAACAAGAATTTCACCGTTGCAACAATCTAACCGGTAAATTCTCGCGGGGTAAGCTATCAAACTCGCGACGTTCAATCAAGCGTGAGAAGCAACTTAGAGAAAAAAATTCAAAACTGCGTCCAAAAACCGGGTCGAGCTTGATTTTTGACAGCCCAACGTGCGCGTTCATTCGCTTCGCCGCCAAAATCGGCGTTTTTCTTGTTGGGGCGGCCTTTCGGCGCATTCCCAATCCCTGCGAATGACCGCAACCAACCCGCGTGCGAACCAGCTAGCCGCCAACCCGCGTCAGCATCATCAGCCGGAAATCCATCACCTGCGATCCGGGAATTTTCGGCGCGCGGAGCGTCATTTCGCCCAAACCTGCTTCCAACCGGATTTTGCCCAGTTTCATGGGACGCCAGTCCTTGGTGTAGCTGCTCTTGCGGGGCGAACGGTCGTCTTTGGCGCCCAAAAGCGGGGAATCATGCGCCAGGGTCACTTTCGCGACCAATTTGGCGTCGTTGAAGGTCAATTCCAGGGTCGATCCCTTGTCTTGCGCGGGGCAGGTTCCATAGATTTCCACCTCAAACTCGCCACTCGCGCCAACTTCCGCCGTCCAGGTGATTTTGTCGCCGCTTTGGGTCCAATTCGTGAAAAATGAGTCGTTGGGGAAGTGGTTGGAGCGTTTGATCCCGCCGTGCGCAACACCGTCGCGAGCGGGAATTTGCGTGAATCGCGATCCGGGGTGCCCGATGACGAAGGGGCGCTGGTCGTCCTCCAAGCCGGGGAGCAAATCGCGCCGCCAAAGCTCGGCCGCCGCGCGCAAATTCGTCGCCAAATCCGGAAATTTCGCGGAAACGTCGGTTTTTTGGCCGGGATCGGCTTTCAGGTCGAAAAGTTGCCCCTTTTGGTCCAGGCAAAAGCGTTCCGTGCGCAGCGCCACGCGGTTGCGCCAGTGGGTGAAGAGCACCCGGTCGCCCCAATCCTTCGGCCGGCCCAAAATCGTGGGTTTCAGGCTCACGCCATCCAGCGGGCGGGAGGTGAAATTTCGCACGCCGGCCAAATCCGCGAATGTCGGCAGCAAATCGATGGCCGCGCCCATTTGCGGGACCACTTTGCCTGCGGGAATGGTCCCCTTCCAGCGCAACAGCAGCGGGCTGCGCACGCCGCCTTCGTCCACCGAGCCCTTGCGCCCCTTCAGCCCGCCGTTCCAGCGCCAGCCGTTGGGCCCGTTGTCGTGAAAAAACGCCACGATCGTGTCCTCGGCCAGCTTCAGTTCGTCCAGCTTTTTCAGCAACCGGCCAACGTTCCAGTCGATGTTTTCGCACATCGCCAACGCCGCGCGCAGATGCAGCTCGTCCTCCTTGCCGCTGTGATGATGCAGCTTCAGCTCGCGGTTCTTCACTCTATCCCAAAACTCATCCGTTACCTGCATGGGGGAATGCGGCGTGTTGAACGGCAGATAGGCGAAAAACGGCTCGTCGCGATGGTTTTCGATGAATGTTAGGGCCTGATTCGTGAAATCGTCGATCACATACCCCTCGCCGGTCACGATCTCGCCGTTGCGCTCTAACATGGGGCTAAAATAGTCGCCCCAGTGTCCGGAACAGAAGCCGTAAAACTCGTCGAACCCGCGTCCGTTGGGGTGGTAGGGAAACTGCATGCCATTGTGCCATTTGCCGAACGCGCCCGTGGCGTAACCCGCGCCGCGAAACACATCGGCGATCGTCACTTCGTCCAAATCCAGCCGCTCGCCGCCGGCCGACGTCGAGTAAACTCCGCCGCGGGCATGGTAACGCCCGGTCAGGAACTCCGCGCGCGTGGGCGAGCACACCGGGCACACGTAAAATCGCTCAAAACGGGCCCCTTCGCGCGCCAAGGAGTCGATGTTCGGCGTTTTCAGGTTGGAATTGCCGTTCAGGCTCAAATCACCCCAACCCTGGTCGTCGGTGAGGATAACCACGATGTTAGGTTGCCGAGGTTCGCCCAGCGCCAGGCGAATTTGGCGCTCGACGACGTTGCGCCACTGCGCGTAGCCGCCCGCGTTGAGGTGCAGGCCGTCGCTCAGAAACCAATCGTCGCTCGGCGGTTTCGTTGGATCGGGCAGCATCGGCTTGGCGATATCCGCGAAGTGCAGATTCCCGCGCGTTTGGCAAAAAGCGGCAATTTTGTCGTTCGCCGCCTTCATGGTGGGCCACATGTCCCAGCGCTTGGTGCTCGGCTTGATGGCGATGAAAATCACCGGCGTTTTTGGCAATTTTGCGTCCACCAGGGCGGTGAATTTGCGGAAATCGGCGAAAACCTCGTCCGCGTTCAAGCCGCGCGAAACATCATTGTCGCCCGCGTAGAGCACGATCGCCTTCGGCTTGTGCGGAGCGATGATCCGGTCGAAAAAATGGATCGAATCCGCGATGGTCGAGCCGCCAAAACCGCGATTGATCGTTGTTCGCCGCGGCCAGCTTCGGTCCAGCTTCCACATCCGGATGCTGGAGCTGCCAACAAAGAGGACCGCATCCTTCGGCGGCGGGTTTTGGCGGTCGGCGGCATCGAATTGGGCGATCGCCGCGCCCCACTTTTCTTCGGGATCCCAACGGCGGGAATCCTGGGCAAACGCGGATGAAACAGAGGTCGCCAGGGCGGTGAAAACAAGCAAACGAACGATCATTCCCCACCGTGAACACAAAACTCGCCACCGCAAAGGGGAATCCCGTTTTCAGCCCTCGGGGTGGCGGGATTCGAACCCACGACCTCGTCGTCCCGAACGACGCGCGCTACCAAACTGCGCCACACCCCGGCTGAATTTTTTCGGGTGAGAAGGCTTCCCCTCACCGCTCGCCAAAAGAGTCGCAAATCACCCCACAAGCAACCTGTTTTTGGCAGCAGCCGGCCCACCGATACAAAATTCCGTTCAATTTCCAACGCGCTTGCGCGACGCCAATGCCTGGCCATGTTAGGAAAGAAGCATGGTTCACACACTCGATTCAGAAAAGATTCTTCAAACAGCGCGAAAGCTGGAAAGCCGCATGCTTGAGCGATTTCCGAATCGGGGCATCAGCCAAGTCATCGGCGAGGTTTGTCAGGCGTCCGAGGAAGCGGCGAAGGTTGCCGCCCACCTTCAGCGGCCAATGACGTGGTATCGCGTGTTTGCCACCATCGCGATCCTGGCGATTCTCGGCGCGCTGTATGGGCTGGTGCATTACATCAAACCGGACGACGAGCTTGGGTTTGCGGAGTTGGCTCAAACTTTGGAAGCCGTGGTCAACGACATCATTTTCATTGCGGTGGCCATCTTCTTTGTGGTGCGCTTGGAGCGCCGGCTGAAGCGTCAACGCGCGCTGGATATGCTCCACAAACTGCGCTCGCTGGCACATATCATCGACATGCATCAGCTAACCAAGGATCCCGACAGCATCATCCGCTCAGACCTTCGCACGCAGTCTTCGCCCGCCCGCGATATGACGCGCTACGAGTTGAAGCGCTATTTTGATTATTGCAGCGAAATGCTCTCCCTGCTCAGCAAACTGGCCGCTTTGTTGGTCCAGAATTTTGACGATCCGGTGACGCTCAACGCCGTCAACGAGATTGAGGGCCTCACCAACGGGTTATCGCGAAAAATCTGGCAAAAAATCATCGTCGCCACGCGCATGGAACTGATTCCCGAACCGGCAGAAGCTCCCGAACCCGAACCCGCACCCGTGCCGGAAGCGAGGAGCTACAGCGACGATGGCGATGGCGAAGTGAAACTCGCCGAATTGGGGGTAGTTGAGGCGTCGGGGCCGAATTCGCTCTGAAAGCCGAAATTCCGCCTCCTAACTCGCGGTCCGCGGCTCGCCCCGCCGCTGGCTGCCCGATTTCGACTCCATGGTCATCAAGAACACCGCCAGCCCGATCAGCACCAAATTTCGCGCAATGGCCAGCGGGTAGTTCGTGGTCTCGGCGGAATCGCCAAAACAGCCGCAGGTGATCTCCAGCCCGCGAATCCAGGCCGAGCCCAGCGCAACGATGAAGACGGCAAGCGAGCCTAGCAAAACGACCAAGGCTCCCAGGTAGATGCGCCGGGCGATGAGCGCCAATCCGGCAAAAATCTCCAACCACGGCAGGGTCAGGGCAATGAGCGAAGGGATGGGATCGCGCACGATCCGAAAATTGTGAATGTCGATGGCGAACAGCTCGGGATTTTTCAGCTTCAACACGCCGGAGAGCACGAAGAGCGCGCCAAGAAACACGCGCATCGCCAATTCCAGCCACCAAGCTCCGGATCGCCAATTTTGGGGCTCACTCATCGCAACAAATCACCGCGTTGGCCGCCGCATACTGGTCGGTGTGGGTGAGGCTGATCATGATTTTGGTGATCGCCTTGCGTTCGGCGAAGGCCTTGCCCCGCCCGTTGAGCACCACGAAAGGCTCGCCGGAATCCCGCCGCCGGATCTCCATGTCCGTCCAGTTCAAATCCGCGCCGATCCCCGTTCCAAAAGCTTTGGCGATGGCCTCTTTGGCCGCAAATCGCGCCGCGTAGTGCCGGCTGGCGAACTTCATCGAATCGCAGTAATCGCGCTCGGCCTGGGTAAAAACGCGATCGAGAAACGCATCGCCAAGCCGATCGATGGATTGGCGAATCCGGGCGTTTTCGACAACATCCACGCCGATGCCTAGGATCATCATTTCTTGGGCAAAGGTAACGGCAGGCGGCGGCAAAGGGAAAGGCAAAAAATCGCCGCCGGTGACGTCAAATGTTCGCACCCATTTTGGGATTTGCTCTTTGCGGCAAGCGCGTGCCCAATACCCCTCCTCCCTCCCTCACCCATGAATCTACCCAACCAGCTCACCATCCTTCGCCTCCTCCTCACCGGGGTTTTCGTCGCGATGATGTCCCTGCACTTCGCGGGCCAGCATTCTGCCAGCCTCATCATTTTTTCCATCGCCGCATTCACCGATTTTTTGGACGGCTACCTGGCTCGGAAGCACAATCTGGTGACGAATTTCGGCAAATTGATGGACCCGCTGGCCGATAAGGTGCTGATGGGCGCGGGATTCGTGCTTTTGGCCGAATTGGGGCTGGTTCCCGGGTGGCTGGTGGTCGCGATCCTGGCCCGGGAGTTCCTCGTCACCGGTTTGCGGCTGCTGGCGGCCAGCGACGGAAAAGTTGTTTCCGCCGATAATCTGGGTAAGCAAAAGACCATCTGGCAAATCGTGACGCTCCTCTATTTTTTGCTCTATTTGGCCTCCGGCGAGCCCATGTTCGCCAAATTGCGCGGTTTGTTTGAGTGGACGCCGTTTAGCCCGAAAATCGCCGGTTTGGGCCTTCTCGCGACGTCGCTGATTTTGACGGTGTGGTCGGGAATTGGCTACGTTTTGAACAATCGCCACGTTTTGCGGGAAAATTAGAGACTCAACAATCGCCCGGTTTTAGTGTAAGATCGACCCGCGCTTTGGCGTATCACCCACCTGATTCCTTGGAATGACGACCAGCTTGCCGTATGTCGGCCTTCGGCCGTACGACCGTAGTGAAGGCTCCTTTTTTTGCGGACGCCAGGGAGAGGTGATGGTGCTGCGCGACGCCTACCAGGAACAGGCGGCCGGCAAGGGTAAGTTGCTCGTGATCTACGGCCCCAGCGCGGTGGGCAAAACGTCGACCATTCAGGCGGGGCTCTGGCCAATCGTGCGCCTGGAAAAGGACGTGGCCAAATTCGAGCGCATCGTGCCGGACTACGGTGAGGATTTGGCGGCGTTTTTCCAGCGCATCCGCCAAATTGTGGGCCGAATGACGGCGGGTTCGGCTGGGGAACGCACCATGGTCTTCGTCGATGAGTTGGACCAGGTTTTCGGCTACCCGCTCACCGGCGAGTTGGACGACGAAACGCGCGGATTGCTCGTGAAAATGCTGGAATTCCTGGTTCAAGCCTCAAAAAACGGCATGGCGCGGATCGTGATCGGCGTGAGCGAGCCTTGGTCGCGGTTTTTGGAGGATGCGCCGACCAATCAGGCGTTTTTGGCCAACGCGCTGGATTTTTTCCGCCTCACGCACATGAGCACCTCCGGAATGGAGGAGTTTTTGCGCGTGCCGGTGGCGAGGTGGAAAAAAGCGCCGAAAGATGCCGTGGGCGTGGTGGATCAGACATTTTTTCACGATTTTTTCGGCGAATTGAGCGACAATCCCGCGGCTTTGCCGCTGGCCAACTACACGCTGGAACGGATCCTGGAAACCGGCGACAAATCCAAGGCGTTCGACTACGTGGCCTACCGGGAAATGGGCGGTTTGCTAGGTTCCGCGCTAACCTATCTGGAAGAAACCTTCCTTTCCTGGCCGCCGGAACTTCAAGCCAAGCTGCCCATCTTCATCGAGCTGTTTCGCGCCGCGACGACGGAGAATTCCGACCATGACGTGCGTTGCGCGCAGGTGAACCCGCTGGTGGCCGATCCCGACGCGCGGGAAGTTTTCGGCAACCTGCTCAACGCCCGTTTGCTCTGCCTTTTGGGCGATCGCTGGAGCGCGGCGGAGGCGCGAGTCGTGCACGATCAGCTTTTCGCAAAATGGCCGCGAACGGCGCTGTAGCGTGTGCGTAGAGGCGTCGAATCAATCAACAACCCAGCGCTTTGCGAAATTTCGCATCGGCCGCGTTCAAGGATTTCAGCCGGCTGCATCGCTCAACCAGCTTCATGTCCAAATCCGGGAAAATCCGGCTGCGCTTGGACGCTTTGTAGCCTTTGCCGTTGGCCTTGAGCAGGTAAACGCTGATCTTGCCTTCCTCCCAAATCCAGAATTCCGGAACGTCGAACCTGGCGTAAAAGCTCTGCTTGCTGATGGCTTCGGAACTCATCACCACCTCCACAACCAAGTCTGGCCCCTCGCCCTCCTCCGGTTCGCGCCCGAACCAGAACGCTTCGTCCGGATTCTTGCCGGCGTTCTTCTTTTCCGAGCCGATGAGTGCGCTGCCGGTAGAAATGACCGTGGTGTCCTGCATCATGGCGTAGGCACCAATCAAATGGGCCAAAAGGCGGCTGACGATTCCGTGAGAAAGTGATTCTTTGCCCATGATTTCAAGAATTCCGTCGCAAAAAGCCACGCGAATGGCTCCAAACTCCCCGAAGTAAGCCAAAAACCGCTGGTAGGCCTCCCAGTCCGTGTCGTACACAACCACGTGTCCCCCATCGGCCGCGATTTTAGCGAGGTTGGTGGTTGGTCTGGCGCTCATTCCGGTTGCGCCAGCTTAGGCGGCGGCGTCGGCGATGTCCAGCGCAGGAATTCCGGGGAAATCGCGGGATTCGCGGGAAATCGCGGGAAATCGCGAGAAATCGCGGATGATTGCTCGGCGCCACCAAGCGTGTAACGTAGCGCCGGCGGCCGATGCTTGAGAATTTTCCGCCCGCTGACGCCGTTTCCCTCCGATGTCTTCCAACACCAGCCCAACCAAAGCCGACTCCGAGTCGCCGGAAGACTTTGTCGCGCTGGTTCTCGCCAACCAGATGCGAATTCGCAATTTTATCCGCTCGCTGGTCTCAAATCGCGAAGACGCCGAGGATCTCTACCAAAAAACCAGCGTGGTGCTGTGGAAGAAGTTCGATCAGTACGAACCCGGCACGAATTTCGCCTCCTGGGCCATGCGCGTGGCCTATTTTGAGGTTTGCGACTATCGCAAAAAAATGGCCCGGGCGCGCGTCACCTTCAGCCAGGAAGTTTTTGACGCGTTGGCGGAAAAAGTGGCCGAAGTATCGCTGGAGGAAGACATTCGGCGCGACGCGCTGGACGTCTGCATCGATGGGTTGAGCGAGACCAACCGCGAATTGATCCGGCTGCGCTACATCGAGGATTTGCCGATGGAGGACGTGGCCAAACAGATCGATCGGCCCGCCAAAACGGTCTACCGCATTTTGCAACAGGTCAGAAGCTGGCTCTTGAACTGCATCCAACACCGACTGGCGCGAGAAACATGAACCAAGACGAATCCACCCAAAAACTGTGCCGCCTCATCGCGGCCTGGTGCGAAGGCACAATCTCCGACGACGAGGTGCGCCAACTCAACTGGCTTTTGCTCGGCAACGACGAGGCGCAACGGCTTTTTGCCCGATTGACCGGGCTCAACGCGTCCCTGGAACTGCTCGGGCCCGAAGTCCGGCCCGAAAACGTGGTCGCCCTGCCCTCATCCGCCAAAATCTCGCGAAAACCCGCAAAAACGCCGCGTTGGCGCTCGATTTTGGAAATTGCCGCCGTTTTGGTGGCGGTGGCGTCGCTGACTTGGGCGGTTCGCGCAAATCGTGGCGAAACGGCCCCGGAAAATCTGGCTCAACCGGGATTCGTCCAGCATCTGGCTCAACCGGGATTCGTCCAGCCAAAGCCCGATCCCGGCTTCGCGCTGCTGACTCACGCCATCGGCACCGAATGGGAGGAAGGCGCGGCGCAATTTCGCGCGGGATCCGCCGTCGGCAAGGGCCACCTCAAACTCGCCGCCGGCCTGCTGCACCTGCAATTTTACAACGGCGTGAAGGTGGTGATCGAAGGACCGGCGGACTTCGAAATTCTCTCGATGGAGGAAAGCTTCTGCCGCCGGGGCCGCTTCCACGCCAGCGTCCCTCCGCATGCTGAAGGTTTCACCGTGCACACGCCGATCGGCGAGCTGATCGACCACGGCACCGACTTCGGCGTTGAGGTGAACGAGGACGGCAGCTCCGAAGTTCACGTTTTCGACGGTGAGGTGGCGTTTCGCAACGCCCAGCAAGAAACCGTGGCCCAGCTTCGGGCTGGTGAAGCCGCCCAAATCGACAAAATGGGTCACCCGCTCTCACTTTTCGCTGATCCGGACTACTTTGCCAGCGATACCGAGCTGATGCGCTGGCATGCCGACGAAATGGCCCGTCAACTGGCGCGCTGGTACCACACCAACCAGCGCTGGCGCAGTGATTTGCGGCTGCTGGCCTACTACGACTTCGATTCGGCCGACTACATCACCGGCATCTTGCCTGCGGAGACTCGCGACCCCTGGGCGGCCGGGCAGGATGGGGTCATCGTCGGCGCACGCCACACCATGGGCCGGTGGCCGGGCAAGGGCGGACTGCAATTTTCCCGGCCCTCGCACCGCGTGCGCGTCCGCATCCCCGGTTATTTCGATGCGTTAACCCTCAGCAGTTGGGTTCGCATCGACCGCTTCGAAAATCGCACCCACGGGCTGCTTCTCAGCGATGGATTCGATCACGGAGCGGTGCATTGGCAATTTCACGGCCGTAGCGGCCAGCTGACCCTGGCCACGCGCCGGGAAGAGGGCGAGTGGGCTAGCTACGACTCCCCGCCGGTGCTGAATTCCACGCAAGTGGGCGATTGGCTGCACCTGGCCTGCGTTTACCACCGGCGCGAGGGCTTTGTCGCGCATTACGTCAACGGCGCGGAAATCAGCCGCGAGCCGCTCAAGCTCGACGTTCGCCTGCGGGCAGGAATCGCGGAAATCGGCAACTGGGGCGTCTCCCGCAAAGGCGACAGCCACACCCCGCGAAGCTTCATCGGTGTGATGGACGAGTTCTCCGTGTTTGGCGAGGCGTTGGAACGCGAAGAAATCGCCGAAATTCACGAAAACGGCCGTCCGCGGTAGCGGGGGCTACTTTTTCGTCGCCTTGCGCGGCTCACTCCGGCCGTTCGTCCGGAGAGGCGCGAACTGACCTCACCCTTGATCCTGCCGCCTTCCGTCCTTCCTGGTTTGCCGAACCAGGTAGATGACCAAGATCAGGGTCGCGATCGGCACCACCATTATTACGGCGAAAACGAAGAGTGCGATCGCCATCTCAAGAGGACCGGGCATCATGATCGCGCAAAGTAGGGCGCGCCGGGGCCAGCCGCAAGTGGCGGCCTTGATTTCCAGCTCACGCCGGCCTTTTGTGGGCCCATGCCCTTCGATTTCACGCCCAGGCGCAAATTTGTCGCCTCCGCGGCTGCTTTGGCCGTTCCCAACCTGGTCGGCGCGGTTGATCCGCCCAAAATCCGCATCGGCCAAATCGGCACGCAACACGCGCATGCCGCGGGGAAGATGGGTTCGATTCGCAGTTTGAGCGAGCTGTTCGAAGTTGTCGGAATCGTCGAACCTGACGAGGAGCGACGCCAGGCCGTGGCGGAAAACAAGGCTTACGCCGGCCTAACCTGGATGACGCAGGAAGAATTGCTGGCTGCCGATGGCCTGGCCGCCGTGGCGGTGGAAACCGCGGTGCCGGACCTGGTTTCGACCGCGCTGGCGTGCGTTCGTGCGGGAAAGCACGTCCACCTGGACAAACCGGCCGGGACGAATCTGGCCGATTGCCGCGAGCTTCACGCTGAGGCGGATAAACGTGGCCTAACCATCCAGATGGGCTACATGCTGCGCTACAATCCCGCGTTTGCCCTGCTTTTCCGGATCGTGCGCAACGGCTGGCTGGGCCGAATCACCGAGGTGACCGCCGCCATGGGAAAAAAGGCCGGCGACAGCACAAGAAGCGCGTTAGCCGAGTTCCCCGGCGGCGGGATGTTTGAGCTGGCCTGCCACATCATCGACGCTACCGTGACCGTGCTCGGCAAGCCGGACCACGTTACGCCGCACAACCGGCAAACTTACCCGGAAAAGGACGCGTTTGCGGATAACCAGCTTGCTGTGCTCGATTATCCGGACGCCATCGCCATGATTCGCTGCAACCACATCGACCCGTTCGGATTTCCGCGCCGTCACTTCGAGGTGGTGGGCGAATCCGGGTTTTTCCGCATCAATCCGCTGGAACCGCCAAAAGCGCTGCTGGGTCTCGACCGCGCGCGAGGTGATTTCGCGAAGGGAACCCAGGAGGTCGCGCTTCCGAAAACGACCGGCCGCTACGACGACGAATTCCGCGATTTGGCGAAAATCATCCGCGGGGACAAGAAGCTGGCCTGGGATTCCGTCCACGATCTCGCCGTGCAAGAAACCGTGCTGCGCGCCAGCGGGATGTGGCCCCAAAAGTAGGACGAGCAACGTGCGATTGCGCGACCAGGTCATGCAACCATCGGGCCTCGGCTAAGAACTGATGCGCCTTGCTGAGTTCAGACTTCGACTCGATGCCGCATCGTTTTACGGAGGCACACGCCGAAAAAACAGTTGCGCGCGTTGGCAACAATCTCTAGCATCGCCATCCGTTAGTTGCCTTCATCGGCAACTATCGGAATCTGCCTCACACTCACCTCACCGTGAACGCGTCCCTTCGTATCCTAACGCCTTTGCTGGCTTTTGCGGCCCTTTTTCTCGACGGTTGTTTCGACTCAGCCGATGACGGGGCTCAATCCCTCACCATCACCGGTTCCAGCACCGTTGCTCCGGTCATCGCCGATGCCGCGAAGCGTTTCGAGGAGCAAAATCCCGGGACGCGCATCGATGTCCAGACCGGCGGCTCGTCGCGCGGGATTGCGGACGCGGAATCGGGCTTAGCTGATTTGGGAATGGCGTCGCGCGCGTTGAAACCCGCGGAAACGGGGCTGACGCCGCACCAAATCGCCGTGGATGGCGTTTGCCTCATCGTCCACGCGCAAAATCCCGTCCGCAACCTCACTCGCGACCAGGTCATCGCCATCTACAAGGGCGAAATCACGAATTGGAGCGAGGTTGGCGGGCCGGAGGCGGAAATCGTGGTGGGAAACAAGGCGGAGGGCACGGGGACGCTGGAGGTGTTCCTGAATTACACCGGATTGGACAGCGCCGACATCCAGCCGGACGTGGTGTTGGGGATGAACCAGCACGCCATCAAGACGGTGGCAGGCAATCCGCAAGCGCTCGGCTACGTTTCCATCGGCGCGGCGGCGAGCGAGGCGGAGGCGGGGACGCCCATTAAGCTCATCGGTTGCGACGGGGTGCCGGCGACGACCGCGGCGGTGGCGCACGGCGATTTTCCGATCACGCGGCCCTTGCAAGTGGTTAGCCGCGGTGAGCTTTCCCCGTTAGCCTCGCATTTCCTGGATTATCTCAAATCGCCGGCCGTTCACGACATCATCGAGAGCCATCTTTATGTCCCGGCCGCGCCCTGACCGCGCCGTCCGCATCGCGCTCGGCAGCACCGCGCTGGTTTCGGCCAGTGTCCTGCTGCTCATCGTCGTTTTTCTGTTTGTGGGAGCTTGGCCGGCGTTTGAAGCCGGACGGCTGGGCGATTTGTTCGCCGATGCGCGTTGGCAACCGGGCTCGGAACGCGATCCCCAGTTCGGCATTGCCCCCATGCTGGTGGCTTCGCTGCTGGTTACCGCGCTGGCCGGGATGTTTGCCGCGCCGATCGGCGTTGCCGGCGCCATTTTTCACGAATTTTACGCGCCGCGGGCCTGGTCGCGCTGGAACGACCGGATGCTGGAGTTGCTCGCGGGGGTGCCGTCGGTGCTTTTCGGATTTTGGGGGCTTAGCACGTTGGTTCCCGCCATCAACCGCATCGAGCCGCCCGGTCAAAGCTTGCTCGCGGCGGGAATCGTCCTGGCGCTGATGATTTTGCCCACCATTGCGGTTACCGCGCAGGCCGCGCTTCGCGCCGTCCCAGCCACGCAGCTTCTAGCCGCGGCTGCCCTGGGTTTGAGCCGGCCTGGCACGATCCTCACCATCGCGCTGCCCGCGGCCCGGGGCGGCATCGGCGCGGGGTTCGTGCTCGCCTTGGCGCGGGCGATCGGCGAGACCATGGCCGTGGTGATGGTGTGCGGCAACTACGCGCGCATCCCGTCCAGCGTCTTCGATCCCGTGCGCCCGATCACTGCCACCATCGCCCTGGAAATGGGCTACGCCACGGCCTCGCACAAGGCGCTGCTCTTTGCCGCGGGGCTGGTGTTAGTGCTGCTGACCGGCGCGTCGATCGGTTGGCTGAATTTTCGCAAATCCACCGTCACCACCGGCCATCCGTGAGCGCTAACCTGCAAACTGCGAATTCCCGGCGCCATCGCGCAATGGACGCGGTTTTGAGCGTGGGAGGCGGCGCGGCGGCGCTGGTAGCGGTGGGATTTTTGCTCTGGATCATCATCGATTTGGCCAGGCTCGGAATTGGCCACCTATCCTGGGAATTCCTCACCGCGGGGGTCGAAGAATCGGGCCGCGCCGGGGGAATTGGCCCGATTTTGGTCTCCACCCTGCTCATTCTGCTCAGTTGCCTGGCGGTGGCGCTTCCGCTCGGAGTCGGTTGCGCGCTATGGCTCTCGGAATTCGTGCCGCCGGCTAGCCGGCCGGGAAAAATCGTGGGCGGGGCCATCGATTTGCTCGCCAGCGTGCCGTCGATCGTGTTCGGCCTGTTTGGCATGGCGTTTTTTTGCCATATTCTCGGCCTGGGCTTCTCGATTCTTTCCGGCGGGCTGACGTTGGCCTGCATGATCCTGCCGATCCTGGTTCGCACCACGTTAGCCGCCATGCACGCCCTACCCAGCGAGCTACGACCCGCGGCGGCGGCTCTGGGCCTGACGCAAACCACCGCGCTGTTTCGCATCCTGCTTCCCGCGGCCCTACCCGGCATCCTCGTCGGCGTTACCCTGGGCGTGGGGCGCGCGTTGTCGGAAACCGCGGCCCTCATCTTCACCAGCGGCTACGGCACGCGTTGGCCCACCTCGGTCGGCGATAGCGGCCGGGCCATCTCCGTCCACATCTTTGACCTGGCCATGAACATCCCCAACGGAGCGGCAAAAGCCTCCGCCAGCGCCCTGGTGCTGCTGGTGATGATCCTAACCATCAACCTCATCGCCACCGGGCTGGCCGAACGCTGGTTGCGCCGCCAAAATTCCGCTCCATGACCGCTCCCGAGCCGAAAATCCGCGTTTCCGGCCTTTCCGTGCGTTACCGCGGCTTCCTGGCCGTGCGCGATGTGAACCTGGACATCCCCGCCGGCCAAATTACCGCGCTCGTCGGCCCATCCGGCTGCGGGAAGAGCAGTTTTCTCAGCACGTTGAACAGGCTGAACGACCTCGTTCCCGGCTGTCGCGTGGAAGGGCAACTGGACTGTTGCGACGGCCGCGACCTCAACGCCTCCACGGTCGATGTCCTGGCGCTGCGGCGCGAAATTGGCATGGTTTTCCAGAAACCGAACCCGTTCCCGCAATCCATCCGGCGCAACTTCGAAATTCCCCTGCGCGAGCACGGAATTTCGCGCGAAGGGATCCCCGGCCGCATCGAGCGCACCTTGCGCGACGTGGGTTTGTGGGAGGAAGTCGCCGGCCGGCTGGACCAAAGCGCGCTGGAGTTATCCGGCGGCCAACAGCAGCGCTTGTGCATCGCCCGGGCCCTGGCGTTGCAACCGGAAGTGATCCTTTTCGACGAGCCGTGCAGCGCGCTCGATCCCCTGGCTTCGGCTGTGGTCGAGGATCACATCGCGGCTCTGCGCGGGCGGCTTACCGTGGTCATCGTGACCCATAATTTGGCCCAAGCGCGGCGGATTGCCGACTATTTGGCGGTGTTTTGGGTTCGCGAGGGAGCCGGCACGATTGTCGAGCGCGGGCCGGCTTCGGAGGTGTTTGAAAATCCGCGGGACGCCGATGCGGCGAGGTATTTGAGCGGGGCTCGGGGGTAAGGGACGAAAGGGACGCAAAGGACCAAAGCGACGGCGTTCGAAAGGTTGCGTCCTTTCTGTCCTTTTCGTCCCTTTGGTCCCTTTTTTCCTCAATCCGGCGCGAATTTCACCCAATGCCCGAAGGCTTTTCGCTCAGCCCAGGAGAGCGGCTTGAAGAGCACCTCCGAGACGACGCAGCGCAACTTGTCCCACGGTTGCATCGCCACGAAGGCGTAGCTGAAGTTGAGGCGCTCATCGTGACTCCAGACAGCCGTTCGCGACGGGCGCAGGAGGCGGGTTGAATCCGAAAAAACGCAGGCCAACGACGGATCGCGCACCACGTAGGCCAGGGAATCGCGCGCGGCCAGGTAAGTGGTCACGTAGCCTAACACGATCGCCAAAAGCACGAGCGCGGCCTTGGTTTTGAAACGCATTTCCGCGGGCAATGTTGGCCGCCGCGGAGCTTTTGGCAAGTTCTCCGCTGTGTCACACTTCCGGCGCGAAACCCCGCCGCATCGTGTTTTCCGTCGCCACCTTGGGGTTGACGAATTGCAGCAGGTAGTCCGGTCCGCCGGCCTTGGAACCGACTCCGGACATGGCCGCGCCGCCGAAGGCTTGCCTGCCGACCAACGCGCCGGTGATGCCGCGGTTCAGGTAGAGGTTGCCGACGTCGAATTCCAGCCGGGCGCGCTCCAAGTGGCTGGGCGTGCGGCTAAAAACGCCGCCGGTCAGGGCGTAGGGCGTGGAGTTGGCGATTTGCAGCGCTTCGTCAAAATCGGCGGCCCGCATGACGGCCAAAATCGGGCCGAAGACCTCTTCCTGCGCGATGCGGTGTTCCGGGCGTACCCCAGTTACGATGGTTAGGGGCGCGAAGTGGCCGTTTTCGGGAATTTTTGACGAAAACGCGAGGGTTCCCTCCTCTTGCGCGATTTTGGCGAATTCGCGGATTTTTGCCAACGCCGCTGCGTCGATGACCGCGCCCATGTGATGGCCCGGATCCTCACTGGGGCCGATTTTCCAGCCTTTTGCCGCTTCCAGCAAGCGGCGCACGAATCGGTCGTGAACGGCGTCCAGCACGACGACGCGCGAGCAGGCGCTGCACTTTTGACCCTGAAAACCGAACGCGCTTTTCAGCACGGCGGGCACGGCTTCGTCCAGGTCTGCGTCGTCGTCGATGATGACCGCGTTTTTGCCGCCCATCTCCGCGATGACGCGCTTGACGTGGCGCTGGCCGGGATGAACGGCGGCGGCGCGGCCGATGATGCGCAGGCCAATTTCACGCGAGCCGGTGAAGGCGATGGTGGCAATGTCAGGGTGATCCACCAGGTAGTCGCCAATTTCGCCGCCCGGGCCGGGAATGAAGTTGAAAACGCCGTCCGGCAGGCCGGCTTCGCGGAAAATTTCGACCAGGTGGTAGCCGACCAGCGCCGACAGGCTGGAGGGCTTGTAGACGACGGGATTTCCGGTGACGATGGCGGCGGAAACCATCCCAGCGCTGATGGCGAGCGGAAAATTCCACGGCGCGATGACGGCGGTCACACCGCGGGGCACGTAGCTCAATTCGTTGGTCTCGCCCGGCAATTGCGCCAGCGGATTCGCGCTTGCCAGCCGCTCGGCTTCGCCGGCGTAGTAGGTGAAAAAATCGATGGTCTCATCCACGTCGGCGGTGGCTTCGTGCCATTGCTTGCCGACCTCCAGCACCTGCCAGGCAGCCAGTTCCGCGTGGCGGCGGCGGCAAATTTCGGCGGCTTGGCGCAAGAAACCGGCACGCTCGCTGACGTCGGCTCGCGCCCAGCCGGGAAACGCGGATTTCGCCGCGGCAACGGCGTTGGCAGCCTCTTCGCGGCCGGCAAGGTGAAAGGAGCCTAACACTTCGCCCAATCGATTGGGATTGGCCGAATCCTCGCTACGCGCGGTACGAATTTCCTCGCCGCCGACGAAGAGCGGCCGGGTTTGTCCGAGCTGTTCCGCGCGAATTTCCGCGATCGCCCCGCGCAGGGCTTCGCGGCAGGATTTTTCGGTAAAGTCGGCGGCAGGCTGGTTGTGAAATCCCGCCTTTTCGGTGACGGGGCCGGTTTTCGGCGGATTTTTGCGCAATTCCTCCGCGGGATCGGCCAGCAATTTGGCGGCATCCGTCGTTGCGCCAAACGTGGCCCGCAAGAAGCTCTCGTTGGCGGTGTTTTCCAAGATTCGCCGCACCAGGTAAGCCATGCCGGGCACCAGCTCGCCAAACGGCGCGTAAAGCCGCACGCGGCCGGTTGCATCGCGGATTGCGTTGCGCACCGGCTCGGCCATGCCGTAGAGCAGCTGAAATTCGAACCGGCCGGGCGGCACGTTCAGCTCGCGCGCGGTTTCCAGCACCACGGCGATGGAACGGAGGTTGTGCGAACCGCAGGCCAGGTAGCAGTGCTCCGCGTTTTCCAGCAAAATGCGGGCGCACTTCTCAAAATTGGCGTCGGTCTGGGTTTTGCGCGACCACACGCGATTTAGCCAGCCGTTTTGCGCGGCGACCACCGTCTCGTAGTCCCAGTAAGCGCCCTTCACCAACCGAACGGCCGATGGCAGGTCTTCCCGGCGCATCCACGCCAGCAACCTGCGCAAATCCGCCTCCGTGTCGCGCAGGTAAGCCTGGAGCACGATGCCGAGGTGCGAAAAATCGCGAAATTCCGCCCGCAAACGGCGAAACACCTCGATCGTGATGTCCTTGAAATCGAAGCTCTCCATGTCCAGGCACAGCGCCGCGCCGGTTTCCCGCGCTTTGGCCGCGATGGGGCGCAAACGGTCCAAAATTCCGCGCACCGAGCCTTCGAAATCGAGCGGATCGGCCATCGAAAACAGCGCGCTGGGCTTGACGGAAACTTGCGCGATCGGCTGCGATCCCCAGTCCTGGCCGGCTGCCTCCCCCGCGGAATCCGCTGCGGCCAGCGGGTCGAAATTTCGCGCCGACAGCGCCTCCAGCATGTCCAGATACATCGCCTGATGCTCCTCGGCTTCGCGCTCGCTCACGACCGCCTCGCCCAGCAAATCCAGCACCGTGGCGTAACCCTTTTCGCGAAGCCGCGCCACCCCTTTCATCGCCTCTTCCGGCTCGGAACCGACGATGAACTGTTGCGCCATCATCTCCAAATTTTTGCGAATGGCGTGGTTGAGCATCGAGTGGCCCGCGCGGCCCAAAATGCCGCTGGATTGCGCCCCAAACCGCAGAAACGCTGGCACTTCGCCACCGTCGCTCACGAAGTATTCCTGGATGAGCCGGTGCAGTTGCTCGGGCTTCGTCACGCTGGGATAGGCATCGACGAAACGCAGCAACCGCACGCGAAATTCAGGCTTTTTCATGGCCCAATCCATGAGGCGCCCCGTCCAGTTCGCGGAATCGAAGACCGACGGTTTTTGGCCATCGATCGCGGCAAAAAGCTCGCGGCCGCGTTGCTGGATGCGCCGTTCCAACTCGTTGGCGGCGGCGGAATTTTTGGGGTTTGCGGCGATGTTGGTTGGGATGATGGAAGGGGGCATGATTCAGAAGGGAGGGACGCGATAAATTGTCCGACAATCAGGCAAAACGCAAGCCCAACCGGGCCTCCGCAGCCGTATTTCGCTTCAAAATCGAAACGTCCACCCCAGCTTGCCGATCGCCTCGTTGGACAAACCGCGAAACCGGCCGTCTTCGGCGTCGAACCCCTTGTTGAACACGAAAAACAGGTCGCTGCCGGGCCGCAAAATGTAGCGAATCCGGCTGTTGATCCCTACCTGATCCGAGACGTTGTCGAATTGCAGCAACGTGTTCCAGGACAACCGCCGATTCGGTGTGACCAGGAAATTGACGAAGCCGACCACCGTCTCGAATTCGCCCGTTTCCAGGCTGGCGTCGGTCCACTCGCCGCCGACGTCGAATTGCACGAACCGTGAGGGCCGCCAGGCGATTTCCAGCTCCGTGGCGAAGGCTTGCCCGCTGAAAAACTGGCCGTACTTGGCCTCGGCTTCCAAAAAAACGGGCCGGCTGGAACTGGTCTCCCAAAAAGCGCGCAGGTTGTTGAATTCGTAATCGCCGGCGGGAATCACGACGTTGTCCACGATGTTAAACGGCTCAAAAAGCACCTCGTGCTCGAAAACCGGGCCGAAGCCGACTTCGTCGCCCACGCGGGAATCCACGCTGAAGGTTGGCCCTTCGAGCCGATCGGTCTCCAGCGCTCCGGAAGCGATTTCGGTGAAGCGGAACCACTCGAAACCCAGGAACATGTCGTCGATCACGTCGCGATTTGGCGGGTAAAACGCGTAGCGGCCCTCCAGGTTGGCCAAGTCCCGGCCCGGCCGGCGCACGAAGCCGACGCCGGGCTCAAATTCTTCTTCCACGCGCATCCATTGGCCGAAGAGCCGCACCGGGCGGTTGGGATACGAAGCCCGCACGCCGTAGGAGCTTCCCGCACCCGCTTCGGAGTCGTCGCTCTGCATGTAAAACGTGTGCAAGCTCACGCTTTGGTCGCCGATCCAGTTGGTTTCGCGCAGATTCAGGTCGAAACCGGCCAATTGGTTGTCCGCGTTCGCCCGGGGATCGCCGTGGGTGAAAATCGCGCCGGCTTTCGATTGATCCAGGATGTCGTAGGTGAGCCGGCCCACGAAAACCTGGTCGCTCTGCAGTTCGCCCAAATCGTCCAGCCACATCCCCAGCATCCCGATCCCAATCGGGCCTTGCCGGCCGGTCAATTTTGCCCCGCCCAGGATGTCCACCTTCTCCCCATCCGCGGACAGGCCGATGTTGCGCGAATGAAAGGCCAGGGGGCTCTTGAGCAGGCCGCCGAAGCCAAAGTGCTCGCTGCCTTCCAGGAAAAAATCGCGCTTTTCGGGAAAAAACAACGGGAAACGCGTCAGGTTCACCCGGCGCTGGTCCACCTCTGCCTCGGCAAAGTCTGTGTTGACCGTAAACGTCGCCGTGAGCGATGGCGTGACCTGGTAGAACACGTCGCCGCCCACGTCAAAGTCGCTAAATTCGCGCTGTTCGCCACTTTTCACGCTGCGCCGACTCATGGAGATGTAAGGCTTGAAATCAACTCCCAAGCCGCGCTTCAGCCCCTCCAAACCATGGATGACGCCGGCCTCGGCCAGGCCAAATTGCGCCCGATTGAGGCTCGCCCCAACCCACTTCGACCGCTCCTGATTGCGCGGGATGGCTCGGCCGAAGTTGATGCCCCAACTGGTCTGGTTTTCGTCGAACGACAGGCTGCGAAACGGGATCGCCATCTCCGTGGTCCACCCCTCGCCGTCCATCTGGCTTGCGCCTCGCCAAATCGCGTCCCACTCCATGCGAACCCGGGTCGTGTCAGGACTGATGAGGCCGTCGCCCTTCACGCCGTTGGGATTGGTGCGGAAGTAGTAGCCATCGCGTCCGCGGCGGTAGGGATCCAACAGCACGTAGGCAAAGTCGTCCGCGCCGACGGTTTGATCGCGCTGCATGACGGTGGCCCGAATCGCCTTGGGTTGGGAATCGTAGCAACGCATGGCCACGTAGAGGTGCTCGGCATCGTAGCAAACCCGCACGATTGTGGGTTCGGTGGCCGGCTCGCCTTCAAACGGGCTGCGTTGGGTGTAGTTGCCAACCACCGCCGCGGTTTTCCAGCAAGCGTCGTCCAGCCGGCCGTCGATTTTGGGCGCAACCTGCGTTTTCACCGCCAAAATCTCGCTGTCCGACGCCCATGCGCCGCCAACGCCCAGCCATGAGATGACGATGCCGAAGAGAATTTGGCCGGGCGGGCGACGGGTCATGTTTCGCGGTTTCGTCAGGCCACGGGGCCCGCGCTGTCCAGCTTTCGCTCGCGATGGAAGAATCGCAAATTGGCGGTAGAATTCGGGTCATGAACGTCGCGCTGATCGACTGCGGGAGCCCGAAATTCGGCGAATTGGCCGGCTGCGTCGGCGGTCACGGCCACACCGCGGTGGTGGTGACGTTAGACGACGCCAATCAGCACGATTTCGCCCAATCCAACGCCACGATCGTCTCCGGCGGCCCCCACCTCTTCACCGGGCCGAATTCCGGCGCGTTGCGGGAAAAATTCGCCTTCCTGACGAACCTCGGCCAGCCGGTTTTGGGGATTTGCCTGGGTCATCAAGCCCTGGCGCTCGCAGCCGGCGGGGAAGTGCGCCGGGGCGCGGAACGCCGTAATGGCGACCACATCCGCTTCGCGAAAAATCAGGATCACCCGCTTTTTCGCGGCATTGAGGACGAAACCTGGTTTGCCGAAGATCACTGCGAAGGCGCCTCCTTGCCGGAGGGCTACGTTTTGCTCGGTTGGTCCGAATTTTGCGCGAACGAAGCCATGGCCAACGAAGAATCGCGCCGCTACGGCGTGCAATTTCACCCGGAAATCTCCGGAGAACCGGGAAAACGGCTCATCGCCAATTTTCTCGAAGTTGCGGACGCGTAGCAGTGGCGGGATTTTTTTGAGGCGGCAAAAACGGCCCTCATCCCGTTTACTCGTCCGCCGCCAACTTTCTGTGCGGGCGATGTGAATCGTTGACCTCTCAGGACTGTCAAATTTTGGAACCTATAAAATCACGCCCGATGAACAAAAACCAAATCGCTGCCCTCAACGAATTGGTCGGACAGTGCCGCCGACTGGAACTCGAATTCGACCTCGAGGTCCCGGAAATCATCGCGGTGACGCAGGCTTTGCCGTTTTTGCTGGTTTTAGGCGCGCAGGGATTTATCGAGGCGATGGATCAGTTCGACAATCTGGGGAACACCGGTTGCGAGGGGGATTGACCGGCCGGCCGATCAGCTCCGGCCCGCGGTGTCGCCGCTGGTGCCGTTGAAGAGCATGCCGACGAACTTGCTGTCCGGTTGCCGCGATTCCGCATTCCGCCGCTTCAGCCGATTCAATTGGATTGGGATTGATTCGAACGCGTTGCGCGCGCATTTTAGGCCCATGAGCCAAACCAGTCCATTTCGTGGCATGGACCCATTTTTGGAGGCCCATTGGCACGATGTGCACAGCCGGTTGATGAATCGAATCAGCGATCAAATCGCCATGCAGTTGCCCGATGATCTGATCGTCTCCATCGAGCAATCGATCAAGCTGGGCGAGTCACAGAATCCCAAGCGCGCGGATCTCGATGTTTCGGACGTTTCGGGTTGGGGCGATACTTCGGGCTGGGAAGCGGACTGGAATCCGGCTTACGACAGCCACGACAGCGAGGACGCGGGCAGCGTCGCGATCACTGAGCCAATTCCGATGCTCGATTTCGATTTGCCGCATCGATTTTTGGAGATTCGCACCGTGAACGGGAACCATGTGGTTACCGTCATTGAGCTGCTCAGCCCGGCGAACAAGGTGGCCGGCAAGAGCGGCGAGGTTTACCTGGAAAAACGGCAGGCTTACCTGGAGGCGGCGGTGAATTTCGTGGAAATCGACCTCTTGCGGCAGGGACATGGCCCGCTGTTTCCGGTTTACGAAAATCCGGGCGGAATTCCGGCGTACGCGGTTTTCATCAAGCGCTTCAAGAAGACGCCGGCGTTCATCGGGATCGAATACGGCGACCGGTTGCCGCGATTTCGCATTCCGCTGCGGCCGAAGGATTTGCCGGCGATTGTCGACTTGCAGGCGGCGCTGGATGAGGCTTATCAGGCGGGGCAATATTGGAAGCGGATCGACTACGCGAACGACGCGCTGCTGCCGAAGCCGGATGCGGAGCTGGAGAAGCTGGTGGCGGCGAAAATTTCGCAACTAACCGGCGAATAGTTTGGTGCGTCCGTCCGGGCCAGCCTCGGCCTGCTTTTCAGCACGCGCGGGGACACAATTTGCCACCTAAGAATTCGCTGGCGACGTTGAACGGGGGCTCCGAAGCTAAACTCGCTTCCTTTTTCCCTATTGCCATCGCCATGAACGCCTCCCCAAACGCTCTCCGGATTCTGGCTGCCGGCGTGCTGATTTCCGCAACGGGGTTGGCTCGGGACGAGGGACCAGCCGGAGGTTTGAAACAGCCGATGGCGCCTGGCGATCTCAAAGACGGGCTCGAGCTTTCGCGACGCATCCACGCCTTTATCGTGGAAACCAACGACGCGCAGCCGCCGGATTTCGCCGATTACCGGAGCCGTATCCCCAAAATCTCCAAATCCCGGGTCCGTTACGACATGGTGGCAATCCCCGCTGGCGATTTCACGATGGGTAGCCCGAAATCCGAACCCGGCCGGCAAGCGGACGAGGGCCCGCAACGCAACGTCAACGTGGAGGCGTTTTGGATGGGGCGCTACGAAGTGACGTGGGATGAATTTGAGCCGTTTGTCGCCAAGGCCGCACCACGGCACATTCGCGAAAAACCTGCAAAAGTCGCGCTATCGCAGTTGGTGTCCGGTCCGACGCAAACTTACCACGAAATGTCGTTCGGCATGGGTCGCGCGAGTTTTCCCGCCATATCCATGACGCAGCACGCGGCCAGCAAGTACTGCCAGTGGCTCAGCGCGCAAACCGGGCGATTCTACCGGCTGCCGACCGAGGCCGAGTGGGAATACGCATGCCGGGCAGGAACCCGCAGCGCCTATTCCTTTGGCGCAGATGCATCGAGGTTGGACGAATTTGCCTGGCATTGGACCAACTCTAACGAAAATTACCAACCGGTCGGCAAAAAGCTGCCCAACCCCCGGGGCTTGCACGATATGCACGGCAACGTGATGGAGTGGTGCCTGGATCAATATGCGGCCGATGCCTATCAAACCGGGGCTAACCTGATCCCGGCCCTGAAACTCTATCCACGCGTCGTTCGCGGTGGCTCGTGGTACGACGATCCGGCCGATTGCCGCTCGGCGGCGCGCTTTGGTTCATCGGCAAATTGGAAAACTCAGGATCCGACTTGGCCGCGCAGTTTGTGGTGGCACACGGACGCCGAATGGCTGGGATTTCGCATCGTGCGTCCGGTCAAAATTCCAAGCGCGGAGCAAATGCACGCGATTTGGAACAGTGGCTGGTTGGCCGATGAAGAGCCGATTCCGGCGACGGGCGGCCGGCCCTAGCAAAATGGCCGTCCGCCAGATTTACGCTTGCGGCGCGGTCATGCTGGGGGCGTCCAAAACCTTCGGTTTCCCACAAAGTTTTGTCGAGATTGTCCGGAATACGCAGAACATCGAACCGATCGGGGTCCCTTTCATAGGCGCGTTTCGCGGCACGGTGGCTGGAAGCCCCCGCTACACGTTCCAGCCCGCGGTGTCGCGCACTTTCAGCATGGTGTCGAGAATCGTGTTCCAGGTCTGCTGGGTTTCGAGCATGGCGTTGGGGAACATGCAGCCGTCCCAGCAAATGTGCTTGATGCCGCGCGCGGTGGCGTCTTTGAGCCAGTAGCTGGAGCACTTGACGATGTCCAGCTTGCCGTTGGGATCGTCGGCCGGGCAGTGTTTGCCGGTCTTGTCGTGCGAGCCGGAGCCGTGAACCTGGCCGTCGTTCTGGGCCACGTGAAAATCGATCGTCCACGGGCGAAGCGCGTCGGTCATTTTCTCGTAGGCGGGCCAAAATTCCTCGTCGCTGTAGCCATCTTGCAGCAGGGCGTGCTCGGCGGCGTTGTAGCCCATCAAGTAAAGGTAAGTGTGGGCTAAATCCGCCTGAAAACCGAGGCTTTCCGGCATTCCGACCTCTTCCAGCAGGTCGAGCATGTCCTTCCAGCTATGCATGCCCGCCCAGCAGATTTCGCCCTCGGCAGCGAGCCGTTCGCCGTTGTCGGCGGCGATTTTTGCCGCTTCGCGGAAGGTTACGGCGATTTTGCGGGTGTTGCCGGCGGGATCCTTCGACCAATTTTCCGGATTATCGGCGGAATCGATGCGAATCACGCCGTATTGCCGCACGCCGTGTTCGTTGAAAATCTTGGCGATGCGGCAGGCTTTTTCCACGGCGGTGATGAACTTGCCGCGTTGCTCGGCGTCGCCCATGGCGCTGTCTCCCACCGTTCCCGGCCACACCGGCGCGACCAGTGAGCCCACCTGGAAGCCCTTGGCGGCGATTTGGTCGGCGATGCGGCGCAACTCATCCTCGCTGGCGTCCGGATCGGTGTGCGGGTGAAAGAGAAAGTAGTCGATGCCGTCGAATTTCTTGCCATCCACCTCGGCATTGGCGCTCAACTCGAGCATGCGTTCCAGGCTGATTGGCGGTTCCTGGCCATCGTCGGTTCCTTTGCCGACCAGACCGGGCCACATGGCATTGTGAAGTTTTGGGAATGTGTGAGACATAGCGTTGGGTTGGGTGGAATCGGGTTGAGAGGCAGCGCCGGTTGCGGCGCCCGCCAGCGCGGAAACGGCTCCGCCGGCTTCGGCCTTGAGTTCGGAGCCAATTTCTCCGGCTTTGTGGGCCACGGCGGAGGTTGCGCCCTTCACCTCGGTCGCGGCCGAACTCAGCGCGTCCTTGGCCTCGCCGCCTTTTTCGGCGATCACCTCCTTGGTGGCGCTGGCGGCCTCAGCCACGTGCGTTCTGGCGTCGCCCAATTTTGCGGCTGCGGCGTCTTTGGCTTCGGTCAGGTCCGCCTTAACTTCGGCGGCTTTTTCTTTGACGATGTCTTTGGTAGCCGTAGCGGCCTCGGAGACAGCGGTTTTCGCTTCGCTGAGCTTCACCCGCGCGGTTTCGGTGGCGGCTTTGACGGTTTCGCCGGCCTCGGCCAGCTTTTCGCTCACCGTCTCCTTGGCATTGCTGGCGGCTTCGGAAACGGCCTCCCCGGCGGTGTGCAATTTTCCAGCCGCGGCGTCCTTGGCATTGGTCACCGCGTCGGTGGCTTTGTGAACGGTCTCCGCGACGGCGTCCTTGGCGCTGGTGGCTGCGGCGGCCATTTCTTCCTTGGCCTTGTGGAGGTGGTCGGAGGCTTGCTGGCCCAATTCTTCGGTGGAAGCCTCGACAGCCGCTCCGGCGTCTTTGGCAGTCTCAACCGCGTCGCCCGCGGTTTCGGCCACAGCGTTGGCAGCATCGCCGGCAGCGTCTTTGGTCGCCTCGACGGCGTTGGAAGCGACGTCGGCGGTTTTTTCGGCGACGTTGCCCGCGGTTTCGGCCACGGCGTTGGCAGCATCGCCGGCAGCGTCTTTGGTCGCCTCGACAGCGTTGGAAGCCACGTCAGCGGTTTTTTCCGCGACATTGCCCGCGGTTTCGGCCACGGCGTCGGCAGCATCACCCGCCGCGTCTTTGGTCGCCTCGACGGCGTTGGAAGCGACGTCAGCGGTTTTTTCGGCGACGTTGCCCGCGGTCTCGGCCACGGCGTTGGCAGCATCAGCCGCCGCGTCTTTGGTCGACTCGACGGCGTTGGAAGCGACGTCGGCGGTTTTTTCGGCCACGTTACCCGCGGTTTCGGCCACAGCGCTGGCAGCATCGCCCGCCGCGTTTTTGGTCGCTTCCACCGCATCAGCAGCGCCGTCCGCCACGGATTCAACCGCTTCAGAGGCCATTTCGCCCGTTTTTTCGGCCAAATCCTGCGTTTTTTCCGCGGTTTTGGCGAGCAGGCCTTTTTCCTTCTTTTTCTTGTTTTTACCGAAACCGAACATGTTGAGGGGAGGTTAGTTTTTAAGTGGATTGGTCAGGAATTTTCGTGCTTCAGCTCTTCGTACAAGCCAAAAGCCTCGTCCGGCTTCATGCCTTCGTGGACGACGCCGCGCACGGCCTTCATCATCGGCACGGGAGCGTCCGATTGGAAGATGTTGCGTCCCATGTCCACGCCGCTGGCGCCTTGATCGCAGGCCTCGTAGGCCATTTGCAGCGCATCGCGCTCCGGCCGCTTTTTGCCGCCGGCGATGACGATGGGCACGGGGCAACAGCTGGTGATGGTCTCGAACTCGTCCTCAGTGTGGTAGCATTTGACCATGTGGCAGCCTAGCTCAGCCATAATTCGCGTGGCCATGCGGAAATATTTCGTGGTCCGCTCCATGCTGCGGCCCACAGCCACCACGCCCATGACGGCGATGCCGTAGCGGTTGGCGGCATCGATCATTTTGGTCAAATTTTGCAGCGAACGCCGCTCATGAGCGCTGCCGATGAACACTTGCACGGCCAAAACCGAGGCGTTGATGCGAATCGCATCCTCAATGTCGACGGCGGTGTCTTCGTAGGAAAGCGGCTCGTAACCGGGACGCTCCAATTTGACCGCTTTGCCGTCCCACTCGCCCTCGTAGGCATCGCTCGGGCTGACCATCGAGGTTCCGCCAGACGCCCGCAGCGCGATGGCTTTTTGCGTGGAAGAAGGGATGATGGAGCGGGCAATACCGCGGGTGAGCATGAGGCAGTCGCAATGCGGCTCCAGGGGCAAAATCGCCTGATCCACGCGTTCCAGACCGGTCGTCGGCCCCATAAAGTAGCCGTGGTCGAAGGCGAGCATGATGGTGCGGCCCGTTTTCGGGTTAAACACCTTGGAAAGTCGATTTTGCAGGCCCCAATCGTATTGGTGCGAGCCTTTGAGGAAGAATCCCGGCGTTTCCTGCGGGATATCGGTGTAAAATTCCTTGTCCTTGGTTTCTTTGGTTCCGTCGAGATCGGCCATGGTGGTGTGAGGTTATGAGGTGATGCTAGTTTGGTAGCCTACCTCCATAGCAAGCGATGCTCGACGGTCAAGCCGGTTCCCCGGTTCCGACAGTCTCCTAGCCCTCGCGCCGCATCGCGATCGGCGGGATTTGCGCCTCCTCCGGGGCCATGGAACTGACGCGCAGGGCCGATTCCACGGCCAAATCCTCGTAACCGCGAGCCACGACCACCAAGCCGTAGCTTTGGCCCTTGAACAGTTGCTTGGGCAGGGTGAATTGGCCGGTGCGATTGGTTTTGGTGGAGGTGTAGGCCATTTTTTGGCTCTGCATCCGAATGAAATCGGCGATGCGGATGCCCGGCTTCAACGCGATGACCAATGCTCCGGCGATCGCGCGTCCGTCGGCCTCATCCACGACCTGACCGCTAATCTGCGTGTCGGTGTCGTTGACTCGGCGGCCGATGGAAACGGCGCCCTCGGTGGAAATTTCTCCGTCCAGGGTCAGCACCACCTTGTACTCTCCGTCCGGCAGTTCGCGGTTGTTGGAGATGACCAGGGTGTGTTGCCCGCTTTCACCGCTGTCCCAGTTTTCCTCCGCGTTGAGGATGGGCTTGCCGTTGTGCGCCCAAATTTGGCCCCATTTTTGACCGGGGTTCATGCGGTCGTAGTCAAACGTGACGTGAATGCGCGTGACGCCGCTGGGCAGGATGTCTGTGGGGTTGATGGGCCGGCCATCGTGCGAAACTCGGCTGCTGAAGACCAGGTTGCCGAACTCCGGGACCTTGGGGCGAGCCGGCAACCGCGGCGTTCGCGGTTTTTGCACCGGAATCTGGGTTCGCGCCCCGCGTCCGGTCACTTTCACCCCGGCTTCGCGCAGGAGCGGCTTGGCCAGGTTGACGGGGCGCAGGCCGTTGATGAATCCGCCGATCGCCATGGGTGTATCGCGATGATCCACGCGGCCATCGCGATTGGTATCGACCACGGGCCGGGCATCGACCGGGGTGATGCCCTCGCCGGCGGCGGCTTGGGTGGGAATGCCGATCAGCTCACCATCGTGGTTAATCGCCGTGCCGCCGCTGTTGCCGCCGGCGATGGTGGCATCGGTCTTGATCCAGGCGCGGCGAGCTTTCACGTTACCCTGCCGCGTAAAACCCGCCACGCTGCCGCTGGTGAAGGTGATGGTGTCGCCGCCGATGCCCGGGTAGCCGAAAATGGCCATGTTGTCGGCTAATTCCAGCGTATCCGAGTCGCCCGGCGCAACGCAGGGCAAATCAAGATCGCGAACCCGGTTTCCACGCGCGTCCGTGACGATTTTGAGCACCGCCAGGTCCAATTCCGGCGCCAGGGCCACGATTTCGCCGATGTAGGTGAGCGCGGGCGGCTCGTCGGATCTCCCGGTCATGGCTAAGCCCAGTTGCTGGGCCGGCGGGCTGGGCATTCCCATGGATCGCGGGCTGGCGACGTGGCAGTTGGTCAGGACGATGCCGCGCGGATCGACGATGGTGCCGGATCCGGTCCAAGCCGCGCTGGTTCCGCCAAAAAAACCGCGATGCAAGGCGACGACCTGCACCACGGCGGGCATGGTTCGGCGCAGGGTGGTGGGAGTGGCCAATTGGCCGCGTCCGCTGGATGAAGTCGACATTTTTCCAGGTTTCGGGTTTCGAGTTTCGAGTTCAGCCATCCACTTGCCAGGTGTCCAGCAACCCCTTCAGGCTCGTTTTTTTGGGGACGGCGGGCGTGGGTTTGCGCCGTTGTTTGGCTACGGCGCCCAGAATTTCCAGCAAACCGCGCAGGGCGGTCTCCACGTTAATCCCGGCATGTTGGGAAAGCTCGTGCGCCATGCCGCTGTTCGTCAAAACCGACGCCAATTCGCGCTTGTTGCCGGCGTGCTCCAGCAAGTGATCCAGGTCCAGCGCATCGCTTTGCGGCGCCTCGGGCCGGAAACCACTCCGCCGCGGGCCCGCCGCGGTCTTGCCGGAGACCATTTTGGCGGTGAAGAAGGAAACGATCATCTGCGCGACCGATGGCCGAATCCCCAGCTTCTCGCTCAGCATCGCCACCATGGGATTGGCCGCTTTTTGGCTCCTGGCCGACTTTCCGCCTCCTGCCGCGCCCATCACCATGCCTAACAAATCGGCCAAGCCGCCGCTGCCAGCGCCTCCGCGGCCGCCGGCGCCCATCAATTCGCCCAACAAGTCGCCAACCATCTCCATGCCGGGATCCGGACGCTCCTGCGGCGCCTTGGCGCGAGAAGTTTGGCGAGGTTGCTGCCCGCCGCCCAAAATTCCGCCGAGAATTTGCGCGAGTGGATCGGCTGAGGCACTCTTGCGTCGCGAGGAAGGAGACGGCGCTCCGTTGGTGAGGACGGCTTTGAGCAGTTCTTCGATCATGTTTCAGGTGAACCGGGTTTCAGCAGCAGCCTTTACCGCGAAAGCCGGAGACGCGCAAGTAGCCTACCCAAAAGTTTTAAGCCGCCGCGCCGACGCGGCGCGTGATTGCTCAGGCGGCGCAGGCGGCTCAAAAGAAGATCCACCGCACGTAGGCTTCCGGCGGAGCGCCGGGGAACTGCATCGACCAGTGCTTGCAAAAAACGGAGGCTATGGAGAGCAGAAGCACGGCCCCGCCCGCGGCAAAAAATCGCCACCGCGCGATTTGCCTGGCTTGCTCCAGCGCCACGGCAACGATGAGGACGACCGAGATCAAAATCGGCAACATGAGCCGGTTGTAGAGCGGGGCGCCGAACACGAAAAGAATCGCCAAATGGGCCAACATCCAAAGCAGGCAAACCCAGACGATGGGATGACCGCGCCAACGGCCGATCGGAAAGGTCAGCCCCAGCAGAATCAGCGGATAAGCGTTGGAAGCAAACGCGGTGAACAGATGGTAGGCGTCGCGATCCACGCTGTAATGCTTGGCCTTGGCAAAGCCCGTCTCCAGGTTGTCGGCCCAATCAAACGCAAAATAGCAGCCCGCCCAAACCAACCCCAAAATGACGAAAGGCGCCGCCGCCAACCCGAGTTTCGCCGGCCGGAATGCCAGGCTTTCCTGATGGCTGTAGAAGCCGATGACACAAAGCGTGACCGCCGTGGCCAAAAACGGCGACATCCCGAAAAACGCGAACGGAAGCAAAATTGGCGCACCGGTGAGCGAAAATGTCCGGAAAACGGCGAGGCTGTGATCCGGCGAACGCAGCAACGGCAAGGTGGCGATCCCCGCCAGAGCAACTGCGGAGGCGAGCCCGGCCGGACGACTCAACGCAACCAAAACCAAGAGCACCCCGAACCAAACCTGCCCCCTCCACGTCACGCGATTCACAAAACGCGCGTAGACAAAAACCAGACCCAGCGAAACCATCAGCAATCCGGACGGATCCGTGCTGGCTTTGCCGAAGGCGCGCAGAAAAATGACGTGAAAGGCAGCCAACGTCACCGCGGTAAGGGCGACCGCGCTCGAAACCCCGAGATTCCTGCGCAAAAACCCGTGAATCAGGAGCAGAAACGCAAAACTGTTGATCGACGCCCACCACACATACGCCGGTAGCGTGTTTGCCCCAAACATCCGGGCGCAAAAAATGACCAACGGCGTCAACGGCGCTTGAGCATGCGGAAATTGGTCGATCATCTCCCTGGCTTGGTCGCCTTCCGCGCCGGGGGCGGGTTGCATCGCCAAATGCAGGTTTTCACCGTAAGCGGCGTATTCATCCGGATCCGCGTATGGCCACTCATTCACGTAGCGGTGAAAATAGATGTTGAGGCTCAGCCCAAAGCATCCCGCGCCCAAAAGCAGGAGATAACCCGCCGTTTTTCCGCGGTGAGCAACCGTCACCAAGACCAGGGGAAAAAACGCAAGCGGCAAAACCCACAGATAACGCAGTGAACGGAGCGGGTGCGAGTAATCGAGCTTGAACGACGGCCAAAGTTCGCCTTCCGCCACCTCACTGCCCGTCAATTCGCGGCTGCCGCGTTCGAGGCGAAACTCACCATGCGGCGAAACGCGGGCCCGCTTCACACCCTGGCGAATGGCCGGCAACCGGTCCTGCTGCGACTTCGCCACCGTGTAGCTGAGCTTGATTCTGTCTCCCCGGTGATTGCCGGGTTCGAACGAGATCGTCTCCAAAAAACCCATCCCCAGCACCTCTTCGGCAAGCAGCGCGCCGCGAGTTAAATTTTCCACGCGAACCACGAACTCGCCCTTTCCATCGGTTAGCAGGTAATGAACGTGAACCCGGTCGATCCCCGCTGCTGGAGCGGGAAACTCGATGCTCAGCGTTTCGCCAGTCTCCATCTCGATGAGCGGATCCTCCAAATGCTCGCCAGCGAAATCGATGACCGGTTTTGGAGGAAAATACTCCCCGGCAAACGCAAGGAAAATCGCCAGGCCAAGAGAGAAAAAGACAAAAAGCAGGAGGTGAAAGCAATACTGCTTCAAAAAATGCAGGCGGGGAGGGTAGGAAGGTTTCGGTTTCTAGGAGTGAGACGGCATTGTGGGATTAGCTGTGGTGGAAACACAAGATTTTTCTGAAATTTTTGGATTCCCGTGCTTGTTGTCGTCGCCACTATTTTTTGAAGGGTGAAATCCACGGGGCACTTGCACCCCGTTAGAACAACGCCCATGCTGCTACATTCACTCACAAATCGGCGGAATTATCATGAAACACACCATCCATTTTCTCGCCGTGGTCTCGGTCGCGTCTCTGTTGGGAGCCTGCCGGGACGACGATGGCGACGCTTCCGCGAATCCGGCCCAAAACAACGGTGGCAAGCCGGTGGTCCGCGTTTCCAACTACCCGCTGAAGTATTTTGCCGAGCGGATCGGCGGTTCGGCGGTCAAAGTCGCCTTCGACGCCCCGGGTGACGGCGATCCGGCGTTTTGGAAGCCGAGCGACGCTGACATTGCCGCGTTTCAGGCTGCGGATCTCATTCTGCTGAACGGCGCGACTTACGAGAAGTGGCGCGAGCACGTTAGTTTGCCGGAATCGGCGATTGTGGACACTTCTGCGGCGTTTTCGGCGAAATTCATCAAAATCGACGATCAACCGACGCACAGCCACGGCAAGGATGGCGAGCATTCCCACGCCGGAACCGCGTTCACCACGTGGATTGACTTCGGCCAGGCCAAGCAACAGGCCGATGCTGTGCTGGAGGGCTTGCTCCAGGTGGTTTCCGATGCTGACGACAGCTTGTCGGAAAATCACGCGGCGCTTCACACCGATCTCGTGAAGCTGGATGGAACCATGAAACTGGCAGCCGAGGGGATTGGCGATCGGCCGCTTTTTGCCTCCCACCCGGTCTACCAATATTGGGCGCGTGCTTATGGCTTGAACGTGCATTCGGTGCTTTGGGAGCCGGAAACCGTCCCTAGCGAGGATCAACTGACCGAACTCTCCCACACGCGCGATTTTCACGATGCGAAGTGGATGATTTGGGAGGGCGAACCCGCCGCGGAGTCGGTCGCCAAGCTGGAGGAGATGGGAATCAAGAGCGTCGTCTTCGATCCGTGCGGAAACGTGCCGGAAAACGGCGATTGGCTGAGCGTGATGCATCAAAACCTGGAAAATTTGGCGAAATCAATTCAAGAATGATTTTTGGCACAACATTTTTCTACGGTCCGCCAAGCTACCCCAAATCCAGGCGAGGCGCTCAACTGCCGCCCGAGTGAACCCAGCCGGTTTACCCGCTATCCAACTGCTTAAAGCTCCAAATCTCAAGTTCGCCGCCTCCGCCAAAGCGGCTGAAGATGTCTCCGGCGTCAAAACCGGTGACGAAGAGCATGAAGCCGATGAGCAGCAGCGCGCAGCCGGCGTTGACGTATTCCAGCACGCGCAGGTTGATGGGCACCTTCAAAAATCCCTCGATGATGGCCATGGTGATGTGGCCGCCGTCCAAAACGGGAATCGGCAGCATGTTCAGGATGGCCAGGTTGATGTTGAGCAGCACGCTGAACCACAAAACCAGCTTCCAGCCTTCCGGGCTCTCCAACAGCCGAAAATACAGGTGCATGATGCCCAGCCCACCACTCAAATGACCGGCGCTGACCTCGACTTTCGGCGAAAAAACGGCTCTCAGCGTGCCGAACATCGTCCGCAACGTGCGCACGATTTGGTCTTGAGGCGTCTGGTGTTGCGCGACGAGTTGGCGGTCACCCTCAGCGCGATATTTGTCTTCCAACGGGCCGAAACCGAGTTTTGGGCCGCCAATCTGCTCCAGCGTGAAATCGCCGAGGTTTTCCGGCAATCGCGGGTTCACCACCAATTCCTGCGTTTCCCCAGCCCGAACCACGGTCAGGGTCAATTCGTCTGCTTGGTGTCGATCCATGTAGTCGATGATTTGGTCGAAGCTGTGCAGTTTTTGCCCGTTCAGGTGCGTCACCACATCGCCCTCCTTGAGCCCGGCGTATTCTGCGGGGCTGAATTCCATCGGTTTTTTGGCGATAATCGGCAACGCCTCGGGACCGACTCCGACTTGCCGGAACGGGGGACGCTCGAACAGGCGCTTGTACCAGGGGCGCTTGTCGACGGTTTTCACCGGGATGGAGATGGTCATTTCCTGGCCGTCGCGCACGATGTCAAAGGCGATTTCGCTGCCCTGGCTGGTGATGACGCCCCATTGCACGCTATCGACCATGCCGTTGAAATTGGTGACTTCCTTGCCGTCCACGCGCTTGACCACGTCGCCCGGTTTTAGCCCGGCTTTGTCGGCGGGGCCACCGTGCGCGACTACGCCGATGGTCGTTGAATTGGCCGCTTTGGAGACCGGGTAACCGATTCCCCACACAAAAAACGCGAACACCACCGCCAGGCCAAAGCTGAAGAGCGGCCCGGCAAAGGCGACGATGATTTTGTCCAGCGGCGAGATGGGCGGCAGTTTCTCCTCGGAATCCTCCGATCCACCCTCCAGCATCGCCATCGGCGCCATTTGCGGCAAAGCGACGAAGCCGCCGGCGGGAATGGAGCCCAGGCCGTATTGCACGCCGTTGATTTTCTTCTTCCAAATCGGTTTGCCGAACCAAACCTGGAACTTTTCGACCTTCAGCCCCCGCCAACGCGCGGCGAGAAAGTGGCCCCACTCGTGCACGACGATGATGAGGTTAAAAACCAGGAGAACGATGAAAATGAACCAAATGGTCTGGAAGACAGACAGGAGGAATTGCATGTATCTGGGTGAGTGGTGACGAAAGCTTGGCTCCTTGGACGAGCGCCGGCAAACATATCATCGACGCGGTGAATGACAACGCTTACCGGCGCGGTGAGATTGCCGGGAAAAAGAGCCCCAAATCCTGGCGTTTCCACCAATTTCCGGTTTCTTTGCGCCCGGCATGAAAACCAGAACCCAAACCGAGCAAATTGCCGCAAATTACCTGAAACTGGTTCGCTGGTCGGACGAAGACGACTGCTACGTGGGTTCGATCCCGGATTTGTGCGGGGATTGTTGCCACGGCGAGAGCGAAACCGAGGTTTACGCGAAATTGGTCGCGATTGCCGATGATTTGGTCGAATTCTACCTGAAAAAAGGGGCACTCCCGGAGGCCAAAACCCAGGCCTGTTTGGAAGTGGCCTGAATTGCGCCGGTGCAGGGAGATTGGTGGGTGGGGTGACCGAAACTGAATGTCGCGTAGCGACCGCTTAAGGTTTGTCCAATTTTCCCCGCGTAACCGGTCGCTACGCGACGGATAAGCACTGGTACGTCGCATCCGTGGGTTGAAACCCACGGCTAACATATTTTGTCGCTACGCGACATTCAGCTTCGGTCACACCCAGTGGGGACTCTTACGCGATCACCTCCTCCACCACGTGGCCGTGCACGTCGGTGAGGCGGAAATTGCGGCCTTGGTAGCGGAAGGTGAGCCGTTCGTGGTCGATGCCTAGCAAATGCAGGATCGTCGCGTTGAAATCGTGGACGTGGACGGGGTTTTCCGCGGGTTGGTAGCCTAATTCATCGGTTTGGCCGTGAACGTAGCCGCCCTTGACGCCTCCGCCGGCCATCCAGACGGTGTAGGCCTCTTTGTGGTGATCGCGGCCGGCTTTGGACTTTGCTCCGCCGTCGGCGCCCAATCCCTGGGCCATGGGCGTGCGGCCGAATTCGGCGCACCAGACGATGAGCGTCTCGTCGAGCAACCCGCGACTTTTCAGGTCGGCGATCAATGCGGCGATAGGTTTGTCCACCTGGGCCGCTTTTTTGGGCAGGGAGCCGAAAACGTTGCCGTGGTGGTCCCAGCCTTGGTCGAACAGTTGCACGAAGCGCACGCCGCGCTCGACCATGCGCCGGGCGAGCAGGCAATTGTTGGCGAAGCTGGTCGAGCCGGGTTTGGCGCCGTAAAGCTCGTGGATCGCTTTTGGCTCGGAGGCGATGTCCATCAACTCGGGCACGCTGGTTTGCATGCGGTAGGCCATCTCGTACTGGCTGATGCGGGTGGCGATTTCCGGGTCGCCGATGTCGTCGAGCGCGAGCTGGTTGAGGTAGTTGATGGAGTCGACCGACGTGCGCCGATCGCTTGGGCTCATCCCTTTGGGGTTGCTGAGGAACAAAACCGGGTCGCCCTGGCTGCGAAATTCGATGCCCTGGTGCACGGTGGGCAAAAAACCGCTGCCCCAGGCTGAATTTCCCGCGCCGAGCACGTTTCCCGTCACCAAAACGACGTAGCTGGGCAAATTGTGGTTTTCGCTGCCGATCCCGTAGCTGGTCCACGAGCCGATGCTGGGCCGGCCGAAGCGATTGAACCCGGTGAGGAGGAACATTTGGGCCGGCGCGTGGTTGAACTGCTCGGTGTGGAGGGTGCGGAAGAAGCAGAGTTCCCTGGCCACGTTTTGCAGGTTTGGCAGCAGGTTGGAGATGTGCATCCCGCTGTCTCCGCAGCGTTTGAAGGCGAATTTTTCGTCGTTGGCCGGCGTTCCCAGCAATTTGGGTTGGGAGCGGATGAAGGCGAGTTGTTTGCCGACGAACATTTCATCCGGGCAAAGCTGGCCGGTGCGTTTTTGCAGCTCCGGCTTGTAGTCGAAGAGGTCCAGGTGCGAGGCCGCGCCGACCAGGTGGATGTAGATGACGTTTTTGGCCTTGGCAGGATGATGCAGGCCGCCGGAGACGGGTTTGCCCAGGGCGTCAGCGCTCATCAGCTCATGCAAGGCGTAACCGCCGACGCCCATGCCGACCGTTTGAAAGAGTTGGCGCCGGGTTGAAAGGGATGGGTGTGGATCGAGCATCGTTCCACTTTACTCACGTTTGGGCCTGCGCCAATGTTTCGGCGCTGAATCATGATCTGGGCGTTGCACGGAAATCTGGGGAGCCCTCGCGATTGGGACGAGGTGGGCCGGCATTTGCCGAGCTTGGCGCCGGTGGATTTGTGGACGCCGCTGCCGGTTGGGTTCGAAGCTTGGGCCGGCCGGTTGAATGGCAAGGTTCGCGGCGCCGATCCCATGCCGGTGATTTTGGGTTACTCGCTGGGCGGACGTTTGGCGATGCATGCGGTGCTTGAGCCGGATTCACCGTGGAAGGCGGCGATTTTCGCCTGCGCGCATCCGGGTTGGCCCGAGGATTCTCCGCAACGCGCCGAACGCCTTCGCCAAGATCAGGTTTGGGCCGAAAAGTTGCGAACGTGCGGGTTGGAAACTTTTGTCGAAGCGTGGAATTCGCAGGCCATTTTCGCGGAGAGTCCGATTCCTCCCCGCCAACTCGAAACGCTCGCGAAAAACCGCAAATCCATCGCCCGGGGGTTCGAAACGTGGTCGTTGGGCCGGCAGAAAAATCTGCGATCCGATCTCGCCCGCTGCGCGATCCCCCAACTCTGGATCGCGGGCGAAAACGATGCGAAATTTCGCGGGTTTGCCGAAGAAACTGCCGCGCTCATCCCCACGGCGCAGGTTTGCATCCTGCCGGATTGCGGGCACCGGGTTCTCGTGCAAAAGCCGCGGGAGTTGGCGGGCGCCGTGCGCGATTTTCTGCGCGAAACCTTGGGTTCGGCCGCCACTGGTTCGGGATGACGGCGTGGCCAGGGAAAGACGATGCGCGGCGTTCTCGTGGTAGGCTTTGCGTGAAAAACTGCGCCGCCATCTTGTTGTGTTCGATGACGCTTGCCGCTGCTTGGGGCTCTGAAATTCAGGGCGGCGAGGGCGTCAGCTTCAAGCGCGAGGTCTTGCCGGTGCTGCAAAAGGTGGGGTGCAGCGCGGGCAAATGTCACGGCTCGTTTCAAGGGCGCGGAGGGCTGCGGCTTTCGCTTTTTGGCTCGGATCCGGCGATGGATCATTCCGCGTTGGTGCTGGAGGCGTTCGGACGGCGGGTGTCGCTGACGGCGCCGGAGAGCAGCCTCATGCTGCTGAAGCCGACCGGGGAGATTCCGCACGAAGGCGGGCAACAGATCGAGCCCGGTTCCCCGGCTTACGAGATTTTGCGCCGCTGGATCGAGCAAGGGGCGCCGGCCGCTGCCGAGGATGCCGGGAAGGTGGCGGATTTGGAGATTTCGCCCGCCCAAATCGTGCTACAACCAGGCGAATCGTTGCAACTGAGCGCGAAGGCACGTTGGTCTGACGGCACGGTGCGCGATGTCTCGGATTGGGCGGTTTACGATTGCCGGGAGGAGTCGATTGCGGCGATTTCCGAGAGCGGCGAAGTTCGCGCGGCCGGTTTTGGGCGGACGTCGGTTGCGGTGAGCTTTTTGGGTAGGGTGACGACCGTTCCGGTGAGCGTGCCGTTCGGCAAAAACGTGGATTTGGCCGGGTTTGAGCCGAAAAACTTCGTCGACGAGCTGGTGGCCGAGGAATGGCGGCGGATGGGCTTGGAACCCGCGCCCGCGGCGGACGATTTTGAGTTTGTGAGGCGCGTTTTCATCGACATCACCGGCACGCTGCCGACTCCCGAGGAAATTCGCGCGTTTGCCGCGAACGACGATCCTGACAAACGCGCCAAACTGGTCGACGAACTGCTCGGCCGGCCGGAATTCGTCGATTTTTGGACGTTGAAGTGGGGGGACCTGCTCCGGGTTCACCGCCGTTTTCTCGGCAACAAGGGGATGTGGAGTTTTCACGGCTGGCTCAAGCAAGTAATCGCCGAAAACCGGCCCATCGACGTGATGACGCGTCAGTTGATCACGGCGCGCGGCGATCTCTACTCCAACGGCGCGGTGGGCTACTTTTTCGTGGATGAAAAGCCCGAGCAACTCGCGGAAACGACCGCGCAGGTCTTTCTGGGCGTGCGGATGCAGTGCGCCAAGTGCCACCATCATCCCATGGAAGCCTGGAGCCAGGAGGACTACTACGGCCTAACCAATTTCTTCACCAAAATCGCGAAAAAAGACAACGGCGACGGCGGCCGCTTCGGTGGAGCGCGGCTGGTCAAGACCACGCTCACCACGCCCAAGGAAATGCGGCCCAAAATGGTCGTTGACCCGGCGGCGTTTGGTGAAGCCAGGGTCGAGGAGACGGCTGGAGACATCCGCCAACAACTCGCCGGCTGGCTAACCAACGAAGCGAACCCGTTTTTCGCGAAAAACTGGGCCAACCGCTACTGGTCCTACTTCATGGGACGCGGTTTGATCGAGCCGGTCGACGATCTGCGCCCCACCAATCCGGCAACCATGCCCGCGTTGATGGATGCACTGGCCGCGGATTTCGTGCGGAGCGGTTACGACGCCCGGCAATTGATCCGGACGATTTGCTCGTCCCGGGTTTACCAACTCGCCTCGGAAATTTCGCCCGCGCGTGACGAAAACGGGGCCTTTCACACCCATCATCGCCCCCGGCGGCTTTCCGCCCAGGTTTTGGCCGATGCGATCGACGCCGCCACCGGCATCCCGGCGGAGTACGAGGGCATGCCGGCGGGAACTCGCGCCATCCAGCTTCCGGACCCGAACATTCGCTCGGCGTTTCTCAACATGTTCGGTCGCTCGCAGCGCGCCAATCCCTGCGAGTGCGCATCGACCAACAACCCGGACCTGGCCCAGGCGCTCTACCTCATCAACAGCGCTGACGTGCAGAAAAAAGTGACGCATCCCAAAAACCGTGTCCGACATCTCTTGGCCGGCGGCGCGAAGGACGACGCGATTTTCGAGGATCTCTATCTGCGGACGCTATCGCGCCTGCCCACCGACGCCGAGCGCCACGTTTTGCGCGAGCAGATCGCCGCGGCCTCGTCGCGGGAGGAAGCGTTCGAGGATTTGCTCTGGTCGCTGCTCAATTCGTCGCGCTTCGTTTTCCATCACTAGGAGGCTAGCCAGGTATCGAAAATTCCAACTTTCCTCCAGCGCGGCAAAGAGGTAGGTTTAGCGGGAAGCTGAAGATTTCCGAGCAAATTTGAGTCGAAAAAGCACTTTCCCGCCGCCTAACAAGGCGCTTGACGGGCCGAGTCCTTCGAGTAACCTAAAAATCCACTAATTCTAACAAAAAGTCCGCCGTCCGGTCGCACTTTCCGCCAGTTCAAAAAAATCGATGGATCCCGCAAATCAGGACGTAATTACCTTCGCCTGCGAATCCTGTCGGACCACGTTGCAAGTCAGCTCAGACCTGGCTGGTCAAACGGGACCGTGCCCGGCTTGCGGAGCCACGATTACCGCTCCGGAGCCGACGCCGCGAGTTCAGCCGGCTTCCTGGAACGGTGGCGCAGCGTCCTCGCCGGCATCAACCGGCGGATTGGTGGGCAATCCCGGGCGCCCTGCTTCCATTCCGCCATTGGCCGCGCCGCCTGCGGCAGCTCCCGTTTCGCCTGTGGCTCCCGTTTCGCCTGTGGCTCCCGTTTCGCCTGTGGCTCCCGTGCCGCCCGTGACTCCTGCAGCAGCGCCCGTTGCACCGGTGGCGCCCGTGACTCCGCAAACGGCGTCTCCACCCACCGCCACTCCTGCTCCCGCGCCCGTGCCTGCGTTGAAACAGCCGGAACCAGCGCCGGCAGTTCCCGAAATTTCCGTCCCAACCCAGCCTTCGCCGGAAACCAGCGCCCCTCGCGTGGAAGTTCAGCCCGCCGCGCCGTTGAATCTCAAGCAAGAGCCCGAACCCGCGAAACAGGTGGGACCATTCGGGGAAAATCCCGGAATTCCCGGTGAGCGCAGGACGCCGAAACGCAAATCCTTCCCCCTGGGCCTGGTAGCTCTCAGTTTTGTGCTGATTGCCGGCATGGCGTATTTTGTCTGGAGTCAGGATCTTTTGGGGTTGAAAGCCACCGATGCGCAGGCCGATCAATCGCCCCCGCAACCCCTGCTTTTGGATGATTCCACCCCGAGCGCGCCGGAGACGACCGCTTCCGATCCGGAGCCGTCCGCGCCGGAAAACCAGCCTCCGGATGAACCCGAGCCCAAGCCGGTGCAGCAGGGCGGGGAAGACAATCGGCCGACGGAACTGGCCAATGCTGCGCCGAACGCGGCTCAGCAAGAAAAACCGCTTCGGCCGGTCAATGGAAACGACGAGCCCGCAGTGGAAAAACCGGGATCGGGCGGCGATCGAGAGCATTCCCTCATCAATCCGCAACGGACCACGATTCTGGAGCCGGCCAGGCGCACGATTCGAGGCTTTTTGGAGGCGGAAAACTGGATGGAGCGCATGCAATTCATCCATCACGGCCAGCAACGGCACGATCAGTTGCAAAAATACTACGCCGACCACGTTGATTTGCCGTTTTTGGACTACAGGCTCGATTATTTCCACACCGAGCCGCAACCCGGCGGAAGGCGCAAAATCTACGTTTTCTTCCTCACGTTCTCCAACCAGCAGGAAGGCTTCCCGGTCATCGTGGTGGAAGAGGGAGAGACTTTCGGACTCGACTGGGATTTGTTCGTGGAATTCAAGGACCGCCACTTCCAGCAGTTCGTGGAAGAGCGCAACGAATCGGCTCGGTCGTTTCGCGTCGTCATCCAGCGCGTGACCTACTGGGAGGAGGATCGCGACCAAATTCCCGACGTGGAAAACCTGGTTTGCTACAAAATCGACCCGCCGTACCCCGGATTCACGCAGTATGCCTTTGTTTCTAAGGAAACCGACGCCGGGCGACGCATGGTGGAGCAACTTTCCTGGCAGGAAGACCCGTTGGCGGCGGAAGTGCAGCTTCGTTGGGATCAATTCGACAACGGCCGCGCCTTTTTGACGGTGGACCGGTTGGTTTCCCGCAGTTGGGTGCGCCAGGAGTAGGGGACTGGGCCGGGGGGAAGGTGAAGATTGGGAAGAGGCGAAGGTCTCGGAGCGCGAAAAATCAGGTGAAATGTTCGGCGTGGCACTCCGTGCAATTAAGTGCTTGTAAAAATTAACTTTCCCTTAATGTTATGGGGCGATCCTCTAAGAGCAAGGATCGACTGTGTCAGCCGCAACTCAAAACACCACTCCAAATCAATGGCTTTTCCGTTCCGTAATCTCTTTGGAAAGACCGAAGATGGTCTGCCCCATCCCGATGTACCCCACGCATCCGCCGGCAATGCTCCCGTTGCCACGGCGGGAGACGCCGCCGGTCTTCCTTTTAGCCCCGCTCCTCCTGCGCCTGCCGTTGCCGCCCGCACCGGAGCTGAGGGCGATTCTCCGTTTCAAGCAACCCGATCTACCTCGCAGCGCGCCTACACGTTCGAAACCGGGGAGTTGATGCGGTCGATTCCCGGTCATTTGGTTTCCCGGGCGACATTGCCGCAGCAACAGATTACCCTGCACTTGCCGCCGACCGCGGAGGATCCGGTGCGGCAAACGCTTTCGACGACGTTGGGCAAAATCTACAAAGCTTGCCCGCAAATGTTCAGCCAGCCGATTGTCGAGACCAATGACGCCGCCGTCCGCTTGTCGCTGGCCCCAGCCGCCGCTCCCGGGGAAAGAACCGCTCAACCGAAGGCCGAGCCGCCGGAATTACCGGCTCAGGTAGCGGCACAACCGCAGCCGGTGATGGCGGCCCCAACCTTGCCGCCCGAGCCTCAGGCTTCCGGGGTTAATCAGGCGGATAGCCCGTTCATGGTGGTCAACAATGGCGCGAGTCCGGTTGCAGCTCCGAATCAAGCCGCGGCCTCCCTGCAAACCGGTCCCCCCGCCGTGCCGGCCGGACCGCCGACGCCAGCTCCAGCGCCAACACCTGCGCCATCCTCCGCGCTCCCTGAAATCACGGATTCGCCGTTTCAAGTGGTGAACCGTAACCAGGGCGGTGGCGCGACTACCGGGTCGGAGCCGGTGGAAGCAGCTCAGTCGCTCTCTTCAGCTTCGTTCGATCCCGTTCCGCAAGCGCGCACCCAGCCGGCGCCGGGAGCAGGGAGCGATTCCGGAGGTCCGTTCGCCCAAGTTGGGGATTCCACGCCGACGCCCGCTTTGGCGGAAGAACCGGAAGCCGTTGAGACGCCAATTCCCCCGCAAAACTTCCAACCGGCGGCTCCGCAACAGCTGGAAGCCCAAGCACAGCCCGATTCTGAGACGGCGCCGTCCCGGGCGATCATGCCGAATGGCGAGCCGGCTCTCATCTTTTCCCTGCCCCAGTTGCTCATGCGCCTGGACGCCGATGCGCTGGGAATCGAGCCGACCACCGTGCCTCTGTCCGGTCAAATTCAGGTGCCCTTGTCGCTGGTGAAGCCTCAGCTTACCACTGGCCGGGTTTCGTTGTCCGTGGCGCAGTTGATGCAGTATTCCGACCAGATTTCCAAGCCCATTCTCAGCGCCGCTAATCCCGGAGTGCAGGTGACTTTGCCGCTTAAGGACGTTTTTCGCCAATTGCCGGCGGACGTGCTGCAAAGCCGCCAGCGCCCGGCCCAGCCACAGGAAGACTCAGACATTGAGACCCCGTTTTCTGAAGGCGCCCGCCAAGATGCGGAGCAATCCGTGGATGTAGCCGTCGCGAAGCAAGTCGAGGCGCGCCAAAAGGAGCCTGAAACGGACGCTGAGGCCGTCATTCAGCCCGAAACGGTGCCCAAAGCAGAGGAACCCACCGCCGAGGAGGAAGATGACGCCGCCGCGTTGATGAAGGCGTTTTTGGCCGAGCAATCCGCGTCCGCAGGCCGAGAAGAGGAACCCACCGCCGAGGCCGTGGAAGCCGAACCGCCGGCGATTGAGGTCGAAACCGAGGATTTCGCCGAAGAGGCGCCCGTGCCCGCCATCACCCCGGCTGCCGATTTGGCGGGGGACGACGAAGAGGAAATTCACCCGTTTCCAGACGGATTTTTGCAGGAAGCCCCGGATTTGGCCGATTCCGCCGACGGCGAAATCGAGAGCCTGGACGATCTGGGAGCCCCGGTTGAGGCGAGCAACGAGCAGCCTGAAGTCGAGGTGGCTGCCACTGAGGAGGAGGGATCCCCTGACGATGGCTACGGCGATATGATCGTGGTCGAAGACGAGGAGGACGAGCAAGAGGAGGTAGCTGCTGAAGCCGCGGAAATCGTGGCAGATGAAGTCGGCGAACCCGCCGAAGCCGCGGTTGTCGCGGAACCGGAATCGCCGGCCGAAGAAGCTGCCGATGCCGCCGTCGAGGCTCAAGAAGCGCCCGTCGAGGCCGAGCCGGAGGCGGCGATTGAGGAACCGGTTGCATCCACCCACGAAGAAGAGGCCGTTGAGCCGGCTGAGTTGGAAGTCGAGCCGAAAGTCGCCGCCGTTGAGGCTGAAGAGGTGGCGGAGCCCGTCCAGCAGCCGGTCCCGGTCCCGGTTGTGGCCGAAACCCCAGCACCGGCCCCTGCTGTCGCTCCCGCGGCGCAACCGGCTGTCTCCGTCGCCATTGCCGCTAGCGATCCCCCCGCGCCGGCTCCCGGCGCCAAACCGGCCGGTTCGCACGGATTTGGCGGGTTGGACTTTCAGGGACCGCTTCGCGACCTCGAATTGCGCGCGGTTTTTGGCACCGAGGACGATTTTGCGCCGCAGCGAATCGCCGAACTCTCCTCCGGCCTCACCGGAATTGCGGGTTGCGTCATTTTCGACCGCCAGGGCCGCGTTTTCGGCGAACAATTGCCGCCGGAGCAAAACGAGGCGAATTTGGCGGAGATGATGCTGCGCGTTTACGAACGCGTCCGAGGATTGGCCAGCGATTTGGGCTTTGCCGACAGTGAGGCCTTCACGTTGCACACCAGCCAGGGGATTCTCAGTTTCTACGGCGAAGGCGACCTGTGCCTGAGCGTATTGCACGAAACGGCCGAATTTCCCGCGGGAACTGCCGAGAAACTGGCCCTGATCCTCCACGGAACCGCCAAATTGCTGGCTGCGGGGCCGTCATCCTGACATTTTCCCGAAATCGGTGATTGCGTACCCTAACAAACACGCCTAATTAACCAAACCGTCCCTTAATAATCAGGGACACCGTAAATATGGCTCTCGTAAATCACGACACTCGCGAAGTTCAGTTCAAAATCGTCTTCTGCGGTCCTGCATTCAGCGGCAAGACGACGAATTTGCAGTACATCCACTCCCGCATCGAGGACGATCAGCGGGGAGAATTGCTCTCCATGGCCACCTCCACCGACCGCACGGTCTTTTTCGACTATTTGCCGATCGATGCGGTGTTGATCCAAGGATACCACACCCGGTTTCAGCTCTACACCGTCCCCGGCCAGGTGGCCTACAACGCCACCCGGCAGTTGGTGCTACGCGGCGCCGATGGGCTGGTGTTTGTGGCCGATTCTTCCGCGGACAAGCTGGATGACAACGTGCAGGCCCTGCAAACCATGGCCGACAACGTGCTCGAAACCGGCGGCAGCTCCATCGATGAAATGCCGTTCGTGCTGCAGTACAACAAGCGCGACCTCCCGGACGCCGTGGCCGTCGACCACCTGGACATGGTGCTCAACCAACGGTCCAGTCCCGTGCCGGTTTTTGAGGCCGTGGCTTCCCAGGGTTACAACGTTTTTGCCACGCTCAACGCCGTGGCCCAGGAAACGATTCGGCGGTTCCATGATTTAAGCGATGACGACGGCATCATGAACCCGGAATCAAGCGGCGCGCACCAGCAAACCGCCGCGACGGTTTCCTGAGGCTCGCGCCGCCGTGGTTTCTTGTTTGCCTGCCACGCTGCCAAAACAACCCGAAAACTGATGGGAGATCCCTGCAACGTCCTGGCTTCGTCCGGGGACTATCACCTGAACATCACCACCGAGACCGCGCGCGAGTTTCGGGAAACATTGCAGCGCTTCCTTTCGGAAACTGAGTGCCACGTAGTCGCGCTCATCGAGCGCAGCGGCGCAGTCATCGTTCACGAATCCAGGCCCGGTCCCGGTGTGGTGGTCCCTTCGGCGGATTCGCTCGGTGTTCTCTCGGCCGGCTTGTTCGCTTCCACCCAGATGATCGCCGGTCAGTTGGGCGAAACCGCGTCACCCGAGGTTTTGTGCCACGGCGGCGAGACTCACCTGCTGGTCCACCCGGTGAGCGAAGAATTCGCGCTGCTCGCGGCTTTTCGCGAAGGAATCGCGGTCGGCGTCGTTCGTTTTCACGCCCGGAAGGCTGCCGAGAGCATGATGGGCCATTTGGGGCAAATTTTGCGAAACCGCACCACTTACACCCCCGCTGTCCGATCCGAGGACGAGGAGGTGGCCGAACCCTTTCTTCAGTACAATTGACAGCAACGATTGAAAATGGATTGGATCGAAGTTTTGCGAAATTCGTCCAAATTTTTCATCACTCGCAGCTTTACAAAGAAATTCCAGGCTGTTATTCCAGTGAAGTCGCCTGGAAACCGAAAACATGACCGTCGCAGTAGCTAAAGGACCCCTAATTTGGGAAGGCGGGCCACTTGTGTGGCTCCTCATCGGATGCAGCATTTTTTCGATTGGGATTTTTCTGGAACGCTACCTCACTTTTCACCGGGCGCGGATCAACGTTAGCGACTTGCTCTACGGCTTGGGCAATTTGATCCGAAATCGCAACTTTGCCGAGGCCATTCACGAAAGCGCCGGCACGCCGGGGCCGGTGGCCCGCGTGGTTCACGCCGCGGTTCTGCGTTTTGACCTGCCCCGGGCGGAATTGCGCCAGGTGGTGGAAGAAGCCGGGCAATTGGAGGTGCCGAAGCTGGAAAAAAACCTGGCCGTGCTGCGAAACATTGCCTACGTCGCGCCGCTCATCGGCCTTTTGGGGACGGTGGTTGGTTTGCTCCGCGTTTTCATCCAAATTAGCGAAAGCAGCGGTTACGCCACCCCCGTGCAGGTTTCCAGCGGCCTTTACGAGTGCCTCATTACCTCCGCGGTGGGGATGGTGGTGGCCATTCCCGCATTTACCTTTTACGCCTACCTCACCGCATTCGCCAAGACTCTCATGCACGATATGGAGCGCGCTGGAATCGAGATCGTGAACATCATCCACGATAGCCGCAACAACCGCAGTGAAATCGTGGAATTCCGCCAGGCGCAGTTGGAGGCTGAGGCCGCCGCGGCCAAGGAATCCAGGCAACTGCGGGCCTTCGACCCCAAACTGGAGGCCAACTAACAACCCCTCGTTTTAACCGCAAAATCCAGCCATGAAGCTGGAAAGTTCGCTCAAAGACAACGCCGGCTTCCTCTACACGGCTCCCTTGCTGGACGTGGTTTTCCTGTTGTTGGTGTTTTTCCTGCTGGGATCCGGTTTCGTGCTCAAATCCGGCGTTTCAGTCACCGTCCCGGCATCGGCGGCCAGTTTGCCGCCCATCGGCGCCTCGCATGTGGTCACGGTCTTGCCCGGCGCGACTCCCCAGCTCTACTTCAACGAGCACAAAATTCGGCTGGAAGAGTTGGGCGAGTATCTCGATCGCTCGGGAGCCGAAATTCGCCACGTGATCGTTCGCGCCGACCAAATGGCGCCGCACGGGTTGGTCGTCAGCGTCACCAACGTCATCCACGAGCGGGGCATGGAAATTGCCTACGCCACCATTCGACCCGGTTTTTCGCGATGAACCTGCCCTGGCGGCTACCGTTTGAGTGGAGAACGTTCGATTTGTGGAATTGGCGGCTCAGCTTCGTGCTTGCGGTCGTCGTTTTGGCCCACATCACCGCGTTTTACCTGTTTCAGGTGGTTTACCCGCCTACCAAGCCCATTTCCGCCCAACCGATGCGGATCACCGTGCTGGATCCCAACGTTCCGGCCGCCGCCCAACTGCTCCGAGAACTGGAAGACCGCGCTTTTGCCTACGGCCCGGGAATTTCCACGGAATTGGCGGATTTTTCGTTGGAGGAGCTGGGAGCCGCGTTTCGGCCGTCGTTTCACGCCTACCAGATTCCCCTGCGGCCCATCAATCCCGGGGGAACCTCCGCGCTGGCGGGAATTTCGCCGGGGCGTCTGGAATTGCCGCCGCCGCCCGAGGTCAGCGGTTGGGGCCAAGAGGAGGAGCGCGAACTGCCCCACCTGAGCCAGCCGAAGGTCCGGGTTGGCCCGCAACTTGCCAACCGCAACCTGCAAGTCGACAGCGAGGCACTGGGAAGGGCTCTGCGCGAGCCAAACGGCCGATTGCGCGCCAAAGCAGGCGTCAAATCCGATGGCCGGCTGCTCTATTTTCTGGTTTCGGAAGAACCGGAAGGCGGCCTGACTCCCGCCGAGGTGAACATCTTGCGCAGCGTCCTGCGTTTCGAACCCGGCGCGGCCTTGCCGTTGCAACAAGACTGGATTGAAATAGTCTGGTAGGGTTCTTCCCTCTTTGTTTCCCGCTGGAGGGCAACAAAGCGCAAAGAACAAGGAACAAAGCACAAAAAAGTGTTTCACGTCACCCTCTCGGAATTGATCGTCATTTACCTCTTCCTCATCCTGGGAGGGCTCTTCGTGCTGTGGATGTTTGGCGAGTTCATCATGACCCGCCGCGCCCGGCGCAATCGCCGCCATCAGTTGGTGTGCCAGGTCTGCAACTGCCATTACGAGGACCGTAGCGACGAACCCCTCCCCCCTTGTCCGCAGTGCGGGCGGACCAACGAACGCGACCCGGTCAGCGAGATTTGAGCGTCCTCCCGGCCACAAATCGGGGTTGGCAACCGTTGCGAACGGCGTAGCCTGTTTTCATCCTCTCCCCATGCATTTTTCGATCCTTTTCCGCCTGCTAGGCGCCATCCTCACCATGGTCTCGCTGGCCATGGGGCTGTGCTTTCTGGTGGCCTGGTTCGAGGCCTGGCAAGGACGCGAAGACCACGCCATGTGCCCGATCGGTTGTTCCGCGTTGGTCACCGGATTTGCCGGTGTTGCGTTCCTTTTTTTCGGCCGCCACGGAAAGCCGGAGCAAGTTTTGCGCAAAGAGGCCATCGCGACGGTGGGGCTGGGTTGGCTGGCCGCGGGACTGTTCGGCAGCTTGCCGTTCGTGCTCTGCGAGGGCCGTTTAACCTGGCCGCACGCGTTTTTTGAGTCGATGTCCGGATTTACGACGACCGGCTCCACCGTTCTGGCCGGGCTCGACACCACGCCGGACAGCATCCTGCTCTGGCGCAGTCTCTCGCAGTGGATCGGCGGCTTGGGCATTCTGGCGCTCATCGTGGCCTTGCTCTCAACCTTCGGCGTCAGCGGAAAATCGCTCTTCGGCGCGGAAACTTCGCTGAAACTGGGCGATGCGACCACTTCGCGGGTCAAAGACCTGACTTTCCGGCTCTGGATGATCTACGGCGGGCTCACGTTGGCCTGTTGGCTGGGGCTTTGGGCCGTGGGAAGCTCTGCACCGGTCAAAATCACCGGGTTTGAGGCGCTGCTCTACGCGTTGACCACGGTTTCGACCGGCGGATTCGCCCCGCACGACCAAAGCGTGGGCCACTTTCAATCCGCGGCGGTGGAGACGTTTCTCTGCGCGTTCATGTTCGTCAGCAGCTTGAGCATGATTCTGGTTTTGCACCTGGTGACGGCTAATTTCCGCTCCAAAGCCGGCCGGACGGAGGCCAAGGGGTTCATCACGCTGGTTGGCATCGCCTGGGCCACCATCACCATCGATTTGTGGCTCAACCACGAAAGTGAAGGCTGGGCGGCTCTGCGCCAGAGCTTGTTCCCCGTCATTTCGCTCAGCTCCTCGACCGGTTTCGGCGCGGGCGACTACGATCAGTGGCCGCTCTTTGCCCGCACCATGCTGTTTTTGCTCATGGCTATTGGCGGTTGCAGCGGCTCGACCGCCGGCGGAGTGAAGGTGGCGCGCCTGGCGATCATGGTCAAAGTCATGGCTCAGGAGGTGCGGCGCACGTTTCGGCCTAATTTGGTGGCCCCCATCCGGATGGACGGCCAAAACGTGGATGCCGACGGCCAGCGCGCCGTGCTCACCTACCTGGTGTTCGTGGCGAGCCTGGTTTTGGTCTCCACTTCGCTCATCAGCCTGTTCGAGCCCGGGATCAGCGACCTGAATTCTGCGTTTGGCGCGGTTTTTGCCACGTTTTTCAACATGGGCCCGGGTTTTGGCAGTTTGGGGCCGACGGATAACTTCGCGCACCTGCACGAGTTCACCCTGGTGTTCCTGAGCCTGCTGATGTTGCTGGGCCGGTTGGAGATTTTCGTGGTTTTGGCGCTATTTTCGCGCTCGTTGTGGTCGCAACACTAATTTTGGCGATTCGCGGGCTCAACTACGCCGCCTTCGCCAATTTTTTGTGATTGCGCATGATGGCCTCGCGCAACTCCGCCAATGCCACCGGCTTGGTCAGGAAATCGTCCATCCCCACCTCCATGCAGCTCTCGCGAACGCCGGTCAGCGCGTGGCCGGTCATGGCCATGATGACCGGCTGCTTGGGCAGGTCGAAATTGCCGCGAATCATCCGCGTGGAGTCGATGCCGCCGAGCACGGGCATCTGCAAGTCCATGATGATCATGTCGAAATCTCCGCCGTCGTTCACCGCGTTGGCGCCGTCCAGGCCGTTGCCGGCAATTTCCACCTCGTAACCCATCTTTTTGAGCATCATGGAGACGATTTTCTGATTGAGCGGCTGATCCTCGACCAACAAGAATTTGGGCCGGGTAATCGGCGGCCATGCTCTTGCCGGTCCCTTCAGCTTCCTCCTTTTCCGCGGCGACGACGTCGTCTGAGAAGATGCGCGCGAGATTCTGCAGGACGTCGCGCTCTTTGAATGGTTTGGGCACCTGGCACACTTTGGGACGTTTTTGCAGCGGAATCTGGTGCCCGGCGCGATGCATGACCATCACGGGAACGTTGTGCGTGGCCAGTTGATTGACGAACGCGATGAGTTGCTCCTGATCCTGGCCGACGGCGTCCATGACCACGCCTTGGGGGCTCAGTTTACCCAGCTCGGTAAAGGTTTGCGCGCCCAAACCCGGGATTGCGTGGGCATCCATGGCCCAGCCTTCCAGGTATGTCTTGACCAGCTCGGCAAACGCGGCGTTTTGGCTGACCACGGCGATTTTTTTCTCCCGAATGGCCTCGTAGTAGGGGAAGAGGTGCTCCATGCGCGGCTGCTCGGAGTCGATTTTAGCGGAATTTCGAAAAGGAAGGTCGAGCCCTCACCAACCGTGCTTTCCACCCGCAGGTTGCCTTCCATCAGCTCGGTCATTTTCCGGCAAATCGCCAATCCCAGGCCGGATCCGCCGTATTCGCGCGTGGTGGAGTTGTCCACCTGCTGGAAGGCTTCGAAATGAGTTCGCGATGCTCCTCGGCGATGCCCATCCCGGTGTCGCGCACGGTAAACTGGATGACCGGCTTGGCATCCTCGGTTTCGGTCACGGTAGCGCGAATTTCGATTTCGCCGCCGGCCGGGGTGAATTTGATCGAGTTGTCGACCAAATTGATCAAAACCTGGCGCAAGCGTTCGTAATCGCCGAAAACAGCCTCGGGAATGGTGGGATCGACCCAATGCATCAGCTCCAGGTCCTTTTCGTGAGCCTTGTAAGTCTGGCGTTCGGTCACCTCCTCCAGCAATTCGCGCATTTCCATGGATTTGAGATCCAGAACCAC